>JBGAKQ010000028.1:0-45603 GCA_044224295.1 Lacunisphaera sp. | reverse complement strand
GGCACCACGCTCGCCTATGCGTACACGAGCAATTCCAACCTGCTGGCGAGCATCGCCGACAGTGTCTCCGGTTGGACCCAGACCCGCACGTATCTTTCCAACCGCGACCTGCTCGACGTCATCGAGACCAAGGTCAGCACGACCTCGAAGGCGAAGTTCGATTACGCCCACGACAACCTCGGTCGACGGACCGGCGTCAACAAGACCGGCGGCCTCTATTCCCGCTATGGCAACGGCACCCAGGGCCTCGACACCACGTGGGGATATGACGACCGATCCCAAGTGACCGCCGAACAAAGTTACCTCGGGGGCACTGCGACGACGCTCACGGGACGGGTCGACGCCTATGCCTGGGACAACATCGGCAACCGCTCGAGCACGGCGGGCACAACGCATAACGGGGGCGCGGCTGCCTACAGCGCCAATGCGCTCAACCAGTATAGGCAGCGCGATGTGGTTTCCGTGTTCGATGTGGCCGGTGCGGCCGGGTCGGGTACGACGGTGACCGTCAACACTTCCTCCGCGGGCGTCACCCGCCACGGCGAGTACTTCTTCAAGGGCCACAGCCTCACCAATACGTCGAACCCGGTCTACAGCACGCTGGCGATTTCTGACGGCACGACGACGACCAACCTCCCGGCCTTCCTCGCGAAAACCGCCGAGGTCTTCAGTTACGACGATGAGGGTAACCTGATTCGTGATGGCCGGTGGGTGTATCAATACGATGCTGAGAACCGCTTGACGGCGATGTTTACTCGCGGCGCACCGGCGGATCCCCAGATGTCCGATGGCGATTCTTCAAACGATGCGCCTAACACCGCCGTTTGGAACTCGGGAGTCGCCCGCCAGAAACTTCAGTTCACCTACGATTATCTCGGGCGCCGGGTGGACAAGCTCGTGTCAAATTGGAACCCGGTGACGTCTACCTGGGATCCGGCAACCGAAGAGCGGTTTGTCTATAGTGGCTGGAACGCCATCGCCAAATTGAATGCCCTCAGCAGCAACGCACTGGTTGCCTCGTACTATTGGGGTCTGGACTGGAGCGGCACGCTGCAAGGCGCCGGCGGCGTCGGCGGCTTGGCGCTCATCGTCGAGGGCGGCAGCACGTACCTCCCCATGTTCGACGGCAACGGCAACGTGATGGGGCTCATCAAGGCCAGCACTGGATCGATTGATGCCGCGTACGAGTTCGACGCCTTCGGCAACACGATCCGCGAATCCGGAACCTACGCCGCCAGCAATCCCTTCCGCTTCTCGACCAAGTACACCGATGTCGAGACGAGCTTGGTTTACTATGGTTTAAGATATTACAGCCCCTCCTTGGGGAGATTTATCAATAAGGATCCGATTGAGGAAGCTGGTGGCCTCAATCTATATGGATTCTGCGGCAATAGCTCCATCAACGGGTGGGACTATCTGGGCATGGACACGTGGGGACTGGGCGTCAGTGGATCACTAGGTGCTGTCTTCTACATGTCCGGGTCCGCACAGTTCACATTGAGCTACAATGCGCAACAGCTACTCAGTTGGCGGGAGTGGAGCGTCGGATTTAGCTATGGCTACACGAAACCATTAGTAACTGAAAGCCAAGGAACTCCTGGCGCCGGTATTTCACTCATTGGGTCGTTCTCCCCAGTGAATCGAACGGAAATGTTGAACGGAAAATCCTTTTTTGTCGGCGCCGGCGGCGGGGAAGGCCTTAGTCTAGGGCTCGATATTTCCAATTTGGATTTAGGCTCGCCACTCGGGCCTCAGCTCAACCCACGAACCGGCACCGCAAATTACACCGGATCGTTCGGGCTTTGGGGAGGGCTGCCTATCGACGTTCACGGCGGAATGCAGGACGGCGGTGGAGGTAGCATCTCAGCCGGGGGCGTGGCAGATGCGGTAAAAGATGCCGGCACGGCTTTGGGCACCATTATGCAAGGAGGCAGCGTGCTGCCTCGCTCTAACGATCCGTATGGCGATCCGGGGCAAAACCTCAACGGAGGGACTACGCAAACCCCCGTTGTAACGCCTGCCAGTGGTCCGACTCAAAACACGAATCCTGTTGCTCCGACTACGACGCACGCTGGAACTGGTGCTTCTGGTGCTGGAGCAGGTTACATTTTTGTTGGCCCCACCGGGCCTACATCGGTGACGCCTTCAGTCTCAGGGACTGGATGGGATGGCACGGTCCTTGTCTTGGATACATTTTCCGTAACAGCGGTCCGGCCAGCAACAACAGCAGGAGGCGCGCACCGACAGCCATCACCGGCGGAGTTTAGGCGCTATTACGAAGAAAATGGCCGTTATGCTGATAACGACCCCTCGCCGGCGGCATGGGCCGATGCTAGAGCTGGTTGGGCGCAGAACGCAGCGATGTCTGCATGGGCGAAGCACGTTGATTACGGTAGTTGGAAAAATCCCTGGATTATTCCACAGGGGAACTAAATGGTTTCTGCTAGAAACCTCTGGATTCGAAAAATTAAATCAGTAAGATGCGCATCCAAGTCACCCCGGCAAAAAGCGTCGCATATGATCATCCCAATTGGTGCCGCGATAGTGTTTCTAATCCTCGCTTTGCAGGTGAGAGAAGCGAATCGCTTATTTCGGCACGCCTACCAGGCGATTCGAGCCCGCGGTATCAGCCACGCGGAAGCATACTCAATGTCCTTCCGCCTATTGCTCTCTCCGCAAGGGGCATGGTTGTCGGACTTGAGCGAGCCCTTAAAGGAGATTGTAACCACACAGGGAAGAACTTGGCCGCATAGCACTGCGCCCTTTTGGCGGGGCGCGAAAACTTTTGTGGGCGGGTTCTGTGCCATATTTGTCATCAACTTCTTATATTTGATGGTGACCTCAAGGTGACGGAGACGGAACTGCCCGATGCATAGGGCGTGATGCGAATGAAGAGATTGATGTTATTGCTCTGCTTCCTCGTTGGTCTCGTGAGGGGTGGTCAAAATTCTGAGAGTTGGGAATTTCCACCACTCGAAAAGTTGATGGCATTTGAAAAACAGATTCCTCTCAAAACGGAGGATTGCTACGAGGTCGTCGTATCGCAGATGGACGTGGCACTTTTTGAGGGCTTGCACGCGAAACGTATCGTAGCTATGACACCCGAAAGCGCCGCACGGCTAGCCGGCACGAACTATAGGTGCGCTAAAGGCAAAAAGCCGTTTCTAGTCCGAGCTGTTTATTTCAATGCCGGGACGGGTGGCTTTCAATTCTATCGCCTCGAAGACACCTTGTGGGTCACGCACGAATCGCTTGGGGAGCGAGGACAGGTTCACAAGTCTGCCATGGTCGTGAATTTGGATTTCATTCCCAAGGAAGCGTATGCCACTGCGAGCACGGCCCGCTAGCCGGAGGAGTTGCCTAGTGCTAGACAGCGAGACCCACCTGAATTCGTGCAGCATACAGGCCCGGCTTACGCCCTTCAGGAATCGCGTCGCGAATACGGCCTCCGCAACCAGTCCCTCCAACCGCGCCATTTGGCAGCATAAGTCTTCTCTGGGTTGGCGGGTATATCGTTTGGCCGGTGGGCGCTCCTCGCCCAGGCACGCCATGCCGGTAGGGGTGCCAAGCCAAAGACGTCAGGTCAGGAATTGGGAACCACGCAGCCCAAGTTAGGCGAGTTGATCCAGCAGGCGGTTGAGGCGCTCGCGGGACTTCGGAGAACGCGCGAACCGGCTGAGGAGTGAACCGACCGAAGACGCGGACCCCAGTTGCAGCGCATCAGCGATCCAGCGATTCCGCGCGGAGGAGCGGGCCCGCAACGCCGCGGCGAGAAGGAGTTTGTCCGGATGGGATTTCGGTTGGGGCAATCGGGCCAGATCCACACCCGCAAGCTCTGCCAGCTTGGTTAGCACGCGCCACCACTCATTCCTCCGTTCCGTTTGCAGGGCGTCGGGTTCGAGCCCGGCGTAGCGCTCGAGCAGAGCGCCGCGGAGGGCTCGCTGCTCGCGTACTTCATTCCTGAACTCAGTCGTACCAACACACCATCCCCGGCTCAGCTTTTCCGCCGCCAGATGCTTTTTTGCGTCAGGGTCCTCAGCCAGAAACTCCAGATACTCCAAATACTGAGCCCAGCCGTGGCTCGTGTCGGGCAGCCCGCCGGCCTGGCTCAGCGCCGTCGTTGGATCGAGCCAGGCTGGCCGCGACTTCAAAGGAAACTTGGACAGGCTCCCCCATGAGTACCGGGCCAGTTCGCAAGGCTCTACGATACCGGCGCGAACAGGATTGAGATGGATGTAATGGCAAACTCGCCCGAACGACGGCCCGCTCTCAATCAGGATGGCTTTATATCGCCCTTGAAAGGGGCGACCAACGAGCCTGCGGTGGGAATTGAATCGGCGAATCCAGGTGCCTTGCAGCCATTTCATACCCTCGCTGAGGTTCGGCTCGCCAAGTTCGACCGCCAAATGAAAGTGATTGCTCATGACCACGTAGGCATGGATCCGCCAGCCGAAGCGCACCGCCGCCTCGCCGAGCGTTCGTTCAAAGGCCTCCGCGGCCCCGGCGCTTCGAAAAAGGTCGCGACGGTAGTTACCGCGATTGATCACGTGATAACACGCACCTGCGAACTCGACTCGCCATGGTCTGGGCATGCCAAACGACCTAACCAACCCACCCTGATCGACTACTTCGATTTTGTAAGTTTTCCGTATCCGACCGGGGGAGTCAAAAACGGGTCAGGTCGCTTTTTTCCTGAACAGCCCGAGCCACGCGGAAAGGCCGGGCCCAATAGCAGGGGTCAGGGCCGAGGGGCGGCCGTAGGGGGTCGGGCCTCACCTCGCACCATCGAAGATTCGCTCCTGAAAAGTTGCGCTGGGGCGCACAGGCACGGAGGCCTGTGGCTACGACGGACGGGGCGGTGTGAGTGTCCTGCGAGCTTACAGAGTGTGCCTGTTCCGAGGTCGCGGCGTGATTTGGATCCGGGTCATGCCGGCCTTGGTGACCTTCTGCTGAAACTTGTCCGTGGGTTTGGGCAGTTCGGCGATTGAAAGCTCCGAACGGCCCGCGGGGAGGCGGGGCCTCCCACTGGTATTTGTAGTCGATACTGCTCGCCGCGGGCGTTGCGGGCCATTAAGCACTTGGGGTACCGAGCAGTTTGGGCCGCGCTCGCCTCCTAACATGCCCGACAACTTGACCGAGCGACAGGCGTTCATGGTGCTGAACGACCTGCCCAATATTGGTCCGGTCACACTCAATCGACTTTTGCAGGAATTCGGGAACGACCCGGTGGAGATCCTGTCCGCGCCGCGTCGCCGACTCGAAACCGTCAAGGGCGTCGGCCCCGAAACCAGCGAGGCCCTCACGAATTGGCGCACGCATTTCGACCTCGCGCGGGAGGAGGAGCGACTCGCGAAGACCGGCACCGCGTTTATCACCACGCGCGATCCGGGTTATCCGAAACTGCTCAAGGAGATCCATGACCCGCCCATCGGACTCTATCGAAAGGGCGACTACTTGTTCGACCAGCCGTGCATTGCGGTCATCGGCAGCCGCCGCACCACGCTCTACGGCCAGACGGTGGCGAAGAAGCTCGGCGCCGACCTGGCCCGGCTTGGGTTTTGCGTGGTGAGCGGGTTGGCGCGTGGGATCGACACCGCCGCTCACGAGGGCGCGCTGTCGGTCGGCGGCAAAACCGCGGCGGTGCTCGGCTGCGGGATCGATATTGTTTATCCGCCGGAAAACCTGGGCCTGTATCGCCAGATCGCCGAAACCGGCGCGGTGCTTTCCGAGTTTCCGTTCGGACGCAAGGCGGACAAGCAAACGTTCCCCATGCGCAACCGCGTGGTCTCCGGGATGTGCGAGGCGATCGTCGTTGTCGAGAGCGACGTCTCCGGCGGCGCCATGATCACCGCCAAATTCGCGGGCGAACAAGGACGCCTCCTCTATGCCGTCCCCGGGCGCATCGACCAGCCGAGCAGCGCGGGGTGCCACCAGTTGATCCGCGACGGCGCCACGCTGTTTACCCACGTCGATGACATCCTCAACGAACTGAATTACCTGGATGGGCTCCGCCCGCAGGCGATCGAGACGGCGGGTCAGCCCAAGTTGCTCGAGCAGCTGATGCCCCAGCTCGACGCCGCGGAGGCCAAGGTGATGCAGGCCTTCGCCGGCGGCGGCATCCTCGGTCTGGACGCCGTGGCGGCCGCCACCGGCTTGGGACCGCCGCAGGTTTCCGCCGCGCTGATGGGGCTCGAACTCAAGAAGCTGCTGCAGAAACGAGCCGACGGCACCTTCGAGGCACGAAGCTAGGGACTCTTGTGGGAGCCTGCTTACAGGCGATGCAGGATGTGCGGTGATGGCGAGAGCCCTGCATCGCCTGTGAACAGGCTCCTACATCTGGCGGCTTTCGTGCAAACATGACACGGATAGCCAAATTGAACTTACTGGGCTTTGAAACTCCCCTCGGGTAACCTCGTCTATCGCAGCACTGCCGCCTAACGGCACCACCCCCATGAATCGAAAACTCCTTCTGTCCATCATCCTGGTTTGCCTGGGCTCTTTTGCCGTTCGTGCCACCGCGGCGGATGCGCCGGCGCCCGACGCCGCCTTGCAAAAGCGCATCGACCAAAAAGTCACTCGCCTCGTCGACACGGCCAAGGTGACTGACCCTGAAAAAGTCGCTCGCGTGAAGGCCGTCGGTGCCGAGTGGTTCGGCGCCCTGTTTGCCTGGCATCAGGTGCACGACAAGGAACTCGGCGCGCTGTGGGCGGAGTGGGGCAAGGCGCGTGCGGTGGTGCCGAAGGATGAGTTTCCCGGCGAACTTATCGCCACGAAGATCGACGAAACGTACGCTTCGCTGAAGCCGGCTTACGAAAACTACATCACCCGCCTTTCCGCCGAGCTTTCGCCGGAGCAGATCGACGCCGTCAAGGAAGCCTGGAGCCGCAGTCCGGGCATGAAGCGGACCTACAACTCCTACTTGGAAATCGTCCCGGACCTCAGCGACAAGGACAAGGCGGTGATCCTGGCGCGCATGAACCTCGCGCGGGAGGCAGCGATGCTGACCGACGCCGACAAGGAGATCGTCAACCTCTACAAGCGCCACAAGGTGAAGGTGGAACAGTACATTGGCGGCCTCGAGTGGGCGAAGCTCCACAGCGCGTACGCGAAGAAGGGCGCGGAAGCGGCGGCTGCGAAGAAGTGATAGGGTGGTAGGGCGGTGACTCCGTCACCGCCAAGGCGCGGTTCCTCAAGGTACGACACCGCACCCTCCTACACCCCCCCGCCTGTTGGGCACCCTTCTTCATAGAGGGGACTCCGGCTTGTGCAAACTGGCTCCCCGCTATGAAGAGGGGACGACACGCCTTCGCCGTGACGGGGGTGTGTAGGGTATTCGCACAAGCTGGACCGCTTAAAAAAGCTCGTGCCGTCACCATTTCGGCTGCCACCTTGGAGGCTCGTTCTCCGTTCAGCCTTCATCCTCATCCCCCATGAAGATCCGCCTCCTTGCCGTCCTGTCCCTGCTGGTCTGCACGACCGGCCTTTTCGCCGCCGCGGAAGCGCCGGCCAAGAAACCCATCACCCACGAAGACGTGTGGCTGATGAAACGTCTCGATTCCCCGGTCCCCAGCCCCGATGGCAAATGGGTGGTGTTCAACGTCACCGAACCGGCCTACGACCCGAAGGAGTCGTCGACCGACATCTGGCTGAAGTCGCTGACCGACGAATCGCCGGCGCGCCGGCTCACGTTTTCCAAGGCTGGCGAGGGTGGCCTCGCTTGGTCGCCCGACAGCCGCAAGCTTGCGTTCACGGCCAAGCGCGATGCCGATGAAGCGTCCCAGGTGTACGTTCTCGACCTCGCCGCCGGCGGTGAAGCCGAGAAGATCACGTCGCTGTCGACCGGTGCGGGCGCGCCAAAGTGGAGCCCCGACGGCACCAAGCTGCTGTTCGTCAGCTCCGTTTACCCCGGCGCGAATGACGACGAAGCGAACAAGAAGGCCGCCAAGGAGCGCAAGGACCGCAAGTACAACGCCCGGGCTTACGAATCCTTCCCGCCGCGCTTTTGGATGGCGTGGCTCGACGACAAGCGGGCCCACCTCTTTGTGCAGGACGCCAAGGCCGGCGCGACGGCCCGCGACCTGCTGGCGGGCACGAAATTCGCGACCGACCCGAACCTCGGCGGCACGACCGGCAACGGCGGCGAGAGCCTGGAGGCGGAGTGGGCGCCCGACAACGCCACGATTGTGTTTGTGGGCGTCGCCAACAGGCGCGACGGCGCCTTCGCCAATGTGAACACGCAGCTCTTTGCCGTGCCCGCGGCCGGCGGCGAGCCGACGCGGCTCACGAATGACACGCACAGCTACGGCTCGATCGCATTCTCGCCCGACGGCAAGACGCTGCTCTGCACCACGACCGCCGAGGAACCGGGACAGGTTTACGACCTCAGCCGGCTCGCCGCGTTCGCCTGGCCGATCAAGGGACCGGCGAAAATCCTGACCGCCAGCCTGGACCGGTCAGTCTCGCGTTTCGCCACGCCGGAAAAATCCGACCGCATCTACTTCACTTACGAGCACGCCGGTCTCGAGCAGCTCCATTCCGTTTCCTATGCCGGCAATGACGTCCGCGACGAGGCCTCGCCCGCCAGTGGCACGATTAGCGCGCTCAATGCCGGCGGCACCGCGCTTACCGGCCTGTGGGAGACGACCATCAACCCGCAGGAAGTCTATTCCTTCCACGGCGGGCCGAAGCGCCTCACCTCGATCAACGTCGAGAAAGCCGCGACCATCGACTGGCAGCCCGTCGAGCACTTCTGGTTCAAGAGCGCCAAGGGGCGCGACATCCACAGCATGATTGTGAAGCCTGCGGGTTTCGATCCGTCGAAGAAGTACCCGCTGTTTGCGGTGATCCACGGCGGCGCCGCGAACATGTGGCATGACGCCTTTGTGCTGCGTTGGAACTATGACCTCCTCGCGCGGCCCGGTTATGTGGTGCTGCTGACCGATTACACCGGCTCGACCGGCTACGGCGAGCAGTTCGCCCGGAACATCAAGCTCGATCCCTTGAAGACGCCCGGTGACGAAATCAACCAGGCCGTCGACGAGGCGATCAAGAAGTACCCCTTCATCGACGGCACCCGCCTGGCGGCCGGCGGTGCGAGTTATGGCGGTCACCTGGCCAACTGGCTGCAGGCGACGACGACCCGCTACAAGGCGATCGTTTCCCACGCGGGCGAGGCGGACCTGATTATGCAGTGGGGCACCAGCGACAGTGTCTTTGGCCGCGAGGTAAACTCCGGTGGTCCCATTTGGGGCGACAGCCCTGTCTGGCGCGAACAGAGCCCGGCGCTGCAGGCGGGCAATCACGCCAAGGGCACGGGTTTCAAGACCCCGATCCTGATCACGGTGGGCGAGCTCGATTACCGCGTCCCGGTGAACAACGCCTACATGTGGTTCACGCTGAACCAGCGCCTGCAGGTCCCCAGCAAGCTCCTCGTGTTCCCCGAGGCCGGCCACTGGATCCTGCGCGGCGAGGACAGCCGTTACTTCTATAGCGAGGTGCACGCCTGGCTGGAGAAGCACCTCAAGTAATTACGGCTTACGATTTAGGGTTCACGATTTCGGCGGATGTCGTCGTCCGCCGAATCGTCAGCCGTAGATCAAGAATCGTAACTGGAGTCAGTCCCCCTTGAGCATCAGCACCGGGTCGATGCGGGCGGCGCGGCGCGCAGGGAGCCAGGCGGCGATCGCGGCGGCGGCAAGCGCCACGATGGCGGCGACCAGCGTGGGCACGACGCCCGGCTTGGTGCGCAACACGGCGCTCACGGCTGGGAACAGCGGAATGAGCCACGCCGCCAACAGGCCCAGCGCGCCGCCCCAGGCGCTCACGCGCAGGGCGTCGCCCACGATGCTGCGAAGCACGTAGCCGGGGGAAGCGCCGATCGCCATGCGCAACGCGAGCTCGCGCTGACGCAGCACGACCATGTAGCCGAGCGACGCCGCAATCCCGGCGCCGGCCAGCAGCATGGCGCAGCCACTGAAGATCGCGGTGAGGTGCGTCGTGGCAAACTCGCCACTGAGGTCGTCGACCATCCGCTGCTCAAACGTTTGCCACTGGCCGAACACCAAGGCCGGCTCGGCCCGGCCAAGCGCGGCGCGAAGGGCGGGTTGCACCGACTCGATGCGACCTTCAAAACGCGCCGCCAGGAAGTGCGCGATGCGTCCGTTGCCCTGGCCCATGGGAAGATAGATCATGGATGGAACGCGCTCGCGCAGGCCATTCGCGGGAATGTCCGGCACAATGCCGACAATCGTGATGTCGTCTGAAGTGGGCTGCAGTCCGTAGCCGAACGTCTGGCCGATCGGGTCCATGTCGCCAAAGACCTGCTTCGCCAGCGAAGCGCTCACCAGCGCGACCCGCTGCGTACCCGTGCGGTCGCCGTCACGCAAATCGCGGCCCGCCAGGATGGGCATGCCCACCACGCCGGTGTAACCGGGCTTGATGTTGTCCACCTGCAGCTCGCGTTCGGCCTGGCCGGCTTGGGGATGACGGAAATAGATGCCGGACGTCGACCGGCTGCCGGCCAGAATACCGGACGCCGCAAAGCTCACGGCCTTGACGCCTGGCACTCCGGCCGCCGCGGATTCGATGCGCGTCAGCAGGCTGGCCACCGTGGTTTCGTCGTAACCCGCGCTTTCCGGATCGAAGACCGCGGTGATCACCTGCTCGCGTTCGAATCCCGGGTCGGCGGACAGCGCGCGACGCACCTCCTCGCCGAGGGCGGTGGCGATGGTGACAAGCGCGACGGCAAGGGCGAACTGGGTGATCACGAGCAGCCGGCTGAGCCGGACCGGCGCCTGGCCCAAGCCTTGGCTGCCGGACAGGGCCTGCAGGGGTTGGATGCGGGCAATCCACCACGCGGGGGTGAGCGCGCTCAGCACCGTCGTGAAAAGAGTGAGTCCGACCATCAGCAGCATGGATTGCCCGCCGAGGGAAACGACCAGCACCTGTCCGGGAGCCAGCAGGCGCACCGCCGAGGGCAGCAGCCAAGAGGCGAGTAACCAACCCGCAAGGGCGCCGGCGGCACTGAGCAGGAAGGCTTCAATAAAACTCAGGCGCACCACGCGGAACGTGCCCGCGCCGATGGCCAGGCGAACGCCGATTTCGCGGTGACGCGACATGGAGCGTACGAGGAGCAGTCCGGAGACGTTCATGCAGACCAGCACGAGCATCACGCCAACGACCCCGGTGAAAAGAGTGCCCGTCGAACGGAAGGCCTGGCGAAACGAAGATTGTCCGCCGGGGGCGGAGACCAAGTCCCACTTCTGGTGGAGCAAGCGGTCGCGCGAGGCGGTGTCAGAAAAAGCCGGCAGCATGGCGTCGCGCTGGCCTTCCCATGCGCGCTGCAGCGCGGACCGGGCCGAGACTCCGTCGAGGGAAGGCGGCAGCCGCAGCAGCAGCTCCATCCAGGCAACGCGTTCCTCGCGGTTCCAATCCGGGTCATTCGGCCGGTCGTCGCCGTCGACGGTGCTCGCATTGCCAAAGAAGCGCAGGGAAGGCTGCAAGGCTGACGGCAGCCAGAGATCAGTGCTTCGGCCGAGGGTGACGTCGCGCAACGCCGCGGGAATCACCCCAACAATCGTGATCGGCTGGCGGTTGACGATGAGCTCGCGGCCCAGCGCGCTTTCGGCGTTGCCAAAGGTCTTTGCGGCCCAGACGGCAGAGACAATCATGACCCGCGCCGGGCGTCCGGGCGTATCGTCCTCATTCGTGAGTGTCCGGCCAACCATCGGCGCGATGCCGAGGGCGGTGAAGAAGTTGCCGTTCACCAACCGCACGGTCGCACGGGTCGCAGGCTCGGCGCCGATCTGGACGGTGCAACGCCCGGTGCCGCCGTAGGCCGCAACCCGCTGGCCGGGCAGCAGCTCCTCCAGCCGACGCACCGTGCCGCGGCTCAGCCGCGATTGGCGGCCGGCATCCGAGCTGGTCACCGCGTACAATTCCGACGCGCGGGGGACGGGCAGGGTGCGCAGGTAGATTGCGTCGAGCAGCCCGTGGATGGTGGCGGCGGCGCCCAGGCCGAGCGCGAGGATGCCAACCACGGCGAGGGCCAGCCCTGGACGGCGACGGATGCTGCGCGCCGCGTTTCTGAAATCGCCGGCGAGTTCATCCAGGAAACGGAAACCCGCCTGCTCGCGCAGGCTTTCCTGCACCTGCAGCACGTTGCCGAACTCGCGGGCCGCGGCGGCCTTCGCGTCGGCGGGAGACATGCCGCGCTTGATCATGTCGGCCTCGAGCTCGGCCATGTGCTGGGCCATCTCGTCCGCGAAATCGCGCGCGATCGTGGGACGGCGGAACGCGTCGCGAAGCCTGGTCAGGAGCGCGCGCATGGTCAGCCTTGGGCGGGCGCCGGACCTTCGTCGGCCACCACGCTGTTAATGGCGCCGCTTACGCGCTGCCAGAGGGCAATTTCCTCGACCAACTGGGCGCGGCCTTTCTTCGTCAGCGAGTAATAACGCGCCTTGCGGTTGTTGTCGCTCGTGCCCCACTCGGAATCGATGAAACCCTGCTGCTGCAGGCGGAGCAGGGCGGGGTAGAGCGTGCCTTGGTTCAGGGTCAGGACATTGGACGATACCTGCTCGATGCGCCTCGCGATCCCGAAGCCGTGTTGCGCGCCGAGCTGGTCGAGCGTCTTCAACACGAGAAGATCGAGGGTGCCTTGGAGGACGTCCGCACGGGAGTGACTCATGTTGGATATCAACAGGAGTCTCCTGTTGTTTGTCAACAGGAAGTGCAGACTTACGGTTTACGACTTACGATTTACGAGAAACGAACCGCGAGGCAGGTGTGCCCGACGGTCATGACTCAAAAATCGTCAATGATCAGTGACCTAACCGGGAGGCCAGGCGAGGGGACGTTTGCCGAGCAAGTGGACGTGCAGGTGTGGGACGCTCTCACCGCCGTCGCGGCCGTTGTTGATGACGAGGCGGTAGCCGGACTCGGCCACGCCGAGTTTCTTCGCGAGTGCGGCGGCGGTCAGGAGCAGGTGGCCGAGCACGGCTTGGTCCGCCGCGGACGCCTCGCCCACGCGGGGGATAAGTTTCTTGGGAATGACCAGGACGTGCACCGGCGCCTGGGGATTGATGTCATGGATGGCGATGCAGTGCTCATCCTCATGCGCCAGCTTGGCGGGAATCTCTCGGTCGATGATCTTCTGAAAAATCGTCTTGGACATAAATCGATTCTCCGCGGATTGCGCGGATGGTCGCGGATAATGCAGTTAATCTGATCCGCGTTAATCCGCGTTATCCGCGGGAAATCAAAGAAACAACAGGTTCAGGTTCGCGTCGCGGCGGGAGCGGGCGGCGGCGAGGTCGCGGATAAAATTCAGGGCGTCGTCGTAGTCGCGGCGGCGGCGCTCGGTCCAGCGTTTTGCCTCGGGGCAGTGCGCGGCGCGGAGGTTCGTGACGAGCAGGGTCGACTCGGGGTAGGGCGCGAGCTGCTTGAGACCCTGCATCAGGCCGGCGCGGGCGAAGAGCGGCGTGGCGACCGTGTCGTCGGCTGCGGCATCCCAATGGAAAAAGCCGTGGCCGGGTCGCGCGGAGCAAAGGCGGGTGAACAGCCGGGCCGCGGCGCTCACAAATTCCGGGTCATGCGGATCGACCTGGTCCCCGCGCGCGGCGCGCTCCTCGGCCTCGGGCAGGCTGCTCGTGATGGCCGCGTCGATCTGCTGCGCGAGATAAAGATCGTGCCCGGTGAGCGGGGCAAAGAGGGCGTTGAGGAAATGAAGCCGGCGCAGTTGCGGGGAGCGCATTATTTCTTGGCCTTCGATGTATCGGAGGGACGGCGCGGCGCAAGGCTGGTGATTTCGTCGACGAACTCGGAGACGTCGCGGAATTCCTTGTAGACGGACGCGAACCGCACGTACGCGACCTGGTCCATTTTCCGCAGGCGCTGCATGACGTGCTCACCAACGGCGCTCGTCGGCACCTGGCTTTCGTAGAGGGCTTCGACGGCGTCGATCACATCCTCGATGAGCATCGTGACCTGCTCGTTGTCGATCGGACGCTTGTGGCAGGCCGCGCGGATTGCGCGCAACAGCTTCTCCCGATCGAACTGCTCCTGGCGACCGTCGCGCTTCACCACGACCAGGCTGTCGCGCACCAGGGTTTCCGAGGTCGTGAAGCGATGTCCGCATTCCAGGCATTCGCGGCGCCGGCGGGTGTTGTTGCCGTCCCGCGCGATGCGCGAGTCGATCACCTTGTCTTCAATGGAAGTGCACTTCGGGCAGCGCATCAGTTGAGGGAGAGAAAATTTTGGAGGATCTTCATGCCACCTTCCGTGGCGATGGATTCGGGGTGGAACTGGACACCAAAGACCGGGAATTGTTTGTGCCGAAGGCCCATGATTTCGCCGTCAGCCGACTCGGCCGTGATTTCCAGGCAGTCGGGGAAACTCGAGCGCTCGACGATCAGGGAGTGATAGCGGGTGGCCGTGAACGGCGAGGGCAGGCCCTTGAAGATATCCGTGTTGCGGTGGGTGATGGGCGAAAGTTTCCCGTGCATCTGGCGCGGCGCGCGGATGACCTTCCCGCCGAAATGCTGACCCATGGCCTGGTGGCCAAGACACACCCCGAGGACGGGTTTTTTTCCTGCGAAAGTCTTTATGATATCGATGCTTACGCCAGCGTCAGACGGGGTACACGGACCGGGCGAAATCAGCACGCGATCCGGGTTGAGCTTCACGGCATCGGCTGGGGTCAGTTCGTCATTCCGAAAAACCTTCATGCTCACTCCCAACTGTCCGAAGTACTGGACGAGGTTGAAGGTGAAGGAGTCGTAGTTGTCAATGACCAGAAGCACTTTCTTTTTACATATCCGCCCGCCTGGCCGGGGTCAAGTTCAGGGGTGAACTCTTCCCTGTCACTTGGCCCCGCCCGGACGGCCCGGCTGTACCCGATAATTTGGGTAGATTCCCGCCTGAATGCCGTTTCAACTCGCTCCCTTGCCCGACAATTTCCAGCTCCTGAAGACCGATCCAGCCACCGCGGCCCGCCGTGGCCGCCTGCGCACCCTGCATGGCGTGATTGAAACCCCCATCTTCATGCCGGTGGGCACGCAGGGCACCGTGAAGGCCCTCACGCCCGCCCAGATCAAGGAGACCGGCGCGCAGATCATTCTTGGCAACACCTACCACCTGAACCTGCGACCGGGCTCGGAGTTGATCCGCGACTTGGGCGGGCTGCATCAGTTCATGGGCTGGGACGGCCCGATCCTCACGGACAGCGGCGGATTCCAGGCCTTCAGCCTGGCAAAACTTCGCGACATTCGGGATGACGGCATCGCGTTCGCATCCCACCTCGATGGCGCCAAGGTTTTCCTTGGTCCGAAGGAAGTCATGACCATCCAGGCGAACCTCGGGTCCGACATCGCGATGGTGATCGATGAGTGTCCGCCTTGGCCCTGCACCTACGATGAATGCCGGCGCGCGCTCGATCGGAGTTTCCGCTGGGCCCAGCAGTGCAAGCTCATCGCCACGCACAACGGGTTCCTCGGGGCTGGTCACCACGTTTTTGCCATCGCGCAGGGTTCGACCTTCGACGACCTGCGTCGCGAAGCCGCCGAGTCGCTGGCGTCACTGGATTTCCCCGGCTACGCCGTCGGCGGCGTCAGCGTCGGCGAGCCTGAACCCGAGATGATCAAACAGGTCGCGGCCACGACGCCGTTCCTGCCCGCGGACAAGCCGCGGTACACGATGGGCCTCGGCACCCCGCCGCAGATCCTGAAGATGATCGCGCTGGGGGTGGACATGTTCGACTGCGTCCACCCGACGCGCGTCGCGCGCAACGGCGCGGCCTTCACGCCCGACGGCCTGATCAACCTGCGCAATGAGCGCTACCGCACGGATCCGGCGCCGCTCGTCCAGGGACTCGACAACTACACCGCACGTTTCAGCCGCGCCTACCTGCGGCACCTCGTGATGTCCGGTGAAATCCTCGCGAGCACGCTCATCACGCTGCACAACGTCCACTTCTACCTCGATCTCGTCGCCCAGGCGCGGGCGCATATCGAGGCCGGCGACTTTGCCGCGTGGAGCAAGGCGTGGATCGAGCGTTACGAGACGGGTGAGGCGGCGGGCTGATTCGCGCCGGACGTTTTTGCCTCAAACGCCCGGCAGATAGAACAACGATGCCCCGGGGCCGAGGGCTGCGCCGGTCACATTCCACAGCAGCAACAATCCGGTCCAGGTGAGACCCAGCACGACGGAGTAGGGCAGCATCAGCGCGATGAGACTGCCGAGACCCGCGTGCGAGCGGTATTTTTGAAACACCGCGAGGATGATCAGCATGTAGGAATTGAGCGGCGTCACGACGTTCACCACCGAATCGCCGATGCGATAAGCCGCCGTGGTTAACTCCGGGCTGATGCCGACCATCATGAACATCGGGATGAAGATCGGCGCAAGGACGCCGAATTTGCTCAGCATGCCGCTCATGGCGAAATCGCCGAACACCACGACGAGCACAAAGAGCGCAATCAACCGGGGAATGGGCAGGGAGGCTTCCACCAGCAGGCTGCCGCCGGTGTACGCGAGCATGCGATCGAGGTTTGAGTAGCTCAGGTAGTTTACGAATTGGGCGAGGAAGAACAGAATCACCAACACCGACACGATGCCCGCGATGCCGTGTTCGAGTGCGCCCACGAGGTTTCGCTGGGTGCGCAATTGCCCCGTGAGCAGTCCGTAAACGACCCCGGGAATCAGAAACACAATCAGGATCAGCGGGACGATGACTTGCGACCACCGCGGTCCCGGGCTTTCGACCAGCCGGCCGGGCACCGACTTTTCATAGATCAGGAAGGGATCGTTCGCGAGGATGTCGTGCTCCGGCACCGAGACCGCGGGCGTCTGGCCGGCGGGTTCGATCGCAACCGCCTGCTGCACGAGCACGCGGCCGTTTGCGAGCGTGGGCTTGCCGTCGCCATGGAGCGGCATCCCAGGGGCGAAAATCAGCAGGGCAAACGCGGCCAGCAGCAGGCCCATCGTCGCCAGCGAGGCAAACAGCGCGCGGCGTTCGGTTGGCGTCGGCTTCAGGTTGGCCAGCGTGTCCGCGGCGTCGGTGCCGGCCTCATTCCGGTGCAGGCGGAACAGGCGGGGCTCGATGATCCGGTCGGTGACCCACCAACCGGCGAGCATCACCACGATTGCCGACACCATCTTGAAGTAGTAGTTGTGCAGGATGCCCACGGCGTACCCCGCATCGATCACGCGCGCGGCGTCCTGCGCAAATCCGGCCAGCACGCCGTCGCCGCCCGTCGGGAAGAACCCCGCGCCGAACCCACCGGCCACGCCGGCAAACGCCGCCGCCAGGCCTGCGACAGGATGGCGGCCCACCGCCAGATAAAGCGCGGCAGCCAGCGGGGGCAGGATGATGTAGCCGGCGTCGCTCGCCACCGATGAGTTGGCGCCCAGGAATACCACGACCGGGCTGAGCCATCGCCGCGGGGTGAGGAACGCCAGCCAGCGCATCAACGCGGAGAAAAATCCGAACTTCTCCGCCAGCCCGATGCCGATCATCGCCACAAAGATCAGGGGCAGCGCCGGCATGCCCGTGAAATTCCGGAGCATCGACGAGAACATCCAATAAATGCCCTCCGTGCTGAGCAGGTTGCGGGGCTCCAGCGGGGCGCCGCTCGCGACCAACCGGATCTCCGGTTTGCCGTCGGCGGTCATCTTCGGGACCTGTTTTTCGACGCCGTTCGCATCCCGCGTGGTCTCGAGCACCAAGGTGGGTTTCACCGGTTGCACCCGCCAGCCCATGGAAACCCCGATGGCCGATATCGCGACGACCAGGGCGGCCAGCAGCGCGAAGAGCAGCGTCGGTTCCGGCAGCTTGTTGCCGAAGTATTCAAGCCCCTCCAGCGGAGTCCGCCGGGCAGGGGCGGCCGTAGCAACGGGGGGTGGAGGCATGAGCGCATCTACGTCCGAGCTGGCGCGGCGGATTCGGCGATTTTGCCTCGGCGACCGGATCGGCCGGCCACCCGCGCCACGGCCAGCCATGGAGGGTGGGGCGGGCTTGACCCGATGGCACGAAGCCGCTCAGGTAGGCGGGTCTGAGCGCCACCCCGCCGCCTCCGCATTTGCACGAGTTGACCAGCCTGAAAGGCCGCGTCGCGGTCGTCACGGGCGGGGCGCAGAACTTCGGCCTCGAAATCGCCACCGGCCTCGGCGAGGCCGGCGCGGACCTTGCGATCACGTCGCGCGATTTGGGAAAAGCCACCCGGGCCGCGGCCGAGCTCGCGGCAAAACTGGGCGTCCGGGTTTTTCCCGTGGCGCTGGATGTTTCCGACGAAGCGGCGGTCAGGCAGGCGTTTCTCGCGATCCACGAGCATTACGGCCGGATCGACGTGCTCGTGAACAACGCGGGCGGTCACTTTCCGGGCAGCTCCGGTGATTTGCTGGGCGAGAACCTGCCTGCGTGGAGCGGCTACGTGCAGGCCAACCTGACGGGCGCCTTTCTTTGCATGCGCGAGGCGGCCAAGTTCATGGCCCAACGCAAGGCGGGTTCGATCATCAACATCGCCTCGATCACCTCCCTCGTCGGTCGGGACCGCCGGATCTACGCGGACTGCGCGGGCATGAAAAATCCCATCGGCTACACCGCGGCCAAGGCTGGCGTGCTCGGGCTGACGTTTGATGCGGCCGCGGACCTGGCGCGCCACGGCATCCGCGTGAATGCAATTTCGCCGGGCGGATTCGAGCGCGGCCAACCGGCCGCCTTCGTCGAGCGCTATTCCGCCCGCACGATGCTGGGCCGCATGGGCCGCGACGGATGGGACCTCAAGGGGCCGGTGGCTTTCCTGGCTTCGGATGCGGCGCGCTACGTGACGGGTCAGAATCTGCTGGTGGACGGTGGCTTCACCCACGTGAAGTGAGGCCGGACCGATGACGCGCCATCGTTTTTTGGTCGTCGGCGCGGGGTCCATCGGGCGACGTCACTTGCAGGTGCTCGCCGAGCGCAGCGACGTTGAACTGGCCGTCCACGATGCGTGGCCCGAGGCCGTGGCGTCCGCGCGGCAGCTCGTGCCGGCGGTCGCCGGCTTCGATACCCTCGCCGCAGCGTTCGCGTGGCGTCCACTGGTTGTCATTGTCTGCACCCCCAACGCCCAACATCGCGCCGTGACCGAGGCGGCGTTCGCCGCCGGCGCGCACGTGCTTTGCGAGAAGCCGATTGCCGACACTCTGGAGGACGGCCGCGCCATGGTCGCGGCGGCCACCGCTCGCGGGAAAGTGCTGGCCGTGGGTTATTCGGAACGGTTCCGGCCCGCGCTCGCGCATATCTTCCAGATGGTCGCCGCGGGTGAACTCGGCACGATTGTCGGCGGGCGGGCCATGGTCGGGACGTACAACACGCTGTTGTGCGCGAAGACCGACTATCGCTCCCAGGTGCCCGGCGCGTTGCTCGTGGATTACACGCACGAGTTCGACTTCCTGCGGGCGATTTTTGGCGAGGTGGCCGACGTGCATTGCTGGGCCAATGATCTCGGCGGCCGTGAAAAGCGCTGTTCGCCCGCGCTGGCCGCGACCCTCCTGCGTTTCAAGAGCGGGGCCATCGTTTCCGTGCACATGGACTACGTGCAGCATCCGCAGCGCCGGACGCTCGAGGTGTACGGCGATCGCCGTTCGTTGGAACTCGATTTGGAAACCGATACGCTCCGGGTGTTCGATCCCGCGGAACCAGGCGGCGTGCGCGCCCAGGCCTTCGATCACGACCGCAACAATCGTTTCCGCGCCGAGCATCAGGACATCCTGGACGCCGTGTTGACCGGCCGGCCGCCACGGGTGACCGGAACCGACGGCCTTAAGGCCCTGGAGATCGCCGTGCGGGCCATCGAGTCCAGCCGGTGACCGCGGCCAAAGATTTGCTGGCTAGCCCCTGCCGGTTCCCCTAGCTAAACCCCCGACATGCGCATCCTCATCACCGGCGGCGCCGGGTTCCTCGGCAGCCACCTTTGCGACAAGCTCATCGCCCAAGGCCACGAAATCGTGTGCCTCGACAACCTGTTCACCGGCAGCAAGGCCAACATCGCGCACCTGCTGGGGAATCCCAATTTCGAGTTCGTCCGCCACGACGTCATCGATCCGTTCAAGTTTGAGGTCGACCAGATCTACAACCTGGCCTGCCCGGCCTCGCCGCCGCACTACCAATACAATCCCATCAAGACCACGAAGACCTCGGTGATGGGGGCGATCAACTGCCTGGGCCTCGCCAAGCGCGTCAAGGCCCGCGTCTTCCAGGCGAGCACGTCCGAAGTCTACGGCGACCCGTCGGTGCACCCGCAGCCGGAAAGCTACTGGGGCAACGTCAACCCGATCGGCCGGCGCTCGTGCTACGACGAGGGCAAGCGCGTCGCGGAAACGCTCTTCTTCGACTACCACCGCGAGAACAAGGTCGATATCCGCATCGTCCGCATCTTTAACACCTACGGCCCGCGCATGCACCCGAACGACGGGCGCGTCGTTTCCAACTTCATCGTGCAGGCGCTGAAGGGGGAAAATCTCACGGTTTACGGTGACGGCACCCAGACCCGCTCCTTCTGCTATGTCGATGACCTGCTCGACGGTTTCGTGCGCCTGATGAACCAGGACGCGACCGTCGGCCCGATCAACATCGGCAACCCCGGCGAGTTCACGATGCTCGAACTCGCGGAACAGGTGCTGAAGCTCACCAAGAGCAAGTCGAAGATCGTGCACAAGCCCCTCCCGGCGGATGACCCGAAACAGCGCCGGCCCGACATCACTCTCGCGAAGAAATACCTGAAGTGGGAGCCGACCGTGCTGCTCGCCGAGGGCTTGAAGAAGACGATCGCTTACTTCAAGACGAAGGTCTGAACGATCCCGCCCGCGGCTTCGCGGGGCGTGGGATCCTTGGCGCAAGGTGATGCTCCTTGGCACTTGGCCTGCTTGGCAGGGGCATGGTCCCGTCCCGCTTCCTTTTGCTCATGTCCGTTTTCTCCGCCGGCCTCCTTTCCGCCACCGAGTTGATCAAACCGAAGGTCATGATCGTCTCGACCTTCGAGGTCGGCCTCGACTCCGGCGACAAGCCGGGCGAGTTCCAGTACTGGGTCGAGCGCGAGCACCTGAACCGGACGCTGACCGTGCCGGGCCTCGATCACCCGGTGCGTTTCAACGACGACGGCGTTTATGGGATCGTGTCCGGCACCACGGTCCGCGCCGGCCTGCAAATCCTCGCCCTGGGCCTCGATCCGCGCTTTGACCTGTCGCAAACGTATTGGCTGGTGAACGGCATCGCGGGCGTCAGCCCGCACCTCGGCACCGAGGGCAGCGCGGCCTGGGCGCGCTACGTCATCGATGGCGACATCGCCTACGAAATCGATTCCGCCGAGGCGCCCAAGGACTGGCCGTATGGCATCATGGCCCTCGGCAACAAGACCCCGCTCACGCCGCCGGTGATTCCCGACTGGGCGCCGAAGCCGATGGCGTGGAGGTTGAATCCGGCGCTGGTGAATTGGGCGTTCCAGCTGACGCAGTCGGTTGAACTCGCGGACGACGCGGCCGCCAAGGCGCATCGCGCGGAGTACGTGGGTTTCCCGGCGGCGCTCGCGACCCCGAAGGTTTTCCTCGGCGACAGCTTCGGCTCATGCCGCTACTGGCACGGCGCCCGCATGCAGCAGTGGGCGGACGATTGGACGCGACTCTACACGGGTGGCAAGGGCACGGCCGCAATGAGCAACATGGAGGACCACGGCATCGCCAATGCGCTTTCGCGACTCGATGGTCTCAAGAAAGTCGATTTCCAACGCGTGCTGTTCCTCCGCACCGGCAGCAATTTCTCAATGCCCCCGGCGGGCCAGACCGCCGCGGAAAGCATGGTGGCCGAATACGCCGGCATGATCCCCGCGCTCGAAGCCGCGTGGCGGGTGGGCAGCCCGGTCGTGCGGACACTCGTCAAGGATTGGGAAAAGTATTCGGGAACGCCGCCCAAGTGAACAGGTGGAGCGCCTTGCCCCCAAGGCGCTGGCGTGCGAGGGCGACATGACGGGCGACCGACGTTTCCGGGAATCCTCGGGCGGGTGGGGTAGATTATACAGCTCGGACGTCGAAACGTGTGCGCACGAAGCGCGTTGAGGGCAACGCGCTCCACCACTTACCTTACGTCGCCGCCGCGACTTCCTCGAGCTTGGTCACGAGCACATCGACGAGCAGCTGCCGCTTGCTCGTGCCGCGATAGGTGCCCTTCAGCGGCGAGACATCGGCGTAGTCGCGACCGGATGCGACCTTGACGTAGTGCCCGTCGGGCTGGCGGTTGTTCGTGGGGTCGAGGCCGCACCACCCGTGACCCGGGACGTACACCTCGACCCACGCGTGGCTCGCCTGCGCGCCCTTCAGTTGGTCGGCGGGACCGTTGTAGAGATAGCCGCTGACGTAGCGCGCGGGAATCTTCACCGCGCGGCACAATCCGAGCATCACATGGGCGAAATCCTGGCAGACGCCCGTGCGGGTCTGGAGCACCTCGCGCATGTGGGTGTGCGCATTGGTCGACGCGGTTTGGTAACGAAATTCGCGGTGCACATAACGCATGATGGCCTGCGCGGCCTGCCACACGTCCGTCTGCCCATCAGTGGCATCCAGCGCAAGGCGCCACAGTTGGGGATCGGTCTCCACGTAGGTGCTGGATTGCAGGAAGTCGTAGCAGCGGTCGAGGCGGGCGCAGGCGCCGATCTCCGCCAGGGGCGCCGGCTGCAGATCCGCCGCGAGGGCGGGGCGGTCGGGCGTCGTCACGGTCGAGGTGGCCTCCACGGTCAGCTCGGTGTGCGGCTGGACGACCTCGAACATGTGGACGCAGTTCAGGTAGAAATCCAGGTAGTGGGAAAGGCGGGCCGTCGGCAGGACCTTCAGGATAAACTGGTCGCAGGTCTGCGTCTCGTTGCTCACGGGCTGCAGGCGCGCCTCATTGAAACTGTCGCGCACCCCGGTGGCGTAGAGATAGCGGGTGCGGTGAAAGACCTGGAGTTTCATGCGGTGACGCGCGATTGGAAGCGAACGACGGGCTCGCTGGCGATCAGGATGTGCGTCACGCGCCGGGTTTTCGCCGGGCCGGCCAACGACAACGGGAGGAATCGAATCACTGCTGCTGCTGTTCTTCCTGCTGATGCAATTCGTGTTCCTCGAGCGTTTGGAAGGGTTGGAAAATGTAGGCCTGGAAGAGGGCGTCGCCGATTGCATTCAGCTTCGCTTGCACGACATCGATGTAGGTGTGCAGGCCGATGTCAAAAATATCGTCGGCCGTGCTGAACTGGAGCTCGGCCAGCAGCCGGCCGGCGAGCTTCTCGGCGTCGTTCGAGAACCGGCCCGCCGCCACGCCGGAGATGCGCCGCAGCGCGTCGTTGAGATGATTGACGCTGAAGCGAACCGAGCGCGGAAACTCATCCGAGAGCAGCAGGAACTCGGCGACGAGCGCCGGTTGCACCTCGGCGCCATGCAGCGCCTTGTAGGCGTCCCACGCGCTGCACGAGCGCAGGACCGCGGACCAGCCGAGTGCGTCGGTCTGGCTGAGCGCGGCCGGCGGCGAACCCCGGGCGGGGACGGATTCGTGGCGCACGTCGAGGAGGCGCGAGGTCTTGTCCGCGCGCTCGAGGTACCGGCCGCACTGGATGAAGAACCAGCCTTCGTTCCGGACGATGGTGGCATCGGTCAGGCCCTGCAGCAGCAGGGAGCTGTTGCGAATGGCCAGGAAGAAGTCGGCGGGATTCTCGCGCCACAACTGGCGGGCCTGCTTGGATCGCAGGAAGAGGTAGATGCGGTTGAGCTCCTCCCACAGCTCCACCGTGACTTGGTCCCGGACCATGCGGGCGTTTTCGCGGGCCTGGGCGATGGACGCGACGATCGAGTTGGGGTTCTCGGCCTGGAAGACGAGGAACTCCGTGACGGTTTTCCCGGTGACCCGAGTGTGCAGCCGCCGGAAGAGCTCCTCGTCACCCGAGCTCTGCACGATCGGCAGCCAGTGCGCCGCGAGCGCGGCGTCGTCCAGGCTGCGGAAATCCAGGAGGAGCTGGAGGTTGACGTCCACCAGGCGCGCAATGCTTTCAGCGCGCTCGATGTAGCGACTCATCCAGTACAGGGAATTGGCAACGCGGGAAAGCATGCGCTAATTTACGATTTATGATTTACGATGTACGATTTCCGTACACCAGAAGCACGCCATGCCACCGTGGCTGTCGCGCTGCAGATTCGACGATGCAACAAATCGTAAGTCGTAAATCATAAATCGTAAATCGATTGGGTTATTTATTTCCGTACAACACCCACGTCTCCTTGCTGCCGCCGCCTTGGGAGGAGTTGACGACGAGCGAGCCCTTGCGGAGGGCGACGCGGGTGAGACCGCCGGGGATGATGGTGGTTTTTTCGCCGTAGAGGATGAACGGGCGCAGGTCGATGTGGCGGCCGGCAAAGCCCTCGCCGTCGCAATGCGTCGGGTGACGCGAGAGCGAAATCATCGGCTGGCCGATGTAGTTGCGCGGGTCGGCGAGGATGCGCTGACGGAATTCGTCGCGCTCCGCGACGGTCGCGTGCGGTCCCATCAGCATGCCATAACCGCCGGCCTCGTTGGCGGCCTTCACCACGAGCTTGTCGAGATTCTCGACCATGTACTTCCGATCCTGGTCCTCGCTCGCGAGATAGGTTTCGACGTTCGGCAGGATCGGTTCCTGGTCGAGGTAGTACTTGATGATGCGCGGGACGAAATAGTACATCACCTTGTCGTCTGCGACGCCGGTGCCGATGGAGTTGGCGAGCGACACGTTGCCCGCGCGGTAGGCGTTGATGAGCCCCGGAACGCCGAGCGCGGAGTCCTTGCGGAACACGGTGGGGTCGAGGAAATCGTCGTCGATGCGGCGGTAGATGACGTGCACGGGCTGCAGGCCCTTCGTCGTGCGCATGTAGACGTGCTGGTCGCGCACCAGCAGGTCGCGGCCCTCGACAATCTCGATGCCCATTTGCCGCGCGAGGTAGGTGTGCTCGAAGTAGGCGGAGTTGTAGGCGCCGGGCGTGAGCAGCACGACCGTCGGTTCGGCCACGCCGACGGGCGCGACGTGCTGGAGGGTCTTGAGCAGCTCGGTGGGATAACTCTCCACCGGTCGCACGCCGCCGGCCTCGAAGATTTCGGGGAACGTGCGTTTGAGGGCGCGCCGGTTTTCCAGGACGTAGCTCACGCCCGACGGGCAGCGCGCGTTGTCCTCGAGGACCAGGTATTTGCCCTGGTCGTCGCGGATGATGTCGGTCCCGCAGATGTGGATGTAGATGTCCCCGGGCACCTTCACGTTCACGAACTCCCGGCGAAAATGTTTTGCCGACATCACGTAGTGCGGTGGGATCGTGCCATCGTTCAGGATATGCTGCTCGTGGTAGATGTCGTGGAGGAACAGGTTCAGCGCGGTGATGCGCTGCGTGAGCCCGGCCTCGAGGTGCTCCCATTCGGAGGCGGGAATGATCCGCGGGACGAGGTCGAACGGGAAAATGCGTTCCGCGCCCTGCGAGTCGCCGTACACGTTGAAGGTGACGCCCTGGCGCAGGAACGCCAGGTCCACCGCGCGCCGCTTGGCGTCGAACTCGGCAGGCGTGACGGCGCCAAAATGCTTGAGAAACTGCGCGTAGTGCGGACGAACGCGGCCGTCCGCGCTCATCATTTCGTCAAAGAAACCGTCGGTGGCGTAGGATCGGAATGCCTCGGGCGGGGCAATGCCGGGGGAGGGGCTTGGTGCGGCCATGGCTCGTCCAAAAGCAGCCCGCGTGCAAATCGTGAACTTTTCTGCGTCGCGGCGGGTCGGCTGGGCGTCCCGTCCGCCTGTCGCTTCATTTGGGCGCTGGGCGGAGTGGGTCGGGGGCGATGCCCGCCCGAGGCAGCCTAAGCCCGCGCTCCTGAGGGGCTTCCGTCAAAACCGGCTTCTGAATTTTGTCATTTGCCAACCCCCGGTGCGTAGTTTTCATTCCACCCCTTCAATGTTCGACTTCCTCCTCAAGAAATTCGCCGGCCGGCACCATCGCAAATACGTCGAAAAATGCCGCCCCATCGTGGCGCGCATCAACCAATTCGAGCAGTCCTATCAGTCGCTGACGGACGACCAGCTCCGCGCCAAGACCGACGAATTCCGCGGCCGCCTCAAGCAGGGCGAGACCCTCGACCAGATTCTGCCGGAAGCGTTCGCCGCCGTGAAGAACGCCGCCCGCCGCCTCTGCGGCCGGGAGATCGTGGTGTGCGATCACCAGCTCAAGTGGGACATGGTGCATTTCGACGTCCAGCTGATCGGTGGCATCACGCTGCATGAGGGCCGCATCGCCGAGATGGCGACGGGCGAGGGCAAGACCCTCGTCGCCACGCTGCCGCTCTACCTCAACGCCCTCACCGGCCGCAACGCGCAGCTCGTCACGGTCAACGACTACCTCGCCCGCCGCGACTCCGAGTGGATGGGTTACCTGTACAATTTCCTCGGGCTGAGCGTCGGTTGCATCCAACAGCAGATGCACTCGGAGACGCGCCGGGAGATGTACAACCGCGACATCACCTACGGCACCGCGTCGGAGTTCGGCTTCGACTACCTGCGCGACAACGGCATGGCCACGCGCAAGGAGGACCAGGTGCAGCGCGACCACTTCTACTGCATCGTCGACGAAATCGACTCCATCCTGGTCGACGAGGCGCGCACCCCGCTGATCATCTCCGGCCCGGCGCCGATCGAGCGCGAGCAGCCGTTCACCCGCCTCAAGCCGGGCGTCGAGCAGCTCGTCGCCGCGCAGCTTCGTTTCATCAACAAGCTGGTGAAGGAAGCCAGCGACCTGCTCGAGAAGCCGGACGCGACCGCCGAGGAAAAGCAGAGCGGCGCGATGAAGATGCTCCAGGTGAAACTGGGCATGCCGAAGAACAAGCAGCTGCTCCGACTCCAGGAAAACCCCGAGTGGCGCAAGCTCCTCGACAAGGTGGACGTCGAGATGCACTCCGACTTCAACAAGGAGGAGCTCTACAAGTGGAAGGAGGAGCTGTTCTTCACGATCGACGAGAAGAACCACCAGGCCGACCTCACCGAGGTCGGCCGGCGCAAGCTCCGCCCGGACGATCCGGACGCGTTTGTGCTGCCGGACCTTGCCTCGCTCTTCATCGACATCGAGAAGGAGACGGCGAAGTCGCCCGAGGAAAAGGAAGCCGCGAAGCGCGAGGCCCAGCAGCGCTACGAAGTTGTCTCCGAGGACATCCACGCGCTGTCGCAATTACTGCGCGCATATTCCCTTTATGAGCGCGACGTCGAGTACGTCGTGCAGGACGGCAAGGTCGTCATCGTCGACGAAAACACCGGCCGCATCATGTCGGGCCGCCGCTGGTCCGACGGCCTGCACCAGGCGGTCGAGGCCAAGGAAGGCGTGACCATCGAGCGCGAGACGCGCACCTACGCGACCGTCACGATCCAGAATTACTTCCGCATGTACGAGAAGCTCTCGGGCATGACCGGCACGGCCGAGACCGAGGCGACGGAATTCCACGAGATTTACCGCCTGGCCGTCACGCAGATCCCGACGAACAAGCCCTGCATCCGCATCGACAAGAACGATTCCATCTTCAAGACGCGCCGCGACAAGTACGGCGCGGTGGTGAAGCAGATCCAGGAGGCCCAGCAGCGCGGCCAGCCCGTGCTGGTGGGCACGGTGACCGTCGAGCAGTCCGAGGTCCTGAGCCGCATGCTCAAGCGCGCCGGCGTCATCCACACGGTGCTGAACGCCAAGTTCCACCAGCAGGAAGCGGAAATCGTTTCGCGGGCGGGTCACCGCGGCTCCGTCACGATCGCCACCAACATGGCGGGTCGCGGCACCGACATCAAACTCGGCGAGGGCGTCCGCGAACTCGGCGGCCTGCTCGTCATCGGCACGGAGCGCCACGAGTCCCGCCGCATCGACCGCCAGCTCCGCGGCCGTTGCTCGCGCCAGGGCGACCCGGGCATGACCAAGTTCTTCCTCTCGCTCGAGGACGACCTGATGCGCCTCTTCCTCCAGGGCAACCTGGCCTCCAAAATCATGGAAGGCTCCATGCAGGAGGGCGAGGAGCTCGAGCACAAGTGGCTCAACTACTCGATCGAATCGGCCCAGAAAAAGGTCGAGCAGCAGAATTTCGCGATCCGCAAGCGCCTGCTCCAGTACGACGACGTGCTCAACAAGCAGCGCGAGGTCGTCTATGGCATCCGCAACGGCGCGCTGCACGCGGAGCGTCCGAAGGACATCATCTTTGAAATGATCGAGGAGGAGATCGCGACCCGCCTCGAGACCGCCGGTTTCGACCAGAAGGGCGGGGTATCCTCCGGCAACGTGGAGAGCCTCGTCGGCTGGCTGAACGCCCATTTCCCGATCAGTGCGAAGATCGCCGAGTTTGAGAACCGTCGCGACTTCGACGCGGTGCTCAAGGACGTCGTGGAGCGCATCAAGCAGGCCTACGCGCTCAAGGAATCCGTCGAGGACCAGGCCGCGCTCGGCGGGCTGGAGCGTTACATCGTCATCAACGCGATCGACCATCACTGGCAGGAGCACCTGACCGAGATGGAGGAACTGCGTCGCTCGATCGGCCTCCGCAGCTACGGCCAGAAGGACCCGCTGTCCGAGTACAAGGGCGAGGCCTTCCGTTTCTTCGAGGAGCTGATGAACAACGTGCGCCTGCAGATCTGCACAAGCCTGTTCCGCTCCGCGACGAACCGCGAAGCCTTCGAGAACCTCTTCAACATCCTCTCGCGTTCCGCGCGCCTGCAGGGTCCGGCCGCCGCGCCGACCGCACTCGCCGCGGCCACGCAGGCCGCCGAGCCCCAGGCTCCCGCCGCCGCCGCGCCGGCCGACGAGATCAAACTCCCGGCAGTCACCATCCGCCGCGAGACCCCGAAGGTCGGCCGCAACGACCCGTGCCCCTGCGGCTCGGGCAAGAAGTTCAAGAACTGCCACGGGGCCAGCTGACGCTGGCAGTTGAAAGTTGAATGAGGGTGGTTGAAAGACGTCCTGACCAGGACTGACCTCCGCCCGGATCCGGCTTTCAACTTTCATCCTTCAACTTTCAACCCATGATCAGAATCCTCGGTTTCGACGCCGACGATACGCTCTGGCACAACGAGAGCATCTTCGACCGGGCTCAGCAGCGGTACCGCGAGTTGCTGGCGAAGTATCACCCGGCGGACGAGGTGAACCGCGTGCTGTTCCAGACCGAGATGCGCAACCTGCCGCTCTACGGCTACGGCGTGAAGGGATTCATGCTGAGCGCGACGGAGACGGCGATCGAGCTCACCAAGGGGGGCATCAGCGCCCGCGAGATTCGGGAGATTCTCGCGCTCGGCCAGGAGATGCTGGCGCACCCCGTGGAGCTGCTTCCCGGCGTGGCGGAGATTGTGCCGGCCCTGGCAAAGGACTTCCGGCTGTTGCTGATCACCAAGGGCGACCTGCATCATCAGGAGCGCAAGGTCACCGAGTCGCGCCTGGCGGCCCACTTCCACGGGATTGAAATCCTCAGCGAAAAGGACGGCCCCACCTACGAGCGGGTGCTCCGCCGCCATGGCGTGCCGATCGCGGAGTTCGCAATGATTGGCAATTCCCTGAAGTCCGACATCCTGCCCGTCCTCGAACTCGGCGGCGCCGGCGTGCACGTGCCGTACCACATCACGTGGGCGCACGAGCACGTGGAAAAAATCCCGCACGACCAACCGCGCTTCCGCCAGGTGAAGCACCTCGCGGAGATCCCGCCCCTGCTGGCCGACCTGTAGGAGCCTGTTGACAGGCGATCGCACGTGCGAAGTCGGCGGGCGTCCTGAATCGCCTGTAAACAGGCTCCTACTGGGCGTCTCGATCTGCCGCCTGAATCTAGGCGATCTCTCGACACGATCCCTAGCATTAATGCCGGCATGCTGGGTCGCCTGCAACCAGGCGACTACTCATGGCCTTCATTCGTGGCAGGGGACACGCGGCGTTACGGCGCGGCCGAGCTTCTGAATCAGGGCAGGAATATTTCATTACCGTCTGCACGGCCAATAGACGCACCGGGCTGACCAAAGCCCCAGTCGCGAACGCCGTGCTGGCCGAAACCCACAGGATGACTGCGGACCTCACTTGGCGGATGCGCTGCATGGTTGTGATGCCGGATCACATCCATCTCGTCATGACCCTTGGTGCGCGGCTGTCGCTGGGAACCGCGATTCGTCGACTCAAAGCCAAGACCTCCGGAGTACTTTCCGCATCCGGTCTCGAGTGGGAACGCGAATTCTACGATCGGCTGCTGCGGGCCAACGACGATCGACTCGCGGTATTTCAGTACATTTTTCTGAATCCCTATCGTGCCGGTTTGGTCACCGCTCGCGAAACTTGGCCGCACTACTACTGTTGCCCAGCCGATTGGGAGTGGTTCTCGGTGCTGCTAGACGCAGACCGTCCCATGCCCGAGTGGCTTTTGTAGGAGCCTGTTTACAGGCGATCGCGCGTGCGAAGTCGGCGCGCATCCTGAATCGCCTGTAAACAGGCTCCTACAGGAAGGCTGGCTTGCCAGCGGGCTTGGCCTTGCGTGTAAATGTTCCTTCCAAATGGCCGCCCTCCCCGTCACTGACGATCCCTACGAGCCCAAGCCCACGCTTTGGCAGCGACACCCGAACCTCGGGTGGGTCCTCGCGGTGTTCGGCTTCACTGTTTTCCTGACGTACATTTCGTTTCCGCCGGTGAGCACGGGCGAGGCGGCCTACGTGCTGGCGCTGCCGGCGGTGTTGTGGGCTTATCGCAAGCCGGCCTTCCGGCTGTATGCGTACACCGTGGTCGGCGCGCAGATGGTCGCTTGGACCATGCTGCTCGGTTGGCTGGACAACGTCACTTGGGTCGGGCTTTTCCTGCTCGGGCCGTTCGTGGGCCTGCTGGCCGGGGCGTGGTTCCTCGCCGTCTGGTGGACGATCCCGCGGCTCCAAGGCCACAAGGCGATGGTGCGCGTGTTCGCGATGCTGGGCCTCGCGGCGCTTTGGGTGGTGCTCGAATGGTTCCGGAGCGTGATCTTTGGCGGCTTCCCGTGGCTGCCTCTCGCCGCGAGCCAGTGGCAGCGTCCGCTCGTGCTGCAGGTTGCGGCCTATGCCGGCTCCGGGGCGACGGCTTTCATCCTCATCGTCTTCAATCTCGGCGCGGCGGCCTACGTGCATCGCGCGTTCTTCGAGGGCGTCACGGGATTCAAGAAACGCACGCCGGAATTTTCGGTGGCCCTCCTGGTGCTCATGGGTGGCTCGTTCCCGTTCGTGGCCGACACCATGAACCAACAACGTCGGCCGCTGTTCCGCGCCGCGCTGGTGCAACCGTACATTCCGCAGAACGAGAAGTGGGACGCCGCGCGCGCGACCGATGTGCTGCACACCCTCGAAAACGTCACCTTCGAAGCCGCCGGCAAAGGCGCGCCGCAGCTCATCGTCTGGCCTGAGGCGGTGACGCCCTGGGCGCTGTTTCGCGATCCGGCCGTGCGCGACTGGCTCGAATCGATCGCCAAGCGCACCAAGCGCCCGGTCCTGCTCGGGACGATTTATACGACCGGTACCGACGCCGCGACGGAGCAGTGGTACAACGGCGCCTTCGTCGTGGAGCCCCGCCCGGGTCTGGCCACCCCGGGTTACGCGAAGCGCAAGCTGGTCCCGTTCGGCGAGTACATTCCGCTGCGACCGGTGCTGGGGTGGATCGACAAGTTTGCGCCGATTGGCGGCGACTTCGCGGCCGGACGTGACCCGGCGCCACTCGTGGTGAATGCCGCGGGCCGGCGCACGTCGGTCGGCGTGTTGATTTGCTACGAGGATATTTTTCCACAACTCGCGCGCGAGAGCACCCGCGCCGGCGCGGAGGTGCTGGCGGTCCTCACCAACAACGGCTGGTTCGGCGAGGGCGGCGCGGCCTACCAGCACGCGGCGCACTCGGTGCTGCGCGCGATCGAAAATCGCCGGCCGGTCATCCGCTGCGGCAACGGTGGCTGGAGTGGATGGATCGACGAGTACGGCAACGTGCGCGCCGTCCTCAACGACGATCGGGGTTCCGTGTACTTTCGCGGCGCCCAAACCGTCGAGGTCACGCGCGACATCCGCTGGGCGGGCCGGCAAAGTTATTACACCGAACACGGCGACTGGTTCTTGGTGTTCTGTGTTTTCGTGGCGGTCGGGGCCTATTACGTGGTGCTGATGCTGCGCCCCCGGGAACTGGGGTGATTCCCTCAAACGGGGCGTTCGGCGGCAATTTTGCTTAATGGCCGGAGCGATCCGCCGATGGGGGAGGGGCCATGACCACGCGTTGCCCCCTCCATCGAACCCTTGTGTCCATTTTTGTGCTGTGCTGTGCGCCTGCGGGAATCCTGCGGGCGGATGGCAAGACCGAGCCGCCCGTGCCGGTCCGCACGGTCCCGCCCGACATCCCGGCTGAATTCAGCCGCGGCGGCGGCACCGGTCTCGTGACCGTCAACTTCCTCGTCGACGAGCAGGGAGGCGTGCAGGACGCCAAGGTGGAGAAGACCACCGAGAAATCGCTCGATGAGCCGGCGCTCAAGGCCGTGAGAAAGTGGAAGTTCAAGCCCGCGAAGAAGGACGGCACGCCCGTCGCCATCCGCGTCTCGATCCCGATCAAGTTCGAGGTCCAGTAAGCGCCCCAGTCGCGTTCTTCCACCCCCAACCCGCGTCCTTATGATTCGGTCCCGGCTTACCATTGGCAAAAAAATCACGCTCGGTTTCGCCGCCCTGATCGGGTTGCTGGCGACAGTTGCGGGCGTCTCGCGCTATGCCCTGCAGTTGGTCGGGCACAAATTCCATCTTTTCTCCGAAAGCGCCGCCGAGTTGTCGGCCGCCGCCTCGCTGGAAACGGCGATGACCGCGCTGAAGGTGCACGTGAACGATTTTCTCGCCCGGGGTTCCGCGGAAAGCGTGACCGCCTACCAGGCCGCGCAAAAGAGCCTGCAGGATGAGATCGGCCGCGCGGAGAAACAAATCACCGACCCGGAGCGCGCCCGCCAGATCGCCAACGCCAAGGCGCTGCTCGTGCGCTATGACCAGGCTTTCCAGACGTTGGTGGAGAACCAGGCGACCCGCACCTCCATCGAGGATTCGGTCATCGGCCCGCGGGGGACTTTCATCAAGGACACCCTGCAGCAGTCGATGGCGGATGCGCGCACCCAGGGCGACATGAACGCCGCGTTCCGCATCGCGAATGCCCTGCGCTCCTTTTTTGAGTGCGGCACCCAGATGAGTTCCTTCCTGACCACATCCAAGGAGGAGTACGCCACCGCCGCGCGGGCTTCCGTGCAGTTTGTCGGCAAGCAGGTGGAGATTCTCCAGAAGGACCAGGTCGAGATGGAAAAACTCGATGCCTCTTTGAAGGACGAGGCCAAGACCGCGCGTCTCGTTGCGCTGGCCGAAGCCGTGACAGCCTACGGCGCCGGACTTGACCGCATCGTCGAATCCAAGCGGACCCGCGATCGACTGGTGCAGGAGGGCATCAACCGCATTGCCCCGGAATTCACCGCGACACTGTCGCAGGTGAGCCACTCATTGGCGGTTTACCAGCAAACCATCGACGAGATGGTGCGCACGAGCCAGCAGCGCAGCGAAGTACTGGTCTTTGCCATCGCGATCGGCGGCATCCTGATCGGCCTCGCCGCCGGCTGGATCGTCATTCGCGGCACCACTCGGCCGATTCATGCCATCGCCTTGCATCTCGCCAGCGAGGCGGATCGGACCGGCGAGTCGGCGACCCAGGTCGCTGGAGCCGCCCACACCATGGCCAAGGGCGCGAGCGAACAGGCGGCTTCGCTCCAGGAGTCGGGCTCCGCCCTGCACGAGATTTCCAGTACCACGGCTCGCAACTCGGAAAGCGCCCAAAGCGCGAAACAGCTGGCGCGCGAAGCCCGCGACACCGCCGATGCGGGCGCGGCGGACGTCGAGCAGATGAAGAGCTCCATGCGCGCGATCCAGAATTCGAGCGGCGAGATTTCCAAGATCATCAAGACGATCGATGAGATCGCCTTCCAGACCAACATCCTTGCGCTCAACGCGGCGGTGGAGGCGGCGCGCGCCGGCGAGGCCGGTGCGGGCTTCGCGGTCGTGGCCGAGGAAGTGCGCAGCCTCGCCCAGCGTTGCGCGGCGGCGGCCCGGGAAACCGGCGTGAAGATTTCCGATTCCACCGAAAAGAGCGCGCAGGGCGCCCGCATCAGCGAGAAGGTGGCTGTCAACCTCACCGCGATCGTCGAACGCATCCGCCGGCTTGACGAAATGGTTGCGGAGATCGCCCAGGCGTCCCAGGAGCAAAGCGAAGGCCTGGCTCAGGTCAGCCGGGCGGTCGCGGGCATCGATCAGATCACCCAAAGCAACGCGGCGATGTCGCAGCAGTCCGCGGCCGCGGCCGAGGAGATGCAGACCCAGGCCGAGGCGGTCCGCAGCGCCGTGGCCGAGCTGATGGGCATGGTTGAAGGTGGCTCCGCCGCGCCCGTGGCGCCCGCGGCCCGCGTGACGCACGTCGAAAGCGAGAATCCGTCGATTTCAGCCACGGTCACCGTCGCCTCGCCGCCGCCACGGACGACGCCCCGGTCAGCACCCACCTCCGCGGTGCTGGTCAGTTAGCGACCCAAACTTACGGCGCGAAGAGCACACACACGCCCTGCGGCACGTTCACCGCGCTGCCGGTCGGCGTGAGCCGGCCGGTGCGGGCGTCGACCTTGAATGACGCGACGTTGTTGCTGTTCTGATTGGCGCAGATGAGCCACTGGCCGTCGGGCGAGAGTTCGAAATTGCGGGGCTCGCGACCGCCACACGGGGCAATCTCGACCAGTTTCAGCGAACCGTCGGCGTTGATCGAGAACACGGCGATGCTGTCATGGCCGCGGTTGGAGGCGTAAACGAACTTTCCGTTCGGGTGTACGCGAATCTCCGCGGCGCGATCGGGGTCCTTCACGACAAACCCCGCCGGCAGCGTTGAGAGCGTCTGAATGGGCGTCGCGACGCCGCGGGCCGCATCGTACGCGCAGGCCGTGACCGTGCCGTCGATCTCGTTGAGGATGTAGAAGAACTTTCCGTCGCGGGAAAATTTGGTGTGCCGCGGACCGGAACCCGGGGGCGTGCTTACGCACGCCGGTTCATGCGGCGTCAGCGTGGCCGTCGCCGGATCGACCCGGTAGACAAAGACCCGGTCCAAACCGAGATCTGCGACGAGGGCGAAACGGTTGTCGGGGGAAAACGTGACGGAGTGGGGATGCGGTTTGTCCTGCCGTCCCTTGTTCGGGCCGAGCGGGCCCTGATGGGGAATGAACGAAGTCCGTTCGCCGATCCGGCCGTCGGCACTCAACGGGAACGAGGCGACCTGGCCGCTGCCGTAGGCGACCGTGACGAGCATACGCGCGGTCGCATCGGTTGAGAGCATGGTCGTGCCGCCACCGCCCGCACCGCGGGCATTGAGAAGGGTGAGTTGGCCCGATGTCGCGTCGAAGCCGAAGGCCGCGGCGCCGCCGCTGGTCTTGCCAGCCGGTCCCGGGCCTTCGCCGGGCGCGTAGAGCACGCGATGATCGGGGCGCCAGGCGAGGAAAGTCGGATTCGGCGTCTCCGCCGCGACCACCGGTTCGCTCAGTTTCCCCGTGGTTGCGTCCATCCGCACCGCGTAGATGCCTTTGCTGGGGACATCCTTGTTGGTGTAAGTGCCGATGAAGACGAGCTGGCTGGCGGACATGGCGGAAGTGAGGGTAAGAGTGAAGGTGAGCAGGGGTAGGAGTCTCATGGAAATCGTTCTCTTTCTCGTAATCGTTCTCGTTCTCTTGCTCCCCCGCTTGAGAGAACGATTAAGATTACGAGAACGAGAACGATTGGGCGGATCAGGCCAGCGCTTCCTTGAAGTGGCGACGGCACATCGCGACATAACGGTCGTTGCCGCCGATCTCGACCTGGGCGCCTTCCTTCACGCCGCGGCCGTCGGGACCGACCCGGAGGTTCATCGTGGCCTTGCGACCGCAGTGGCAGATCGTTTTCAGCTCAATGAGATTGTCCGCCAGCGCCAGCAGCGCCGCGCTGCCGGGAAACAGCTGCGCCTGGAAATCCGTCCGCAGGCCGTAACACAGCACCGGGATGCGCAGCTGGTCCGCGATTTCGGTGAGCTGCTCGACCTGCTTGCGCGAAAGGAACTGGGCTTCGTCCACGAGTACGCAGGCGACGGGTTGCGCGGCGTGCGCGGACCTCACGTGCGCAAAGATGTCCTCGTCGGGTTGCAGCGCCATGGCGTCCGCATCGAGGCCGATGCGCGACTTGATCTTTCCCATGCCGGCGCGCGTGTCGATGGCCGGCGTGAAGAGCAGCGTGCGCATGCCGCGCTCATGGTAGTTGTAGCTCGACTGGAGGAGCACCGTCGATTTGCCGGCGTTCATCGCCGAGTAGTAGAAATAGACCTTCGACATGGGAGCCCAGCAAAGCCCAGCCCCGAATTCAGGCCAACCCTAAAGCGGCCGTCCGGTTGCGGCTTGCCTGCGCGAAACCGCTGGCAAGTATCCGGCGATGCCTGAGCGCCGCTCCCACCACTTGCTGCTGGTGCTGGCAACTCTGATGATCGGTCTGGTTGCGACGGCCGTCGGCACTTACCAAACCCGCCGATATTACGACGCGTTGGCGAGGTTCCAGTTCGAGCGGCTGGCGAATTTGCTGAACGACGAGGTGCAGCGCCGGATGAACCAGCCGGTCTACGGCCTCAAAGGCGCGCGCGGCGTTTATGCGGCCAGCAAGTCGGTCGAGCGGCTGGAGTTTCGCGCCTACGTTGAGTCGCGCGACCTGCCCCGGGAATTCCCTGGGGTGCTGGGCCTGGGCTTCATCCAAAGGGTGCCCCGCGCCGAGCTCGAAAGATTCATCGCGGCCGAACGAGCGGACGATGCGCCGGAGTTCTCGGTGCAGACCGATTCGACCGCCCCGGATCTTTATGTGGTGAAGTTCATGGACCCGTTGGAGCCGAACCGTCTGACCTATGGATTCGACGCGGGCTCTGAGCCGGCTCGGCGCGCGGCGATCGAGCGCGCGGTGCGCACCGGGGAACCGACCCTGAGCCGCCGCTTGCTCCTCCGTCGAGATCAGCCCGACCGCACGGGATTCTACTATTTGGTTCCCGTCTACCGCAATGGCACCCACCCGGTCACGGCCGTTGAGCGCGAAGCTAACCTGGTTGGGCTTGTGTTCGCCCGGATCGCGATGACCGAGGCGATGCAAGGTCTGATGGCCAGCGCCCGCGACTTGGTGGACGTGGAAATCTTCGAAGGATCCGTGCGCGACGAGAAAAACTTGCTGTTCGATGCGGACTACGTTCCCGTGAGTGTTGAGCGCGACGCCCGTCAGGCGCCATTTGCCGGGCGCTTGTTCAATCAGGTCACGCAGATCACCGTTGGCGGGCAGGTGTGGACCCTCGCGATGACGTCCACGGTCGCTTTCGATGCCACGGTTGAGCGTAGCGTGCCGATCTTTGTGGGTGTGACGGGGACGCTGATTTCCTGCCTGCTTGCCGGCGTGATGCTGACCCTAGGTCGGAGCCGCGCGCGCGCCGTCCAACTGGCCGAGAAAATGACCATCGACTTGCAGGCGAGCGAGGTGGAGGCCCGCCGGATGGCCGAGGTTGCGCGGGACAGCGAGCAGCGGCTGGTGGCCATGACCGCCCAGGCACCCGGGGTCATTTTCCAGTTCGAAGTCACCCTGGACAACCGCCGCTCTTTCCCATTTATCAGCGCCGGTTACCGAGCGCTGTTCGGCCGTGAGCCCGAGGAGGTGTTGAAACGGTCTGCGGTGCTGCTGACGACCGTGGATCCGGAGGACCGCGGATTGGTGCACGCCAGCATGGAGCGGGCGATCGTGCAGGTGGCTCCATGGGTGCTGAGTTTCCGCATCCGGCGGCCCGACGGCGGCGTCCGCTGGATTCAGGCCAATTCCGCCGTCGACCGCCGGCCCGACGGCACGCGCGTATGGTTCGGCGTGCTCTCCGACACTACCGAATTGCAGGAAGCCCGTCGCAGTGCCGAGGCCGCGAATGTTTCGAAGAGCCAATTCCTCGCCACCATGAGCCATGAGATCCGCACGCCCATGAACGGCGTGATCGGCATGACTTCGCTCCTGTTGGATACGCCGCTGACGACCCAGCAGAAGGAGTTTACGGAGATCATCCGGCAGAGCGGAGAAAGCCTGCTCACGCTGATCAACGACATCCTCGACTTCTCCAAGATCGAGGCCGGCCGTGTCGAACTGGAGGCCGAGCCCTTCTCCCTGCGCGAGTGCGTCGAAAGTGCGCTGAACCTGCTTTCCGCCAAGGCGGCTGAAAAGGGCCTGGACTTGCTTTACGATGTAGGCGAGGGCCTCCCAACCGAAGTGCGCGGGGATGTTACCCGGCTCCGACAGATTCTCGTCAACCTGATCGGCAACGCGCTCAAGTTCACCGAGCGGGGCGAGATTGAGGTCACGGTGAAGGCCTTGCCGGCCGATGCGGCCAAATCCGACCAGCCTCGGGAGATCCTCTTCGCCGTGCGGGATACCGGCATCGGCATTCCGGCCGAGGCTCAGGCCCGACTATTCGGCTCCTTCACGCAAGTGGATGCCTCGACGACGCGCAAGTACGGCGGCACCGGGCTCGGCCTTGCCATCAGCAAACGGCTTGCCGAGCTCATGGGCGGACGCATGTGGCTCCAAAGCGAACCCGGCCGTGGCTCCACCTTTTTCTTTACGCTGCGGACCGAGTGGGTCCACCGTTCCCGGCCCTATGTGCCCGTCGCGCAGGTGCAGCTACGCGGCCGGCGCCTACTCGTGATTGATGACAATGCCGCCAACCGCCGCATCCTCGGCAGCCTCGCCGAGAAGTGGGGACTGCGGGCAGTCCTGGTGGAGCGTCCAGCAGACGCGCTCGCGCAACTGCGCCAGGGCGAACGTTTCGACCTCGCCGTGCTGGACATGCACATGCCCGAGATGGATGGCGTGATGCTCGCGCGGGAGATCCGCCGCCTGCCGGGTGGGACCAGCCTGCCTTTGGTGCTGTTTTCCTCCATCGGCAGCCAGCATTGTTGCCGAGACGCTCGAGGAGCCATGCGACCCTGTTGTTCGACACCGCTCTCGTCAGCAAGCCAAGGACCCCGACCCCGCAGCTGTTCGCTGCGCCGAAGTCGTCAACATCCCCGGCCGGGCACATCCTTCTGGCGGAAGACAATGTGGTGAACCAGAAGGTCGCGCTCCACATGCTGGCGCGCATAGTTGCCAGACGCCGCCAACGTTCGAATTACGGTCGAGCAGCACACGACGTCATTCTCGCGACGACAGATGCCCGAGATGGACGGCTTGGAGCCGCGCCGCATCCACATCCCTCCCGCCGCGCGCATGGCCCCTGACGGCCAATGCCATGGACGGTGATCGCGAACGGCCTCGACTACCTCGGCAAGCCGCAGGCGGTCGTCGAGCGTCCCGTGTTGCGACGCTCAAGGCTGATGGACGCAGAGGACCTGAGATGGACTCTGGCGGTCGGAAGTGGGCGGAACGCTGCTTCTCCGCCTTGCACTTCGGGCAGATGATCGAGGCGCCTGCGCCGTTCCTGCGGTGCGCAGCCGGTCGCCGAAGATCATCGACGGCGCTTACCGCCAACGCCATGAACGGGACCATTGCGGACAAAGGATGATGGTTTCTCCATGGCCCATCTCGAAGGAGAAATGGAACGACGGAATTTAGTTTAAGGTGACACAATTCCGGCTGGGCTCAAAATGGCAGCCGGCGTGTCCGGAAGCAACGATGGCCGCGGTGGCGACAGGAGAACCCGAAAGCCCCGGCCAAGCTGAGGCGAGGGGGCACGCGCCCTACCGGCTCAGCGCATGCGGGCAAAGGTCTTCGACAACAGCTCGAGGTCCGACGCGTTTTTCGTCTTTTCCCGGGTGTTGGCGATGAGCTTTTGCTCGAGTGCGTTCTTGGTCGCGCGCGCCTTGTTTTCGTAGTACACGCCGAACTTCCCGGGCCAGGCCTCCGAGGCGAGCTTGAAGGCCGCGATCTCGTCGGTCGGGTCGTGACGTTGGGCGTCCTCGGGCGTGCCGTCGTTCTTCAACCAGGTCGATAGTCTGCGCACTGCCGCCCCGGGATTCGCGCCGTCAAACGCGCCTTCAAAGAACTCGACGCACTCCGAGAGGATCTCGACGACGGAGAAGCCGTCGTGGTTGGCCGCGCGGAGCATCATGTCGACCATGTGGTTGACCTGCGTCGCATGCGAGCGGGCCACAAACGTCGCGCCGCTGTTGAGCAGCGTGCGCATCGGGTTGATCGGCCGGCCTCGAAGGCGCCCTGAGTCGATAGCCGGATTCTTGAAGCCCAGTGCGGCGAGGTCGGCGAGGTCTGCTTCTTTGTCCAGGCCGTGAGCCGAGTTGTCCATGATGACGTACGTCAGGCGCGGGTTCTTGCGCGCGGTGTGGACGAGGTGATTGCCGCCGATCGAGAAGCCGTCGCCGTCGCCGCCGAACACGAAGACGTGGAGGTCATCGCGGCCGAGGCTGATGCCCGCCGCGAAGGGCAGGGAACGGCCGTGGATGTAGTGGCCGCCGTGGGTGTTGACGAAGTACGGGAAGCGCGAGGAGCAGCCGATGCCGGCGAAGGTGACGATCTTCTCCTGCGGGTAGTTGAGCTTCTCGAGGACCTTGTAGAAGGGGGCCAGCACGGCGAAGTCGCCGCAGCCGGGACACCACGTCGGGTGGTCGGCGGTCAGGGCCTTCTTGGTCAGCGGGGCGCCGGCCGGGGCGGGGAGCGGACATGGAACGGCAACGTTGGACATGGGAGGAAAGGGTTGGGGTTTAGCTGCGGGCCGGGATGGCGAGGACGCTTTGTTTGCGCATGCCCACGGTGGTGTCGGTCAGGCCAATCTTCTTGGCGACGCGCTCGACGATTTCGCTGACCTTGTAGGTCAGGCCGTCGGTCTTGGTGATGCTCTCGATCGCCGGGTTGCAGAAGCAGCCGCGGAGGAGCGTCGTGAGCTGGCCGTAGCCGTACAGGCCCTCGTCGTTGATCTCGACCACCAGCACGTGCTTGTAGCGGGCGAAGATGTCGGCGAGGCCGGGGGCGAGCGGGTGCAGGTGGCGCATCTGGAGGTGGCCGACCTTGGCGCCGGCGCCGCGGAGGCGACCCATCGCCTCGCGGATCGGGCCGTAGGTGCAGCCCCAGCCAACGAGCAGCACGTCGCCCGACTGGTCGCCCGCGAGTTCGGGCGTGGGCAGCGTGGCGGCGAGCTTCTTGAGCTTCTCGCGACGCTTGGCCGTCATCTTCATGTGCAGGCCGGGATTCGCCGTGGGGTGACCGAGCTCATCGTGTTCGAGGCCGGAAACCGTCGGATACTTGCCCGAACCCATCACCGAGCCCGGCGGGGCGTGGCGGGTGATCGCGTCGAGCGGGTAGGGTTTGAAGTCGGCGGGCCGCGGGGCGACGTCCGGCTTGGTCGGGCCCATGAGCTTCGGGAGATCGGGCTCCGGGAACGCCTCGATGCGGGTCGCGATTGCTTGGTCGGAGAGGATGATGACGGGCGTGCTGTACTCGCGGGCAATGCGGCCGGCCTCGATCGCGAGGTAGAAGCAGTCTTCGACGTTCTTCGGGGCGAGCACGACGCGCGGGCAATCGCCGTGCGAGCCGTAGATGGCCTGCATGAGGTCGCTCTGCTCGATGTTGGTCGGCATGCCGGTGGACGGACCACCGCGCTGGATGTTCACGACGATCAGCGGCATCTCGGCCATGGTGGCCCAGCCGAGCGCCTCCATCTTCAATGAAAGACCCGGGCCCGAGGAGCCCGTCATCGAAAGGTGGCCGCCATAGGCAAAGCCGAGCGCCGTCGACGCCGCGGCGATTTCATCTTCGCACTGCACGAAGATGCCGCCGTATTTCGGCAGCTCGACGCGCAGGGTTTCCATGATCGAGGACCAGGGTGTAATTGGATACGCGGCGCCGTGGCGCACGCCGCCGGCGATCAGGCCGTAGGCGAGGGCGGAGTTGCCGTCGGTCGTGACTTGCGGACGTCCACCGGTGGGGGCGGCCGACTTCTCGAGGCGGTAACGGAGATTCTCCGCCGGAAACGCATAACCCGCGTCGAAGGCGAGCAGCGCATTTCGCACGATGTCCTCGTTCTTGCCGCCGAAGCGCTCCTTGATGAGCTGCGTCAGTTTCGGCACGTCGAGGTCGAACATGCGGGTGAGCAGGCCGAGCACGTAAATGTTTTTGCCCTTCTCCTTGGCCGAGCCGCCGACGGCTTCCACCGTGGCGGAGGTGATCGGGATGCCGACGGCGGTGATTTCCTTGTCGTCGGGATTCGGCGTCACGTGGTCCGTGTCGTAGAGCAGGATGCCGCCCGGGCGAAGCGAGGAGCGGTGGCTCTCGTAGCTGTGCTGGTAAAATGCCACGAGCACGTCGGCGCGGTCGCCGGACGAGAGGATCTCGCCGGAGCCCATGCGGACTTGGAAGATGGAGGGACCACCCGAGATTGTGGACGGGATGGTCATGTAGGTCATGACCTCCTGGTCGGAGCGGCCGGCGAGACGGGCGAGGAAGCCGCCGACGGCCTGAATGCCGTCCTGGGAATTTCCCGCGAGCCGGATCACGACGTCGGGGACAGTTGGGGTTTCACCCGAGAGGCGCTGTGAGGCGTCCAGGGGTCCTGGGGTATTCGGACTGACCATACCCTAGAGTAAGCTGACGGGTCAGGGGTCGTAAAGGCCGGGCTTGGCCTAAAAGCCGCATTTCTTGCTATTCCGGCGGCGGAAATTGGTTTTTCGCCGGTATCCTCAGGATGCGTTAGCCATTTGTAGGAGCCTGCTTGCAGGCGATTTCACGTTGGCGGGTGGCGCGGGTTTCGAATCGCCCGTAAACGGGCTCCTACGGTTGATCGGTAGGGCGCGGGCTCAGGGTGGGTTGCCATTTGTAGGAGCCTGCTTGCAGGCGATTTCACGTTGGCGGGTTGGCGCGGGTTGCGAATCGCCCGTAAACGGGCTCCTACGGTTGATCGGTAGGGCGCGGACTCAGGGCGGGGTTGCCATTTGTAGGAGCCTGCTTGCAGGCGATTTTACGTTGGCGGGTGGCACGGGTTTCGAATCGCCCGTAAACGGGCTCCTACGGTATGGCGCCAAATAAAAAGGCGGGGCCCAAGCCCCGCCTCGCGGTTTTGCAAAAGGTGGTCGTGATCAGTCCCAGCCAATCTTCCGGCCCTTGTTCTGTTCCTGCAGCCACTTCATGAGCGGCGCGTAGTACTCCACCATGGCGCGGGTGCTGAGGTCCTCGCCGGTGGCTTCCTTGAGGACCTTGCGCCAGTCCTCGGTCTTGCCCTTCTCCATGATCTTGCGGAAGAAGTCGCCGACTTCCTTGTTGTTGGCGTAATTGCACGCCTGCGGCGGCTGGTGGAGGATGTGTTTCGCGATGTAATCGTTGAGCTGGTACTTGAAGACCTGCGCGATCGCGTAGCTGTAGTAATAGCACGGCGTGTCGTTGATGTGCGTCTTCGTGGCGGCGTCGCACCACTCCTCGCCGCGCGCGGCCGGGGGCTCGACGCCCTGGAAATCGCGCACGTATTGCCACCAGCGGGCATTCCATTGGTCGGCGGGCAGGTTCTTGGCGTAGACGTCCGCTTCCCAGTGGGCCATCACGCCCGACGACCAGAAGATGAACGGCACGCCCGGCACGAGGGCGTTGTTCAGGAGGAACGCGTTTTCATCGACCTTGAAGTCCGCGGGCAGGATGCCGAGCGACTTGAGGTAGGGCGCCATGCCGGATGCGAGCGCGGTGAGTTCGCCAAAGCCTTCGTGGAAGGCCGGGTTCGCGCCGGTGCGGAGCAGGGCGGGGACCTCCGGGCGCGTGTAGCCCATGAAGTAGTAGATGTGTCCAAACTCGTGGTGATTGGTCGAGAACCACCACGGGTTGGCCTCGATGCTTTGCAGCGAGCGGAGATCGCTCTCGAGGTCGACGTGCCACGCGGACGCGTGCGTGTTCTTCTTCCGCTTGTCGCCGGCGGGCACGGGATAGAGGTCGGATTTTTCCCAGAACGACTGCGGCAGCTTCGGGAAACCCAGGCCGACGTAGAATTGCTCCGACGACTTGGCGACCCACTCGGGAGTCTTGTCCTTGAAGAACGGCGTGAGGTCGGCGCCGTCCGAGAGGCCGCCCCATTCCTGCGACCAGCGGTTGTTGAGCCAGTGCGCGGGGATGCGGTTCGGGACCGGCTGCTTGTACTTCTCGGCGAGCTTGTACTTCACCCAGGTGTGCAACTGCAGGTACAGCGGTCGCAGCTCGCGCATGAACTCGTCCTGCATCTTGATCATCTCGTCGGTCGTCATGCCGTAACCGGCGACCTGCAGCGCGAAGTAGTCCGGGTAATCGAGCTCCTTCGCCACGCCGTTGCGGAGGTCGCGGAGCTTCACAAGGCCGGCCTTCAGGGCCTTGCCGGATTCCTTGGAGGCTTCCCAGACCGCCTGGCGCTCCTTCAGGTCGGTGCTCGACTGCAGGAGGTTGTCGATTTCGTTCACGGTGATCGGCTTTCCGTTCAGCTTGAATTCAAAGCCGTTCAAGGTGGACGCCTGCGCCACCTCCGCGTCGATGCGGTCGCTCACGAGCTTCGGGTTGGTCATGGGGCCCTCGGCGGCGTTGAGGAGGACCTGCTGGAGTTCGCGCACGGTGAGCTCGTTGAGTTCATTGCGCTTCAGGAGGAGCGACTTCGCCTCCTTGATCAGCACGGGGTCGCCAGTGAACGCGGCGCGCGACTTGCTGGCGGCCTCGGACCCGGCGTCATGCAGCGGCGACACATCGGTCAGCGCCTTCCATTGCGCATTGCCCTCGAGCGTCACGAGCGACTTGTAGGCGGAGTTGACGAGCAGCAGGAACCGGTCGGCCCGTTCCTGCGTGGGGTTGGTGTCGGCGGCGAAAGTGGTCGCCACCAGCAGCACCGCAACGGCGGCACCGCGGAAGGGGGATGTAGCACGAATCATGGCCGCCACGCTACGCGCCCGATTTCCCGCCGCCAAACCCAAACCGGCGCTTTCCCTCCTTTGGCGGACCGGGCGGCTTGTAATCCATTATATTACAAGCGTGCCCGCGTCGCGTTACGCTGGTCCAAGCGGTTTGCGCATCAGGCGCACGGGAAACGTGTTGCCCGAGGGATAAGTGATGTTGGCGCGGCGAACCACCGCGTAGCCGAAGCGCGCGTAGTAGTCGGGCAGGAAGCCGGTATCGACGCACTCGAGGTGGACGTCGGTCGCGCCGATTGCGGCGAGGTGTCGCTCGCTGGCGGCGAGCACCTGCGCGCCGAGGTTCTGGCCGGCGTGGGCCCGTCCCACCGCGAGCGTTTTCAGCCACCAGCGCTCCGCCGCGCCGATGATCGGGTCCCAGTCCGCATCCTTTTCGCGGGCCAGCGTGACGATGGCCGCCATCGCCGGGCCGCGGTGCCAGGCGTACAGCTCGCCGCGGGCCTGCCGCTCCACGAATTCCTCGAGGGGGATCGCGCGCAGCCACTGTCGCACGCGCTTGGCGTTCAACCAGGTGAAGACCTCGAGATACAGCGCGTACGCGTCGGCGACCGCGGTCGCCGGGACCGCGCGGAGTTCTCCGGGCGTTTTCAAATCTTCATCTGCGTCACGCGCTGGCCGTCGTGCAC
>JBGAKQ010000004.1:0-284942 GCA_044224295.1 Lacunisphaera sp. | reverse complement strand
CGGAGTGACCGCCCTACCCGCACTGGAGGCGATCTCGCCATGAAACCTCCCGCCAAGATTCGTGATGACGTCGGGCTCGTGCGGCGCGTGCGCGACGACGAGGATGAGGAATTGCAGAAGCCGCTCGAGTGGGGGCTCATTCGCCGGCTCTTCACCTACACGGCGCCGATCAAGGGCAAGGTGTGGGCGTTGGTCGTCATGAGCGTCATCCGCTCGATCCAATTGCCCGCGTTCATGTGGATCGTGGCCCTCGTCATCGAAGGGCCGGTCAGCAACAAGCACATCACGGGCATCATCATCGGCGTGGTCTGTTATGCGGTCCTGGCCGTGATCACCGATGGCATGTTCCATTTCCGCCAGCGTTATGCGCTCGAGATCGGTGAAACGGTCGTGAACGGCCTGCGCGCCGACGTGTTCCGGGTCACGATGAAGCAACCCATGAGCTTCTTCCACCGCGTGAAGATCGGCCGCATCATCGGGCGCGTCACGAGTGACATCGAGGCGGTGCGGACGGGCATCCAGGACGTGCTCTTCGTCAGCGTGATCCAGTTCGGGACGATGGCGTTCACCGCCGCCATCATGATTTACAAGGATTGGGCGATGTTCCTGGTGGTCGTGGCCATCGCCCCGGTCCTGTGGGCGCTGAACCGTCATTTTCGGGTCAAGCTCAGCCACTACACGCGCGCCTCGCAGGAAAGCTTCAGCCGGGTGACCGCGACCCTGGCGGAATCGGTGAATGGAATTCGCGTGACGCAGGGCTTTGTGCGGCAGGAAATCAACGCCGGGCTTTTCCGCAGCCTGCTGGCCGACCACGCCAAGTACAACATCGCGCTGGCGCGCACCTCCGCGATCCTCACCCCGCTGCTCGAACTCAACAGCCAGTTTTTCATCGCGACCCTGTTGATGTTCGGCGGCTGGCGCGTGTTCCACGGCGACATGACGGTGGGCAGCCTCATCACGTTCTTCCTGTTCGCGAATCAGTTCTTCGCGCCGATTTCGATCATCGGCAACCAATACAACCAGGCGCTCGTCGCGATGGCCGGTGCCGAGCGCGTGTTCCGTTTGATCGACGTGAAGCCCGATTGGGAGGATGATCCCGCCGCCGTTCCGCTGCCAGATCCGCGACAAAATGGAGGCGGGGTGCCCTCACCCCGCGGGGACGCGCGTTTGCGGGGTGAGGGCATCACCTTCGGTTACAATCCCGCCAAGCCGGTCCTGCACGAGGTGAGTTTCACGGCCGAACCGGGCCAGACGGTGGCGCTGGTCGGGCATACCGGGAGCGGCAAGAGCTCGATCATCAACCTGGTTTCCAAGTTCTATTTGCCCACGCACGGTGAGGTGCTTTTGGACGGCCGGGAGATCCGAACGGTGACGAGCCACTCGCTTCACCGGCAGATGGGCATGGTCCAGCAGCAGAACCTGCTTTTTACCGGGACGGTGCTGGAAAACATCCGGCTCGCGAAGCCCGAGGCGACCGAGGACGAGGTGCGCGGCGCGGCCCGCCGGCTCGACTGCCTGGATTTGCTTGAAGCGCTGCCGCAGGGATTTGGCACGGAAGTGGGGGAGCGCGGCGCCGGGCTTTCGCTCGGGCAGCGGCAGCTGGTCTGCTTCACCCGCGCGCTGCTCGCCGACCCCCGGATCGTCATCCTCGACGAGGCCACGAGTTCGATCGACGCGATCACCGAGGCCCGCCTGCAAAAGGCCCTGGTGGAATTGTTGCGCGGCCGCACGAGCTTCGTGGTCGCGCACCGGTTGAGCACGATCCGGCATGCCGACCTGGTGCTGGTTTTGGACCAAGGGCGGGTCATCGAACGCGGCACGCATGCGACGTTGCTTGCGCAGGGCGGAAACTACGCCGCGCTTTACCGCCAGTTCGTGCAGATGGACGAAAAGGGGTGAGCGCGAGACGGGCTCGTCAATTAGCCGCAAGACTAATTTCGCCGGAATCGTCGGCGATTTTCCCTCTGAAAAAAGTGATTTTCCCTCTAGAAAATCATTGCATTGGGGTCTGCCGGTTCTATGACGAATAGCACTATGGCTAAATCCTCCCGTAAACCCAACGCCGCTTTCATGAAGCCGGTTACTCCGGACGCCGCTCTCGCCCCCATCGTGGGTTCGAAGCCGCTTCCCCGCACAGAGCTCACCAAGAAGCTCTGGGCCTACATCAAGAAGAACGGCCTGCAAGACACCAAGAACAAGCGCAACATCAACGCGGACGCCGCGCTGAAGGTTGTGTTCGGCGGTAAGAACACCGTCAGCATGTTCGACATGACGAAGCTCGTCAGCAAGCACGTGTCCTGAGCCCACGCTCATCGATACTTTGAGAAAACGCCGCGGAGCAATCCGCGGCGTTTTTGTTTTTTGGGGGCGTTTCGATTCCGCGTAGGAGCCTGCTTGCAGGCGATTCAGGATGTTGTTGGTTGTCGGACGCCACGCATCGCCTGCAAGCAGGCTCCTACAATTTCTTGTGAACCACGCATCCGCCAACCATCCCCACCGCCAGGCGGTCGCCATGCTGCTGCTGGCAAATTTTCTCTGGGGGTTGAGCTTTCCGTTGATCAAGGCGATGGTGGCGGCTCACCAACTGGCGGTGCCCGAAAGCGGGACCTGGTTCATCACCGCCTACACGGTTGCCCCGCGGTTCCTCCTCGCGACGGTCGTCATGTTCGTGGTGCTCCGGTCGCAATTGCGGACGTTTACCGCCGGCGAAATCAAACAGGGCGCCTTGATCGGCGTCACGGCCGGCATGGGCATGCTGTTTCAAAACGACGGCCTCCAGTTTACTTCGGCGTCGGTGTCCGCGTTTCTCACGCAATTCTATGCCATCCTGATCCCGACCTGGCTCGCCCTGCGCTCGCGGCGGTGGCCATCGGGCGTCGTGTTGATTTCGGCCGCGCTCGTCTTGGTGGGCGTGGCGATCCTGGGACAATTCGATTTCCGCGCGATGAAACTGGGGCGGGGCGAGCTCGAGACGTTGTTGAGCTCGGTATTCTTCATGATGCAGATCCTGCTGCTCGACAGTAAGCAGTTCGCGGCGAACCGGGCGCTTCCGGTCACCCTGGTGATGTTCGTCGTGCAGGCGGTGCTTTTTTCCACCATGGCCGTGTTTACGGCGCCCTCCGCGGGCAGCCTGCTGGTGCCGTGGACGTCCGGCGCCTGGCTGACCTTCACGCTTTTGCTCACGCTGTTTTGCACCCTCGGCGCGTACACGCTGATGAACCGGTTTCAGCCGCGCATCACGGCAACCGAGGCCGGTTTGATTTATTGCGTCGAGCCGCTGTTTGCGTCGCTGCTCGCGCTGTTCCTCCCCGCCGTGTTTTCCTCGTGGGGCGGCTTCGACTACGCAAACGAACGCCTCACCTGGCATCTGCTCGCGGGCGGCGGTTTGATCACGCTCGCGAATGTCCTGATCCAACTGAAGCCGCCGGCGAAGGGATAGTGCTGCAGAAATTCCTTAACCACGAATGGACCCCGATGAGCACAGATCAACCGCCGGGGTCGATCGGTGTTAATCTCTGGTTCAAAAGCGTTGGGGTATACGTGTGAATTCGTGGTTGAAACTCAGGCCGCTTTCCGGCTGCGGATCGAATCCACCGCGCGCCACGTCACGGCTCCGACGACGATCACGCCGCCAACCAGCGACAAGGGGCTCGGGCGTTCGCCCACGAACAGCATCACCCAGATGGGATTCAAGATGGGTTCGAGCACGGGAATCAACGACGCCTCCAGCGCGGTCACATGCCGGATGGCACGCGTGTAGAGGAGGTAGGGAATGCCCAACTGCACGACACCCAGCACGAGGAGGACGCCTGCGGTGCTGGGTGACGGCAATCCGGCCGACCACATGGCCGGCACGCTGCAAACGAAGCCGATCAAATTTCCCAAGATCACCGACTCGACGGCGGAGCGGTCCTTCTGTTTGCGAAAGAGCATGATCGTGCCCGCAAACGAAAGCCCGCTGGCGAGCGCCAACAAGATGCCCGCGAGATTGTTGAGTTTCAGGCCCTCGTAGAGAAACAGCCCCATGCCGAGAAAACTCGCGATGATCGCCAACCAGTCGGCGCGGGTCGTGCGTTCGTGCAACAACCAGGCGCTGAACAGCGCAATCCACATTGGCGCGGTGTATTGGAGCAGGATCGCGTTGGCCGCCGTCGTGAGTTTGTTCGCCATCGCGAACAGGACGGTGCAACCCGCATACATGATCGCGGCCCCGATTTGCACCGGCGACCACGTGAAATGCAGGTTGCGACCGCAGACCGCCAACAGGAACACCGCGGAAACCAAGCCGCGCCCGCCGCCGGCCGCCAGCGGCGGCCAATCCACCCACTTGAACAGCACACCCGCCAGACTCCACCCGAAGGCGGTGAGCAGGAGATAGCCGACGGCTTTGCGGTGGGCGGGATCAGTCACGGACCGGCTACGCAATCGGTACCGCTGGGCTTTGGAAAACAAAAACCGCGGCTGTTCAGGTGCGGACGCGGCACGGACCGTCGGATTTGCGCGGCACCAGCACCACCGGTTCGAGATAGTGGATGTCGGCGGGCTTGGCTTCGTTGCGCATGAGCCTGAGCAGGCTTTGGCCGATATGCCGGCCATTCTCGAAGGCCTTGTGTTCGACCGTGGTGAGCGGCGGATCGCAGAAAGCCGCGGCGCTGGAGTTGCCGTAGCCGACGATGGAAACGTCCCGGCCCACGACCAGCCCGCGCTCCCGGCAGGCAGCGATCGCGCCGATGGCCATCGAGTCGGTGGCGCAGATGATCGCCGTGGGGGGGTGGGCGTTGAGCAGCAAGGAACGGCACAGTGCGTAGCCGCTGGTTTCCGTCAGGTCGCCATTGAGCATGAGCAGGGGATCGGATTGGATGCCCCGCTCGCCCAACGCCCGGGTGTACCCGTTTTCGCGCAGACGCGCGAAGTAGTACTCGAGCGGCGCATTCAACAGGCCGATGCGGCTGTGTCCGAAATCGATCTGCCGGAGCGTGGTCAGGTAGAACGCCTTCTCGTTGTCCGTGTCCACCCACGCGTACGGGTGGGGGCTTTCGGTGCGGCCAAAGGTCACAAAGGGGATGTGGGCTTTGCGAGCCAACTCAATGCGCGGATCGTTGACGCGGGTGCGGACGATGAGGAGAGCATCGACCCAGCTTCCGCGGATGAAATTTTCGTTGAGCGAGAGTTCCCGGACGGGATCGGTGCGGGTCTGGATGGTGGCGAGCAGATGGTAGGCCTCGCTTTCCAACTCCAAGGAGACGCCGGCCAGCAGGCTCGAGTAGATGGAGTCGATGAAATGCAAACCGTCTCCCGCCGAGGGCAGGATCACACCGACCGCGGAGGTTTTGCCCGAGCCCAACCGGCGGGCGCCCGGATTCGGGCGATAGCCGATTTCCTTCGCCCGTTTGAGGATCCTCTGCTTGGTCGCCGGGGCGACGTCATCGTAACCGTTCAGCGCCCGCGAAACGGTCGAAATCGACAGGCCGAGATCCTTGGCGAGAAGAACAATGGACATGTGCGGGCAGGGCGGAGGCGGGCCGGAAACGCTTCCGGAGGGCTCGATCTATGGATGGACGGGCCGACCTGACAACGTCCAAGTGACGCTTGGCGGCGGGGCAAAGATTTCGCATTGACAAAAACGTTTTTGGCAAATCAGCTTCACATGCTCACCCCACTTTTGGCCCGCCGCCATGAGCTGATTTTTCCCCAGAGTCTCTGAAAAAATTTCCGTCCTGTCGGCATCATTTTATCTACAAAAACGTTTTTGTTTTTACCCCTGAACCTGTCTGCCGAGTTTTTTTTGGCAGCGGCCGAACATAAACCAAAGTACGCAGTTCCCGTTCACCCCATGAACCCGACCCCGCTCGATTGCTCGTCCCGAAGGACCCGCCGGTTGCTTCGTTTCCTCACCACCTTCCTTTGCCTCGATACGCTCGTGGCGGTTTCTTTGGCGCAGACGGCGGTCGGCTCCGCCGCCCCGTCCGCGGCCCAGCCGGCAGAAGAGACCGTGCAGCTCAACGCCATTGTGGTCACCGGTTCGGTCACCCCGCGCAAACAGCTCGCCTCGCCGGTGGCGATCACGATTCTGGACCGCAAGCGCATTGAGGACCTTGGGCCGCGCAATTTCGCCGAGGCAATGAAGGCGATTCCGGGCATCTACGTCGAGTCCACGGGTGGGGAGGCCTTCAACAACGTCTCCATTCGTGGCATCGGCACCACGAACGGGTACAGCTATGTGATGCTCTATGAGGATGGCTTGCCCGTGCTCTCGACCAACAACCTGCGCCACGGCCTGCCCGACGCCTGGACCCGGATCAGCCCCTTCGTGGAGAACGTCCAGGCGATGCGCAGCGGCACCTCCAACATCTTCGCTTCCCAGGCTCCACTGGCCCTGATCAACCTCATCTCCCGCGAAGGCACCACGACCATGCGCGGCGAGACCTCGCTCACCACCAGCGACTATGGCACCCTGCGCACGGATCTCTGGATTGCCGGCCCGGCGGGCCCCAACACCACGTTTGCCTTGGGTGGCTGGTATCGGGTGGACGATGGGGTGCGCAACCCCGGTTTCACTGCGAACAAAGGCGGTGAGCTGATGGGAAATCTGAAGCACACCTTCGCCAACGGCCGCGGCTTTGTGAAGGCCTCCTTCAAGACGCACGACGACCACAACATCTTTGACCTGCCGATGCCCTTGACGGGCGGCGCCAATTTCCGGAGCGTCCCGTTCGGGCCCAACCTGAAGAGCGATTCCACCTCGGCCACCGCCGATCAGCGCATCCTCGCGGTCGCGGGCACGCCGATGGGCTCGGTCAACTTCGACTTGGCTGACGGCATCTACAGCCAGATGAACTATTTCGGCACCGAGGTGCAGTATCAGCTGGCCGACAACCTCCGGCTTGAGAATCGCAACCGTTACAGCGACGGCTACCGATCCATTGACTACATTTTCAACGGGGTGGCCGCGACCTGGCAGGCCATTGCCAATGCGGCCGCCGGCCGCGACGCGGCCCAGTTCGCCGCCGGTCTCAACAACGGCAACTATGCCTTCCGGTTGACCTATCCGGGGCAGAACAACGCCGTGGCCGCCGCGGACGCCACGGCGGCCGCCGGCTTGGGCAACGGCTATGGCAACCGCAAGTCCTGGCAGCATTCGGCCGGCCCGGTGAGAAACTTCCAGGATGACGTGCGCCTCGTCGGCACCTTCAACGACAGCCGCACCACCGCGACCGCCGGGCTGTATTACGCCTTTCTTCGCCAAGAGCAGCATTACCTGTTTTCCACGCTCCTGACCGAGATCACGCCCCAGGTGCGCCGCGTCGACATCACTATACTCGACGCCACCACGGGGGCCCCGATCGGCCCCGCGACCTTCAATGGCATCTACCACTTCGCCGACCAGTATCGCAACTCGACCGGCGAGGAGCGCGAGGTGTCCCCATATGGCCTGATCGAGCACAAGTTCGGCGCCGTCACCGTGGATGCCGGCGTTCGCCACACCAACACCCGCCAGGTCGTCACTCGCGAGTTCACCGCGAACACCACGGTGACCAATAACAGCATTAATCCCGCGCTGCGCACCGGCCAGTTCGGCACCGGCAATTTTGAGACCCGCAACAACAGTGCCTCGGACACCGCCTACACGCTGGGTGGCAACTACGCCTTTTCGAACCGATTCGCGGCCTACGGCCGGGTGTCACGCGGGGTGCGCACGCTTGGGATCACCGAATTCGCCGACGACATCGTGGCGGGCCGAGTGGCCTCGCCGACCCGCATTGTCGACGGCTACGAGGCGGGGGTAAAATACGGCACCGGCCGCATCGGCGTGGTGCTGACCGCCTTCCACGAGCGCATCAAGGGCATCCAGGACACGCAGGTCACGATCCTGCCCAACGGCACAATCGGGCCCACGGTCGTCGCCATCCAGAGCCTGGAATCAAAGGGCCTCGAGCTTGAGACGATTTGGGTGCCGCTGGCGGGACTCAGTCTCGGCGTCAACGCCACCGTGCAGGACGCCAAGTGGACCGATCACAACCTGAAGACCCAAACGCTCAGCACCGGCCAGGTGGTCGCGTTCGACGAGCACGGCTTGACGCCCGAGCGCACGCCGAAGGCCTACGGCAAGCTCATGGCCAGCTACCGGTTTCCGGCTTCGGACTTCGGCACTTTCGGCATCAATGGTTCCTATCAATATTCCGGCAAGCGGCCGGTGGACCGGGCCAACGGGCCGATCAACCCGCTCACGGCTTTTAGCGAAGCCCAGATCGGTGCCGTATGGGAGACGCGCAACGGGTTCAGTGTTCGTCTCACGGTGAACAACGCGTTCAACAACGAGGGCCTGAGCGAGGGCGACCCGCGCGGTGGCACCAACGTGCTCGACCCCACCGTCTCGATCTTCAATGCGCGGCCCATCCAGCCCCGCACGATCGTTGGCTCGGTCAGTTATCGCTTCTAAAACGCTCTCGGGGTAAAAGACCGGGCCGGGTTTCCGGCGCTCCGGCGGGAATACTCGTCGTCTCCGACGGCCAGTTCACTGCCGGTAGCGGCGGCTCCGGCCCGGTTCTCCCTCCTCTCTTCGATGTGTTCCCGTCCCAACCTGCCGGTGCCGCCCCCCGCCACCACGGATGAATCATTTCTACTGACGGCGACCAGCGCCGACTTCGGCCGCTATTTTCCCACCTACCTCGCGAACGGGTTCCTCACGAGCACGTCGTCGCGCCGGGGCACCGAGCCCGCCCTCGTCTACCAGGCGGGTGTCATGGATCGCTCGCCGGGAGACGTCTCGCGGCCGGCCGCGATGCCGGCGTGGTCCGCGATCGACTACCATGACGGCACCGCGTGGTTGAACGAGGGCGAGGTGACTGAGGCCGTGTTTGCGGAGTACCGGCAGGTGCTCGACATGCGCGCGGCCACGCTGACGACGGACTACATCTGGCAGCCTGGCCCGCAGGCCACCCGCGTGTCCGTCGCGACATTTCTCAGCCAGGTCGATCCACACCTCGCCGCGACCCGGCTCACGCTCACGCCGCAATTTGGCGGCCCGGTGAAGCTTCGCTTCCCCCTCACGGCCTGGCCGGCGCCGGTCCAACGTCTGGCATTGGCGAAACTGTCCTGGAGTGAGCTCAAGGCGGAGCTCGTCCGCGGCCGGGCCACCCGGCCGCTTTCGCCCGGGGCGCACCGCCCGCCGCCGCCCCCGGAACTGCTCACCTGGCTCGACTTGCAGGAGGCGCTGGCCTCCGAGGGCCGCGAGCTGGATTTGCCGGACAAGATCGTTCCGACCCGCGCGGCGGTGTGGTATCCGGGCGAGGTGGCGGTTGAGGACGTGCAGGTCGACGAAGCCACCGCCACGCTCGGGCTGGCGGGCCGCGCGGTCGGCGGGTCCGCCATGTCCGTCGCCGTGACCGTGGCCCTGCCGTCGGGTCTGTCGGGGGTGCGCACCCGGATTGAGCGCACCGCGGGGGGCGCCGTGCTCGAGGTCCAGCTGTCGGTGGCAGCGGGACGGACCTACGAATTCGTGAAGTTGGCCTCGTTTTCCCGGGCCGGGTGGGGGGACGGGCTCGGGGCGGACATCGCCCGCGTGCACGCGGCTCGTTCCACCGGCTTTGCCGAGCTGCACCGGGCGCACGCGGCGGCGTGGCTCGACCTGTGGCGCGCGGAGATTCGCGTCGAGGGCGATGCGGCCCTGCAGCGCACGGTTCGCTCCGATTTGTTTTACCTGTTGCAGAATACCCATCCCGATTCGCCGTGGCCGCTCGGCGCCTGCGGCATGAACGCGAACTATTACGGACACGTCTTCTGGGACTGTGACAACTGGGTTTTTCCCGTCCTGCTGTTGCTGCACCCGGCCCGGGCCCGGGCGCTCGTGACCTTCCGCAGTCGCACGCTCGAGTGGGCGCGCGGCAACGCCGCCCGCCACGGCTGCTCGGGCGCCATGTTCGCCTGGGAGGCCGACCCCGAGGACGGCACGGAGCAGACGCCGCACTTTGCCGGCGTGAATGCCGAGCGCGAAATCATGCTCAATGGCAACATTGCCATCGCGCAGTGGCAGTACTTCCTCGCCACCGGCGATCACGCCTGGCTCCGGGAGCATGGCTACCCGGTCATCGCGGCCACGGCGGACTTCTGGTCCAGCCGCGTGACCCGCAACGCCCGCGGCGACGGCTACGACATCCTCCACGTCACCTCGGTCGACGAGAAATACACCGACGTTGACAACGAGGCGTTCACGAACGGGGTCGCCTGGAAAAACCTCGTGATTGCCACCACCGCGGCGCGCGTGCTTGGCGTGGCGCCGGCCGCCCGCTGGGCGGAGGTGGCGGCCGGCCTGCGGCTCCCGTTTTCCGAGCAGGAACGCCGCCACCTGATGTTCGACCCGGCGGTGGCCCATGACCGCAAGACTTGGATGGCCGGGGCCATCACCTTCCTTTGCTACCCGAACCTCGACTACCCGATGACCGACGAGGTGCGGCGCAACAACTATCACTACGCCGTACGCAAAAACGCGGAACTCTCGCCCGAGCCAAACCAGATGATGCTCGTGATGCTCGCCAGCCACGCCGCCCAGCTGGGCGAGGGTGAGGATGCCCGCCGCTGGCTTCTGCACGAGCGCGAGAGCTTCCTGAAGCCGCCCTTCAACATGCGCAGCGAAACGCCTAAAAACAACTGCACGCACCACCTCGCCACCGCGTCCGGATTTCTGCAGGCGTTCCTGTTCGGTTTCACCGGCCTGCGCATCACCGACGAAGGCCTCGCCGCCCGTTACCGCCCGGCGCTGCCCGGTGCCTGGGATTCGATCACCGTGCGCGGCGTCACCTTCCGCGGCGAACGCGCCGACTACACCATTCGCCGCGCCGCCGATGGCGCCGTGCAACTCGACCGCCAGCCCGCCTGAACTCCCCCCTGCCATGCAAAAGCAAGCCCACGAGATCCTGGACCAGAACTGGAGGGACGGTTACACGATTCCCTCGGCCCGGCTCTATCCTTTCCAATGGAACTGGGACTCCGGCTTCATTGCCCTCGGCCTCGCCTATTACCGGCCCGAGCGCGCCATCGAGGAGATCCGCTCGATGTTCAAGGCCCAGTGGCGCTCCGGCCTGCTGCCGCACATCGCCTTCCACCAGGTCGACCCCAACTATTTTCCCGGCCCGGAAGTTTGGGCAACCCAGGGCCTGCCCGATGCGCCGGCCGGCGTCCGGACCTCCGGCATCACGCAGCCCGCCGTCTTCGCGTTCATCGTCGAGCGCATCGCGGGGCTGCCCTTCGGTCGCACGCCGGCGTGGCGCGACTTCGAGCGCGAGATCTACCCGCAGATCCTCGCCTTCCACCGCTATCTCTACACGCAGCGCGACCCGGAGCGCGAAGGCCTCGTGTATATCCAGCACAACTGGGAGGCTGGCACCGACAACTCGCCGACTTGGGATGCCATCCTCGACGCCATCGACGTGACCGGGGTGCGCGACGTCGCCAAGCTCCGCCGCGACGTCAAGAACGTCGACGCCTCGCACCGCCCCACCAACGCGAACTACCAGCGGTACATCTACCTCGTCGATCTGTTCATCCGCTGCGGGTACCGCGACGCCGCCATCGCCGCCGAGTGCCCCTTCCTCGTCCAGGACGTGCTCTTCAATGCCCTGCTCGTGAAATCGAACTTCGCGCTCATCACACTCGGCCGCCGGCTCGGCCAGGACACGAGTGAGATCGAGGCGTGGAACGCCCAGGCGATCACGGCGATCAACCGCAAGCTCTGGGATCCCGTCACCGGGTTCTACTACGCCTACGATCTGCGCAACCGCCGCCGCATCCCGATCAAGACGTCCTCCGGTTTCATGCCGCTTTTCGCCGGCATCTGCGACGCGGTGCAGGCCCGCAGCCTCGCCGGGCACCTGGAGAAAAGCTTCACGCGCGGCGCCGGCTGGCGGCTCTGTGCCTCCACCGCGGTCGACGAGCCCGCCTTTGAGCCGGTGAAATACTGGCGCGGTCCGGTCTGGATCAACCTGAACTGGATGCTCCACCACGGCCTCCGCCGCGCGGGCTACGGCGAGCTGGCCGCCCGTGTGCGCACCGACGCCCTGGAACTCATCGAGACGGCGGGATTCTACGAGTACTTCGACGCCCGTCCCGGAGCCACCGGCGGCCTGGGGGCGGACCGCTTCTCTTGGAGCGCGGCCCTGACGCTCGACTTCCTCGAAAATTCCGCCCCGTTGTGACGGCTGCCTCCATTGCCGCGCCCGCTGGCCTGGCTGCCCAGGCCCGGTCCGTTCTCGACGAGAACTGGCGCGGCGGCTACACGGTGCCCTCGGCGCGGCTCTATCCCTTCCAGTGGAGCTGGGACTCGGGGTTCATCGCCCTCGGTTGGGCGTGGCACCGGCCCGAGCGGGCGATCGAGGAGATCCGCTCGATGTTCAAGGGCCAGTGGCGGACCGGGTTCCTGCCGCACATGAATTTCCACCGGGTGGACCCGGACTATTTCCCTGGGCCGGAGATGTGGGGCACGGTCGGGCATCCCGACTGCCCGGCGGGCCTGCCGACCTCGGGCATCACGCAGCCGCCTGTCTTTGCGTTCATCGTTGAGCGTATCGCCGGCACCGCGCTGGGACGGACGCCGGCGTGGCGCGTCTTTGAGCGCGAGATCTACCCGCAGATCCTCGCCTGCCATCGCCACCTCTACGCGCAGCGCGACCCGGAGCGGGAGGGCCTCGTGTACATCCAGCACAACTGGGAATCCGCCGACAACTCGCCGGCGTGGGACCCTATCCTCGAGGCGATCGATGTCGCCGGGACGCGCGACCTCTCGAAGCTGCGTCGCGACCTCCAGGGTGCCGAGGCGGCGCAGCGGCCGACCAACGCCAACTACCAGCGCTACCTGTGGCTGGTCGAGTTTTTCATCCGCCGCGGTTATGACGACGCGGCGATCTATGCCGAGTGCCCCTTTCTCGTGCAGGACACTCTATTCAACGCGATGCTCATCCGGTCCAACACGGCGCTCGTCGCGCTCGGCCGCCGGCTCGGCGAGGACACCGCCGAGATCGAGGCATGGAACGCGCGCGCCATCGCCGCCTACAACCGGAAGCTTTGGGACCCGGTGACGGGCTTCTACTATTGTTACGATCTTCGTGGCCGCCGGCGCCTGCCCGTGAAGACCTCCTCCGGGCTGATGCCGCTTTTCGCCGGTATCTGCGCCCCCGCGCAGGCGGCCAGTCTCGTGCGCCACTTGGAGAACTCCTTCACGCGCGGTCCCGGCTGGCGGCTGTGCGCTTCCACGGCCGTGGATGAGCCAAGCTACGAGCCGGTCAAGTACTGGCGCGGTCCCGTCTGGATCAATGTGAACTGGATGCTGCACCACGGGCTGCGTCGCGCCGGTTTCGCGGCGGTCGCCGCCCGGGTGAAGACCGATACCCTGGACCTGCTCGCGCGACCGGGACTGCACGAGTATTTCGACGCCCGCCCGCCGTCCGCCGGTGGAGAAGAGCGCGGCCTCGGCGCCGCCCGATTCTCGTGGAGCGCGGCGCTCGCGCTCGATTTGCTGGAAAATCCCGACCCCGCCTGACCCCATGAACTACGTCGACTACCTGCTGGTTGCCCTCTACCTCGCCGTCATGGTGGCGCTGGGCCTGCGCTTCAAGAAGAGCGAGCGCGGGTCCGACTATTTTCTCGGCGGGCGCCAGTTCGGCTGGTTCTCGCTCTGCATGTCCACGATGGCGACCCAGCTCTCGGCCATCAGTTTCGTGTCCGCGCCGGCCTTCGTTGGCCTGCGTCCGGGCGGGGGCATGCAATGGCTCACCTTCGAGCTCGGCGTGCCGCTGGCCATGATCGCCCTGATGGTCAGCCTCGGGCCGGCGTTGCGTCGCTCCGGCGTCGTCAGCGTCTACGCGTTTTTGGAGGAGCGCTTCGGGCATTCCTCGCGCCTGCTGCTCAGCGGCCTCTTTGTCTTCAGCCGCAGTTTCGGCACCGGCGTCGGTCTCTACACCATCGGGCTCGTGCTGTCGTCGATCGCGGGCTTTCCATTCTGGCAGACCATGTGCGTGCTGGCGGTCGTCACCATCGTTTACTCGCTGGAAGGCGGCATGAAGGCCATCGTCTACAGCGAGGTGGCGCAGATGATCATCAAGGTGCTGGGCATCTTTGTCATCATGTTCGCCGCGCTGCACTACATGGGTGGTTGGGGCGAGTTTGTGGCCCACGTGGACCGCTCACGCCTGGTCGTGCTGGACTTCGCGAACTTTGGCTTCGACGGCCGCGAGTTCGGGTTCTGGCCGATGCTCTTCGGCGGCTTCTGCCTTTATGCTTCGTACTACGGCACCGACCAGACGCAGGCGCAGCGCATCCTCTCGGCCCGCAACGAGCCCACGGTGCGGCAGTTGCTGCTGTTCAACGGCCTGTTCCGTTTCCCGGTGACGCTGTCCTACTGTTTCGGCGGGCTCATCCTCGCCACCTTCGCGCTGTCGAATCCCGACTTTGCCGCCAAGCTCGCCCAAGGGAAACCCGACCTGCTGATCCCGATCTTTATCACGGACTACCTCCCGCACGGCATCATCGGCATCCTCGTCATCGCGCTCATCGCCGCGTGGATGTCGTCCTACAGCTCCACGCTGAACTCGCTCACCGCAGTGACGATGGAGGATTTCCTCAGCCGCTGGGTCGAGATCCCCAAGGAACGCTACGTGACCTGGGGCAAGGGCATCACGCTGGCTTGGGGTGCGCTGACGATGTGCTTCGGCTTCTTCGCCGGAAAGATCGCGGCCACCGCGATCGAAGCCATCAACAAGATCGGCTCGGTCTTCTACGGTCCGATCCTCGGCATGTTCCTGCTCGCCGTGCTCGGGCGGGGGATCCGGCCCGCTGCCGCCAACGCCGGCGTGGTGGCCGGCGTGGCCGTCAATCTGGTCCTGTGGCTTTTCTACAAGAATGTGTTCTGGTTTTGGTGGAACGCCATCGGCGCCGTGGTGACGGTCACCGTGGGTATCGGCCTGAGCCTTGCGTTGCGCCGGCCGGGCGACACCGAGCTGACGCTGGCGGGATTCGTGCACGTGCCGGCCGGGCGCGAGGGCCTGATCCTCGCGGCGTACTTTGCGGGCATCGTTGCCTTCTGCGTCCTGCTGCCCCATCTGTTCTGAGCCGCCCCCGGGGGAACGCCATGCGCCTGTCGCTTCCGGTTCTGTGGATTGTGCTGCTCGCCGCCGGTCGCGGCGACGTGGCGCCGTCGCCGCTTTTCCGCGACCACGCGGTCCTGCAACGCGACCGGCCGGTTCCGGTGTGGGGTGTCGCCGCCCCGGGCGAAAGCATCACGGTCACGTTCGGTGACCACACGGCGGTCGCGACGGCGGATGCCGCGGGTGCCTGGCGCGTGGACCTGCCGGCTTTGCAGGCCGAGGCGACGCCTCGCGACCTGATCATCGCCGGCCGAACCACCCGGACGGTGCACGATGTGATCGTCGGCGATGTCTGGCTCGTCTCGGGCCAGTCCAACATGGCTTGGAAGCTGGCGGACGACGCTGACGCCGCGCTCGAACTTCCGGGATCCGCCCGCCACGTGATCCGCCAGCTCAAGGTCGAGCGCACGATCAGCGCTGATCCCGCGACCACCGTCGCCGCGGCGTGGACCCCCGCGGGCCCGGACACGGCCGGGTCGTTCAGCGCCGTTGCCTGGCATTTCGCGGCGGCCGTGCACCAAGCCACCGGCGTGCCGATCGGGATCGTCAACGCGACGTGGGGCAATACGCCCATTGAAGCGTGGCTGCCTGCGGCGGCGGGTCCCCGGGCCACGCCCGACGCCACCGAGCCGTACCAGGCGCCTTCCGTGTTGTTCAACGGCATGATCCATCCACTGGCGCCGGCCGCATTGCGGGGAATTCTGTGGTACCAAGGCGAGAGCAATGTCGCGCGGGCGGAGACCTACGCGGCCAGTTTCCGCGATCTGATCGTCGCTTGGCGCGGGTTGTTCGCGCAGGGCGATCTCCCGTTCTATTGGGTGCAGTTGCCCGGCTACCTCGGCGAGAAGCCCCCGCGTGGAGACTGGCCCGCCGTGCGCGAGGCGCAGGCGACCGCGCTCGCCCTCCCGGCCACCGGCCAGGCCGTGGCCATCGACTTGGGCGAGGCGCCGGAGCCGCACCCGCGCGCCAAGCGCGAAGTCGGCCGCCGGCTCGCGCGCCTCGCGCTCCATCGCAGTTATGGCCTGCCGGTCGAGGACACCGGTCCGGTGGTCACCGGCGCGGAGTTCACGGCCAACGCAGTGCGGGTGCAGTTCGCCGCCGAGGGGTCCGCGGGTTTGCATGCGCGTTCGGCCAGTCTCGTGGGATTCGAAGTCGCCGGCGCGGATCACGTGTTTCATCCGGCTTCCGCGCGCCTCGCGGGCGCCGAAGTGATCGTCACCGCCGAGGCGGTGCCGGGCGCGGTGCGTTACGCCTGGCGCAACTGGCCCGAATATTCCCTGTTCAACGCGGCCGGACTGCCGGCCGCGCCCTTTTTCCGTGAACGCCGGTGACGCCGTCTTCGCCTGCGACGCCGGCGGCAGCCGGTTGAAGCTGGGCCTCGTGAGGGGGACCGAACTCCTGGCCCGCGCCGAGCTCCCGGCGGAATCGGGGAGCGGGTTGGCGGCGGCACTCGTGCGGGTCGTGGCGGAATTGCCGGCGCTGCGCCGCGCCGCAAGGCTGCCGGGCGACCCGCCGCCGCGCTTCGCGCTGGCGTTCCCGGGCATTGTCGAACCAGGAACCGGGCGAATCCTTTCCACCCCCGCAGGCAAATTCGATGATGCGCCCGCCCTCGACCTGCGGGCTTGGGCCCGCGCTCAGCGCCTCGGCGGGGCGTTTGTGTGCAACGATGCCAACGCGGCCCTGGCCGGGGAAGCGGCCACCGGTGCCGCTCGCGGCTGCGCCAATGTCGTCATGGTGACCCTCGGCACCGGCTTCGGCTCGGCGGTGATGATTGAAGGCGTGCCGCTGAGGGGCCCGCACGGCCAGGCGGGCTGCCTGGGGGGGCATTTGCTGGCGAACCTCCACGGTCGGCGCTGTCGCTGTGGCAACGTGGGGTGCGTGGAGACCGAGGCCTCGACTTGGATTTTGCCGGAGCTGATCAGCCCGGGTGAGCTGGCCGACGAACCGGTCGTCGACTACGCGACGGTATTTCGTCGGGCGGCGGGTGGAGATGGGGCGGCGGAGCGGGTCCGGGCCCACAGTGTCCGCGCGTGGGCTGCCGCCATCGTCACGCTCATCCACGCCTATGACCCCGAACGGGTCGTGGTCGGCGGCGGCATTATGCGCAGCGCCAACGCCATTTTGCCGGAGCTGCGTGACTATGTGGGACGTCATGCGTGGACACCGTGGGGAAAGGTGGAGATCGTGCCGGCGGCCCTGGGCAACGACGCGGGCCTCGTCGGCGTCGCCTGCCTGCTGGTGCCGCGTGGCTGAACCATGAGCCCCTCCAACTACGACCTGCATCCCTTCATTCCGGTGCCCGGTGCCGAGGGGGCGTGCACCGCCGGCTGGGAGGCGGTGGCTGCCCGGCTGGGGCGTAAGGCCCCACGCGTGCTCGTCGTGGAATGTTATCCCGGGGTCGACGAGCGTGAGATTCTCGCGCAGTTGACGGAACGCCTGCGTCCCGCCCTTGCCTTGGCGAGCGCCGACGCCCTGCGGGCCCCGGCGGAGATCGCGACCTTGGTCGCGCCATTCCTCGGCGCGGGGGATCCGGTGTTCGGACGGATGACGACCCTCGGATTGCAAGATTTCTTCGACCCTCGCCGGCTCGAAGAGCAACGGGCGGCTCTGGCGGCCCAGACGACCGGTCTGACGCTGATCGTCGGTTGCGGGGCGCGCCTCGTGGCTGGAGAGGGCGTCCTCGTCTATGCAGACCTGGCCCGCTGGGAGGTGCAGGGGCGTTTTCGTCGCGGCGAGACGGGCAATCTCGGCGCCGACAACCGCACGGCTGGTGCCGCCGGGAAATATCAGCGGGCCTTTTTTGTCGACTGGCGCGTCGCCGATCGCAGCAAGGAGCCGCTGCTCGCGCAGGCCGACTTCTTCCTCGATACGCACCGGCCCGGGGTGCCGCTGCTCGCGACGGGCGCGGCCGTGCGCCGCGGACTGGAACACGCGGTCACGCGGCCGTTCCGCGTTGTGCCGTTCTTTGACCCCGCTCCCTGGGGCGGGCAGTGGCTGAAGCGCGTCTGCGGCCTGGACCCGACGGCGCTCAACTATGGCTGGGGCTTCGATTGCGTGCCGGAGGAAAACAGCCTGGTGCTCGGCTTTGGCCCGCACCGCTTCGAACTGCCCGCGCTTGACCTCGTGCTGTTCCGCCCGCGGGAGCTGCTGGGCGAAGGGAACTTCGCGCGCTTCGGCGCGGAGTTTCCGATCCGCTTTGATCTGCTCGACACTATGGATGGAGGCAATCTTTCGCTGCAGGTCCATCCGCTCGCGGCCTACGCCCGCGAGCATTTCGGGATTAGCTATACCCAGGACGAGAGCTACTACCTGCTCGAGGCGGCCCCCGGGGCGCGGGTTTTCCTCGGGTTGCGCGACGCCGCCGACCGCGCGGCGATGACCCGTGAACTGACCGAGGCGCAGGTGGACGGCGCGCCCTTCGCGGCGGAAAAGCACGCTGCCGCCTGGCCGGCGCGCAAGCACGATCACTTCCTGATCCCGGCCGGCACGCTGCACTGCAGCGGAGCGGGCAGCCTCGTCCTCGAGATCAGCGCCACGCCCTTTATCTTCACCTTCAAGCTCTGGGATTGGGGTCGGCTTGGACTCGATGGCCGGCCGCGCCCCATCCACCTCCCGCACGGGCTGGCCAACCTGCAATGGGACCGCACCGCCTCCTGGGTCGGGCGAGAACTCGTCAACGCGGTCACGCCGGCCGGCGAGGGGCCGGGCTGGCGGGCCGAGCGCACCGGCCTGCACGCCACGCAATTCATCGAGACGCTGCGCCATTGGTTCACGGCTCCCGTCACCCATGACACTGGCGGCGGAGTCCACGTGCTGAACCTGATCGAGGGCGCGGCCGCCGTGGTCGAGAGCCCCACCAGCGCCTTTGCGCCGTTCACCGTGCACTACGCGGAAACTTTCATCGTACCCGCCGCGATTGGCGGCTACACCATCCGGCCAGCCGAAGCCGGGGCCGCTTGTGCCACGCTCCGCGCCGCGGTCCGTCCCTGATTTCCCATGGCCACCCAACTCATCCTCGAAGCCCCGCGCCGAATCGGTTTCCGCACCGAAGCCGACGCGCCCCTGCAACCCGGCCAGCTCCGCCTGCGCACCCTCTTCTCCGGGGTCAGCGCCGGCACCGAGCTGACGTACTATCGCGGCACCAACCCGTATCTCTCGAAACGCTGGGATGAGCAGCAGCGGCTGTTCGTGCCGGCGGCACAGGGCACTTACACCTATCCCGTCACCAATCTCGGCTATGAGGAGGTCGGCGAGGTGGTGGAAGTCGGCGCGGACGTCACCGGGATCGCGGTCGGGGCGCACGTGTTCGGCACTTGGGGACACCGTACGCACCACGTCGCCAACCTCGACTACGTGCAACCGCGCCTCATGCCGGCCGGTGCGGAACCGATCTTCGGTATCTTCTCGCACCTCGGCGCCATCGCGCTCAACGGGGTGCACGATGCCGCGATCAAGCTCGGCGACACCGTCGCGGTTTTTGGTCTCGGCGGCCTCGGCCAAATCGTGGCGCTCATGGCGAAGCGCGCCGGCGCGCGGGTCATTGGCGTCGAGTTGCACGAGTCGCGGCGCGCCCTCGCGCTTCGGCTGGGGGCCGACCGGGTGGTCGACCCCGCCAAAGACAGCCCGGCGCAGGTCATCAAGGGCCTGACCGAAGGGCGGGGCGCCGATGTCTGCATCGAGGTCTCCGGCGCGGCGCCGGCCCTGCACGAGGCGATCCGGTCAGCCGGCTACTCGGCCCGCGTCGTCGCGATGGGGTTCATCCAGGGCGAAGCGAAGGGACTTTTTCTCGGCGACGAGTTTCACCACAACCGCATCAACCTCGTCTGCTCGCAGATTTCGGGCGTCGCACCCGAGCGCAGCTACCAGTGGAGCAAGCCGCGGCTCTGGCGCACGGCCGTGGAACTGCAGGCGGCCGGGCAGATCGACCTGCGCCCGATCATCACGCACCGGGTGCCGTTCGGTGAGGCCGCCGGGCTGTACACGCAGATCGACCAGCGGCCGCAGGAGGTCGTGCACGCCGTGTTGGAGTTTCCGGCGGGAGGTGCGCAATGAAGCCCCTCCGCCTCGGCATCCTCGGCTGTGGTGATTTCGCCAACCGCCACGCGGCCATCGTCGCCGCGCTGCCCGACCGGGCGCGGCTCGTCGCCTTCTGCGACCGCAATGAGTGGAAGGCCCGGGCTTTCGCTGAAAAGTATGCGCCGGGCGAGGGCGCCGTGTTCACGGCGCACCGCGACATGTTCGACCGCGCGGGGCTCGACGGCGTGTTGATCTGCCTGCCGCCCTACGGTCACACCGACGAGGTGCAACTCGCCGCCGAGCGGGGCCTCCATTTCCTGATCGAGAAACCCATCGCGCCGCGTTCCGACCAGGCATGGGCCATGGTCGAGGCGGCGGAGCGCGCCGGAGTGAAAACGCAGGTCGGCTTCATGCTGCGCTTCGGGGCGGCGATCGAGCGCTTCGGGGCACTTCAGCGCGAGGGTCGCACTGGTGCGACCGGCCTGCTGACCGCACGCTATTTCTGCAATGCCGTGCACGCCCCCTGGTGGCGCGACAAGGCCAAGTCCGGCGGCCAAGTGCTCGAGCAGGTCATCCATCTGCTGGATCTTTTTCGCTTCCTCGGCGGCGAACCGGCGGCGGTCTTCGCCCGGCAGGACAATCTTTTCCATCGCGAGGTACCCGGCTACACGGTCGAGGATGTCAGCGCCACGCTCATCACCTTCAGGAACGGCGGCCTCGGCCTGGTCGCGGCCACCAACAACGCCATTCCCGGCAAGTGGACTCACGACTATCGCGTCGTCGCGCAGCGGATGACCGCCGACTTCACTGGGCCCAACCACGCGACGTTCACGCCGACGGACGCCCCCGGCGAGACGCCGATCGACGTGGCCTCGGATCGGGATTTCCGGCGCGAGCAGATGCTCGACCTGTTCAACGCCATCGAAACCGGCGGTCCCACGCGCACGCCGATCCGCGAGGGGGCCAAGACCCTCGACCTGGCGCTGGCCGTCGTGCGCTCGGCGGAGGAACGCCGGGAAATCGCGCTCTAGTTGGCAGGCGGCGGCTGGCACGGAGTCGCACCTTTTCTGGTGACGGGTTGTCCGCGAGCAGATCCTTGACCCTGCGCCACAACACCTCGAAGGGGTACGATCCAGAATTCCGCAGTTCGACACAGCGGGCACAGGGGCAAACCAAAGGAACGCAGGAAGCTGAAGCCGGAAAATCCGCGAATTGCCTGCACCGACTCTGTTTGGACTCTTCCGCCCTCTGTGACTGGGTTGACCGGCGCATTTTAGGACTAGGGAGTGTTTTCAAACCTCATGAGTGAGCCAATCCAAGACTGCGGCGAATTGCACGAAGCCGAGGAAGGTGAGGGCGAGCTTGTCGTAGCGAGTGGCCACGCGACGGAAGCGTTTGAGACGAGCGAAGAAGTTTTCGACCCGGTGGCGACGGCGGTAGTAGCCGCGATGGAAAGGCATAGGCCGGCGTCGGCAGCGCAGCCAGGCAATGCAAGCCCGGGTCCGCTGCCGCTGCAGTTGGGCCCGAAAGTTGCCCGCATCGAAGCCTTTGTCGCCGACGAAGCGCTTGCGGCCAAGCGTCGGCACCAGCGGCTGGATGGCTTTGAGGTCGTGACGATTGCCTGGGGCCAGACACAGCGCCACGGCCCGGCCATAGGCATCCACGACGGCCGCCAGCTTGGTGTTGATCCCGCCCTTGCTGCGCCCAATCGCCTGCTGGGCCTGGCCGCCGCAGGGATTGGTGCCGTGGTGATGGACCTTGATATGCGAACAATCCACGTGGCGGAGGGCCCCACGTGCTCCCCGCGCCAGTGTGGCCAGCAGCCGGGCCCACAATCCGCTCGCACACCACCGTCGCCATCGGGTGTAAATCGAACTCCACGGTCCGAAGAGACCAGGCACATCGCGCCACGGGCACCCCGTGCGCAAGACATACCAGATCGCCGTGACCATAAGCCGATCATCCTTCGGCGGTCGGCCTCCACTGTGCCAATCTGCCCTCGCCGTGTTCCGCGACCGCTTACCTTAATTTTTTTAGCCGAGCCCACAGCGGCTCCGGCAACTCCAGCCGTGATGTAAATGTCATGGTCCACGCTATGATCTTTTATTGCTTCTACTGTTCCCTGAGGTTTGAAAACACTCCCTAATGCAGGATCGCATTTGCGGTGGTCGTGAGTTTGGTCGCCACCACGAAGCGCAGGGTGCAGGCGCGGCTGGCGGGGGGACCAGGTGGGCGCTTTGGGGAGCTCGCCCCGCCAAATCGCAGTTTCGTCGCAACGAATTTCGTGTGTCTGGCCGATCCGACGGGGTCTGTGTCTGCTCCGCCGGCTTGGTTTCCGGTAAGCTGGAGTCCTCGAACCCCATGAACTCACTCCTCCTCGATGTGCAAAGTGCCCTGCGGTTTTTTTCCCGGCGACGCGCGGCGTTCGCGGTGATCGTCCTGACGATGGCGCTCGCCCTGGGGGCGAACACCGCGGTGTTCGCCGTGATGAAGGCGTTTGTGTTTGCGAACCTGGCGATCCCCGATTCGGACCGGGTGGTCAACGTCTGGACCACCAAGGAGCTGCCGGGCCGGGGCGCCGTCAACTTCAACGATGCGTATCCGAACTTCAAGCTGCTGCGCGAAACCACGCATTCCTTCGCGTCGCTCGCGACGAGTCTCCAGACCGACGTCAACTGGCAGCAGGCGGAGGACACCCGCCGGCTGCGCGGCATGCGCGTGACGGCGGATTTTTTTGAGGTCATGCGGCTGCAGCCGGCCGCGGGTCGGTTCCTCCACGCGCGGGAAGAAGGTCCCGGCGCGGCCCCCGTCGCGGTCATCAGCCACGCGTTGTGGCAGAGCGGCTTTGCCGGTTCGCCGGACGTCGTCGGCCGGACCGTGCGTTTCAACGGGGAGCCGGTCACGATCGTGGGGGTGGCGCCACCCGGATTTTCCCAACAGCCCGGCACGGACGTCTGGATGCCCTTCGATCTGCCGGCGAACCAGTGGACCGCGATTGTCGGGGCCCGCCAGTTGGTGACGTATGCGCGGCTCGCGCCGGGGGTGACGGCCGCCGCGGCGAACGCGGAACTCGGCGCCTTCACGAAGCGGGCGCGGGAAATGGATCCGCTCAACCGGGAGTGGGGGTGGACCACGCAGTCGTTGCGGGCGAACGTGCTCGCCGGGGCGGATCGCACCCTGGTGGTCGTCCAGGTCGGCGCCGGGGTGTTGCTCGTGCTCGCCATCGCGAATCTCGCGTCTCTCTTGATGGCGTGGGCCGCCGAGCGCCAACGGGAGACGGCCGTGCGGCTGGCGCTCGGAGCGAGCGCGTGGCGGCTCGTGCGCCAGTTCCTGACGCAAAGCCTTGCCCTCGTTTCCGTGGGTGGCGTCCTGGGCCTGCTGCTCGCCCAGCTGGCGCTGCCGGCTTTGCAGCGATTGAATCCCAACCCGGCCTTGGCGGGTTTTCTTGACCGCCTCGAGCTTGACGGGGGCACCATGGGTTTTGGCGCCGGGCAGGTCCTGGGCATGGCGTTTCTCGCCGGGTTGCTGCCGGCGTGGCAGTCACGATCGGTGGCCTTCACCGAGGCGCTGCGCAGCGAGTCGCGCGGCGCGAGCCTCGGACGCGGCGCCCTGCGGTGGCAGCAGGCGATGGTGGTCGTGCAGACGGCCGTGTCGGTGATCATCCTGGTGGCCGCCGCGCTGGCTGGCGTGGGCTTTCGCAAGCTCAGCCAAGTGCCCCTGGGCTTCGACCCGGCGGGGCGGGCCGTGATGCAGTTTCAGTTTCCGGAGCCGGCCTACGCCGCGCCCGGGGCCCGGGGCCAATTCGTGCGTGCGTTGGAACAGGCGCTGGAGCGGGAACCGGCGCTGATCCGCCACGCGGTGGGTGCAACGATTCCCGTCGGCGACGGGCAATGGGGCGGCGCCTTCTACCCACAGCGGGCGGGCGGTGATTTCGCGCCGGACCCGGTCGTCTTCCACCTGCGGCGGTCGACTCCCGGTTATCACGCCGCGCTGGGGATTCCATTGCTGGCTGGTCGGATGATTGACGCGCGGGACACGGCGGACAAACCCCAGGTGGCGGTCGTCAGCCAGGCATTGGCGGAGAAGTACTGGCCGGGTGAAAATCCGCTCGGCAAAAAGCTGAAGCGCGTCTCCACCGCCGGGGGCTTGCCGCCCATCGTCGAGGTCGTGGGCGTGGTTGGGAACGTGATCGACGCCGGCGCAAACGCTCCCGTGGGGGAAACCGTGTACATCCCCTGGGAGCAGCAGTCCATGCGGCGCGCCTGGATTGTGCTTCAAGGGCGTGGTTCGATTGAGGACACGCTCGCGGCGGGACGCCGGGCACTCCGCACGGTCGACCCGGGCGTTGCCGCGTACAACCTGAACTCGCTCGACACCCTGGCATGGCAAGCCAATGCCCTGCCGCGGCTGCAGATCGTCCTGCTGGGAGTTTTCGCTGTCATGGCCGTCGGCATCACCGCCCTCGGTAGCTACGGGGTGATGAGCCAGCTCGTGGCGAATCGACGCAAGGAACTCGCGATTCGCGCCGCCCTCGGTGCGTCCCGGGGCGGGGTCCTGCGGCTGGTGCTTTGGCAAAATGCCCGCCTGGCGGCGGGTGGCGTCCTGATTGGGTTGGGGTTGGCATGGTTTGGCGCACGGGCGGCTCAGTCCCAGTTGACCGGCTTCGATGCCTCGCCGGTCTGGCCCTACCTCGCGGTGATGACCCTCGTGCTGACGTTGACCCAGCTGGCCAGCCTGATTCCCGCGCGCCGGGCGGCGAGGTTCGACGCGCAGCTCGCGCTCGCGGGAAACTGATTGCTGGTGGAGTGCCGGATGCCGACCGACGGCCCGTTTGCCTTCAGGCGACCGGTCCGCGGGGTGGATGCCGGTATTCGTTCATTTTCCGGATCAGATTGATGGCCAAGGCCGGGTCCTCCGCGCGGTCCTTGGAGAAGATGCCGTCCGGATTGGCGCGCACCAGCGCCAGTTGTTTCACCGGATCCATCATCCCACAGAGGAACACATACGGCCGGCCGGGTGCCAATTTGCGGGCGAGCTTGACCGCTTCGGGGCCGGACAAATCGTGCACGCTGGAATCCGAGACGATCCCGTCGAAAAACCCGCTCTGAAGGGCGCGCCGGAATCCCTCCCGGTCGGTGGCCGGGGTAATCTCGCAGTCGGGGTCATGCCTTTGGCACGTGAGTTGGAGCAATTCCACGTCACGCTCGTCGTCTTCGAGATAAAGGACGCGCAACACCCGCGGTCTCGAGGGCGTCGCCGGCATCACGGGTTGCCGGGATTGATCCGCGTTCGCGCCGGCTTTTGCATTCGGAAATAGCTGGTGGATTGCCCCCAGGACCTGCTGGAACGTTGCGGGCTTGGTCAGGTGGATTTCAAAGCCGACGTCCTTGGAACGCTGCACGTCCTCCGGGTAGGCGTAGGCGGTGACCGCGATCGCCACGAGTTCCGGCCGCAGTCGTCGCAGTTCGCGAAAGAGTTCCCAGCCGTTTTTCTGCGGCAGGCCGATTTCCGTGATGAGCAGGTCGAACGGCTGGCGCAGTGCGGCCTCCCAGGCGGCGCCAGCGCTGGTCGCGGAGGCCACCGCAAAACCCTGGCGCAGGAGCGCCTTGGTCAGTGCGCTGACGGTGGCGACGTGGTCTTCCACCAACAAAATGCGGAGAGGGTGTTCGGGCAGGTTCATGGGCATCGAACGGGCGCACGATAGCCCCGAATGTGCTTCCCGCCTAGTCCCCGGGCCTCGCCCGGAAGCAGCTTCACGGAATTCTTACAGACCGCCGGACGGCATCGGCCGATTGCGAGCCGAATTCCGCCCGGGCGCCCTGCGCTTACTTCGCACCGGCCAGTGCCAGGTTTTCGATGACGGTGCCGGGCGTCAGCAACTCGGGCAGCACGATCGGGTCGGGCTTGGCCGGGCCGTAGATCAGGTTGAACGGCACGGCGGAGCGGTTCCACTTCGCCAGCTCCGCGGTGATCTTCGGGTCGCGATTGGTCCAGTCGGCCTTCAGCAACAGCACGTTTTTCTGCTGCAGTTGGGCGAGCACCGCATCGGAGTGAAACACCGTGGCCTTGTTCGTCTGGCACGTCGCGCACCAGCGCGCCGTGAAATCCACGTACACCGTGCGGCCCGCGGCTTGCGCGGCGGCCACGGCTTCGGGGCTCCATTTCTCCCAGGTGACCTGGTAGCTGCCATCGGTCGGGGCGGCGGGCGCGCTCTTCGGCCAGCCGGTCGTCAGGCCGGCCGCCAGCAACGCCACCGCGGCAATGCGGCCAAAAAGTTGTTTGCCCGGTTTGCCATGCGCCTGGCCGAAGCGGCCGTAGGCCCACGCCGCCATGGCCACGAGCACGAAACCGAATGCGATAAAGAGCAGGGCATTGTCGTCGTCCTTCGTCTGGCCCGCGAGCACCCACAGCAGCCAGCCGACCGTCGCGTAGAGCGGGAACGCCATGAGTTGCTTGAACGTCTCCATCCACGCGCCCGGCCGCGGCAGCATCTTGATCGCCTGCGGAAAGATCGACAGCAGCAGGTAGGGCAGGGCGAGGCCGACGGCGATCGCGGTGAACACGAGGAAGGATTCCAACGCCGACAGCGACAGGGCGGCGCCGAGCGCGGGCGCGAGGAATGGCGCGCTGCAGGGCGTGGCGACCAAGACCGCGAGCGCGCCGGTGAAGAAAGAACCCGCGTAGCCTTCCTTCATCTGCAGGCTGCCGCCGACGCCGGTCGCCGCGAGGCCGACTTCGAACAGGCCGCTCAAATTCAGCGCAAAGATCAGGAGGAACGTTGCCATGCCGAACACGAAGGCCGGCGACTGCAGTTGAAAGCCCCAGCCCAGCTGCGCCCCGCCCGCGCGCAGCGCGAGCAGCGCCCCGGCCAGCGCCCAGAAGGAAAGGATCACGCCCGCGGCAAACACGAGCCCGTGGGTGACGACCTTGGACTTGTCGCTGCCGGACTGATTGACGAAGCCAAGGATCTTGATCCCCAACACCGGGAACACGCACGGCATGAGGTTGAGGACCAAGCCGCCCATGAGCGCGAGAAGCAGGGTTCCAATCAAAGAGCTGGGCGGCGAAACCTGAGACCTGAAACCTGAAACCTGAGAACCTCCTGGCGAAGGTTTTTGGGAAGGATCGGCGGCCGGAGGTTGGGTGTTGGCTGTTGAAGGTTGGACGTTGGTCGGGGTGCCCGCCTTCTGAAACGGCACGTCAACCGTCAGTCCCCGGTAGCCCGAGCCCGTGGCCCAGCCGTTGGCGGAAGCGAGCACGCCGACCAGGCGCGGGGTCTTTTTGTCCGCGGCCGCGTCGAGCGGGGACTCGATCACCCAGCCGCCTTTTTCCGCGCGGACTTCCTGGGGTTGCGCGTAATCGTTGAATCCATCTGCCGCGAAAAAGTGCAGTTCGGTGGGTTGATGGGTGGTGCCGGCTTTCGGCGCGAGGCGCAGCGTGAGCTTGGCGCCGTCGTGCGACGCCGAGATGTCCCAGCCGTCCGCCGGTACCGGCAGCTGCGCGCGTGCCTGCGCGAGCGGACCCTGCCACTTCGCATCGCTGGCGGCCGCACCGACGGGTATGGTGAAAGAAAGTTCGGCGTCACCGGGCATGCAGACCGTTTCGCACATCAGCCACTCGGCGACCGCCTTCAGTTTCACCGAGCTGCCCGCGGTCACCGAAGCCGGCGGCGTGATCTCGACCAGCAGGAAGGCTTCGCCCTCGTAGCCGTTGCCCGTGATTTTGCCGGAGGAGTCTCGCACGATGTGCGGCGTGGGCCACTGGATGTCACCGGCCTTGAAGCCCTCCGGCAATGTCCAGGTGAGTGACGTCGGGTAACCGGTGCCCGGCGCAATCCAATAACTGTGCCAATGCGGATCGTGCTTCAGCCGCAGCGCGACCGTGAACGGCTGGCCGGGGACGACGGCGGCCGCGTCGGTGACGAGTTGCGCCGTGACCGACCCTTTCTTGACGGCGGACGATTCCGCGGCGAGCGCCAGCAGCGGCGCGATGAAGAGACCAAGCAAGGGCAGACGGCGGAAGAATCGCATGGGAGGAGTAAGAGTAGAGCGGAAGGGGTTTATTTCAAATGCCGGTCGCGAAGGACACTTCGGGGTCCGCGGGTTGGTCCGCCGCCGCGGGGCCGAACAAGCTGGTGGAGTAGTAGCGCTCGGCGCGGTCGCAGAGGATCGTCGCGACGCGCGCGGACCCGCCCAGCCGGCGGGCCACCTGCAACGCCGCCCAGACGTTCGCGCCCGAGGACGTGCCGACGAGCAGGCCGAATTCGCGCGCGAGGCGGCGGGTCATGACGAGGGCCGCGCCGCTCGGCACCTTCACGACCTCGTCGATCACCTGCTTGTCGAGCAGCGGCGGCACATAGCCGCCGGCGACGCCCTCGATGCTGTGGCAGCAGGGCGACTCGCCGGAAAGCATCGCGGCCTCGGCGGGCTCCATCGCCACGATCTGCACGGCGGGGTGGTGGCGTTTCAACGCCCGGCCGCAGCCGGTCAGCGTGCCGCCGGTGCCGTAGCCGCTGACGAAGGCGTCCACGGTTTTCATCTGGGCGATGATCTCCGGGCCGGTGTGTTCCTCGTGGTCGAGGGCGTTGAGGGGGTTTTCAAACTGGCGCGGCAGGAAGATCCGCGGGTCGGCCGCCGCCTGCCTCCGGCTCAGCTCGATGCCGGTGAGGTAGCCGCGCACGGGCCTGAACAGTTCGATCTCGGCGCCGAGGTGCCGCATGAGGTGGCGGCGTTCCACGCTGGCGTTCTCGGACATGAGGATCCTGACGCGATAACCCAGGGCGGTGCCCACCATGGCGAGGGAGATGCCGGTGTTGCCGCTGGTGCACTCCAGGATGACGGAGTCCGGCCGGAGCAGGCCGCGGTTGCGGGCATCGAGCAGGATCGAAAGGGCCAGCCGGTCCTTGATGGAACCGCTCGGGTTGGTGAACTCGGCCTTGGCGTAGATGGTCAGGCCCTCCGCCCCGAAGCGCAGCGGCAGCAGCGGCGTGCGGCCGATGAGCGAAAAAATTTCCGGGACGGATTGGGCGGCAGAGGGTGGGGACATGAAGGGGGAGGCGGGATCACACCCTAGCAGCTTATCGACCGGCGGGCTATAGTCCAAACAGAGCAAGCCGGCGCGAGGGGGAATCCCGTCGGCCGGCCTAGGGACGGAGGGCCGCGGCTTTTCCGTTAAGGAAATGACCATGGCTTTCGCCGGGGGGTGAGGCGCGGAAATGGCCTCGACTCGGCGCGAACGGAGGCAGAGAGGTTAGGGCGGTCGTGTTGCCCGAAAATCCAGATTCCAACGGTTGGTTTGCCGCGGAGGTGCAACCACTTGCCGCCGAGCTGCGGGCTTGGCTGCGCGGCAGGTATCCCGCTCTGACGGATCCGGACAACCTGGCGCAGGAGTCGTTGACCCGGGTCTGGCAGGCCCATCAGGCCGGTCCGGTGCGGTCGCCCAAGGCCTTGCTCTTCACCACCGCGCGCCACCTGGCCCTCGACGAGCTGCGGCGCCGTCAGATTGTCACCCTCGAGCCGGTAGCGGAAATCGCCGACCTGCCCGTCTATGAGGATAACCCCACCGCGGCCGACACGGCCGCCCGGAACCAGGAACTCGAAATCTTGACCAAAGCCATCCAGTCACTGCCCGACCGCTGCCGCCAGGTGCTCACCCTGCGGAAGATCTACGGGCTGTCCCAGAAGGAGATCGCTGCCCGGCTCGGCATCGCCGAGCACACCGTCGAGGCGCAGGTCGCCACCGGCATGCGCAAGTGCGCCGTGTTTCTCGCGCGCTTCGGCCTGCCCTGACTTACCCCATGTCCACCCACGAAGGAATTGTTTCCGAGGAAATCCAGGACGCCGCGTCAGTCTGGCTGTCCCGGCGCGACCGCGGTCTGACGGCGGCGGAGCAGGACGCCTACCTCGAGTGGCTTTATGCCGATCCGCTGCACGGTCGGGCCATCGTGCAGCTGGAACGCGTGTGGGCGACGCTCAACAAGCTGGAGCAGTGGCGGCCGGCGCACAGCAAGATCCCCAATCCCGACCTGCTGGCGCCGTGGCGCCATTCCCGGCTTTACTGGCTGTCCACCGCGCTGGCCGCGGCGGCGGCGATCGGCATGGCCTTTTATGTCTGGCTGCCGGGCCGCGCCGGCTCCGCGCCGGTGCGCCGGGAGGCGATCGTGCACCCCGGACCGGAAAAGATGGCGCTGACGGACGGATCGATCGTGGAGCTCAACCGCGGGGCGAGGATCGACGTTCAGTTCACCCCGGGTGAGCGCCGCGTGCGGCTGCTGGCGGGCGAGGCGCATTTCACCGTCGCGAAAAATCCCGACCGGCCGTTCATCGTCAGCGCGGATGCCGTGGCGGTGCGGGCCGTTGGCACGGCCTTCAGCATGTCGCTGGGCGCGCAGGAACTTTCCGTGCTCGTGACCGAGGGCAGGGTGCAGGTGGACGGGCAGGGAGCGGGGAGCGGGGAGCAGGGGGGGGGCGGACCTCTCCCCGAGACGCAACGGCCGGCCCCCGCCCCGCTCCTGCTGACCGCCGGCCAGCGCACGGTCATCGAGCTGGCCGCGCCGACCGGCCCGCTCCAAGTGCAGGACGTCACGCCCGCCGAGATCGAGCGCGCGCTGGCCTGGCAGGGCATGCGTTTGGAATTCGAGGATCTCCCGCTCGGCGACGTGGTGGCGGAGTTCAACCGTTACAACCGGACGAAACTCTCGGTGGCCAATGCGGAGACGGCCGCCCTCCTCGTGGGCGGCAATTTCCGGGCGGACAACATCGAGGGCTTCGTGCGCCTGCTGGAATCGACCTTCGGGATTCGCGCCTTCCGCCACGGCAACGAGATCATCCTGCGCCCGGCGCAGTGAGCGGAAGATATCTGGGGGCGCCGCTTGCCGGCGGACCGGGATGGGGCTTGAGGGCGGGAGGGCCTTGTGCCAATCGCCCGATGAACTGGCCCGGCCATTGCGAGGTGCGAAGCCACGAAGCAATCCAGCTTTCGTCAAGGCCGGGGCTGACAACTCGTTCCCCTTGCATGACGAACCGTGGAATGTGTCATAAGGTGGTCGGTCCCAAATCTTTTTCCAGGATTTGACTAATGGAAGCTTCCGGTTGGTTCGTCTGCTGGTCACACCTCTCGCCAAATCATGATCAAATCGTTCGTCCGGGCCCTCTCCCGTCTGCGGTCTCTCGCCGCGGGCGTTTTCGTGTTATCGTTGCTCACGCTGCCGGCCGCCGCCGCCGCGGAGAAAAAATCCTTCGATCTCGGGGCCGGGGACGCCGCCCAGACGCTCAAGGCCTACTCGCAGCAGTCGGGCGTGCAGATCGTCTACCCGGTTGACCAGGTGCGCGGGGTCCAGACCCACGCGGTCAAGGGCGAGTATGCGGCCCGCGAGGCCCTCGACGCCATGCTGGCCCGCACCGGCCTCGTCGCCGTGCAGGACGAACGCACCGGCGCGCTGGCCGTCCGGAGGGAGGCCGGCCCAAACGACCAGCGGGCGGCGCAGATGGAGCCAGGCGACCGCCCGGGAAAGCCGGCGAGGAGTGACAGCGGCGCCCTCGAGCTTGAAAAATACGAGGTGCAGGGCATCCGCATCAGCGGTCCCGTCAACCAGAGCATCTTTAATACGAGCGAGGACGGCGCGCTGGCTTACGATGTCATCAACCGCGTCGACATCGACCGGATGGGTGTGACCTCCTTGGAGGAACTCTTCCGCGTGGTCGGCCAGACGAGCGACTACGGCAGCCAGTCGCTGCAGGGCGCGGCGATGAACCCCGCCTTCGCCGGTGGTGCGACCTACCAGAACTCCGAGGTGAAGCTCCGCGGCTTCTCCTCGCTGCAGACCACGATCCTCGTCAACGGTCGCCGCCTGCAGCGTGGCAATCTCACCGCCGGACCCGACCTCAACCGCATCCCGATGGCCGCGATCGAGCGCATCGAGATCCTGCCGTCGTCGGCTTCCGCGATCTACGGCGGCGGCGCCATCGGCGGCGCGATCAACATCATCCTGCGCCGCGATTACACCGGCCGCGACCTTACCGTCACCGGCGGCACGAGCACCGACGGCGGCGCGGAGCGCTTCCAATTGACCTACTTCGAGGGCCGCACCTTCAACGAGGGCCGCACGCAGCTTTCCCTCACGGTCGACTACCAGCACAGCGCGCCGCTCTACAACAGCGACCGCAACTACCTCGACAACCTCCTCAAGCGCTACCCGGCCAACACCACCGCGCTCGTCGGCGGCCGCTCGGCCTATGAGCAATACATCCTCCAGGCCTTCAACGGCACGCCGGGCACGATTCTGATCAACTCCGCGACCGGCACCCTGCCGATCCCGGGCGTGACGGGCGCGCGCTACGCCGCGATTCCGGCCAACCAGGACGGCACGGGGCTCACGCCCAGCTCGTTCGTGGCGGGGGCCGGCCAGGCCAACCTCGGCAACCGCTACAACCGGTCGATCATCTACCGCCCGGAGGACCGCTACTCCCTCACCTCCCAGCTCGAGCACGAGTTCGTGAAGGACAAGCTCTCGATGTATGCCGAGGCCGGCGTGACCTATTTCCGCTCGGAATTCTCGTTCCCGATGAACCTCTCGACCATGAGCCTCACGGCCACGGATCCGCTGAATCCGTTCCGCACCGGCGTCACGCCGGGGTTTGTCGGCGTGCCCGTCGTCGTCTACTACGACCCGCTCGACCTGCCGGATCCGTCGCTCTTCCAGGAGCGCCAGGGCGCGCGCGCGCTGCTCGGCGTCAAGGGCCGGGTCAACGACAAGTGGGAATGGACGCTCGACGGCACCGCCGAATACGGCCGCAGCCACTCCACGGGCATCAACACCGGGCAGAACCTCAACACCTTCGTGTCCAGCGCCGCGGTCGGCACGCTGACCCAGGCCCAGCGCCGCGCCCTCTATAATCCGCTCGCCGACCACAACGTCTTCCCGCGCGGCGACGTGATGGCGGACTATCTCGAATACCGGCGCGAGTTCACCTATTACAACGGCCTCACGCAGCTGAACCTGCGCGCGGTGGGCCAGCTGTTCGAGCTTCCGGCCGGACCGCTTACCGTGTCGCCCGGCGCGGAGATCATCTGGAGCAAGTATCGCACGAACGCCACCGTCCGCGTGAGCGAGGCCATCCGCGCGGCGATTCCGACCGGCATCATCGGGCCGAGCGACAGCACCGCGAACCAGAGCCGCCGCACCGAGTCCGCCTTCCTCGAGACGGTGGTCCCGCTCGTCGGTGCGAAGTGGCGCCCGCTCCCGATCGAGTCCGCCGAGCTGAACGCCGCCGTGCGCTGGGAAAACACCGATGACTCCACCGCCGCGACGAGCCCCATGGTCGCGCTGCGCGTCGCCCCGACCAAGGATGTCGCCTTCCGCGTGTCGTATGCCGAGGGCTTCTTCCCGCCCGACCAGTCCAACTACGAGAGCCCGCGCTCGAACCCCGCGGCCATCACGCCCTTCACCGACCCGGCCCGCGGCAACCTCACCTACAACTATCCGCACGAGGAAATCTCCGGCGGCAACCCGGCGCTCAAGCCCGAACTCTCCACCTCCTGGAACTATGGCATCATCCTCACGCCCCGGGTGCTGCCGGGGTTGACGCTCACCCTAGATCTCTGGGAGATCGAGAAGGTGGATGCGATCCTCATCCCCGCCGGCCCGTCGGTCGTCCTGGCCTCGCCCGAGTCCTATCCCGGCCGCATTGTGCGCGCGGCGCCGTCGCCCGCCGACCTCGCCGCCGGCTGGCTCGGCGTGGTGACCTCGATCGACTACCGCCCGATCAACGTCGGCTTCACCAAGACCACCGGCATCGATGCCAAGCTGCGCTACACCCGCGAGCTCGCCGCCGGCACCAAGCTCACGACGCTCGCGTCCGTGACCTGGACCGACTCCTTCCGCGACCAGATCCTGCCGATCAACCCGATCGTCGAGCGGGTCGGCACCACCGGCACCACCGCCAGCAGCCCGCTCGAATGGCGCGGCACAGGCTCGGTGTTCCTCGAGCGCGGGCGCTGGACCGGCGGCATCACCACCACCTACATCGATTCCCACCAGACCTCCACGACGACGCCCAGCCTGGTCTTCCCGACGGCCAACGGCCTCGATGGCGCCAAGATCCCGTCCGCCACGCTGTGGGATGCGCAGGTTTCCTACGACATCGCCCCGGGCCACTACCAGGGGAACTGGCGGCGCTGGTTCAATGCGACGAAGTGGACGCTGAGCGTCCGCAACGTCTTCAACAAGGAGCCTGAGTTCCGCACCGACGTCTACAGCCCCTACAGCCGCTTCGAGGATCCCCGCCAGCGTTACGTCACCTTGTCGGTGAAGAAGAGCCTGTAACCCAACCCCCTCCGGAAGCGGCCGGCCATCCGGTCGCTTCCCCCTTTTCCTTATGCCCACCCGCTCCATCCTCGTTCTGCTGCTCGCGCTCGGCGGCGGCCTCCTGTCCGCCCAGGACGCCCGCCCGGTGCTCGATCCCGTCGCCACTGCCATCTGGTCCGAACATGCCCGCGGGATGGGCAGCCGCGACACCGGCCGCGACGGCGTCAACTTCGACCTCGTGACCGGCAAGGCCTTCGAGTTCTTCGAGAAATTCCCCGAGGAACGCCGCGTGGGCGGCATCCTTTTCAACCTCTCGAGCTTCGGCGGCTGGATGGGCGAGGATCCGCGCTCCGCCGGCCAGCGGCCGGCCTGGCAGCAACACCTGCGGGCCGCGGTCAGCGACGTGCTCGGGCGCAAGACCTGGCCCGACAACGTCTGGGCCGGCCTCCAGTGGGTCGCCGCCAAGAATGACATCGCGATCCAGGTCGACGCCACCGGTCGTGCCGATCTCGGCGCCTTGCGCCAGCGCATCGAGGCCATCACCGCGCGGGTGCCGGCATCCTCCTACCGCACCTTTCTCGAGCAGGAATACGTGCGCCAGCTCGAGCAGCAGCAGCCGGACGCCGTCGGCGCCCACCTGGAGCGGCTCGCCGCCACCAAGGACAGCGAGGACCTCGCCAAGTATGGCGAGGGCCAGCTCGCGATTTTCCGGCTCCGGACGACCCCGATGGAGCTCACGTTCACCGCGACCGACGGCACCAAGGTGGATCTCGCCGACTACCGCGGCAAGGTGGTGCTCATCGACTGCTGGGCGACCTGGTGCGTGCCTTGCATCAAGGAGCTGCCCTACGTGAAGGCGGCCCTCGCGAAGTGGGGGCCCAAGGGTTTCGTCGTCCTCGGCATCTCCTTCGACCGGCTGCCCGATCGCGCGAAGCTCGTTAAGTTCATCGCCGACGAGAAGCTTGATTGGCCCCACTGGTTCCACGACGGCCCCGGCCGGAATCCGTTCGGGGTGAAATACAACATCCGCAGCATCCCGGCCACTTTCCTCCTCGACCGCAACGGGCTCCTCGTCACCACCGAGACGCACGGCGACAAGCTCGAGGCCGCGCTCAAGCGCCTGATGGAGTGAGGGCAAGGCGGCCGGTGGAAGGAAGGCAAGTGGGAGGGGCTTTACGCCCCGACCCCCTTGCCGGGGAACCGGCCGCTCCCTCTTTTGCCAGCCTGATTTTAGGCCACATGGCCCATAGGCCCGGGCTGGTTTTTCGCTATCATCGATTCTCCCTATGACTTCCCGACTCTTTTTTTTCACCGCCCTGTTCCTCACCGTCCGGCTCGCCGCCGCCCCGTCCTTTCCCCACGAGACCAGCGACCTCCCGGCCGACCCGGCGGCGCGCTTCGGCCAGCTGCCCAATGGCGTCCGCTACGTGGTCTACCCCAACAAGGAACCGCAGGGCCGCGCCGCGTTGCGCCTGGTCATCGAGGCCGGCTCGCTCCATGAGCGCGAGGACCAGCGCGGCCTGGCGCACTTCCTCGAGCACATGGCCTTCAACGGAAGCACGCACTACGCGCCGGGCACGCTGGTCGAGTTCTTCCAGCGCATGGGCATGAGCTTCGGCGGCGACACCAACGCCTTCACGAACTTCGACCGCACACAATACCTGCTCGAGCTGCCCAAGACCGACGAGCCCACGCTGGCCGAAGGCTTCCGGGTCTTCGCCGACTACGCGGGCGGCCTCCTCCTGTTGCCGAACGAAATCGACAAGGAGCGCGGCATCATCCTGAGCGAAAAGCGCGCGCGCGATAACGTCGGCTTCCGCACCTTTGTCGCCCAGTTCGAGTTCATGCTGGGCGAAACGCTGCTCCCGAAGCGCATCCCCATCGGCCTGCCCGAGGTGATTGAAAAGGCGCCGCGCGAGCGCTTCGTCGACTTCTGGAACGCGTGGTATCGCCCCGAGAAACTGGTCGTCGTGGCGGTGGGCGACTTCGACCCCGCCAAAGTCGAGGCCCAGATCCGCGCGACGTTCAGCCCGCTGGCCGCCCGCGCGCCCGCTTTGCCCGAACCCGTGCTCGGCGCGGTGCCGGCGGTGACGGGCGTCCGGACCTATTTCCACGCGGAGCCCGAGGCGCCCGCGACCAGCGTCAACATCTCGCGCGTGCAGCCCTACCCGAACGAGCCGGACACCGCCGCCACGCGCCTGAAGGAGCTGCCGCGTTCGCTGGCGATCGCGATGTTGAACCGGCGGTTCAGCGAGCTGGCCAAGAAGGAAGGCGCGCCGTTCAGCAGCGCCAGCGCCTCGGTGGGGGACAGTTTCAAATTCCTCCGCGAGGCCGAGGTCGGCGTCACCTGCAAGCCCGAGCAATGGCCGCAGGCGCTGGCCGTCGGTGAACAGGAGCTCCGCCGCGCGCTGGAGCACGGCTTCCAGGCGACCGAACTGAAGGAAGTCGTCGCCACCTACCTCAACAACCTCGACCAGGCGGTCCGCATGGCGCCGACTCGCCGCTCCGCGCCGCTGGCGGACCGCATCGCAGGCACCTACATGAGCGAGGACGTGTTCACGCACCCGGAGGCGGAGCGCGCCCTCTACCGTCCGGCCCTCGAGCGCGTGACGACTGAGGATTGCCTCAACGCCCTGCGCGCGGCGTTCACCGCGCCCGGGGTGTATGTCATGGTCACGGGCAACGCCCAGATCACCGGCGACGCCAACACGGTGATCGCCGCGGCGTATGCCAAGTCCGCGGCGACGTCCGTCGCCGCCGCCGCCGCCCAGGCCGAGGCGGTGTGGGGTTACGCCGATTGGGGTCCGGCCGGCCAGGTCGTGAAGCGCGAGCATGTTGCCGACCTCGACGTCGAGCTCGTGGGCTTCGCCAACGGTGTGAAACTCAACCTGAAGAAGACCGACTTCGAGGCCGGTCGCATCCGGGTCAGCGTGCGCGCCGGCCATGGCGCCATCACCGAGCCCGCCAACCAGCGCGGCCTCGCGGCCATCACCGGCGGCACGTTCAACGCCGGCGGCCTTGGCAAGCACTCGGTCGATGAGCTGCGCCGCATCTTCGCCGGCCATAACGTCGGGCTGCAGTTTGCGCCCGCCTCCGAGGCGTTCGTGCTGACGGGCAACACCACGCCGGCCGACCTGGTCCTCCAGCTGCAACTCGCGGCCGCCCAGGTGACCGATGCCGGTTGGCGTCCGGAAGCGCTGCGGCAGGCGCAGAAGGGCCTCGAGCAACTCTACCTCGGTTTCGCGCACACGGCCAACGGCCCGATGTCGCTCGAGGTGGCCAATCTGGTCGCCGGTGGCGACCCGCGTTTTGGTCTGCCGGCGAAGGAGGTCATGCTCACCCGCAACCTCGACGAGGCGAAGGCCTGGCTCGGCGGGCAGCTCGCGCGCGGCCCGATCGAGGTTTCGCTGGTGGGTGATCTCGACCTTGAGGCGGCGACTGCCGCGGTGGCGAAAACGCTCGGCGCCCTCCCGGCCCGCGACCCCCGGCCCGACCTGTCGGCGCTCAAGCGCCTCGCGTTCCCCGCGCAGCCCTTCACGAAGGCCTACACCATCCAGAGCGAAATTCCCAAGGGCAATGTGGTGGTTTACTGGCCGACGACCGACGGCCAGGATGTTTCCCGCAACCGCCGCCTCGGAATGCTCGCCAGCGTGTTGAACGACCGGCTCCGCGTGAAGATCCGCGAGGAACTCGGCGGGACCTACAGCCCGAGTGCCGGCAGCAATGCCAGCGACACGTTCAGCGGCTACGGTTACCTGCAGGCCGGCTGCGTGGTCGAGCCCGCGCAGGCGGACAAGATCCGCGAGTTGATCATCACCGTGGCCGACGACCTTGCGAAGAACGGCGTGACGGACGACGAGCTCGCCCGCGCGAAGCAGCCCGCGTTGACGTCCGCCCGCGAGTCCCTGCGCACGAATGCCTATTGGGGCACCAACGTGCTCGGCCGCGCGCAGGAGAAGCCGGAGATGCTCGACTGGGCGCGCACGCGCCTGCCGGACCTCGAGGCGATCACCGCCGCCGAGCTGACGACCCTCGCCAAGGCCTACCTCGGCGCCGACCGTGCGTCCCGGGTCACGATCGTGCCCGCCCCGAAGTAATTTTGTTCAAAGTTCGTGTGTTGCGACCGCCGCCCGGCCCCGTGCCCGGCGGCGGTTTTTTGGGATTTAACAGAAGGTCACGAAGGGAACGAAGCGGAGATCCGGTTGACTGCTCCGGGAGCTCCCCGCGAATGGCGCGGATCATACGCATGGAAGACGATCGGATATCTCTCCGTGATGTCTGCGACCTTGTAGGTCCAGGCACGTGAACACTGCGAGGGGCAAGACCGCCGGCGGCATCCGGGAGATATTTCGGGTCAGCGAGGCTTCTGGGATCACGGGCAACCCGGGCGCGCTTGTAATATAATGGATTACAAGCGCGCTCGGGGTGGCGCGCGGTTTGGTGGTGCGGATTGACCGGGGCGGGTGGGCTGCTTTGCTCGCGGGATGTCATTGGACTTCGCCGCGCTGGAGCGCCGCAGCTTGGAGAAACTGGCCGCCGCGGGCGGGGATGCGGCGCACGACCTTGAGCATGTGCGGCGGGTCGTGCGGTCGGCGGAGGCGCTGACCCGGGCCGAGGGGGCGCGACGCGAGGTCGTGCTGCCGGCGGCGTGGCTGCATGATTGCGTGAGCGTGCCCAAGAATTCCCCGCAGCGCGCGGCGGCGTCGCGGATGGCGGCTGCACAGGCGGTCGTTTGGCTGCGCGAGTGGGGCTGGCCGGAGGAATGGCTGGCGGACATCGCCCACGCGATCGAAGCACACAGTTTCACCGCGGGCATCCCGCCGCGCACGCTCGAGGCGCAGGTGGTGCAGGACGCCGACCGGCTGGACGCGCTCGGCGCCGCGGGCCTCGCGCGCTGCCTCATGCTCGGCGGCGCGATGGGGCGCCCGCTGTACGTTGCTTCCGATCCATTTTGCGAGCAGCGCGCGCCGGATGACGCCGCCGCGTGCGTGGATCATTTCTACACCAAGCTCCTCAAGCTCGCCGACACCATGCAGACCCCGAGCGGAAAAGCAGAAGCGCGACGGAGAACGGAAGTGCTGCAGGATTTCCTGGCGGAGTTGCGGAGGGAGATTGAGGGGTGAGGGGGGGAGAGTCGGGGTGTAAAACCCCTCCCACCACAATCCTTCCCACCCGAACCAGTCGACGAGGGTGTGAGTGGGGGTTCGGTGAATTTTGGTGGGAGGGGTTTTATACCCCGACTCAGCGCAACCATTCCGGTTGTGGCGCCGATTCCTTGGTGAGAGCTCCGAACCAATCCCAATCTTCAGGTCTGCAGCGATAGCCTGGCCACGTTTGTGTGTCGGGCACAAGTTCGGCTCGGTAGGGGTTAAGGTAAATGTAGAGGAAGATGGGGAGCGGATCGTCGCCAGCACGGACCTCGTGGTCATAGTACCCCTCTTGCCACTTCAACCCGTGCCACCGGAGCGCCGATTGCAGCCGGCCTTTAAATCGCTTCAGGCATTCGTCCAAGGGCGCGATGTCGCCCAGTCGAATAAGCAGGTGCAGGTGGTCGGGCATGACCGTGCCGGTGCGCACACGCCAGTACCCCTGGGCATCCAGTTGTTCCCATCGGTTTATCACCGCATTCGTAAGCGCGGGGATTTCCAAACCGCGTCCGCGGGTGGCAAGATTGATGGTCAGAAAATAATCCGAGCCAGGGCGCGATCGCCGGTATCGCCGGAGGGCGGCATAGCCCGGACGCGGAGGACGTGGTTCCATGCGCACATAGTCGGGATATAAAATCCCTCCCACCAAATCCAAGACCACCTGCGGTTAGGCGGCAGAATGTCGGGGCGTAAAGCCCCTCCCAGCAGCAATCCCCTCCGCCTACTTCCTCAGCGGTACCACGAGGGTCGCGTCGTTGAGGCCGAGGGTGAGGTCGCCGGAGCCGAGCGCGACGAGCTTGAGGTAGATGGGACGATCCTTCGGGCCGACGGTGACGACGTCGCCGACCTTGCAGGCGGCGTTGTTGATCGTGACGTGCGGCACGCCGTTGCGGGTGATGACGCCGCCGATCTTCAGGGTGCCGACGAGCCGGCGCAAGGTGTCGATGTCGCTTTCGTCCGCGGCCGGGGGAACATTCGGGTCGGCCTCGGGGCCGGGCGTGGGCTGGGCCTCGGGGCCGGGCGCAGGCTGGTAGAACGGATTCGGCGGGTTCGCCGGGAGCGGGACTGGGTTCTGGCGCAGGTCCAGCAACGCGCTGATGCGCGAGCGGGTCAGCGCGTAGCGGTCCGTGATGCGCTTGATCTCGACCGAATTCGCACCGTTCTGCGCGAGCAGGTTGCTGGCGGTCGCGACCATCAGGCCCGCGCTGGCGAGCGCGAGGAGAAGACGGCGGAGCGGGAATGACGGAATCGGGCTCATGGGCGGGCGAGGACGTCGATGGTCATTTCCAGGGTGACGAGGGCGGGGGCGCTGTCGGTCGGCGCCTCGACGCCGGTGCGGCTCGCCGCGGCGGCGGCACCGCTCTGCGTGATGGAATACGTCTGCACCTTGTAGAGCCGCGGCGCGGTTTCCAGTTCGCGGAGGAAACGCAGGACCTGGCGGTAAGTGCCGGTTGTGCGGAAGGTGAACGGCACGGTCTTGAAAACCTGGTCGGGCGGCGGCGGCATCGAGCTGAGCTGGTTCAACGCCTGAAGGCGGAGCCGGCTGGCGGTCTCGATCTGGTAGAAGTAGCCCATGTTCTCTGGCAGGTCCGCCTCGTTGACGAGGTGCTGGTCGATGAAGGTCAGGGCGTCCTTGACGGCGGCCAGCTCCGTGCTCACGCGGCTGTGGTTGGTGAGCGACTGCAGCATGTCCTCGCCGTTGCGCTGCAGGGTCTGGTGGCCGGCGATCAGCTCCAGCCGTTGCTGCAGAATGAAGTAGTTCGCGACCCACAGGAGCACGGCGAGCGCGCTCGCCCCGATAACGAACGGGTAACGCCGGAAGAATGCCACGACCTGCTGGATGAACCCGTTCACGGTTTCGCCTCCTTCAACTTGCAGGCGACCTCGAAGCTCAGGGCGTTGTCCCCCTCGAGGCGTTCCAGCGACATGATGGTGACCGTGCCGAAGATGGCCCCCAGTTCCTTGTCCCGCCGCAACGTCTCCACGTAGGCGCGCAGCTGGTGGGTGGCCTGGTCCGACGGCGAACGCAGCGTGCCGCGCAGCACGACGCCACCGGCGAAACCGTTGATGCTTTCGATCGACATGCGCTCCATGCGCGTGCGGCCGAAGGCCATGACCAGGTCCGAGAGCAAATAGGGATTCGCGACGAGGGAATAGACCTGGTCGAGCTTCGCGGTTTGGTCACCGAGGGTCTTGGTGAGCGCCTTGAGTTCGTTGGCCTGCGCCTGGTTTTCCGAGATGCGCTGGTTCCAGTAGGAAATCTCCGAGCGTACGGCGTTGCTCTCGTACAACTGCCAGCAGACCGTCATCAACGCCGCGGCGGCCATGGTGCCGGCGATGGCGTTGGCCATGAAGCGGCTCCGGACGAGGTCATTGCTCGGGAGATTGCCCGAGAGGCGGCAGTCGATGTGCCAGGGGCCCTGGTAGGCGTCGTTGTCCTTCGGGTCCTTGCCCGGCTTCGGGCCGGACAACTCGGCGACGAGGCTCAGGACCGGCAGCCAGTTTTGCGCCGGCGGCGTGGTGCCCTCGGCGAACTGGATGTTCACGTTCGCGGCCCACGCCGCGCAATCCATCGAGAAGGGCGCGCGGCCGACGACCTGGGCGAGCGGCTCCGTGATCCACGAGAGGGACGACGGCAGGTAGGCGCAGTAAAGTTCGCCGACCGGCTGGCCGGTGGTCATTTCGTAGGAGTCGACCAGCGGCTTGAGTTCGCGGCCGATGGCGCGGACGAACTTGCTGCCGCGCAGCAACAGCTCGTCATCCGCGTGCTGGAGGCGCTCGCGAACCTCGTCGGCCGTCTTGAGCCCGAATTCCTTGCAGGCCGCCTGGGCGATCGAGGAAAAACCGTGGCGGACGGGGCCCGGGGTGCTGACGCCTTCCTTGCCAAGGATGTAGGCGATGGTGTGTTCCTGCTCGACGACGACGACGACGGTCGCGCGTTTGTCGTTCGTGCGATCCTTGTGCTGCATGATCGCGCCGAAGAGCGGGAGCAGGCTCATCTCGAGGCGATACGGCAGGACGCGGTGGTCGAGCATGCGCTGCTGGACCTGGTGGACATCGGCGTGCGACACGCCGCAGAGCAGGGCGGGTCGCGCCATGCCTTCGGCCGGGACCTGGGCGCCTTCGAGCGGGTTCAGCGCGGCGAATTTCCAGCCGGCGGGATTTTCGATCCGGTACTGTTCCTTGATGACGTCCGCCAGGTAGTCCGGCTCATTCAACCGGCGCGCTTGGAGGCTTTCGCGCTGGATGAGTGCTTCCGGCGGGGCGAAGCTGGCGATGCAGGGCACCCAGGACTTGGCCTTGTCGAAGTTCGCGTCCAGCCATTGCCGCAGCCCGGCATCGTCATCCGAGTCAAACTCGACGGCCGACTTGATGGTCACCGGACCGCTGTCGGGGCGGTCGATGGTGGCAGCGAGGATTTGATAGGGATTGAACTCTATCAGCAGGCTGTCCCGGGCGTTGCGATTGGCGAAAATCAAAAGAAAGTGGTCTACAGGGGGTTAATCAGGGCGTTGGGCGGTCGTCAAGGTGTCCGCCGGGCCTTATGGCAGGGTGATTTTCTCTGACGGACTGACCAGCTCGCGCAACTGGGAAACCATGTACGGGGCGTCGATAAACGAACCGATCGCGCCCGCAGTGCGTAGCGATGTGTCATAGTGGAAATTGACCGTGTTTTGGAAATTTAGGTTTTTAGCGGATATCGCGCCGTACAGATGATTGCTAAAGGTCGAGTTCGACATGGTGATGTAGGCATTCGGCATGTACACGACGCCGCAAAATGGGCGCCGGGTTCGTATCATGTGGCTGCCGACGGTGTTTCCGGTGCTGGTACCAACGATGACTAGTTTTGAAGGGTCATTGGTGTTGTTGTCGATCCCGGCGCCGGCGACGGTTGGATACCCGATATCAAGCTGCCCGGTGAAATAGACTTCGAGCGAAGCTCCGGAGTTTATTACCACGCTGCCCTGATAGACACGAAACATGCCGCTGACATTGAGGATGACCGGTCCGGCAATCACCAAGTCGTGGTTGGTTTGGTATAGGTCCAATCCTGGATACGGGGTACCGCCGTCGTAGGTAGCAGTAATTTTGTATATCGATGGAGTCGACGCGCCGGGAGTCCCTAGCGTAACGGTGCCTTGATTTAAGTACGTTCCAGAACCGGCGGTTGCTGGTAAGTTAGTGGCGCCTGTAACGCCCGATATATCAAACTGAGGGATAAAGGGACTCCGGCTGATGCGGGTCAGATCAACCTTTGTCGCCGTAGCATGCGGCGCAGTGACGGACCCGTCGGAATTGGTCAGACTCGGAACGGTTGACCCGCTGCCGAAGGTCGCCTGGTGCGAAAATGGACTGGTGGAAGCGGACGGCGCGGCCACATAGCCGCCAATGATGGCACTGGTCACGGAAACCGCGGTGCCCGCGGTATTGCCTCCCGCGACGACGGCGGAATAGCCCAGCGGCGCAGATGTCCAATATGTGGTGTTTGATGTGGGTTGGTTGGTGTGGCTCAAAATACACCGGTAGAGGGTGGTGCCCGAGCGCACGACATCGCCAGGCACGTAGGCTGCCATCGAGTCCCAGTTCAGAGTGAGCGGCTGGTTGTAGCTGTCCACATAGCCCGTCGAGGCCATCGTGGTCAGGGTGGTGGCGCCGAGCGCGTTCGGAAAAAGTGGGGCGGGCGCGACGAACGCGCGCAGCTGCGTCTTGATCGTCGTGCCGGCGCTGTCGTTCAGCGCCACCACTCCCTCGGAATAAATCACGGGCGGGCTCTGCCAATAGGTGGTGTTGGGCGGGGTCTGGTTGGTGTGTCCCGAAATGCAGCGATAGGGCACGCCACCGAAAATGGCCACGTCGTCCGCGGAGTAGGTGGTGGCGGCGCTCCAGGATGCGGCCGACTGGCTGGTCCAATAGGAGGTGTTCGGCGGGACGGTATTCGTGTTGGCTTTGGTGCAGCGATAGGCCGAGCCGTTGTAGACAACGATATTTTCAAGGTAGTAGTTGGCCGTCGCGCTCCACGGCTCGGGCGAGGCGGTCCAATTGGCCGGGGTGGAGGGAGCGGTGCCCGCGCTGGCCGCCACCTTGCAACGGTACCACACCCCCTGGTACCAGACGAAATCGTCCACCGCGTAGGCTGTGTAGTAGTTCCAGATCGTGGCCTTATTGGACGCGCGGTAGTTATAAACTTTGATGTTCACCGACGGGGTGATGCCGCTCGCGCCGAAAGTGGGCAGGCGCGGGGACGACCCCGTAGTAAGGGTCTCAGAGGCGGTGTTGCCGGACAGCGTCCACGAGCTGAACGTGTTGAAACTGTACGAACGCAGGGCGCGCTCGAGGCCCATCTCGGCGAGGCGGGTGCTCACGTCCTTGGCATACGCGCGATTGCTCAGCTGCATGCTCTTCGTGCTGAAGGCGAGGAAGCTCGCCAGCGCGATGCCCAGCACCGCGACGAAGCACATCACGAGCAGGATCAGGGAGCCACGGCGGGTGTTTGCGGGCTTCATTGCAAGAGGCTCTTGTTGCGCATGACCACTCGCAGCGAACTTGCCGAGAAAACCTGCGTCAGGGTGCCGTTGGTGCTGTTGCCGCCCTGGCAGGTGAAATCCAGGGAGACTTGCTTGATGCCCAGGTACGAGCTGAAGCCCGTGGTGCCGTAGCTGAACACCGTGAAGCGGTTGTCGTAGATGTCGTAGTAGCGGAAATTCAGCGACAGCAGCCCGGACTGCAGCGTCAGCATGGATCCCGTGTTGCCGTCGACCCGCACGAGCGACGTCGCGGGCACGGTTTTCGAGTAGCCGGCGAGGGTGACGGTGGCGTCGCTCGCGGTGCTGTTGTAGTAGTACGCGATCGTGTTCGTGCTCGTGCCCGTGGGGATCGTGAAGTTGACGGCGCTCGCGCTGGGCGTGCCGCTCAACGCGATCGCCGCGGCGGCATCCTGTTCGAAGGAAGCGATGGTGTTGCGGGTCTGGCTCTCGAGGCTCGGGCGGTTGGCGGACGTGATACCGAGGGTACGCGTGAAATTGCGCGCCACCAGCGTGTAGCTGTTCAACACCCCCGTCAGCACGATCAGCGTGAGCGTGATGCCAATGAGCACCTCCACCAGGGTGAAGGCCGCGACCCGGGGTTGGCGGTTTATTCTCACGAGCGCTGGTAGCTGAGGTTGAGGCCGTACTTGCCGTACCAGCCGGACGCGGACCGCGTGTAGGTGAAAGTCAGCGGATTATTGCTGGCGTCACGGCGGCTGGATTTCACCACCCACGTGACCGTGAAGTTGATCTCCCGGATATTCGTCACCGGATTTGAGCTGGTGACGGTACGGTCGACCGTGAAGGTCGCGCCTTGGATGACGACCACGTCGGTCGTCGCTGCGGTCGTGACCGCCGTCCAGTAGGTCGCATTCGGCGGGACCGTGTTGGCATTCGCCAGGATGCAGCGGTAGTAAGCGCCATTGTAGCTGACGACATGGTTGGCGCTGTAGGTCATCGCGCTGTTCCATGCGGGCCAGAACTGCGGATCGATCGCGATGGTGGTGCTCGCCGTGGTCAGCCCGTTGATGTTGGTGCTGCCGCTCCAGCCGAGATTGCGCAGGTCCTCGAGCTCATGCATGAGGATCTGGTTGGCGATCGTCACCCGGCGGGCGTGATCCATCGTGTTGGAAGTCATCACGACGGCCTCGATCATGCCGACGAACACGGTGACCAGGATGAGCGACGCCATCATCACCTCGACGAGCGTGAACGCCCGCGTACGGCGCGACCCCGCCTGGCCGGTCCCCGGGTGGAGACTGGTGTGAGTGGCGATGGGTGTGGACCGATCCATGTCTGAGCGTGGGCAGGCGGGCGGCGGCTCCGCCCTCAGTAACTGCGGGTGACCGTCGCGCCGGTGCCGTCGCGGAAGATCAGCAGCTTGTTGGCGGCGTCGAGTTGCATGAAGGTGATGCCGAGGGCGCGGTTGATTTCGTCGCCCTCGTAGGTGAGGCGGTTGTTGATCAGCGCGCGGCCGGGTTTGCCGGACGTCCCTTGCGTGATGCCGCTCACGTTCAGCTTCACGATCGCGTAGAAGAACGCGGCGCTCGCGCGGGGCGTCCCGGCGGGCGAGGCGTGCGCGATCACGATGTCGCCGGGGAGTTTCATTTCATCGGGGCCGGCGGGCGCCGCCGCGGGCGCCGCGCGGGGTGCGACGGGCTTGGGCTCGGGCGGCGCGGGATCGCCGCCCGGGGCTTGCGCCGCCTGCTGGCGTTCGGCCAGGGCGAGAAGGGTGGAGCCGGAAACGCTTTGCGGCCCGGTGTCCGCTTCGGTCGTCGTTTTGTCGGAACGGGAAGTCGCTGCCGCCGGGGATTCCTTGGCGAAGGGATCGACGACCGGGCGGCTCGAGCGGCCGGATTTGTCCTTCGCCTTTTCCTCTTCCTCCTTGATCACGCCGTCGAGCTGGCCGACGCGGGCGTTGTTGGCCTTTACCACGTCGTCGGTCTTGCCGAGCGCCTGCGCCGGGATCGCGAGGATTTGGTTCACAATTTTGAAGGGCGTCGGTCCCTTGCCGGTGGGCGGGGCGCCGCCGGGGCCGGCCTTCGTGCCCTGCAAGGCCCACTGCCGGGCCTTGGGGTTGAGCGCCACGAGTGCAAAGTAACCCATGATGATCAACACCGTGAAACCCACCACCAGCTTGAGCAGGCAGCCGATCTGGCGGACGCGTTCGGGCGTCGGCAGCCAGGATTTTTTCGACGTCGGCATCGCATAATCGATCGGCACCGCCGGCTTGGGCGGGGATTTAGGGTCTGGGGTCTGGGATTTGGGGTCTGGTGATGGGGGGGCGGCGGGCGCAGGCGCAGCCGGAGGCGCCGGGTTCACCGGGGCGGGGCTCTCCGCGGGTTTGGGCTCGTCGCTCATGCGTGAAGATCTTCAACCACGAATGGACGCGAATCCACCTGAATGCGGAGCTGGGAAAAGTCGGGATGTAAAATCCCTCCCACCGAAGGCAGTCCGATCAGAGTCGTTCGGCCTGGTTCGTGTCGGTGGGTGTCCATGCGTGGTCGAGCCGAAGCGGCGTGTTCACAGCTTCAACGAACCCTTGATCACCGCGACGATCTTGTCGGGCGGGAGTTTCGTGTCGACGGACAGCGCGTCGGTCGGAACTTCCAGGGCGTCGAACTGGCTCTTCACCATGTCGGCCTTCATGTAGTGCCCCTGCCGGCGGCCGACGCGGGCGAGGCTGGTTTCAAAATCCGTGGCGAGATAAACGAGCGAGACGCCCGGCGCGCCGTCCATCAGCACGCGGCGGTATTTCTCCTTCAAGCCCGAGCACGTGAAAACCGCGCTTCGGCCGGCTGCGAGGCAGTCATCCATCGCGGCGCGGATCGATGCCAGCCACGGCGCCCGGTCGTAGTCGTCGAGCGGCACGCCGCGTCCCATCTTGTCCTTGTTCGCGGCGCTATGGAAATCGTCCGCCTCGTGGTACGGCCAGTTGAGCTCCGCCGCCAGACGCCGGCCGATCGTCGTCTTGCCCGAGCCGGCGACGCCCATGATCAACAGGATTTTGGCAGAGGTCATTGGTCAGGGGTGCTGGGTCAGTGGACGGCTTTAAGCGGGAGTACGGCCGATAACCAACAGCCCATAACCCATAACCTGCGCAGTGCCGCGCGTCACGGCGCGTGCCGCTTGTAGGTGTTGCCGAAGTACTGGAGGGTGTCGGCATCCTTGAGCGTGATGGCCCCGGGCGGATTGTCGGTGATGAGCGCGGGCTGGCCCTCGACGAGCGCGCCGCGCAGGACCTTGGTCAGCGGCTGGATCGGCGTCTGGTTCGGCCCAAACTTGGCGAGGCGCGCGGTCCCCGCGCTGTCGATGATGATGCGCCGGTCGCCTTCACCGGAACCGGTGCGGTATTCCCCCGCGACGCGGACGATGAGCTGCGCGGACTCCGCCGGCGTCATCAAGGTGTACTTCGGCGCGATCGTCGTGGGCGGGCGCAGCAGCAGCCACGCGGCGGTGCCGTTGCAGCCGATGATGATAATCGACATCACCGCGATCTTCATCCACCGCGGCAGGCCGCCCGTCTCGGCGGCGGTGTCGGTGGTGGCGGTGGGGCTGGCGGTGACCGGACGCTCGTAACGCGGCTCCGGCGCCTTCGCCGTTTCGGTCGTGCCCGTGATCGTCGTGAGAATGTAGGCGACCGAGTGATCCTCGCCGCGCAGCGCGGCCTCGTAGCCGACGAAGCACAGGCGGCGGTAGCGCGTGCGCACCACGAACGACTCGCGGTCGGTCTTGATGCGGATTTCCGGCGCTGAGGGCTCGTAGATGGTCAGGCGCGAGGCGACCTCGCTCAGCGCGTAGAGCATTTCGCGCAGCTGCGGCAGCGTCACCGCCGGCAGGTTCTCGTCCGCATAACCGAGCCCGGCCGCCACCGCGCCGGGGGCGAGGTGGTGGAGGGTGACGTTATACGTGGGATTCGCGGTGGCCATCAGGGTTCGAGGATGAAGAGCGGCCCGCCGTCACCACCGAGGCGGAACATGCCCGTGTTGAGGTCGCCGTCATCGAGGGCGGCGTCGATTTCCTTCAGGAGGGCGGCGTCGAGCAACACGCTGGAAGCCGCGGTGCTGTTGATGCCGAGCGCCGCGCGCCAGCGACCGCCGGGACTGGTGCCGCCCGGGTGGACCTGGTTGAATTCCCAGTCGAATTGCCCGCCCATCGGCGTGATGCGCTGGAACGCCGTGTAGTTAAGCTCGTTGGCGGTCATGCCGACGGGCACGACCCCCGCCGCCGCCTCGGCCGGCCAGGAGCCCGTCTCGTGCGCATGGGACTGGAAGACCGACGCAAATACCCGGAAGTCGTTAACGATCGTGCTCGCGCGCGCCTTGCGCTGGATGCGGTTATACGTCGGGACAGCCGCCAGCATGATCATGCTGATGATGGTCACGACGACCATGAGTTCCACCAAGCCCACGCCCGCCGTCGACCGCGGGATGTCCCGTCGGCCCAGCAGGCGGTTGGAATCGGTGCGTACTCGCATCAGGGCCATTTCGCAGGAGCGGCGGCCCGCTGGCAAGGGGGAAACCCTAGGCCAACCGGGAGAAGGCAAATAACGGAAACCTGAAACCTGAAACCTGAAACCGGAAGGAGAAACCTGAAACCGGAAACCTGAAACCTGAGAGGGGGGCGGGCGCGGTGGAAATCGGAAACCTGAAACCGGAAACCTGAGGCGGGGGCTCCGGCTGGAAAGTTAGGGTTGAGGAGTGGGCGGGCAATGATTTGCCTTCGGCCGATCACTCAGGTTTCAGGTTTCCGGTTTCAGGTTTCCATTCACATTCCCATGTCTTCCCTCGCGCGCCGTTATCTTCTGACCAAATCCGTCGGCTGGCGGGAGTCCGCCGTGTTGCTGGCGGTGGCCTGGCTGGTGCCGTTCCTGGTCCACGCGATTCCGTCGGTCGCGCCGCGGCCGCTGGGTGTTTACCTGCTGCCGATTTATTGGACGACCTTCGTGGCGCTCTACTTTTATGGCGCCCTGCCGGGTTTGGCGGTCGGGCTGGTCGCGCCGGTGGCCAACTGTCTGATGACCGGATATCCGTCCGCGGCTTCCCTGGGTTTGACGGGGCTCGAAATCGCGCTTTTCGCGGTGGTCGCGGCATGGGCCGTCGGTCGCTGGCCGAGGTTTTGGTTCGCCGCGCCCCTCGCGTGGCTGGTGGCCAAGGCCGGCGTGATCGCGGTCCAGTTCCTCGTGCCGGCTTTCCATTACGGCGATCAACCGATCCGTCATTTTCTGCGGTCGTCGGAGAACGCCGTCGCCGGTCTCGGCCTGCTCGCGGTGATTCACTGGCTGCTGGTGGCGTTCTATCCGAAACGCGCGGACGAAACGGCCGGGAAGCGTTGACGCCACGCGCGGGCGTCCCTCGGCGCTCTTTGCGGTTACCTCGTCGACCTCAGCTGGCCGGTTGGGGCGGACGCGTGCCGGGACGACGCGGCGGCGGAAACAGGCCCGGTTTCGCGGACAATTGGGCGGGCTTGGGTGGCGGCGCTGCGAGGGTCTTCGGGATGGTGGCCTGACGGAGAAACTCCCGCACATCCGCCGGCACATGTTTGCCGAGGTTGGGCAGCAACCACTGATAGAGCCGCTCGACTTCCTCGGTCACGGCTTTGCCCGGGGGTGCCTTGCTGCTCTCGCCCGCGTCGATCGCGAGCTGGCCGCTGCCGTCGCCTCGCACCGTGTGTTCGCCCAGGACCCATTCAAACCGCTCGATCCGCTGGTCCTCGCCCCGGCGCCAGACGGTGAGCCGCGTGGAGCTGTCGGCCTGATACTGTTCGACCACGGGCCCCGCGGAGCGTCGCGAGCTGGTCGCCTTCGTGGGCTTGAGGGAAGCACCGATGCGCACCGCCTCGAGCAGCTGGGCGAATCTTTTGTGCGCTGCGAAATCGGGAAAATCGAGGGTAAGGCCGCAAACCGAATGGGTGGCCAGCACGCGAAAGTGCGCGACGACACCGGGGATCTCCAGCGTGTGCTGGTTCGGCGGCTGCCCGATGCTGAGGTGCAGCGTGGTTTTTTCGCCGCGCGTCGTGATGGCGGCGGGCGGCAACAGCAGGCTGGCCCCGGTGTGCGACAGGTTGGCGAATTGCCCGGACCAGTTGCAGCTCGTCGCGGCATTGCCTTTGAGGCTGACGGTGCCCTTCAGCGGAAAACCCGGTCCGACGGCATAACGGACGCCCTTGCGCTTGTCGCGCAGCCGGGCGAGCGCCGCTTCCTTGAAATCGAGAATCCGTTTGAACACGCGGGCACATTGCGTCGTCTCGCGGCTTCATTCAAGGCCGCTCCCGCCGGCGCCCGCCTTCGTACAAAAAATTAGCGTGGATCCGGCTGATCGTCGTCCAAGACTGGGCGGATGATCCCTCCTTCGTCCATTCATGCCATCCCGGCGGCCCGCCGGCCGGATTCGTCGGCATGAGGGTGATGTGTTATAGATGCTTTGTGACCGCTCCTGCCCAAGGGGCGCCCGTCGCGTTCACCCCTCCGTCGCTGTCGCGACTCCGGGGCCACGCCTTCGGCGTGACCATCTCCGCGCTGCCGCGCTCCGTGGGCCCCGGGCCATGAGAGTAATGTGCTACAGATGTTTCTGGCCCGAGCCGCTCTGCTGGTGCGGCTCGATCCGGCCAATGGCGACGCGCACGCGCTTCGTGTTCCTGATGCATCCGAAGGAATTCAAGGAGGAGAAGGCGGGGACAGGACGGCTGACGCATCTCTGTCTCCCCAACAGCGAACTCCACATGGGCGTCGGCTTCGATGCCGACGAAGCGGTGCAGGCGTTGATCAACGACCCCGCCAATTTCCCCGTGCTGCTCTATCCCGGCAAGGACTCGCTTAATCTAAGCGCAACTTCCAACGCTCAACTCTCAACGTTCAACGCTCAACTCGGTCAGCGGCGGCTGACCGTGTTTCTCTTGGACGCCACCTGGAGCGGGGCGCGCAAGATGCTGCGCCTGAGCCCGAGTCTCCAGCGGTTGCCGCGGATCATGTTCACGCCGTCGGCGCCGAGCCGTTACGTGATCAAACAGCAGCCCGTCGAGGGTTGCCTGTCGACGCTGGAGGCCGTGCACGAGCTGTTGCTGGTCCTCGGGCGCACGAGTCTCGACGACTACGCCGACCCCGGCCAGTTGCTGGGCCTGTTCAAGCGCATGCAGGATTACCAAATCGCGTGCGCGGCCGACCCGAATCGCGGCGGTTACCGTCGGCAACCCTACGGCACGCCCGAGGAGCGCGCCCGTGCGCGCGGCCGCAGCGGCGGGCGGCGGATGAAGTATTTGCAGGCGCCGCTGGATGGATCAGGCGCGCCTGATCCCAACACACCCCGGCCTTCAGCCACCCCTCTCGAGAGGGGACCTGGATGAAGATCTGCTGGTGGGAGGGATTTTATACCCCGACTGGCCTGATGCCGACTTCGCTGTCGGGGTGTGTCGCCTTCCTTGACTTCACCCGTCGGCGAGTAGCTTGAGACCATGAGCAAAGCCTTCACGAAGGAGGACGATGCGGGCGATGTGCTGGTGCCGCGCCCGGTGTCGCCCTTGCCGCCGGGGACGCGCAATCACCTGACGGCCGGTGGTGCGCGCCGCCTGCGCGAGGAGTGGGCGCGTTTGGAAGCCGAGCGCCCGGAATTACTCGCGCGCGTGGGTGAGCCGGGCATGCGCGGGGCGGACGCCAAGGAGCGGTTGCAGCACCTCGAGCAACGCGTGGCCTACCTGCAGCAGAGCCTGCAGTCGGCCGAAGTCGCCGCGATTCCGCCGCCGCCGCATGACGTCGTGCGCTTTGGTGCAACAGTCACCGTGCGCGACGCGCGCGGGCAGGAGACCACGTATCGCATTGTCGGCGTCGACGAAACCGACCTCGACCGCAACGAAGTCAGCTGGCTCTCGCCCATCGCCCGCGCCCTGTTGAACGCGCGCCTCGGGCAGAAGGTGCCTTTCCGATTTCCGGCCGGGGCCACGCAGTTGGAAATCGTGCGCATCGCGTATGAGTGATTTTGGGGTGGAACCTGGCCTCCGGACAAGTTGGCTGGCGCGCCATGAATGAACCCTGGGCAACGTTGGCGATCGCGTGGTTCGCGATCACGAATGCGTGGACCTTGTTCCTGTTCGCTTACGACAAGTGGCAGGCGGGACGCGCGGGCCCGCGCGTGTCGGAGTCGGCGTTGTGCTGGTCCAGTGCGCTGGGCGGCTGGCCGGCCGGATTCCTCGGCTTGGTGTTCTTCCGTCACAAATCCGCGAAAGCGTCGTTTCAACTCAAGTTCGCCGCGGCGTTTTTCTTGTGGGCAGCGTTGGCCGCTGGCGCCCTCAAACTGCTCGGAAAATTTTAAGAACGAGCAGGGGGTAACCGCAAAAAACGCAAAGAACAAAAGGGACCAGATCGGTCTCTGCGATCTTTGCGTTCCTTGCGGTTAGCAAGTTCGGGATTACCCGATCTTCAGCAGCTCGACGTCGAACACCAACGTGGCGTTCGGCGGGATGGCGCCGGGGAAGCCGCGCGCGCCGTAGCCGAGTTCGGGCGGGATGGTCAGCTTCACCTTGTCGCCGATCTTCATCTGCGCCACGCCCTGGTCCCAGCCGCCGATGACCTGGCCCACGCCGAGCACGAACTGGAACGGCTCGTCGCGGTCGACGGAGCTGTCGAATTTCTCGCCGGTGGTCAGCCAGCCGGTGTAATGCACGGTGACGAGTTCGCCTTTCTTCGGCACGCGGCCGGAACCGGCCTTGAGGGATTCAATTTGGAGGGGCATGGGAATGGGAAGTTGAGTGGTGAGAGTTGAGGGTTGAGACGCCCCCCCCCCCCCCCGCGGCCGGTCGGGAGACCGGCCCTCCATTTAAGAAACCAACGCCACCACGATCGTCTGGCCGTCGTAGGTGACTTGGTCGCCGGCTTGGAGTTTTTTGCGCTTCTGGGTTTCGACCGTGCCGTTGAGCGTGACGAGGCCCTGGCTGATCACCTGCTTGGCTTCGCCGCCGGTGCCCGTGAGCCCCGCGAATTTCAGGAACTGGCAAAGCTCGATCGGCACTTCGCGAACAACAACGGAACGGGGAGCGGAGGACATGGGAGTGGAGTCGGCCCGAGGGTTAACCACCGAGAACGCAAAGAACACAAAAAACCGGAGCCGTGGAATCTCCTTTGCGCCCTATGCGTTCTTTGCGGTTAATTCGGATTGGACCAGCCTAGTCTTTCGCGGTGACCAAGTGAATCCCGTCCGGCTCGATGCGGATGAGGCGGTCCTTGTAGAGCGCGCCGATGGCCTGCTTGAAGGCTTTTTTGCTCACACCGAAGGCGTCGCGGATTTCCTCCGGCAGGCTGCCGTCGTGGTAGGGCAGGCGGCCGCCGGCCGCGCGGAGTTTCGTGAGGACGATCTCGCTGACCTCGGCGATGCGGCGGTAGCCGGCGCGGCCGAGGGCGACGTCCACCTTGCCGTCGGGACGCACGTTGCGCACGTAACCCTCGACGACGTCGCCCACCTTGAGCGGCTGCCGGACGTCGGTGTTGTACACGAGGCCGCGATGGGCGTGGTTGATGATGAGATTGTAGCCCAGCGGGCTTTTGCTCGCGACGAGCAGGTGGACCGCCTCGCCCTCGTGGTAGGGCGGGGGCGTGAGGTCGAGCCGGCGGTTCAGCCGCGCGCTCGCAACCAGCCGGTCGGTTTTTTCATCGACGAGGATTTGCACCACCACCCGGTCACCGGGATTGAGCGGGCCGTCCTGTTCGCGGGCTGGCAGCAACAGGTCCTTGCCGAGGCCCCAGTCGAGGAACACGCCGATGCGCGGGTTCACGCCCACGACCTTCAAGTACGCGAATTCACCCGCGTAGGCGTGGGGCGTTTCGGTCGTGGCCACCAGCCGGTCCTCCGAGTCGCGATACACGAGCACCTCGATCTTGCCCCCCGGCACGGCGCCGGCGGGGATGTAACGCGCCGGCAGCAGGATTTCCCCGTGCTCGCCGCCGTCGAGGTAAAGCCCCGGCTGGGCGGCGCGGAGAATCGGGAGGAGGTTGCGTTTGCCAAGCTGGGCCATGGTGCGAAGCGGCAGGAAAACACAAAGCAGCCAAGAAGCGAAGGGAAAGCAGGCTTGGAAATTTCCCGCCGACATTCGGTTAACCGCAAAGAACGCAGAGAGCTCAAGGAGTGGCGATCGGCGAAGTCTGTGCGGGCTTTGCGTTCTTTGCGGTTACCGTTCGGTGGATTTGGTCGCTTGTAAATTTGTGGTTCAAGGGCCGCGCGTGCCGGCGGCGGCTGGACAGCCTTCCGGAATTTTGCAGGCTGCCGGTCATCCATGAACGAGGCCGAACTCGAGCAATGTCGCGCGCTGCTGGGCGTGACGTCTGCCGCGACGGTCGAGGAGCTCGAGCGGGCGTTCATGAAAAAGAACTTTGCCCTGATCAAGGGGAACACCGGCGACGAGCCGAAGCGCGACGTTTCCGCCGAGCGCGAGCAGCTGCGTCTGGCCCATGAGAAACTGGCCGAGCACCTGAAGGCACAGGTCGCCGCGAAGGCCCCGCCGCGGCTCGCCGCCCCCGCCGGTCCCGCCCGCGCGGCGGCCGATGCGGCCTGGTCCGGCCGCGCGCCGGCGAATCCCGCGGTCGCCGCGATCACGCCGCCGGTGGTGAAGCCCCACGATCCCGCGGACGACGAGTTCGTGTTGCTGCGTTTTGACCATTGGGGCGTGAACACGCTCGTGCCGCCGCTGCTGCTGTTGCTGGCGTGGGTCGCCAACCTCAGCCCGCTGGGATTTTTCCTGAAAGGTTTCCACGTGTGGATGCACGAGTTCGGGCACGCGACCGCCGCGTGGATGTGCGGCTTCCGCGCGACCCCGCTGCCGTTTGGGTGGACGCCCGTCGAGCCGGTGCACTCGCACTTCGTGTACGGCGGGTTGCTCGCCCTGTTCGGCGTGCTGTTCATCGCCGGGGTGAAGGAGCGCAAGGTGTGGCCGATGATCGCCGCGGCCGGGTTGATCGGGCTCCAGTACTACATGACCTGGGTCATGTCGGACCTGCGCCAGGAATTTTGGTGGAGCGCGTTCGGCGGCGTGGGCGGCGAGTTCTACCTGAGCACGCTGTTCATGATGTTTTTCTGGGTGCAGCTGCCGGACAAGTTCAAGTGGGGGGCGTGCCGCTACGTCTTCTTCTTCATCGGCGCCTCGGCCTTCCTTAACATCTGGCTGCGGTGGCGCGAGGTGTACCGCGGCATCGAGGAGATTCCCTTCGGATCGATGATCAACGGCGAGGACGACCAGGGCGGGGATATGAACAAACTCATGGACGGCTTCGGGTGGTCGAAATTCCAGATCCGCCGGAATTACCTCATGCTCGGTTACGGCTGCTGGGCCGCGCTCGCGGTCACGTGGGCCGTTTTCGCGCTGCGGTTGAATAAGGTCGCCGATTGGGTCGCCGCAAAGTTGAGCAAGGCGGCGTAGTGTGCGGTTATCCGCGGGAAAAGACAGGGATTCTTCGCGGATGGCGCGAATGATCGCGGATGGATCAAGAATCGCTGAGGATTGCGGTGGGAGGGATTTTATATCCCGACTGAACGCGGCCTAACTTGATTTACAGGAGGCCGCCGAGACCGCGGAAAGGATTCAATCCGCGGCCATCCGCGTTTATCCGCGGAAAAAGACCGGGATTCTCCGCGGATGGCGCGAATGATCGCGGATGCATGAGGGATCGTAGGGGATCCCGGTAGGGGCGGTCTTGTCAGGCCGGAGCCTCGGCGAAGGCTGATGCCCCCAACCGCCTTGCTCGGGGTTTCGCGGTGGGAGGGATTTTATATCCCGACTGACTGGGACCAGTGGTGGTTTACAGGAGGCCGCCGAGATCGCGGAGAGGATTCAATCCGCGGCCATCCGCGTTTATCCGCGGAAAAAGACCGGGATTCTCCGCGGATGGCGCGAATGATCGCGGATGGATCAAGAATCGCTGAGGATCCCGGTAGGGGCGGTTGCCCCCAACCGCCCTGCCTTGGGATTGCGGTGGGAGGGATTTTATATCCCGACTGGTTCGGTGCTCCTGAGGCGGGGAGTAAAACCCTCCCACCAAAATCAAATCCGATCTGTGTTGATCCGGGTGGACGTTCGCGCGGTCCCGGTTCGGATCTGGTTTCTTGCTGCCGCGTCTACTGGCCCGGCTGGCAGAGGCAGGACGAGGCGATGGTGAGGTCGGCCTTCTCCCAGATCTTTTTGAAACGGGCCCGCACTTCCGTGGCTTCGGCGACCTTGTGCTGTTGGATCAGGGCCTCGGCCAGGCCGAACAGCGACCAGCCATTCTCCGGCAGGCGAGCGAGGTCGTCGCGGTACACCTGCTCGGCTTCGGCGTAGCGACCCCGGGCCATCAGCGTGGCGCCGAGTGAATGGCGCACGGGGATCAACCAACCCGGGGGTTCATCGTAACGCAGTTGATCTTCCGCGGCGATGGCGGCCCGCAGTTGCGCGAGCCCGTCGTCCACCTTGCCCTCGCGCACGAGGATCTCGCCTTCGAGCATCGGGGTGACAACCGCCAGGATCGCGGTGCAGGGATTGTTTCCGAAGGTGCGGTCGGCCGTCACGGCCTTGGCGGCCGCCACGTATTTTGTCTGTTCCAGGCGCGCCGCCGCCGCGTCGCCCTTGGCGGCGAACGCGATGCCCCGTGCGGCGAACTGGAAGGCATGGGTGAAAAGTTCCTCCGCGGGGTGCAACGGCTCCTTCAGGACGTCGTCCCAGCGACCGAAGCGCACGAGGACCTCCAGCGGCATCGCCAGCCACGCCTCGGCCGCAAAGGCGAATTCCTGCATGAACTCCGGCGGCAGCCCGGCGACCAGGGCGCGCATGTGTCGCATCGCCAGCTCACTTTGGCCCGACATCATGGCGGCGTACGCCAGCATGTGTTCATTATGCGCGATGTACACGGGCAGGAATCCCTTGGGCGGTCCGGCCACCTGGCGGTGGGCCCGGTCGGCCGCCACGGCCGCGAGGTTGCTGTCGACGGCGGCCTGCCAGCGGCCCACGCGGATGTAGATATGCGAGGGCATGTGGACATTGTGGGCCAGGCCGGGCTGCAAAATGAGCAGGCGGTCCGCCGCCGCGAGGGCCCGCTCCGGGTTTGGCGATGCCTCGACGGCGTGAATGTAGAGGTGATTGGCAAACGGGTGCTGGACGTTGAGCTTCAGCACCGCGTCGAGCGTGGCCAGAATCTCGTCAGTGCCCGGCTGGGGTTGGCCGGCGGGCGTCCACTGGTCCCACGGCCGCAGGTCCATCAGGGCCTCGGCAAAAAAAGCGCCGACATCGGCGTCCTGCGGAAATTTTTTCCAGACCTCCCGCATCGCGTTGGCATAGGCCTGGTCCAGGGGAGTGCGGTCCTCGGGTTGGGGATTGGCATAGCGCTTGGCAAGCGCGCCAATCAACGCCTGCTCCACGGGGGTGGCCTGGCCGGCGTGTTCTTGCGCGAGCTGCAACGCCTCCCACGCCTGCGCCGCGGCCGGCGGGGGCACCATCGGCAGGTTGATGTGGGGTCCATTTGCGAGGGCGATACCCCAATGGGCCATCGCACAGGTGGGATCCAGCCGCGCGGCTTCCTGGAAGGAACGGATCGCCGCGCCGTGGTTGAAACCGAAGACGAGGCGCAGGCCCTGATCGAAGTACCGTTGCGCGTCGGGAGACTTGGTGGTGACTTTGTGCGAATGGGTGCCGAGGCCGTCGAACAGCGGAACGCGGGGTTCAGTCGCCACGATGGTGCTGGCCAAAGCCAGCCCGAAAAACACGGACAGGAGGGGGTGCTTCATGACACGAAGGCCGGGGTGCAGCCTTCAGGAGGTTGGGCGCGAGCGAGCCGGTTGTCGACCGCCATGGCGGAGGACAATGACTCAGTCGTCCACGGGCCGACCGGCTCTAGTTCATCTCAACCGGGATGATTTCCACTGCGCGTACGCCGCGGGCAATTCCGTGCCGCGGGTATTGTACCAGCCATAGCCCTGGCGACGCTCGGCGGAGATTTCGCCCACGGCGTAGTGGATGGTGCGGTCGCGGTCGCCAAACACGGGCTTGCCGGTGCCGATCTCGTAGAAGCGAGCCCAAAGGTCGGGCGCTCCGGCCTTCGGCACGAGGCCGAGGTTTTCCGCCGAATGGCGGTCCCACACCACGCCATGGAGCGCTCGTTGTTGGAACCACGCCATCGCGCCCTCGACCGCCGCGACGACGCTTGGCGACGGGCGCTCGATGCTCATGAGGAACAGGGTGAGGCCGACACTCTCATTCGAGCATTCGGCGATCGGCTCGAAGTTGCGGGCGGCACAAGGCTTCAGCGTGAGGGCGTCATGTTGCTGTCCCCAGATCGTGGGACGACCGGACGCGTCGCGCAGCTGCGTGGCGAGCACGCACTCCACGCCGCGGCGCATGCGTTCGCCGGCCTCGGCGGCGACGGCGGGCTCGATGAATGCGAACTCGTGCTGCCGCGCTGCGCAGTCGCGCAGGAGTTCGAGGATATGGACCATGGCGTCGTCGTTGAACGTGATGGCATCATGGTATTCACCCGCCAGCGGGTAGATTTGCGGGAAGCCGCCGTTCGGATACTGCGCGTTGAAAATGTACGCGAGGCCGCGGTCAAAGGCGCGGCGCCAGCCGACGGCACCAGGATCATCCGCCGCGGCCGTGAGGACGAGCGCGAGAAAACGCAGCTCATAGATCGTCGAGTCGTTGTCGAACGTGCCCGCGCTCCAGCCGTCATGATGGTCGTCGGAAGGCAGCGGGTCGCGCGTGTACACGCCGCCCTTCGTCCAACCGCCGGACGGACGCTGCCACGCCGCGATGTGGTCGGCGAGCGCCCGCGCTTCGGCGGACCCGTACCAGGCCCGCGCTGCGTTCAGCCGCAGGCGTGTGCTGTACACGGCCGGGATCGGGGCGCTGTTCCCAAGCGGGGTGCTCTTGTTCTCCACGGGGTCCGTGGGGCGCATCGCCGGACGCGCGTGGCTGGCGGAATTCTGCCAGTAGGCGCGCCAGGCGGGTTGTTCCGCGGTCGGGAGGGCATTGATGCGCGCTTCGGTGAGCGGGAGAAATGCATTCGGTTCCCACCGACGCGGGGCGGGCACGGGGTCCGCGGCGAACGCGGACCCGGATGAAAAACCGACAAAGCCAACGCATAGGACCAAACGGGGCAGGAGGGGCATGGGAGAGCGGGGTGACGAGAGCTTGGTCACGCAGTTACGCGTGGCAAACGCGCCCGTGTCATCAAAACAGGTGACAGGCGTGAAGGAGGCGGACGGCTCATCCGGAAGGTTCGCCCGACCGGTCCGATTCCCCGCGGATAACGCGGATGGGGTGCAGCGATTCTGAACGCAGGCCCTGCGACCTCTGCAATCTCCGGTGAGACTGATCGGGATCTGAATTTAAGCGCGGGGGGCGCGGAGCACGCGGAGTGAAATGGGTAGGGGCGGTTGCCCTCAACCGCCCAGTTCGCGGAATGGGCCGGCCTTCGTTCCCTCCGTTTGCTTCGGTAAGACTGAATTGGGATTTGGTGGGAGGGATTTTATATCCCGACGGAATTGATGCCGACTTCGCTGTCGGGGTTTAAAACCCCTCCCACCAAGAACTCCACGGGCGGCTCATCCGGAGGATTCGCCCGACCGGTCCGGCGAGGCCGAGACACCCCGTCGCTTCGCGCCACCCCTCTCGAGGGCGGATTGTTTATAGCGGAAAACAAAAAGCCCGGGCGGATTGCCCGGGCTTGGCGAGAGAAGTCGAATTTGGAATTTCCGACCGACTCAGCGCACCACCCGCGCGCCGCCGCCGGAGATCTGCTTTTCGACCTCCTTGCGCGTGGCCATCGAGGTGTCGCCCGGGGTCGTCGACGCGAGCGCGCCGTGGGCCGCGCCGTAGTCGACGGCCTTCTGGGCGTCGTTGAATTGCAGGAAACCGAACTGCAGGCCGGAGGCGAACGAGTCGCCACCGCCGACGCGGTCGAGGATTTCCAAGCGCGGATACTGGCGGCTCTCGTGGAACTTGCCGTCGTGCCAGAGGATCGCGGACCAGTCGTTGCAGGTCGCGGTGTGAACGTGACGCAGCGTCGTTGCGGCGACCTTGAAGTTCGAGAACTCCTTCACGGCCGTTTCGATCATCGCCTTGAAGGCGTCGGTTTCGATGTGCTTGAGGTCCTCGGCGCCCTTCACGGCAAAACCGAGCGACGCGGTGAAGTCCTCCTCGTTGCCGATCATGACGTCGACGTACTTCGCGATCTCGCGGTTGACCTCCTGGGCCTTCTTGAGGCCGCCGATGGTCTTCCAGAGCGACGGACGGTAATTGAGGTCGTAGGAAACGATCGTGCCGTGCTTCTTCGCGGCCTTCACGGCCTCGACGGTCAGCTCCGCGGTCGTCGCCGACAGCGCGGCGAAGATGCCGCCGGTGTGGAACCAGCGGGCGCCGAGCTTGCCGAAAATGTGGTCCCAATCGAAGTCACCCGGCTTGAGTTGCGACGCGGCGGTGTTGCCCCGGTCGGGATTGCCCACTGCGCCGCGCACGCCGAAGCCGCGCTCGGTGAAGTTCAGGCCGTTGCGAACCGTGCGGCCGATGCCGTCATCCTCGCGCCACTTGATGAAGTCGGTCGCGACGCCGCCCTGCATGATGAAGTCCTCGATGAGGTGGCCGATCTCATTGTCGACGAAAGCCGTGCAGACGGCCGTCTTGTAGCCGAAGCACTTCCGGAGACCGCGCGACGTGTTGTATTCGCCGCCGCCTTCCCAGGCTTTGAATTCGCGCGCGGTGCGGATGCGGCCCTCACCGGGGTCGAGGCGCAGCATGACTTCGCCGAGCGAGATTTGGTCGAATGCGGTGGAACCCGCGGGTTTGATGGGGAGGGACATGGGAGGAAGAGTTGAGAGTTGAGGGGTGAGAGTTGAGGGAGGACCCGACCTGGAATTATTTGGTCGTCGCTTTCGCCGCGGCGGCGACGAATTCCTTGGCGCGGGCGGTGATGGCGGCCCAGTCCTTGTTCTTCAGGGCGGTCGGGTTGACCAGCGCGCTGCCGGCGGCGGTGGCGAAGGCGCCGTTCTTGAGGAACTCGCCGACGGTCTCGGGCGTGACGCCGCCCGTGGGCATGACCTCGATCTTCGGGAACGGGGCCTTGACCGACTTGATGTAAGCCGGGCCGAAGAACTCGGCGGGGAAAATCTTGATGACGTCGACGCCCAGCTCCCACGACGTGTAGATCTCGGTCGGCGTGAGCGAGCCGCCGAGAATGGGCACACCGGCCTCCTTGCAGGCCTTGATGACCTCCGGGCGCACCGCCGGGGTGACGATGAACTTCGCGCCAGCGGCGATGCCCTTGCGGGCGGTGTCGGCGTCGAGCACCGTGCCGAGTCCGAGCAGCACCTGCGGGAGTTCCTTCGAAACCTTGGCGCAGAGTTCGATCGCGCCGGGCGTCGTCATGGTGAGCTCGATGCAGTTGAGCCCGCCGGCGGACAGGGCGCGGGCGCATTCGAGGAGGCTGTCCGGGCCGTCGGCGCGAATGAGCGCGATGACCTTCTCGGATTTGATGCGGTTGAGGACGTCTTGTTTGGACATGGCAGGGCGGCGCGAAGCACCGCAGTTGAGAGTTGGAGGTTGAGAGTTGAGGGAAAGTCGGTCGGCGGGAAATCTTTTTCCTGTCATGCAGGGGGCTGGGATTTGCGCTTCTGTGGTGGGAGGGGTTTTACACCCCGACAGCGAAGGCGGCATCAATTCCGTCGGGGTATAAAACCCCTCCCACCAGAATTTAGTCACCCGCCCGCCCAAACCGGCTTCTGCCGCAGGTGGTAGAGGCGCTCACCGGCCTTGGGTTCCAGGAAGATGCCCTCGTGCTCGCGGTTGGCGAAGTCCTCTTTCTTGATCGTGCGCCAGTCGCGATAGCCCAGGTTGATTTTCCGGCACGTGGCCTCGGGAATGCCGGTGGCGAGGGTCACGCGCACGCGGGGCGCCTCGATGCCGGTTTTCTCGTCGTAGGTGCCGATGCCGTGGACGTGCGTCGAGTGGGCGAGGGTGCCCCAGGGCTCGTGTTTGAACTTGTCCCACTGCTTCAGGAAATACTGCACGCAATGGTAGCCAATGCGTTCGATCATGGGGCCGTGGACGACCGACACCTCGTGGATGTGCGGCGCGTAGATGATGAGTTCGCCGCCGTCGGCGACGATCGGCTCGAGCTTGTACATGCACTTCCCGCCGACCCAGAGCTCGTCGTACATCGCGGGCGCGCAGGAGAGCACGGTGTGGAACGGCCGGTCCTTGTAAGTGATGTGGAGTTCCCGCGAGAGCTCGCTCGCGTCGTCCCAGGCGATCTCCGGCGTGCCGGCGAACAGGCCGGCGAGTTCGCCCTTCCCGTGGACGACCATGCAGAAACAGAGTTTTGGCACGTTCACCATGGCGCCGGCGCGGTCCACGACCTTGCGCACGGGCGTCCACTTGTTGCCGATGATCATCGGATTCGTGACGACGGCGCCGAGCCAGTGGAAGAAGTTCAGGATGCCCGGGCCCGCGACGCCGGGGAACAGGTACTTGTTGCCGCCGGAGAAGCCCACCACCTCATGCGGGAAAACGGGCCCGATGATGACGAGCTCGTCGTAGTCGAAGAGCCGCTTGTTGACGTGCACCGGCACGTCCATCGCGAACAACCCGCCCGACAACTGGCGGATTTCGTCTGCGGGAATGCGCCCGAGGTCGCGCAGCGCGGCGGGGTTGTCCCACTCGTGGTTGATGAACTCGACGTCCTTGTAGGTGGAGGCGCGTTGCTCCGCGGTGATGCCGACCCGCTGGTTGATGGCGTCGGCTGGCATCGGCGGGTGCGTGCCGAGCGCGATCATCACGTCGAATTTCTTCGTCACCCCGGCCAGTTGCGCGTGCAGGGCCTGGAACATCAGGCCCACCGGGGCGGTGCGGGTGCCATCGGGGATGATGAGCAGCACTTTCTTGCCGCGATACGCCTCGGGCGCGCAGGCCCCGGCCACGAGGGCCTGGACTTGCGCGGCGGTGAGTGAGGCGCCGGCCGGTGCGAGGAGACGGTGGGGGGCGGTGGCCATGGGGATTTCGGTGGGAGGGATTTTATATCCCGACGGGTTGCGTGCCGCCTACGCAGTCGGGGTGTAAAACCCCTCCCACCAGGAAAAGCACTCGGACCGCGGTGTTCACATCAGCCTCACCCCCGCGCCACGTACCCCAGCAGCCGCGACAGTTCCGCGGCGGCGGCCTGGACCTTGGTGGCCATTTCCGGGATGCGTTCCCTGGTGAAGCGAACCGTCGACGCGGTGATGCCGATCGCGGCGGTGACCGTGCCGTCGGAGGCGTACACCGGTGCGGCGAGGCAGCGGATGCCCGGCGCGAACTCCTCGTCGTCCACGCTGTAGCCGCGTTTGCGGGTGAGTTCGATCTCGCGCTTGATTTCACCGAGCGCGGTCAGGGTGTGCGGCGTGCGCTTGGTCGGGCGCGCGGCACCGCTGCCGTAGAATTCGTTGAGACGGTGATAATGCAGGAAGGCGAGGAGGGACTTGCCGGTCGAGGAGCAGTGCAGCTCGGCCAGGAAGCCGGGGCGCGACGCCGCGCGCAGCGGGTGCGGGCTGTCCTGCACGGCGATGATCAGCGAGCGGTCGTCGCACGGGATCGCGAGGTGCGAGGTCTCGTCCGTTTGCGCGGTGAGTTTTTCCAGGACCGGCAGCGCGGCGGTGCGGATCTCCGTGCCGGCGAGCGATGCGTTGCCCAGCTGGATGAGCACCGGTCCAAGTTCATAGAGCGCGCCGCGCTTCCGCACCAGGCCCTCGAGGTGCAGCGTGCTCATGATGCGCAGCGTGGTTGTGACCGGGATGTCGAGCGTGCGGCCGATGTCGGCGATCTTGTAGCCGTCGGGACTGCTCCCGAGCAGCTTGAGGATCCGGCACGCGTTGCGCAGGTTCGGGATGACGTAGCGTTCCTGCGCGGCGGCAGGCGGGGCGGGGGGAGGCGAGGTGGGCACGGCAGGAAGTCGGAATCCGCGGAAGCGGGTGGGGTGGATCGGCAGGCTGAGGGACGCGCCGCCAATGTTCAAATATGGAATGGCGATTCAGCCATGAACGGACCGAAAAAGGCGGTCTTTTTATTTATAATAATTAGATTTCCCTTGCCGCCGCTCTGGGGCGGGGCTCTAAATGGCGCCGGCCGTTCACCTCCGCCGGTCATACCGGCAAAAAATGTTTGCCCCGCCCCGGCGGGCAAGTATTCATAGGTGGACGTACAGTTCATTAGTGAAATACCCCTGCTGACGTTCTACCCCCTGTTTGATCGTCCCCTGCCGGCGCCGCGCGAGCGGTTTTGCCGTCTCCGGATCCGATTCTTTAAACCCTGACCCTAACCCCCACCCAGCTATGGAAACCACCCCCCACCGTTGGCTGCGCCTGGTCGCCCTGACCCGCCGCGTCGCCTCGTCCCTCAACGGCCAGACCGGCCGTTTGCTCTGCGCCCTGGCGCTCGCCATCGGCCTGGCCCTGCCCGCGCAGGCCCAGTCCGGCACCGGCAGCATCACCGGCCGCGTGCTGAACATCGGTAACAGCAAGTACGTCGGCAACGCCGTCGTGTCCATCGAGGGCACCAACCTCGAGACCCTCACCAACGACTACGGTGAGTACCGCCTGAACGGCGTCCCGGCCGGCGAGGCCAAGGTCAAGGTCGTCTCCGGCGGCCTCGACACGGAAGTCGTCACGGTCACCGTCACCGCCGGCGGCTCCGTCAGCCAGGATTTCAACCTCACGAGCGCCGAGCGTTACGGCGACAAGACCGTCCAGCTCGACACGTTCGTCGTCGCGGCCAACCGCGAGTTCGAAGGCAACGCGATCGCGACCGCCGAACAGCGCTTCGCCAAGGGCCTCAAGGTGGTCGTCGCGGCCGACGCGTTCGGTGACGTCACCGAGGGCAACGCGGGCGAGTTCCTGAAGTTCCTCCCGGGCGTCACGGTCGACTACGTCGCCGCCGACGTTCGCACGGTGTCCGTCCGCGGTTTCGCCGCCAACTTCACCAACGTGTTCCTCGACGGCATGCCGATCACCAGCTCCAACTCCGGCGCGGCCGGCCGCCAGATCGAGTTCGAACAGCTCTCCATCAACAACGCCTCCCGCGTGGAGGTGCTCAAGGTCCCGACGCCCGACGCGCCGGCCAACGGCATCGGCGGCAACGTGAACATGGTTTCCAAGAGCTCGCTCGAGCGCAAGGGCAGCCAGTTCAACTACCGCGTCTACCTCAGCCTCAACAACGAGGACATGAGCCTCAAGAAGACCCCCGGCCCCCGCAACGAGAGCAGCTTCAAGGTCCTCCCGGGCTTCGACTTCGACTACACCCTGCCGATCAACAAAAACCTCGGCATCGTCATCACCGGCCTTTCCTCCAGCCAGTTCAACGAACAGCACCGCTGGCAGACGACCTGGAACTTCCAGCAGGGTGGCGGCTCCATCGCGGCCCCGTTGCTCCAGCAAGCCCAGCTGCAGGACGGCCCGAAGTTCACCGACCGCCAGTCGACGTCCATCAAGGCCGACTGGCGCCTGAGCGACAACCAGCGCCTCTCGGTGATGCTCCAGGACAGCTACTATCACTCGTTCTTCGGCAATCGTAACCTGAACTTCGACATCGGCACGACGACCACCACGGCCGCCGCCGGTGGCACCACGCTGTCCTTCGGGCCCACGTTCTCGCAGAGCGCGACCGGCACGTTCAGCGCGACCGATCCCTACGGCAACCGCGGCCGCATCACGCAGGGCAGCTCCTTCCGTGACAAGTACGGCAACACCGTCGCCGGCAACTTCCGCTACACCCTCACGACGGCCAACTGGGATGTCGAGGGCGGCGGCCATGCCGCGACCTCGCGCACCTGGTACCGCGTCCTCGGCCGCGGCCACTTCGCCAACATCGGCACCCGCATGGTCGGCGTCGCCAACCTGCGCGTCGACAACATCGACTTCCCGTACCACACCTTCGTTGCCCGCGACGCCGGCGGCGTGCCGATCAATCCGTACAGCCTCGCCAACTACCGCCTGACGACTGCCACCGACGACCCGATCGATGGCAAGGCCGAGATGAAGGGCGGCTTTGTCGACGTGAAGCGCAATGTCGACCTCGGCAAGTTCCCGCTCGGCGTGAAGGTCGGCGCCCGCATGTACGAGGAGTCGAAGGACAACCGCCGCGCCACGCGCAGCTGGACCTTCGTCGGCCCGGACGGCGTCGCCAACACCGCGGACGACAACGCCGCGAACTACATCGACACGAACTACTCGAAGGAAGACCCGTACTGGGGCTCCAAGCCGATCGAGTGGGTCGACGCCTACAAGCTCGCTTCCGAGCTCCAGGCGCACCCGAACTACTTCTCGGAAAACCTGGCGACCAGCGAGGCCTTCCGCATCAACAACTCGGAAAAGGTCACCGAGACCATCACCGCCTATTACCTGCAGCTCGAGGGCAAGTTCTTCAACAACCGCCTCGAGGTCATCACGGGTGCGCGTTATGAGAACACCCACGACCGCGGCGAGACCGTGCTCTTCCAGCCGGACGTCGTGTTCCAGCGCAACCCGGACGGCTCCTACGTCGACGGCGACCCGCTCACCGCGGGCGTGCAGCGCGTGCGCAAGCCCGAGGCCGGCGCCGCCGGTTCGCTCCAGGAAGTGCAGCTGACCCGCATCGAGCGCGGCAACCGCCCGGACCGCAGCTATGACGGCACGTACCCGAGCCTGAACTTCAAGTTCGACGCCACCCAGAACCTGGTCGTGCGCCTCGGTTACGCGAAGACCTTCGGCCGCCCGGACTACACCAACATCCTGTCCAACGCCAATGCGACGACCTTCGACGAAAACGACGTCGACCCGACGCAGCCCGGCACCATCACGCTGCGCAACGCCGGCCTGAAGCCCTGGACCGCCGACAACTACGACCTCTCGATCGAGTACTACTTCTCGAAGAGCGGTTTTGCGACCGCCGGCATCTTCCAGAAGGACATCGCCGACTTCTTCACGAGCTTCTCGGGCACGCTCACTGCGCCGCTCGCCGCCGAGCTCGACATCGATCCCCGCTTTGTCGGCTGGGGCATCAACACGACCGTCAACGGCACCGGCACCGCCCGTATCATCGGTTACGAGGCCAGCGTCAAGAAGCAGCTGGATTTCCTCCCCGGCGTGCTCCGCAACTTCTCGGTCGACGCGAACTACACCAAGCTCGAGCTCTCCGGCCCGAGCGAGACGGCCTTCGTGAACTTCATCCCGGTGACCGGCAACTTCGCCCTCTCCTGGAACAAGAAGCCGGTGTCCGCCCAGGTTAAGTTCAACTACCGCGGCCGCCAGCTGCGCTCGGCCCAGACCGGCGCGCAATACGGCGCCACCAACGGCTTCAACGAATACTACAAGGCGCGCTGGAACATGGACGTGAACGTCGAGTACACGTTCAGCAAGCGCTTCAAGGTGTTCGCCAACGCCCGCAACATCCTGAACGAACCCCAGATCCTCCAGCGCTACTCCGAGACGCTGAACAGCGCGATCTATGCCCAGAACTTCCAGCAGGAAGAGTTCGGCATCCAGCTCGCGGTGGGCGTCAAGGGCACGTTCTAAGCTAAAACCACTGTCATTAGTTTTGACTACGCTGCCCGGGGTTTACTCCCCGGGCAGCTTCATCTAAAAAACCAGAAGTTCGCGCGGTTTCGTCCGCGCCTCCCGTTTGGGGCCCCTCCATGCAAGTTCACGCCACCAGTTACCCGCGCATCGCCGCGACCCTGCCCACTGAGCAACTCCGTGCGGAGTTCCTCGTCAGCGGCCTCTTCGCCCCCGGCGCCGCCAATTTCCGCTACTGGGAAACCGACCGCACGATCGTCGGTGGCATCACCCCCGGCGCCACCGCGCTGCCCCTGCCGAACCCGGCGGAAGTCCGCAGCGCATTCTTCCTCGAGCGCCGCGAGGCGGGCGTCATCAACCTCGGCGGCCCCGGCAGCATCACGGTCGACGGCACCGTGCACGCGATGGACTCGCTCGACGCGCTGTACCTCGGCCGCGGCACCCGCGAGGTGTCGTTCAGCTCGCGCACGGCCAACGCGCCGGCGCGCTTTTATTTCCTGTCGTACCCGGCTCACGCAGCCTACCCGGTGCGGCACATCCCGATCAAGGACGCCAAGGGCGACCGCCTCGGCGCGCGCGAGACCGCCAACGAGCGCACGATCTTCAAGCTGATCCACCCCGGCGCGTTCCCGACCTGCCAGCTCGTCATGGGCTTCACCCGCCTCGAGCCGGGCTGCGTCTGGAACACCATGCCGCCGCACACGCACCTGCGCCGCTCCGAGGTCTATTGCTACTTCAACGTCCCCGCGGGCCAGGCCGTGATGCACTTCATGGGCGAGCCGACCGCCACGCGTCACCTCGTGGTGCGCGATCTCGACGCCGTCCTCTCCCCGCCGTGGTCCGTCCACTGCGGCTGCGGCACCCAGGCCTACTCCTTCGTCTGGGGCATGGGCGGCGAAAACCAGGATTTCCCGGATATGGATCCGGCCCCGGTCGCGACGCTGCGATGAGTAAGCTTACCTGACCTCAGGCCCACTCGTTCTCGTAATCGTAATCTTTCTCGTTCTCTCGATGAAAATTTCCAAGAGAACGATTAGGATTACGAGCACGAGAACGATTCCGTTTGTCGAGGTATGAAACCCCTCCCACCGAACAGTCTTCATGTCCACCATCCTCGATAGCTTCCGACTCACCGGCAAAGTCGCCATCGTCACCGGCGCCTCGCGCGGGCTGGGCGCCTCGATGGCCCAGGCGCTCGCCGAGGCCGGCGCGGACCTGGTGCTCGTGGCGCGGGGCGACATGGCTGCGCTGCAGAAGTCCATCGCCGCCGTGGGCCGCCGCAGCATCGTGGTCCCGGCCGATGTCGGCACCCCGGCCGCCGCCGCCAGGATCGTCGCCGCGGCGTACGAGGCCTTCGGCCGCGCGGACATCCTCGTGAACAACGCGGGCATCATCCGCCGCGCGAACCTGCTCGAGTTTTCAGAGCAGGACTGGACCGACGTCCTGAACGTCAACCTCACCGGCGCCTTCCGCCTCAGCCAGCGTTTCGCCGCTGAACTCGCGCAGCGCAAGCTGCCGGGCAAGATCATCAACGTCGCCTCGATGCTCTCCTTTCAGGGCGGCATCCGCGTCGTTTCCTACACCGCCGCCAAGAGCGCCCTCGCGGGCGTCACGCGCGCGATGGCCAACGAGCTCGCCCCGACGGGTATCAACGTGAACGCGATTGCGCCGGGTTACATGGCCACGGACAACACCGAGGCCTTGCGGGCCGACGCCGCGCGCAACAAGGCGATCCTCGATCGCATCCCCGCGGGTCGCTGGGGCACGCCGGCCGATCTCAACGGCGCGGTAATTTTCCTGGCGGCTCCGGCGTCCGACTACATGCACGGCCACATCCTCGCCGTCGACGGCGGCTGGCTCGTGCGGTGACGGGGAATCTTGAAATCGAGAATCGGACATCGGTCATCTTGAGATTTCCCCCGCCGACCCAATCCAATTCCAGATTCTAGATTCCCGATTTTCAGTTTTCACGATGTCTCCGACTTTAACCTTCAGCTTGGTTCGGCTGCCTGCGGTGGGAGGGATTTTATATCCCGACTTCCTCATGCGCGGCTGCGTTCCCGTCGGGGTGTAAAACCCGTCCCACCAAATCCTCGTTCGTCCCGCCCCAATGAAATTCCCGTCCCTGAAATTTGCCGCGGTGTTCGGCGCGCTGACGGCCGCGGCCTTCGCCGCTGACAAGCTCACCATCAACGTGACCAACGACTATCCCGGCGCCCGCCCGGCCGAGGTGATCGCGGTGCCATGGTCCGCCGTGAACCAGGCGCTTCCGGGCGCGCTGCTGCAGCGCATCGCGGTGAAGGACGCCAAGGGCAACGTGCTGCCCTACCAGGTCACCAACATCGCCCCGCAGGCCAAGGACCCGAAGGGCGAGGGCATCGCTTACGGCGAGCTCCTGTTCCAGCATGACTTCGCCGCGGGCGAAGCGTCGGCCACGTTCACCGTCGAGAAAATCGACACGGTCGCGCCGGTGTTCCCGTCCAAGGTGTTCGCCCGCTACGTGGGCGAGCGCCTCGATGACTTCGCCTGGGAGAACGACAAGGTCGGCCACCGCACCTACGGCCCGGCGCTCGCCGAGCCGGCCAACGGCACCGGCAAGGAAGTGCTCGTGACCAGCGGCCTCGACATCTGGAGCAAGCGCGTGAACTACCTCATCGTCGACCGCTGGTACAACAAGGGCCACGACCACTACCACCACGACGAGGGCGAGGGCATGGACATGTACAACGTCGGTCCGTCCCGCGGCTGCGGCGGCACGGGCGTGTGGGATGGCAAGACCCTGTGGGTCGGCCGCAATTACCAGACCTGGAAGGTCATCGCCAACGGCCCGATCCGCGCGATCTTCGAGCTGAGCTACGCGACGTGGATGGCCAACGGCGTGATGGTTTCCGAGGTCAAGCGCTTCACGGTCGACGCGGGCACCAACCTCGACCGCATCGAGAGCACGTTCGCCATCACCGGCGCGAAGGAAGTCACCATCGGCGTCGGCCTGAACAAAAACCCGACCGACAAGGGCCAGGAGCCCAAGATCGCGCTGACGCCCGACGACAAGGCCGGCACGTTCACCCAATGGGTCGAGCAGAAGAGCAATGGCTCGCTCGGCACCGCCATCGTGATGGCGCCGGAAACTTTCGTGGGCTTTGCCGAGGATGACCGCAACCACCTCGTGCTGGCCAAGGTCGCGAGCGGCACCCCGCTGCGCTACTACGCCGGCGCGGGCTGGTCCAAGGCCGGCGAGTTCACCTCGCAGGAAGCCTGGAACGCCTACGTCGCGGCCTTCGCCGCGCGCCTCAAGTCGCCCCTCAAGATCACCCTCACGCCATGAGCCGACCAGCAGCCATCGAAAGGTGGAGCGCGTTCAACGCGCTGGTGATGCTCGCTCAAGCGCGTTGGGGGCAACGCGCTCCACCTCGCCCTCGGCTTGCTGGCCCTGGCCCAGCCCGCGCCAGCCGCGGAGGAAGGCGCCATCCTCCCGTTGCTCGAGCGCGCCGCCGACTGGCAGCTGGCGCACATGGATGAGGACAAGCCGTACGAGCGCTCGCCCGACGGCTGGATCAAGGGCGCGTTCTACACCGGCGTGATGGCGCTCGCCGCGCAGTCGCCGAGCCCGCGCTTCCATGACGCGATGATGCGGATGGGCGAGGCCAACCAGTGGCGGCCCGCGCGCCGGCCGTACCATGCCGACGACCACGTCGTCGCGCAGACGTACCTCGATCTTTATTTCCAGCACCGTGACCCGAAGATGCTCGGGCCGACCAAGGAGCGCTTCGACTGGATCCTCGCGCATCGCGCGACCACCGGGCTTTCCTTCGACAAGAAGCAGAACCCGAAAAGCCAGGAACGCTGGTCGTGGTGCGATGCGCTGTTCATGGCGCCGCCCGCCTGGGCGCGGTTGTGGAGGGCGACCGGGGACACGCGTTACCTCGATTTCGCCGTCGAGGAATGGTGGGTCACCTCTGACTATCTTTACGACAAGGAGGAGCACCTCTATTTCCGCGACAGCACGCTCTTCGAGAAGCGCGAGCCGAACGGCAAAAAGATCTTTTGGGGCCGCGGCAACGGCTGGGTCATGGGCGGCCTCGTGCGCATGCTCGAACTCCTGCCCGCCGATCATCCGGCACGCCCGCGCTTCGAGCAGCAATTCCGCGAGATGGCTGCGAAGGTCGTCACGCTCCAGCAGCCTGACGGCTATTGGCGCGCGAGCCTGCTCGCGCCCGAGCATTACACGATGCAGGAAACCAGCGGCACGGGTTTCTATGTTTACGCCCTCGCGTGGGGCCTCAACCACGCGCTCCTGCCGCGCGCGCAGTACGAGGCGCCGGTTCGCCGCGGCTGGCAGGCGCTGGCGGCCTGCGTGAAAGCCGACGGCAAACTCACGCACGTGCAACCGGTCGGGTTCACGCCGGTCACGTTCGACGCCGACAACTCCGAACCCTTCGGCGTCGGCGCCTTTCTCCTCGCGGGCAGCGAGGTCAACAAACTGAAACCGGAAAAACCGTAATCCATTTCGTGTAGGAGCCTGTTTACAGGCGATTCAGGGCGCCCGCCGACGGTGATCATGAGATCGCCTGTAAACAGGCTCCTACAAAAAACCCTCTCCTCAACCTCCCATGAGCATCCACCTCCGTTCCCTTCTCGCCCTGGGGCTGGCCCCGGCCGCCCTGCTCGCGGCCGCCGATCCCGCGCCGGCGCGATTCAATGGCGCCACGCCGGTCGAGTGGTCGGTCAAGCTGGCCGACTCCGAGATCGCGCGCCGCGGCGACCGGCACTTCTTCGGCGCCAATGACCGCGCGCGCATCGATTACACGACGTCGTTCTTCGGCACCGCGCTGGTGAAGCTCGCCGACCGCACGGGCAACCAGGCCTACGCGGACTACGGCCTGAAGTTCGGCCTGTCTTTCGTCGCCCCGGACGGCTCGATCCGCACGTACAAGCTCGAGGACTACAACATCGACAGCATTCCGCCGGGCAAGGTGATGCTCCTCGCGTGGGAGCGCGGCAACCACTCGCCGGAACTGCGCAAGGCGATCGACGCGCTCTATCACCAGATGCAGAAACATCCGCGCACGAGCGACGGCGGTTTCTGGCACAAGCTCCGTTATCCGAATCAAATGTGGCTCGACGGCCTCTTCATGGCGTCGCCGTTCCTCGCGCATTACGGCAAGGTCTTCCAGGAGCCCGCCGCGTTCGATGAGGTCGCGAAGCAGATCCTGCTGATGGACAAGCATGGTTACGATGCGAAGACGGGTCTCTATTACCATGCGTGGGATGAAACCCGCTCGCGGCCGTGGGCGAACAAGCAGACCGGCCAGTCGCCGAACTTCTGGGGCCGCGCGGTCGGCTGGTACGGCATGGCCATCGTCGACTCGCTCGACTTCTTTTCGCCGACGCACCCCGAGGTGGAACACATCAACGAGGTGCTCCGGAAGGTCGCCGACGGCATCGTCCGCTGGCAGGACCCGAAGACCGGCCTGTGGTGGCAGGTGCTCGACCAGGGCAGCCGCGAGGGCAACTACCTCGAGGCGACCGCCTCCTCGATGTTCGTGTACACGCTCGCGAAGGGCATCAACCGCGGCTACCTCCCGCGCGAGAAATACCTTCCCGCGTTGCTCAAGGGCTACGAGGGCATCGTGCGTGACTTCATCAAGCACAACGCCGACAACTCGATCAGCCTGACCCGTTGCTGCGAGGTGGCCGGCCTCGACTACACCAATGCCAAGGGCCGCCCGCGTGACGGTTCCTTCGAGTACTACGTCGGCGAGCCAATCGTCGACAACGACCTCAAGGGCATCCCCGCGTTCATCCTCGCGGGCATCGAGCTCGAGCAGATCCTGGGCACCAAGGAAGCGCCGTTCATGGCGCGCGGTTGGATGGATTACGAGAAGGTGCTCGCCCGCATCAAGGCCCCGACCTTCCCGAACCGCGATTTCCCGATCACCGACTTCGGCGCCAAGGCCGGCACGGACTCCTCCGCCGCGATCGCCGCGGCCATCGCGGCCTGCCACCAGGCTGGCGGCGGCCGGGTGGTCGTCCCGCCGGGCGAATGGCTCACCATCGCCATCACGCTCAAGAGCAACGTCAACCTCCACGTCTCCGAGGGCGCCACGCTCCGCTGGATCTACGAACCGGCGCGCTACCCGATCGTCTACACGCGCTGGGAGGGCACGGAGCTCATGAATGTGTCGCCCTTCATCTACGCCTACGAGCAGGAGAACATCGCCATCACCGGCAAGGGCACGCTCGACGGCGGCGCCGACTGGGACAACTGGTGGGGCTGGATCCGGCAGAAGCCGAAGGAGGGCCAGACGCAATCGCCGCAGCGCATCGCCCGCCTCAAGCTCCTCGAGATGGGCGAGAACAACACCCCCGTCGAGCAGCGCGTCTTCGGCCCGGACGGTTTCCTGCGCCCGAACTTCGTGCAGCCGTACAAGTGCAGGAACATCCTCATCGAGGACGTGACGATCATCCGCTCGCCGATGTGGGAGCTGCACCCGGTGCTCTCGCAAAACATCACGGTGCGCGGCGTGAAGATCAACTCGCACGGCCCGAACAACGACGGCTTCGACCCGGAATCCTGCCGCGACATCCTGGTCGAGAACACGGTCTTCGACACGGGTGACGACTGCATCGCGATCAAGTCCGGCCGCAACGGTGACGGCCGCCGCGTGAACGTCCCGACCGAGAACATGGTCATCCGCAACTGCGTCATGAAGGACGGCCACGGCGGCGTGGTCCTCGGCAGCGAGTGCGCCGGCGGCATCCGCAACATCTTCATTGAGAATTGCGAGATGGACAGCCCCGACCTCGACCGCGGCCTGCGCTTCAAGAACAACGCCATGCGCGGCGGCACCCTCGAGAACGTCTTCATGCGCAACGTGAAGATCGGGCGGGTGGGGGAGGCGGTCCTCACGATCGACCTGCTGTATGAGGAAGGTGCCAAGGGCCCCTTCAAGCCGATCGTTCGCAACGTCCAGCTGGACAACATCACCAGCACCGCCAGCCCGCGCGTGATGTACATCCGCAACTTCGAGGGCGCGATCATCGACAACATCCGGATCAGCAACTCGACCTTCAGCGGCGTGACGGACACCGAGGTTGTGTCCACGTCCGGTTCCATCACGCTCACCAACGTGAGCATCATCCCCGCCAAGGCCACGAAGAGCCTGAACACGGTCCCGGGCCCGAAATGATGCTCAAGGCAGCACACCCCGGCGTTTCCGCCGCTCCCCTCTCGAGAGGGGTGCCCGCAGGGCGGGGTGTGTCGGCCGCGCGGCCTTTGGTGGGAGGGGTTTTATATCCCGACTGCGAAGGCGGCATCAACCCCGGCGGGATCTAAAATCCCCGCACCGAAAACCCGCTTCCGAGGAAGCCCCTTTAATCACCCCCAACCCCCGCACACGCGATGAGCAAGCTGAACGAAATTAACGAACAGGTCGGCCGGTACCGCTGGACGATCTGTGCCCTGGTCTTCTTCGCGACGACCGTCAATTACCTCGACCGCAACGTCCTCGGCCTGCTGAAGGACACGCTTTCCTCGCACGGGGTCTTCGGCGAGACCAAGGCCGACCAGGAGCTCAACTACTCGACCGTGGTGATCTGCTTCCAGCTCACCTACGCGATCGGCATGCTCGCGGCGGGCCGCATCATCGACTGGATCGGCACCAAGGCGGGTTACGCCTACTCGCTGATCGGCTGGAGCATCGCCGCCATCGGCCATGCGTTCGGCCACCACACGTGGAGCTTCGGCTTCTGGCGCGCCGCGCTGGGTCTCGCGGAGGCCGGCAACTTCCCCGCGGCGAACAAGACGATCGCGGAATGGTTCCCCAAGAAGGAACGCGCCCTGGCCACGGGCCTGTACAACTCCGGCGCGAACATCGGCGCGGTCGTCGCGCCGCTGACCGTTCCCTACATCGCGGAGTGGTGGGGCTGGGAATGGGCGTTCGTGCTGACCGGCGCCGTCGGTTTCCTCTGGCTGTTCTTCTGGTATCGTTCGTACGGTTCCCCCGCCGAGAAGCTCAAGAGCGGCGAACTCTCGCAGGCGGAATACGACCACATCCACAGCGACCGCGACGAACAACCCGCGCCGGCCGCGACCAACGAGCCGAAGGTCCGCTGGATCCAGCTGCTGGGCTTTCGCCAGACGTGGGCGTTCCTCCTCGGCAAGTTCCTCACGGACCCGATTTGGTGGTTCTACATGTTCTGGTTGCCGTCCTTCCTCGGCGCGGAAAACGCCCGCAAGGTCGCGGCCTACAAGGCGGCACACCCGGACTTTGCCGGCGTCGCGGCGGACGTCCCGGGCTACATCAGCTGGCCCTTCGCCGTCGCCATCGTCTACACGATCGCCACGTTTGGTTCCATCGGCGGCGGCTGGCTGCCGAAGAAGTTCATCACGGGCGGCATGGACCCCAGCAAGGCCCGCAAGCTCGCGATGTTCATCTTCGCGCTGTTCCCGCTGACGGTGCTCGCGGCCCGCACGCTCGGGGAAATCAACATCTGGTTCGCGGTCCTCACGATCGCGCTCGCGGCCTCCGCCCACCAGGCGTGGTCGGCGAACATCTTCACGACCGTGTCCGACATGTTCCCGAAGCGCGCGGTCGGCTCCATCACGGGCATCGGCGGCATGGCGGGCGGCGTGGGCGGCATCCTGATCGCCCGCGCGGCCGGCAAGCTGCTCGCGCACTACACCGAACAGGGCCACGTCGAGCTCGCCTACGGCATCCTCTTCATGGTGTGCGGTTCGGCCTACATCCTCGCGTGGGTGATCATGCACCTGCTCGTGCCGAAGTTCTCGCTCGTGAAGCTCGATTAATCACCGCTGTCAGTGGGCACTCCTTGTCTTCAATCCGGCTCCGCGGGTGTCTCCTGTAGGAGCCTGCTTGCAGGCGATGCGGAACGCCCGATTACCCCTCACGCCATGAATCGCCTGCAAGCAGGCTCCTACCAGGGACTGGTCCTTCTGCTGGCGCTGCTGCCGGCCGTGGTGACGGCCGCGGTCCGCTGGAACGACATCAACAAGCAGCCGGCGGACTGGTACGCCGGCCCCGAGGCGCGCGGCATTGCCGCGAGCATTCTCCAGTATCAGACGAAGGAGGGCGGGTGGCCGAAGAACACGGACATGACGAAGCCGCCGTCGGCCGAGTTCCTGGCGAACGCGAAGTTCGACCACCGCGCGCCGACGTTCGACAACGGCGGCACGGTCACGCAGCTGCGTTACCTTGCGCACTTTGTGGCCGCGACCCAGGACGCCACTGCGCGCGCGGCGTTCGAGCGGGGTTTCGACTTCGTGCTTTCCGCGCAGTATGAAAACGGCGGCTGGCCCCAGTATTTCCCGCTGATCAAGGGCTACTACACGCACATCACGTATAACGACAACGCGATGATCAGCCTCCTCACCTTGTTGCGGGAAACCGCGCAGGCCCGGAAGCCCTTCGATTTTGTCGACCAACCGCGCCGCGCGCAGGCGGCGGCGGCGGTCGAGAAGGGGATCGCGTGCATCCTGCGCACCCAGGTGAAACAGGATGGCAAACTCACCGCGTGGTGCGCGCAGCACGACGAGAAGACCTTCGAGCCCGTGTGGGCGCGCAATTTTGAGCCGCCGTCGCTGTCCGGCGCCGAGAGCGTGGGCATCGTGAAGTTTCTGATGGGCGTGGAAAAACCCGGCCCGGAGATCATCGCGGCGATCGAGGGAGCCTGCGCTTGGTTTGAGGCCGTGAAGATCCGCGGCCTGCGCATCGACAACTTCACCGGCCCGGCCGGCGAGCGCGATCGCCACGCCGTCGCCGATCCCGCGGCGCCGCCCCTGTGGGCGCGCTTCTACGAGCTCGGCACCAACCGCCCGCTCTTCCTCGGGCGCGACAAGGTCTTCCGTTACGACTTCAACGAAATCGAGCGCGAGCGACGCGTGGGCTACGTCTACCTGAGCACCTGGCCCGCCGACCTCCTCGCCAAGGACTACCCGCGCTGGCGCGCGAAAAACAAACTGCCATGAAGCTCTTCCCAAGGTGGAGCGCGGCCTCCGGACGCGCATTCAGCATCTGCGCAAACGCGAGTGGTGCCAAACGCCGTCGCGGCCTCCTGAACGCCCTCATTGTGGGAGCGAGCTTGCTCGCGACGGCCTTTGCTCAACCCAAGCCGGACACCATCGTCGCCCTCGATGGCAGCGGCCAGTACAAGTCCCTGCAGGAAGCCATCAGCGCCGCGCCGATGCGCACCGACCCGGCGGCGTCGCGCTGGGTGATTTTCGTCAAGGCCGGCACGTACAACGAGCGCATCTACGTCCAGCGCGAGCGCGGCAACATCCACGTCATCGGCGAGGACCGCGCGAAAACCATCGTCGCCTACAACCTCAACGCCAACCTCCCGGGCCCGGACGGCAAGCCGATCGGGACGTTCCGCACTCCGACCGTGCAGATCGACGGCGACGGCATGCTTTGGGAAAACCTGACGCTCGCCAACACCGCCGGCCCGGTCGGCCAGGCGCTGGCGCTGCGGGCCGACGGCGACCGGCTCGAGTTCCGCAAGGTGAGTTTCCTCGGCTGGCAGGACACGGTTCTCGTCAACCGCGGCCGCCATTACTTCGAGGACTGCTACATCGAGGGCCACGTGGATTTCATCTTCGGCGGCGCGACCGTTTACTTTAACCGCTGCCACATCCACGCGCTGAAGGACGGCTATCTCACCGCCGCGTCGACGCCGAAGGATACCGCGCACGGCTACGTGTTCGCGGATTGCAAGATCACAGGCGGCGAGGGCGTGAAGACGTACCTCGGGCGTCCTTGGCGCAATTTTGCGCGCACGGTTTTCCTGCGCACGGAAATGTCCGCGGTCGTCCGGCCCGAGGGCTGGCACAACTGGGACAAGCGCGACGCGGAGCAAACGACCTTCTACGCCGAATTCGGCAGCATCGGCCCCGGCGCCAACGACGCCGCGCGGGTGAAGTGGGCCAAGCCCCTGACCGCGGCCGCCGCCGCCGAGCTGACCCCGGCGAAAGTGCTCGGTGGGAGCGACGGATGGAACCCCGCCGTGCGGTAGATTCTATGGCGTTGCCCGTGCATTTCCGGGTGGGAGGGGTTTTACACCCCGACTCACAATGTGCGCACCCAGTCGGGGTATAAAACCCCTCCCACCAAAATTCCGCTTAGTCGTTATGAATTCTACCTCCCTATTCCGCTCCAGCCTCGCCGCCGTTCTGCTCCTCTCCGCTGCCACGCTTCGCGCCGAGGGTCCATTCCGCAATCGGGACAACCCCGACCTGCACGATGAGGCTGAGGGCACCTATCCGATTCCTTATCACCTGCCCAAGCCAGCGGAAATCAAGGCGGTGCTCGAGCGGGTGCACGCCAACCTCGAGCGCGCAATGGCGACCCAGGTGGTCGACGCGCGCACCGGCGAGCCGATCAAGGACCTGACGAAGTACAATCCGGATGCCGTCGCGTCCCGCGGCGAACGCAACGGTTTCGATGTGCTGGCTTACGCGACGGGCGTCACGCACGCGGGCATGCTTTCGGCCGCGGAAGCCACGGGTGATCCGCGCTACCGGGAGTTCGTTCGCCGTCACGTCCAGTTCATCGGCGACACGCTGCCGTACTTCCGCGCGCAGGCCGACCAGATCGGCGTCGAGAAAAGCAGCTTCCGAAAAATCCTCGCGCCCGCGTCGCTGGACGACAGCGGGTCGATGTGCGCCGCCTTGATCAAGGCGCGCCTCGCGGGCATCGGCCCCGACTTACTGCCGGTGATCCAACGCTGGGCCGAGTACATCCGTTTCAAGGAAATCCGGCTCGCTGACGGGACGATTGCGCGGCATCGCCCGCAGCCGGAGTCGCTCTGGGCGGACGACGCCTACATGTGCATCCCTGCGCTCGCGCAGATGGGCAAACTCACGGGGGACGCCGCCTGGTACGACGAAGCCGCCAAGCAGGCGGTGCAACTGGCACGCCACCTCTTCAATCCCGAGGTCGGCCTTTACATGCACGGCCGCCATATGAATCAGCCCAACGTGGCCGAGTTCCGTTGGGGCCGCGCGAACGGTTGGGTGATCCTTGCGCAATGCGAGTTGCTCGACGTCCTTCCGGAAAACCATCCGGCGCGTGCCGAGGTCCTCGCCACGTACCGCCGCCACGTGAAGGCGCTCGCGGAATGCCAGTCCGGCGCCGGGCTCTGGCACCAGATGCTCGACAAGCCGGACTCCTATCTCGAGTCGTCCGCGACCGCGATGTTCGTGTACGCCATCGCCCATGGCATCAACCGTGGCTGGATCGACGCGGCCTCGTACGGCTCGGTGGCGCAAGCCGGCTGGCTCGGGCTGGCGGAGAAAGTGACGGCCCAGGGACAGGTTGAGTCGTCCTGCGTTGGCACCACGCTCGCGAGCGACCACGCCTATTACTACAACCGGCCCACTTCCCCGCACCACGGCCACGCTTACGGTCCGGTGCTCCTCGCCGGCGCGGAAATGATCCGCCTGTACCAGAACCAAGGAAAACTCTTCGACATCAAGCTCCAGTTCCGGACCTACCACTTTGTGCCGGTTAAGAAGAGCTGAGAGATTGGTCGCTCTTGGTGGAAAGGGTTTCACACCCCGACTGCGAAGGCGGCCTCAAGCCTGTCGGGGTATGAAACCCCTCCCACCGCCAAACCTCTTAATAGACCTCCATGCTCCGCTCCTTTCTCAAACTCCTCGCCCTGTTCACTCTCGCGCTTACGGCTTCCGCGGGGCCGCGCATTGTGCTTGTCGGTGATTCGACCGTGAATGACGGCGGCGGCTGGGGTTATGGCTTCCGGCAGTTCGTCACGGAGGACGTCTCCGTGATCAACACCGCGCAAAACGGCCGGAGCTCGAAGAGCTTTCGCGACGAAGGCCTTTGGGACCAGGCGCTGGCAGAGAAAGGGGACTATTACCTGATCCAGTTCGGCCACAACGACCAGCCCGGCAAGGGCAAGGCACGGGAGACGGACCCGGCGACGACCTATCCGGAAAATCTCGCGCGTTTCGTCGACGAGGTCCGCGCGCAGGGTGGGCAGCCGGTGTTGGTGACGTCGCTCACGCGCCGGACCTTTTCCAAGAAGGAACCCGGCCGCATCGAGTCGACGCTGACGCCGTGGGCCGACGCCGTGAAGCGGGTCGCGGCCGAGAAGAAAGTGCCGGTGATCGACCTGCACACGCTGAGCATCGCCTATTGCGAGAAGCTCGGCCCTGAGCGCACCGCGGCGCTCAATTTTCCGGACCCGTCCGGCAAGATCGACACCACCCACCTGCAGGGTGACGGCCGGGTCATCTTCGCGCGCCTCGTCGTCGATGAGTTGCGCCGTGTCGTCCCCGCGCTCGCGCCGGTGTTGCGCGCCGAACGGCTCAGCCCACTGACGCTTTGGTACAAGCAGCCGGCAGTGAACTGGGTCGAGGCCCTGCCGGTCGGCAACGGCCGTCTCGGCGCGATGGTCTTCGGTGGCAAGGCCGAGGAGCGCATCCAGTTCAACGAGGACTCGCTCTGGACCGGCGAGCCGCACGAGTACCAGCACGAGGGCGCCGTGAAGTTTCTGCCGGAAATCCGGCGCCTGCTGGCCGAGGGAAAACAGAAGGAGGCCGAGGCGCTCGCCATGAAGGAATTCATGAGCGATCCGCTGCGCCAGAAGGCCTACCAGCCGTGCGCGGATCTCAAGCTTTCCTTTCCGGGCCATGAGGCGGCGACCGACTACATCCGCTCGCTCGATCTGGATACCGGCATTGCGACGGTGCGCTACCGGGTGGGTGACGTGACCTACACCCGCGAGACTTTGGCCAGCTACCCGGACCAGGTCATCCTGGTGCGCGTTCGCGCCGACAAGCCGGGTGCGCTCACCTGCCGCGCAACGCTGACGAGTCCCCATGCCGGGGCGGTCGTGCGCGCGCTCGGGGCCGATGGTCTCGCCATCGCCGGCCAGGTGAAGGACGGAGCCATCAAGTTCGAGGCCCAGGTCCAGGCCATCACGGAATTGGAATGGGGCCCGGTCAAGGTGGTGGACGGCACGCTGAATGTCACCGGCGCCACCGAGGTTTTGTTCACGATTGCCGCGGCGACGAACTTCAAAAACTACCGCGATGTCACGGGCCGGCCGGATATGCTCGCGGGCGTCGCGCTCGCCAATGCGTCGCACAAAACCTACGACCAGATGCGCGCGGCCCACTTGGCTGACCACCAGGCGCTGTTTCGCCGAGTATCGCTCGACCTGGGGCTGACCGATGCCGCGGCCCGCCCGCTCGACGAGCGGCTGAAGGCGGTGGACAAGACCGGCGACCCTGCGTTGATCCCGCTTTATTTCCAGTTCGGCCGCTACCTGCTCATCGCGAGCAGCCGACCGGGCGACCAGCCGGCAAACCTCCAGGGCGTCTGGAATGAAAGCCTCAAGCCCGCGTGGGACAGCAAGTACACGGTGAACATCAACACCGAGATGAACTACTGGCCGGCGGAAGTGGCCAACCTGGCGGAATGCACGGCGCCACTGTTTGCGATGATCGACGACCTGCGCGTCAGCGGGGCGAAGGTGGCGCAGGCGCAGTACGGCGCCCGCGGCTGGGTGCTCCACCACAACACCGACCTCTGGCGCGGCGCGGCGCCGATCAACAATTCCAATCACGGCATCTGGCCGACCGGCGGCGCGTGGCTCACGCGGCACCTCTGGGAACACTACGTTTTCAGCGGGGACCGCGAGTTCCTCGCGAAGCGGGCCTACCCGGCCATGAAGGAGTCGGCGCAGTTCTTCGTCGACTACCTGGTGCGCGACCCGAAGACCGGCTGGCTGGTCAGCGGTCCGTCCAACTCCCCGGAGCAGGGCGGCCTCGTCATGGGCCCGACCATGGATCACCAGATCATCCGCGCCCTGTTCGCTTCGACCGCGCAGGCGGCGGAGATTCTCGGGGTCGACGCCGATTTTGCGAAGCAGCTCTGGGCGATGCGTGCCGAGATCGCGCCGAACCAGGTTGGGAAACACGGCCAGCTGCAGGAGTGGCTGGAGGATGTCGATGACCCGGCGAACAAACACCGGCATACGTCGCATCTCTGGGGCGTGTTTCCGGGTCATGAGATCCGTCCGGCCGAGCCGAAGATCTTCAATGCTGCCCGCCAGTCGCTGGTCTTCCGCGGCGATGACGGCACCGGTTGGTCGCTGGCGTGGAAGATCAATTTCTGGGCGCGGTTTCTCGACGGTGCGCATGCGCACAAGATGCTGCTGCGCCAGCTCGACTTCGTGGAACCGCAGGCGGCCGGCAACTCCTCGCACGGCGGCACGTACCCGAATCTCTTCGACGCCCACCCGCCGTTCCAGATCGACGGCAACTTCGGCGCGGTGTCGGGCATTTGCGAAATGCTCCTGCAATCGCAGAACGGCGAGATCCAGCTGCTGCCCGCGCTGCCGCCGGCGTGGCGCAACGGCCGCGTCACCGGCCTGCGCGCGCGGGGCGGCTTCGAGGTCGATATCGAATGGCAGAATGGAAAACTCACGCGCGCCACGGTGCGCTCGCTCCTCGGCAGCCCGACGAAGCTCCGCTATGCGGACGTTACGCACGACCTGACGCTCGCGAAGGGGCAATCCTTTGGGTGGAATGGGAAATGACCGTTCGGTCCTGCCCGCTGTCTTTGGTGGGAGGGGTTTTACACCCCGACGGGATTGATGTCGCCTTCGCTGTCGGGGTATGAAACCCCTCCCACCATGAAATTCTTCCCCGCATGAAACTCATCTCCCTCGGAGTCGCTCTGCTCTCCGCCATCGTCGCTCGCGCCATCGATCCCGGCCTGCATCCGGACATTGAGTACGGCCAGGCGGGTGGTGTGAGCCTCAAGCTCGATGTGAGCGTGCCTGAGGGGGCCGGCCCGTTTCCGGTGGCAATCCTCGTGCACGGCGGCGGGTGGGGGAGCGGCGACAAGGCCAATGTCGGCGTCGTGGGCGGTGGCGCGGACGTCTCGCCGTGGTTCTCGACGCTCACGGACGCGAAGTTCACCTGGTTTTCCATCAACTACCGGCTCGCGCCCGCGCACCGCTGGCCGGCGCAGATCGAGGATGTGCAAGCCGCCATCCGCTGGGTGAAGGCCCACGCGGCGGAATACAAGGGCGATCCCAAACGTATCGCGCTCTTCGGCCACTCCGCGGGCGGACATCTCTCGATGCTCGCGGGAATGATTGCCGAGAGCGACACGCGCGTGCAGGCGCTCGTCGGCTACGCGCCGGTCACCGATTTCGAGTACGAGCTGCCGGTCCGCCAGGGCGTCAGCCTCGGCCTCCGCAACATGTTCAACGTGCCCGAGCAGCCGAACGCCCAGTCGCTGGCCGTGCTGCGCGCCAACTCGCCGATCAATCACGTGAAGCCCGGCCTGCCGCCGGTGCTGTTGCTTCATGGCGATGGCGACAAAACCGTGCCGTACCCAACGTCGGTCAATCTCCAGGCGCGCCTGCGCGCCGCCGGCGTGCGCTGCGACCTCATCACGCTCCCGGGCGCGCCGCACGGCCTGCTCACGTGGGAGAAGTTCCTGCCCGACTACAAGCGCCAGCTCGTCGACTGGCTGCGGGAGAATTTGAAATGAATCCCCGCGTCGACCTTCGGTCCTTGGTGGGAGGGGTTTTATACCCCGACGGGATGCATGCCGCCTTCGCGGTCGGAATATAAAATCCCTCCCACCGCCAATCCGCTCCGACCATTGCTGCTTTTCTTATGAAAACCCTCCTCGCTGGACTCGCTTTGCCGGCGCTCCTCGCCGCCCAAACCCCTGCCTGGTCGCCTGACCTGGGCGACGGCACCTACCAGAACCCGATCATCCACGCGGATTATTCCGATCCCGACGCCATTCGCGTGGGCGACGATTATTGGATGACGTCCTCCAGCTTCAGCCATGTCCCGGGCCTGCCGATCCTGCACTCGCGCGACCTCGTGAACTGGGAACTCGTCACGCACGCGCTACCGCGGCTCGTGCCGGAGGACGCCTTTCGGACGCCGCAGCACGGCAAGGGCGTGTGGGCGCCAGCGATCCGCCACCACGGCGGCAAGTTCTACATTTATTATCCGGATCCGGATTTCGGCCTCTACGTCGTGACCGCCACCGATGCGCGCGGCCCGTGGAGCGCGCCGGTGCTCGTGAAGGGCGGGCGGGGGCTGATCGATCCGTGCCCGTTGTGGGACGACGACGGCCGCGTGTACCTCATTCACGGCTGGGCCAACAGCCGCGCCAATGTGAAGAACGTGCTCACGCTGCTTGAGCTTAACGCCGAGGGCACCAAGGTGATCGATGACTTCGGCTACGTCATCAACGGCGACAAGCTGCCGAACTACACGACCCTCGAGGGGCCGAAGCTCTACAAGCGCAACGGCTGGTATTATGTGTTCGCGCCCGCCGGTGGCGTGAAGCCCGGCTGGCAGTCGGTGTTTCGTGCGAAGAGCATCCGCGGGCCGTACGAGGACCGCATCGTGCTCGCGCAGGGCAAGTCGCCCGTCAACGGCCCCCACCAGGGCGCGCTGGTCGACACATCCAGCGGCGAGTCGTGGTTCCTGCATTTCCAGGACCTCGACGCCTACGGCCGCATCGTGCACCTGCAGCCGGTGCGTTGGGAAAACGACTGGCCGCTCATGGGCACCGGCGTGGCGACGGGCGCCATCACCGGCAATCCCGTGCTCAAGCACAAGAAGCCTGTTGGGCCGTCGCTCTCGTCCCGCCAGAGTTCAATGTCGGCGGACGTCGACGGGCCTGGCATCAAGGTCCCTGCCACCTCCGACGATTTCAACGCTCCGACCCTCGGCCTCCAGTGGCAGTGGCAGGCCAACCCCGGGAAGGACTGGCTTTCGCTGACGGCGAAGCCGGGCGCGCTGCGCCTGTTCGCGCAACCCGAGCCGGTGCCGGGCAATCTCTACGACGCGCCGTTCCTGCTCATGCAGAAATTCCCGGCGCTCGAGTTCTCCGTGACCACCGTGCTCGACACCGCGAGCGCGGCGCAGACCGGCCTCATCGTTTTCGGTTATGACTACGCCTGGATCGGCCTCAAGGAAGGCCGCCTGGTGCAAACGACCGTGATGAAGGCGTCGGAGAAACCCGCGGCGAGGGAAGCGGTCGCCGACGCCAAGGTTTCCGGCCGCGTGCACCTGCGCGTCACCGTCGCCGAGGGCGGCAAATGCCGCTTCAGCTACAGCCTCGACGGACAATCATTCACGCCGCTGGGCGAGCCCTTCACCGCCAACGTCGGCCGCTGGGTCGGCGCCAAGGTCGGGCTTTTCGCCGCTGGCAAGTCCGGCGAGTCCGCGGATTATGACGCGTTTCTCGTTGAGCCATTGAAGCGGTAAGGGCGAATGGAGGAAACCCAGTCGGGTTCGCGTCGTCTGCACCGCACCCGCGGTGGAACCCGTTTCTTCCCGTAGGAGCCTGCTTGCAGGCGATCGACACGTACGTCGGCGTCGTGCGCTTGCATCGCCTGCAAGCAGGCTCCTACAAGGACACATCCGGCGCTTCTAAGATTCTCGTGCTGGTCCAATCCAAGCTGGCCAGTGCCAGCCGGGCGATTATTCCAATTTTCCCTTGCGGCGTCTTCTTCCAGTTCTGTTCGGTGCACTCGGTGGCCTCCTGGCCGGACCAGGCTATGCCCAAGTAGCCGCACCGACGGTCGACGTGACGCCGCCCGAGGCTGAGCACACGGTGGCGTTGCCGCCGTTTTCGGTGAAGGAGCACGAGGCGGACGACGACTTTGACGGTACGGGCATGGGCGCGTCGGAGGAGAATTTGCGCAGCGAGCCTTTTGCGAACGAGCTCACGATGACCGACATCTCCGTCGAGGAGCGCCTCAACGTCGACGTGGCGGGCGAGTTGTCGGCCATCGCGCAGACCTCCCCGGCCGCGGCCGCCGCGGGCGAGGACCGCTTGAATCTGCGGGGCTTTCCGACGCCGACGCTGCGCAATGGGTTCATCCAGATTGGCATTTTGGAGACGCTGAACGTCGGCAAGACGGTCGTCATCCAAGGCCCGCTGGTCCCGGTGCTCGGTCGCGCGGCGCCGGGTGGCATCCAGGATTTCATCACCACCCGGCCGCAGGCAAAGGACCGCAATCGGCTCGAGGCCAGCGTCACGACCTTGAACCGCGCCCGCGCCTCGTGGGAGGCCACCGGCGCGGTCGTGAAGAAGAAGCTCTGGCACCGGATCGCGGTCGACTGGTCCGATCGGCGCGGGCCGGAGGAATTCGCGCGGGAGCAGGATCTCGTGGTGAGCGGCGCGCTCACCCTCAAGCACAGCCGCGCCGCGAGCAGCCTGTTGAGCGTCGACTACCGGCGGCTCGACGCGGGCGTCACCCCCGGCATTCCGGAGTACAAATTGAGCGCCGGCCAGCCGGTGCTCGGGCCCTACCTGCCGCTGGCGCTTTTCAACGCCAACGGCCCGAATGGCGGCGTGCTGCGCCAGAGCCTGGTGGTCGGCGTGCAGTACGAGGGTCAACTCAACCGGGTCCTCGCGTTGCGCGCGGCGGTGGAGGGGTGGTGGCGCGCCATCGACCAGAACCGCTTCACGACCTCCGTGCTCGTGCTCGACACCGGTTTGTTCGAGGGCACGCGCGAGCCGCGGCACATCGGGCAGCGGCAACAGGCACTCGCCACCCACCTGGAGCTCACGGGTCGCTTCCGCACGGGGAGCGTCGAACACAAGCTGATGGGTTATGCGGGCGTCACCTGGGGTGACTACGACCGCGAGGACCGCGCGCTGGCCACCGCGGACCGCAACGCGCTGCCGCTGTCTGTGCGCCGCTTCAATCCGTACGCGCCTGACTATTTCTACCCAAACTACAACGAGGCTTTCTACTCGCGAATTCTCACCGACCGCATCGAGACGGCGCGCTACTCCTCCCTCGAGGTGAGCGACCGCATGGCCTTCCGCCGCGGCGTGACGGTCGTCACGACCGGCGTGCGCGTGGACGAGGTGGATCTTGCGATCGACGACCGGCGCCCGACCGCGCCGATCCCGCACACGCGCGACCGCACGTCCCAGGTCAGCTATCACCTCGGCGTGAATCACCAGCTGATCCGCAACCGCCTCCTCGCGTTCGGGAGCGTGAGCACGGCCTTCGATCCCTCGACGCCGGTGGACGCGCGCACCGGGCGCATCCAGGACAACGAGGACACGCTCGGTTACGAGGGCGGCGTGAAGGGTCGTTCGGCGTCGGCGAAACTGGATTACTCGGCCTCCGCCTTCCTGCTCTACAACCGCAACATCGCCCGCCGAAACCCGCTCTATGACGACCCGGTGCTCGACGCCAACCAGACGCAGCCGCAGCTCGTCGCCGCGGGCGAGGAACGTTTCGCAGGTTTTCGCACGGAGGGCCGGTACAAGCTGACCGACACCTACACGGTTGCGTTCAAGGGGGTGCACATGGAGGCGCTCACGACGAAGTCGCCCGCGCTCGGGCCGGAAGTTGGCAAGCAGATCGCGCGTTTGCCCCAGGACACCGCCACGATGCAGCTGCGCTACAATCCCAAGAGCGGCGTCGGCTTCAATTGGGGCACGAGCGTCAGCTACGTCGGCTCGTATGTGGGCAATTACCCCGACCCGAAGCGCGCCTACCTGGAGTATCCCGGCTATGGCTTGGTGAGCGCCAACCTCGGCTACTCCTGGAAAAACGGCCCCCGCCAGCTCAACGTCGGACTCAGCGCGCGCAACGCCCTCGATCGCGACCTCCTGACCACCAACGCCCGCGTCGGCGCCGGCCGAGAATTCGGCTTCTCCGGCCGGATGAATTTCTGAGGTTCGTCACAGGAAGCAGCCAAGCAGCAAACGAGCGGTTCCTGACGAGAATTGAGGCCGCAGGTCGATTTCTTGGCTGCTTCGCTGCTTCCTGTAACACGGGTTTCTCCATTCGGACTGTCCTATGAATTTAGGACACGTCGGGGCTGGTCGGGGCTTGCTGTAGGGGGGCGGAATCGGTCTGATGACTGTCCGCCTGTTTCACCGGTGAAATTGCCCGGTGGGGGCGCCTCCACCCCTTCTTTTTCAATGAGCAAAACCGATTATCTCTCCCAACTGTTTGGTCTGAATGGCAAGGTAGCCGTCGTCATCGGCGGCACCGGTGAGCTCTGTGGCGCGATGGCCGAGGGCCTCGCGGGTGCGGGCGCGGAAGTGGTCATCGTCGGTCGCAACCAGGAGAAGGCCAACGCCCGCCTCGCCCGCATCAGCGCGCTCGGCGGCAAGGCGTGGTTCCATGCGGCCGAGGCGACCAGCAAGGCGGAACTCGAGGCGCTGCGCGACGCCGTCGTCAAGCAGTCCGGCCGCATCGACATCGTCGTCAACGGCGCGGGCATCAATTCCGCGACGCCCTACTTCGACATCAGCGAGGAGGAGTTCGACCGCATCGTCCGCGTCAACCTCAAGGGCGTGTTCCTCGGCTGCCAGGTGTTCGGCAAGTACCTCGTCGAGCAGGGACAGGGGGGCTCGATCATCAACCTCGGTTCGATGTCCGGCGTGGTGCCGCTCTCCCGCGTGTTCACCTACTCGGCCACCAAGGGCGCCGTGCACAATCTCTCGCTCAACCTCGCCCGCGAATGGGCGCCGCACAAGGTGCGCGTCAACGTCCTCGTCCCGGGCTTTTTCCCCGCCGAGCAAAACCGCAAGGTCCTGACGCCCGACCGCGTCGCCAACATCATGGGCCACACCCCGATGAAACGCTTCGGCGAGGCCCGCGAGCTCATCGGCGCGACGATCCTCCTCGCCGCCGACGGCGCCGGCTCCTTCATCACCGGCGAGGAACTGATCGTCGACGGCGGGTACCATGCGATGACGATCTGACGCGCGGCGCAGCCGCGCGGTTGAAAGTTGAAGGATGAAAGTTGAAAGCGCCCACTCACCAATTCTTCGCCTTCACCCGAGCGTCCGCCTGACTTGCTTTCAACTTTCCACCTTCAACTTTCAACTCTGCCTTCCATGTCCGCCATCAACACCTTCCTGCTCCAGCACAACCTGCGCATTGCGCAGAATCCGTGCGTGTCGCCTGACTTCTGTCTCGACTGGCCCGCGCTCCAGGCCGACCTCAAGGCCGGCAAGGCGTGCGAGTACGCCAAGAGCCGCTTCGGCACCAAGGCGGGCGAGTTCACGCTCGTCGAGAACGCGCAGGGCGACTGCGCGTGGAAGCTGCACGGCGCCGGTTCGCCGCTGGCGGACGGCTTTGCGCACGGCGGGGCGACGTATTTCCCCGCAACGTTCGCGAACCTGCTCACGCTGAAAAACCTCATCCAGGAGCACAACCCGGCCTCGACGATCTTCCCGACGGCCGGCGACAAGCTCGGCAAGTCGACCCTCGGCGTGGGCGCGCGTTTCACGACGCTGCACTGGCCGGCGGTGGAGTGGGCGATGAGCGCGCTCGAGATCGGCCTCACGGCCAACCAGAATTCCATCCCGCGCGAACTGGTGTACGACGTCGACGCCATGCTCGGCAACCGGCTCGACACCGTGCCGTTCCCGTTCATCGGCACCAACGTCCCCGAAGGCCACCAGGGCCAGAGCGTCGAGGGCATGAGCCACGGCTCGGTCATTTCGAAACTCAAGACCGGCTTCCACCACCGCAAGATTGCCTGGTCCTTCAACGCCGACCACCAGCCGATCGGCGGCAAGTTCGACGTGCGCGAGGACGCGCTCGTCAAGGGCTGCCTCCTCGCCAGCTACATCACCTTCGACCTTTCGCCCGAACTCGCGCTGAACCAGCCGGCGAAGGTCGCGGACATTCCCGCGGATGTCGTCAGCAAGACCCGTGCGCGCGTCGCCGCCGCCGGGCTCAAGCTCGATGACGCTGCCTTCAACCAGTTGCTCGCGACCGTGTGGACGCCGATGCAGAAGATGAGGCGCCGCGACGACAAGTACGCCGCCGCGCGCAAGGCCGCATTCACGACCGATGTGGGTCGCAAGTACCTCCGCGAGCTCTCAATCGACGAATTGCCGGGCCTGACGACGCCCGAAACGACCGCCATCATGCTCGCGCTGTGCGAGGTGCTCGGCATGCCGGTGAACTTCGTGGCGCCGGCGTTCGGCTTCCAAAAGAACACGCCTTACCCGGACAACGCCGCGCTCAAGAAGCTCATCGAGGCGCAGTGGGTGGTGTGCAAACAGTTCGGCGTTTCCATCGGCTTCCACTCCGGCTCCGGCAAGTCCGCCGAGAACTACCAGGTCATGGGGCAGGTCACGGGCAGCGCGCTCGAAATCAAGACCAGCGGCCGCTACACCTACGAGATGGGCGTGGCGCTGTCGCAGTCCAGGAATGCCGCCGACGCCGCGCTGTGGAAGGACTGGTACAAGTTCACGGTCGACATGGCCGTCGCCGGCGCCTTCAGCGCCGACGCCACGGAGCAGAAGATGGCGCGGGTGTTTGTCACGACGTCGCTGGCCAATGGAGGCGGGACGCCCTCGTCCCGCGGGGATGAGCGGGGTGGGGGCACCCCGCCTCCAGACGTTTACGCCTCACCCGCCACCTGCCGCGCCGCCCTCGAGGCGCTCCCGCCGTCGGCCGAGCACATGACGTTCTTCGAATACAACTTCCTCTATGTGCTCGCCGCCAACGGTAAGCCGGAGAAGTCCGCCCTCGGCGACCACACGCCCGCCGGCTACCGCCAGCGCGCCCGCTTCTACGCCGTCAGTCCCGAGGCGCGCCTGCTGTTCTCCAAGCGCATCGCCGCGTACCTCATCTTCCTCGCGGAGAACACCGGCCTCGCTTCCAAGGAGCGCTGCGCCGCCGCGAGCAAGCTCCTCAACAGCTACACGACGCTCGACGCGATGCTCGGCGATATCAGCCGCTAACCCCAAACATTTAACAGAAGGCAACGAAGGAAACGAAGATTACACCCAGCATTCCCGTCCTTCGTTTCCTTAGTTACCTTCTGTAGAATTTCCCCATGAGCCGCCCCTTCATCCACGACGACTTCCTGCTCCAGACCGACGCCGCGCGCGATCTCTACCACAATTTCGCCAAGGCGGAGCCGATTTTTGACTACCACTGCCACCTGCCGCAGGCGCTGATCGCCAACAACCACCAGTTCGCGGACATCTCCGAGATCTGGCTGGGCGGCGACCACTACAAGTGGCGCGCGATGCGCTCCAACGGCGTGCAGGAGCGCGTGTGCACGGGCGACGCGTCGCCGCGCGAGAAGTTCGACGCCTGGTGCGCGGCCGTCCCGCACACGCTCGGCAACCCGCTCTATCACTGGTCGCACCTGGAGTTGGCGCGCTATTTTGGCATCACGGACATCATCAGCCCGAAGTCCGCCGACAAGATCTGGAAGGAAGCCAACGCCAAGCTCGCGGGCATGCGCGTGCACGACATCCTGGCGAACAACCAGGTCGCGGTCATCTGCACCACTGACGACCCAGCCGACCCGCTGGCCGACCACGCGAAGATCGCGAAGCTGCCGATCAAGACGAAGGTTTACCCGACGTTCCGGCCCGACAGGGCGCTCGGCGTCAACGCGCCCGCGGCCTACAACGCCTGGCTCGAGAAGCTGGGCGGCGAGGCCAAGGTTTCGATCAAGACCTTCGACGACCTGCTCGCGGCGCTGCGGAAGCGGCACGACGATTTCCACGCCGCCGGCGGACGCCTTTCCGACCACGGCATGGAGACCGCGCTCGCCGAGCCCTGCACGCACGCGGAGGCCGCGGCGATCTTCGACGCGGCGCGCGCCGGCAAGGCCGCGTCACCGGCGGATTGGGCGAAGTTCGGTTCTTGCCTGATGCTCGAGTTCGGTCGTTGGGATGCGAAGAAGGGCTGGACCAAGCAGCTGCACCTCGGCGCGCTGCGCAACAACAACACCCGCCTGCTCAAGGCGCTCGGGCCGGACACCGGCTTCGACAGCATCGGCGACTTCAACCAGGCCCGCGCGCTCAGCAATTATCTCAACGCGCTCGACACGACCGGGGAACTCCCGCGCACCGTGCTCTACAACCTGAACCCGGCCGACAATTACGTCTTCGCGACGATGATCGGCAACTTCCAGGACGGCTCCGTGGCCGGCAAGATCCAGTTCGGTTCCGGCTGGTGGTTCCTCGACCAGAAGGAGGCGATGGAATGGCAGATGAACGCGTTGGCGAACCTCGGTCTGCTCAGCCGGTTTGTCGGCATGCTTACCGACTCGCGCAGTTTCCTCAGCTACACGCGTCACGAGTATTTCCGTCGCGTGCTCTGCAACCTCCTCGGCGGCCTCATCGAGCGCGGCGAAATCCCCTTCGACCGCGAGCACGTCGGCGGCATGGTGAAGAACATCTGCTTCGCGAACGCCCGCGAGTACTTCCGCCTGGGCCTGGACCCGGCCTACGCGAAGTGATCGGTGGCACCGGCGCTTCCGCCGGTACCCAATCGTAGGAGCCTGTTTACAGGCGATTCGTGGCGCACGAAGTCGGCGCGCGTTTCATACCGCCTGTAAACAGGCTCTTCCCATCCGGCGCGTCCGTCATCGCGCCGGTTCTTGACCTGCGTCAAGGCGCCTCGGGCGCGGATTCGCTACAACACGGGGGTCATGAGCCCAATTCAGAACCCCTTCGCGGGAGGATTCCCATGTTAAGCAAATCCCAAGCGCGCGCCTTCTTTCTCGGCGGCACCGGCTTGTTCGCCGTCGCGTTCATCGCGCTGACGATTGATTCGATGCGGCAACTGCCGGCCCAAACCAAGGCCCAGAACATCACGGATTCCGTGAAGCGCGGCAAACTGGTCTGGGAAAACAACAATTGCATGGGCTGCCACACGCTCTTCGGCGAGGGTGCCTACTACGCGCCGGAACTGACCAAGGTGGTCGATCGTCGCGGCAAGGATTGGATGCGCGTCTTCCTGCGCGACCCGCAGGCGATGTTTCCCGGCCAGCGCAAGATGGTGCAGTATAATTTCAAGCCTCAGCAGATCGAGGACGTCATCGCGTTTCTCGATTGGTGCGGCCAGGTCGACCTGAACGGTTTCCCGGCGAAGCCGCCACTCGCGCGGGTTGTCCAGGCCAACGCCGCGGCGGCCAGCGGACCGGCGACGTCCGGCTCGCTCCTTCCCAAACCCGTCCCGGCCGTCTTCACGACCGCCGCCTGCATCGGCTGCCACAGCATCGCCGGCGAGGGTGGCGCGGCCGCCGCCGCGATCGGGGCGCCCCGGCTGGATGATGTCGCCGGCCGCCTAACACGGGAGTACGTCGCGACCTGGATTCGCGACCCGCAGAAAATCAAGCCCGACACCAAGATGCCCGACCTCGTGCCGGCCGTCGTGTCCGAGGCGCAGCTCGCCGAAATCGTCAACTATCTCTTCAGCCCGCACACCTCGACGCCATGAAATTCAAGACACAAAAGATCGCCTACTGGTTTTTCGCCTCGGCGTTGCTGCTGCTGACGCTGCAAATCGTCTACGGCTTCATCATGGGCTTCGCCCGCGTCGGCCTTGACGGCCTCCACGAATGGATCCCATTCAACACGGCCCGCGCCACGCACACGAACCTCCTCGTGGTCTGGCTGCTCTGCGGCTTTATGGGCTCGGCCTACTTCATCATTCCTGAGGAGTCGGACTGCGAGCTGTACTCGCCGCGGCTGGCCTACATCCAGCTGATCTCCCTGCTCCTCGTCGGCGTGGTCGCGATCGTTTGCTACCACCTCAACATCTGGGAAGGCCGCAAGTTCCTCGAGATCCCGCGGCCGCTGGACTACCTGGTCGTCGTGAACGTGCTGATGTTCATCTTCAACATCGGCATCACGATGTGGAAGGGGAAGCGCAACACGACGACCTCGCTCGTATTGTACGTCGGCCTGGTCTGCGCGGCGCTGCTGTACCTGCCGGGCATGATTCACTTCAACAACCAGACGACCGATTCGTTTTACCGCTGGTGGGTCGTGCACCTTTGGGTCGAGGGCGTGTGGGAGTTGATCATGGGCGGCATCCTCTGCTTCCTGCTGATCAAGCTCACGGGCGTCGACCGCGAGGTCGTGGAGAAGTGGCTCTATGTGATCGTGGGGCTCACGTTCATCTCGGGCATCCTGGGCACCGGTCACCATTACTACTACATCGGGGTCCCGCGCTACTGGTTGATCGTCGGCGGCATCTTCTCCGGGCTCGAGCCCCTCGCGTTCCTTGGCATGGCGCTTTATGCCCTCGCGATGGCGCGAAAGGGCGGCCGCAAGCACCCGAACAAGATCGCGCTCACGTGGACGCTGGGCTGCGCCATCATGTCGTTCGTTGGTGCCGGCTTCCTCGGCTTCGCGCACACGCTGCCGCAGGTGAACATGTACACGCACGGCACGCTGATCACCGCCATGCACGGCCACCTGGCGTTCTGGGGCGCATACGCGATGATCGTCCTTTCGATGATCGCCTACTCGGTGCCGCTCATGACCGGCCGCAAGTTGTGGGACACGGCGCTCGCGAACTGGGCGTTCTGGACCTCCAACATCGGCATGGTCGGCATGACCGGCGCGCTCGCCGTCGCGGGCATCACGCAGGTCAACCTCGAGCGCCGCATGGGCCTGGATTTCCTCGTCGTGCAGAAGGAAATCGAGGTGCATTTCGTCGGCATGATCCTCGCGGCATCGCTGTTCACGATCGGCGTGGCGTGCTTTATCATCACGTTTTTCCGCCACGGCCGGCCGGCCGACGAGGCGATCGGCAACGATCCCGCGGATAATCCCGCCTACCAGACGTCATGATCGCCCCGGCCAACCCGTTCCCCGCCGTCCGCCCTGTCGTGAATGCGCCCGATCCAGCCCCGGCCTTCTACCTGCCGATCGGCAAGGAGTGCGACGTGTTCCGGCACGCGCTGGCCTCGCGCCTCCCGCTGATGGTCAAGGGGCCGACCGGCTGCGGCAAAACGCGCTTCATCCAGCACATGGCCGAGGTGCTCGGCCGGCCGTTGATCACGGTGTCCTGCAACGAGGACACCTCCGCCACGGACCTGCTCGGCCGGCACCTGCTGATCGACGGGGAAACCCGTTGGACGGACGGCCCGGTTACGCGGGCGGTCCGCACCGGCGCCATCCTTTATCTCGATGAGATCGCCGAGGCCCGCGCGGACGCGCTCGTGGTGATCCATTCGCTGAGCGACCACCGGCGCGAGCTCTTCCTGGATCGCACCGGCGAGACCCTGCGCGCGCCGGCGGAATTCATGCTGATTGTGAGCTACAATCCGGGGTACCAGCGCAGCATGCGGGAATTGAAGCCGTCGACGCGCCAGCGCTTCGTCGGGCTCAACTTCGACTACCCGAGCGAGTCGCAGGAGGTCGCCATCGTGACCCGGGAGGCCGGGGTCGCCCCCGGCACGGCGAAGCACCTCGTGCAGATCGCCCGCAAAATCCGCCACCTCACCGAGCTTTCATTGCTCGAGTCCGCGTCCACCCGCCTGGTCGTCGCGGCCGGCAAGCTGATCGCGGCGGGGGTCCCGCCGCGGCTGGCGTGCGCCACCGCGATCACCGAGCCGCTCACGGATGATGTCGAGGCCCGCGCCGCCATCCGGCAGGTCATTGACCTGGCAATCTAAACCGCACCCGCCGTGCTCGACTGGGAGGAAAACATCTTCCTCGGGCTGAAGGCCGTGTACGAACGCGTGCGCGTCCGGCCCGAGCAGCGCCGGCGGGCCGCGGTGCGCGCCACCTTCAAGGCCGGGCGGGGTCGCCTGCTGCTGTTGGGGCGGATGATTGCCGGCGGGCCGGTGACGCTGTTCGAGACGGACAACCGCGTACTCTGTGGCGGTGGGCGCATTTTCCTGCCCCGCGAGTTTTCCCGGGCCGCCTCGCCGGAGGCGAATGCCGCCTTCTACGACGTCAAGACGATCATCGGCGCGCTCGCGATCCGCGACCGCTGGCACGCGCGCCCGGAGAGCCTGGCAGCGTTGGTCGCGGCCGTGGCGCCCGAGTTGCCGGGATTGGCTCCCCTGGTGCAGGGACTGGCGGGTGCATTGCCGGTCGACCTGTGGACGGAGCTGGGCCGGCCGCAGGCCGACGGCCCTGGGGAACTGCCCGGGTCGGAGTTGAAGTTGGTGTCGCGCGCGGGCGAGTCGCCGCCATCGTCGGTCGTCACGGAGATCGAGGGAAAAGGGCAGAGCGAGGTGGAAGTGTCCGTGGCGCCCGAAGAGGACGGCGACGGTGCCGACCTGCCCATGCACACGTTTGAGAAGGCGGAAACCCTGGAGGAAGCCAACGGGCTGAGCCGCAAGACGGATGACGAGGACGAGTTGGAGGAGCACGCCGAAGCCATGGAGGAGCTCGACCTGCGGCATGTGCAGCGTTCCGCCGAGCGGCCGCGGTCCATCTATCGCAGCGATTTGATTCTCGATGGGCTGGCGCTCGAGGTGAAGGACCCGGCGCCGGGTTCCGGCCTGCCGTACCCGGAGTGGGACTACCGCCGGCGCGAGTATCGGAACGACTGGTGCTTTGTGCAGCCGGCGCGACTGGCCACGGCGGACCCGGCCTGGGCCCGCGCGATGGAGCACAAGCATCGCGTGCTGATCCAACGCCTGAGGCGGCAGTTTGCGGCGGTGGTCAGCGAATGGCAGCGCGTGCGCCGCCAGCCGGCCGGCCCGGAGTTCGATTTGGATGCGGTCGTGGAAGCCGAGGTCGAGCGCCGCACCGGCCACACGCCCCCGGAGGCACTGTACCTGGATCGCCGGCGGGATTTGCACGACATCGCCGCGCTGGTCCTGATCGACCAGAGTTTCTCGACGGATGCGTGGCTCGATAACGCGCGGGTGCTCGACACGATCACCGGGACGCTGTTCTGCGCCGGAGAGGTGCTGAGCGAATACATCGCCTCGTTCGCAGTCGCGGCCTTTTCCTCGAATACCCGCCGGTCGTGCCGCTTTGCGATGGTGAAGGATTTCCACGAGCCCTGGGCCGGCGCCCGCGGTCGCTTTGGCACCCTTGAGCCGCATGGCTACACCCGGATGGGCCCGGCGCTGCGGCACGCGCAGGAACTACTGGAGCGCGAGCCGGCACAGCGGAAGCTGGTCATCCTGATCACCGACGGCCGGCCGTGCGACTATGACCGGTATGAGGGCGCCTATGGCATCCACGACGTGAAGAAGGCGATCGAAACCGGCGCGCAGCACGGGATCGCGACGCACGCCTTTGCGATCGAGAAACAGGCGAGCGAGTTCTTTCCCCAAATGTTCAGTGGCCACCGCTTTGACATCATTCCCCGGCCCGAGCGCCTGACCGGCGCCCTCTGCCAGCTGTTTGCGCGGATGATTGCGACGTGAGTTCGCGCCCGGCCAGCGTGTCGCCCGCGACCGCCCCGGCGCGGATCTGGGAGCCGCCCGGCGGCCTGCTGGTCTGGCTGATCGTCGGGCTGGAGCTGTTCACGTTTTGCGTCGGACTAGTGGCGTTCATCGTGCACCGCAACGCCGCCCCCGCGGTTTTTCACCAGGCGCAGCTTGCCCTTAACCAGGCCATCGCGCTGGCCAACACCGCGATCCTGCTCACCGGCGGCTGGTGCATGGCCAATGGCCTGGCGCAGTTAAGGGCCGGACTTGCGGGGCCCGCGCGGCGCTGGGTTGTCGGGGCGGGTTTCACCGCCCTCGCGTTCCTCGGACTCAAAATCGTGGAGTACGCGGACAAGATCCGCCACGGCCACGGGCTGCACGCCGACTCGTTCTTCACCTTCTACTGGCTGCTGACCGGGTTTCACTTCCTCCACGTCGTCGCCGCCATGGTGCTCCTGTTCTGCATGGCCGCCGGGATTCGCCGCGGGTGTTACACGGCTGCGACCCACGCGGACGTGGAGGGCAGCGCGGTGTTCTGGCACCTGTGCGACCTGGTCTGGCTGCTGATTTACCCGGTGGTATATCTCCTGCCGTGAATGCGCTGAAGATCAACGCCCTGACCTGGATGGCCCTGCTGTCGTTGTGTCTGGTGAGTTTTCTGGGTCGCCGCGGCGTGGCGCTCCTCCTGGCCGCGGCCGGCCTGAAAGCGGCGATCCTCGGCTGGCGCTTCATGGAATTGCACGCGGCCCATTGGGTCTGGCGGGTGCTCGTCCTGGGCCAGGTGGTGATCCTGCTTGGGATCCTGCGGGCGCTGTTGGCCCGCGCGGCCTAGGCGTGCGCGGGGGCCAGGGGGGGCGCCTTGGTATCCAGGCGCCGGGCCAGGCCGGGCACGCTCTGGCCGGGGAGTCCCTGGGGATCCAACGCGCGCCGGCCGCCGACCAGCTGCAGCAGGTTGCCGATCACCGCCGTCAGTTCCGTGGCCTGGGCATTGAGCTGCTCAGCCTGGGCGGCGGTTTCCTCGGCGCCCGCGGCGTTGGCCTGGGTGACCTGGTCCATCTGGGTGACCGCGGTGTTGAGCTGGCCGATGCCCTGCGATTGCTCGCGGGAAGCGGTGGCGATTTCGGCGACGAGCGAGTCGACCTGCTTGGCCTTCGCCACGATCTCCTCGAAATGTTGCACGATGCGGTTGGAAATCTTCACGCCGCTGTCGCTGTTGCGCACCGATTCCTCGACCTTCGCGCCCGTCTCCTCGGCCACGACCGAGAAGCCCGCGCCGGCCTCGCCCGCTCGCGCTGCCTCCACGGCGGCGTTCAAGGCGAGGATGTTGGTCTGGAACGCGATTTCATCGATGGTCTTGAGAATCTTGGCGATGTTGGCGGCCGAACCGCTGATCGCCTCCATCGTCTGCTTGAAATCGCCCATTTCCTGCGTGCCCTTGCGGGCGGCATCGTGGGCGTCGCTGGAAAGCTGCTTCGCCTCGGCCGCGGCGTCGGAGTTGCGCTGAGTCATGCTCGCGACCTCCTCAAGCGAGGCGGAGGTTTCTTCCAGCGCCGCAGCCTGCTGGCTGGCGCCGTCGGCGGTGGTCTGGCTGGCGGACGAAACTTGCGTCGCCGCTGAAGTCACTTCCTGCGAGCCCTCGGAAAGCCGTGCGGCGATGTCGAGGAGTTCGCGCGTGATTCCCCGCAACAGCCACCAGGCCGCGATCAACGTCACGACCACGAGCAACGCGGTGCTCGAGCCAAGCATCCAGAAATCGCGCTGGGCGGCCTGCTTGATCTCGTCGGCGCGTTGCGCGTAGTCCGCACCGAGCCGGTTCTCGACCTCCTTCATGAGGTCGATGCGCGCCGTGCTGACGTCAAACCAGGTCGTGGCGACGATGCCGAAACCCCCTTTCGCCGACTGGGCAAAGGCGGTCTGGCGCATCGCCAGCACCGCATCGACGGCCGGTCCGCTGACCTTCGTGGCGGCAAATCGCCGCTGTTCCTCGGAGGCGAAGCTTTCGAAGACCCGGAGGAACGTCGCCTGCGCGGCCTCCACCTGGCCGAAGCGCCGGAAAGATTCGGGGGTGAAGGCGTTCGCAACGAACACACCAGTCAGCGTCGCGCGCTCGATGCCCGCTTGTTCCTTGGCTTGCAGGAAATTGACGTAGCAAGAAATGCCGTTGCCGATCTCGGCGTCCTTGCTGAGGTGGGACATCGCCACCACTACGTTCAGCAACCGGCTGATCGTCTGGGTGTAGTAGGCGGCGGAGTCCGCGGCCGTGAGTTCGAGGGAGCTGACGGCCGCACGCTTGGAGGCGAGTTTTCCAACCTCATCAAGGCTCACCTTCAGTTGCTCCTGAAAGCTTGCTCCGAATCGGGCGGCGTCGAAGTCACCGAGCAGCTGGTTGAGCTGGGCCACGGCATGGTCGGTGTTCATTCGTTGGTTCTGAAGCTCGGTGCCGAACTGGGTGCCCTTGCTGCTGAGAAAACCGGCGGAGCGTCCACGTTCGCGCTGGAGTTCGTGCACCGACTGCCCGATCTGCTGTAGGACGGCTGAGTTTCGCTCCAGCACGGCGTAGTCACGGTAGACCCGCCATTTGTCGAGCGAGCCGCGCACACCCAGCCAGGTGAGCCCGACGATGGGGAGCAGCACGAGAAGGTAGAGCTTGGTCGAAAGCGGTAGATTTTTCACACGGAGACGGGTGGCCCTTTCTTCATCGGCCCTAGATCCCCTGAATCCGGTTTTGTGACAGAAATGTGACCGCTAAAGCTTGATCCAAGTCATGTCTTGCCCGGTTCTGGGCGAAGCGTCCCCGGTCGTGGGCTCAAAGTAATCGATGGTCCTTCGCCCAGCGAACGAACTCGTGTTCGAGTTGGTCGAAGGATTCGATGACGAACAGGGTGTCCTGGAAATGCCAGATGTCGTACGCCTGCGCGGCGAGGGTTTCGGGGCGGTACGGGACTTTCTTCACCTTGTCGGTGAGCGAGTGCTGGGTCTCGCCCGAGGAGGAGATGATGCCGTTGCCGTAGATACGCAGGCCGCCGGGGTTCTTGATGAGGCCGAACTCGACCGTGAACCAATAGATGCGCGTGAGGCCTTCCTCGACGGCGGGGTCCTTGCACGCGAGCGCGGCCTGCCCGATCTTCTGGTAGAAGTTGGCAAAGCGCGGATGCATGATCATCGGCGTGTGGCCGAAGATGTCATGGAAACAGTCTGGTGCCGGCGTGTAGTCGAGCTCCGAGCGTGCGCGGATGTAGTCGGTGCAGGGGAAGATGCGGCGCGCGAGGTAGGAGAAGAAATCATGCGCGTCCAGCAGGCCGGGCGTGCGGGCGATCTGCCAGTTCGTCGCGCGCTCGAGTTTGCGCGACACGTCGGCCAGCGCGGGGATGCGGTCCGGCTCGAGTCTCAGGGCCGCGAGGCCCGTGAGGAATTCGTCCGCGGCGCGGCCCGGCAGCAGGGTTTCCATGCGCGCGTAGAGTGTACGCCAGACGTCCTGCTCCTCTTCCGTGTACTTGGGGTACTGGCACTCGCCGCCGACCGGCAGCGGCGCCGTGAGTTTGTGGGGAATACAGCGCGGGTCGTCCGCGCCGGTGGCGGGTTGCGTGGGGGTATTCTGCATGGCCCAACTATGCGCCAGCGCGCCGGGGGAATCGACGGGGAATCGACCTCGGTCAGGCAATTACTCCGGACGGCCTAGCCCGTTTCGCCGCTGAGCCGGCTTCAGGCGCCGCCCCAGGGCGGGATCGTCTCGCCCGGCTGCGGGGGCGGGCCGGGGGGCTTCATGTTCGTGCGGGGCTTGCGGCGGTCGATGCCGTCCCAGGGTTTGGGCGCGGCGATGAGGGTCTCCGCGAGGTGCAGCGGCAGCTTCGCAAAAACATAAAGCAGGGGCAGGGTGGCAAACAGCGCGAGGGCCGACGTGTTGGGCGTCAGGCCACCAAACACCGCCGCGGACACCGCCATGATCATGATGGCGACCCAGATCAGGGTGCTGGCGAGCGTGGGCCAGACGAGGGCCTTGAGCCAGAGCCGGGCCGGCCGGCGGGAGCGCCAAAGCGGCGAGGCGGTGAGCGCCAGCACCGTGCCGAAGAGCAGGATGCCCGCGAGGCCGTTCGTGAAGAGGGTGCCGATCACGTGGAAAAACGCGTCCGGCAGGCCGAAGATTTTCGTGACGAACAACCCGAGCTTCACATTCGCGTTGGGCGCCGAGAAAAGGTCGTCGCGGTCGTAGAGCGACGTGAACCGTCCGGACTCCACGTGCTCATACCGCTGGCGATACGTGGCGATGCGCGCATCGAACTTGGCCGGGTCGGCGCGGCGCAGTGCCGCGGCCCGGGGCACGAGCGGCTCGCCGCTGAACACGCCGGCGACCTCCGGGAAGTCGCGTTTGAGGGTGGCGCGGGCGGCCGTGACGTTGAACGGCGCGGCCGGATTCATGAGGTGCCAGCCGTATTCGCTGTCCCGCAGGCGCGCCGCGAAGAGGCGGACGAGGGCCACGGGATGCTGATCGAGCGCGACGGCCGATAGACGGTAATTGAAATTGGTCCAACCCGTGGCGAACGCAGGGGAGGCCGCCGTCAGCCCCCAGACGAGGGCGCCGCCGGCGACCAACAGGATCAAGCTGTTGCGCACGGCCCGAAGTAGCTCCCGGCGCAGCCACGGGGCAAATTTCTCGTTGGAGATGCCAGTGGACTGGGTGGGGCTCATGCGCGGTTGCCGCCAGCAAGACAGGCCGGAGGGCGGATGTCACGTCTAGGGTGGAGACCCGGTTTCGTCTGCCTTGGGTGGGAGGGGTTTTATACCCCGACTTGCTGGCGCCGCGTTCGGTGTCGGGGTGTAAAACCCCTCCCACCGGGCTCTCCCGCGTCCCGCGGGCCTACCGATTCAATAACGCCGCGACGCGCGTGCGGCCGCGGACGTTCAGCTTGCCGAAGATCGCGGCGAGCTGCGTCTTGATCGTGAGCGGGCTGCGCCGCAGCTCGGCGGCAATCTCGGCGGTGCGCAGGCCCTCACGCACGCGCATGGCGACCTCGCGCTCGCGCTCGGTCAGGCGGGCGAGCAGGGCCACCGCGCCGGGCGAAAGCGGCCGGTCGCGGTCGCCGCGGGGTCGACGGTAGTCGAGCTGGATGTGGAAGGTCGGCGCCGATTCCCCGGTCGACGAATGCAGCTTGATGCGCGCGTGCAGGCCGCGGCTGTTGTCACTCACGACCTTCGTCGGACCGTCCGCCGCGGCATTGGCCAGCAGGTCGCGGCAGGCGAGGGCGAGCGGCTCAGGTACGCGGAAGGCCCCGCGGGCCCGCAGCGCGGCGGCATGGCGCTCACCGTGATTCCAAACCGCGCAGGCGCGGGCGGCCTCGTCGTTGAACCAGAGCGGCCGACCTTCGACGTCCAGGAGCAGCAGCCCGACGGGCACGTCCTCCAACATCGCCAACACATGGTCCAGAAGCGGGGCAGGGGCGTGGTCGGGCATAGGCTGAACGGAGTAATTGCCCGGGAGACGGCCCGGGCGCAAGGCCGTTTACTCCGTCCGGCGTATGGCCGCCGCGCGGACCCGCGGCTAGAGTGCCGCCCCCTTGCGCCCGCCCGGGCGCTTCCCACGCATGAGCCGCACCTTTTTCGAAAAACCCGTCGAACGCAAAACCGGCGTCAATCCGCTCGGCCTCCGCGGCTTCGACCACATCGAGTTCTACGTCGACAACGCCGACCAGTGGCGCGACTTCTTCGTCCAGAAGTACGGCATGTCGCCGCGCGCCTACGGCGACGCCACCACCGGCCTCCAGGGTCGCCGGTCGCACGTCGTTGGCCAGGGCCGCGTCAATTTCGTCGTCAGCGAGCCACAGGGCACGGGCGAGACGGCCGACTTCCTGCGCGCCCACCTGGAAAAGCACGGCTGCGGCGTGCGCGACGTCGCCTTCAAGGTGAAGGACGCCCCGCAGGCGTTCGCGGAGGCCCAGCGCCGCGGCGCGCACGCGGTGCGCGGGCTGCATGAGGACGCCAACATCGCCCACGCGGCCATCGCCGCCTATGGCGACACGATCCACAGCTTCGTCCAGCGCAAGGGCCATGGCGAATTCATGCCGGGCTTCGTCAACGTCCCGGGCGGCATCGACGACCGCGAGATCAACTTCGCGATGATCGACCACGTGGTGGCGAACGTCGAACGCATGGACGAGTGGGTGACGTTCTACGAGCAGGTGTTCGGCTTCGACCTGTTCATGCACTTCGACATCAACACCGGCCGCTCCGCGCTCATGTCGAAGGTCGTCAGCTCGACCGACGGCTGGGTGAAGCTCCCGATCAACGAGCCCTCGTCGGCCAACTCGCAGATCCAGGAATTCCTCGACCAGTACAACGGCTCCGGCGTGCAGCACATCGCGCTGCTGACGCCCGACATCACCGCCACCATCGACGAGATGCGCAAGATGGGGCAGGAGTTCCTTGATGTGCCGGACAGCTATTACGACGGCTCGTTCGACGAGCGCGTCGGCAAGATCCAGGAAAACAAGGAAGACCTGAAGAAGCTCAAGATCCTGGTCGATCGCGACAATGAGGACGGCTACCTCCTGCAGCTTTTCACCAAGTGCGTCTTCGCGCGGCCCACACTCTTCTTCGAGGTGATCCAGCGCCGCGGCCGGTCGGTCGGTTTCGGCGAAGGCAACTTCCGCGCGCTCTTCGAGGCAATCGAGCGCGAACAGGCAAAGCGCGGCACGTTATGATTTACGATTTATGATTTACGAGTTACGGTGGGTTCGTGCCTGAAAAACCCCGCAGGCCGGCTTCAATCGTCAATCGTAGATCGTAAATCGTCCCTTTCCCATGCCCCAATACCTCAAGCTCGGCGCGGTTCCGCGGAAGCATCACCTCAAGTTCCCGCGGGACGTCGCGGCCAGCTACAAGGGCGAGGGCCTGCACTACGAGCACGTCGTGACCACGGAGGGTTTCGACCGCGCCTACAGCATCCTTTACCACCTCAAGCCGCCGACGCGCGTGAAGAGCGTCGAGCTGTTCAAGGAATTCGCGCTGAAGCCGGGCGCACCCACCCCGTTGCGGCACCACCATTTGAAGTCGGCCGGCATGGCGCGCGCGGGCGACCCGTACACCGGCCGCGTGCCGCTGATGTTCAACGCCGACATCGGCGCGTACCGCTGCCGCCCGGCGACCGCGATGGCGGCGGGTTATGATTTCTACCGCAACGGCCAGAGCGACGACGTGATTTTTGTCTGGGCCGGCGGCGGCTGGCTCGAGTCGCAATACGGGCGGCTGCGCTACAAACAGGATGACTACATCGTCATCCCGCGCGGCACGATCTACCGGCTCGTGCCGGACGATGTCGCGAAGGAGGATTACCTCATCATCGAGTCGACCTATCCCGTCCGCATCCCCGAGCGCTACCTCCACAAGGAAGGCCAGATCCGCATGGGCGCGCCGTACAGCGAGCGCGATTTCCACGGGCCGACGGAAATCATCGCGCAGGACAAGGAGGGGGATTTCGCGGTGCTGACCAAGGACCGCGCGCGCTTCACGCGCAACGTGATGGCCGGTCACCCCCACGACGTCGTGGGCTGGGACGGCTACCTGTACCCCTTCACGTTCAACGCGAATGATTTTGAGCCGATCACCGGCACGGTCCACCTGCCGCCGCCGATCCACCAGACGTTTGAGATGCGCGGCTTCGTGATGTGCACTTTCGCGCCGCGCTACCTCGACCATCACCCCGAGGCAATCAAGGTCCCGTGGGCGCACGACAACACGGAGGCCGACGAGGTGCTGTTCTACGTGCGCGGCAACTTCGGTTCCCGCCGCGGCGTCGAGCCCGGCTCGTTCACGCTGCACCCGCAGGGCATCCCGCACGGCCCGCACCCGGGCACGACGCTCAAGAGCTTCGAGCACACCCGCACCGAGGAGCTCGCCGTCATGTTCGATACGCAGTATCCCCTCGAGCTCACCGCCGAGGCGCTGGCGATGGACGACCCGAATTACCCGCTGAGCTGGCTGGGCTGAGATTCACACCAAGGCCGCCAAGAGGACCAAAGCTCGGAATCAAGTTTGTCTTCTTCGCTCCCTTTGTGACCTTGGTGTAAATTATGTTTGTCGATTTTCAAAAACTCCCGCCGCGCGAATCTTATCCCTGGCTGATCAACGCCATCAACCCGCGGCCGATCGCGTGGGTGTCGACCATCTCCGCCGCGGGCAAGACCAACCTCGCCCCGTTTTCGTTTTTCCAGGGCATCTGCGCGAGCCCGCCGACGCTGATGTTCTGCGGCGCGAACGATCGCACCGGCAAAAAGAAGGACAGCGTCGTCAACGTGGAGCAGGTCCCGGAGTTCGTGGTAAACGTGGTGCCCTACGCGCTGCGCGACCCGATGAATCTCACGTCCGCCCCGCTCCCGCATGGCGAGAGCGAGTTCGAGAAGTTCAACATCGCGACCGCCCCTTCGACGATGGTGAAGCCGCCGCGCGTCGCCGAGTCGCCGGTGTCATTCGAGTGCAAGCTCGACCGCATCGTCACGATCGGCACCGGCCCGCTCGCGGGCAACGTCGTCTTCGGCACGATCCTCTGCGCGCACGTGAGCGAGGCCGTCATTACCGATGGCGCCCTCGACCCGCGCAAGCTCGACACCATCGGCCGCATGGGCGGCGACTACTACACCCGCTCGGCCACGGATCTTTTCACGATCAAGCGACCAAATTAATTACACCAAGAAGCTAAGGAGCAAAGAAACCCCAGTCTGCTTAGCTGCTTCGCTCCTTTGTGTTATTTTCCCCTTCATGAACAACATTGTAGTCCTTTCCGCCACCCGCACTCCCATCGGCGCCTTCCAAGGCGCGTATGCCAATGTGCCGGCGTCGAAACTGGGCGCGGCCGCCATCAAGGGCGCGCTGGCGCGGGCGGGCGTGGCGCCGACGGACGTCACGGACTGCCTCATGGGCAACGTGCTCCAGGCCGGCCAGGGCCAGGCCCCCGCGCGGCAGGCGGCGCTCGGCGCCGGGCTGCCGCAATCGGTGCGTTGCGTGACGGTGCACAAGGTCTGCGGTTCCGGCCTGCAGACCGTCATGGGCGCCACGCACTTCCTCGCCGGCGGCATGGGCACGATCGCCGTCGCCGGTGGCATGGAAAACATGACGCTTGCGCCGTACCTGTTGCCCAAGGCGCGCGAGGGTTACCGCATCGGCCACCAGCAGGTGATCGACTCGATGATTACGGACGGCCTGTGGGATCCCTACAACAACCTGCACATGGGCAACTGCGCGGAAAAGTGCGCCGCGAAGTACCAGTTCACCCGCGAGCAGCAGGACGCCTACGCCATCGAGTCCTTCAAGCGCGCCAATGCCACGCAGAAGGACGGCAAGTTCGCCGCGGAGATCACGCCGTTCGAGTCCACCGACGCCAAGGGCAACGTGACGAAGGTCGAGCACGACGAGGGCCCGGCCAAGGTGAAGTACGACAAGATTCCGACTTTGAAACCGGCGTTTCAAAAGGAAGGGACCATCACGCCCGCCAACGCCTCCTCGATCAATGACGGCGCGGCCGCGCTGGTGCTCAGCACGGCGGACACCGCCAAGGCAAAGGGCCTGAAGCCGATCGCCCGGGTGGTGGCGTTCGGCGGCCATGCGCAGGATCCGGTGTGGTTCACGACCGCGCCAGTGCAGGCGACGCAGGCGGCGCTCAAGTCGGCCGGTTGGGCGGTGAAGGACGTCGACCTGTGGGAAGTGAACGAGGCTTTTGCGGTTGTGCCGATGGCTTTCATGCAGGAACTCGGCATCGGCCACGACAAGGTCAACGTTCGCGGCGGCGCCATCGCCCTTGGTCACCCCATCGGCGCCAGCGGCGCGCGCATTCTCGTCACGCTCATCACGGCTCTGCAGGAGCGCGGCCTCAAGCGCGGCGTGGCCGCCATCTGCATCGGCGGCGGCGAAGGCCTGGCGGCGTGCGTGGAGCTGGTACGATTTCCCGCGGATGACGCGGATGAATAGGTTCCTCTTGCGTCATCCTGAGCCGTGCGAAGCAGCCATGCATTCGCGGATGTCACGCGATCACGCCCTTGGATTCTTCGCACCGCTCCGAATGAACAAACATGAATTCTTCATCCGCGTTCATCCGTGCGGTCCGCGGTTAAATCGCTTTTCCACCGTTCCGTGATCGCTTTTCCGCGAATGATCTCCCCCGATCACTGTCATCCTGAGCGCAGCGAAGGATCCAGCCGGACGTTTGCCGCGTGCGCGGTCGGCGGATTCTTCGCTTCGCTCAGAATGACCAATTTCGTAGATTGAATTCGCGTTGAGCCACGTCATCCGCGGGAGAAACTCCGTCATACCCCATGAGCAATTTCATCTGGCGCCCCGAGGAGCACGCCTGGACCCGCGAGTCGCATATCGCGCGCTTCATGGCGCGGCATCGTTTCAAGAGCTACGCGGAGTTGCATGCGGCATCCGTGAAGGACACTGCGTGGTTTTGGGATGCGGCCATGCAGGACATGGGCGTCGAGTGGTTCAAGCCGTACACGCAGGTGCGCGATGCCTCGCGGGGCTTTCCGTGGACGAAATGGTTCGTCGGCGGCGAGGTGAACATCACGCACAACTGTGTGGACCGCCATGTGCGCGACGGCCACGGCGCGGAGGTGGCCATCCATTACGAACCTGATTCCGGCCGGCCGGCGGATCGCCGCGTGCTGACGTTCGCGGAACTCAAGGCGCAGGTCGACCAATGCGCCGGGGCATTGCGCGGGCTCGGGGTCGGCCCGGGTGACAGCGTCGGCCTCTACGCGCCGATGCGGCCGGAGACGGTCGTCGTCATGTTCGCGTGCTTCAAGGTCGGTGCGCGTTTCGTGCCCATCTTCTGCGGGTTTGGCGAACAGGCGGTCGTGGACCGGCTCGAATCCTGCCGCGCGAAAGTCCTGTTCGCGATCGAGACGCTGCACCGGCGCGGCAAACCCGTGCCGGTGGGTGCGACCGCGCTCGCGGCGGCGAAACGCGTGCCCTCGGTCAGCCGCACCGTGTTTTTCGACTCGGCGGAGTGGGGGGCTTTCCTCGCGGCGGCGCAGCCGGTCACGGAGTGCGTGCGGACCTCCGCGGAGGACGCGTGCCTGCTCATCTACACGAGCGGTACCACCGGCAAACCAAAGGGTACGGTCCACACGCAGGGCGGCTGCCTCGCGCAGATGGGCAAGGAGGTGCGCTACGCCTTTGATGTGCGGCCGGGCGAGCCGTTCTTCTGGGTCACCGATATCGGCTGGATGATGGGCCCGTGGGAACTCATCGGCTGCCTGCTGTACCGGACGCCCGTCGTGATGCTCGACGGTGCGCCGGATTTTCCCGATGCCGATCGCCTGTGGGAAACCGTCGAGCGCCTGAAGGTCGTGACCTTCGCCGTTTCGCCCACGGCGGTGCGCCTGCTCATGCGGCTCACCACGGCCAAGGGTCCCGGTGCCTTCGACTTCTCGCGGCTCCGCATCCTCGGCTCGACGGGCGAGCCGTGGGACGAGACGAGTTACCTGTGGTATTTTGAAAACGTGGGCCGGCGCCGTTGCCCAATCATGAACATCTCGGGCGGCACGGAGATCGTCGGCTGCCACCTGTCACCCAACCCGCTCACGCCCCTGAAGCCGATTTCCCTCGGGGCGGCGGGCCTCGGGATGGACGTCGACGTGTTCGATGAGGCCGGCCACCCGGTGCCGCGCGGCACCGTCGGTCACCTCGTGTGCAAACAGCCCGCGCCGTCGATGACCCGCAGTTTCCTCGGCGATGACGCGCGTTATCTCGAAACGTATTTCGAGAAGTTTCCCGGCGTGTGGTATCACGGCGACTGGGCGATGCAGGATGCCGATGGCCAGTGGTTCGTGCTCGGGCGCAGCGACGACACAATCAAGGTCGCCGGCAAACGCGTGGGGCCCGCCGAAGTCGAGGGCGTGCTCACGTCGCATCCCGCCGTCAGCGAGGCCGCGACGATCGGCGTCCCGGACGACCTCAAAGGCCAGGCGCTCGTGTGCTTCGTGGTCTTCAAGCCCGCGCAAACCGCCACCGTCGCGGAACTCACCGCGCACGTCGCCGCGCAGATGGGCAAGCCCCTCGCGCCGAAAACGGTGCAGGCGGTCACGGCGTTGCCTAAGACCCGCTCCGGCAAAATCGTCCGCGGCAGCATCCGCAAAGCCTGGCTCGGCGAAGCGCTCGGCGACATTTCGACGGTCGACAACCCGGCCGCGCTGGAAGCCATCCGCGCGGCGCGGACCTGATTTCCATTCCGGTTTGTAGAAGGAAACGCCTTTCGGCGTCCATGGTGCCTTGTCATTGCGAGGCTCCCGGTTCGGCGGGAGCGTCGGCAATCGCGTTCGTTCGCGGCGCCACGTCCATTTGCCCTCGCATGCGCGAATTGCCACGGCTGCTGGCCCAGCCTCGCGATGACCCGCGAAGGCCAGTCCGGACGGGCCTTCTTATCGTTTCCTCCGCCACCTTCTGTAAAACGATTTTCCGCGCATAGACGCGCTGTCCGCGCGATTCTACTAAAGCCCCGGTAGATTATTATTTAACCCCTCGACAGGCGCCCGCTTCCCGCTGAACTAGCCAACCCGAGTCCGCCCCGGATTCGTCAGTCCTAAACCACCCACCGTAAATTTTCCTGATGCCCCCGCAGGATGCCGAGCAAGCCCGTTGGTTCGCCGAGGAAGTGCAGCCGCACGAGTCCTCGCTGCGGGGCTACCTGCGCAGCAAGTTCCCGGCGCATCCGGACATCGACGACCTCGTCCAGGAAACCTACACGCGGCTCCTGCAGGCGCGTGAGCAGCGCGCGGTGCGCGCGCCGCGGTCCTTCCTGTTTGCGACGGCGCGCAATGCGGCGCTCGATTTTTTCCGCCGGCGCAAGGTCGTGGCGATCGACGGCCTCGCGGAAATCGAACTGCTCCCAGTGCTGGAGGACCGGCCGGGGGTCGCCGAGACCGTCTGCCATGACCAGGAGTTGCAACTCCTCGCCGCCGCGATCCAGGCGCTGCCCGAGCGCTGCCGGCAGGTCGTCACGCTGCGCAAGATTTTTGGACTTTCCCATCGCGACATCGCGCGCCAGCTCGAGATCTCCGAGCACACCGTCAACGCCCAGCTCGCCATCGGCGTGCTGCGGCTGCGGAATTACCTGCGCGCCCATGGCGTGACCCGCACCCACGACTGATGAAACCACGATCCTTCCAATCGCCCATCACGGGCCCCGACGCCGACGCCATCGAGGCGGCCGCCGCCGTTTGGATCAGCCGCCGCGACGGCGGCATGAACGAAGCCGAAACCGCCGCTTTCCTCCGCTGGCTCCAGCAGGACTCCCGTCACGCCGAGGTTTTTGCCGAGCTCGACGCCACGTGGCAGAGTTTTAACCGCCTCAATGTCGCAAAGCCCGCCGGGGCGGCGACGCCCAACGCCGACCTGCTCGCCCCGCGCCGCCGCCGCAGCCACGTCGCCTTGTGGGGCGCCGCCGCGCTCACCGCCGCGGCCGCCGTGGTGTTCCTCGCGCTCGCCTGGCCGCGGATTCCGGAACCGGCGGGTCTCAAACAGAATCTCGTCACCGCCGTCGGCGTGCTGCAGCGCACCGAGCTGCCGGATGGCTCGATCGTGCAGGTCAACACGGACAGCGAGGTCGACGTGCAATACACCGCCACCGAGCGCCGCGTGCGCCTGATCCGCGGGGAGGCGCACTTCACCGTCGCGAAGAATCCCGACCGCCCGTTCATCGTCAGCGCCGGCCAGGTCGCCGTGCGCGCGGTCGGCACCGCGTTTAACGTCCGCCTCCGCACCGCCGCCGTGGAAGTCCTCGTGACCGAGGGCAAGGTCCAGGTGAACGACAGCGTGCAGGGCAGCTCCCTGATGATGGCGCCGCCCTCGGGCGACACGCCGCTGCTGGTGGCCGGCGAGCGCGCCGTGATTCCCAAGCAGGCCGTGACCGGCCGCGCCGCGGCCGCCGTCACCACCGTCGCCCCGGTTGAGGTTGAGCGCGCCCTGGCCTGGCAGGAACGCCGGCTGGAGTTTTACGACGTCCCCCTGCGCGAGGTCGTGGCGGAGTTCAACCGCTACAATAACCACCAGATCGTCATCAACGACTCCCGCCTGCTCGAGCAGCGCTTCACGGCGACGTTCCGGCCCGACGGCTGGCCGGAGTTCCTCCGCCTGCTCGAAAACAGCCCGGACTTCCACGTCAACGTCGAGCGCGGCGAGGGCCGGACGGTCCTGCGCCTCAAGTAGTTTACCCCGGTGACAGGCCGGGAAAACCGGCCCGGGCCGCCCTACAAAAATTGTCCTAGCTGTTTTCGTGACTTAAACCGTCTTCCCCATTGCCGGCGGGTACCCCCACCAAACAATCCCCGGCCTTTCTCCTCATGACCAAGCAAACCACGCTCCCCCGGCCCTTGGGCCGGTTTCTTCCCGCTGTTGCCCGCCACCTCGTTGCCGTCGTGCTCGGCCTCGCGTTCTCCGCGGGGCTGCTGGCGGCGGACGCCGTGCAGAAGGACTACAGCATTCCGGCCGGCCCGGCCGACAACGCGCTGAAGCAGTTCTCCGTCCAGTCGGGCGAGCAGCTGCTCTATTCAACCGAATCCGTCGCCGGTGCGACCACCGCGGCGGTCCAAGGTCGCCTCACCGCCCGCGAGGCCCTCGGCCGCATGGTGGCGGGCACGAGCCTCGCCGTGCAACAGGATGAGCGCACGGGCGCGCTGGCCATCGTCCGCCGCAACGCCGTCGCCGATTCCGGCGTGGCCGCCCCGCAACCCGCCGCCGGCACCGACGACGCGGCCCCGGTGATCCTCGAAAAGTACACGGTCACCGGCTCGAACATTCGCCGGCTCGACCAGGAAAAGGTGCTGCCGGTCACCGTGTTTGACCAGCAGGCGATGGAAGCGCGCGACGCCTCGCAGGCCTCGGACCTGCTCACCGCCCTGCCGCAGGTCACCGGCCTGCCGGGCAACGAAACCGCCACGCTGGGTGCCACCGCCCGTGGCGACAACGCCTCGATTTCCCTGCGCGGCATTCCCTCGAGCAACACGCTCGTGCTGCTCAACGGCCGCCGTCTCCCGCCGCACCCGATCAGCCAGGGCGAGGCGGGCGTGCCCACGCTCTCGACCAACGTCAACCAGCTGCCCAACCGCGGGCTCGACCGCATCGACGTCCTGCGTGACGGCGCCTCCTCCATCTATGGCACGGATGCCGTCGCCGGCGTGATCAACTACGTCACCCGCCGGCAGTTTGTCGGCACCGAGCTGCAGCTCCGCTACGGCGAGACCAAGGTCGGGGATGGCCGCGAATACCGCGCGACGCTGACCCACGGCTTCCAATTCTCCTCGGGCAAGGGCCATGGTCTCGTGACCATCGACTACTACGACCGCCAGGCTATGTTCGCCCGTGACCGCGATTTCTCCGCCGAGGCGGACAACTCCTACCGCGCGCCGGCTCCCTGGAACACGTCCAACACCGCGACGTCGCTGACCGCCGCCAACGCCTTCAACGCGCGTTCGGTCACCAGCGCCTATGGCAGCTACATCATCGGCACGGTCACCGCGACCGACGCCTTTGGCACCGTCACCGGCTTCACCGGCGCCCGCCCCACCGGCGTGCCTGCCTCGCTGTCCTCCGCCAGCGGCGTGTTTTTCCTCGCGCCCAACGGCACCCCCGGCGGCGCGCAGATCCTCACCGCCACGCCCAGCCGCCTCGGCGTCACGCGCGACTACTATTGGAACAACAACGCCTACCGCGTCATCCAGCCGGAGACCAAACGCACGACGGTGTTCGCCAGCGGCGACTACGAGCTGAGCCCGCGCCTCACGGCCTTTGCGGACCTGAGCCTCTACCGCGCCGACTCGCTGACGGTTCGCGAGCCCGATGGCATCACCCAGAGCACCGACGGCTTCATCATCGTGCCGGCGTCCAATCCCTGGAATCCCTTCGGTGATCGCTTCTGGTCGCCCACCGGCGCGCCCAACGCGGACGGCACCCCGCGCCTCACCGGCACGCCCTCCGCCGTCTCCATCACCAACAAGCGCCTCACCGACCTGGCGGACCGCGAGTCCACGGTCACCAGCACGGTGTATCGCGGCGTGGCCGGCTTGCGCGGCAAGATCTTCTCCACTTGGAACTGGGAGAGCGCGGTGCTCTACGCCGAGGCCACGACCGATGACGATGAGGTCGGCCCGAGCCGCAAGAGCCTGCTGAAGGCGGCCATCAACCAGACCGACCCGGCCAAGGCCTTCAATCCCTTCACGCGCCGCTTCGCGGTGCAGAACGGCACGCTGGTCGTCACGGGCGACTACGTGAACCCGGACAGCGTCCAGAACACCTTCCGTTCCTCCTTCCTCCGCACGGGCGTGACCACGCTGGCGAGCGGCGACTTCCGCGCGTCGGGCGACCTCTGGCCGATCTGGGGCGACAACACCATCGGCGCGGCCGTCGGCGGCGAATACCGCTACGAGGGCTACGATGACAGCCGCCCCCCGTTTGCCGGCCTCAACCCGGCGAACTCGGGTCTCGATCCGACGACCAATGACTTCCTCGGCTTCTCGCCTAACTCCGACACCCACGGCACCCGCCGCGTCCTCGCCGCCTATGTCGAGACCGTGGTGCCGGTCGTCGGCAACAAGTTCCAGCTGCCGCTCGTCCGGTCGCTGGAGCTTTCGGCATCGGCCCGCTTCGAAGATTATTCCGATTTCGGCAGCACCACGAAGCCCAAGTTCGGGCTGAACTGGAAGCCGTTCTCGTGGATGATGGTCCGCGCTTCGTACAACCAGGGTTTCCACGCCCCCAATCTGGCGCAGCTCTTCACCGGCACGCTCATCCGCACCGTCACCGGCAGCCGCGACACGTACCGCGAGGCCGTCACCGGGCTGCCTTCCGATGGCGCGTCCAACCGCCGCAGCGTGGCGTCCGGCAATCTCGATCTCCAACCGGAGAAATCGACCGGCAAGTCCGCCGGCGTCGTGATCGAGGTCCCGGTGGTCAAGGGCCTGTCCTTTGGCGTGGATTACTGGGAGGTCGCGCAAAAGGACGTGATCGCCTCCTCCGGCTCGATTGCCGACGACACGCAGGCGCTCAACGCCGCCACCCAGGCCGCGCTCGCCGCCGGCCAGGCCATCGGCAACATCGACCTCGGGTCGGGCACGGCGAACTACAAGGGTGACGGCTCCGTGGTGCGTCTCCCGGTCACGCAGGCGGACCGCGACGCCTTCGCGCTGTTCAACGCCTCCCAGTCGCCGGGCAACCAGCGCGCCGTGGTCGGCGCCATCGACTTCCTCCGCACGACCTACTTCAACAAGTCGTCGCAGTTCGTGAACGGCCTGGATTTCGACCTCACCTACCGCTTCCCGAAGGTCGCGATCGGCAACTTCACGTTCAACACGACGTGGACCAAGCTGCTCGATTTCCACGCCTACAACGCCGCGGGCGCCTCGCGCACCGAGCTGCTCTGGAGCAATTCCGCCAGCGTCGGCGGGGCCACCCCGAAGTGGCGCGGCTCGGCCTCGCTCAACTGGCGTCGCAACAACTGGAGCGCCGGCATCTCGGCCTACTACATCGGCGACTACAGCGACACGGGCGCCACCACCACCCAGTCGGTCTACGACAGCCTCATCACCCCGAGCTACATCGTGCCGGTCTTCACGAACGGCAGCACCGTGTACCGTTATCGGGTGAGCGATTCCATCAGCTACAACGCGACGGTCTCGTACCGCATCCGCACCAAGAGCAAGTGGACCAACGACACGACGGTGCGCGTGGGTGTGGTCAACCTCTTTGACGCGAAGCCGCCGCTCTCCAGTGATTCCCGCGGCTACGATCCGTCGGTCTACAACCTGATGGCGCGCGGCCAGTACTGGTCCGTCCAGCTGACGAAGAAGCTCTGAGTCCGTTCTCGCGCGCAGCATGACGTGACCTTTTCCCCGGTATCATCCGCGCCGCGGGTGATACCGGCCTGCCGGCCGAAGCCCTTCCTGTGAATCCACACGAATCGACCCCCGCCGGCCCCCGGGTCCGTCCGCGTTTGCTCGCCGCCTGCCTCGTCGTCGTCCTCGGCGCGAGCCTGCTGGCCTCGCTGATCCAGAATTCCTGGGGGCGCGTGCAGGTCAAAGGCCTCACGATCCCGGCGCAAAACGGCCAGTGGATCGTGGCGGACCTCTACCGTCCGCGCACCGCCACGGCCGAAACGCCCGCGCCGCTGGTGGTCGTGGTGCCGGGATTCCAGCGCTCGAAGGAGGCGCTCGGGAACATCTCCCTCGAGCTGGCGCGGCGCGGTCTCGTCGTGATCGCGATCGATCCCTATGCGCAGGGTGGTTCCAGCTCCTCGCTGAGCCAGCAATCGGCGACGACCGAGGGCTACGGGCTTTTCGCCGTGGTGGATTATGCGGCCTCGACCAACAACCTGAACTACATCGACCAGGCCCGGATCGGCGCGACCGGCCACTCGGCGGGCGGCAACGCCGCGCTTTTGGGCGCGAGTTATTTCGGACGCGAGGCGGCCCGCACGGGCAAGCCGAGCAAACTGCACTCGGTGTTTGTTTCGGGATACGTGCTTTCCCTCACCGACCGGGTCCTCAGGAACGTCCGCTCCAACGTCGGCATCAGCTACGCCCTCTACGACGAGGGTGCGTTCCGCAATGAACTTAAAAATGGCGACATGCGCCGTGCCCCCGAGGCCCTGCGGCTCGTCAATCGCGCGCTCCCCGCGGGCACCGCGCCCATTGAGGAACTGGAACTGGATCACTATTACGGCGACGTCGCCGCCCGGACGCTCCGGGTCGTGCACAACGAGCGCGTCATCCACCCGCTCCAGCCTTACAGCATCGAGGCGACCGCGAACCAGATTGAGTACTTCGTGAAGGTGTTCGGCCTCACCACGCCGCTGGGCAGCCACGATCAGGTTTGGTATTGGAAGGAACTGTGCACGCTCGCCTCGCTCGTGGCGGCGATGGTCGCGCTGGTGCCGCTGGCGGGCCTGTTGCTCGCGTACCTGCCGTATTTTCAGGGGCTCGTGCACGCGGTGTCGCCGCCGTCCGCGCCGCCGACGGGTCGGGGGCGCTGGGTGTTCTGGACCCTGCTGATCACGGGGGCCGTCATTGCCTGCGTCACTTACATCCCGCTGACGGAGCTCTCGCAGAAGCTGTTCGCGGAGGCGGCCGGCCGGGAGCAGACGTGGTTCTTCCCGCAGCGCATGAACAACGGCGTGATGCTTTGGGCCTTCGTCAACGGCCTCGTGGGTTTCCTGCTGTTCCGCGTGGGCCACGGAGCCGCTCCGCTGCCCGAGGGCGTGCGGACGGCCGGACGCGAACTGGCGCGGACCGCCCTGCTTGCCGTCATCCTGGCGACCGCGTTCTTCGGCCTGCTCTTCACCGTCTATTATTTCCTGCACGTGGATTTCCGCTTCGTCTTCCTCGGGGCGCGCTACTTCCAGCCCGCGCTCCTGATCCTGCTGCCGGTCTATGTGCCCGCCTTCTTCGTCTTTTTCCTCTCGAATTCCCTGCGGGTAAACGGGCCGCTGCGCCAGGCGGGCCAGCCCGAGTGGCGGAGCCTCTTGGTGGCGGGATTGGCCAATTCGCTCGGACTGCTGCTGATCGTGATCGTGCAGTATGTCGCGTTTGCCGCCCGCGGGACGGTGTATTGGACCGACGGCTGGCTCTACATCAACCTCCTGTTCGGCGTCGTCCCGATGATGTTTGTCCTGCCGTATTTCAACCGCGCCTTCTTCCGCCTGACCGGGCGAATCTACCTCGGGCCCATGACGACCTGCCTCGTGTTCATCATGATCCTGCTCTCCAACACCGTCTGCTATTTGCCATTCTGATGCCTGCGGTCGCAGGAAGCCGGCGGGAGCCGGGCTCGCCACACCCAATCACCCCATGAAACTCTTTCGTTCACTCTACGTGCAGGTGCTGCTCGCGATCGCCGCGGGCATCCTGCTCGGCTGGCAGAATCCCGAGTTGGGCGAGCAGCTCAAGCCGCTCGGCGATGCGTTCATCAAGCTGATCAAGATGTTGATCGGGCCGATCATCTTCACGACGGTTGTCGTGGGGATCGCGGGCTTGAGCGACATGAAGAAAGTCGGCCGGGTGGGGGTGAAGGCGCTGATCTATTTCGAGATCATCACCACCGTCGCTCTCATCATCGGCCTGGTCGTCGTCAACTGGGTCCAGCCCGGCGCCGGCATCAACGCCGCCCCGGCCACGCTCGATGCGAAGTCCGTCGCGCAATACACCTCGGCCGCGAGCCACGCCACGACAGTGGAATTCCTGCTCAACATCATCCCCGCGACCTTCGTCAGCGCCTTCGTGGGCGGCGACCTCCTGCAAGTGCTGCTGTTGGCGCTGCTGTTCGGTTTTGCATTGTCCCGGCTCGGCGAGCGAGGCCAGCCGGTGCGCGAAATCCTCCATGAGGTTTCGCATGTGTTCTTCGGGATCGTGGGCTTCGTGACGAAGATCGCGCCGATCGCGGCCTTCGGCGCGATGGCCTTTACCGTGGGCAAGTACGGCCTTGGTTCGTTGCTCTCGCTGGGCAAGCTGATGGCCTGCGTCTACGTCACCTGCGCGTTGTTCGTGTTCATCGTGCTTGGGCTCGTCGCCCGTTTCCATGGTTTCAGCCTTTGGCGCCTCCTGGTCTGGATCAAGGAGGAGATCTTTATCGTCATCGGCACCTCGTCCTCCGAGAGCGTGTTGCCGCGCATGATGCAGCGCATGGAGGAACTCGGCTGCGCGAAGCCGGTGGTCGGCATCGTGCTGCCTGCCGGTTACTCGTTCAATCTGGATGGCACCTGCATCTACCTGACGATGGCCGCGATCTTCGTCGCGCAGGCCACGAACACCGACCTCACGCTCATGCAGGAGCTGGGCATCCTCGCCGTGCTTTTGGTCACCTCCAAGGGCGCCGCGGGCGTCACGGGCAGCGGCTTCGTGACGCTCGCGGCCACGCTGGCCACGGTCGGCCACATCCCGGTCGCGGGCATCGCGCTGCTGCTGGGCGTCGACCGGTTCATGTCCGAGGCCCGCGCCGTGACCAACCTCTGCGGCAACGCCGTCGCCATGGTGGTCGTCGCCATGTGGGAAGGTGAGTTCGACCGCACCAAGGGCGCGCGCATTTTGGTGAATCCGCCCGAAAGCGCTTCCTGATTCAGTGTGGATTTCGGTGGCGAGGTTTCAGACCCCGACTTTCCGAGATTCAAACCAGTCAAAAAAATCCTGGCCCTTTGCCTGTTGCTGATCGCGGCGGCCCACGCCACCCCCATCCCCGCCGGAATCGGCGCGCGGGACATCCCGACCACGGGCGGCGTCATCAAGGTCTTCACCTACAAGCCATCGCTCTACACCGGCGGCCCCTTGGTGCTGGTGTTTCATGGCGCCGGTCGCAACGCCGAGGACTACCGCAACTTCGCCATCGCGGTCGCGGAGCGGTTCAAGGTGATCGTCGCCGCGCCGCTGTTCGACAAGGAGCGCTTCCCGCCGCCGGCGTACATCCGCGGCGGCCTCCTGGACGCGGACGGCAAACTCCGTCCGCGCGAGCAGTGGACGTACGCGCTCGTGCCCCAGCTGATCGAGGCGCTGCGCACGGCTGAGGCGCAGCCCGGGCTGCCGTACTACCTGATCGGCCATTCCGCCGGCGGACAGTTCCTCGCCCGGTACGCGGCGTTTTGCCCCACGGAGGCCCGGCGGATTGTCGCCTGCAATCCCGGCAGCCACCTGTTTCCCCGCACCGACTGGAATTTCGGTTATGGCTTCGGCGGCCTGCCCGCCGAGCTCAGCGACGAGGCCGCGTTGCGCCGGTACCTCGCCGCGCCGCTCACGTTTTTTCTCGGGACGGGCGACATCCTGACTGACACCGACAACCTTGATCGTTCCCCGGAGGCCCAGCTGGAAGGCCCGCACCGTTATGCCCGCGGCCGCGCCTGTTTCGAATTCGCGCAGAAGCTGGCAGCCCAGCGCGGCTGGACGTTCAACTGGCGCAAGGTCGAAACCCCCGGCATCGGCCACGACGGCGGCGCAATGTTCGCCGCCCCGGAAATGGCCGACGCCCTGCTGGGCCCCACCCACTGAGTTCGCCCCCGGCGACCAGCGCATCGGTGGAGGGTCGGCCTTCCTCCTTCGCCAAGCCTACGGCGGACAGGCCCGGCCGACCGTTCGGAGGTTTCGATGGCCGAACACTTCAAACGAACCAATGCGTTTGAACAGAAGGCCGCAAAGCCGCAGAGCCAAAACCGAGGCAGCCGCAGCATTTCTACAGAAGGTAACGAAGCCAACGGAAGTGAAAGACCCACGTTCTCGTGGGCCACGTTTGCAAGATACCCGTTTGTTTGGGGCGATTACACTGCCTCGAGAACAGCCTCCGGGTGGCGTTCTGCGACTCGCAGCAGGACCTTGGCTGGGCCGGTGGGCTGACGGCGGCCTTGCTCCCAGTTTTGCAGGGTATCAAGGCTGATGCCGAACGCCCGGGCGAACTGCGCCTGGCTCAGCTTGAGCTTGGCGCGAATGGCAGCGACGGATTGCGGGGAGATGCGGTCGGTGCGCGTGACGGCCTTGCGATTGCCTTTGAGATAGGCACCGGCGTCGCGGACGCTTTCGAGCAGTTCGTGGAAGGCGGCGGCTTTCATGGAAATTCTTCTCGGACGAGTTGCGCGAGCTGTTTGGACTGCGCGGGCGTCAGGTCGCCCTGGTGGTTCTTGGCGTAGGCGTAAAGGAGCAGGATTTGGTGATCGGAAACGACGTGATAGTAAATGACCCGGGCGCCCCCGCGTTTTCCCCGGCCCGTCAGCGGCCGGCGAATCTTGCGGAGACCCTTGGTCCTGGGAATCAAGTCGCCGGCCTCTGGATCGGCCATGAGCGCCAGCTCAAGTTCGAACACGTCGTGTTCGCTGAACAATCCGGCGCAGGACTTTTCGAAGAGGCGGAAGCGCTTGAACTCCACCGGAGACGCATACGCCAATGGCGTATAAAAGCAAGGGCGAACTCGGGCCCCGTGGCGCGCCATCCGGACAGGGTCCTCCGGGGCCGACCGACAGGGGAATCGTGCGGTTCGGCGTGCGAAAATCCCCATTCATCACTGCCCGGTTGCCAGCTGCGGCGTTTGGCTCTAACCACCGGGGCTTCATCCCCATGAAATCCCCCCACTTGTTCCTCGCGGTGCTCGGCCTGGCCGGGACCGCCGTGTCGCCGCTCGCCGCGGCCGATGCCATGATCCCGCTCCAGTTCAGCCCGGCGACGATGGACCTGTCCGTCGACCCGCGCACGGACTTCAGCAGCTACGCCAACGGCGGCTGGTTCAAATCCACCGAAATCCCCGCGGACAAGTCCCGCTGGGGCGTCGGGGACATGCTCGGCCAGAACAATTGGACGCGCATCCGGGGCATCCTCGAGGATGCAGCGGCCAACCCAGGCGCACCGGGGACCACCCTGCAGAAAGTGGGCGACTTCTACGCGTCGGCCATGGACGAAAAAGCCATCGAGGCCGCGGGTCTCAAGCCGATCGAGCCCGAACTGGCGCGCATTGCCGCCATCGCGAACCTGTCGGATCTGGCCCTCTACGTGGCCGACGCCCACCGCCACGGCGTCGGCGCCTTCTTCGGCATTTTCCCGTACGCCGACCAGAAGGATAACAACGTCATGCAGCTCATCGCCGGCCAGGGCGGCCTGAGCCTGCCGACCAAGGATTACTACCTCGACGAAAAGTATGCGAAGTTCCGGCCGCTGTTCGCCGAGCACGTCGCCAAGATCTTCCAACTCGCCGGCGCGACGGCCGAGGCCGCGACCAAGGACGCCGCGACCGTGCTGATGCTCGAAACCGAGCTCGCGAAGATTTCGAAATCCGTCACCGAGCTGCGCGACCCGATCGCCAATTACCACAAGATGACCCTCGACGAGGCCGCGGCGCTGATGCCGGCGTTCCCGTTCAAGGCCTACCTGCAGGCGGTCGGCCTGCCCGCATCCGAAACCAGCCTCAACGTCGGCCAGCCCGAGTTCTTCAAAGGGATGAACCAGCTGCTCAGCGCGCAGCCGCTGGAAAGCTGGAAGGTGTACCTGCGCTGGCATGCGCTCACGGACGCCGCGCCGTACCTCACGGCGGCGTTTGACCAGGAGAACTTCCGCTTCTTCGGCACGGTGCTCAATGGCACGCCCGCCCAGGAACCCCGCTGGCAGCGCGCGGCCCGCGTGCTCGACAGCAACATCGGCTTTGCCGTCGGTGAGATTTATGTCGCCCGCTATTTCCCGCCCGAGGTGAAGGGCAAACTCGAGGCGATGGTGCAGAACATGCGCGAGGTGCTGCATAACCGCATCAACCGGCTCGACTGGATGACGGCCCCGACCAAGGCCAAGGCCCTCGAGAAACTCGCCAAGCTCCGCGTCGTCGTCGGTTATCCGGAAAAGTGGCGCGACTACTCGGACCTGACGATCTCGCGCGCGAGCTACTACAACAACGTGAAGGCCGCGGCCGCGTTTGAATCGCGTCGCCAGATGGCGAAGTTCGGCAAGCCCTTCGACAAGAAGGAATGGCTCCGCGGCCCGCAGCAGGTGAACGCGTACTACCAGCCCTCCGCCGGCCAGCTCGTGTTCCTCGCGGGCATCCTGCAGGCGCCTTATTTCGACCCGTCGATGGACGACGCCGTCAACTACGGCGCGATCGTGGCCGTCATCGGCCACGAAATCTCCCATGGCTTCGACGACAAGGGCCGCCTGTACGACGCCAACGGCAACCTTGCCGACTGGTGGACGAAGGAGGACGCCGACGCCTTCACGGCCCGCGCCGCGAAGCTGGTTGACCAATTCAATGGCTACGAGGTGCTGCCCGGCCTGAAGGTCAACGGGGCGCAGACGCTCGGCGAGAACATCGGCGACCTCGGTGGCGTCGCCATCGCGTACGAAGCCCTGCAGCGTTCGCTCAAGGGCAAGGAGCGGAAGCTGATCGACGGCCTGACCCCCGAACAGCGCTTCTTCATCGCCTGGGCCCAGGTCTGGCGCACCAAGTACCGCGAGGACGCCCTGCGCCGCTACGTGGCGAGCGACGTGCATTCGCCGGGCACCGTCCGCGCGATCGGCCCCCTCGTGAACCTCCCCGAGTTCTTTGAGGCTTTCGGCATCAAGGAAGGGGACAAGATGTGGGTCGCGCCGGAGAAGCGCAGTCACATCTGGTAAAGTTTCGCCTCACCCAAGCCCCCGCCTCACCGCGGGGGCTTTTTTGTCGCTGGAAGATTGCCTCCGTAGAGGAGAATCACTGGACTCCGCGGCCTATGAAACCGCCTCCCCTGTTCGTGGCGGCATTTGGCGTCGTCACCCTCGCGTCCACGCTCACCGCGGCCGACGCGCCCAAAATTCCCCGCTTCAGCGTTGGGTATATGGATACCAGCGTCGACCCGCGGGCCGACTTCGCCCACTACGCCTGGGGTAACTGGAACAAGACCACCCCGGTCCCGGCGGACAAGTCGTCATGGGGTGCGTTCAACGAACTCGACCAGTACAACCAAAATGGCCTGAAGGGCATTCTGGAGCGGACGGCGTCCAAGGTTCATGAACCCGGTTCGGTGGAGCAGAAGGTCGGTGACTTCTACGCGTCCGCCCTCGACACCAAGGCGATCGATGCGGCGGGCCTCAAGCCCATCGCGGCCGACCTCGCGCAGGTCGCGGCCATCGCCACGCCGGCGGATCTCGCCCGGACCGTGGCCGAGCTCCACAACCGGCAGATCACCGCGTTGTTCAACATCACGGTGGGCGCGGACGAAAAGAACAGCGCCATGAATGCGCTGCAGGCGGCGCAGGGCGGCCTGAGCCTGCCGAGTCGCGACTACTACTACGGCGAGAAGTTCGAGAAGTTCCGCACGGCTTTCGTCGAGCACGTCACGAAAATGTTCGTCCTGGCCGGCGACGCGCCGGACGTCGCCGCCGCCGGTGCGCGCACCGTGTTCGAAACCGAGAAGGCGCTGGCGGAAAAAGCCAGCACCCCTGTCGAGCTGCGCGACCCGATTGCGAACTACAACAAGATGCCCACGGCCGACCTCGTGGCCCGGGTGCCCGCGTTTTCCTTTGCCACGTACTTCTCGACCCGTGGCATCGGCGGCCCGGCCGCGGCGGAGATCATCGTCGGCCAGCCGAAATTCTACGCCGGCCTGCAGGCCCAGCTGACCGCCCGGCCGCTGGGCGATTGGAAGACCTACCTGCGCTACCGCGTGCTGCGCTCGGCGGCGCCGTACCTGGCGACGCCGTTCGAGGAGGAGCGTTTCCGGTTCTACAGCACGGTCCTGCGCGGCACGCCGGCCATGGAGCCGCGCTGGCAGCGCGCCGCCCGGACGGTGGACTCCCAGATCGGCGAGGCGCTGGGCCAGCTGTACGTCGCCCAGTACTACCCGGCCGAGGCGAAGGCCCGCATGGACACGATGATCCAGAACATCACCGCCGTCATGCGCGACCGCATCGAGAAGCTCGAGTGGATGACGCCCGAGACCAAAAAGAAGGCGCTCGCGAAGTTCGACCGTTTCTACCCGCACGGCTTTGACGACCAGGGGCGGCAGTACGACGGCGATGGCAACCTCACCGACTGGTGGACGGAAGCCGACGCGAAGGAGTTCACGGCCCGCGCGCAGAAGATGGTCGATCAGTTCAACAGCTACGAGGTGCTCCCCGGCGTGAAGGTGAACGGCGAGCTCACGCTCGGCGAAAACATTGCGGACCTCGGCGGCATCACGCTGGCGTACGAGGCGCTGCAGCGCTCGCTGAAGGGCAAGGAACGGAAGAAGGTCGACGGCCTGACCGAGGAACAGCGCTTCTTCATTTCTTGGGCGCAGGTTTGGCGCACCAACATGCGCGAGAACGCGCTGCGCCAGCTGGTCGCGACCGACCCACATTCGCCCGGCCAAATCCGCGCGATCGGGCCGCTGGTGAATTTCCAGCCTTTCTACGACGCGTTTGGCATCAAGGAAGGCGACCCGATGTGGGTCCCGCCCGAGAAGCGCACCAAGATCTGGTAAGCCGGGGATCCCTTTGGTTTTCGACCCGCACCCTCCGGTGCGGGTTTTTTGCGGGCTTGTCCGCCGAAGCCTCGGCGAAGGCGGAGGCTTTTTTGTCGCTGCAAGGTTGCCTCCGCGGGCGGGAACGGCTGGACTGCGCGGCCTATGAAACCGCATCCCCTGCTCGTGGCGGCATTTGGCGTCGTCACCCTGGCGTCCACGCTCGCCGCGGCCGACGACCTGCCGCCCGTGCCGCGCTTCAACGTCAATTACATGGACAAGTCCGTCGACCCGCGGGCCGACTTCGCGCGCTTCGCGTGGGGCCAGTGGTCCCAGGACAACCCGCTGCCGGCCGACAAGTCCCGCTGGGGTTCCTTTTCGCAGGTGGATCAATACAACCAGGCCGGCCTGAAACTCATCCTCGAGGCCGCGGCCGCAAAGAGCCATGAGCCGGGTTCCGTGGAGCAGAAAGTCGGCGACTTCTACGCCTCGGCGATGAACACGGCGGCGATTGACGCGGCCGGCACGAAGCCCGTCGAGACCGACCTCGCGCAGGTCGCCGCCATCGGCAACCTGACCGACCTCGCACACACCCTCGCGGTGCTGCACAACTCCGGCGTCGGCGGCTTGTTCCGCGTCGCGGTCAGCGCGGACGCCAAGAAGAGCGAGGTCAACGCGCTCTACGCGTTCCAGGGCGGCCTGACGCTGCCCAGCAAGGATTACTACACCGAGGAACGGCACGCCAAGGTGCGCGAGGGCTTCGTGGCCCACGTCACGCGCATGCTGCAGCTCGCGGGTGACCCGCCCGAGGCCGCCGCGGCCGGCGCCCGCAAGATCCTCGAGGTCGAAAGCGCCCTCGCCAACGGCGCGCGGACGCCGATCGAGCTGCGTGACCGCCTCGCCAACTACAACAAAATGGCCACCGCGGATCTCGCCGCAAAGATCCCGGCGTTTCCGCTGACGACCTACCTGGCCGAGCGCGGCATTGGCGGCCCCGCCGCGGCCGAGGTCATCGTCGGCCAGCCGAAGTTCTTCGAGAATCTCCAACAGCAGCTCACCAGCCGGCCGATCGACGACTGGAAGGTTTACCTGCGTTACCACATCCTGCGCTCGGCCGCGCCTTACCTTGCGTCCGCGTTCGAGCGGGAGTCCTTCCGCTTCTTCAGCACCGAACTGCAGGGCACGCCGGCGATGGAGCCCCGGTGGCAGCGCGCGTCGCGCGTCGTCGACGACCAGATCGGCGAGGCGCTGGGCCAACTGTACGTCGCACGCTATTATCCGCCCGAGGCCAAGGCCCGCATGGCCGAGCTCGTGGCCAACATCACCGCGGTCATGAAGGACCGCCTCGCCAAGCTCGAATGGATGTCCGAACCCACGCGCCAGAAGGCCCGCGCGAAGTTCGAGCGCTTCTACGCGAAGATCGGCCACCCGGACAAATGGAAGGACTACGCGACCGTGAACGTTTCGCGGGACAGTTACTTCGCCAACGTCCGCGCCTCCGCGGAATACGAGATCAAGCGCAACCTCGCGAAGCTCGGCCAGCCGGTGGACAAGATGGAGTGGGGCATGACGCCGCCGACGGTGAACGCCTACTTCCAGGGCACGACCAACACCATCAACTTCCCGGCGGGCATCCTGCAGCCGCCGTTTTTCGACTTCACGCTCGACGACGCGGTCAACTACGGCGGCATTGGCGCCGTGATCGGCCACGAGATCACCCACGGCTTCGATGACCAGGGCCGCCGTTCGGATGCGAACGGCAACCTTGTCGACTGGTGGACGCCCGAGGACGCCGCCGCCTTCGAGGAGCGCGCGCTCAAGATCGTCGAGCAATACAACGCGTACGAGGCGCTGCCCGGCGTCCACGTGAAGGGCCGGCTCACCCTCGGCGAGAACATCGCCGACCTCGGCGGCGTTTCCATCGCCTACGAGGCGCTGCAGCGGTCGTTGCAGGGCAAGGAACGCAAGGTGATCGACGGCTTCACGCCGGAACAGCGTTTCTTCATCGCGTGGGCCCAGATCTGGCGCACGAACATCCGCGACAACGAGCAGAAGCGCCGCATCGAGACCGACCCGCACTCGCCGGGCCGCTTCCGCAGCATCGGGCCGCTCGTGAACTTCCAGCCGTTCTACGACGCGTTCGGCATCAAGGAAGGCGACCCGATGTGGGTCCCGCCCGAGAAGCGCGCGAAGATCTGGTAAGTGGCAGAGCGGACGCGCCCATCGGCACGATTCGCCCTCCCCGCAGCCCCCGCCTCACCGCGGGGGCTTTTTTGTCACGGGATGAATCCATCGAAGGCTGAGTCGGCCCTCCTGTGGTCGCCCATCCTCCAGTCTCGTCATCCTGAGCGGCGCGAAGGATCCATCAGGATTCTCGCCCGCCGCCATGCCGCGCGCCTGCTGCAAACTCAGCCTGCCGGCGGCTTCGGCAGTAGCTTCGCGACCGCGACCAGCAACACGACGACCACCAGCGCGAGCGCGCCCCAGAAGAGGTAGCCCACCTTGATGCCGGCAAACCGGCCGCTGTCATCCGCGGGCGCGGATTGCGGGGCATCGAGCTGCACCCCTGACCGGCTCGCGGTGAGCAATTTCACCGCCACCATGCTGAGGTCGTAACGCGGCGCCGTCGCCGTGCGGTTGCCGTAGGCGAGCGTGAAGCTATCCATTTCAGCGACCTTGAAGATCAGGCGGACAACCGGATAGGTCGCCTGCACTGCGCCGAGCGCGATGCCGGGGTTGTCGCCGTTGTCCGTTTCGATCCAGAGCGTGTCGCTGCGCATCCGATCGGACAAACCGAACACCCGGCTCTCGGGCACGCCGGGCTGGGGGACGTGGCTCCACCCGCCGCTCGCGAGGGTGCGCTCAACGGTGCCGCCGTCTGTGCCGGTCACCTTTTCGTAGAGGCGGAATTCCCGGGTGAACAGCTGGGTGGTGGACGTCAGGACCACCCGCTCCAGCGGCAATCCGGGCGTGGGCAAGGTCACACGCCACACACTCACGGTCGGACGCTTGGCATCGGGCGCGGCCACGGGCGTCAGCGTCAGCGCGCGGGCGAGCCCGGGGCGCTCGAGCACGTACGGAATCTGGTTGCCCGCGCGCAGCACACGGAGGTCGCCAAAGTCCGGTCGGGCCCAGGCGAGTGCGGCGGGATCGAGTTCGAGTTCCTGCACCCCGGGCTTGGCCAGCGTCAGCGCGCGGCGCGCGGGCCAGTCCTTGGCATCCAGCGGGGCGCCGGTCAGCGGGACGTCTGGCAGCGGCGCCTCGGCGAGCGATTCGCGCGGCTGGTAGTTGGGCATGGGCTCCACGGGCCCGGCGGACACGGTGGCCGCGGTCGCGCTGCGGAGGTTGCCCGCGAAGGCCGCGAGGTCGTAGCGCGGCGGCGCCGCCTGCGGGTTGCCGGACAGCAATTGGTAGTTGCCCGCGCCCGCGGCCATGAAGAACAGGCTCACGGCCCGCTGTCGCGCGGTCACGCTCTCGATCGTAAGCGGGGGCGAGTCGCCGTTGTGGATGTGTACGAGCAGCTCGCGCGTGGTGGGCGTGAAGCTCAGCGGCACCGCAAGGTCGGCTTGGGCCGGCGTGTCCCCGAGGGCCACGCGGAAGATCGTGCCGGTCGCGACCGGGCGTTCGCTGGACATGGCGTCCCGCACCTCACGCACGGCGACGGTGACCCGGCGCATGAACAGCGGGTCCTTGGCGTTCAAGACGAGCTCGCCCAGCGGCACGTTCCGGCCATCAAGGGTCACGGTCAGGACGGTTTCGCCGGCGAATTCATCGCGCCGCGTGATGGTGGCGCCGACCGGCACCAGCTCCGGCGGCACCGTCGCGGGCACCGCGCGCAGGCGCGCGCCGCTGAAGGAAATCGGCCGCGAGCGAAAATCGTCGAGTGTCACCCGGATGAAGGCCGCGGAGCGACCGGGCAGCCGCAGCTGCAGGCGCTCGGCGCCGAACTGGCGGAACACGGGAACGGCCGGACCGGTGGACGTCCAGGTGTTGCCGTCATCCGACAGCTCGACATGCGCGGCCTTCAGGAAATAGGCGGTCGCGGTTTCGAGGTCGATGGCCTCGAGCGCGCTGCCCGTGCCGGTTTCTATAATGAGCTGGGTGGTGTCGCGGGCCGTCGCGCTGCGAAATGATTTTGGCACAAACGGCGGTGTGCGCTCCGGCCCGCGAACGGAGAGGTCGCGATCGAGCAGGTAGGCCACTTCCTGGCCGTTCGGGTCCAGCAGGCGCAGATCCGCAAGGCTCATTTGCGCGGCTTCGAAAGTCGACGCGGGTGGCGCGAGTTTGACCAGGCCCGGGGCGGTGACGGTCACCGTCTGGCGACTGGCCCACTCGGTGGGCGTGAGCGCGGCTTGGACCGCGCCGGTCGCGAGGACGAGCATGGCGATAGCCCAGGAGTGTGGAGCCCGGTGAGAATTTTTCATTCGAAGGAGTTGGCTGGACGGTAGGAGCTTGCTTGCAAGCGATTCAGGACGACCGCCGACGGACGACCTTCCATATCGCCTGTAAACAGGCTCCTACAGAGGGAGGGAGCAGGATTTGGTTCATTATTCCGCGGCCCCCTTGTCGTCTGATCCTTTCTCGCCCGGCAGGAAGCGTTGGTAGGCCAGCGACGCGACGATGGCGATGACCGCCACGGCGAAGAGCGCGCCGATGCGGTACAGCGCCTCGAGGCGCGCGAGGTCGTGGAAGAACAACTTCAGCAGCGCCACGCTCAGCAGCGCGATGGCCGCGTAGCGGGCGGCGCGGATCTGGCGCCAGAGTCCGGCGCCGAGCAGCCCGAGCGCGAAGAGCGCCCAGCCGATCGTGTAGGTCATGTCGCGGGCGAAATTCCCCGAGAACTGGAACGCGAGGGCCGTGGTGCCGGGCGCGGTGAAGTAGTCCGCGATTTCGATGTTCAGCAGGAGGAACGAGAGGATGACCGCGAGCGCGTTGAACAACGGCGGCAGGTTCACGCCCAAGGCGCGCTCGCGCGGCGGGGCGGCCAGCCAGGCGCCGGTGAAGAGCGCGGCAATCACCGTGCCGTACGCGTAGAGGTACCAGTTGAGGATCGGGGTGTCGCCGCGGACGTGGTAACCGAGCACCGCCGAGTTGAGCGCGAGCCGTACGAAGGCGGTCACGAGCAGCACGGCGCCCGTGGCGCGCAGCCCCGGGTGCGGCACGCGGTGGAACAGCCAGAGCAGCGCCGCGCCCTCGAGCGCCCAGGCAACCGTCAGCCACTGGCGCTCGAATTGGATCGGGAAGATCAGCGTGATGAAGAACAGGGCGACGCCGCCAAACCAGGCGAGCTGGTTGAGGCGCTTGGCCGCGTCAACGGTTGGCGACTTGAGCACGGCCACCAATCCAATGAGCGGGGCAAAGGTGAACAGCGCGGGCAGGGCGCCGAGGAAGTTGACGGGCCAGTCGGGCTTCATCGCCTGGTAGATCATCCAGAAGTGCGCCAAGCCGCTCAGCGCCGCGACCGCCCACGGACCGGTCAGCGCGGCGAAAGTCCGGCGGAAGACGAACGGGAACACGGCAAACGTCGCGTAGAAAGCGAGGTACCACAGCAGCGGGAGGTTCGCCGCCGCCGCATCGAAATGGCGCGCGTGCCATGCGAACTGCAGCGCCGCGGCGCCCACCAGCGCGCAGGCGGGCAGCCACTCGACAACCAGCAGGCGCGTAAGGCCCAGGGTCAGGATCACCAGCAGCAGGCCGAGTCCGAACACCATCGAGGGATCTGGCACGGACAGGCGCGCGCAGGCCATGATGAGGAGCAGGAACGGCAGCAGGGAGGCGACGGCCGGCAGTTGCGTCCGCACGTCGCCGGACACCGCCTTCGCCGGGCCGCCGAGGGAGGCGCCAAGCCGGCGCGCCAGCCAGAGGCTCGCCGCAAAGAAGAACACCGCGAAGAACCCGATCACCAACAGCAGCGAAGGTTCCAGGACGAAGGCGGCGGGGATTTTCAGGATGCACAGGCCGGTCGCGATCAGCGTCAGGAGCAGCACCGCGCCGACGCCCGCCAGGGACGCGCTCGCCAGCGCGAGGCCGATGGCCATCAGGTCGACCAGCAGGATCGCGGCCCACAGCACCATCGGCACGGTCGTCAACTTGAAGATGGGCACGAGCAACAACAGCAGCGTGAGCGGCGGGAAAAGCTGGCTCCACCACGTCGGCGTCGCCTCCGGATGCTTGCGCTCGAGCAGCAGCGGATAAACCGCATGCAGTGCCGCAAACAACAGGTACATCCCCAGCGCCCACGGCAGCAGCGGTTCGGTCAGGTGGCGCGCCGTCCAAATCGACAACAAACCAAACACCGCGAGCCCGGCGAACAGGTGCAGGCGCGGCAGGGATTCTTCAATCCACGCGAGGGCGAGCAGGAAAAGATCGCAGGCGAGGATGAAGGAGAACAGCAAGGCCGGTCGGCTGGCGATGGCGGGCTGCGCCATGAAGGTCAGCGCGTAACCGAGCCCGACCACCGGCAGGCCGACGGCCGACCAGATCGTGGCGGCACTCGCGCGGTCGCGCCACCGCGCGTACACGTGGGCGGCAAAATACAGGGCGGAAAAACCGAGGCAGACCACGACCGCGGTAGGCGCCTTCGCAGGCTCCAGGTACTTCGCGGCCCAGCCGTTCATCAAGAGGACGGTCCCCACCGCACCCATCAATACCAAGTGGAACCAGCGCCGGTGGAGCGCGACCGCGATCAGACCGAGGTCGAGCAACGCGAGATAGCCGAAGAGGCCGGCGGGATTGTCGACCCCGCTGTTGACCAGCACGGGCGTCAGGAAACCGCCGAGCATGCCGAGGATCGCAATCGCCTGCGCCTGCAGCCGCACGGCGAGCACAAAGGCTGCGGCGGTGATGAACGTCATCACGAGGAACGTCGGGATCGCGCCGAAGAACTCGAAGTGGTAGATCGACCGGCAGGCGAACGTCACCGTGTAGAGCGAGACCACGCCTGCGCCGATGAGCGTGTCGGCGGTCGTTGCGTGCCGCGGCCGCGCCAGCCGCAGGCCGGCGACCGCCAGCCCGGCGCCGAACACGTAACCCATCGCCGCGCGGACGGCCGGCGGAATCAGGTCGTGCTCGAAGGAGTACTTCACGAAGAATGCGACGCCCAATAGCAGCGCGAGGCCGCCGAGCCACGCAAAGAGCTTCGCGCCCATGAACTGCTCCCAATTGATGTTGTCCGTCCACGCCGGCTTCGGCGGCGGGGGCGTATAAACCGGCCGCACCGCAGCGGGCGTCGTCGGGATTACCGGCGGCAGCGGCGGCGGTTCCGCCGTCATCGCGGGCGCGGGCACCGGGGGCGCCGGCACGACGGGCGGTGGCGCCACCGGCGCCACGGCCACGGGTTGGGGCGCCACGACGTCCGGCACCGCACGCACGGGCGGGGCGACGACCGGGGCGGGCGGAACGGGTTTTGGCGTTGGTGCGGCCGCGGGTGGGGGGGCGCCGGCGGCACGGAGTTTGTTCACCTCCGCTTCCAATCCGAGAATCCGCTCGGCCATCCGATCCTGACGTTCGGCGTGACCATTGGTCCGGATGAGCATCCAGATCGGGAAAATGACCAGGACGGCGAACACGTAAACCGCCAGCAAGACAAGGAGTGCTTCCATAAGGGAGGTGGGGTGCCCGTGGCGGATTAGTGACGTCCGTCGACGGTGATGGCAAGTGCGCCGGGGCGCAGGTGCGGGTGGTGGGACATGGCCCGACTCTACCGAATAAGCGGCCCGGGCGGTTAATCGATAAATCCAATGCGCCTATTGAAAAGCGGCGGCGCGGCTTTTGATTTGCCGACGTCCACCCGGGCCGGCGTGATGGCGGCGCATGAGCAAGACGATCTGGACCAACCACGGCTTCCGTACCGAGGCCCTCGAGCTTTTCAAGCAGGGCCTGGCGGCGGGCGGACACCGGCTGATCCATTCCGCAAAATCCTCGGCCTCCGTGCTGGCGGCCGGAGCGTCGGACCCGACGTTGGAAGGGGCGGACATCGCCTTTGGCCAGCCCGACATTGGCGATGTGAAGCGGCTCGCCGGCCTGCGCTGGGTCGCGCTGACGACCGCTGGCTACACGCGTTACGACACGGCCGACTTCCGGGCGGCGATGACGGGGCGGGGCACGCTGGTCACAAGCTCATCGGCCGTTTTCGCGGATCCCTGCGCGCAGCAAATGCTCGCGGCGATGCTGGCGCTCGCGCGCAACCTGCCGACGCAGCTGCGCAACCAGGATGGCCCGCGCGAGTGGCGGTACCTGGAGGATCGTTTCACCGCGTCGGTCCTCACCGGCCAAAACGTGCTGCTGCTCGGTTTCGGCGCCATCGGCCGCCGGCTCGCGGAACTCTTGAAACCCTTTGGCGGTGAGATCACCGCCTATCGCCGCACCCCGCAGGGCAATGAAGGCGTGCGGGTCGTGACGGATGCCGGGCTCGCCGCCGCCCTTAGCGTGGCCGACCACGTCGTGAATCTGTTGCCCGACTCGCCGGCGACGCGCCTGTTGATGAACGCCGCGCGTTTCGCCGCGATGCGCCGGGGCGCGCGTTTCTACAACGTGGGTCGCGGCACGACGGTTGACCAGGATGCGCTCATCGCCGCGTTGAAGTCCGGCCACGTGAACGCCGCGTATCTCGACGTGATGGAGCCCGAGCCGCTCCCGCCCGAGCATCCGCTGTGGACGACGCCCAATTGCTACATCACCTGCCACCTTGGCGGCGGCACGGGCGACCAGGACGACAAACTCGTGCGCCAGTTCCTCGAGAACCTCCGCCGCTTCGAAAACGGCGAGGGGCTGATCGATCGGATTATCTGATCGTCATTGCGAGGGGCGCGCCGACGGCGGACGACGAAGCAATCGCGTGCGTTCGATTGCAATGCTCGCTTACAGTCATCGTGCGCGTGGATCGCCAAGGCCGGCGGGAGAGGGGAGCAAAACTTTCAACGTCCAACGCTCAACGCCCAATGTTCGACAGGGAGGATCCGAGCTTTGGACGTTCAACGTTCAGCGTTGGATGTTGAACGTTGAGTCTAACCGCCTGACTGCGCGATGAGAGCAGCGACCAACGCCCTGCAAGCGCCGCTCCCACCGCCCTTCTTTCAACTTTCAACCTTCAACTTTCAACTCCCTCCCCTCGCCGAAGGCCTACTGCTTGTAGATTTTCCCGCCCTTCATGACGAAGCTCACCTTCGTCATGAGCGAAATGTCCGTGAGCGGGTTGCCGGGGACGGCGACGAGGTCGGCGAACTTGCCTGACTCGACGGTGCCGAGGTCCTTTTCGATGCCAATCAGCCGGGCGCCTTCAAGTGTCGCCGACTGGATGGCCTTCATTGGGGGCATGCCGGCTTCCACCATGTAGACGAATTCCTGGGCATTCTCGCCGTGCGGGGCGACGCCCTGGTCGGTGCCGAAGGCGATTTTCACGCCGGACTGGTAGGCGCGCTGGAACGTCGCGGTCATGGCGGGGCCGACGAGCATCGCCTTGGCGGCGACGGACGGCGGCAGGAAACCCGGGTTGGCCTTTGCCTTGGCCATCACAAAGCGGCCGGCGCTCAGCGTCGGGACGAAATAGGTGCCGTGCGATTTCATGAGCTCGATGATTTCGTCGTTCATGAAGGTGCCGTGCTCGATCGAGTCGGCCCCGGCGAGGATGGCGCGCTTCATGCCTTCGGCGCCGTGCGCATGCACCGCGACCTTCATGCCGTACTCGTGCGCGGTTTCCACGACCGCTTTCACTTCGTCGGGCGTCATCTGCGCGCCCTGCGCACTGTCGCCAAGGCTGAGCACGCCGCCGGTGGCGACGATCTTGATCAGGTCCGCGCCGTGCTTCGCATGGTCGCGCACGGCCGCCCGCGCACCGTCGGCGCCGTTGAAAACCTCGGGCGTCGCCAATTCGCGAATGATTTCATCGCTGTAACCATTGGTCGGGTCGGCGTGGCTCCCGGTAGTGCCGATTGCGGGCCCGGCGGTGTACACCCGGGGTCCGTCGACCCAGCCGGCGTTGACGGCCTTGCGCAGGGACCGGGTTGAATAGCCGGAATCGCCGAGGTTGCGCACGGTCGTGAAACCCGCGAGCAGCGTCTTCCGCGCGTGGAACGCGGCGCGCAGCGCATAGTCTCCGGGGTTGAGGAAAAAGCCCTCGGTGTAGCTCTCGGCCGATTGCTGGCCGTCGAGGTGCACGTGCATATCCATGAGCCCGGGCATCACGGTCGCATTCTTCAGGTCGATCACGGTGTCACCCGCGCCCGGGGCCGTGAAGCCGTCGGCGAGGCCGGTGATGCGGTCGCCTTCGATGGTAATGGTCACGTTCTGGCGGGGGGCGTCCGCGCGGCCGTCGATGAGCGAACCGGCGTGGATCAGGGTCTTGGCGGAGGCGAGGGCGGCCGCGCACAGGGCGGCACCCGCAACGAGGAAGCGGCAGGGGAGGCGCATGCGCAGTTGTTGCCGGCGCCGGGGATTGGGCGCAACCGCCAAGTCGTTGGTCGCGTAAAACGGGTCGTTCGCGCGAAAAAACTATCCGCCGCGGATTTTTCGGAATAAGCCGGGGCATGGCGGCTCTTATCCGCCACCAGTCGAAAGGCTGACGCCCCGGGCCACCCCGGCGCGGGGCACCCAAAACCTAGATCCAGATCACATGAACAAGTCATCGAAGACCATCATCACGGCCGCGGCGATCGCGGGCCTGTACCTCGGCGCCCTCGCCGCCAAGGCTTCCGCGGCCGACGCGGGCTCGTCCGCTCCCTCGACCGAAAAGGCCAAGGACAGCTGTAAAGGCAAGGACGGCTGCAACGGCAAATCCGACGGCAAGGCGCACGACTGCAAGGGCAAGAACGAGTGCAAGGGCAAGGGCGGCTGCGGCTCGAGCGACAACGGCTGCAAGGGCAAGAACTCCTGCAAGGGCAAGGGCGGCTGCTCCTCGGCGATGGGCCAGAAGCACGACGAAGCCCAGAAGAAGAAGGAAGAGTCCAAGAAGGGCTGAGTTCGGCTCGGTTGGTTTTTCCCCGTGGGAGGGATTTTTTGTCCCGACAGGCTGGCACCGCCTTCGCTGTCGGGGTGGGAAATCCCTCCCGCCTTTCCGCCCCGGCCCGGGCCGGCGAAATTCATGATGGCTTCCGCGCGACGCGCGGCATGACATCCCCGGTGACCGGACACCCTCCATGCCCGCCAACAAATTCAACGGTTATACGGACTACGGCATCGGGATCGGCCTGCGCATCCCGCACTACGACCACATCCTGAGCCACAAGCCGACGGTCGATTGGTTCGAGATCATTTCCGAAAACTTCATGGTCGATGGCGGGCGGCCGTTGGAGGTGCTGGACCAAATCCTGGCGCAATACCGCGTCGTCCAGCATGGCGTCGCCCTTTACTTCGGCTCGGCTGACGGCCCGAACAAGGAGCACCTCCGCCGACTGAAGGCGCTCACGAAGCGCACCAAGACGCCCTGGCTTTCGGATCATTTGTGCTGGGGCAGCGTCGACGGCACCTATTCGCACGACCTGCTGCCGATGCCGTACACGAAGGCCGCCGCGAAAAAAACCGCGGCGAACATCCGCCAGGTGCGCGACTACCTCGAGTTGCCGATCGCAGTCGAGAACGTGAGTTCGTACACGGAGTTCCACGTCTCGGAGATGACGGAATGGGAATTCCTCAGCGAAGTCGTGGAGCAGGCCGATTGCGGCGTGCTGCTCGACGTGAACAACATCTACGTCTCCTCCAAGAACCACGGCTTCGACCCGTACGATTACCTGAACAACGTCCCGCACCAGCGCGTCGCCCAGATGCACATCGCCGGGCACACCAAGTTCGAGAAGTACATCCTGGACACGCACGACCACCCGGTGCTCGACCCCGTGTGGAAACTTTACGCGCACGCCACGAAATTGTGCGGTGTCACCGCCACGCTGCTCGAGTGGGACGACAAGATCCCGTCGTTCGACGAGGTGCACGATGAGGCCCTCAAGGCGAACGAGTTCATCGCGGCCGCGCGGAAGGCGGGGAATGGTCGCAGGTCGTCGCGTCAACCCGCCACGCGCGCATGAACCTACACACCCCGTCGTTTACCCGCCTGCGGCGGCGCCGGAGGCGACCAGGGCTACGCGCCACCCCTCTTCATCGAGGGGACCAGGCGCCAGTCCACCGCCTCCCCGACGTGTCCGGCGGGAGTGATTAGCCATGCCGGCGAAACCCAAACGCCTCGCCCCCGCGCGCGTCGCCTCGACGGGCGACCTTGCGAACCTGCAGCGCGCGATGTGGCGCGTGGTGTCGCGACCGCTCACCGAGGACAGCCGCATGCAGGCGCGCTGGACGGATGGGCGACCGACGGCCGACGTGGCCGCGGAGATTGCCAAGCCGAACGCCCGGCTGACGTCCTTCGAGCGCCTCGAGATCTACAACCGGATGTATTGGTTCCGCGTGCTCGACAGCCTCTACGACGACTGCCCGGGTCTGCGGGCCGTGCTGGGCGATCGCAAGTTCATCGCGCTCGCGGAGGCGTATCTCGTCAGGTACCCGTCCGTTTCCTTCACGCTGCGCAACCTGCCGTCGCGACTCGCGCGCTTCATCCGCGAGGCGCCGCGCTTCACGGCGCCCCACACGGCGCTTTGCCAGGACGTGGCGCGTTTCGAATGGGCGCGCGTCGAGGTCTTCGACACCGCGGCGCAGCCGGTCTTCACGCTCGCCGACCTGCGGGACGTCCCGCCGGCGCGCCAGGGAAAACTGCGGCTGGCCTTGCAGCCGTACCTGCAGTTGGTCGCGCTCGATTATCCCGTCGACGAATTCATCCTCGCGGTGAAGGCCCGCGAGGCCGAGCTGTTGCGCGGTGATGCCAGCCAGGCGCCGACGGGTTTGCGGCGCCGCCGCGAGCGGCGCACACGGCTGCCTGCGCCGGCCCGCACGCACGTGGCGATTCACCGCCTGGACGGCCGGATTTATTTCAAGCGACTCGAACCCGGCGCCTTTCGCATCCTGCAGGCGCTGCGCGCCGGGCGCACGCTCGAGGAGGCCCTGGCGACCGGCGTGCCGCGCCGCCAGGCGGACCGCGCGGAATGGGCGGCCAAGGTCCAGGCCTGGTTTCAGACGTGGATGGAGCTCCGCTGGCTCTGCCGGCGCTAGTCGAACCTGTCGGAGCCTGTTGACAGGCGATGGCGGCGTGGTGGGCCGCCGCACGTCTGGTCGCCTGCCCGCAGGTTCCTGCCGTGGGAATCTCGAATCCAAAAACGTTTGGGAATACATCGCGGCTTCGCGGCTCCCACGGCCATGCAAATTCGTTCGTTGCTGGCCAAGTTCGATTCCGTCGCCGCGACCCTGCAGTCGCCGCTGCTCCTGGTGATCCGCCTTTATTGGGGCATTTCCTTCGCCCAAACCGGCTGGGGCAAACTCACGAACCTTGAGCGCACGGCGGGGTATTTTGGCGAGCTGGGCATCCCGATGCCGAAGCTCAACGCGCTGATGGCCGGTGCCACCGAGTGCGGCGGCGGGCTGTTGCTCGCGCTGGGATTGCTCGCGCGGCCCGCGACGGTGCCCCTGATCGGCACGATGGTGGTAGCCTACATCACCGCCGACCGTGAGGCCCTGCTGGCGCTCGGCAGCGACCCGGACAAGTTCGTCACGGCCGCGCCGTTCCTGTTCCTGTACGCGTCGCTCCTGGTGCTGGCGTTCGGGCCCGGCAAGTTTTCCGTCGACGCGCTGCTTACGCGGCGGGCGACGAAGGCTGCGTGACGGTCTCCGGGCGCGTCGTGCCGAAAATGTTCTCGTAGGCGTGCAGCATCATCGCCGTTGCAAACGGCATGAGCAGCAGCATGCCCGCGAAGCAGCCCAGCAGGCCGAAGCCGAGGAAAACCAAGTTGGGCGAGCCGGAGGATTTCGCCGTGGCGAAGGACAGGGCGAGCAGGCCCATCGGCACCGCGAGCACCACGCACGCGATGAGCGCGATCATCAGGCAGAAGCCGAACACGCGGAACCACTGCCGCGTGATGGCCTTCCGGCCCAGCTCCATCGCGTCCCAGAAACCGAGGCCCTTGTCGCGCACGAGCACGTAGGTGAACATCCAGCAGATCGCGACGTAGATGCCGGGAAGGATCAGGCAAATGAGGGCGACGCAGGTGAGCATGGTGACGACGAGCGTCGCCAGCACGAGCTGGCCGAAGCACACGGTGAAACCGCTGAAGGCATCACCGAACTCGGCGGGCTCGCCGCGGACTTTTTTCGCCACATAATAATAGAGGCCGCCGTAGAACACGCCGGTCAGCGTGAAGGTCACGAGGATGCCGATGATGGGAATCGAGCCGGCGAAACCCGCGAGCAAGCCGACCACGAGGCAGGTGCCGAGCAGCGGCCAGAAATTTGCGGCGCCGGTGGCAAAACCCGCCTTGATGCAACCCATGATGTCGAGGGTGCCCGCGGCGTTGGCCATCGCGTCCACGTCGACGGGGGACGTTCCGGCGGCCGGGCTCACGGCCATCGCGGGCGGCGGTGCCACGACGGTGGCGAACTCGGGGAATTCACCGAGCGTCTTCCACTCCGCCTCATCGGCGCGGCGCGCCTTCGTCTGGAGGTTGGCGCGGCCGCCGTTGATCCACTCCTGGACCCGGCCGGCCGTGACCGGCCCGTATTCTTTTCCGTCCGCCCCGAGTATGGTGAACATAGTGGCGCGAATGTGGCAGCGTGAGGCGGGACGTCAACGCTGCGGCAGGGATGTCTGACCGCGGAACCCGTCGGCGCTGGCTCGGCGAATTTTGCGGGCCGTTCCGACGACCCGATTGCCGCGCCCCCAAACCACGGGCGCATTCGTAGCCACAGGCCTCCGTGCCTGTGTGCCCCTGCGCAACTTCTCAGTAGTAATCCTTCCGATGGTGCAAGGGTGAGGCCTGGGTTGGCCGCCACAAACTCGGTCAGTATTTCCGCCGACGCATAGATGACAGCAGCACACCAACCGTGAATGCTAAAGGGATCGCAGTTCCAAAAGCCTCCGGCACACTCGAAATGTTCACGGAATCCAACGCGGTTCCAGTAAACGAGAATTCCCGACTGTAGAAGGCGACGTGATTGCCTGTCGAAACACTCGTGTTCGCTGTTAGCTCCGTGACACCGTTTACTGAAAGTGAAATGTTTGTCCCATCGTCGAAAATGCTAAAGAAGTACGTTTCTCCAGTATTCAGCGTATAGTTCTTCAACGAAATCCCTGTGTAACCACGCCCTTGAATCGAAATTTGATTACCGTCGTTCGAGAAAGAAACGAACATCCCGGAAAGCGTATTGTACAAATCAGCATCAGGGAGGAATGAAAGGTCGGTACGGAACGCTACGTTGAAATGCTCAAAGTGATTCAGGAGTTTAAACGAACCGTTGATAACGTAAGGCTGAAAATATTCGTTCGTTGTGGCGAGGATTCCACGTCCCATCGTTGTCACATTGCCTCCGCCTTGAACCACTGAAGAACCGCCGTTGGGAAGTACCGTGGTCCACTTTGCAGGGTCTATCGAATCCCCCGAGAAATCGTCACTAAGCAGAATGCTACCTGCGTGCAGAAAAGGAGACAGCAGGGCCAACAAGAGAACGGGCAATTTAGTTTTCATGGGTGTGCGCTCAGATGCAGAAATTGGACCAGCGTAGTGAAGCTGTCCTTAATTGGTTTATTGTCACCACATAGGGCTAAACATGGTACGTCGGTTGCACGGCGTCCCTTCGAATATGTAAGGATTCCAGACGGGTAGGACCAAACTATACCGCCTCACATAGGTTTGATTTGGTCGGTCATGTCTGAGTGAGCGTACGGGCCTTTTGGGCGATGCGCATTACCAACAGCCCTATGACTGTGTGAGGGCAACGGCACCAAAGCAAAGCAACGTCCAAAGCCGAGAGGCGAATATGGGCACGAGGCAATCTCCCTGGTGAAAATTCGTTCTTTTGGGAAAACCGATGGAGCCCGCCCATTGTCGAGGGCGGGCTCCTTTCGGGGAGAGGCCTGATGCCGAGGCTACCGCCGAGCCGGGTGCTTTTTTCGTTTCGAGCGCTTCGCGGTCTTTCCCTTCTTTCTGGTGGCACCGGCGCCACCATCTTTCGTCGAGGGGCGGGACGTTTTTTCGGTTCTGCGTTTCTGTGTCGGGGGCAGCTTGAGCGCGCGGCGGATACGTTTCCCCCAATTTCCTCGGTGAACCACTCGCTCTACGGCTTTCGGATAGCGGGTGAGGAGCTCGACTTTTGAAAAGCGGCAAAGATCCCGCCAGTTGCGACGCAGGATGTAGCAGGCGTTCCCCTTCAACGGATGATCGAGTAAGGCGGCGCTGGTCCCACTGAACACAAAAATCACGTAGCCATCAAACTCGTCCTCTCCTATCCACGTTTCGATCGGCTTTAACTTTCTCGCAAAATCGAGCCGCCCAAGGTCCCACGGAAGGTCACGATGCTCGCGTCGCAATCCCTCGAAGTGAGCCTGAATTTCGGAGAATGCCCACTCACCCGGAGGTAGCACACGCCAAGATAGGTGTTGCACGCCGTCGAGGGCGCCCGGTTCGGGACCTGCCGAGCGCGAGGCTCCGCCAGTGGTGTTCAGATATTTGCCGTGCTTGACGCCAGGAACGTGACAGTGCGCGACGACTTCACGCAGGGCGGGACCATGCAGGCTGTTATCGCGATCCAAAATTTCCGCTAGCGCACGAACGTAATCATATTCACCGCGGGTTATTCCCGTTTGGCTGTTGAGGTATGCGATGATGCGATCCGCGTAGCGCAGCAACCCCGACATGCCTTGGAGGGCGACCGACGCCGGCGCCTCGTAGGGATGTGAGTGTGGCCGGTAGCGCTCGATCTTCGAGAGGAGCTTGATTAAGGCGTCAGGGGATACGGAGGAATAGGGATTGGGCGAAGGAACTGACTCGCCGGCATCTAACTCCTGGGGAGCATTCTTGCCGATCAGGTTGGGCCCGGAAACGAGGTCACCAGGGCTATTGGCAGAAACCTTTGAGGCCCGAGATTTCCGCGGTGGGCGTCCGTCCCGCCGGATCCACGCCCGTGCCTCGTCTGGGGAGGCAAATAGGAGCCGGCTTACTATTTTCCTGCCTTTATTTTTCCGCGACATCCTTCCAGAGAGTCGAGGCTCCAGCAAAATTGGGCAAAACAATTGGAGATTTTAGGCGACTCGCCAAGAGCGTCGCGGGCGAAGCACATCACCCATTAAGCTGGGTTCCCCGCTGTGCGCCGACCAATGTCACATTTCATACGGCCACGGACATTGGGGGAGGTCACAGGTCATTTCGCGACCAGCGGCGGGAAGATCGAGCACCTGACGAGGGCGCGGTCTACCGAAGCCCAAGCCCGCGCTTGATTCTGCTTTGCCAGGCACTGCCGGGGGCGTGGACGATTTTGCTGACCTCCTCCGAATGATCTCGCAGCAGCTCTGTCCGGCTCAGTTTGGAAAGCGCTCGCCAGTCGTGCTTGAAGATGTAGGCCGCGTTTCCCGAGACGGGGCACTCAAGGAGAATCCTGTCCGTGCCCGCAAATTCGAATGCCAGGTAGCCGTCGAATTCGCCGCCGCCGATATAAATGCGCGTTGGGCCAAGCCGGTAGGCCGATTCCAAGCGACCCCGGTCAATGTTCAGTTTCGGGCAAGCGTGAGTGATTTCTGCAAGGAGGCGGGATAAACCGGCCTCGCCCGGTAGCGGAGCAGGGAGCATTCTCCACGGAACGCGCGTGACGGGAATTTCGGCAGGCAGCATTCCTTTGCTCAGTGCGGCGAGGTCCCGGCGAAGTCTTTCTACAATCTTGATTCTCGTGGCCGCTATTTGGTTGCGGCGGTCCGTCTCCCATCGCACGACCAGCTCCTGATGCTTGGATTCGATTTGGGCGACAGCCTTTTCCCAGTCGACTAGCGCGGCACCAGCCTGCGCGCGTGCGGCAATGATGCGGGCGTACGCCGAACGATCGCTCTCCGACAACATCTCGATTTGAATCCGTTCGAGCTTGCCCGGCATTTCGGCCTGTAACGCGTGCTTGGCGGCGATCGCCCTCTTCACACGCTTCATCCATCCCTTCTTTCGCGAAGGCGGGTGGTTGATCTCGGTTTCGTATTCGCGGAGACGTTTCTTCATCTCTTGCTCGGCGATGAAATACTCCGGTGTCCTTGGCAGTGTCGGCAACGCAGGGGCAGAAACCGACGGTCGGTCTGGCAATCGGGGCTTTTGGGGATAAGGCGTCCCTGCAGATGCCACGGCGAGCGCCGCCATCTCGGTTAATAGCTGCTTAATCCTGGCAGTGTTAGCATCGGAGCGCGCATTCGGATGCCGAAATAACGCGTCTACCTCCTCTCGATCGCGTCGGAATTGGTCCGATTCTCCCATATGATTATAGAAGGAGAAAGGACTCCAAGCAGTGCTTGTGACAGATCCTGGGCAGGAGCTCTTCCGACATGTCGGGGCTAACATTAGGCGCCGCATGAAGCCGGGCGCCATCCGTTTTTTAACCGCCGGCGGGGGCTGCAATCCACGGCACCCGCGGAAAGCAGGGTTCCGTATCTATGAGGACATGAGCACCGCGCGATTCATCACCCCCGACGAGCGCCGGCGTTTGCTGGGGCAACTGACCAACCCGAGGGACATTTTGTTTTTTCAGTGGGCCTTAAATACAGGTCTTCGAGTGTCTGAGCTTCTGGGACTTCGGTGGGGCAACTAATCAGGGAGGGGGTGCCGGCACCGTCCTTCGAGATCCCGCGGAGGAGCTTGAAGGGCGGGCGCTCTGAAAATCGTCGGCGCGTGTGCACGCGCCGCATCCCGATCAACGCCGCGGCGGCCGCGGCGATCAGGGAATACGCCTTCGCCGCCTTCGGCTCCACCGAACCGCCTCTGGAGAATTATGTCTTCGCCTCCCGAGGCGACCGTAGGGGGGCGGGCCGCACCTTGCACCATCGCAGGTCCACCACGGAGAAGCTGCGCGGAGGGGCACAGGCACGGAGGCCTGTGGCTACGAAGATGGTTGGTTCCTCCGAGCGGTCCGCGGGGACGCGGGCCCTCCAGGCACGAAGCCGCGCGGCACACGTTATTCGTCGCCGGATTTCTCGTGGACGCGGCGGCGGAGTTGCTTCGTGAGCTTTTTCATCTGCGCCTTGTGCTGTTGCGCGGCCGGCCGGTCGACCCGGCGGGCCTCGTGGGCGGAAGCGCGGAGCATGCGCTGGTAACTCTGCCAGCGCGGCAGGTCGAGCGAGCCGTCGGCCAGCGCCGTTTGCACGGCGCAGCCGGGTTCGACGGTGTGCGTGCAGTCGCGGAACTTGCAGCGCCCGGCGATGGCGGCGACGTCCTCAAACGCCGCGGCGACACTCGCCCCCGCTTCCCACGGCTGGATTTCGCGCATGCCCGGGGTGTCGATGATGATTACGCCTTCGGGGGAAATGAGCAGCTCGCGCCGGGTGGTGGTGTGACGTCCCTTGTTGTCCGCCTCGCGGACTTCCTGCGTCACCTGCACCTGGTCGCCCATCAGGCGGTTGATGAGCGTCGACTTGCCAACGCCCGAGGAGCCGAGAAGGGCAATCGTGCGGCCGGGTTGCAGCCACGGGGCGAGGGCCTTGAGGCCGCGGCGGGTCTTGGCGCTGATGACGACGACCGGAATGTTCGGGGCGATTGCGGCGATCTCCGCCCGCTGCTCGGCGGTCTCATCGGTCAGGTCGACCTTGTTCAACACCACGACCGGTTGCGCGCCGCTGGCGTAGGCGGCCGCGAGGTAGCGTTCAAGGCGGTGGAGGTGGTGGTTGCCGTCGAGCGAGCTGACCAAAAAGACGGTATCCACGTTCGCCGCGACGACCTGTTCGAGAACTTCCTCGCCGGCGGCGCGGCGGGAGAAGCGGGTCCGCCGCGGCAGCACCGCCTGGATGGCCACGCGGGTGGGGTCGCCCGGCTGCGGGGTGACGGCCACCCAGTCGCCGATGGCCGGGTAATCCGCCGGCGCCTTGGCACTGTGGATGAACTTTCCGCTGCATTCTCCCAGCCGCGCGCCGTCCTCCAGGGTGACTTCACAATAACCCTTGAGCTCGAGCGTCACGCGCCCCGGCACACAGCCTTCCGCCGCATGGGGGGCGAAGGCTTGGGCAAAGTCGTCGGTCCAACCGAGTTCAGCAAGGGTCACGGCGCCATGGTTGGCGGGCCGACGCGGGCGGCGCAATGTCGCGTTTCCGAAGCCTGAAGGGGGGGCAGGCGATTAGGAGCCTAACAATTTTTCAGGGATTCTCCTAGGATTTCGGCCTTTCCGGCCGGAACCCTTGGTTCTCATATCGGAGCCCAGCCTTGCTTACCTTACGGGAAACCTACTTAGTAGCGACTAGTGTATTGTGCTTACCACGCCGCCAGCCGTGTTTTTCAGCAACTCAGCTGAGCTGTCGGCGCTCGTTCCCCTTCAACCGAAACGGCCATGCCCACTAAACTGAAACTCTGGTTCACATTGCTTGCAATTGGCGTCAGCCACGCCGTTGCCCAAACCCCGGCGCCGGCCAAGGCGGCCAGCCCCGGCGTCACCGTCGCCATCTTCACGGCGAACCGTGCCGGCGACATCGGCGCCAAACAGCTCGGCGCGCTCGAGGACTATGTGACGGGTCGCGTCAGCGACCTCAACGTCCGCGTCATCAGCGGCGAAACCGCGCTCAATGCGGTCAGCAGCATGACGCCCGGCGCCGGCACGACGGCGCTCGACGCGCAGCTGGCGGACAGCAGCTCCGCGGTGCGCCTCGCGCAGACCCTCGGCGCCACGCACCTCCTGCAGGTCTCGCTGTCCGGCTTCGAGGCGAGCACGAACACGGTCGACGCCTACGGCGTGAAGGCCGTCAATGAGGAGGACACCGCGCGTGTGACCTACAAGATCCTCGACGGCAACACCGGCGCCAGTCTCGCGGCGGACACGGTAAAGGTTTCGAAGGTCGTCCAGCAGATGGCCGGCAACAAGACCGAGCGCTCCGAGATCCTCAACGGTCTGCTCGCCGACGCGGCCGACAAGGTTGCGGCCAGCCTCAAGCGCCAGCTCGAGCGCGGCCGCATCACGGCCTCCACTGCGCAGAGCATGGTGAGCGTCACGTTCACCACCGACCTCGCCGACCTCTACATCCCGGACGTCCGCATCAACCCCGAGAACACGCTCACGATCGGGGAGACCAAGTTCAAGGTCTCGGCCCTTTCCGCCACGATCGAGATCGACGGCATCGCGGTCGGCACCGCCCCGGGCAAGCTCGAGGTCAAGGCCGGCCTGCACAAGCTCCGCGTCGTGCGCGAAGGCTTCAAGCCGTGGGAACGCACCGTGAACTTCACCAACGGCCAGCGCCTCAACGTGGCGCTCGAGATGACCGACGCCGGTTACGCCCGCTGGCAGGACGCCACGAAGTTCGTCAACGAACTCAAGAACGGCGCCAAGCTGACCGACGCGCAGGTCAAGGTCCTCGAGGGCCAGGCCAAGATGTTTGAAAACAGCGGCTTCAAGGTGAACACCACCGACGGCATCACGATCAACGCGGGCCCGAGCCGCTCCCTGTTCGGCTGGTAAGCCGCCTCCCTTAATATTCAGCCCATCATCGCCATGAAATCCGGCCGCATCGTTCTCGCCCTCCTCGCCTCGGTCGCCCTCGCCCTGCCGTTCACCCGCGCGCAGGACGCCGCCCCCGGCAAGAAGAAACTCGCCATCACCAAGATGGTCGCCACGCCGTCGCTCGACGCCCGCATGAAGAAGCAGGGGGTTGGTCTCTCCCTGAGCTCCGTGCTCGAGGCACTCGACTCGCAGGTGCACGACCGCGTGCTCAACACCCGCCGCTTCGAGGTGCTCGAGCGGTCCGATGCCGACGCCCTCGCCACCGAGAGCGCCGCCACGGGCTCGGCCTTCACCTTCAACAAGGCGGACTACATCCTCACCATCCGCGTCGACTCGTTCAACGACCGCATGGAGGAGCGCAAGCTGGCCTCGCTCGGCAAGACCGTCCGCGCCCGCGTCATCGAGCTCTCCGCCGTCGCGAAGATCACCGAGGTCGCCACCCAGCGCGCCGTCGCGAGCACCAACTTCAAGGTCTCGAAGCGCGACTCCGAGAACCGCTCGGAAAACACCACCGCCCGCGTCGGCGAAGCCTCGGATGACCTCATGATCCAGGCCGTCGCGGACATGGCGCAGAAGATCGCGGTGCGTGCGGCGGACGTGGTTTCCCCGGCCCGCATCATCGGCAAGCGCGACAAGATCGTGACCATCAACCGCAATGACCAGTCCGGCATCGCCGTCGGCCAGGTGTGGGAAGTGTTCACGCTTGGCGATGAGCTGACCGACCCCGACACCGGCGAGAAGACCCGCGAGGAAGTCCTCGTCGGCAAGGTCCGCATCACCCGCGTCACCCCGCAGAATTCCCAGGCGGAAATCGTCGAGGACACCGGCATCGACCGCGGCGCCGTCGTCCGCCTGTCGGAATCCGGCGACTCCGAGTCGTAACACCCCGCGACCCGGCCAAATCCGCTTCATCTTAACCCTCATCATGCACATCACCACCACCCCCTCCCGCGGCCTCCGGATCGCGCAGGTCGGCAGCGCCTTCGCGCTCCTCCTGCTCGCCGGCTGCGCCAGCTACGACCAGCAAACCGCCCAGTTCAACGCCACGACCAAGACGGGCAACGCCAACTCGTCGATCGCCGAGATCGACAAGCAGGTGGCCGCCAACGCCGGCAAGAAGGACGAGCTCGTGTTCCGCCTGGAACAGGGCGCGACCATGTGGACCGCCGCGCTCTCGGACCCGAGCACGCTGCCGGACATCCGCCCGCCGGTCGCCCCGGCCAAGAAGGGTGAGGCGCCCGCCGCGCCGCTGCCGGAGCCGACGCCGGATGAGATTCGCAAGCACTACCTCACGCGCTCGATCAACGCCTTCGATCTGGCCGAGCAACGCGTGAACCAGTGGGAAGCCGAGGCGAAGGTCAAGATGGGCTCCGAAGTCGGCGCCGCCTTCACCAACCAGGCGACCCTGCCGTACCGCGGCCGAGCGTACGACAAGGTGATGATGAACACCTACAAGGCCGTGGGTTACCTCGCCCTCGGCGACAAGGACAAGGCCCGAGTCGAGCTCAACCGCTCGCTGCAGCGCCAGCGTGACGCCGTCGAGGCGAACGAAAAGCGCATCGCGTCCCTCCAGGACGAGCAGGCGAAAGCCGCCCGCGGCGAGCTGAAGGACGAGAGCGGCAAGTCCGCCGCCTACGACTCCCAGAAGGCGCTCAACGACCCGAAGACCGGCCCGGGCCTCCAGGCCGCCCTCGACGCGTCGCTCGCGCCGATGAAGCCCTACGGCGACTACGTGAACCCGTTCGCGGTGTTCCTTGACGGCCTGTTCTTCACCACGCTCGGTGAAGGTGGCTCCGACCTCGAGCGCGGCCGCAAGTCCTTCGAGCGCGTCGCCGCGATGGTCCCGGAAAACACCTTCGTCCGCGCCGACCTCGACGCCGCCACCGGCGCCGCCGAGGGCAAGGCCATCGAGGGCGTGACCTATGTCATCTTCGAGACCGGCACCGCCGCCTCGCGCGACCAGGTCCGCATCGACATCCCGACCTTCCTGGTTTCCAGCCGCGTGCCGTATGTCGGCGCCGCCTTCCCGAAGCTCAAGTTCAACAACGCCTACGTCCCGAACCTCAGCGTGGTCGCCGGTGACCAGACCGTCACCACCTCGACCATCGCGAGCATGGACAGCGTCATCGCGAACGACTTCAAGAACGAGTGGCCGGTCATCGTCACCAAGACCATGATCACCACCGCCACCAAGGCCATCGTCGCCGCCGTCGCCCAGAAGGCCGCCGAGGACCGTGGTGGCATGTGGGCCGGCCTCGCCGCCGGCCTCGTCATGGGCGCCATCAACTCGGCGACCAACGTGGCCGACACCCGCAGCTGGACGTCGCTCCCGAAGGAATTCCAGTATGCCCGCATCGCCACCCCCGCCAGCCGCGAGATCACGGTCAACGCGGGCGGCACCCAAAAGACCGTTGCCCTCGCCCCCGGCGCGGTCAACGTCGTCTACGTGAAGTCGGCGTCCCCGACGGCGCCGCTGCTGGTTTCCTCCTTCGTCCTCAAATGAACAAATCCTCCTCCCTCCGTCTCGGCGGAGCGTTGGCCCTCGCGTCCCTGGCGCTGCTGTTCGGCGGCTGCCAGAACGTGAACACCTACGAAAACGCCGAGTCCCGCGCGACGCCCAACTACGTCGCCGACAAGCGTGTGATCACCGACAACACCCTGGCGGGCGCCGTCCGGGTGGTGTCGATCAACCAGGCCACCGTCTCGGGCAACCTGCTCAAGATCCAGGCCACGGTTGAGAACCTCAAGAGCACGGCTCGCACCGTGAACTACAAGTTCGAGTGGATCGACCAGGACGGCATGGCCGTCGCCTCGCCCAACGAGACCTGGAAGAGCCTCCGGCTGCAGGGCCGCGAAACGCAGACCATCTCGACGGTCGCGATCTCGCCCAAGGCCGTGGACTTCAAACTCAAGTTCCGCGAGTAATCCCTCCCACCCATGAAACTCACTGTTCCCTCCAAGATCGCCACCGGCCTCGCCGTTGGCGCGTTGCTCCTGCTCACCGGTTGCGAAACGCCGACCGAAACCCGCACCGTCGATGCGAAGGGTCCCGACGTCATCAACACGTCGGCGATCAACTCGCAGGACTGGGCCAATGCCGCGGACCAGCTGTTGAACTCGCTCCTCTCGAGCGAGGCCCTCAACAACGCCCCGCGCAAGCCCGCCGTGCTCGCGGTCGACCGCATCATCAACAACACGTCCCTCATGGTCGACACCGACCTGCTGATCAAAAAGATCCGCGTGGGGCTGACCCAGACCGGCAAGGTCGCCATCACCAACACCATGGGCCTCGGCGAACGCGCCGTGGTGGCGAGCGAGGCGGCTGAGCTCGAGGAGATGCAGACCGGCAAGAAGGCGAAGACCCTCGTGCCGGACTACACGCTCTACGCGAAGCTCATCCAGCAGACCGATCGCAACAGCAAGCTGACGCAGAACACCTACTCGTTCCAGATGTCGCTCGTGCAGGTGAAGACCGGCCTGACCGTCTGGGAGGAGGAAAAGCAGATCGCGAAGCAGACCAAAGCTGCCCCGCGCGTCGGCTGGTAGTCCTCCGCCAACCCTCCCTTCAAAACGCACCCGGCAACGGGTGCGTTTTTTTTGCGGCAGGGCGCGGACTCCGCTCCGCGCCTCGCGCGACCAGCTCCCCTCTCGAGAGGGGTGCCCGCAGGGCGGGGTGGGTCCACGCCCGGCGTGCGGCGCAGATTTCCTTTCGGCACCGTAGGGCCGGTCTGTAATCGGCCCGGTCGGCCGGGCTCGTCCGCCGTAGCCTTGGCGAAGGCGGAAGGCCGACCACCGCACCAGTCCAAAACGAAAAACCCGCGCTTACGGCGCGGGTTTGGGTTCGAACTTGATCGAGGGACTCAGTCCTTCCGCTCGATCGGGCGGCCGTTGGCGTCGACCTCGATCTCGACCGGAATCTTGATGATGCGGCCGTCGGACGTCTTCTCCTCGCGCCAGGTGCGGACGTAGCGGCGCTCGTTGGTGAAGGTGGACTTGGTCGCGGCGGAGGCGCCTTCGGCCACGCCGACGCCCAGGCCGACGACGTTGCTGCCGACCGCGCCAACGGCGGTGCCGATCGCGTTGCCGACCGCCGGGCCGGGCTGTTGCGTGTTGGTGACCCGCGAGTCGGTCGTGCCGCAGCCGGTCAGCGAAAGCATGGCGGCCGCGCCTAACGTGGTGAAGAGAGTGCTGGTTTTCATGGAGGAAATTTCTGCTTGGGAACCTAGTTTTTCAGGGGGTAGTCGCAACCTTGGAATTGGTGGCCGAAAGGCCCAGTCGGAGAGGACATTTGTAGGAGCCTGTTTACAGGCGATCGGCGCGCGTGACGTCAGCGGGCGTTTGAATCGCCTACCAAGAAGCGCCTACGCGAGCACCTGCCTTTTGGTTGCATCGGGGTGCGGCCGGTAAAACAACGCCGTGCGTCCCACCGCGCCGACGCACAGGCACGGAGTGTCGGCGGCCATCCGGTCGATCATGGCCGCGCGTTCATCGCGGTCGGCGGATTCAAAACGGGCCTTCACGAGCTCGCGCGTGTCGAGCTGGCGGTTGAGTTCCGTGACGAGGGCGGGGGTCGGGCCCTGGCGGCCGATGCGGAGCGAATCGCTGAGACGCTGGCCCAAGCCGCGCAAATGGGTGCGCTGGGCGCCGGTGAGTTCAGGCAGGGTCATGATAAAACGGTCGGGCTCAGACCCGAAGGGTGGCTAAAAGTGTCATGGCGTTTGGGAAAAAGTGTCGAGCGAAAGCTCCCGCCACTGGCCGGGGGCCAGTGAGCCAAGCTCCAGCGCGCCAAAACGCGCCCGGTGCAGCGTGCGCACCTCCGCCCCCTGGCTGGCAAACATGCGCCGGACCTGGTGATAACGACCCTCGGTCAGCGTCAGCTCGGCCTCGCGGGGGGAAATGATCTTCAGTTCGGCCGGGGCGCAGGGCTCCTTTTCGTCCTTCAACACGAGGGTGCCGCTGGCGAACAGCGGAATCCAGGCCGGCTGGGCGTCGGCGCTGAGCGTTGCGCGATAGACCTTGGGCACCTTGTGCTTGGGTGACGTCAGGCGATGCACGAGTTCGCTCTGGTCCGTCAGCAGCAGGAGTCCGCTGGTGTCCTTGTCGAGCCGCCCGATGCTCGTGACCTGCGGGTTGCGCGCGCGCCAGCGGGCGGGAAGGAGCGAGTACACGTTGGGACCCTCGCGCTCGTCGTGGGAGCAGACGAGACCGACGGGTTTGTGCAGTAGCAACAACAGGCCGGCGGGATGGTCGAGCGGTTCGCCATCGACCTTTACGTCCGCCGGGTCGGCCTTGGCGCCGAAGTCGTCGGCCACCTCACCGCGCACCGTCACCCGTCCATCCTGGATCCAGGCGCGGGCCTCCCGACGGGAGCAATACCCAAGATTAGCAAGGAGTTGGTCGAGTCGGCGCACGCCTCTTGATGGGTCACGCCGGGCCCCGGGGGCAATCCAAATGGCCTAAATTGCCGGGCCAACTTATGCCCAGTTTCTGGCAACGGATGCCAAGTGTAAACGGGCCTTTGGGTGTTTAATAGCGCCATGCAAACTACCCTGTACCCCCGCTTGACCCTCAGAGCCCCCGGCTGGCCGGCCGCGCCTGTGCGATCGCGGCCGATGGCCCGTGTGAAAAGCCGCGCGGGCGACTGGCACTACGCCGGTCTGGCCCGCCAGCGGTTTTCGTGGCTGGCCGTGCTGTTCTCGGCCGGGGTGCATGCCCTGATCTTGTGGGGCGGGGGCCCGCGAACGCTGCCGAAGCGCGTCGCGGCCGTTCAGGAGGAACGCATCGTCCAAATGGTCATGCCGCCGATCGAGGAGGACAAGGAGGAGACGGTGGAGGAGTTGGACGCCGCCGATGAAACGCCGGCCGTCGAGGTGCCGCGCCTCGTGGACCTGCCGTCGGCCGTGAGCATCAACTCGTTCGTCCAACCGCTCGAGATGAGCTCCGCGCTTCAAACGAGCGTCGACGCGTCGAAACTCACGTCCATCCCGCTGCACATCGCCACCGGGGCCACGCGGCCGGGCGCGGGATTGAAGAACCTCTTCGACATCTCGCAACTGGACCGCGTGCCGGAACCGATTGCGCAACCGGAACCGATCTTCCCCGCGAATCTGCGCAAGGAAGTCGACCAAGCCGAGGTCGTCGTGGAGTTCATCGTCGATATGAAGGGCCAAACCCGCGACGTGCGGGTGATCTCGACCACGCACACCGGTTTCAATCAGGCCGCGATCGATGGCGTCAGCCGCTGGCGCTTCCGCGCGGGCATCAAGGATGGCCGCAAGGTCAACACGCGCGTCCACATCCCGATTCGTTTCATGGTGACCGGCGAGGAACTCTGAAATCACCACCCCGCCGGAGCGCCCGCTCAGGCAATCCCTGAGGGCCGCCCGACCGGTGGGAGCGAGCTTGCGCGCGACTGGAGCCGCGCGTCGGAAGTCGCGAGCAAGCTCGCGCCCACATCCTCAATCGGGCCTGGCGCCGAGTTCGGGCTCACCAACTCCAACGGATTCCGCCCGTCGTCAAACGCGGCGTGCCGGTGTTGACGAGTCCGTCCGCGCTGCGCCCGGTCTCGATGCGCGCGTCGCCGGCGTTTTCCACCGTCACGAAAATCTCTCCAGCCCGCACCGTCCAGGCGAGCGACGCGTCCACGACCGCCGCCGTGCCGAGGATGAGCTGGTTCTCGTCGTCCTCAAACTGACGGCCAATCACGCGCATGCGCGGCGTGAAGGCCAGTCGCCCGGCCCGGGCCGTTGCGCCTAGTGACACCGTGTGCCGCGGCACCTGCGCGAGGCGCTTGCCCTCGAGCGCGGGCGCGACGCCCGCGCGTTGCACCCGCGCGTCGTTGTACAGGTAAGCCGCGAAAAAAGTCGCCCACGGGGCGGGGCGCCAATCAGCAGACAGCTCGACGCCGCGCACCCGCAGGCGATCGAGGTTGAGCCGCTGCCGGCCGGTGCCGCCGACGGGCACGAAGCCGACGACCGGAAAGGTCCCGGGCCCGCGGAAAAGGGTGACGTTGCTCACGGCATCACGCAGTTCGTTCCAGAAAACGGACGCACCAAGTCGAACGCGATCGGGGCCGCGTGCGCCGTGAAAGTCCGACGGCGCCGGAACGCTCCAATCGACGCCCAGCTCGCCGCTCGTGACACGCTCGGTCTTCAACGCGGCATTGGCCTCCGTGATCACGCTGCCGACACGAAACGGGCGATAGAGCTCGTTGAGTGTCGGGCGCCGGAATGCCTGCTGTCCCGCGAGGCGCAGCCGCCACCCCGGGGCGGGCGACCACAAGAGCCCTGCGCTCGGGCTGAACTCCACACCATCGCGATCGGCATAGTGGTCGTCGCGCAAGGACGCGCCGGACGCACCGTCCTGTTCGCGCCGGTGGCCGTCGCGCTCGCGCCAGCCGTCCAGCCGCGCCCCCACCGTAAGCCGCCACATTTCCGCCAGCGGGCGCTCGTGCAAGGCGAAGGCGCCGACGAATTCCTGCGCACCCCCCGCGATGCGTTGCCGCGTGAAGTCGCCGGCGCTGAACGTGAAGTTCTCGCGGGTTTCGCCCCGGACGCCGCGGAAGTCGACGCCGGCGCTCGTCCGTGCGCCGTTCGTTTCCACCCACACGCCCGTCCATGCGGCGCCGAGCGCGGCGGCCGGTACGTCGAACTGGTCGCTCGCTGGCGTCTCGCTGGTGCGCGTGGCGTTTACCGAGCTGAACGTGCTGCTGAACGTTTGGTCTTGCCCGTAGGCGAGGGCCGTCCACGAAAAGGTGCGGCTCGCGGCGACGTCGAGCGCGATCGAGAGCGAATCCTCCGCGGACGCGTTGCGCTGGTACGTGGTGCCGTTGCCACGGGTCTCGCGAAACGCGCGTCCGGAAACCGTCAGGCTCCCGCGGTCGCCGACGGACTGGCGCCAGCGCGCGGCCAGCCAGTGGTGTCGGCTCCACGCGGCCACATCCACCGGGCCGCGATCCTCCGGCGCGACGAGCAGAAAGCCGTTGGTCGCGAAGGCGCGGCCGGAGAGTTGGAGGTTGCCCGGACCGACGCGCTGGTTCGCGACGAGTTCGATGGAGCGCGTGGCGAAATCGCCGTAGCTCGCGGCGAGCCGGCCGGTGCCTGTCGGCGGCGCGGCCTCGGTCAGGAGTTGGATGACCCCGCCCAGGGCGGCGTTGCCCCATGCGGTGGCGCCGCCACCGCGGACGATTTCGACGCGCGACAATGATTCGCGCGGCACTTTGCTCCAGCTGACCCAGCCGCCGAACGGGTCGTTGAGCGGGATGCCATCGAGCAACACCAGCGACCGGCTCGCGCCGCTGGGGCCAAGGCCGCGCAGCGATACGCCTTGCGCCGTCGGGTTGGCGGTGAAGCTGTCGCTGCGGCGGAACAGGCTGAAACCGGGAACCGCACGGAGTGCGCCGTCGACCGTGCCGGCGGGTGAGGCGCGCAGCTCGCGCCCGGACAGGGTGACCAGCGAGAACGGCGCCTGGTCGGACCGTTGCGGCGCGCGCGTGGCGGTGACGGTGACCGGTGCCAGCGGCACCGGGTCGACCGGAATCAACTCCGCCCGGAGCGGCGGAGCGAGCAGTAGGAGGGCGAGCGCGGGCGCGCGACTCGTCACGGCAGCTTCCGCAGCGCGGTGACTTGCGCCGGCGTCACGGCGGTTGTCACGCCCCCGAACGCCTGGCGCGCGTAGCTCGCGAGGTCGGCGAGTTGGTTGTCGTCGAGCACCGTGTCGAACGCCGCCATCACGTTGCCGTACTTCGGCCGGTCGGCTGGCAGCACCGCCGCGGGGCCCTTCAGGATGAGCCGCACCAGCGTGGCGGGGTCGCCCTTGAGGACCGCGCTGTCGGCGAGCGACGGTTGCATGTTCGGGACGCCGCTGCCGTCCACCATGTGGCAGGACGCGCAATGCTGGCTGTAGAGAATCTTGCCGCGGACGTTTTCATTCGCCGCGGTGCGGGCGGCGGAGTTGGGGGCGACGGCCGCCGTGGCGGCGGCGGTCGGGGCGGCCGGGGCGCGGTCGCTGACTTTCTGGTCGCCGACGTAGATCACGCGCCAGATGCGGCCTTTCTCGGTCTCGGCGATGTACAGCGAGCCATCGGGACCGACGGCCACGCCGCCCGGGCGGTAGGTGGCGTCGCGCGGTGAAGTGAATTCATCGCGCTGCGCGAAACCGCGGGCAAAGATCTCGTAGTTTCCAAGCGGCATGCCCTGCGCATCAAAGGGCACGAACACGACGTGGTACCCGCGCTGCGGGAGCGGCGCGCGATTCCACGAGCCGTGGAACGCGATGAAGGCGCCGCCTTGGTACTTCGCGGGAAATTGCTTGCCGGTGTAGAACACGGTCTGCAGCGGCGCCCAGTGCGCCGGGAACGCAATCAGTGGCGCCTGGTACTTGCCGCTTTCGTCGCGCTTCTTGCCGTCGCCGCCGAATTCCGGCGAGACCATGCGCGCCTTGCGCAACGGGTCCCAGTACGTGTACGGCCAGCCGAGGTTCTGGCCCTCCCGCAGCATGTGGAATTCCTCCGCCGGCAGCTCGGCCATGTCCGCTTCGCTGTAGAAATCCGGGGCGACGTCGTGCAGGTTGTCGCGCCCGTGCATCGTGAAGAAGGCGGCCTTGGAAACGGAATTCCAGGCCACGCCGACCACATGACGGTGGCCGGTGGTGATGCGCTCGCCGTCGGACTGCTTCTGGTCGGGCTTGTTGGCGTCGAAGCGCCAGAAGCCGCCGAAGGTTTGGAGAAACTCCGTGGCGTCGCTGCCCTTGGCGCCGAGCCGCCGGTCGTTGGCGCCGCCGTACGAGTTGGAGGGCGAGCCCATTTCCACGATGAGGCGCCCTTGGTCGTCGAAATAAAACGATTTGGTCTCGTGCTGACGCTGGTTTGGCAGGTCGGCGACGATCCGCTGCGGCGCGCCGCTCGGGACGAGTTCACCGGGGGTGTACTTGTAGCGGTAAACGTCCTTGTCGGTGGAGTGGTAGAGCCAGCCGTCATGGAAGAGCAGGCCGGTGCCGCCGCCCTCCCCGAATTCCTTCACGACGTCCGCGCGACCGTCGCCGTCGGTGTCACGCAACGCCAGGATTGGGCCGCGCTTGGTCTTCGCATAGACGTCGCCATTGGGTGCGACCGCGATGAAGCGCAGGTTGTCGGCGCGGTTGTTGAACTTGCGGTCGACGACGAGGTTGTCGGCGAACACCAGTGCGCGAAAACCCGGCGGCAGCAGGATGCTGCCGTTGTCGGCGTCGGGTGCGGGCAGGGCCGGGGCGGCGTCCTGGGCGCGGGCGGCCAGAGTGAGCGCGAGCAGGGTGACGACGAGCAGCGGCGATTTGGTCATGGCAACGAGGTGGGGGATTCCTGGGCGAAGATACGCAAAACGGGAGCCGATATAGCCATTCGCCCGACTTTGGCGAGCGGCGGGCGCGAATTTCTCACCCGATGACAGGGAATTTAGGGCTGGCGTCAGGGGAGGGGATACGGGATGCCTACACGCCTTATATGGCGAACTGGGAATACAAAGTCATCAGCAGCGGGAAGGGCGGATTCGCGTCCCCGGCCTTGATGGAAAAATTTATCAACGATCTCGGCAAGGAAGCGTGGGAGATCATCAACTTCCACACCGCGCCGGACAATCCGCTGGCCTTCACGGGCCTGGCCCGGCGCTCGGTCGAGCGCGACTGGACCCTTGAGGATGCTGCTGCCGCCGCCGCGCGCGCCGAGGCCGACAAGCTCCGCGCCGAGTTCGAGGCGAAGTTCAAGGCCGGCACCAGCGGCGCCCCCGCCGCCGCGGAGGAAAAGACCGAGGATTTCCTCGAGGAGAAGGCCGCGGGCGACGACGGCCTCCGCCGCCCGCGCGACACCTCGCGCGACGACGATCCCGACGCGCCCGAGGACGAGTCCACGGCGCCGAAGGACGAATGGGACAAGATTGCCGCCGAGGACGAGCTCCCGGCGTTCTTCGACGCCCTCAAGCCCCACATGCGCCGCAACCAGCGCGGGCCCGGCATGTCGGTCGGCACGGACTACCTCGCGAAAAAGTGGAAGCTCGAGGAGTCGGACATCAAGACCGCGCTCGTGGAATGCGGCCTGCAGATCCCGGCGGACGAGAACGCCAAGCCGGTGTATGTCGAGTACGATGGCGACCTTTATTGGGTGAACATCAACCGCCGCGGCGAGATTTGGATCAACACCCGCGAGAAGCCCCAGCCCGTTTTCCGCATCGTGCAGGGCAAGCGCCTGACCGACGAGGAAGTGCCTGCCGAGATGGCGGCCGCCGACCAGCGCAATGAACAGCGCGCCGAGGAGCGCCGCGAGGAACGTCCGCGCGAGGAGCGTCGCGACGACCGTCAGCGCCAGCCCCAGGCCGGCGCCCCTGCCCAGCCCCCGCGCGAGGACAACAACGCGCCCAAGACCTTCCTCGACAAGCTGCGCGGCATGATGCGCCGCAACCGCCACGGCCACGGCTGGTCGGGCAGCTTCCCGTACCTCACGAAGGCCCTGCACCTCGACGAGGCGCAGCTCCTCGAGCAACTCGGCACGTTTGGCCTGAAGCTCGCGGGCGAGGGTGAGCCGCAGGTGCGCGCGACGGAGAATGGTTTCACGTACTGGCTGAATCGCAACCAGCGCGGCGAGATCTGGATCAACGCCGGGCGCGAGCGTGGCGAGGACCGCAATGCGAAGCCCGAGGAAGCCGCGCCCGCGGCCGACGCGGCCGGCCAGATGCCCGAGCACGTTCCCGACCAGGGCAACCTCCGCAACCTCGGCGGCAGCCTCCCGGCCGAGTCGAGCCAGAGCACGCCGCCGCCGGCGACGACCCTGCCGCCCGAGAACATTCTCACGGCCGTGCGTCTCCTGATGCAGCCGAAGAAGCGCGGCGAGGGCGTGACCGCGGCGCTGCCCGAGCTTGCGAGCAAGCTCGAGAAGTCCGACGAGCAGGTCATGGCGCTCCTGAATTCCGTCGGCCTGCAACTGCCCGACTCCCCGAAGGGCAAGCCCACCTTCGCCGAGCACGCCGGCGAAATCTACTGGCTCAACGCCAACGCCAAGGGCCAGGTGTGGCTCAACGCGAAGTCCGCCGCCGCCACGAAAAAATCGAAGTCCAAGAAATCCGCGGACGACGACGAATCCGAAGAGTAAGCGGCGGCGTTAAGCTGCCGAATTTCAAACTGGGTCCCCTCTATGAAGAGGGGTGCCCGCAGGGCGCGGTGGGTAGGGGGCACGTCCCCGATCACTCCCAACAGGGTTCCCGGGTCCGCAGGACCGAGGCCCAGAGGTAGGAGCTTGTTTACAAGCGATTCGAAACTTGGTCCGTCGTCGTGCGTGTCAGTCGCCTGTAAACAGGCTCCTACATGAGTGATTTGCGACGAATGGTACCGGGTGGGAGGGGTTTCACACCGCGACGGCGAACGCGGCATCAATCCCGTCGGGGTATAAAACCCCACCCACCGATGGCAGCGCCGCTGTTCGGCCATTCAGCGTCTCAGCCTTTTCACGTTATTCCTTCCGCGCGGCGCCTTCCTCCCGGCTGCTTCGCAGGGATTTGAGATGCACGATGACGTCGGCGATTTCCGCCGCGGAGAGCTTGTCCTTGAAGGCGGGCATGCGGGTGAGGCCCTTCGCGTCCTTGGTGCCGTCGAGGATGCGCCGCGTGAGTTCGGCGTCGGAAAGTTTGCTCTCAGCCAGGTCCTTGATGCCCAGTTTCTTTCCGATGGGCGTGCGGCCCTTGCCGTTGACGCCGTGGCACGAGGCGCAGTGCTCTTCAAAGATCTCGTCGCCCGCAGCTGCTGGAAGGACGGCCGGCGCGAGCGCCAGAAGCACAAGCGAAACAAGAGTCGGGATCAACTTCATGGGTGGGTGGCGACGTATTTGGAGAAGGATGTTTGCCGATGCAACGCTACCGGCGTCAGGTTCGCAGCGGTCAGGCCACTCTTGGCTGCGACGTCACGCGTGCCGAGGACATGCGAGGTCTGTCCCGCGGAAAGGCAAGGCGGTTGAGGGCCACCGCCCCGACCGGAAGCTCGGAACGATTGCGGGGTGGGGGCAAACGGCGCGTTGGTTTCGGGGTGGAAGCGGGCGAGCGTCGCAAGCTGGTCAGCGATGAGGCGGGTCGACAGGCAGCGGGGCATTTTACTGGCGCTGGCACTCTTGTGGTGCTGCGCGGCCCATTGGTCGAAAACCCCGGGCATCACGAGGCGCACCTGCGGCGAGTGAATCGTTCGGTCGTTGCGGCGCGCGGCGTAGTCGCGGTTGCGTGCGGCGAGCTCGGCGTCGAACGCGGGACCGAGGACGTTGGCCGTGGGGGTGCGGACGGTGTGCGTGTGCAACTCGAGCCACCATTCGTGACACCGGACTTCCTGCCCCGCGGCGATGCGATGCTGGTAGGGCGCAACATGGAAATTCACCACGTGCCACCCGTTGCGCGCACAGACTGCCAGCATCGTGTCGACGAGTTCGCGCTCCGTCACTTGTTCGCCAAAAGGATTCAGATACAAGCCGGTGCGTCCGACGAATTGCAGGCGCGGGGGCGTCACCGACACGAAACGCACGATGTCGCCGAGCGCACACCGGCACAGCCCGGCGGGCGTCGTGACGAATGGCACGTAGTCCACTCCCGCCTGCACTTTCTCCAACGGCACGCACTCTGGCCCGACTTGCGCGAGCTGGTCCTCGCGGTAGTCCGCGAGAGGCACGAATTCAAAAAAGAGGCCGGCGTCCGTTAGCAGCCGCAGGCCGGGTTTGTGGTTATCGTCCTGCGCAGCGATCACGCCTTCCGCGGTGGCGTAGAGTTCATGAAACGCCACGCTCGTCAGCGCCGTGCGCAGGATTTCGCCGAACAGACCGACGGGCGCGCCGAAGTGCAGGTAACATTCGAGGTTTGGCCAGACGGCCTGCAGGTTGGATACAAGTGGCCGTCCTTCCTCGTCCCGCCCGCGCACCGTCTCGGCAAATGCCGCAACCGCATGTGGCGTGCCGGCGATCAAGGACAGGTCCGTCGTTCCCAACGCCGCCGCCGCGGCACTCGTTTTCTCCGGCCCGTCCGGCAGGCGTGCCAGCTCCGTGGGCAGGGCGTAGAGGTTGGCGGCCACCCACGGCGTGAGCGCCTGGACCAGCAGGGCCTCGAGGCCGCCGCGGCGGACGCCGTCCTGCTCGGCCAGTGCGGTGCTGGCGCCGAGGTGGGCGTGACGTCCGAGAAAAACGCCGGCGTGACCGGCGCGTGCCGCATAGAGAAACAACACGTCACGCAGCGCTACGCGGTAGTGCCGCAACATGGCGTCGGGCACGGGCAGCAGCCGAGGGCCCAACCCTGTGGTGCCGGCGGTTTCGACGAAGAGCCGGCAGCGTCCGGGCACGAGCACGTCGGGTTCACCGGCGGCCATCCGTTGCACATACGGTTCGGAGGCGGCGGCGAGGCGCAGCGGGACCGCCGTCCGGAATTGCGCGTACGTCATGTCCGCCTTCACGCCGTGGGCGCGTCCGAATTCCGTTTGCGCGATGGCCGGCAGCAACGCGGCGAGGGCAGCCTGCTGGGCCGCGTGGTCCGCGCCGGGTTTGTGCAAACGCCGGACAAACCGGGTCACGCGAAATGCCGCCCACAGGTTCACCAGAAAGCGTGGTGCCAGCGTCATGATCGAGACGGAGTTCTACACCAGGCATTGTCCAAGGCCATCCCGGATTCCCGTGGATGAAGGGAGTATCCGGATCCTCTTCCCGCCATCGCGGGATCGGCATGACGAGGCTGGGAGATCAGCTGGACCTGACTGGATTCGTGGGACGGCTCAGAAGGTCCACGAGTGACATCCTTGGATGTTGGACGTTGGGCGTTGAACGTTGGAAGTTGCGCTTTGGCCATGCGCTTCGGGGTTGCCGGCCCCAGCCGGGTCCGCACGCTGGCCGCATTCCCATGTCCCTGCCGCCGGTCCTCTTTGAAGACGATGCCGTGATCGCGTTCGACAAACCGAGCGGGCTGCTGATCGCGCCCGATCGGTGGGACAAGTCGCGCGTGAACCTGATGGACCTCGTGCATGACCGGATGGGGCACGGGGTGGCGAACGTGCACCGCATTGATGCGGACACCAGCGGGCTCGTGTTGTGCGCGAAAACCAAGCCCGCGCTCGATTTCTTGAGCGGCCAGTTCCAGTCGAAGACCGTGGCAAAAGTTTATCACGCGCTCACCGTAGGCCTGCCTGCGACGGAAACGTTCACGGTCGACCTTGTGTTGAAGGAAGACGACGCGAAGCCGGGCCGGATGTGCGTCGTGAAAAAGCACGGGAAGGCGAGCGTGACCGATGTTTCCGTTCTTGAGCGGTTCCCGCAGCCCGGCGGGCGTCCGGGTTTTGCCTGGCTCGAGTGCCGTCCGCAAACCGGTCGCACGCATCAGATCCGGGTGCACCTCGCCGCCACCGGCACGCCGATCTTGAACGATCCTTTTTACGGCAACGAGACGCGCCTGCTGCTTTCGGACCTGAAGCGCGGGTACAAGGGCCGGGACGACGAGAAACCCCTGATCGCCCGCCTCGCGCTACACGCCGCCGCACTGACGTTCACTCATCCCGTCAGCCGCGAGAAGATGACGCTGACCTCGCCGTTGCCCAACGATCTGGAAGTCGCGCTGAAGTACTTGCGGAAATTCGCGCGCCGGTAGGCGGAATAACACAAAGGAGCGAAGGAGCTAAGCAATGCGGAGAACGAGCCCAGTAGAGGAGCCTTCGCTGCTTTGCTTCTTAGTGTGATCTTGTGACCGGCAGGTAGGAGCCTGCTTGCAGGCGATTCAGGATTCGGTCCAGCAGCGTGCGCTTCGAATCGCCTGTAAACAGGCTCCTACCTCAAGGTCAGAGAATCTTTCTCGTTCTCTTAATCTTTCTCTTTCTCTCGACACCGCAGATTGGGTCGCGTGGGGGGGCGGGAGAACGATTGCGAGAACGATCGGGCCACACCTCCCTTTGGGTGAAAGGCCGTCCGGAAGCTTTACATCCCGGCGCCTCCCCGGTTGAATGGCGGTTATTCCAGCATGACCCCGAGCGAATCCACCCCGGTGAGCCACTCCGTCGACGCGGAGGGCGTCGGTTGGTTGGTTTTCGATGACCCGGCAGCCCGGGCCAACATTTTTAATCCGCCCACGCAGGCGGCCCTGCGCGCGGCCATCGCGGCGCTGGCGGCCCAGCCGCTGAAAGCCGTCGTCGTGCTGAGCGGCAAGGAGAAGATCTTCATCGCTGGCGCGGACCTCAAATGGCTCGCGGCCTTGCCCGACGCGGCCGCGGCCACGCAGGCGTCGCGCGACGGTCAGGAGCTTTTCGCTCAGCTCGAGAACCTCAATGTGCCGGTTGTGTGTGCCATCCATGGCGCGTGCGCGGGCGGCGGCTACGAGCTGGCGCTGGCGTGCCACTGGCGCCTCGCCAGCGAAGCCAAGGAAACCGTCATCGGCCTGCCGGAAGTCGGCATCGGGCTCATCCCTGGTTGGGGCGGTTGTGCGCGCCTGCCGCGCCTGATCGGCGTCGAGGCGGCCATCGGCCACATGCTCAAGGCTGCGCTCATTCCCGCCAAGGCGGCCCACGCCGCGGGCCTTGTGGACGAACTCGTGCCGGCTGCGGAACTAAAGGCGCGCGCGAAAGCCGCGGCGCTGCGGCTCGCGGCGGAAGGCAAGCCGCGACGGGCGTCACCGCCGGCGCCCGCCCCGGAATTTCTCGCCAACCAGCGCAAGACGGTGCTCGCGAAACATCGTGGGCAACCGGCGCCGCTGGCGGTGCTCGACGCCGTGGAACAGGGCGTGGGTTTGCCGCTCGGCCCGGCCCTCGACCTGGAGGCCGCGCTTTTTGGACGCGTCGCGGCGAGTGATGTCGCGAAAAACCTCATCGCGGTGTTTCACCTGAAGGAAGCCGGCAAGAAAACCACCATGGACGCGTGGTTCCCCAACGAACCCGCCGCCGCGAAGCCGGCCGAGCCGTTCCGCATCGTCGGCATCCTCGGCGCGGGCGTCATGGGCACCGGCATCGCGCAATGGTGCGCGTCGCGTGGGTTTGGCGTGATGTTGTGCGACACCGACAAGTCGGCGGTCGAGCGCGGCATCAAGGTGATCCGCGCCCTCTTCAAGCAGCAGGAGGAGCGGGGCCTGATGACGGCAGCGGACGCGCACCGCATGATGGGCGGCATCGGCATCACGACCAGCCTCGAGGATTTCGACGTGTGCGACATCGTGATCGAGGCAATCGTCGAGAACGTTCAGGCGAAGCAGCAGCTGTTCGCGGCGCTTTCCAAGGTGATGTCGCCAGACTGCGTCTTCGCCTCCAACACCTCGGCGCTGCCGCTTGAGGAACTCGCGTCCACCGCGTCAAATCCGTCGCGCGTGGTCGGCCTGCATTTCTTCAATCCCGTCGGCCGCATGCCGCTTGTGGAGCTCGTGTTGAGCAAACACACCTCGCGCGCCACGGCAGACCGCGCGCTCGCGTTCGTGAAGGCGCTTGGCAAGACGCCGGTCATTTGCCGCTCCTCGCCGGGCTTCCTGGTCACGCGCGTGTTGTTTTTCTACCTTAACGAGGCCTGCCGCCTCTGGGAACAGGGCCTGGCGACCGACAGCATCGACCGCGCGCTCCGCGACTGGGGCTGGCCGATGGGGCCGATGCGCCTGATCGACGAGGTCGGGGTGGACGTCACCGACTTTATCTTCGACGAGATGCAGCATTATTTCCCCGACCGCTTCACCGCGACGACGGTTTGCAAGCGCATGCTCGCCTCCGGCCTGAAGGGCCGAAAGAACGGCGCGAGTGCCGGATTCTACGAGTACGTTGACGGCCAGGAGCGCCTGAACCCCGCTGTCGCCGCTTACGCGCCCGCGGTTCAGGTCGCCGGCGACCCCGCCGCCATTGCGGCCAGGCTCAACGGCGTGATGATCGACGAAACCAAACGCGTGCTCGCGGAAGGCGTCCTCAAGGGCCCGAACGACGCCGACCTCGCTCTCCTCCTCGGCACCGGCTTCCCCGCGTTCCGCGGCGGGTTGATGCGGTATGCGAAGTCGATTGGGGTTCACTAGGCCGCGCCGCCGCGCGGACGCGCGGCCGTTGAAAGTTGAAGGTTGAAAGTTGAAAGGGGGATTCTGGTTGAGAGTTGAGAGGTGAGGGTTGAGTGATGGGCTTCGACGGATCCCATCTGGAGAGCGGTGGCAGGTTGAGCGTTGAGAGTTGAGCGTTGGACGTTGGACGTTTACCGCTTCTGCGGCCGCCACGGCCGAACACACCCCGGCCTGCGGCCACCCCTCTCGAGAGGGGATCTTTGGAGCCGCTACCTCCAAAGGAAGTAAAGGCGCGGGGGACTCCGCTGGTGGTAGAAAATGCGTTGCAGGCGGAGTCCAACCGGGGAAACTTCCGCCCAATTCCATGGCCACCGCCGCCACTTTGAACAAAGAGCAGAAACGTCACCTGCTGCTGACGATGCTGGAAAGCCGGCTGGGTGATTTGCGCGAGGAAAGCCTGAACCGCCAGGGCAAGGGCCACTTCCACGTGTCGGGCCGCGGCCACGAGGCGCTGGCCGCCATCGGGGCGCAGCTGCGCCACAGCGATTTCATCGTGCCGTACTACCGCGACCGCGGGCTCTGCATGGGCCGCGGGCTGACGACGCGGTACCTGGCGCTGGAGTATTTCGCCAAGCGCGACTCCGCCTCGCGCGGGCGCATGATGCCGTCCCATTTCTGCTCGCGGGAGCACAACATCGTGAGCGTGCCGACCCCGACGGGTTCGCAGCTCATGCCGGCGTGCGGCATCGCGTGGGGCCTGCAGCTCGACCAGAAGGACGGCGTGGTGGTCACGACGATCGGCGACGCCGCGTCGCGCCAGGGCGATTTCTACGAGGCGATCAGCTTTGCCCGGGAAAAGAAGCTGCCGCTGATGCTGGTCGTGGAGGACAACGGTTACGGCATCTCGACCCCCACCAAGGCGATCAACCCGATGGCCCTCGAGGTCATCAACCAGGCGCAGTGGCGCGTGGTGGACGGACGTGATCCCGAGCGGGTTCACGCCGCGGCGCAAGCCGCGCTGGCGGACCTGCGGGCGGGGCGCGGCCCGGTGTTTTTCTGGGTTAAGCTGGAGCGCCTCTCCAGCCACACGAGCTCCGACGACCACGCGCTCTACCGCTCGAAGGAGGACATCGCGGCCCTCGACCAGGCGGACCCGATCCGCCACCTGAAGGACCAGATGATCAAGCTCGGCGAGCTCACCGAAAAGGAGTTCGCGGCGCTGGAGTCCGAATTGAAGGAAAAGGTCCGCGGCGACTACGCGGCGGCCGAGTCCGCCGAGAACCCGCGCGCCGACGAGCTGTACGTCGAGACCACCGGCCCGTCGCCCGACCTGCATGAGGAATTGTTCAAGCCCGGCAAGTATCGCATGGGCGACCTCATCAACCGCACGCTCCGCGCGGGTCTCGATGCCGATCCCGGCCGGATCATTTTCGGCGAGGACGTCGAGGACCCGAAGGGCGGCGTGTTCCGCCTCACGCAGAAGCTCACGACCGATTTCCCGGGCCAGGTCTTCAACGCGCCGCTCGCCGAGTCGACCATCGTCGGTCTCGCCGGTGGCCTCGCGATGTACGGCCGGCGGCCGGTGTTCGAGATCCAGTTCATCGATTTCATTTATCCCGGCTTCAACCAGCTCACCGCCAACCTCGCGAACCTGCGGTGGCGCTCGAACGGCGAGTGGAAGGTGCCGGCGGTCATCTACGCCCCGTACGGCGCGTACCTGCCCGGCGGCGGCTTGTGGCACTCGCAGGCGAACGAGTCGGTCTTCGCGCATTTCCCGGGCATCAACATCGTGATCCCCAGCACCCCGGAGGACGCGGCCGGACTCCTTTGGACCGCGATGCACGCGGAGGACTTGGTGCTGTTCCTTGTGCCGAAACACATGTTGTGGGCCGAGCGCGAGGTGACGACCCCCGTGGTTTCGGTGCCGCTCGGCGTGGCGCGGATTTGCCAGGAAGGCGATGACCTCACGCTCATCGCGTGGGGCAACACGATGGAAAAGGCCCACGAGGCCATCGCGGAACTCAAGGGCGAGGTGGGCGTGGACTTGATCGACCTGCGCTCGATCGTGCCGTGGGACAAGGCGACGATTGAGGCGTCCGTCCGCAAGACCGGCCGGCTCGTCATCGTGCAGGAGGACACGGAGAATTGCTCGGTGGGCCAGATGATCATCACCCACGTCATGAGCCAGCCCGAGCTGTGGGCCTCGTTGAAGGCGCCGCCGGTGCTCGTGTCGAAGGGCAACGTGATGATCGGCTACAACCCGATCTACGAATACGCCGCGCTCCCCGATGTGCCGCGGATCGTCGACGCGATTTGGCGCACGGTGTCGGTGAACGTGGCGCGCGGCGAGAGTGCGGGTGCGGCCGCGCTCGCGGCCCCGGCGGCACAGCCGGTCGCCACCAGCATTGTTTCCCCTGCGTCCGATGCCCACGGTCCGCAGAACACCGTCATCGCCGGGACCAGCGACATCATTGTGCGCGTGCCGATCATGGGCGAGGGCCTGCGCTCGGCGCGCGTGGTGGCACTTAACAAGAAGGCTGGCGACGCGGTGAAGCACGACGACGTGTTGTGCGAGGTCGAGACCGACAAGGCGGTCTACCCGATCGAGGCGTCGTTTGCCGGTACCTTCAAGGAATGGAAGATCCAGGTCGATGACACGGTCCTGATCGGCCAGGAAATCGCCCTCGTCACCGGCGACACCGCCAGCACCGCGAAGCTCGCGGTCGAAGGCGCCGCCAAGCCGGCTGCCGCGGCCAGCGCCGCGCCGAGCCGCCCCGAAGCCGCGAGGAGCGTCGCCAAGACCGCGCCTCTCGCGCCAACCCTGACCGCCAGCTCCACGCCCATGAATGGAAACGTCCGCCAGCCTGCTTTGCACCCCGCCATCACGAAGCGCCTGGATACGGTGATCCCGGCCAACATCCTCATGGATGTGAGCTGGTCCGCGCTGCGCGCTGCGCGCGAGACCGCCAAGCAGCAGCTAGGCAAGGCCGCGCCCTCGCCGTCGGCCATGATCGCGTGGTGCGTGGTGCGCGCGCAGGAAAAACACCCGGCCTTCCGCTGCGTCGTGAACAAGGAGGGTGCGATCCTCGAGAACGCGGAGTTCGATCTTGGTGTGGCGGTCGCGCTCGAAGGCGACCGCCTGGCGACGGCCTCCGTGTCCCGCGCGAGCAAGCTGGCTTGGAGGGATTTCGTCGCTGCCTACAACCAGGCCGTGGACGAAACCCGCTCTGGCAAGCTCGTTGATGTGCAGGCCCCGATCAATCTCACGAGCCTCGGCGCGTTCGGCGTCGAAAGCGCCACGCCGATCGTGGTGCCGCCGGCCATGGGCACGCTCTTCGTCGGCTCCGCCCATGAGCGCCTGGTGAACAACGGCGGCGTCATCCACCCGGTGGAAGTCGTCACGCTTTCCCTCACCTTCGACCACAAGGTCGTGAACGGCGCCGGCGCCGCTGCCTTCCTCCACGACCTGAAGGCGCAGATGGAAGGGTTTAAGTTACCGGCATAGTAGGGCTGAGGGCGGAAGGCTGAGGGCTGAGTGTATTCATTGTCGGGCCGGCGCCCGTCGCCGGGCCGCAATGGAACCCGCGCTCCGCGCGGGTTGGTAGGGGCCGTTGCCCCAACGGCCCGGGCGCTTGAGGGCAAGCGCCCCTACCGCAAGACATGAGGCGCGGCAAACGCGGAGCGACTGCTGGACCGGGCGCCAGCCGTCTGACGACGGCGGCTACTTTGGATGGCTCGTTGCAGGAGCCTGCTGGCAGGCGATTCGGGAGTCGGTCCGTTGATGTGCGTTCCGAATCGCCTGTAAACAGGCTCCTACCGATTTCACGCCTGAATCAAACCCCGGCGAATCGCGAAGCGCACCAGGTCCGTCTGCGATTGCAGGCCGAGCTTCTGCATCAGGTTGGTGCGGTGGGTCTCGGCGGTGCGGGGACTGATGAAGAGTTTCTCGGCGATCGCCGCCATGCTCATGCCCTCGGCCGCGAGGGCGAGGACCTCGCGCTCGCGGGGCGTGAGCGCGTTGAGCGGATCGGATTGGTCGGGGGTCTGGCTGGCGAGCGCGGCGATGGCCCGCTCGGACAGCGGTGCGCTGAGGTAGCGGCGGCCGGCGAGGACGTCCGCCACGGCGCGCGCAATCTCCGTCGATTCGGAACCCTTGAGCACATACGCCATCGCCCCGGCGCGCAGCGCTTCAATCACGTAGGGCTCGTCGTTGTGCATCGAGAGGACCAGGACCTTGGTGTGGGGGCTCGCGGTGCGGATCTGCCGCAGTGCCTCGAGGCCGTGCAACCTCGGCATCGAGAGATCGAGGAACAGCAGGCTGGGCTTCAGTTTCTCGGTTGATTGCACCGCGCTGAGGCCGTCGGAGACCTCGGTCAGCACCTTGAAATTGCCGTCAGCCTCGAGGATGCTGCGGATGCCGCGACGCACGACGTCATGATCGTCGGCCAGGAGATTATGCGGGCGGCGGGGCTGGCTGGGCGGGAACCATCAGGCGCCGGGTTTGGCGATCGGCATCGGCAGCGGGAAGGTCGCGTGGATGCGGGTGCCCTGACCGATGCGGGAAAAGATTTCGGGGCGGCCGCCGGCGATGATCACGCGCTCGCACAGGCCGGTAAGACCCAGCGAATCGCGACGCGCCTTCACAGCCTCGGGGTCGAAGCCGCGGCCGCGGTCGGTGATCTCGACGATGAGTTGGTTGCCGTCGGCCGCAACCGTCACATTGGCCGTGGTCGTGCCCGCGTGGCGCGCGATGTTGGTCAGGGCTTCCTGTACGACGCGAAACACGGCGGTTTCCAAGTCGCCCGGCAGGCGGGCGGCCGGCAGCGTCGCGTCCAGCGTCACCGTGATGCCGGTCTGGCGCTGGAAAAGGTTGAGGTGCCACTCGAGCGCCGGCGCGAGGCCGAGGTCGTCGAGCACGCGCGGCCGCAGCTGCTGCGTGAGTTCGCGCAAATGCCGGATGATCTCGTCGGTCGAGCCCAGGATTTCCGTGAGGGCCGGCTGGGCCCCCGCCGAGTCGCGGCGCACCGCCTCCAGTTGGAAACGCAGGCCCGTGAGCATCTGGCCGAGGTGGTCGTGCAGTTCGCGCGCGATGTTGCGCCGCTCATCCTCCTGTACGCGCAGGATGCGCATCGACAGCGCCTGCAGTTCGCCGGTGCGGGTGCGCACCTGCGCCTCGAGCGAGCGGTTGAGGGACTCCAGCTCGCGGGCGAGCTGCGCGTTGCTGCGCTCGGTCTCGGCCTGGCGCAGGATATTGTTGAGCGAGAACACGAGGTCCGCGAGGGCGTCGGGTCGCTGGAAAATGTAATCCTGCGCGCCGAGCTTGAAGGCGGCCACGGCCGCCTCGCCATCCGGGCGCTCGGCAAGGATGACGGCCGGCAGCTTGGGAAGATGCGAGCGGAGCCGTCGCACGAGGTCGAGGGCGCTGGTGTCCCCGGGTGTCGGGCCGATCAGCACGGCGTCCACGACGGTGTCACCCTTCAGGATGCTCTCGAACGGGGCGGACGTCGGGTCGCCGACCAGTTCGATTTGCGGGGCGTGTGAACCGAAGAACTCCTCGAGCATGTGCCGGGTGACGCCCGACCGCTCGACCAGCAGCACGCGGCGCTCCTGCGGCGCCTTCGGCGCAGCCGCCGCCGGTTGCGCAAATTTCTTTTCCAGGTGCTGCGCATGCACGCGGCGCACGATGTCGACGATCTGGTGGAACTGCGGCGAGCTCTTGTCGACGCAGTCCACTGCGCCGGCCCGGAGCGCGCGCACCGCCAGGTCGGTCTGCCCCATGCCGCTCGCCATGATCACGGGTGTCGGGTCCGCGCGTTGCGCAAGCTGCCCGAGCACCTGCAGGCCGTTGATGTCGGGCAAGACCAGGTCCAGCAGCAGCACATCGAAGCCGCCAGCCGCCATGCGGGCCAGGCACTCGCGGCCGTTCTCGACGATCTGCAGGTCCATGTCGGTGCCGAAATGGCCGAAGAAGCTGCGGACGATGGCAGCCACGTTTGGGTCATCTTCGGCGTAAAGGACGCGGATCATCGCGGGAGGGGGTCGTGGCCGACCGGGAAAGGACGGCAAGTCATGGGTTGCCACCATTTTAGACCTTGGGCGAGGAAATCCTCGTTGGAGGCAGGGAAACCCCCCAGCAGAAACCCGCACGAGGGTTTACGGGCATGGCCTGATGGGCGGGTGCGGCCACATCTGGCACCATGCGGGTATGCAAATCGCCCGCCGCACTCTCCGCTCCGCCCTCGTCGCCCTCGTGGCCGCGGGTTGCGCGTGGACGGCGGAAGCCGGCATCAAGTCCGAGCGCGTGCTCGCCGCGATCATCGAGCGCACGCCCGCGCCGCGCCTCGTGGCCGAGGGTGCGCAGCTCAAGACCGCCGAGGCCGCGGCGGCGAAGCTGCCCGCCGCTCATGCGCTGTGGGGCATCGGCACCTCGATGGAACCGCTTTACGCCACCAACACCGCGGTGGTGGTGGAGGAAATCAGTTACGACGCGATCAAGAAGGGCATGACGGTCGTCTATGTGAAGAGCAACGGGCGCCGCGTCGCGCACAGCGTCGTGGGTGAAACGCGCGGCGGGTTTCTGGTGCAAGGCGTCAACAACGATGAGGAAGACCCGGAGTTGGTGACGCCGGACAATTTCATCGGCGTGATCACGCAGGCATTTGCGTCGGCCGACACGACCTTCCGCACCGAGACGGAAAGGCGTCTCGCCGCCAAGGGAAAGGTTCGGATTGGCGGGCGGACTTGATAAAAATCGCCTGATTTAAGGTGATTGGGCCCCTCCGGCTGGACGGGCGGCGGGCAATAGGTACAACTCCACCCCGCGCGCACCGGGTTTTCCCGGGCGCCGTCATGAGTACCCGAACCACTCACCCGATGCAAACGGACACCACTCGTCCGAAAGTGTGGAAAGTCCTCGTCATTGAGGACGACGCGCGCTGGCGCACGCTGGTGGAGTTGAGCCTCGAGGCGGATGGGCACGTCGTGCTGACGGCGGCGGATGGCTTGGCCGGCCTCGCGTTGGCTTCGGAAAAACCGGATGTCATTCTCTGTGACGTCGAGATGCCCCGGCTCAACGGCTATGCGGTGCTCGAGGCCCTGCGGCAGCAGCCGGAGCTGAAGTCGATCCCGTTCATTTTCCTGACGGCCCGTTCCGCGCGTTCCGACCAACGCAAGGGCATGGTGCTCGGCGCCGACGATTACATCACGAAGCCCTTCGAGCCGCGCGAGCTCATCGAGAGCATCCATGGCGTGTTGGCCAAGCGCGAGTCGCTGTCCGAGCGCCTGAAGCATTACACCGACGAGTATCACCGCGAGATGGCCGCGCCTTGGGCGCACGAGCTCCTGACGCCGTTGCATGGGATCATCGGGATCGCGGCGATGATCGAATCCGAGGCCGGCTCGATGCCGCCGAACGAGCTGCGCGACCTCGCCCGTTCGCTCAGCCAGAGCGCGCGCCGGCAGCAAAACCTTGCCCGCAAGCTCCTGCAGTATTTCCAACTCGACCAGCTCCGGGAGTCGAACTGGAGCGACCCCGGCGCCGCGATGGAGGCGTCCGCGGGCATCGAGGATGAAATCGTTGGCGTGGCCGAGCGCATGAACCGCTCCGCCGACCTGCATTTCAAATGTGGCCCCGCGGCCGTGCGCATCAGCCCGACGTGGCTGCGCGCCGCCATCGGCGAGCTCGTGGAGAACAGTTTCAAGTTTTCGTCGCCGGGCTCGCCCGTCACGGTGCAGAGCAGCCTGATTGACGACGCCTACCGCATTGAAGTCATCGACCGTGGTCCCGGCATGACGCGGGCGGAGATCGCCGCGATCGCGGCCTTCCGTCAATTCGACCGCGCCAAACACGAGCAGCAAGGCCTGGGCCTTGGCCTTGCCATCGTCACCCACATCGCCGCGTTGCACCACGCTCCCTTGACGTTTGAGCCCGGCCCCGACGGCGTGGGCCTCCGCGTGGTGTTGGAGTTGCGCCTGGCGGATTGAGGTCGCCCGCGCTCGCTGTCGGGGCATAAAGCCCCTCCCACCACGGCAGGCAGGGACGCCTGCCGCTACTTACACCATCGGCCGGAACTTCCCGACGACGCCCGTCAGGCACGCGGTGATTTGGCCGAGCGAGCAGACTTCCACGGTGTTCACCAGCTCGGCGAAGACGTTGCCGCCGCTGCGGGTGACATTCTCCAGGCGCTGGAGCGCGTCCGGCGCCTTCTTCGCGTGCTTTTTCTTGAAGGCCTTCAGGCGTTCGACCTGCAGGCGTTGCTTCTTCGGTGACGTGCGGGCCAGCGGCACGCTGGGCATCGGCTCGTGCGAGATGTACTTGTTCAGCCCGATGATTGGGCGCTCGCCGGAATAGATCTGCGTTTCGATGCGGTGGCCGGACTCCTGGATCTTGCTGCGCTGGTAGCGCTGCTCCATCGCGGCGATGACGCCGCCGAGCGTGTCCATCTCGCGGAAGACGTCCATGATCGCCTTCTCCACCTGCCGCTCGAGCATCAGCAGGCCTGGCGCGCCGCCGAACAGGTTCATCGTGTGTTTGAAGAGTCCGGATTCCTCGAGGAGGATCGACTGGCCGTGGGAGGCGAGCAGGGCGTACTTCTCGGTGGGCGTCGTGAAGGGCTCGTCCGCGGAATTTGAATGACACGAGTTCGTGTAATTCATGTACGCGATCATGAGCTCCGCGGCGGTGCGGGTGAGGTTGTTCTGGAACTCCGCGGCAATCAGCGAGCGGCCGGAGGTCTGCGTGTGCAGCTTGAGGATCTGCGCCTTGGCGTTGGCGCCGAAGACGTCCCGCATGCCGATCGCCCAGATGCGCCGGCAGACGCGACCGAGCACGAGGTATTCCACGTCAAGGCCGCAATCCAGGAAGAAGGACAGGCGCGGGCCGAAGGCGTTCACGTCGGCGCCGCGGGCCTTCAGCAGCTCGGCGTACGTGAATCCGTTGGAAAGCGTGAAGGCCGCCTGCTGCACCGGCGTCGCGCCGGCCTCGGCGATGTGGTAACCCGAGATCGAGACAGGGTACCACTTCGGCATGTTCGGCACGCACCACTCGATCATGTCGCAGAGGAAGCGCAGCGAGGCGTCGACGGGGAAGATGACTTCGTTCTGCGCCTGCACTTCCTTGAGCATGTCCGCCTGGATCGTGCCGCGCAGGTTGCCGATGCAATCGGGCCCGAAGCGGCGCTTCGCGGCCGCGATGAACATCGCGAGGATGACGGGCGCCGGCGCGTTCATCGTCATCGACACGGACGCATCCGAGCGCGTGAGGTCGAACCCGGCGAAGAGCCGGCCCATGTCCTCCACGGTGTCGATCGCGACGCCGCCTTCGCCGACCTTGCCGAGCACGCCCTCGTGGTCCGAATCGAGCCCGTACAACGTGGGCCCGTCGAACGCGGTCGAAAGCCGGAGGCTCTTCTGGTGGGTGTTGAGGTACTTGAAGCGCGCGTTGGTATCCTCGGCGAGCCCGAGGCCCGCAAACAGCCGCATCGGCTCCTCGCCGGTGCCGGCGGCCTTGTCCAGGTACATCTCGCGATACGCGGCGGTGGCGTACGGGAACTGCCCGGGGAAACCCTGGCCCAGTAAATATTCCGCGATCGCGCCGGGTTCATCGGTGTCAGGCAGCGCGAGGCGCGGCAGCGGCGTGCCCGTCGGCGAGTGCGTCGTCTCGACGGAGGCGCGCAGCTGCGCCCATTTTGCGCGGAGCTCGGCGGCGAAGGCGGCGTCGGTGCGCGCGCGTTTCACCTCGGCCGCGACGTGCGCGTTGTAGGCGTCGATCGAGTCGGCGATTTTTCCAAGCTGGCTCATGATTTGACCTCCATCTGGCAGGCTTTCTCGCCGCCGCTCGAGACGGGCAGGTTGCCCCGCTGCGCCATGGCGTCGAACAGTGCGTCGACGCCGGGATCGAAGTGTTTCGCCGCCGTGGTGGCGTGCAGCGTCTGGCCCTTGCCGTTCTGGTTGAGCCGCGCCTGGATCTCGGCGCGGGCCGTGTGGGCCATGGGGTGGTCGCACTTGTTGAGGGCGACGAAGTCCGCGCCGTTGAGCAGCGCGATCTTCTGCAGCTGGATCAACCCGCCGTAGTAGGGCGCCAGCACGAACAGCGTGGCATCGACGAGTTTCCGGCCGCCGAAGACCCCGAACGGGTCGCTCTCCTGGCCGACGCCGACCGATTCGACGAGGATCAGGTCGAATTCGCCCGAGGCCTTGAGGATGTCGATCGCCGCCGGGGCCGCGGCGGAAAGGCCCGTCAGGCTGCCGCGCGTCGCGAGCGAGCGGAAGAACACGCGGTCGTCCTGGGCGTAGATCGCCGACACGCGGTCGCCGAGGATGGCGCCGTGCGAGTCCGGGTGCGACGGGTCGTTGGCGAGCAGCGCGATGCGGCCGCCCGGGCATTTCCTGAGGAAGCGCGAGGTGAGCTCGTCGATGAGCGTGGACTTGCCCGCGCCGCCGGGCCCGGCGACGCCGACGACGAAGGATTTCCGGTAGGGCGCGGACTCCGATCCGCGCCGCGGGGGGGGTTCGCGACGCGCGCGTAGTCCCGCTTGATTTCCGCCATCATGGCGGCGAGCGGGGTGCCGGCGAAGTAGATGCGGGCGGTGCCCTGGCGCTGCATGACGCGCGCGTCGGCCGGCGTGATCGTGCCGCCGCCGCCGCCGAAGACCGGGATGTCGCCGTTGCCGGATTTCTTCAGCTGGTCGACGACCTCCTTGAAAAACACGATGTGGCCGCCGTTGTAGGAGCTCAGGCCGACGACATTGACGTCCTCCTGGATCGCCGCGCGCACGATGGCGGAGGCCGACTGGTGGTAGCCGAGGTAGATCACCTCGATGCCGTGGCGCGCGAGCTCGATGTTGATGGTGGTGACGGCGCTGTCGTGGCCGTCGCAGACGGGCACGGCGGTCAGGATGCGGAGCGGCGTCGCGGCGGGGCGTGGGGTCTTGGCGGCAGCCATGGGCGGGAGGAAACCGAGGTTTGCGTCCGGCGCAATGGCTGAGCGCAACCGGTCGCGGCGGCGGCGTGGTTTTGGCCCGTTTGGAGTAGGGTGGTCGGGAACGTCGGCAAGCTTGTGCCGGGTCGGGCATTAGTCTTGGCTCCCGACCGCCGGTCGGGCCAAGCCGGCGTCCTCACCCCCAAGCAAGAGCTATTCACCCTCGGTGGCGCGTGCCGCGTCGCCCCTTCCATTCCATGCTGGCCGATCTTCGTCTTGCCCTGCGATCCCTGGCCCGGGCGCCGGGGTACACCGCGGTGGTCATCCTGATCCTGGCCTTGGGCATCGGCACCTGTGCGGCGCTGCACAGCTACCTCGAAAGCACGCTGCTCCGGCGGTTTCACTTCCCCCAGATCGACCGGTTGGTGCGGCTCGAATCGATTTATCAGGGGAACACGTTTCCGAGCCAGACGTGGCTCCCGCGTTACCTCGCGTATCGCGAACAAGCCAAGTCCTTCTCGACGATGGCCGGTGGCGTCAACGACACGCTAAACCTCATGTTCGCCGGCGAGCCCGAGGGCGTGAGCGTGAGTCGCGTGACCGCGAATTATTTCATGGTGCTTGGGGTGGGACCGTTCCTGGGCCGGACGTTTGGCCCGGCGGACGAGGTTCCCGGCGGTGAAAACGTCGCGATCCTGACCTACGCGCTCTGGAAAAATCGCTTTGGGGCGGACCCGGCCATCGTCGGCAAGGAGATCCTGCTGAACGGCCGCGCTTATGTGGTCGTCGGGGTTTTGCCCGAGGATTACCGCACGACCTTCAACATGGCGAGCGGCCGGCTGTACATCCCGTACGTGATGCCTACGGTGGCGACGCCACCAACCGCGTACACGAGCATCGCCACGATTGCGCGCTTGAAGCCCGGGGTCACGCGCGCCCAGGCCGAGACCGAGTTGCGGACCATCCTGCCCGAAAAGGGCCAGCCGTATGCCGAGACCATGGGGAAGTTCCAGGCGGTGGTGCAGGCGATCGACTACCAACCGGAAGTGACCGGCAACCAGCGCTACATGATCATGCAGTGGACGGCGATCGTGTCGGTCGCGTTTCTGTACCTGATTTCGTGCGTGAATGCCGGCAGCCTGATGCTGGTGCGGTCGCTCGGCCGGAAGCGGGAGGTGGGCATCCGCCTCGCGCTGGGGGCCGGTCGCTGGGATGTCGCGCGGCCGCTGTTCGCCGAGGCGCTCCTGTTGTCCGCCGCGGCGATCGGGTTCGGCGTCATCGTGGCCAAGTGGTTCATGCCCGCCCTGCTCGCGGTTGCGCCGGGCAACGACGATGCCGTTTTCCGCGCGATCACGCTGAGTTGGGCCACCCTGGGCTGGCTGGCCCTCCTGGGTTTCGTGACCGGGATCCTCGTGGCGAGCGGGCCGGCGTGGAGTGCGGCCCGTCTGAACGTCAACGAAGCCATGAAGGACAACTCGCAGGGCAGCGGGGAAAGCCGCGGCATGCGCCGCCTCCGCAGCGCGCTAGTGGTGGTGGAGGCCGCGCTCGCCGTGGCGTTGCTGACCGGCACCGGCCTGATGGTCCGCACGTTTCAGCGGCTGCAGGATTACGACCCGGGATTCAAACCGGAGAACCGGATCATCATCTTCATGCGGATTTCCCGGGAGGAAAACGTGAAGCCGGAGGTTCAGCTTGAGCGGTTCAAACAGGTCGTGGAACGATTGAAAGCCGTGCCGGGCATTGTGAACGCGAGTCTCTACGGCAACGGCTGGGGCCCGACTTGGTTCAACTCGCAAAAACTCAAGCTCGATGGCCACCCCGAGGCCGGCGAGATCGAGGCCCAGGGCACGCTGGTCTGGCCCGAGTTCCTTGACCTGATCGGCCTGCCCTCGCGGGGCGGGCGGTCGCTCGCCGAACTGCGGCCGGGCGATCCCGTGTCGGTGGTCGTGAGCGAGACCTTTGCCCGGAACTATTTTCCCGGACGCAACCCCATCGGCGAGCGGCTGGAACTCAGCCCGCGGGAAAAGTGGGAAATCGTCGGCGTCGTGGGCGACATTCGTTCCGCGCGCACCGAGGCCAAGCCGCGGTTCTATTTCCCCTGGTGGCAGCGCAAGAACTCGACGGGCCTGAACGTGATCGTGCAAACGGCCACGAAGCCGGGGCCGAAATTCAATGCGGACGTCCGCCGCGCCATCTACGAGGTCGAACCCAAGTTTGCCGTCACCTCGATGTACGGCATGGACCAGCAGCTGAAGTGGGAGATCGGCACCGAGCGCTTCATCATGACGGTGCTCGAGGTCTTGGGCCTGCTTGCGCTGATGCTGGCGCTGCTCGGCCTGTTTGCGATGATGGCCTACAACGTCGCGCAGCGCCGCACGGAGTTTGGCATCCGCCTGACCTTTGGCGCCACGCCAGCTTCGATCCGGCGCCTGGTCATCCGGGGCGGCTTGCAGTTGGCAGGCGTGGGCGTGGTCACCGGGTTGGGCCTGGCCTGGGGACTCGCGCGCTTCATGGAAGCGCTGCTGTACCAAACGAGCGGCCGCGACCCCGTGGTCTATGCGATTGTCGCGGTGCTGATGTTCCTCGTCGCGCTGCCCGCCTGCTGGTGGCCCGCGCGGCGGGCCGGCCAGGTGGACGTGGTCCGGCTGTTGCGGCCGGAGTAGACCGTTCGGTATTTCCCGTCAGGCGGCGGCGCGGCGCCGGCGGTGCCAGGCGGCGAGGCCGAGCGCGGCGACGCCGGCAAGGGCGGCGTAGGTGGAGGGCTCGGGAACGGCGGAGATGCTGTTGAGATTCGAGGGACCGACGCTGTCGGTCAGCGTCAGGATGCCCCCGGCCACCGCGGCGCTGGTGATGAAGGGCGGATCGGAAAGCCCGAAGGTCCCGTTGGTATCCAGCAAGGTGGACGAACTGAAAGCCTGCGTCAGGCTGTTCCAATTGTAGGTGCCGCGCTCGATGCCCTGGTGCCCGCTCATGTCGGTGACCAGGAAGTAGGTGTTGTTCGGCAGGAAAACGATGACGTTCGTGCTGAGGCTCGAGGTGGGCGTGCCATCGTACCACGCGCCCACGATGGCGCCGCCGCCCGTCACCCGGGTGAGGGGGTCGCTGGTGCCGCCGAGGCCGTCCGGGTTGCCGATCACGAAGCTGTTGCCGGTGATGCTCAGGGTCGCGCCGGAGTAAATCGATGAGGCGCCGATGTCCCCGTTGGTGTCCGTGAGAGTATTGAAGGTCAGGGACGTGCCGTTCACGCCGCTCCATGAGTAGGTGCCGCGTTCATAGCCGTCGAACCCGGTCGGGCCGGAGGCCGCGGTGGTGTCCTCGATGTGGAAGTAGATGCCGTTGTTGAGAAAAATGAGGACGCCGGAGTCGTCGGTAGTCGTGTCGCCGAAGGACCAGGCCCCGACGATCGTCTGGGCGTGGGCGGTGCCGGTGGCGGCAAACGCCAGGGCGAGGGAAACCATCACGGTGCGAAATATTTTCATGGGAAACGGTGGGGACGGATTGGTGGGGGACGCGGCGGACAAAGGCTTGCGCATTCTAGGGCAAGGCCGGTCCCGCCGACATACGGAGGATTGCGTAGGGGCGTTTTTTCCGGATTCACCTCGACCCTCCCAAAAAATTTTGCAGCGTTCGGCCCGGGTAGCGACCGGTCCATGCGGCCCCGTTGCCCATTCCCACGCAAAGTGACTCTCCACCGCCCATCCCCACGGGTCTGGTTGTCTGACTTGGTGCACGCGCTCTACTCCGCGCAAACCAAGGGCGAGGTCGCCGCCGCCGCCGTCGACGCGCTGCATGGCGGCCTGGGCGTGGCGTTTGGCTCGTGCGAGGAAATCACCCCGGCCGGGTACCAACTGCATGGCATGACCACGCATGTGAAGCTGCCGGTGGAAACCCCGGCCTATCTCCACGATCACCCGATGATGCCGCACGTGCGCAACATGCCGGCGGTTTCCCACGTGCGCGCCCGCTTCAGCCGCACGGCGTTTGAGCGGACGGACTATTTCAACGGCGTCGCGCGGGCCATGGGCTACAACGACCATATCATCCTGCTCGCCGCGCAGGCGCCGACCACGGTCACGTTTTCCGCCTGTCGCGATCGCTTCAGCGCGGACGAGGCGCACCTGCTTTCACTGGTTCAGCCGCACCTGGCCGCCGCGTGGCGCCGGGTGGTCGCGCCGCGCCAGCCGGACGCGACCGAGTTTGCCGAACCGCTGAAGCTCCGGGGCAACTTGCAGCCCGTCGCGATGAGCCCGGCGCAAGTGGGCTTGTTGCGGAGCTACTTCCCGGATTGGCGCGGAACGGGCACGCTGCCCGGGCAGGTTTTTGTATGGGCGCGGGAGACGCAGCGCGAACTCGACCGCGGGCCGCTCGGCCGCCCGCCGCGCGTGTTGTCGGTCGCCGGACCGCGCGGGCTCCTGCTCGTCCGCTACTACGCGCTCGATGGCGGCGGCGGGCTTCACCTGGTTGAACGACCGGGCTGGCACCGGCGGTCGCTCGCGCGCTTCAGCCTGAGTGCCCGCGAGCGGGAGGTGCTGCGCTGGGTGGCGCTGGGCAAGCGCGACGTCGAGATTGGGCTGATCCTTGGTCTGTCGTCCCGGACCGTGAGCAAGCACGTCCAGCACCTGCTGGCGAAACTGCAGGTGCCCAATCGCACTGCGGCCGCGGCGCTCGCGCGCTAGTTTGTCGATGGCCTGGCCGCGACCACCCGGTTCCGACCTGCAGGAGTTTTCGGAGGCGTTGCTGCGCATCCATGCGGCGGCGGACGCGGCGGCGCTGGCGCAGTTGCGCCGGGAATTGGGTGGTCGGGGGGAAGCTGCGGTGCTGTTTGAGCGCCATTTTCGGCTGCGCCAGGAGCAGCTGCACCCGCCCCGCGGTGGATCGGCGGAAGAACTCACGGCCCGCGAGCGCCAGGTGCTGGCCCGCGTTGCCCTCGGGGAAACCGACCGCGTCATCGGGCGGCTGCTCGGCATCGCGCCGCGCACCGTCAGCAAGCACGTCGAGAACATCCTGCGGAAGCTGGGCGTCGAGACGCGCACCGCCGCCGCCGCCGTCGTGCGGCCGCCCGCCGGGGCCCCTTAGAATTCCGCCGTGCCCGGGGTGCGGGCGAAGGGAATCACGTCGCGGATGTTGGCGACGCCGGTCACGAACATCAGCATGCGCTCGAAGCCGAGGCCGAAGCCGGCATGCGGCACGCTGCCGTAGCGACGCAGGTCGAGGTACCACCAGTAAGCCTTCTCATCGAGGTGGTGCAGCGCCATGCCTTCGCGGAGCAACTCGAGGCGCTCCTCGCGCTGGCTGCCGCCGATGATCTCGCCAATGCCGGGCACGAGCAGGTCCATCGCGGCCACCGTCTGGCGGTCCGGCGCGTCGCCGTCGTTCTTGCGCATGTAGAACGCCTTGATCGCGCGGGGATAGTTATAAACCGTCACCGGGCACTTGAAGTGTTCCTCCGTGAGGAAGCGTTCATGCTCGGACTGGAGATTGTCGCCCCATTGGACGGGGTGCTCCCACGTCTTGCCGGACTTGCTCAGGATTTCGACGGCTTCCGTGTAGCTGCAACGGACGAATGGCTTATCGAGCACAAAGTCGAGGCGCGCGAGCAATTCCTTGTCCACGAACTTGCTGAAGAACTCGAGGTCGGTCGCGCAGTGCTGCTTGGCGTCGCGAATGAGGTACTTCACGAAATCCTCGGCGAGGGTCATGTCGCCCTGCAGATCACAGAACGCCACCTCCGGCTCGATCATCCAGAACTCGGCGGCGTGCCGCGAGGTATTGGAGTTCTCGGCGCGGAACGTCGGCCCGAAGGTGTAGATGTTGGACAGCGCCGTGGCGAAGATCTCGCCCTCGAGCTGGCCGGACACGGTGAGGAAGGTCTTCTTGCCGAAGAAATCCTGGGCGTGGTCGACCTGCTTGTCCGCGCCGCGCGGCGGGTTTTCGAGGTCGAGGGTCGTCACGCGGAACATGTCGCCTGCGCCCTCGGCGTCGCTCGCCGTGATGATCGGGGTGTGGACGTAGTAGAAGTTCCGTTCCTGGAAAAACTGGTGGACCGCGTAGGCCAGGCGACTGCGCACGCGGAACACCGCGCCGAAGAGGTTCGAGCGCGGACGCAGGTGCGCAATCTCGCGGAGGAACTCAAGCGTGTGGCCCTTCTTCTGGAGCGGGTAGGTTTGGTCCGCCTCGCCGAGCACGGTGAATTTTTCCGCAACGACCTCCCATTTCTGGCCGCCGCCCTTCGACTCGACGAGCTTGCCGCGGACCTCGACCGACGCGCCGGTGTTGGCCTTCGTGATGTGCGCGTAGTCCGGCAGCTCGGCATCGACGATGACCTGCAGGCCCTTCAGGCAGGAGCCGTCGTTGAGCTCGATGAATGAGAAGGCCTTGGCATCGCGTCGCGTGCGGACCCATCCCTGGAGGTGGATGGCGTCCATCGGACCGGTGGCGTTGTGGGCGTCCTTGACGAGAGTGCGTGACATAGGGGGAGAGGAAACGAAGCAAGGCCGGCCGCGGATGGCAAGACGCGGTGCGCCGCACGGCTGGTCCTTTTTACAGGCACTCGGGCTGCCACCCGATCGGAGGTCCGCGCCGTTGCCTCTCTGGTAGGAACCGGCTTGCCGGCGAGGAAAGCGTCGTCCGACTACGGAGGCCCAATCGCCTGCCAGCAGGCTCCTGCACTAAAGGGCGTTCACGGTTCGATGCCGACCGGGTACAGCAGGTGCCGGTCGTCGTAGAACTTCGTGCGCTGATAGAACCACTGCAGCCGCGCGGTCGGGTCCGCGGCGAATTTGGGGTCCGCCGCGAGCTTCGCCGCGAACTCGGCTTGCAGCTTTGGGTCGTCCGCGAGCATCTTCTCGGCGAGCGGGGCGATGACGTAGCCCTCGATGTACTCCGTGCGCTGCAGGATTTCGGTGAAGAAACCCCATGCCAGGAAGGAATCGGTGCTTTGCGGCTCGAGCAGGGCAATGGCGACGTCGCCCAGCGGCTGGTCGGTGGGCACCCGCACCGAACCTGGCGCAAAGGTTTCCTCGCGCGATTCGGGCGCCACGCCGGCGGTGAGCGCAAAGTGTCCTTCGAACGGATCGTCCGCCGACTTCGGGTTCACCAAACGATAGAAGGTGACGGCCTGCCGCTGCGGCGCGGTGACCATTTCCATTTGGATTCCGTGAACCTTGAGGCGCTCGATGATCTCGGGGTGAGTGCTGGGGACCCAGTAGGCGCGCGGCCGAGCCACCTGCAGGCCCGGCTTCGTCCGGAGCATCACGGGTACCTTTTCGTAGGTCTTCGGCGTGCCGAGCCAGCGGACCTCCTTGGTGCCCGACGCGGGCGAAAGATATTCTTCGTACGCGATGCCGGCAAAAGTCATGGTCGTCTGCGCGTCTGCGGGGCCGCCCCAATTCAGCGCGAGCGTGGCCGGGCGCGCGGCCGAATCCGCCGCGATGGCCGCCTGCACGGCCGCGGCCTGGTCCCCGAGGACTTTCAGCGACGCCTCGAGCAACACGTAGGTGCCGAGCACGCGCTGCTTGTAGGGCTTCAACGAGTGATTCTCCACGAGCACCGACGGGATGTGGCGCAGGTCGCCATACGCGTTCGAGTAGCGCGGGTCACCCAGGCTGCTCGAAATACCCTTCAGGAGATCGCGGTTGTCTTCCGCGCTGATGAGCGGTCCGGGGATGTGGCCGGCCGCGGCAAGCGCGGCGTCCATGGCCGGACGCCATTGCCGGTCCAGCCAGGCGCCGACTTTGGGGGACCACGCAAAACCGCCGTCCCAACCGTGGAAGCCGTAGGTGATGTCGTATTGGTAATCGATGCCGTCGGTCACATGCAGGTCGAGGTACAGCGCCGGGTGCCATTGATTGATCAAACGCATGAGCGCGCGCATTTCGGGCGCATCGACCTTCATGTAGTCGCGGTTGAGATTCAGGTTTCGCGCCGTCGTGCGCCAACCCTGGTGCACCGGGCCGCGCTGGTTCGGGCGGTTCCATTCGGAGGAACGTTCGTGCGCGTCGGCACTGAATACGGGGATGAAGAGCAGGGTCGCTCGGTCGAGCAGCGCGTCCTTGCCGCCGAAGGCGAGGTCCCGGAGCAGCATGAGCCCGGCGTCCTTGCCATCGATCTCGCCCGAGTGAATCCCCGCCTGCGCGAGCAGCACGGGTTTTTCCGCGGTGCCCTTGCGGGCGACGACGGCGTACAGCGGCCGGCCCTGCGGGGTGCGGCCGAACTCGGTCATGGTGACGAGCGGCGTGGCCGCGCACAGCTTGCGCAGCCACGCGATCGTTTCCTCGTAGTTGGGCGTGTCCGTGAGCCCGGTCTTCTCCGACGGCGTGACCCAAGGGTGATCGGGCGAAACCATCAGCGCCTCGCTGGCGCCGCGCCACGGCGGGGCAGGGGGCAGGAAATCCACGGGACTGGCGGCAAAACCGGCGGCGAGCAACAAGGGCAGGATCAGCAGGGAGCGGCGCATTCCCGCACCAAAGCGGGTCATCGCGCGAAAGACGAAGGGAAATCTCCGGAAGTGGGCACAGTCGGGGTAATTTTTCTGGCGTCCACTTCGTCATCGCCTGCACATTGCGCGCGATGCCCCTGATGTTTTTCCGTCTGGTTTTTATTGTCGTAAGCGGCCTGTGGCTCGCCGGCGCCACGCCGGCCGCCGCCAAGGAATACGTCATCACGGACTACGGCGCGACCCCGGACCGGCCGCTCAACACGGCCGCGATCCAAAGCGCCATCGACACCGCGGCGACGGCCGGGGGCGGGACGGTGGTGATTCCCGCCGGGGTTTTTCGCAGTGGCTCGATTTTCCTGAAGCCCGGCGTCGCCTTGCATCTGGCCGAAGGCGCCGTATTGAAGGGCTCCGAAAACATCGAGGACTACCCTAAGCGGGAAACCCGCATCGAGGGCCACTTCGAGCCGTGGCGCCTGGCCTTGGTGAATGCGCAGGACCTCACGGGCGTCCTCATCAGCGGCCCGGGCCGCCTCGATGGCAGTGGGCCCGTTTTCTGGCGCGCGTTCTGGCAGCGCCGGCGCGAAAACCCGCGGGCCACCAACCTGGAGGTGGAACGGCCGCGCCTGATGTTCATCGCTCGCTGCACGGATGTGCGCATCGAGAACGTCGCGCTGCAGGACTCGGGATTCTGGAACCTGCACCTCTACCGCTGCCGCGATGTCCTGATCGAAAACGTCCGCATCACCGTGCCGAGCTCCACGCCCGATCTCCGCGGCCCGAGCACCGATGGCATCGACATCGACAGCTCGCAAAACGTGACCGTGCGCAAGTGCTACATTTCCACCCACGACGACAACATCGCGCTGAAGGGCAGCAAGGGCCCGCTGGCGGACCAGGATCAGGACAGCCCGCCGGTCGAAAACATCCTGGTTGAGGATACTGAGGTCGGCGACGGCAACGGCCTGATCACCTGCGGCAGCGAAGCGACGGTCGTGCGCAACGTGACCGTCCGGAATTGCGTGATGTCCGGCGACGCCACCCTGCTCACGCTGAAGCTCCGCCCGGACACCCCGCAGCACTACGAGCACATCACGATCGACGGCGTTCGCCTCGCCGGACGCGGCCGCCTGCTCAACGTCGCACCCTGGCTGCAGTTCTTCGACCTGAAGGGGCACCCGCCGCCAACCCGCCGGGTGAACAACATCACGCTGCGCAATATCAGTGGCAGCTACCGCACGCTCGGCGCGCTGAGTGGCAATGCCGGCGACGTGCTGCGGGACATCACCTTGGAGAACATTGACGTCACCTTGGCGGAGGAGCGTTTCCGTTTGGGACCCGTTGAGAATCTCGTCTGGAAAAACGTGAAGGTGAACGGCCGGGAGTTCGTCCCGCCGTCGGTGACGCCGCCCGCGCCGCTGAAAGGGTGAGTGGACGAACAGTCGGTGGTTTTTTGGCCGTGCGACTGTGCGCCCGGTTTGACCCCCGGTCCGGGCCGCCGCTAGCGTGGCGGCATGCAAACAATCCTCGCTGACGCAGCCAGCCGCGCCATCCACTACCTTGAGACCATCCAGGACCGGCCGGTGGCGCCTTCGCCCGAGGCAGTCGCCGCGCTGCGTGCGTTGGATGAGCCGTTGCCGGCGGGACCGACGGACCCGGCCGCGACCTTGCGCTTGTTGGATGAGGTTGGCTCTCCCGCCACGATGGGCATGGCCGGGCCGCGATTCTTCGGGTTCGTGATTGGCGGGTCATTGCCCGTCACGCTCGGCGCGAACTGGCTCGCGGGCGCCTGGGACCAGAACGCCGTCCTCTACCGCGCCTCGCCGGCCACCGCGCATGTCGAGCAGGTGGCGCTGCGTTGGTTGCTCGACGTGCTGCAGCTGCCGCCGACGGCCACGGGCGCCTTCGTCACGGGCGCCACCATCGCCAATCTCAGTGCGCTCGCGGCGGCGCGACACGCGGTGTTGAAGCGCGCTGGTTGGAATGTGGAGGCCCAGGGCCTGTTCGGCGCGCCGCCGATCGCGGTGATCGTCGGCGAGGAGGTGCATCCCTCGGTCACCAAGGCGCTCGGCGTGCTCGGCCTTGGTCGCAACCGCGTGGTGAAGATCCCGGCGGACCGCCAGGGTCGCATGCGCGTCGACCTGCTCCCGACCATCAGCGGCCCGACCATCGTGTGTGTCCAGGCGGGCAACGTGAACACCGGCGCGATCGACCCCATCGGCGAGATTTGTGCGCGGGCCCATGCGGCCGGCGCGTGGGTGCACGTGGACGGCGCGTTTGGGTTGTGGGCCGCGGCGGTGCCTGATCGCGCACCGCTGGTGGCGGGCATGGGTGACGCGGACTCGTGGGCGACCGACGCGCACAAATGGCTTAATGTGCCGTATGATTGCGGCCTCGCCTTCGTGCGCGACCCGCACGCCTTGCAGGCCGCGATGGCGATCACCGCGGAGTACCTGCCCACGCAGACGGATCAGCGCAACCCGAGCGATTTCACGCCGGAATTGTCGCGCCGGGCGCGCGGCGTCGAAGTGTGGGCGGCGCTGCGCTCGTTGGGCCGCGCGGGGTTGGCTGACATGATTGGAAAGAATTGCGCCCAGGCCCGCCGCTTCGCCGAAAAACTTGCGGCCGGGGGCGCGGAAATCCTGAACGATGTCGTCCTCAACCAGGTGCTGGTCGCCTTTGGCGACGCCGAGCAGACCAAGCGGGCCATCGAGACCATCCAGCGGGACGGCACGTGCTGGGCGGGCATCACGGTCTGGCAAGGGCGCACCGCGATGCGCATCAGCGTCTCGTCGTGGGCGACGACCGACGCGGATGTGGACCGCAGCGTGGCGGCGATGCTGCGGGCGGCGCGTGCCTGACGCAGCTTGCCTCGACGGCGCCGGCCGCAAAGGCTCTCGCCATCCATGAAACCCCGTCTTTCCGTTTTCCTGGCGGCCGCGAGCGCGGTCTTCGCTTTCGCCCAATCGCCGACGCCCGCCCCCAAGCTCGGTTCGACGGTCTTCCAATTCGAAAAGCTGGCCGCCAAGCCGACCGGCAACGGCCAGCGACGCGATGTGAACGATTCGCCGACGGCAACCTTGGAGTCCTTCGAGTCACACGTCACCACGCTGTTGCCCGGGAGAATCTCGCATCCGCCGCACCAGCATTTGCGCGAAGAGCTCATCATCCTGCAGGAGGGCACGCTCGACGTGACCATCAATGGCGCCACCACGCGGTCCGGTCCGGGGTCGCTCCTGTTTTTCGCATCCAACGATTTTCATAACGTGAAGAACGTCGGCGACACCCCCGCGACGTACTTCGTCTTCAACTTTTCCACCGGAGCGACGCCGTCCGGTCCCAAGGAAGGCGCGGCCGCCGCCGCCGTCCCGGGCAAACTGGGCTCGCGCGTGATCGAGTGGGCGAAGCTGGCCGTGAAGGCGACGAAGACCGGCGAGCGGCGCGACGTCGTGGACTCGCCCACGCTGACCATGCAGAAGTTCGAGTGCCACGTGACGACGTTGAATTCCCATGAAGCGCCGCACGCGCCGCATCATCATCCCGACGAAGAGATCGTGCTCGTGAAGGAAGGTGCCTTGGACGTCACCATGAACGGCACGACCACCCGCGCCGGCGTGGGCTCGGTGATTTTCGCCGCCTCGAACGAGGAGCACGGCTGGCGCAACGCCGTTGACGTTCCCGCGACGTACTACGTCCTCCGCATCGGCACGGAGCGGACCCCGCCCGTCGCCGCGAAATAGCCCGGCGGTCCAGATACGGGCCGGTGGGAGGGATTTTACACCCCGACTGACTTTCCAGTTTTTCGGCTAAAGGTCCGTCCCGACCGTGCCGAAATTCCCGGGATGGTCTCTTTCGCCATCACGAACGAGGAGCTGGCTCGGGCTATGAGCAAGCTCCCCACGGCCCCCCGGCTTTTTGCGGAGGTAGGGGAGTTGATGCACAATGAGCACGTCGAGTCCGGGGAAATGGTCGCGGTGTTGCGCCAGGACCAGGGTCTGGTTGCACGGATCATCCGGACCGCGAACAGTGTCGCTTACTCCCCGCCGCAACCGATCGGCTCGTTGGAGCGTGCCATGGATTTCCTCGGGTTTGCGGAAGTGCACCGGCTCGTTGGCGCGGTGTCGGCTGTGCAGCTGGCGGAGCTGTCGGTTCGCCTGTATCCGCTGTCGGCCCCGCAGCTGCGCCAGCATGCGCTGTTCACCGCCGTGCTGATGGAGGAACTCGCAAAGCCCGCGGGCGAACGCCCGCGGAGCTGTTACACGATGGGGCTCCTCCGCACCATCGGCATGCTCGCGCTGGAACAGTTGACGCCCCCGGGCGTGATCATCCCGCCATTTCGCGAGAGCGGGATGGCCCGCCTGGACGAGTGGGAGCGGGAGTACTGGGGCGTCACGAACGTCGAGATCACCGAACGCATCCTCCGGCACTGGCGCCTGCCCCATGAGGCCGTCACCGCCGTACGCGATCACTACGACCCCGCCGGCAAACACAACCCGATCAGCCACCTGCTCCGTCTCGCTGCGAGTGCGGCCGCCGACCGCAACTTCGCGATCACGGGCGAGGAGGCGCACTGGCAGCTCACGCCCGAAAACTTCACGAAGGCCGGTCTCGACCAGCCGCGCTATCACCACTTCTGCGAGCGAGCCCAGCGCAAGTTCGAGCAACTCCGCGATGCGCTCGGTTAGCGGCCGATCAGTTACCTGAAACCACTGCCAGCGCGGCGCAGTGCCGAGGCAGTCCACAGCGCCGCACCCAAGTCGATCGCGCCCAGCAGGGCCACCGGTTTCGGGGCGAGGCCGAGAAGGACGAAAGCTCCGAAGACTAGGAACACGCCGACGCGGACGTACACGGTCCAGCGAAAGAAGGCGGTCATCTCCGCGCGGGCCGCGAGGCAGTAGTACGTGGCGAGGCAGAGGGTGAGGACCCCGACGATGCGCGGCCACGATTCGTCCGTGACGTGCGGAAAGCCCAGCGGGGCGAGGAACGGATTTGGTGCGGCAACCAAACCCAGCCCGACGACGACCAGGTAGAGTCCAAAGACGAGGACGGATTTCGCAGCCGGAGTCACGTCTGGCAAATTGGCAAATTAGCCGCGCGGCGCAATCCCGCGATGCCGCCGCCAGCGTGTAGCCGAGTGGATCGATGCGCCGGACCGGTCGCGTTAAGCGGTTCGCTCCTTTGGCCGACGACCCGGGCAACGCCCCAAACACACCCCGCCCTGCGGGCACCCCTCTCGAGAGGGGATCTCTTGCCTTGAGTTCCCCTCTGGAGGGGAGCCAATACCATTCCTGGTACCCTCTCGAGAGAAGCTCGGGAGCCTTAGGTCTTGCGGAGGCTGCTGGCGCGCCGCGCCAGGGTAAGTCGAACGCGCGCCGGCCTACTTCACGAACGCACTCACGAGATCGTGCACGGGCATGGTCTCGAGTTTGGTGCGGTTGGTGAACAGGGCCATGAGGTCCGCGGCTTTGGGTTCGCCGTAGTGGGCGGCGAAGGCGGCGCGGGCTTTTTGCTGGAGGACCGGGATGCCCTCGGCCCGGCGGCGGCGGTGGCCGATCGGGAAATGGACCTCGATGCGCTCGGTCTTCGTGCCGTCCTTGAAGAACACCTGCACGGCGTTGGCGATCGAGCGCTGCTCGGCGTCGAGGTAGTTCTTTGAATAAGCTTTGTCCTCAAGCACCGTCATTTTCGCGCGCAGCGCGTCGATGCGCGGGTCGGCGGCAATCTTGTCCTCGTAGTGCTGCGCCGTGAGCTCGCCGAAGATGAGCCCGATCGCGACCATGTATTGCAGGCAGTGGTCACGGTCGGCCGGGTTGTGCAGCGGGCCGGTCTTGTCGATGATGCGGATCGCGGACTCGTGCGTGACCAACTCCACGCGCTCGATTTGGTCGAGGCGTGCCTTCACCTGCGGGTGCAACTTCAGCGCGCACTCGACGGCAGTCTGCGCATGGAACTCGGCCGGGAAGGAAATCTTGAAGAGAATTTGCTCCATGACGTAGCTGCCCAGCGGCCGCGCGAGCTTTACCGCGTTGCCCTTGAAGGACACGTCTTGGAAGCCCCAGGTCTTCGCCGTCAGCACCGACGGGTAACCCATCTCGCCTGTCATCGCGATGAGCGCGAGCCGCACCGCGCGGCTGGTTGCGTCACCCGCGGCCCAGGACTTGCGCGAGCCCGTGTTGGGCGCGTGGCGGTAGGTGCGCAGCGCCGAACCGTCGAGCCACGCGTGGGTGATCGCATTGACGACCTGCTCGCGCGTGCCGCCGAGCATGGCGGCGGTGACCGCGGTCGAGGCGACCCGCACGAGGAGCACGTGGTCAAGGCCGACGCGATTGAAGGAATTTTCCAACGCAAGGACACCTTGGATCTCGTGAGCCTTGATCATGAACGTGAGGAGGTCCCTCACGTTCAGTTGAGAGTTGAGGGTTGAAAGTTGAGAGTTGAACGCTGCCGGGCGGGCGCCCGCCGCGAGGTTCCGGTTGATCCAGTCCGCGGTTGCGAGCAACGCGCCGAGGTTGTCCGAGGGGTGGCCCCATTCGGCGGCGAGCCAGGTGTCGTTGAAGTCCAGCCAGCGGACGATCGTGCCCACGTTGAACGCGGCCTGCACCGGATCCAGTTCGTAGGCCGTGCCCGGCACGCGGGCGCCGTGCTTGATCGTCGTGCCCGGCACGACGGGGCCGAGCAGCTTGGTGCACGCCGGGTAGGCGAGCGCGAGGATGCCGCAGGCCAAGGTGTCGACGAGACACCAGCGCGCCGTGTCGTAGGCCTCGTCGCTGGTGATCTTCGCGCTGAGGGCGTAGTCGGCGAGGTCGTTGATCAGTGAGTCGGTCGGCGGGCGGGCGTTCGAGAAGTGGGAGGACATTGCTCTGGTTGAAAGTTGAGGGATGAAAGTTGAAAGCTGGGGATGAGCGTTGAACGTCGAGCGTTGGACGTTGAGCGTTAATTGCCCCGGGGGACCGGATTAGCCTCTTTGGGCGAGCGGGGGGAAGAGGCGGGGCTCGGGGCCGGTGTAGTTGGCGCTGGGGCGGATGATCTTCCCGTCGATGCGCTGTTCGATGAGGTGCGCGGCCCAGCCGGCGGTGCGGGCCATGACGAACAGCGGGGTGAACATGGCGGTCGGCACGCCGAGTTCGTGGTAGGCGACGGCGCTGAACCAATCGAGGTTCGGGAACATCTTCTTTTCGTCCCACATCAGCGTCTCGATGCGCTCCGCGATGCGAAAAAGGTTCGTATTGCCGGTTTCGTGGCAGAGCTCCCGCGCGATTTCCTTGATGATGGCGTTGCGCGGGTCGGATACGGTGTACACCGGGTGGCCGAAGCCGATGACGATTTCCTTGCGCGCGAGCCGCTCGCGCAGGTCGGCCTCGGCCTGCTCGGGCGAGCGGTAGCGCTGCTGGATCTCGTAGGCGACCTCATTGGCGCCGCCGTGCTTTGGGCCGCGCAGCGCGCCGATTGCGCCGGTGATGGCCGAGTGGAAATCCGAGGCCGTTCCCGCGATGACGCGGGCGGTAAAGGTGGAGGCGTTGAACTCGTGCTCCGCGTAGAGAATCAGCGAGCGGTCGAGCGCGCGCACGTGCGTGGCGGGCACCGCGCGCTGGTGCAACAGGTGGAGGAAATGCGCGGCGATGGTCGTGTCGGCGGTGTCGACCATGATCCGTTTGCCGGAGGTCGCGTAGTGATGCCAGTAGAGCAGCATCGACGGGAACACCGCGAGGAGGCGGTCGGCGATTTCGCGGGCCGTGGGCGCGGACGCGGCACCCGCACCGGCGGACGGCAGTTTTTCCGTCTCGAGGTTGCCCAGCATCGAGCAACCCGTCCGCAACACATCCATCGGATGCGCGCTGGCGGGAATCTGCTCAAGCACCGCGCGCAAGGGCAGGGGCAGGCCGCGGAGTTTGCGCAGCTTTTCGCGGTACGCGGTGAGCTCGGCCGCGTTCGGCAGGCGCTCGTGGATCAACAGGTGGGCGACTTCCTCGTAGGTGGCGTGGGTGGCGACGTCGGCGATGTCGTAGCCGCGGTAATGCAGGTCGTTGCCGGTGTGGCCGACGGTGCAGATCGCGGTGTTGCCGGCGGCGACGCCGGAAAGCGCGACGGATTTCTTGGCCTTGGGTGCGGGGGTGGGGTCGCTACTCATGGGCGGCAGGGATCACGACAGACACGGCGCGCACCGAAAGGGTGCGCTCGGCGTGCCCGGCGCGACGGGGTTCAGGGTTTTTCCTTCGGCGGGGTGTAGCCGAGAATGTCGTACAGATCCGCGCGGGTTTGCATTTTCGCCGTCACGTTCCGCTGGGTGCCCTCCCGCCGGATGGCGGCATAAACTTCCCGGGAGGCGGCCGCGGCGGCGCGCGAGGCGGACAGCGGGTAAAGGATCATCGCCACGCCGGTGGCGCGCATTTCCTCGAGCGTGAAGTAGGGCGTTTGGCCGAACTCCGTGAGGTTGGCCAGCACCGGCACCTTTACGCCCGCCGCGAACGCGCGGAAGTCATCCAGCGAACGCAGCGCCTCGGCGAAAATCATGTCGGCGCCCGCATCGACATAGGCCTGTGCGCGGGCGATGGCGGCGGGCACGCCCTCGTTGGCGGCTGCGTCCGTGCGGGCCATCACCACAAATTCGGGATTGGGTTTGCCGGCCACGGCGGCCCGCACGCGGGTCACCATGTCGGCCGTGGAAACGAGGTGCTTGCCCGGGAGGTGTCCGCAGAGCTTGGCCGGCACTTGGTCCTCGAGGTGCACCGCGGCCACGCCGACCGCCGCGAGTTCCCGCACGGCGCGCGCGGGATCGTCCCAGCCCGTGTCGATGTCGACGAGCAGCGGCAGCTCGACGCGGCGGGCGATGCGGGCGGCGTCCACCACCACGTCCGCCAATTCGGTCCGCCCCGTGTCCGGCCAGCCGCAGGAGTGATTGGCGACCCCCGCGCCGGACAGGTAGAGCGCGCGAAAACCCGCGCGCTGGGCGAGGAGTGCCGCATAGGCGTTGATCGCGCCCGCGATCTGGAGGGGTTTTTCCGCCGCGAGCGCGGCGCGGAATTGCTGGCCGGGGGACATGCGCAAGGAGGGCGGGAGGATGCGGGTCCCGCCGGCGGTTGTCGAGACCCCGGGGCGGGCGGGGAAACAATTGGTTAATATAGCGTAAGCCTCGCCCGGGGCGCCCGGAAGGCGCTTGCGCCCCCGCGGGGGCATTGGTGTGATGCGGCTTTATGAAAGTAGTCATACTTTGCGGCGGCAAAGGCACACGCCTGCGCGAAGAGACCGAGCATCGTCCCAAGCCGATGGTCCCGGTCGGCGACCGGCCGATCCTCTGGCACATCATGAAGACCTATGCCCATTACGGGCACCGGGATTTCGTGCTCTGCCTCGGGTACAAGGGCGAGATGATCAAGGACTACTTCCGGAATTACCTTTGGAATACCTGCGACGTGACCCTGTCGCTTGGCCAGCACTCGGCGGCGACCTTTCACCACGGGCACGACGAGGAAAACTGGAACGTGACGCTGGCCGACACCGGCGAGGAATCCATGACGGCCTACCGCGTGAAGCGCATCCAGCGCTACATACCGAAGGGCGAGCCGTTCATGCTTACCTATGGCGACGGGCTCGCGACGATCGACATCGGCAAGCTCGTGGCCGCGCACCGCAAGGCGGGCAAGGTTTGCACGTTGTCCGCCGTCCACCCGGCCGGTCGGTTCGGCGCGCTCCGCATCGAGGCGGATGGCGGCATCAGCACCTTCAGCGAGAAACCGCAATTCGAGGCGGCGCAGGTCAACGGCGGCTACATGGTTTGCGAGCAAAAGTTCTTCGATTACCTCCCCGAGGATCCCTCCGTCATGCTCGAGCGGGCCCCCTTGGAGCGCCTCGCACGCGAGGGCCAGCTCAACGCCTACCACCACGACGGCTTCTGGCAGCCGATGGACACCTACCAGGAAATGCAGCACCTCGACACGCTCTGGAAGGAAGGGCGCGCGCCATGGAAGGTGTGGTGAACGCGGCAGCGGCAGTTCAAGGCGCCAGTTCAAGTTCAAGGGAGCAGTTCAAGTTTTTCCTCGCATGAGCAAGAGCTTCGAGAGCCTCGACGTTTGGCGCCGCAGCCGGAGCTTGGCCGTGGAGGATGCTCTATCGACTCGCCGAATCGCAAAAGGCGAAGGATGCTTGAACTTGAACGGGACCCTTGAACTGTTTCCTTGAACTTGAACTCTCAACTTGAACTGTCTCGAGCTTTCCGCGGGGCATTTGCCGGCAAGCGGGTGCTGGTCACCGGACACACGGGCTTCAAGGGCGCGTGGTTGTGCGAATGGCTGTGCGCGTTGGGCGCGGACGTGACCGGGCTCGCGCTGCCGCCGCCGACCGAGCCGGCGCTTTTCAACCAGCTCGGGTTGGCCGGCCGGATTCGCGACCGGCGGGGCGATGTGCGTGACTTGGCGACGGTGCGCGCGGCGGTGGAAGCGGCGCGGCCCGAGTTTGTATTCCATCTCGCGGCGCAGTCGCTGGTGCGCCGGTCATACGCCGAACCGGTCGAAACCTACGCGACCAACATCATGGGCACGGTGCATCTGCTCGAGGCGGTCCGGCTCGCGGGCATCGCGTGCAGCGTGGTCGTGGTGACCACCGACAAGTGCTACGAAAACACCGAGCGGGCCCACGCCTACCGCGAGGACGAGCCGATGGGCGGGCATGATCCTTACAGCTCGTCGAAGGGCGCGACCGAACTCGTGGTCTCGGCCTACCGCCGTTCCTATTTTTCCGCCCCGGACTCGCTGGTGCGCGTGGCGTCGGCCCGCGCGGGCAACGTCATCGGCGGCGGCGACTGGGCGCTCGACCGCATCGTGCCGGACTGCATTCGCAGCCTGCAGCGCGGCGAGGCGATCCCGGTGCGCAACCGTCACGCCACGCGGCCCTGGCAGCACGTCCTCGAGCCGCTCAGCGGTTACCTCTGGCTCGCCGCCCGGCTGGCAACAGCAGTTCAAGGAACGAGTTCAAGTTCAGCCGGCTCTGGAGCTGGAACTGGCAACGTGAATTTATGTTCGGCCTTTAATTTTGGGCCGACCCCGGCCGCGACCCGGCCGGTGGCCGCGCTGGTCGAGGAAGTGTTGCGGCACTGGCCCGGCCAGTGGGAGGACCGCACGGACCCGCGGGCCCCGCATGAGGCCACCTTGCTCAGCCTCGCGATCGACAAGGCCGAGCAGGAGCTCGGCTGGAAACCGGTCTGGGCCTTTGCCCCGACGATCGGCCACACCATCGATTGGTATCGTGCCGTGCACCAGCGCGCCGACGCCGCCGCGGCGCTGACGCGGCAGCAGATCACCACGTATGAGGCGGACGCGCGCGCCGTGAAGCTTTCCTGGGCCCATGGATAAGACGCCGGCTGAACTGAAGGCGGAGATCCTCCGCCTGACTCGCGAATATTCCGCCCGCGTGCACGGCGCCAACCGGCCGGCGGCGGACGCCAACCAGGCCTTTGTGCCTGGCCAGACGACGGTGCCCTACGCGGCGCGCGTGTTCAACGCGGACGAGGTCGAAGCGGCGGTGGGCGCGACGCTCGATTTTTGGCTGACCCTCGGCCCCGAGGGCGCGGCGTTTGAACAGGAACTCGCGGCTCTGCTGGGCGTGAAGCACTCGCTGCTGATGAATTCCGGTTCGTCGGCCAACCTGGTGGCGCTGACGACCCTCACCACGCACAAGCTGCCGGCGACGAAACGCATCCAGCCCGGCGACGAAGTCATCACCGTGGCCGCGGGTTTCCCCACGACGGTGGCGCCGATCATCCAGGCGGGTGCGGTGCCCGTGTTCATCGACAACGATCCGGCGACGGGCAATGCCCGCGTCGAGCAACTCGCGGCGGCGTTCACCCCCGGCAAGACCAAGGCCGTGATGATGGCGCACACGCTCGGCAACCCGTTCGACCTGGGCGCGGTCCTCGAGTTTTGCCGGCAGCACGACCTGTGGCTCATCGAGGACAACTGCGATGCGCTCGGCTGCACGTACTCGCTACCCATCGCGCGCGCGAAGGCGTTGGGTTTCACGGAGAACTCCCCGGGCATTCCCGCCAACGGCACGCACATCACGCGTTTCACCGGCGCTTGGGGCGACCTTTCCACCCAGTCGTTTTATCCCCCGCATCACCTGACGATGGGCGAGGGCGGGGCGGTCAACATCGTGCACCGTCCGCCGCTCAAGACCTACGCCGAGAGTTTCCGCGACTGGGGCCGCGACTGTTGGTGCGCGAGCGGCAAGGACGACACCTGCGGCAAACGTTTCCAATGGCAGCTCGGCGAGCTGCCCAAGGGTTACGATCACAAATACATTTACAGCCACCTCGGCTACAACCTGAAGCCCCTCGACCCACAGGCCGCGATCGGCCGGCAGCAGTTGAAAAAACTCCCGGGCTTCGTCGAGGCGCGGAAACAAAACTGGGAAACCCTGCGCGCCGGCCTGGCGGACCTCGGCGAGTTTTTCGATTTTTCGCTGCCCACGCACGCCACGGCCTGGCGGCCAGGCCGGGCAGTTCAAGGGGCGAGTTCAAGTGCAAGGGGATCTGCTGGAACGGGGGACTTGAACTTCAACTGGGATCAAACCGGCTGCCGGACGGATTGTTCGTGGTTCGGGTTCATGCTGCGCGTGAAGGCCTCGGCGCCGTTTTCAAACACGGACCTCGCGCGGCATTTGGATGAGAAGAAAATCGGCAACCGGATGCTCTTTGGCGGCAACCTGCTTCGCCAGCCGGCGTTCGTGCAGCTGCGCAAGGACCGGCCCCAGGCGTTGCGCGTCGTTGGCCTGATGCCCGGCGCGGACGAACTCATGCAGTGCGCGCTCTTCCTCGGCACGTACCCCGGCCTGACGCCCGCCATGCTGGCGTACGAGATCCAGGTGATCCACGACTTCGTGCGCGCCCGCTGATGCCTGCGCCGGTGCCACCGCTTGCGACGGCCGACCTCGACCATGTGCTGGCGCGGACGTCCCCCCTGTGGACCGGCGCGCGCGGGGCGCGCTTTTTCATCACGGGCGGAACCGGGTTCTTCGGCACCTGGTTGCTGGAGTCGTTGGTGCACGCCAACGAGGTGCTCAAGCTGGACCTGCAGGCCGTGGTGCTGACGCGGAATCCCGCCGCGTTTGCGAGCCGGATGCCGCACCTCGCCAATCGCCGTGACCTCCGGTTCCTGCAAGGCGACTTGGAAACCTTTCGTTTTCCGGATGGAAAATTCAGCCACCTCATTCATGCCGCGGCCGAAACCGGCGTGTGGACGCACCAGCAACCCGCCACCGGGCTGTGCGAGCGGATCACGCGCGGGATGGGGCATCTGCTGGAATTTGCCGAGGGGGCCGGCGTCAGTCGTTTTCTGCACGTCGGTTCCGGCGCCATGTATGGGCCGGTGCCGACCGGGGTCACGCACGTGCCGGAAAACCACCCGTGCCAGCGGGCTCCGTTGCCGCCGGACGCGATCTGGGCCGAGGGCAAGCGCCTCGAGGAAAACCTCGTCCAGGCTCACGCTGCCAAAACCGGGTGCACGCTCACGATTGCGCGGGGATTTGCCTTCGTCGGCCCGCACCTGCCCCTCGATGCCAATTACGCCATCGGCAATTTCATCGGCGACGCCTTGCGCGGCGGCCCCGTGCGCGTCAAAGGCGACGGCACGCCCCGGCGCAGCTACCTCTACGCCGCCGACCTGGCGATCTGGCTGTGGACCCTGCACCTCGCGGCCAATGCGCACGGGATCTACAATGTGGGCTCCGACCGCGCCGACTCGATCGCGGCGCATGCGCGGATGGTGGCGCGGGTGGCCGGCCTGAGCGACGCGGTGGAGATCCAGCAGGCGCCGGACCCCGCGCGGCCAGCCAGCTGGTATGTGCCGGACATCAGCCGGGCGCGGAAAGAATTGGGACTCGACGTGTGGATTTCGGAAGAGGACGCCGTCCGCCGGACACTCGCTTGGCATCGTGCCGCCGGCGGGCAAATTTCCTCGCAAAAACCCGGCGGGAAGGGTTCCTAATGCGCCTATGAACGTGGTAATCCTTTGCGGTGGTCGCGGGGTCATCGATCCCGAAACCCGCCAGCGCATTCCGAAGGCGCTCATGCAGGTGGGGGGGCGGCCCTTGATCTGGCATATCATGAAGATTTTCGCGGCGGCGGGACACGAGGACTTCGTGCTCGCGCTGGGTGAGGGGGGCGACGCGATCCGACGCCACTTCCTTTACCAGCACCTCGAGGGCCGGGACATCCTGTTGCACAGCGGCTCCGGCGCGATCGAGTACCTGTCGCGCAGCAACGAGGAGAACTGGCGAATCCGTTGCGTCGACACCGGCCTCAACGCGCAGACCGGCAGCCGCGTTGCGCGTTGCCGCCGTCACCTCGAGGGCGAGCGGTTCTTCCTCACGTACAGCGATTGCCTGTGCAACGTCGACCTCGCGGCGCTGGTCGCGGAGCACCAGCGCAGCGGCAAGCTCGTCACCGTCACCGGCGTCCAGCCCCCGAGCCGCTTCGGCACCTTTGCCATGCAGGGCGGCGAGGTCGCGGGCTATTCGTTGGACACAAAACTCGGCGGCCTGGGCGGCTACCTGAACGGCGGCTTCATGGTGATGGAGCCGGGCGTCTTCGACTACGTGGATTTGATGAACGAGTGCGCGCTCGAGCGCGAAACCTTTGCGAAGCTCACGGCCGCGCGCCAGGTGGGCGTGTTCCCGCATCCGGGTTACTGGCAGGCGGTGGACACCGAGCGCGACCTGCAGACCGTGACGCGCCTTTACATGGAGAATGAGCGTCCCTGGCTCTCGCTGAGCCGCGGCCAGTCAACCCCGCCGGTCAAACAATGAAGAAAGCGGTCATCATACTCGCCGCGGGGGTGGAGGACACCGAGTTCGCCTACCCGTACTATCGCCTGCAGGAAGCGGGCTTCACGGTGGACGTCGCCACGAAAGGCCGCAAGGACACCACGGGAAAATGGGGCCTGCCGATCGCGGCCACGGTGGACGCCGAGACGATTCGCGACGGCGACTACGACCTCGTCGTGGTGCCCGGCGGGTACGAGTCGCCTGATCGCGTTCGCCAGATCAAAAATGTTTTGGCGTTCCTCCGCGCCTTCGACGCGGCGGGCAAGGTGATCAGCAGCGTGTGCCACGGGCCGTGGGTGCTGGTTTCCGCGGGCATCCTGCGCGGCCGCCGCGCGACCTGCTATCCCGGCTGCGCCGACGACCTCATCAATGCCGGCGCGCTGTATGAAGCCGCGCCGGTGGTCGTGGACCGAAACCTCGTCACGGCCCCGCATTTCCGGAACAACCCGGAGTGGCTCAAGGCAACGTTGGAAACCTATTCGCGCCTCACCCCGCCGGCCTGAGCCGGCGTTTTTGTCGTGGTCAAACGCGTTTTCCCCACCCTGGCAGACTTCGAGAACCTCTCGCGCTTGCGCACGGAGGCCTCGCCGGTGGCGAACGAGTTTGATTACTCCAACGTGGTGGTGCGCAAACCCTGGGGCTACGAATACCTCTGGCACCAGAACACCGCGGTGGCGGTGTGGGTGCTGCACCTGAACGCCGGCGCGGCCACGTCGATGCACTGTCACGCGCGCAAGCGCACGTCCCTCATCGTGCTCGCCGGCTCCGCGCTTTGCTCCACGTTCGACGATCGTTACGCGCTGACGGCGGGGCACGCGGTGGTGCTCGAGCCCGGCGTGTTCCATATGACGACCGCCGGCGCAGGCGGCTGCTGCCTGATGGAGGTGGAGACGCCGCCGCTCAAGGGCGACCTGCTGCGTTTCCGCGACAACTTTGGGCGCGCGGGCCAGGGCTACGAGGATGCGCGGCAGTATTCGCGCGACACGGGCGAATTCGATTACGCGCCCTTGCGCACCATCAGCCATCGCGGCGCGCCGTTTCGTTTCAAGGAACTCGAACTGCGCGTGCAGGCCGTTTCCGCGGGCGCGGACTTTTCCGGCGGCGCCGGCCATGACGGCTTGATCGTGCCGGTGCTGGGGCGGCTCGCCCGGGACCGCCGGGTCCTCGCCGAAATCGGCGAGGCCGTGCCACTGCGCCAGGTGGGCGCAGGCCCCGTCGTGTGCACCGCGGCGCTCGAGGTCCTCCACGTCAGCCGCGCGGGCCGGACGCTGGGCTGACCCGACGAAACATTTTGCCCCCCGCATGAACGACAAGCACCGCATCAAGTACTCGGAACTGCTGGGCGATTGGCTCGTGGCAGCGGGCTACACTCACTGCTTCATGGTCGCGGGCGGCGGCAGCATGCACCTCATCGACGGCTTCCGCAGCCGCTTCAAGTGCATCCCGGTCGTACATGAGATGACCGCGGGCATCGCGGCCGAGCATTTCAACGAGTGCGCCTCCACCGGACGCGCCTTCGTGCTCGTCACGACGGGCCCCGGCATCACCAACCTGCTCACGGCCGTCGCCGCCTGTTACACCGAGCGCCGCGAATTGCTGGTGATCGCCGGACAGGTGAAAACAAGCGATCTGCTGACGCCGCCGTTGCGCCAGCGGGGGGTGCAGGAAATTGACGGGCAGGCGTTGACGAAACCGATTGCCGTTCACAGTCGCTGCCTGCGTGCGCCCATCCCGCGCGCGGAGTTTACCCAACTCGTCGCGGCCGCGCGCGCCCCGCATCCCGGCCCGGTGGTCATCGAGGTGTGCCTCGATGTGCAGGGCGCCCAGGTGGACCGCGCCGCCCTCGAGGCGGCCGCGCCCGTCGCGACGATGCCGGTCGATTCCACGGGGATCGTCACTGCAGCCCGCGGGATCGCGGCGCTCGTGAACGCCGCCGAACGACCGGTCCTGTTGCTCGGCGGTTTGCTTTCCCGGGCCGCCGTCTGGAACGTGCTGCCGCAGCTCGAGGGGTTGGGGATCCCGGTGATGACAACCACCTCGGCGATCGACCGCGTGCCGAGCAGCTCCCCGATTTTTGGCGGACGTCCCGGCACCTGGGGCGGACAACGGGCGGCCAACCTGCTCATCGCCCAGGCGGACGTCGTGATTGCGCTCGGCGCGCAACTGGACCTCCAGCAAACCGGCTTCAACTGGCAGGAGTACGCGCCCCGCGCGCAACTCTGGCAGGTTTATCCCGATGCCGCGGAACTCGCGAAGGGACATCCGCCCATCGCCCGCGGCATCGACGCGCCGCCGGACGCCGTCTGGCAGGCGCTGCTGCCGCAACTGCGCTGGCCCGACCGCGCGGGCTGGGGCGAGTACGTCCGCAAGGCGCGCGCGCTGCTGCCGGTGCTTGAGCCGGCCAACCAGGCGCACGCCGGGGAAAACTCCTCGTTTCAATTCCTGCACAATTTGTCCAAGGCCGCGCGGCCGGACGATGTGCTGGCGCTCTGCTCGAGCGGCGGAACGTTTACCGGCTCGCTGCAGGTGTATGAAGTGGCCGCCCGGCAGTACGCCACGCTGAGTCCCGCGTTCGCGAGCATGGGCTGGGGCCTGGCCACCGCCATCGGCGCGGCCTTTGCGCGGCCCGGACAGCGCGTGATCCTGACCGAGGGCGATGGCGGTTTCGCGCAGAACCTGCAGGAACTCGCGATGGTGCGGAAACACAACCTGCCGCTGAAGATCTTCATCCTCGACAATGGCGGCTACGCCTCGATTCGGGCGACACAACGCAAGTTTTTCGGCGGCGCCTACGTCGGCTGCGACGAAGCCACGGGGCTCGGTTTTCCCGATTGGGTGGCGCTGTTCCAGGCATTTGGCATTCCCGCCCGCCGGCTTGACGCCGCGGGCATGACGGTGGCCGCCCTCACCAACGAACTCGCCGCGCCCGGGCCGGCGGCGTGGGTGGTGCCCGTGGATCCCGAGCAACCCAACTGGCCGGCGGTTTCGAGCCGGATTCTGCCGGACGGCAAGATGGCGTCGAATCCCCTCTACCGCATGCTTCCGCCGCTGGCCCCCGAGGTGGCGGCGCAGGTCGCCAAGTACCTGCCGCCGGAGACTCCGTGATGAACGCGCCGCAATCCATCCCGGCCCCGTCGCTCGAATCCTGGGTGGCGTCCGCCCTGCAGGCGGCGGGCGTTTCGGCGGACGGCGCCAAGCTCACGGCCGGCATGCTCGTGCAAACCAGCCTGTGGGGCATCGATTCGCACGGCGTCGCGCGCGTGCCGCATTACCTGAACCGGCTCTCGCTCGGCTCGATTGCTGGGAATCCGCCGTTGCAATTCACGCGCACGGCGGCCGGCACGGGCCAGGTCGACGGCGGGCATGGACTCGGCTTCGTGGTTTGCGAGTTTGCGATGCGTCACGCGATCACCCTCGCGGCCGAAGCCGGCGTCGGGGCGGTTGGCGTCGCGAACTCGAGTCACTGCGGCGCGATCGGTTTGTACACCCGCCAGGCCGCCCGCGCGGGTTTGATTGGCATCGCGTTCACGCACTCGGATTCGTTTGTGACGCCCCACGGCGGCAACCGCGCGTTTTTCGGGACCAACCCCATCTCGATCGCCTTCCCCGGTCCGACGCCCGACCGCCCGTTATGCGTGGACCTCGCGACCAGCATCGTCCCGTGGAACCGCATCATGAACGCCCGCCGCGAAGGCCGGCCGGTTCCGCCCGGCTGGGGGGTGGATGCGGCGGGCGCGGACAGCACCGATGCCGAGAAGATCGTCGCGGTGAAACCCACCGCCGAGCACAAGGGCTACGCGCTCGCGTTCGCGATCGACATGCTGTGCGGGCCCTTGAACGGCATGGCCTTCGGGCCGCACATCGCGCCGATGTACGCGGAACTCGACCAGCCGCGGCGCCTGGGGTCGTTCATGCTCGCGATCGACCCGCAGCGCTTCGCGGGTGGCGCGCTCCTCGCCGGGGCGTTGTTGGCCGCGGTGACGGAGGTCAAGGCGCAGCAGGCCGGCGTGCTCACGCCCGGCGAGCCGGAATACCGCACGGCGGAGGAACGCCAGCGCGCGGGCATTCCCGTCGAAGCCGGCCTGTGGGCGGACCTGGTGGCGTGGTCGACGCGCCTGCGCATTCCGCCGCCGCGGACGTAACCGACTAGAAATTCAGGCGCTCGCGTTCCACGACGAGCGGCCGCTTGGTCACCTTGGTGTGGATGGCGCCGATGTATTCGCCCAGCACGCCGATGAAGAACAGCTGCACCGAGCCGATGAAGAACAGGCCCACCACGACGGGCGCCATGCCGAGCGAGAAGCTGTCCCAGTTGATGAGCTTGTAGATCAGGTAGCCGACGCTGAGCCCGAGGCAGAGCATCGACATCAGGAACCCCACCATCGTCGCCAGCCGCAGCGGCACCTTGGTGTGGTTGGTGAAGCCCAGCATCGCCATGTCGAACAGCGTGTAGAAATTGTTCTTCGTGAACCCGCGTGTCCGGCGCGGCTGGAAGAACGGCACGCGCACCACGGGATAGCCGATCTCGGAAATTTGCCCGCGCAGGTACGGATAGGGGTCCTCGCTCGCCCGCAGGTGCTCCACCAGGGCGCGATCATAAAGGCCGAAGCCGGTAAAATTCAGCAGGAGGTCGACGTCGGCCAGGCGCGCGACCAGCCGATAGTACACTTTTCGCACGAGGAAGAAGAGGGGCGACTCCGCGCTTTCGTTCTTCACGGCGGCGACGGCCTTCCAGCCCTGTTCCCAGAGCGGGATGAATTTCTCGATCAGTTCCGGCGGGTCCTGGAGGTCCGACGCGAGGAAGATCACCGCGTCACCGCTCGCTTGCAGGATGCCGTGGTAGGGCGACCGGATGTGCCCGAAGTTGCGCGCGTTGAAGATGACCTTCACCCGCGGGTTCGCGGCCGCGAGGCCCCGGAGGATTTCCGGCGAGCGATCGGTCGAGCAATTGTCGATGATCAGGCACTCCCATTCGTAGGCCGGGAATTTCGCCGCCACCGCCCAGACCCGGCGCACCAATTCCTCGAGGTTGTCCTCCTCGTTGTAACACCCGCTTACGACGCTGATTTTTTTCATGGCTTCGTGACCGGCGCCGCGGCGGGATTGGCGCCGTAGGCCTTCAGGTCCATGGCATCAGCAAGCTCTTGGGGCGCGGCGATCTCCATGGCGATTTCGGGTAGGTAAAGCAACGGGACATAGCGGTCGCGTCGATAGAAATCGTTGACCGCCGACCAGTTCGCCTTGTGCAGGAAAATCAGCGGGCGCTCCTGCGCGATGAACGCCCAGCGGGCGCGGTTGGCCTCGGCGCCCACCAGGCCCGGCCACATGATGAAATAGGGCGACGGGTTGCGCAGGTTGCGCACGGTGCAGAGGAGCAAGGCATCGTTGCCGGACATGACCGCCGGCACATCGGGCCGGTGCTGCATCGCCGCTGAAACCACACGATCGATGCGCCCAATCATGTCGGCCTCGGCGGGACGAACCCGGATGCCGCGCAGGACCACCGGCGATTCCAGCGTCACCCGCGGTTCCGCCAGCAACTCACCGGTCGCCCGGACCTTGCCGACAAACGAAAGCGCCAGCGTCGCGACGATGCCCACCGTCACCACGGTCGGACTGCAACCCGACCAGCGCCAAAGCACATACACCGCCAGGCCAAGGCCCGGAGCCAGCGACCAGAACACATGCCAGGCGTCCGGCGCCGGGTAATACTGGGCCAGCGCGCTCAACGCCACCGCGCCAATCGCGCCGAGCGAGAAATATTCCGGCGCGCGCCCGGGCTCCGCTTTCCCAAAGAAGGCCGTCAGGCCGCTGACCATCGCCTGCGTCGCTATGAGCGCGGGCAGGAGGAGCGTCCAACCGCCGTCACGCCAAGACAGCGCGAGGCGCAGGTTCTGGTGCTGCCACGCGCAGACGATCGCGATGACCACAAAGTAGGCGCGAACCGCGTTGGCCGGCAGCGTGGTCCCGAAACGGCGAACGATGGCCGGGAGGTAGAGCGCGAAACCAAAGGCGAGCAGCACCGCCGCCTGGCGCGGGAAGAGAAACATGTGGAAACTGCCCCACCAGCTTTCGCCGCTGCCGATGTCACGCGCCCACCGGCGCGGCCACTCGAAGTTTTGGTACCACCATTCATCAAACGATCCCGTCAGCGCAATGGTCGCCAGGAACACCGCGTTCACCGCAAGGAATGCGAGCACGATCCCGAGGATGATCCGGCGCGCCGGCGTGCCGGCAGGACGCCAGCCGCTGCGCCAAAGCGCGAGGCCCACGAGCCCCACGGCCCCGGCGGTGACGATGCCCACGGGTTGCCGGCACCAGAACGTCGCGGCCACCGCCACGCCGAGCAGCCCGCTCCAGGCGCGCGCCTGGTCATGGTGGATGATCCGCAGCGTCGCGTGCAACGCCCAGACTTGGAAAAGCATGGCCAGCACGGACGACCACGGCGTGAGGATCCACGGTTCGTTCAGCCAGTTCTTCTCATAGGCCGGCAGGAACAATGCGCACAGCACGCAGGAAAGGATGACGAGGCTGCGCGGGAGAATGGTGCGCCAGGTGGCGTACAACAGATAGAACGTGACCGCGTACGCGAGAACCGTCTGCCACTTCAGGGCCAGGAGCGTGGGCTGGAACGCAAGCGCGCCGACCTGCAGGTAACAGCTCAGCGCCCCGTACTGCATGAACGTGTCGCGAAACAGCGTTTGGCCGGAAAGGACGTCCAGCGCCGGCTTGAGCATGATGCCGTCGTGGTGGGGATCGAAGCCCAGGCGCGCAAACGGCAGCAGCCACAGCGCGAGCAGCACACTGAGCCCGCCGGCGATCAGGTGATCGGCTTTGTTCATGGCCCCGTTTCCGGGGGCCGGCTCGGCGGCGGAATGCATTGCGTTGATTTAGCAGCGGCGGGCGGCGGCGGGGAAGTCGGAATGACGCGGCCTCAGGCGAGACGCCAGCGCTGCCACTGGCCCAGTGCGTAAATCCAGAGTTCGCGCGCCAGCCAGACCATGAGGGCCCAGTTGAGGATTTGCGCGACGGTCAGCGCGACCGCCAGCAGGCGCAGGCCGTCGGTTGCCGCGAGACCCGCATAGTTCGCGGCCAGGTTGATCGCGATGGCGGCGAGGCCCTCGAACCACAACACCGCGAGCCACAGGCGGCGCTGCCAGCGGCGGGAATTCTCGTTGCCCGGCCCATCCGCGTGTCCCCACCACCACGGCAGCAGCCACAACGAGAAGACCCATTTGTAGGCGTAGGAGGAACCGTGCAGGAAACAGCCCACCAGCATGATCGCCCCGCCGAGGAATTCCGGCGAGGGCCGCATGGCGGCGGCCGGATCCGTCGCCGGGCGCGGGCGCAACAAAATCACCGCGGCCAATCCGGCCGTGATCAGCCAGCCAAGCAGGTTGGCATGACTCCATTCGAGGTTTCGGAAAATCACGGGCGCGCCGAACGCGTACAGCCACGCCGGCGCGGGTTGGTTCGCGGCGGCCACGCCGAGGCTGCGTTCGAGGCTGGGCCACGCGACGAGGAGCACGCCGACGTAGAGCACGATCCAGCGAAGCAACTCGCGGCGCGTGCGGGCCTCGATGAGCAAGACGACCGCCGCGAGGGGAAAGTACTTCAGCACCGCGGAGACCGCGAGCAGCACAATCGCAATTGACCGGGCAACGGCCCCGCCGCGCCGTAGGGCGACGAGCGAGCCGCACATCAGGACGAAGGCCACCAAGTCATGGTTCGCGCGGTGGGCCGCCATCAGCAGGGGTGGGGAGACCAGGGCGAGCAGCAGGTCGCGGCCTTCGCGCCACGTGGTCGGTCGGCTGACCCAGCCCGCGCCCACCAACACGAGGACCAACAGCAGCGTGCCGATCCAGACGAGGTCGCTGCCGGTTACGCCAAGTTTCCCCATCACCAACCACCAGTCGGAGAACCCGTGCAACCGGTGGTAGGGATCGAGCGGATTGGTGACGTGCGGGTCGAGGCCCCGTTGGAGCGATTCGCCGGCGCTGATCAGATTGCGCAGGTCGAGGAACGGTTTGTCGGGTTCCCCGATGCCGGTGATGATCCAAACCGCCGGAAACGCGAAACACGCGGCCCAGACCGCCGCCGCGAGCAGCGCGACGACCAGCGGGATCTCCCACGCGGGGCGGCCCCGCGGCAGCGGTTCTACGGTGACCGACGCGGCCGTTTTCATGCGGCGCTTCGGAAAGGAAAGGCGAGGGCCCCTGACATCCCGCAGGTTCTCACGCCCGCCACCCGCGAGGCAAGGCGGCGTTCGCCGACCCCGAACGTCCGGCACTTTCCGGCGCAGACGGTCAAACCAGCGGCCGTGGGCTGACGACGAGGCCGTCTTCGTCGGAATAGACCCACGAACCAGGCGTCACCCGGATGCCACCAAAACTCACGGGCGCGTCGATCGCCCCGAGGCCCGCCTTGGCGCTTTTGCGGGGGTTTGCGCCCAGGGCCTTGATGCCGAGGTCCAATTTTCCCAGCGCGACGGTGTCGCGGACCGCCCCGTTCAGGATGACCCCGGCCCACTGATTCCGCAGGGCGAGGCCGGCAAGCTGGTCTCCCATCAGCGCGGTCGCGAGCGAGCCGCCGCCATCGACCACCAGCACGGCGCCGTCCCCGGGCGCCGCGAGCAATTCTCGCACGAGCGCGTTGTCCTCGAACGTTTGGAGGGTGCGGGCCCGGCCGGAGAAAACGTGGCGCGCACCGAACTGCCGAAATTGAAGCGTGCAGCTCTGGAGGCTGTCGCCATGGGCGTCCATCAGGTCGGCGGTCGAAAAACTCATCGCAGGGAAAACTGGCCGGCATTTGACCGGGCTCCCCGGTGCCGAGGCAAACGCGAAACGCCCGGCGCTACCTGAAACATTTTTAAGCACCGATAAATGTTCGGTTAAGCCGGGCAAGGTAGGGTCGGCGGTCGAACCCCAACTCTTACTCCGCTTCACCCATGAAGACTCTCGTCAAATTGCTCGCTTTCCTCGTGCTTGGCTCCGTCGCACTCGTCGCGGCCGAGGCGCCCAAGAAAAACTGGACTCCGCCGGCCCACAAGATCCAGGCGCAGGTCCTCTCCGACCAGATCATGGCCGCCCATCCGGAACTGATCAGCATCACGTTCCACGGCGTGCCCCCGGGCATGTCCAAGGTCTACACGATGTTCGCCGGCTCGTTCCCGGAGCGCATTGGCAATCCCGATGATCCGGATGATGTCATGATCATCGAGCTCGGCATCACGATCCTCGATCCCCGCTGGCACCGCCTGAAGGACCCCGCCAAGAAATTCGTCATGATGATGCCGCTGCGCGACGCCGCGGGCGAGAACGTTGGCCTGCTGGTGGCCGCGTACAAGAACCCCGATTTCTCGCCCACCGGCAGCAATTCGAAGCTCGAGGCCGAGTTCTTCGCCAAGGGCACCAAGCTCCGCGACGAGCTGCAGAAGCAGATCCCGACCTACGAGTCCCTCTTCGCGCCCGCCAAGTAACCTCGGCCCGTTCCGTCTTCCATGAAACTCAAGCTGGCCGCCCTGGCGGTCCTCGGCTGGTCCGGCCTCGCAGCCGAACCGTTTTATCAACTCGCGTCCGCCCTCGTCATCCCGAGCCCGTCGGCGCCGTCGTGGGACTATCTCACGTACGATTCCGCCCATGACCGGCTGCTGATCGCGCGGCGGGATGACGGCATCCTGATCTACGACGCCAAGGCGAAGAAGCTGACCGGCGCCATCGAGGACTCGAAAGGGGGCAATTCCACCGTGCTGATTCCCGAACTCGACCGCGGATACGTGGTCAAGCAGGACGGCACGCTGCTGGTGATCTCGGCCTCGACCCTGAAAAAGATCGGGAGCGTCAGCGCCGGCGAAACGGCGGACAACGCGTTCTACGATCCGGCCACGAAACAGTTGTTGGTCACGCAGGGTGACAACAACCAGGTGTCCTTCCTCGACGCGCAGACCGGTGCCGTGAACGGGGTCCTCAAGATCGACAGCGAGAGCATCGAGGGCAGCGTGGCGGACGGCGAGGGCTTCTACTACACGGCCCTGCGGGACAAGGACAAGGTCCTCAAGATCGATGCCCGCGCCCGCAAAGTCGTCGGCGAATGGTCGATCGGCAAGCATGTGAAGCCGAACAGCGTCGCGTACGACCGCGCCAACCAACGCGTCTTCGTCACCACCCGCGGCAGCGATGCGGCGCTGCTCGTGTTCGATCGCGACGGCAAGATCGTGGCGGAGACCCCGATCGGCCTGAACAACGACTCCATCGTTTTCGATCCGGACACGAAGAAAATCTACACCGCCAACGGCTGGGACGGTACGCTCGTGATCATCCAGCAGGTGGATGCCAACACGTACAAATTGTCGGAGGCCCCAACGACCCGCCCGTGGGCTCGTACCATGGCGCTCGATCCGAAGACGAAGACGGTTTACCTCGTTACCGCCGAAGGCACTGCGGATCCGGCCAAGCCCATCAAAACCAGCGTCTCACCGTTCTACCCCAACAAGTACTTCAAGGATACTTTCACGCTGCTGACGTACACCCGCAAGTAACCCTACCTCGCTTCGCTTTACCCCATGAACCTCTTGTCTCGCACTTCCGCGCGCCGCCTCGTCTGGGCGGCCGCCGTTTGGTTCGGCGTTTTCAATTCGGCCTACGCGCTGAAATACGCGGCGGTCGAACATCACATTCCGGCGGACAAGAATCTTCCGGTTTGGAAACCCGGTCCCGTGGAATCCGTGCCCGAGGAGGAACTCAACCTCGTCGGGGCTGACATCATGGACGAGATCACGCTCGGTTGGATCAAGCTGTTCCGCGCGGCCTATCCCCGGCTGAGCGTGACGATGGAAGCGCGCGCCTCCGGCTCCGGCGTGCCCGCGCTTACGGCCGGCATCGCGCACCTGGCGCCGGTCGGTCGCGAAGCCCTGCCGAAGGAACATGACGACTTCGTGAAGAAGTACGGTTATGAACCCTTTGCGATCAAGGTTGCCACCGGCAGTCTTGGTTCCCTCGGCAAGACGGCGACGTCGATCGTGCTCGTCGCGAAGGACAACCCGATCAAGGGCCTGACCTTCGCGCAACTCGAGGCGATCTACGCCAAGGAACCGAAGCTCGGCCTCAAGCCGGTCACCAAGTGGGGCGAACTCGGCCTGACCGGAGAGTGGGCCGACCGTCCGATTCACCCGTATGGCCTCAAGCCACCCAATGGCATCGAGCAATTCGTGAAGTGGAAGGTCCTCAACTGGGGCGAGTGGCGCGACGGCATCCAGAACGTCAAGGGCCAGGGGTTCACCCATGCGTTCACCGTCGCGTCGAACGACATGCGCACGCAGCTCGGCGGCATCACCTACGCGCTCCTCGCCAACCTCACGCCCGACGTGCGCGTCGTCCCGCTGGCAGTGAAGGAAGGCGATCCATTCATCATGCCGACGCTGGAAACGGTCTATAACCACACTTATCCGCTCAGTCGCTACGTGTACATCTATGTGAACCGTCCGCCGGGCACGAAGCTCGAGCCGAAGATCAAGGAGTTCCTCAAGCTCGTGTTGAGCAAGCAGGGCCAGGACGTCGTTTCCGCCGAAGGCGTCTTCATGCCGCTGTTGCCGGAGGTCGTGAAGGAGGAGCTGGCAAAGCTGGATTGAATCTCAAAAGGTGGAACTCGTGCTCCGCGCGAGTTTTCAGGGCGCCCTTAGACGGTAAGGCCAGTTTCGCGTTCGCACCGTTTCACGCAGATTAACTCTTCGCGTTATTCTCAGGTGACAGCCAAACCCGCGCGGAGCGCGGGTTCCACCTTACTCATGTTTCTCTTCCCGGCGATCGCCGTCCTGTTGGGCGCTTGTTTTTTGCGGGCAGCCGACTTGCCGGTCGCGAGCGCGGAAAGCATGGACGGCTTGATGTCGGCTTGGACTCGCGGATTTTCCGAGCTGCATCCGGACATGCGGGCGCGCATCACGCTCCGCGCCAAATTCTCGGCGGACTTTGCCGATCCGCTCGGGCGGGGTGAAGTGAAGGTGGCCCCGTTTCCCCGCGAACTTTTCGCGGGTGAACGCGACCGAATCGCCGAACTGGCGGGCAGCGAGCCCTTGCTGATTCCGGTCGCCACCGGCAGCCGCGCGACGAAGGGCGGCACGCATGCGATTGTAATTTTTGTGAACCAGCGAAACCCGTTGGCGCGACTGACGATGGCGCAGCTACGCGACATTTTCAGTCAAGGCGGCCACGCGGCCACCTGGGGTGACCTCGGGCTGACCGGTGAATGGTCGGCCCGAAGGATCACGGTCCACGGCATGAAGGTGCGTCGCGAGACCGGCAACCCGCCCGGTGTCGTAAACTTCCTCGAAACGCGGCTACTCGCCGGGCGCGGGTGGCGGGCAGACTTGCGCGAATATGTGGACGGCGCGGAAAGCGGTCAGGCCCTTGAGCAGATTGTGCGGGGGGTTGCCTCCGATGAGGGCGCAATCGGCTATAGCGGAGACGCGTACGCGATGCCCGGCGTGAAACCGGTTGCCTTGGGCGAATCGGCCGACGGGCCATTCGTCGAGGCAACCGAACAGGCGGTGGCGAGCCGTGCGTATCCACTGACGCGCACGCTCTACCTCTTGACGCGCGCCAACCCTGATGCGGCGACGCGCGCTTTTGTCGCCTATGCGCTCAGTCCCGCCGGGCAACAGGCCATCGGAGCTGATCGGCAGGGATTTCATCCCTTGCCCGTCCCGGCGGCCAGTCGCCTCGAGCCTCGTGCCGGCGCCGGGTATCTCAACGCCGATGGATCGATCGCGGTTGTCGGCTACAACGACATGACGGAAATGGTGACAGCGCTCTGCGCGGGTTTTGCACAGCGGCATCCCGGCCTGCGCTTCTCGCCGGTTTTGAAGGGCACCCGAACCGGTCCGCCCGCATTGATGAGTGACACGACCTTGGTGGCGCCGATGGGCGCGGAGTTTTCACCGGAGGAACTCGCCCAGTACCGCGCGCGCGCGAGCAGCGAACCGCTGGCGATTCGCGTGGCCCACGCGTCGCTCGACCCACGAGCCTTAAGCGGTCCGCTGGCAATTGTGGTCCATCGCGACAATCCGCTGGCGTCACTGACCCTGCCGGAGCTCGCGGAAATCTTCTCAGGCCGCGCGGGGCAAACCTGGCATCTGCATGGATTGCGTGCGGACACCGCGTTGGGGTTGTTTTTCCGCCGACGCGTCCTCGGGGGCGGAGATTTTGCCGTTGAATTCGTCGGGGCAGGCCAGTCCGCGGAGGTGATGGCGCGGGTGGCGGCGGATCCTGCGGCAATCGGATTCGCCGCGGGCATGCGCACAATCCCCGGCGTGAAATGCCTGGCGTTGGCACCCACGACGGGTGTCGCGCCGGTTCCGCTGACCGCGGAGACGGTCAGGGCAGGAGAGTACCCGTTGGACCGGCATCTCCTGATTTATCTGCGCCAGCCGGTCGAACCACTCGCCCGCGAATTCCTGCGGTACGCCCTCTCTCCGGAAGGTCAGGCCGCGGTTGGCCAGGGCGTGCTCGGCTACCAACCGCTGAGTTCATTTGAGCGGGCGGTCGAATCCGCTCGCCTCGCCGTCGCTCCCGCCCTGCCTTAACCGGATTTAAGGAAGGGTTCAGATTGGTTTTAGTGGAATACCGTACTTTGTCCCTGTCAGCGTTGGTCACCCCCACTCGTTTTACCCTAATACCCGGCAGCACATGAGCCCCAACCCACTGTCCGTCCGCAAGGGCCGCGCGTCCACTCGCAGCCTCTTGGCTGCTTTATTGCTTTCGCCCGCCCTCTCCCTGTGGGCGCAGGAAGCCCCGGTCAAACCCGTCGAGGAGGCGGTCAAGCCCGTTGGCGATGACGTCGTGCAACTCGAGAAGTACACGGTCACGACGGCCATCGACAGCTACCACCAGCAGACGTCCACGATGGCGTCCAAGATCCCGATGGAGCTGAAGGACCTCGCGGCCTCGCTGCAGGTGATGAACTCCGCGGCGATCACCGACCGCAATGCAGTGACCCTGGTTGACGTGTTCGGCTACGTCGTCGGTGCCAACCAATCGCAGGGCAACATCAACGGCTTCACGTTCCGCGGCTTTCCCAACACGGGCAGCTACACGCAGAACATCCAGTTCGACGGCTTGATGGGCCCGACGCTGAAGAAGGCGGCAACGAGCGCGGTCAACGTCGACAGCATGGAGTTCCTCAAGGGCCCGAACGGCGTGCTCTACGGCCAGATGAACCCCGGCGGCCTGCTGAACATCGTCACGAAAAACCCCAAGGAAAAGCAGGAGACGAACCTCCGGTTCACCGCTGGTTTCTATGCGGGCGAATTCAACGATTTCGGCTCGAAGGTCACCAACACCTTCAGCTTCGACAACACGGGTCCGGTGCCGGGATTCAAACATCTCTTCTACCGCCTGGTCGTTGATGCCGGCAGCACGCCGTCTTCGCGTCCGGGCAACTGGGGGCGCAACTACTCCGTTTATCCCTCACTGACTTACAAGTGGAGTGCCGACACCTCGTTCACGGTCAAGATGGAGAACAGCCAAGACCGTCGTCGCCAGGATGACGGGGTTATGCCGATCTTCACCAGCACCCCGGTCGTCCTCACGATCGGCGGCGTCGCGACCACCACCGCCGCCTATGGTGACAACGCCACCTTTGTCACCGCGCCTCTCAACACGGTCTACAACGATCACGGCGATCAATCGACGGACGATGGTTCGGCGATCTCGACCTTCTTCAAGACCAGCCTCGGCGCGAACTGGCAGTTCCGCCTGCAATCGCGCTCGGTCTGGCACGTGGATGACGTTAAAGAGCTTACCTTCAACAACGCCAACGTGTGGTCGCCGACCTCGCGCTACGCCACGCCGACTTCGCTGATCCGCCGTCAGTTCAACCACGTCAAAAACGGCCACCGCTACAATTACATCGACGCAAACGCGTTTCGGAATTTCACGACCGGCCCGATCAAGCACACGGTGATCGTCGGCTCCGGCGGCGGCTGGGAGTTCTTCGGTAACAAGCGGCTCGCCTTCGGTCCGAACCAAGCTCTGGTGAATGCAATTACCTTGATCAATCCGGTTCTCGACCAAGTCGCCTACCCAGCGGAAGGCACGGGTGCCACTGACCAGGCGACCAACCAGACCGCCTTCGGCCAGTACCTGTCCGACCAGATGGTCATGGGCCGCTTCCATGTTTCGGCGGGCGTCCGCCACGACCATCAGACGGTCGAGGTAATCGACAAGGTTAAGGCCACCGTCGGCAACACCACGATGGACGCCTACACCAAGCAACTAGGCACCGTGGTCGATGTCACCTCCCGGCTCTCGGCTTACGCCAGCTTCAGCCAGTCGATCAAGCCCCAGACGAACATCGCCTACGATATCAACGGCAACACAGGCTTTCCCCCGGAAACTGGCGAGCAATACGAAGTCGGTCTGAAGTTTGAGAATTCGGACAAGACGTTGAATGCGTCCATCGCGGGCTACGAAATCACTCGCACGAACGTCGTGGTCCCGACCGGTCAAAATTTTACGGTTGCCACCGGCTCTGCCGCCGTGGGCGCCGCGATCTCCCGTCTCGACGGCGAGCAGACCTCCAGCGGCCTTGAACTCGAGCTGCGCTGGCAGCCGGCTAAGAACTGGCAGTTGCAGGCGGGTGGCGCTTATTCTCACGCCCGCATCACCAAGTCCGAGAAGAATCCCGAGTCGGTCGACAAGGACTTGATCAATGCCCCGCGCAAGACCGCCAACTTCTGGACACGTTATAACTTCCCGTCCGGCACCTTCAAGGGCCTAGGCACCGGCCTGGGTATCGTGTACGTCGGCGAGGCTTGGGCCGGCGATCCGACGTCGGCGGTTTACTTCAAGATGCCGGACTGGACCCGCGTGGACGGCTCGCTCTACTACAAGTGGAAGCGCTACGATCTCTCGCTCAATATCCAGAACCTGTTCGACAAGCGCTACGTCTCGTCCGCCTTCTCAGCGCAGGTCCTGAACGTCGGCGAGCAACGCAAGCTGACCTTCTCGGTCGGCCTGCATTTCTAAGCGTTGAGTTTTTGGTTACCCCTCGCGCCCGTCATGCTCACGTGTGACGGGCGGCTTTTTATTCTATGTTCGCCGAACGTTGTCGGGGCCTGCGGCAAGCGATCGGAGATTCTTTGGAAACGCGGGCGCAAGCGCCTGCGAGCGGGCTCCAGTTTTTGTTCACCATGAAATCCAAGTCTCTTCGTTTCATCAGCGCTTGCGCTGTTGCGTTTCTCCTGCTCGCCCAAGTGGCGGCCTCACCGGTTCTCACCAAAGTCCGCCTGAGTGTGATCGACCCCCTCATCACTGAACTCGGCACCAGCCTCGGTCACTTCGAGCGCGAAGGCCTCGTGATCGAGTTGGTGAAAGTGGAGTCGGTGTCCTCCGAGGATTACCTCATGCAGGATCCGCTAGTGCACGGTCGACTCGATGCGTCGTACCATTGGTTTCACCACGTGGTTTTCGGCAACCGCCACAACATGCCGCTCAAGGCCGTGCTAAAAGTCTGCGACTCGCCGGGCATGAAAGTCCTCGTTGCCAATCGACTGAAGGACGTGGTGAAAAGCCCGGCCGACTTCAAAGGACGCAACATCGCGGAAGGCGCCGGCTACGCGACCAAGAGCACGCTGATGAATCTCATGGCACACCAAGCCGGGCTGCCGGCGAATAGTTATTCGCCCGTGAATCAGGAAGTCGAGGGCCGGCTTGAACACATCCTGCAAGGCCTCAAGGACGGGAAGGTGGACGTGCTCGCGTTCATGGAGCCGATGACCTCCTCCCTGGTCGCCAGCGGTCACGTATCGGTGTTGTTCGACCTCACCAACCGCGCGGGCACGGTGAAGGCCCTGGGCGACGAATGGCCGGCGCAGTGCGTGTTCGTTTCGGATAACTTCGTCGCCGCTCATCCGGACACCGTCCAGCACCTCGTGAATGCCTACGTGCGCACGCTGCGCTTCATGAACGCGCACTCGGCCGAGGAGATTGCCGCGCAGCTGCCGGCGGCCTGGTTCAATGGCAAGGACCGCGCAGCGGAAATGACGCGAATCGGAAAGTTCCTCACGAACGTGTCGCACGATTACCGGTTCACGAAGTCTTCCGTGCAACTCGTGTTCGACACGATGCTGCACTCGAAATTCGACGAGAGCGAGGAGGGCAAATTCCGCCGCACCGGCGAAAACGACCACGTAACCGCCGATTCGCTCTACACGAACCGTTTCGTCGAGCAGGCCATGAAGGAAATCAAGTGATCGGGTGCTCCCAGGTGGAACGCGTTGCCCTGAACGTGTTGTTCACACCCCCGCAGCGCGTTGGGGGCAACGTGCTCCACCTCAAGACGCGGTTCTTCAAGGCGCTCTGGTGCTTGCTGCTCCTGACCGGACTGGCCGTGCGCACGCCCGCGGAGGTGCCGCACTACGTCGCCACCACCCCGAACGTCCATGGCGTCGTCCGCATTCACGATAGCGAACTCACGCAGCACCTCGTGCACTTGTGGCAGGACGGTTTCCTGAAGCAGCATCCATTGGTGCGCTACAAGGAATACACCGTCCCCGCTTGGTTCAATGGACTCGTGGCCGACACGGCCGACCTGGCATTTGCCGGCCGGCGCGCGTACTTGTCCGAGTTGAAGGCCTTCGAGGCGGTGTATGGTTACCCACCGACGGAGATTGTTTTTGCGACCGGCGGATTCAACCAGCGCAAGGGCAACACCCCGGGCGTGATTATTTTTGTGCACAAGGACAATCCGCTCGCCGGGCTCACGCTCGAGCAGCTCGACGGGATCCTGGGCGCGGAGCGCAGCGGCGGCTGGGTCGGCACAAGATGGTCGGCTGACGCCGCGCGCGGTCCGGAGAAGAATATTCGCACGTGGGGGCAACTGGGTTTGACGGGCGAGTGGTCGGACAAGCCGATTTCGATTTTCGGGATCGATGCGACGCTCAGCGGCTGGTCGGGCCTGATCCAGCACGCGGTTTTCAAGGGCGGCGATAAATGGAACCCGGTGATCCACGAGATCGTGCGCGGTGGCACCGAGGTGCCCGCCGATGCGCAGATCGTCAGTGGCGTGGCCGAAAACCGTTACGCGATTGGTTTCAGTTTCATGCGGGTGGTTGAGCAGAATCCCGGCGTAAAGCCCGTGGCCATCGCGGCCCGGGCCGGCGGACCAATGGTGATGCCGACGAATGCCAGCTTTCGCGACCGCACTTACCCGCTGGTGACCTCCCTGTATATCTACCTGAACCGGCCCCCCGGCCAGCCGCTCGCGCCGCGCCTCAAGGAATTCATCGCCTACATCCTCAGCCGCGAAGGCCAGCAGGCCGTGGCGGAAGATGGCATGTACATCCCGCTCCCCGCAGAGGTGGCGGCGAACGAATTGAAAAAACTCAACTGACCGAGGCGTCCGATTTTGCCGGGGAATAAACCAAAACCGATCCAATGTTGAATCACCTGCCGCCTCCCTTTGCCGTCATCCTGAGCCGTGCGAAGGATCCAAGGGGACTCGTGTCGTCGCTTGGGTCCTTTTCACGGCTCAAGATGACGAACTTTTCAGGGGGTCTGCGGTTTCGTGTCCATTCGTGTTCATTCGTGGTTGCGCTGTTTGTTTTAAATCCAGGTTTGGTTGCCGCGGAATCCGCCCGCTTGCCCGATTACCAGCCTGCCGAAAAAGTCTCCGGCGTCATCCGCACCTGGGGAAGTCCCCACATGGCCGGCTTGCTTCATCGCTGGCAGGCGGGCTTTCAAAAACATCACCCCGGTGTTTCATTTGCGGATAACCTGAAAGGCTCGGGCATGGCGATTGCCGGCTTGAGCGAGTGGACGGCCGACCTGGCGATGATGGGGCGACAGATCTACACCTTCGAGTACTATGGCATTTATCGACGCTCACTGATGCTGCCGGTGGAAATTGAGGTCGCGACGGGCAGTGTCGACGTGCCGTCGAAGTCGTTCGCCGTGTCGGTTTTCGTACATCGGGACAACCCGCTGGCCCAGCTCACGCGCGAACAGCTCGACGGAATTTTCGGAGCGCAACGGGAGGGTGGTTGGCAGGGCATGAAGTGGGACCGGAGCGTCGCTCGCGGACCGGAGAGGAATATCCGCACGTGGGGCCAGCTCGGTTTGAAAGGCGAATGGGCGGACAAGCCGATCCATCTCTACGGCCCCCCGGGGCTCTATCCCGGCGGCTATTCGTTTTTCCAACGAAAGGTGCTTGGCGGCGCGGACACCTGGGCGGAGGGCCTGCGGGAATACGCCGATCGGAAGGAAATGATGGCGGCGCTGAGCAAGGACCCGTACGGCATCGCGTACACTGGCCTTTGCTATGCGACTTCCCAAACAAAGGTTCTCGCGCTGGCCGAGACAGCGGCGGGTCCTTTCCTGCGGCCGACTCGGGACACCGTGATGCGACGTGCGTACCCGCTTTCGCGCCCGGTCTATTTGTATTTCGCGCCGGATACGCCGGGCGGTGAAGCGGCGAATCCGAAAGTCGACCCCAAGCTCCGCGAGTTCCTGCGCTACATCCTTAGCCGGCAGGGACAGGAGGATGTGCGCGGTGAGGGAGACTACCTCCCGCTGACGGCCGCCGTGGTCCAAGAGCAATTAAAGAAGCTACAGGAATGAGGTGGAACGTGCGCTCCGCGCGTTCAAGCCCGCGCGGATTGCGGGCTCCACCCTCGGCCCATCCGGAGGATTCGCCCTCCCTCTCTCACGTGAATATAAATTCAGAAAAGCTTCAGCGTCGCTTCATGTCATTTTGCGACCTTCGGTGAGTTGCCCCTGCCGGACGCCTCCGTCCGTCCATCCCCCTTCCCAGCATGAACCCCTTCACTTCTGTCCAGCGTGTGCTCAAATTTGCCGCCGCCTTCATGGGCGCCGCGCTCCTGGCGTCGGCTGCGCCGACCAACGTGTTGATCCGCGTGCCGGCGGGCGCGCCCTCGCCGGCGGAACTGCCGGCGTTGCTTGCGAAATGGCGGCAGTCGGGACAGGTGTCGAACGTCCTCTTTCTGACCCAGGGTCGCGCCGAGAAATCCCAGCCCGACCGCTCGGCGCAGTTTGAGTCGCTGGCGGTGCTCGAGTTCCTGAGCGAGGGATCCTGCGAATCGTGGCAGAAGGATTGCGCGCCGACGCTCCCCGCGGGCTTGATCGTGCGGCGCGCCGATGCGCTGGCCCACGGGGAGCTCACGCCGCGTGACTCCAATCGATCGATCTTTGTCGTCAACACCTACACGCCGTTGGTGTCCGCCGCCAGGTTTGGGGAATACGTCGAAGGCTATGTGAAGCCCCTTTACGAGGCGATGCGGGGCACAAAGCACTTGGTGCGTTACACGGCTTACCTCGAGCGGGGCGAGGCCGGGAAAGTGAACGCGATCAATGTGCTCGAATACCGCGACCAGGTTGCTTTCGCCACGATGGGCCAGATCAAGAATGGGCTGCGCGAGAAACTCACGGCGACGACACCCAGCTACGCGGCCTTCGACAAGATCAAGGACACGCTGCGCGTCGATGGTTTCGGCACCTACGGCACCTACACGGAATTGCCGCCGCCGGACTTGAGCGATCTGCCGGCCTACCAGCCCGAGGTTAAGATCGCCGGCTCCCTGCGGGTCGTTGGCAGCGAACTCAAGAACGCCACCTGGCAGCTGGCCGAGGGCTTTCGCAAGTTCCACCCGGAGGCACGCGTGTCCGTCAACATCATGACCAGCAGCGAGGGCGGCATCGCCGGCTTATACTGCGGCATCTCGGACGTCGCGCCGATGGGCGATGACGCGAAGATCACCGACCAGATGCCGTTCTACAACACGTTCGGCTACATGCCGACGGAGATCTCGGTCGCGACCGGCGGTTCCGAGAAGCGCGGCTCGTTGTGGGCGTGGGCGATCGTGGTGAACAAGGACAATCCCTTGGAGGAGATCTCCCTCGACGAGTTGGACCGCGTCTTCGGTTCCGAACGCACCGGCGGCTGGGACCTCGTCAACGGCAACTACCTCTACACGTCGAAGTACGCGCGCGGGCCCGAGACCAACCTCCGCAAGTGGGACCAGCTCGGCTTGAAGGGCGCCGAGTATGCGGGGCGCGAGATCGAGACCTTCGGCTACTGCGCGCAGGGCTTCGAAACCGCGATCATGCGCACCTGGTTCCACTGGTCGAACAAGTGGAACCCGAACTTCAGGCAGTACGTCGAGGCCAAGCAGGCCACGCCCGACGCCGCCGGCAAGGCGGTGTGGAGCGAGCGACCGCTCGAGGATCTGTCGAAGAACAAGTTTTCCATCGGTATCGCCGCGCTCATGCACGTGAAGGACTTCCCGAACGTGAAGGTGCTGCGTGTTGCCCGCCACAAGGGCGGGCGCGCCGTGGCCCTGACGCCCGAGAACGTGGCGAACCGCAGCTACCCGCTGATCCGCGACGCCTACTTCTACGTCAACAAGGCCCCGGGCCAGCCGCTCGACCCGAAGGTGCGCGAGTTCATGCGTTTCGTGCTCAGCCGCGAGGGCCAGGAGATCATCGCGCGGGTCGGCTACTATTACCCGCTGCCTGCCGAGTACCTGAAGGAACAGCTCAAGAAACTCGACTGAGCGGGAGCCCTTTCCCATGTCCCCATACCCCTTCCTCTCTTGGCTCGCCGTCGCGGGCCTGCTGATGGCGCGGCTGACGCCGCTCGCCGCGCAGCCAGCCCCGTCGGCTGACCAGGTCAATGCGTTGAAAGCCCAGGCGGAGCACTTCCGCATCGTGCGCGAGCGCGGCGAGAAGGCTTACTACCAGCCCCGCTTCGACCTCAGCGGTTTGCCGCACTACCGGCCGGAGAAGCTGCTCACGGGCTGGCTCAAAATCCATGGCAACAACTACATTGCCGACGGCCTGCTCGGGGAATTTTGGCAAAAGGCGTTTGCGAAGTTCCAGCCGGGCATCCGCCTTTCCTATTACCTCCCTACCTCGGCCGGCTCCTTTGGGGCGCTCAACTACAACCAGGCGGACCTGATCTTTTCCCACAAGCCGGGCTTCTACGACCTGCTGGCGTACGAGCGCATGAAGAATTGCGACCCCGTGGAGATCACCGCGGTCACAGGTTCGTTCGACGTCGGCGGCTGGGAAAACTCCTTCACGATCGTCGTGAACAAGGACAACCCGATTAAGGGCCTGACGATGGAGCAGCTGGACGGCATCTTTGGTTCCGAGCGCGAGGGTGGGTGGGCCGGCACCAACTGGCGGCCGGACTTTGCCCGTGGCCCCGAGAAAAATATCCGCACCTGGGGCCAGCTGGGGCTGACGGGCGAGTGGGCCGACAAGCCGATCAACGTCTATGGCTTCGCGATCCGCTACAACACGGCGACGGCGTTCTGTGATCTCGTCCTGAAAAGCAGCGACAAGTGGAACGAGCGGATCAAGGCCTACGGCAACTACATGGCGCCGGACGGGAAGCGGGTCGTCGAGGCGGACCGCATCACCCAAGAAATCGGCAAGGACAAGTACGGCATTGGCTTCAACCGCTACCGCGGCGAGCGACCCAACATCAAGCGCCTCGCCATCGGCGCCGGCGCGCCGGGTCCGCTGGTCGAGCACACGATCGACAACGTGCAGAACGGTTCCTACCCGCTGCTGACGCAGGTCTATTTCTACACGACGGTTTTGCCCGGGGAAAAAATGAACCCAATGGTCAAGGAGTTCCTGCGGTTCATCCTCAGCCAGGAAGGCCAGGCCGAGGTGCAGCGTGATGGCAAATATCTCCCGCTCACCGCCGCGATGGTGAAGGAGCAGCTCAAGAAGCTGGAGTAAAGCCATGTGGACCCTTAGCCGCGTGCTGTGTTTGGGCGGCGGCCTGCTTGCCGCCGCCAGTGCGTGGGCCGCTTATCAGCCCGCGCAGTTCGATTTGAGCGGTCTGCCGGAATACCAGGCGGAGCACCGCGTCACCGGAGTGCTCCGGATCTACGGCACGCCCCTGGAGGAACTGGTCGGCAAGTGGGCGACGGCGTTCCGCAAGCATCACGGCCAGGTGCGGTTGAATTCCTATTTGATCAACACCTCCCAGGCGTTCGCCGGCTTGGTGACGGGCTCGGCCGACATCGGCCTCATGGGGCACCGGCAGTGGCGCAGTGGCTTCGAGGCGTTCAAGGCGCAGTTCGGCTACGCCCCGCTGGAAATCCGCTTCGCCACGGGCTCCTACGACGACCCGCAGGGGACGACGCCGGGATTGATGTTCATCGTGAACAAGCGCAATCCACTCGCCGGTCTGACGCTCGCGCAGCTCGATGGAATTTACGGCGCGCAGCGCACGGGTGGGTGGGTGAACGGACAATGGTCGACGGCCTCGGCACGTGGTGCGGACAAAAATATCCGCACGTGGGGCCAGCTGGGCTTGACGGGGGAGTGGGCGGATCGGCCGATCAAACTCTACGGGTCTGACGTCACGTTGAGCAACTGGGCCGACCTCATTGAGCGCGAATGTTTCCAAGGCGGAACGAAATGGAATCCGGCGCTCATCGAGGCGCCGCGGGCCGACATCGGCACCAAGGCGCAGGGCAAGACCCGGGACCAGTTGATTCTCGAGGCGGTCGAAAAGGATCCGGCGGCGATCGGGTTCATCTTCCAGCGGGTCGTGAACGCCAACCACGGCGACGTGCGCGTGCTGCCGCTGGCCAAGGCCGACGGGCAGTTCATCTCGCCCAGCGCCCGGACATTTTTCGACGGCAGTTATCCGCTGCACAACGGCGCATACATTTACCTCAACCGCGTTCCAGGTCAGCCGCTGGGCGTCCGCGAAAAGGAATTCGTGAAGTTCCTGCTCAGCCGCGAAGGCCAACAAATCATCGCCACCGACCGCCAGTTCATCCCGCTCGACGCCGAGCAGGTGAAGGCCGAGCGGGCCAAACTCGAATGAGGACCCGGACCATGCACGTGAGATCCAGCAGTACGGGAGGGCGTAGTCCGACCGCCGGTGGAACCCGGCCTCCGGACGGGTTGAGGAACGTTCGTACGCGGCGCGGGCCGGCTGTCGCCCTGAAAGCGCGTCCGGAGGCCGCGCTCCACCTGGTTCTGGCGGCAGCGCTGTTTGCCCTGGTGCCCGCCGCGCTCCGTGCCGACGAGTTGCCGGACTACCAGCCGAAGACGCCGGTCACCGGCGTGCTGCGCAGCTGCGGCAATCCGCAAATGGCTGCGCTCCTCAAGCGCTGGCAAGCCGGTTTCCAGCGCGTGCATCCCGGGGTGCAGTTTTCCGATGACCTCAAAAGCAGCGCATCCGGCCTGTACGGCCTTGATATGCGCACCGCCGACCTGGCGTTGATGGGGCGACCGGTCTTTCCCTACGAGCGTTACGGCGTGTATGAGCGCTCCTGGGTTTATCCCGCGGAGATCGAGGTGGCGACCGGCAGCGATGTGACCGAACACCGGTCCGCCGCGTATGCGATTTTTGTCCACAAGGACAACCCGCTGGCGCAGCTCACCGTGCGGGAGCTCGACGGCATCTTCGGTGCCGAGCGCGGCGGCGGTTGGAATGCCCTGACCTGGGATGGGTCGGTGGCACGGACTTCGAAGGATGATATCCGGACGTGGAGCCAGCTTGGCTTGAAAGGCGAGTGGGCGGCGCGTGCGATCCACCCCTACGGTCAGGCCGGCCTCGGCGCCGGCGCGATCACCTATTTCCAGGCGCGCGTCTTCGGGGGCGGCGAAACGTGGAACGAGGCGCTTCGTGAATACGCGGATCGCAAACAAATGATCGCGGATCTTGGGCGCGATCCCGCGGGCATCGCATATGCCCCGCTCGCTTACGCCACGCCTGATGTGAAGGTTCTCGCAATTGGCGAAACGAAGGCGGGGCCCTTCGTGCAGCCCAACCGGGTCAGCGTCCAAGACCGCAGTTACCCCCTGCACCGGCCGGTCTACATCTACTACACCCGCGACAACGCGAACACCGAACTGACCCCGACGCTGGGCGATCCGCGCGTGAAGGAGTTCCTGCGCTACGTCCTCAGCCGGCAGGGCCAGGCGGACGTCGCCGCCGAGGGCAGCTACCTGCCGCTGCCCGCCGCCGTGGTCCGCATGCAGTTGCAGAAACTCGATTCGACCGAGATCCCGCCCGAGCACCGCTTCATGGAAAACTGATCCTCGCCCATGGAATCCAAGACCCTTCTCCCCTGTGTCGGCTTCATTGCGTTGCTGATTGGCCCGGTCGCCGGCCTGTTGGCCGCCGACAACCCGACCAAGGTCCGCATGAGCTTCGACGAGGACCTGGTCGTGACCCGGATCGCCGAAAAACTCGGCTACTTCCAACAGGAGGGCATCGAGATCGTGCCCGTCGACATCACGCAGTACGTGAAGGAGGACTACCTGATCCAGGAGCCGCTGGTGAAAGGCCAGGTCGATGCGGTCGAGCACTGGTTCAACCACACGATCTTCGGCGCGCGCCATGACTTCCCGATCAAGGCGGTCATGATGCTCAACGATGCGCCCGCCATGAAGATCATGGTCGATAACCGGGTGAAGGACCGGATCAAGAGTGCGGCTGATTTCAAGGGACGCAATGTCGCCGAGGGCGCGGGCTACGCCAGCAAGGCGGTGGTGACGGGCTACCTTGCCCACCAAGCCGGGCTGCCGCGCAAGAGCTATACGTTAATCAATCACCCGTCGGAGAACCGCGTGAAACTCGTCCTCGCGGATCTTCAGGCGGACAAGCTCGACGTCATGACCTTTCAGGAGCCGGTGATCTCGGCCCTGGAGCAGACGAACCGGGTGAGCACCCTGTTTGATCTCACGACCCGCGAGGGCACCGTCCAGGCGCTGGGTACCGCCTTTCCCGCGCAATCACTCCTCGTGGCGCCGCAATTTATCAAGGATCACCCGGAAACGGTGCAACGGCTGGTAAACGCCTACGTCCGCGCGATGCGCTGGCTCAATGCGCACACGAGCGACGAGATCATCGCCCAACTGCCGGCCGATTTTTTTGCCGGCAAGGACCGCGCGGCGCAGGTCAAGCAGCTGAAGACGACGCTCCCGTCGTACGCCAAGGGCAGTTATGCGTTCCCGGCCGACGCGATTCACCTCGTGACCGACGCGATGCTGTGGGCAAATTTTGACGACAGTGAAGAAGGCTTGTGGCGGGCCAGTGGCGACGCCTCCAAGGTCAAGGAGTCCGAACTTTACACCAACGACTTCGTGATCCGGGCCATGCAGGCGATCCCGGCGCGCACGGCCTCGGGCGAGCCCGCCAACGCGGGCGTCAGCATCTGGACGCAAAACGTCACCGCCTTCCGCAAGGAGCATGGCGTGGAGGGCGGGTACACCAAGAAGTGGGACCTCAGCGACCTGCCGCACTACGCGCCCAAAACCAAACTGACCGGCAAGATCCGGATTTGGGGCAACAATTACATCCGCGACGGCTACCTCGCGGAATACTGGGAAACCGAGTTCAAGAAGTTTCATCCCGACGTGACCATCGAATACAATCTGCCGACCACGGGGATCGGGATTCCCTCGCTGTCCGCGAAGGTCTCGGACGTCGCGATGAGCCGGAAGGCGACGATCATGGACCTGCTCACGTTCGAGCAGGTGTTTCACCATCCGGTCACCGAGATCGAGGCGGTGACGGGTTCATACGACGTTTATGGCTGGTCGCCGGCGTTCATCATCGTGGTGCACAAGGACAATCCGCTCACGCAGATCAGCATGAAGCAGCTCGACGGCGTCTTCGGCGGCGCGCGGACCGGCGGCTACGTCGGCAGTGTCTGGCACACCGAATATCCCTTTTCCCGCGGTCCCGAGGAGAACATCCGCACCTGGGGCCAGCTCGGCCTGACCGGGGAGTGGGCGGACAAACCAATCCATCCCGGCGGCCAGACATTGCGCGGCAACCAGACGACGCAGTTCTCGGACATCGTGACCCGCGGCAGCGACCAATTCGCCGAGGGCTACCAGGCCTTCGCCAACTACATCACGCCGGATGGCAAGATCAACAGCTGGAGCCTGCAGGCGCAGCGGGCGATCGCGAAGGACAGGTATGCGATGTTCTACGTCTCGCCCATGACGCTGAGCCCCGACATGAAGGAGCTCGCCGTCCAGGCTTATGACGGCGGCCCCTACGTGAAGCGCACGCTCGAGACGGTCCGCGACCGCAGCTACCCGCTCTACGGCCGGTATTATTTCTATTTGAACCGCAAGCCCGGCACGCCCGCGGACCCGAAGGCGGAGGAGTGGATCCGCTTCATCCTCAGCCAGGAGGGCCAGGAGTGCGTGCAACGCGAAGGCCGCTACCTCCCGCTCACCGGCGACGTGGTGCGCGCCCAGCTCAAGAAACTCGACTAACCCCGAACCACCCATGAAGACCCTCTCGATCCTCTTTGTCCTGATGGCCGTCGTTTCCGGCACGGCCTTCGCCCAGTCCGGCGGCGCCCCCGCGCCCGCCGCGAAACCCGAGAACGCCGGCGTCAGCATCTGGACGCAGAATGTCACCGGCTTCCGCAAGGTCAGCGGCGCCGCCGGCGGATACACCACGAAATGGGACCTGAGCGGCCTGCCGCGCTACGCCCCGAAACAGCAGCCCACCGGGACGCTCCGCATCTGGGGCAACAATTACATCAAGGACGGCCCGCTCGGTGAATACTGGCTGCAGGAGTTCAAGAAATTCCAGCCCGGCATCACGATCGAATACCACCTGCCCACCGCGGCCATGGCGGTGCCCGCCCTCGTCTGCGGCGTCGCCGACATCGGCATGTCCAACAAGGCCACGCTCACGGACCGGCTTTCCTTCGAGCAGATGTTCCACTATCCGGTTTCCGAGGTCGACGTCGCGACCGGCTCCTTCGACGTCTACGGCTGGACGCCCCCGTTCATCATCGTCGTCAACGAGAACAACCCGCTCGACAGGATCAGCGTGAAGCAGATCGACGGCGTCTTCGGCACCGAGCGCACCGGCGGCTACGTCGGTAGCGTATGGCACAGCGAGTATCCCTATGCCCGCGGTCCCGAGGAGAACATCCGCACGTGGGGCCAGCTCGGCCTGACGGGCGAGTGGGCGGACAAGCCGATCCGCGTCGGCGGCCAGACCATCCGGGCCGGCGCGAGCACGGGATTTTCAGATAAGATCCTCGGCGGCAGCGGCCATTGGGTGGAAGGCTACAAGGGTTACACCAACTACATCACCACTGGCGGGAAGATCGTATCGTGGAGTCTGCAGATCCGCGAGGCGATCGCCCAGGACCCCTACGGCATGTTCTACATCTCGCCGATGACCGTGGGACCCGGCATGAAGGAGCTGGCCGTCCAGGCGCGCGAAGGCGGCCCCTACGTTAAGCGCTCGCTCGAGAGCGTGCACGACCGCACCTACCCGCTCTACAACCAGCAGTTCTTCTATTTCAACCGTGCGCCCGGCAAACCGGCCGACCCGATGGTCGAGGAGTTCATCCGCTTCGTGCTGAGCCAGGAAGGCCAGGACTGCATCCAGCGCGAGGGCCGCTACCTGCCGCTCACCGCCGAGATGGTCCGGGCCTCGCTCAAGAAGATCGAATAAATCCAACCCCATGAAATCGAAATTCACCTTTCTGTCCGCGCTGGCGCTCGCCGTGGCCGGCGCTGTTTCCGTTTCCGCCCAGACCGAGAAGGCGTCCACCGGCCTCGCCATGCAGGAGGCCCGCGCCGAGAACCTGAAGATCAAGGGACCGAAGACCTATTACGCCGCCGACAAGTTCGACCTCAGCGGCCTGCCGGCCTACCAGCCGAAGGAAAAAGTCACCGGCACGATCCGCCTGTGGGGCAGCAACTACATCACCGACGGCAAGGTCGGCGAATACTGGGAGAAGGAGTTCCAGAAATTCCACCCCGGGGTGAAGTTCGAATACAACATGCTCACGACGCGTTCCGCCGTGCCGTCGCTCGTCTTCGGCGTCGCCGACCTGGGCATGGGCCGCCGGGTGAACACCCAGGAGCTGCAGCTTTACCAGCGCTACAAGAACCGCGACCCGCTCGAGATCGTCATCGCGACCGGCTCCTACAACGTCACGGGCTGGAACCCCGGCTTCGGCATCGTGGTGCACAAGGACAACCCGCTCACGAAAATCACGTTCGACCAGCTCGACGGCGTCTTCGGCGCCGAGCGCACCGGCGGGTGGATCGGCACCGACTGGCACCCCGAGTTCGCCCGCGGTCCCGAGAAGAACATCCGCACCTGGGGCCAGCTCGGCCTGAAGGGCGAGTGGGCGGACAAGGAAATCACGCCCTACGGCCTCAACCTCCGCTACAGCCAGTCGACGACCATGTCCGACTGGGTCCTGGGAGGGAGCGACAAGTGGAACGAGAAGATCCGCTTTTACGCCAACTTCGTCGGCGCCGAGGGCTCGTCCGGTTCCAACATGGGCTTCGGCCGCCTGAAGCGCGGCCTCAACGACGACCTCGCGAAGGACCGTTACGGCATCGCCTATGTCGGCTCGCCCGTCGGCGCAAACCTGCCGCCGGAATGCAAGCTGCTCGAGGTGTCGCGCACGCCGGACGGCCCGTTCTACGCCTACACGATCGATAACCTCCAGAGCCGGAAATACCCGATGCACGACGAGATCTACGGCTACGTCGACGTCGACGCCCAGGGCGCGGTCGACCCGAAGGTCCGCGAATACCTCCGCTTCATCGTCAGCCGCGAGGGCCAGCAATGCGTGCAGCGTGACGGCAAATACCTCCCGCTCACCGCCGAGGTCTGCCGCGAGATGCAGGCCAAGCTGAAGTAATCCCATGAAGAGGAGTTTCGCAGGCATGATTCTGCCGGTGCTCGGGGGAGCCGCGCTGGCCGCGGTCACCACGATGTGCGCCGCGGAATGGAACTTGGAGTCGCTGCCGTCCTACGCGCCGCAACAAAAGGTCGGCGGCGTGATTCGCCTCGGCGGTTCGGGGTTGTCCGGCCTGGTGCCGGCGTGGGAAGCGGCCTTCGCCAAATATCATCCCGAGGTGATCTTTGCGAACCACCTGCCGAGCAGCGACGTGGCGATGGCGGCGATGATCCTCGGCACGGCCGACATTGCCGCCAGCGGCCGCGAACCGGACCTCGTTGAGGTGCTCGGATTTACCGAGAGCCATCTCCGCGACGTGACATCGCTGGTGGTGGCCTCGGGCACCCACACGACGGCCAGGGGGCAGGGCGGCAGCTGGTCGCCCGTGATATTTGTCAGCAAGGACAACCCGCTCACCCGGCTGACCATGCGGCAACTCGACGGCATCTTCGGCGCGTCGCGCACCGGCGGCTATGCCGAGAACAGCGCCGTGTTCGATCCCGCCGCCGCCCGCGGCCCGGAGCGGGACATCCGCACCTGGGGCCAGCTCGGGCTGACGGGCGAATGGGCGGACAAGCCGATCCAGACCTATGGTTACGCCGACACCGGGATGCGGCATTTCTTCGAGCTGCGGGTGTTCCAGGGCGGCGGCAAATGGAATCCCAACTACCGCGAATACGTCGAGACCGGGACCAAGATGGTGCCCGGCGGCGCGAACGTCGGCAGCCGGGACATGCTCCTTGCGGTGTCGCGCGACAAATACGCCATCGGCTGGAGCGGCTTCGGCCAGGCCGCCCTTGTGCCGGAAGCGAACCTGCGCGCCATCGCGCTCGCGCCGGATGACAGCGGCTCCTACGCCGAACCCACGCCCGAGAATTTCCAGACAAAGGCGTATCCGCTTTCGCGCAACGTATTCCTCTACGTCAATCGCGCCCCGGGCCAGCCACTGGAGCCGCGGATCGCGGAATTCCTGCGGTTCGTCCTGAGCCGGGAGGGCCAGGCCATCGTGGCCGGCAACGGCCTCCGGCTGCCGTTGACCCCCGCGATTGCGAACGAGCAGCGCCGCAAAATCGACTGAGCTGCCCGCCATTTCCCCTTCATGAAATTCCTCCACCGCACATTGATCCTTTTGGCCTTGGGCGCGGCGTCCCTCGCCACGCCGGGTCTCGCCCAGACCGCGGTCGAGGTGCAAAAAAACATCCAGCTCTACCGCCTCGATAAAAAATACGCCGGCGACTTCCGCTCCTATGCGGACGGGAGCTTCAATCTGGACGACCTGCCGGCGTATCAGCCGAAGCAAACGGTCTCCGGCTGGATCAAGATCCATGGTGCCGCCACGCTCGAGCAGGGCCGTCTCGCCCGGCTGTGGGAGGAGGGTTTCGCCAAGTTTCACCCGGACGTCCATTTCTCCTGGTATCTGCCCGCCGACGAGCTGGCGCTCACGCCGCTCTATTATCACCAGGCGGACATCTCGCTCGTGCACGAGCTGGGCTTCTACGACATCCTGCCCTACGAGCGCGCGCTCAATTCACAGCCGATCCGGGTGACGGCATTCAACGGTTCCTTTGACATGGCGGGTTATGCGCCGCCTTACCGGATCATCGTGAACAAGGCCAATCCGCTGACCCGGGTCACCATGGACCAACTCGATGGCATCTTCGGCGCCGCCCGCGATGGCGGCTGGGTCGGGACCGCGTGGCGCATCGACCTGGCCCGCGGCAAGGACCGGAACATCCGCACGTGGGACCAGCTCGGTCTGGCCGGCCAATGGGCTGGTCGCGCCATCAAACCGCACGGCTACAGCTTGCGCGACCCGGCTGGCGTGGCCTTCAACGACCTGAACATGAAGGGCAGCGACAAATGGAATGAAAAGCTCACGACTTACGGCCCGCACTTCGATGCGAACGGCCGGCCGCTTTCCCCCGAGGAACAGATCGTCCGGGCCGTCGCGGCGGACAAGGACGCGATTGGTTTCACGCTCGCCGGCGCCGACTCGCCCGACGTCAAACAGCTCGAGATCGCGCCCGGTGCTTCGAACAACTACGTGGCGTTGACCCCGGAAACGGTGCAGTCGGGAAAGTATCCACTCTCTCGCGAGGGCGCGATGTTCATCAACCTGCGGCCGGACGGGCGGCTGGAACCCCTGGTCGAGGAATTCATCCGTTACGTCCTGAGCCGCGACGGCCAGGCCCAGGTGCAGCGCGACGGCCGTTATCTGCCGCTCAACGCCGCCAAGGTGGCCGCGCAGCTCAGGCTGGTCGACGCCACGGCCGCCGCCGCGACCAAGGCCACGGTCAAGGTCAGCACCGCCGACGGCGACGCGGCCCTGCGCACGCAGGCCCTGCGCGCGGTGGCCATCGCCAAGCGCGGCGAGCAGCGCATGTATCCCGAGAACCAGTTCGATCTGAGCGACCTGCCGGCCTACCGGCCAAAGGCGATCCTCGACGGCTGGATTCGCATCCATGGGGTGAACTACATCGAGACCGGCAAGCTGCGGAAATACTGGGAGGAGGCGTTCGCCAAGGTGCAGCCGGGCATCAAGATCTCCTGGTTCCTGCCGACCAGTGCCGTGGGCTATTCCTCGCTCTATTATCACACGGCCGATCTGCTGCTCAGCGCCGAGCGCGGCCTGCGCGACAGCGTGGCCTACGAAAAAATCACGGGCCGCAAACCCTTCTCCATCGAGGCATACACGGGCTCCTTCAATCTCCCCGGCTGGGCCAATACGCCGGTCATCCTCGTCAACGCGAAGAACCCGCTTTCGAAAATCAGCGTGGAAGAACTCGACGGCATTTTCGGCGCGGAGCGCAACGGCGGATGGGAAGGCACCACCTGGCATCCGGAATATGCGCGCGGACCGGAGAAGAACATCCGCACGTGGGGCCAGCTGGGTCTGACGGGCGAGTGGGCCGACAAGCCCATCCACGTCTACGGCTTTAACCTGCGCTACAATACCTCCGAGGGTTTTTCGGATCGCGTGCTCAAGGGCAGTGACAAGTGGAACGAGGACCTGGTAGCCACCGGCAATTACGCCCTGCCCAACGGCAAGCGGGTCAGTGGCGGCGATTTCATTGCCCGGTCGGTGGCGTCGGACCCGTATGCGATCGCTTACACCAACTACAGCGACGAATACAACCAGCCGGGCGACAAGCCGCTGGAGCTGGCGGAGAGGCGCGGCGGGCCCTATGCGAAGCTGGCCATCGAAAATTCCCGCACCCGGGCCTACCCGATGGTGAACATCAACTCCTTCTACATGAACGAAACCCCGGGCACGCCCATGAATCCCCTGGTGAAGGAATTCATCAGCTTCGTCCTGAGCCGGGAAGGCCAGGCGGAGATCGTGCGTGACGGGAAATACCTCCCCCTGACCGCCGAACTCATCGCCCGCGAGCGGGCCAAGCTCGAACAAGCCTGGGGCAGCGAGCCCTGAGGCCGGTTCAACGATTCACCCCGCCCCAAGCCCCATGACACTCATCCCGTCTTCGCCCCTGAGGCCGGTCGCTCGCACGCTGGCCTTTCTCGCGCTTGCGCACGGTGCCTTCGCCAACGACCAGCTGCCCGCCTACAAACCCGCGACGCAGGTCTCGGGTGTCATCCGCACGTTCGGCGTGCCGCAGAAGGGCCTGATGGAGGCGTGGGAAAAGGAGTTCCAGCGCTACCAGCCCGGCGTGCGTTTTGAGAACCGCCTGACCAGCGGCTCGGCGATGGCGGGCATCTTCACCGAGGTGGCCGACATCGGCGTCAGCGGGCGCGAACCCGTGCTGACCGAATATTTTTCGTTCTACGAAATCTTCAATTACAACCCGGTCGAAATCTCGGTGGCGACGGGCGCCTACGACGTCAAGGGCGGGAGCTATGGCCTCGTGATCTTTACGCACAAGGACAACCCCGTGTCGCAGCTGACGCTGAAGCAGCTCGACGGCATCTTCGGCACCGAGCGCAACGGCGGCTACGACAAGTTCGTTTGGAAGCCCGACGCGGCCCGCGGCCCGGAGGGCGACCTCCGCACCTGGGACCAGCTCGGCCTGCAGGGGGAGTGGGCCGGCAAGCCTATCCAGACCTATGGTTATGCGCTCACCGGCATGAACATCGTTTTCCAGCAGAAGGTTTTTAACGGTGGCGAAAAGTGGAACCCGAACTACCGCGAATATGTTGAGACCAACACCAAGCAGGTCGGCTCGGAAAAGCTCACCACGCACGCGATGCTGACCGAGCTCTCGCAGAACCGCTACGGCATCGCGTGGACCGGCGCGTGGCAGGCGAAAGGTTTCTCCAATCTCAAGCCGGTCGCGCTCGCGGCCAAGGAAGGCGGCCCCTACGTGCTGCCGTCGCGCGAGAGCTTTGCCGACCGGAGCTACCCGTTGGTGCGCTCGATTTATCTCTTCATCAACCGCAAGCCCGGCCAGCCGGCCGATCCCAAGGTTGCCGAATTCATCCGCTACGTGCTGAGCCGCGAAGGCCAGGCCTTGGTGGCCAAGCACGGCGTCTATTTCCCGTTGCCCGTCGCCGATGTGCGCGAGCAGGCGGCCAAGCTCGATTGAGCTGCAACCCGTTTCCGACCCGCACCCTTGATCCACCGCTTATGAAAACCCTGACCCTCTTTCTCCTCGCCGTCTTGGTCGCGACGGGCGCCCGCGCCGCGGATGACTCGCTGCCTGTTTACCAAAAGCCGCCCGGCCAGAACAAAGGCATCCTCCGCGTCTTCGGCGCGAACCTCAAGGGCCTGGTGAAGGCCTGGGAGGAGGGTTATATGAAGCACAACCCGGACGTGAAGATCGCCGACAACCCCGGCGGCAGCGATGCGGCCATCGGCGTGCTCCAGCACGGCACCGCCGAGGTTGCGGTCATGGGCCGCGAGCTCGAACTCAACGACTACCTCGGGTTTTTCGAGAACAAGGGCTACAACCCGACCGAGATCACCATCGCCAGCGGCACCTACGACACGCCGGGGGCGAGCTGGGCGCTGCTGGTCTTCGTCAACAAGGACAACCCGCTCGCGCAGCTCACGATGAAGCAGCTTGACGGCATCTTCGGTGCCGAGCGCACCGGGGCCTACGAGGGGTTTGTGTGGAAACCGGAGAACGCCCGCGGGGCGAAGGACAATGTCCGCACCTGGGGCCAGCTGGGGCTGAAGGGCGAGTGGGCGGACAAGGAGATCCAGACCTACGGCTACGCCCACGGCGGCATGGCGCATTTCTTCGAGATCGAGGTGCTCAAGGGTTCCAACAAGTGGAACCCGAACTACCGCCAATACGTCGAGAACGGCACCAAGATCCTCACCAAGGGCCGCGAATCCGCCGGCATCCTCTCGATGCTCGCCGAGCTCGAGCACGACAAGTTCGGCATCGGCTGGGCCGGCATGCCCCAGTGGAACCAGGTGCCGGAGATCAAGGGCATCAAGGTGCTCGCGCTTTCCAGGGACGGCGGGCCGTTCGTGGCCCCGAGCCGCGAGACGCTCGCGGACCGCAGCTATCCGCTCACCCGGAGCGTTTATTTCTACCTCGACCAGGAACCGGGCCGGCCGCTTTCGCCCAAGGTGAAGGATTTCGTCAAATACGTCCTGAGCGCGGAAGGGCAGGAGATCGTCCGCCGCCACGGCGTCTATTTCCCGCTGCCGCCCGCCGTCGCGGCGGCCCAGCTCGCCAAACTCCAATGAAGGTCTGCGCCGTCCGTCTCCTGATCGCTGCGCTTGCGCTGGGCCCCGGGCCGGTAGCGCGCGCCGCCGACGCGCCGCCACCTCCCGCGGCGGATATCATGCGTGGCCGGCCGGTTGCACCCGACAGTTATGAGGCGCAGGTCGTCGCGGCCTTTCCGGTCTACATTCCGCAACAGCCGGTCTCCGGCGTCATCCGCATCTGGGGGCACGGCAACAGCCGGCTGCCGTGGATGCGCAACCTCGTATCGTTGTGGGAGGAGGGATTCCGGAAGTTTCATCCGGGAATCACCGTCCGCTATGAGATGCATGGCACCTCTTCCGGCATTCCGTCCCTGTTCACGGGCATCGGCGACATCGCCATCCTCGGCGAGGAAATCCTGCCCGAGGCGGCCGCGGCCTTCGAGCGCGCGAAACATTATCCGCCGCTCGGCATCGAGATCTGCACCGGCAGCGTTGACGTCCGGAACTTCGACTACGCGCAGATGTTTTTCGTCCATAAGGACAACCCGCTGGCGCAGCTCACGCTCGCGCAGCTCGACGCCGTCTTCGGCAGTGAGCACCGCCGCGGGCCGCGAAACCTCCGCACCTGGGGCGAGCTTGGCCTCGGTGGCGAATGGGCGGACAAGCCGATCGCTCCGTATGGCTGGGCGATCACCGACAGCTTCGGCGCCTATCTCCAGACCGCGCTGCTGGAGGGCAGTCACCGCTGGAACAACGATCTCCGCGAATTCATCCACATCAACCGCCCCGACGGCACCATCTACGACCATGGACAGCAGATCCTCGATAACCTCGCGAAGGATCGCTACGGCATCGCCGTCTCGAACATCCGCTATGCCGGCCCGGACGTGAAGCCGCTGGCGCTCGCGGTCGCACCCGAGGGTCCGTTCGTTGCCGTGACCAAGCAGGCGTTGGTGGAGCGGAGGTATCCCCTCACCCGGACGATCCCGGCCGTGGTGGATCGCCCGCCAGGGCGGCCACTCGAACCCAGGGTGCGCGAGTTCCTGCGCTTCCTGCTCAGCCGGGAAGGCCAGGAGGTCATCAATCAGGACGGCCGCTACCTGCCGCTTGCGGCCGACTTCGCCGCCGTGCAACTCCGCAAACTGGATTGAACGCCATGAAGCTGCCTTGCCGACTCCTTTGGCCGATCAGCCTGCTCGCCGCCGTGATGTCCGCGGCCGGGGAGGTTCCGCCCTATGAAGCGACGCGCAGTTTGGCCGGCACGATTCGCATCTGGGGCCCGGCGAACATGACGGCCCTCGCCCGGCACTGGGCCGCGGGCTTTCAACGGGTGCAGCCAGGCGTGACGGTCGAACTCAACCTGCTGGGCTCCGACACGGCCATCCCCGGCCTGTACTCGGGGCAGGCGGACATCGCCTTCCTTGGCCGGGAGAACAACATCACCGACGACAACGGTTTCTTCCGGCCGATGCAGTACAAGCCGGAGCGTTTTGAGCTGACGACCGGCAGTCTCGACGTGCCAGGCAAGACCAGCGCGCTGGTCGTCTTCGTGCACAAGGACAATCCGCTGGCGCAGCTGACGCTGGCGCAGCTCGACGCGATTTTCGGCCACGAGCACCTCCGCGGCGCGCCCAGGAACCTCCGCACTTGGGGCGACCTCGGCCTGACGGGCGAGTGGACGAACAAGCCGATCCGGCTCTATGGCTACGATGTCGAGACCGGCACGGGCCAGTTTTTCACGAAGGCGGTGCTCGCCGGGAGCCGGAAGTTGAACTGGGAGAATCTGCGGGAGTTCAAGGATGAGCGGCGGGCCGACGGCTCCGTCTACCCCGGCGCCGAGCAGAGTCTCGATGCCCTGCGGCAGGATCGCTACGGGCTGGCGGTATCGAGCCTGCGCTACGCCACTCCGGAGACCAAGGCGGTGGCCTTGTCGTTTGTCGCGGCCGGCCCCTATTATCAGGCGACCCGGGAGACGCTCATCGACCGTCAGTATCCGCTCGCGCGGATCACCTACGCCTTCATCAACCGCGTGCCGGGCAATGCGCTCGACCCGAAGGTCCGTGAGTTCCTGCGTTACGTCTTCAGTCGCGAAGGGCAGGCCGATGTCGCCCGCGAGGGGGGCTATCTTCCGTTGAACGTCGACACGCTGGCTGCCCAGCGGCAGCGCCTGCAATGAGCCGCCGTTCCATGAAAATCATTCGTTGGATATTCCTCCTCAGCGTGGCGGGCCTGGCCGGGGCGGCGGAGCCGCGCTCACCGGAAACCGCGTTCGTCGACGCCCTGCCGGCCTATGTGCCGCAGGTGCAAGTGGACGGCACACTCCGGCTGTGGGGCCATGGCAGCTACAAACGCAACTTTATGAGCAAGCTGCTCACGCGCTGGACGACCCGCTTCCACGAGTTGCAGCCCGGCGTGACATTCGAAAATCGCATGTATGGCACCGCCTCAGCGATTGGGGCGTTGTCGCTCGGGGCGGGGGATCTTTCCGGCGGGCAAAGGGCTATGCCCCGACTGAGTTCGAAATCGCGACCGGCAGCCTCGACGTGAATTTCTTCGACTACGCGCACATGATTTTCGTCCACCGCGACAACCCGCTGGCGCAACTGGACCTCGCGCAGCTCGAGGCGATTTTTGGGACCGAGGGCAAACGCGGCGCGCGGCCGGTGCGCACTTGGGGTGACCTCGGCCTGGAGGGGGAATGGGCGGAGAAGCCGGTCCAGCCCTATGGTTGGAAGGTGGACGAGGATTTCGCGCTGTTTTTCCGGGAGCGCGTGCTCGGTGACAGCCACCGATGGAATCCGACCATCAGGGAGTATGTGCATGTCACCCGCGCGGACGGCACGCAGTATGACCACGGCCAGCAGATTCTCGACGCGCTGGCAGCCGATCGCTACGGCATCGCGATCTCAAACGTCCGCTACGGTGTTCCCGGCGTGAAGACGGTGGCGCTCGCGTGGCGCCCGGGAGAGCCGGCGGTGCAGGCGGACCGGGCGACCTTGGTGGCCCAGCAGTTTCCCTTGGTGCGAATCATCCCGGCTTTCATTGATCGCGCCCCGGGCCGGGCAATCGAGCCGGCCGTGCGCGAGTTTCTCCGCTTCATGCTCAGCCGCGAGGGACAGCAAGCCCTGGTCGAGGAAACCGGATACCTGCCGGTCAGCCGCGAGATCATCGAGCGGCAACTGGCGGAACTCACCGAGGGCGAGGTGAAGCGGGAAAATGCGAACGTCGCCGCGGGCGGCGCCCCGTCAGGATTTACGCCGGTGATGCTTGCGCCGGTGCGGGCGCTGCCGGCGGTCACGCGGACCATTCGCCTGCGCAGCAACGCGGCGATGAAGGAAATCCTTCGCGAATGGTCGGCCGGGTTCATGCGGGATCATCCCGCGGTGCGCGTTGAGGCCGTGTGCGACGGCAGTGATGTCGCCATGGCGGCGCTTGCCACCGGCCAGGCGGACATCGCCCTCATGGGCCGCGAGGCTGCTGCGCAGGAAGTGAAGGCGTTCGAATGGATCTTCCGCTACCGGCCGGCCTGCATCGAGGTCCTGACTGGCAGCGCGGGGCAGCCCGGCCGGTCGCCGGCGCTGGCCTTCTATGTTCATCCTGACAACCCGCTGGCTCAGCTGACGCTCGCACAGGTGGATGCGATCTTCAGCGCGGAGCGCCGGCGCGGCGGCCCGGTGGCAATCCTGACCTGGGGCGATCTCGGCCTGAAAGGGGAAGGAGCCAGCCAGCCAATCCGCCTCTGCGCCCCTGACACGGAGTCCGGCACCGGCCGGTTCTTCCGCAGTGTCGTGCTGCAGGACAGCCGCAAGCTCCACTGGGATCGAATCACGGAGTTCGTCGACAAGTCCCCGATCGGCGAACCGACGCATGACGCTTCCTTTCGCACCATCGCGGCCCTGGCGAAAGACCGGTGGGGCTTTGCAGTCGCCGCGGCCGGGCAGGATTCCGGGACGGCCAAATCGCTGGCCATCGCCGGTCCGGATGGAACCGCAGTGGGTGCGACGCCGGACCACATCGCGGCGCGACGGTACCCGTTGGCCCGTCCGATTTATGCTTATTTCAACCGGGCACCCGGCGAAGCCACGGACACGCTGCTCGCCGACTTCCTCGACTATGTCTTGTCGGCGAGTGGTCAGGATGCCGTTCGCCCGGACGGCGGCTTCCTGCCGCTCGCTCCCGAGCATCGCGCGGCCCAACGGGAGCGCCTGAAATAATTTCCACCTTTTCCCATGAAAATAAAACTCCTCACATTCCTCCTGCTCCTCGGAGTCGCGATGCTGCCTGCCGCCGAAATCAAATACGGGCTGGCCGCGGACAACCGGATCAAGGCCCAGCAACTGGTAAACAAGGTCATGGCCGAAAATCCGACCCTGGTCGCCGCCGGCATCCATTGCGTGGCGCCGGGCGCGGACCGGCAGTCGATCGTCGCCTCGACCCTAAACGTGATCGGCAAGCCCAGTGATCCCGAGGATGTCCTCCATGGCAACACCACCATCGCCCCGAGTTCCAAGGCGCCCAAGCTGGGAATCATGCTGCCTCTGCGCGATTCGACCGGGAAGGACATCGGGTCGCTCGCTTTGCAGTTCAAGTACCAGCCGGGTGACGACCAGGTGAAATGTTTTGCCGCAGCGAGCGCGATCCGCGACGGTGTGGCCCGGCAGATCCCCGATCTGGCGAGCTTGTTTGTGCAGGCGCCCCTGACCGAATCCGTTGCCTCGCGATGAAAAAGACGTGCCTGATCCTGACGGGCTTCCTCCTGGCCGGCGCCGCGTGCGCCGGGGAGTCCGACCTGAGCGATTTGCCGGTCTACCAGCCGCAGCAAAAGGTGTCCGGCGTGATCCGGAATTACGGTTTCGCGTTCGGCGGGCTGCTGAAGGTCTGGGAAGAGGGATTCCGAAAACATCATCCCGACGTTACTTTCCAGGACACGCTGCCAACCAGTGACGCGGCGTTTCCGGCCCTCGTGACCGGTGTCACCGACCTGGCGCCCGACGGCGGCGAGCCCGCGATCACCGAACTCCTGTCTTTCTTCGAGGTTTTTGGCTATCACGCCCTTGATATCGTCGCCGCCTCGGGCACCTACGACGTGGAAGGCCGGTCGCCCGGCATCGTCGTCTACGTGCACCCGGACAATCCGCTGACCAAGCTCACGCTGGCGCAGCTCGACGGGATCTTCGGTTCGGAACGTAACGGCGCTTTGCGGGGTTTCAAATGGGACCTCAAGGCGGCCCGGGGCGCGGACAAGGACATCCGCACGTGGGGCCAGCTCGGCCTGACGGGCGATTGGGCCGACAAGCCGATCCAGACCTACGGCCACGCGCCGTCGGGAACGACGCGGTTCTTCCAGCTCCGGGTGCTGCGCAACAGCGACAAGTGGAATCCCAATTACCGCGGTTATGTCGAGACCGGCAGCAAGATGATCGACGATGACGACAAGGTCGAACAGCGCGGCGGCGTGCAATACATGCTCCGCGAGGAGCTCATGAGGAACAAATACGGCATCGCGTGGACGATCGTGCCGCAGGCCAGCAAGGTGCCCGGCCTCAAGCCCGTCGCGCTCGCCGTCAAGGAAGGCGGGCCGTACGTGGTGCCGAGCCGGGCTTCATTCCAAGACCGTACCTACCCATTGGTCCGCAATCTTTATTTCTACCTGAACCGAAAGCCGGGCACAGCGATCGATCCGAAGTTGCGGGAGTTCCTTCGCTATATCCTGAGCCGGGAAGGTCAGGCAGCCATCGCGGCGAACGGAAATTACCTTCCGCTGCCCGCCGCCGAGGCGACCGTGCAACGAGCGAAGCTGGATTGATGTTGGGATCGGCCTCCCCAAAAAGCGCTGGCGTCGCGCGTTCATGGTTCCGCCCTGGGGGCAGGTTGTCTGAATCGAAATTAAGGTCGGCTTCAGGCCGGTTTTATCCACGGGGCGCATGCTCTTCTCCAGTTCATGGAAACCCCGCTCGACCCCGAAAAGTTAGTTCAGCGCCACTCCTTCGCGGTGCGGATTGTTCACTGGCTGATTGCGCTCGTGTTCGTCGCCGCGATGGTGACCGGCCTCACGCTCTATTGGAACAGCATCCTTTGGTGGCTCCGGCCGTACCTTGGCGGGGAACACGCGGCCATCGCCATCCACCTCCTTGGCGGGCTCGCGCTTTCGGTCCTCGCCATCCCCCTGTTCCTCAGCTGGCGGCACCGCATGCGTTGGACGCCGGCCGACACTTATTTTATCCGGCACCTCAAGGACCATGGCATGAATCCACGGCAGGTGCCCCCGCCGGACACCGGTTTCTTCAACGGTGGCCAGAAACTTTTCTTCTGGGCGTTCATCCTGAGCACCGCGTACCTGCTCGTCACGGGAATGATCTGGTGGTGGCGGCGGGAGCCATGGATGCCCCGCAGCGTGTATGTCGTTGGCCGCACCAGCCACCGCGTGGTGAGTGTGATCATGTCGGGAAGCCTGCTCATCCACATCTACAAAGCGACGGTGGGTGAGCCCGGCACCTTCAGCTCCATGGTCAAGGGCACGGTCACGGCCGGTTGGGCGCGGCTGCGCCGGCCGGCCTGGTTTCGCGAACTGGAGAATAAATAGCCGGAAACGAACGCGCGGCCCGCAACCCTGCGCGTTTTCCCTGCCGAACGCGCGCCGTCTGGCCGCCGCTTCACCAAGAATATCATGCCCGTATTTGGCCGATCGCTGATTTTTCAACTGCATCTCTGGACCGCGCTCACGGTCGGCGGCGTGCTGCTCTGTGTGGCCCTGACCGGGGCCTGCCTGGTTTTCCGGCCGGAGTTGGATCCCTGGCTGAACCGCGCCCTGTTCGCGGTGACGCCGGGCGGACCGCCGTTGCCGTTGGATACCCTGGTCGCGGCGGCGCGGCGGGCCCATCCGGAGGCGAAGCTGGACTACGCCCGGCTCCCGCGGGAACCCGGCACGAGCGCGCAGGTGGCGTTCCTCGACAAACAGGTCGTCTTCCTGCACCCCGCCACCGCGGCCGTCATTGGCCAGCGCGGGCGTTACGAGGGATTCTTCGGCCGGTGCGAGCAGTGGCACCGGTTTCTCTTTCTCGGGGCGACGGGGAAGTTCATCGCGCGGGCCGGGGCGTTCCTGACCATGACCGTATTGCTCACGGGATTCTATTTGTGGCTCCCGCCGGCGATCCGCGCGGTGCGCGCCGGGCTGACCCTTAACCGGCAGCTGCAGGGCCGCGCCCTGAACTTTAACGTACACAAGGTGGTCGGCTTCTACGCGGGCGGGGTGGTGCTGGCCAGCGCCCTGACCGGCTTGCCGCAGTCCTTTGATTGGATGGAACACGGCAATTACCTGGGGTGGGGCGCGAGCCCGCCGCCTGCGCTGCGGTCCACTCCGCCGAGCGCCACCGGCGCGACGATGCAGTCCTGGTTCGAAACCGCGCAGGCCACGCTGCCGGATGCCGGCGTGATGATGGTTTATTTCCCGCGCAAGCCGGAGGCCCCGGTCGAGATCTTCACCACGAAGCGCGGATTTCTCCATGATAATGCCCGGAGCTACTTGTTTTTGGACGCGACGACGGGCGCGGTTCTGCGCACGACGCCTTACGCGGCCAGCACACCCGGCGTGAAGTTCTATCTGGCGGCGATGTCCGTGCATTTCGGCCAGTTCGGCGGAATCTTCGGCCGCGTGATTCTCATGGCCGGGACCCTCGCGGTGCCGGTGCTCGCCGTCACGGGCTTCGCCATGTATCTTCAGCGCCGCCGTGTGCGCGCGGGTTAAAAGGAATTCATGCCGGCTTCAGCTTCCTTTTATCGATGAAATCTAGGGTAGGCACGTTCCCCTAAACCCGCCGCGAGCCGACCTTGGCCGACCAGCCCTTGCTTTCCAATGCCCTCCGTTACCTCTCCTTCCGCGTCCGTTGAGGCCGTCGCTGCCAAGCCCACCGCTGGCGTGCCCGCAGCCGTGCCCCCCGCGGGCTTTTGGCCGGCAGGGTGGTGGAAACTCATGGAGATGCGGATCGGCGTCCTGCCGCTGCCGATCCTGGTCACGCTCGTTGTGGTGCTGGCGACCTTCATTTATGCGGGCAAGCTGCCCGCCTCGGGCAAGACGCCCAACGATGTTTGCACGATGCTCGCGATCCTCGCGGTGGGCGGTTTTGTGTGCGCGGAAATCGGCAAGCGCCTCCCGGTCATCAAGGAAGTGGGCGGAGCGGCGATCTTCGCGACGTTCATCCCGTCGTACCTCGCGTTCCACGAATACGTGCCGAAGGTGATTGTCCAGACGGTCACGGATTTCACGAAGGCCACCAATTTCCTCTATCTCTTCATCGCGTGCATCATTGTCGGTTCGATCCTCAGCATGGATCGCACGGTGCTGATTCGCGGTTTCCTGAAGATCTTCGTGCCGATTGCCGCGGGCTCGGTTGCGGCCGCGCTGGTCGGTACCGGCGTCGGCACCCTGCTGGGTTTGGGTGCCAAACAAACATTCTTCTACATCGTCGTTCCGATCATGGGCGGCGGGGTGGGCGAGGGCGCGATCCCGCTCTCGATCGGCTATTCCGAGATCCTGCACCTGAAGCAGGGCGAGGAGTTCGCGCGCGTGCTGCCGCCGGTGATGTTCGGCAGCCTCACGGCGATCCTGCTGTCCGGCACGTTGAACTTCGTCGGCAAAAAGTTCCCGCACCTCACGGGTGAAGGGCGCCTCCAGCCAGGGGAATCCGATGAACTCCACGCCCAACAGGAAGAAATCACCGGCCATGTGGACGTCACGCACATCGCCGCAGGCGCCAGCATCGCCATCACGCTTTACCTCGTGGGCGTCGCGGTCGGGACGCTGCCCCCCGAGACCTACCGCCTGCCGGCGCCGGTTGTGATGCTGTTCCTCGCCGTGGCCGTGAAGCTCGCGTACGGCGTGCCGCCGGCGCTCCAGCAGGGCGCGGGGGTGGTCTACAAGTTTTTCCGCACCGCGGTCACGTATCCGTTGCTGTTCGCCATCGGCGTGGCGCTGACGCCGTGGGACAAGCTGGTCGAGGCGTTGCATCCCGCGAACCTCGTCACGATTGTGGCGACGGTCGCGACGCTGATGGGGACGGGATTTTTGGTGGCCCGGTGGGTTCGCCTCTACCCAATCGAGGCCGCCATTGTGAATGCGTGCCACTCGGGCCAGGGCGGCACGGGTGACGTGGCCATCCTCACCGCGGCGAATCGCATGCAGATGATGCCATTCGCCCAGATTGCCACGCGCATCGGCGGCGCGATCACGGTGACGCTGGCGTTGATCGCGCTGCGCGCCACGAGCTGAGGTCGCGGCGCAACGCCGCTTGCCTCCCCCCGGGCCGCCTCCCACACTGCGTCCCGCCCCGATGTTGCGTCTGCAAACCATTCCCCTGCGTCGCTGGCTCATCGTCCTAGTGCCGGGGATCGTACTGTACCTGGCCCCTTTGCCGGGCTTCTCGGCGGAACAGCGGCACCTGCTCGCCATTTTCGCCGCCACGATCGTGGCGCTGGTGGCTCGGCCCGTGCCCATGGGCGTCAGCGTGTTCCTCGCGATGACGCTGCTGCTTGTGACCGGCACCGTGACCCCCGAGAAAGCGCTGTCGGGCTTTGGCAACACCACCGCCTGGCTGGTCTTCGCCGCGTTTCTGTTTGCGCGCGCCATCCACACCACCCGACTCGGCGTGCGCATCGCGTATTTCTTCATCAGTTCCTTCGGGCACACGTCGCTGACGCTCGGCTACTCGGTCGCCATCTCGGACTTGGTGCTCGCGCCGGTCGTGCCGTCGGACACGGCCCGCGGCGGCGGCATCATGGCGCCGATCGTGCGCAGCCTCGCGAAGGCGTTGGATTCCGAACCTGGTTCCTCCGCCAACCGCATTGGCAGTTACCTGACGCTCGTCGGGTTTCATTGCACGTACGCGGCGTCCGCGATGTTCCTGACCGGCATGGCGGCGAACCCCCTCATCGCCAGCTTCGCGCGCAGCATCGCCGGCGTGGAAATGACGTGGGGCCGCTGGGCGCTCGCGGCGAGTTTGCCGGGGCTTTGCACCTTCGCGATCATGCCGTGGTTGCTGCATCAATTGTGTCCGCCCCTTCTGCGCGACACCGAGCATGCCCGCGCGCATGCCCGGGCCAAGCTCCGCAGCATCGGCCCGATGGCCCCGCACGAATGGGTGCTGGTCGTGATCATGCTCGCTGTGCTGGCGGGGTGGGTGACCGCCCCGCTGCACGGTTTGGGCAACACGGTGGTGGCGCTGGCCGGCGTCAGCGCGATCCTGTTGTGCGGCGTGGTCACATGGGACGAGTTGCTCGGCGACAAGACCGCGTGGGACGCGTTGATCTGGTTTGCCCCGCTCCTGATGATGGCGGAGCAGTTGAACGAGCGTGGGGTGATCACGCTGATTTCCGGACAGGTCTTCACCCACATGCACGGCTGGCCGTGGGCGCTCGCGCTTGCGGCGCTGGTCGTCGCCTACCTCTACGCCCACTACACCTTTGCCAGCATGACGGCCCACGTGTCCGCGCTATACCCCGGTTTCCTCGGCGCTGCGCTTGCAGCGGGTGTCCCGGCCGCGCTGGCAGTCTGGCCGCTCGCGTTTTTTTCGAATCTAAACGCCGGCATTACGCATTACGGCACGGGTTCGGCTCCCGTCTATTTTGGTTCCGGCTATGTGCGACAGGGTACCTGGTGGTCCATTGGCTTCGTGGTATCCGTCGTCAACCTCGCGATCTGGCTCGGCGTCGGTCTGCCGTGGTGGCGGGCGATCGGGCTCTGGTGAGCCGAGCTGATTTTTAAAGGAGGTAACGAAGGAAACGAAGAGGAAGCGCGAATGCGCGACCGAGGTGGGACCCGGCCTCGGACGGGTTGCTCGGATGCCGAGCAGTTGGCGCGGGTCGGTTCGCGAAGGTGACTTGGTTGGTCGGCGTGAGTCCTGAAAGCGCGCGCGGAGCGCACGCTCCACCTTCAAACGGGGTCAGCCCATTTCGGGCCTCGGCTCCGCTCCCGTTGGTTCGGGCACCACCGGCGCCCGCCCGTCCATCTCGGCGATCGGCAGTTCGAAGACCACGCGCAAGCCGGTGCCGACATGGGCGGGCTCGGCGCGGATTTGGCCGCGGTGCAGCGCAATGATGCTGCGGCAAATCGCGAGACCCAGCCCGCTGCCCTTGACGTCGTTGGCGCCGCCGCCCTCGAGGCGAACAAAGCGCTCGAAGATGCGCTCCCGCTGGCCGTCGGGGACGCCGGGACCCTGGTCCTCGATGGCCACGCGCCAGGACTCGACGGTGAAATCCGATCGCAGCGTGATGCGACCGCCGGGGGGCGAAATGTTGAGGGCGTTTTGCAGCAGGTTGAAAAGCACCTGCCGCAGCCATTTGGGGTCAAAGTCGACCTTGCCGTCACCCTCGATGCGCGACTCGAACTGCATCCCGCGATGCTCGCTCAAGGCGCGGGCGTCCTGGGTGAAGCTTTGCAGAAAAGCCCGCGGATCTTCCCGGCGGTAATCGAGGCGCACCGCATGGGCTTCGGCGCGCGAAAGGAACAGCAGCTCCTCGATGATTTTTTTCAGGCGCGAAATTTCCTCGAGCTGCATCTGCACCGCCTCCTCCTGCGCGGGATTCAGGCCGCCTTCCATCAACAGTTTTTCCGCCTGCAGCCGCACGAGGGAAAGCGGCGTCTTGAGTTCGTGCGAGGCCTCGGCCGTGAACCGGCGGATCTGGTTGAACGACAGCTCGAGCCGATCGAACATTTCATTCAACAGGCGCGCGAGGTTGGAGATCTCGTCCTGCACGTCCGCGACGGGAATACGCTCACTAAGATTGTCGGAGCGAATGTGGTTCGCCGTTTCCTGGATGAGGCGCACGGGCCGCATCGCCGCGCGGCTCAGCACCAGGCCCGTGATGATGCTCACCACGAGCATCAGGCAAACCAGGATGAGGCAGGTCTCGGCGTAGCCATCCATCACCTTGCGGACCTGGCCCAGGGATGTGCCGACCATGATGTCCATCGAACCGAGGAGGAATTCCCCGACTCGCATGGGGCCGAGGTCGGGAACGTCCACGGAGAACGTCCGGTGCCCGGGGATGTCCGGCAGCGTCCGGCCGCCGAGGTTGCGCGAGGAAAAGACCACTTTGCGGTCCTTGCCGTGGATCTCGACGTAGAAAAGCACCGACGCCATCTCCGCCGTGCCGCGCATGCGTTCCTCCAGTTCCGCCGATCCGATGCTCGCGTAGTCCGGGCCAAGGTTGCTCTTGATTTGTTCGAACTCGGCGGCGTTCAACACGTCGAGCCCGTTGATCAGGTGCTGGTTGAGCAGATAGTATCCGGCGACGAACAGGCAGATGAGCGTCGCGGTGGAAACCCCCGCATACGCCAACGCCAGCCGCGCGCCGATCGATCTCATGCCATCATCTGGTAGCCGACACCGCGCACGGTTTTGAAAAGGGGCTTGGCGCTATCCAGGTCGAACTTCGAGCGGAGCTTGCTCATGTAGACGTCGAGCAGGTTGCCATCGACGTCGTAGTGCGACTCCCAGATTTTCTCCGCGATGAGCGTGCGGGGCAGGATGCGCCCTTGGTTCTGCAGGAATACCTCGAGCAACGCGAACTCGCGGCTCGTCAGCTCCACGGGCTGTCCGGCGAGCGTCACGGTCCGCGCGAGCAGGTCCATGCGAATCCCGCGGTGTTGCAAGACGGTTTCCTTCGCGGTGCTTTGCCGCCGGAGCAGGGAACGCACGCGGGCGAACAATTCCTCGAGCGAAAACGGCTTGGCGAGGTAATCGTCTGCGCCGACATCGAGTCCCTTGATGCGATCCTCGACGGCATCGCGCGCGCTCAGGATCAGCACCGGCTCGTTGAAGCCGCTGCGGCGCCACTCGCGCAACAAGTCGAGGCCGTCGCCGTCAGGCAGCCCGAGGTCGAGGATGATCGCATCGTAGCCGGTCTCGCACAGCGCGTCGCGCGCCTCCCGGCAGGAAGGCACCCAGGTGGCGGTGTAGCTGCGCTCGGTGAGGCCTTTCTTGATGAATTGGCCAAGCCGGCGCTCGTCCTCGACGATCAGGATTTTCACAGGGGTAAGGTGGCGTCAGGGTAGGCGGCGGCCCGGTCCGCGCGAGGGAATTTTCGCTGAAAATTTTTTCAGGACGACTTCACGTCGGCTTTAACCTCGGGCCACATAGTGCGGGCATGAATACCCTTCATTTGTTGCGAATCTTCGCCGCGGCCCTCGCGCTCGGCGCGCTCGCGCCCGGGCTCCACGCCAAGCCCACGGTCCTGTTTGTCAGCCAGACCAAGGCCGCGCCCGAGGTCGTCGCGTCCGATGCCGAAGTGCAGCAGCGCTTGGTGAAGCTCGGATTCGACGTCACCTTCGCCGACCAGGCCGATCCTGCTACGGCGGCCAATGGCAAGGACTTGGTGTTCATTTCCTCCGGGGTCAGCGCCCATCGCCTCGAGGGCAGGTACCGCCACGTGGCGGTGCCTTTGGTGGTGTGCGAATCGTACTCGCTGCCGCACCTCGGGATGTCCGGCGGCAAGCAGGACGCCGACTTCGGGACGAAAGAAGGCAAGATCCGGTACCTTTGGTTGGTGAACGCCCCGCATCCGCTCGCGGGCGGGATTGCGGCGGGCATGGTGAACATCGTGAAGAAAGGCTGCGCGATCAATTGGGGGCGGCCCGGGCCGGGCGCCACCGTGATCGCGACGTTTCCGGGGGAGCTCGATAAGTCGCCCTTGTTTGCGTACGAGCGCGGGGCGACAATGGACGGCGAGAACCTCGCGCCGGCGCGTCGCGTATTCCTGTTTCTCGACGGCGACATGTTCCCGAACCTGAACGACGCCGGGCTGAAGTTGTTTGATGCCACGGTACTTTGGGCCGCCGGTCTCCCGAAAAACTGATCTATGAAGGGTACCTCACTTTCCTCCGCGTTGTTGTTCACGCTGACGCTGGCTGCGGCCAGCGTCGCCCAAGCGGCCGGCAGTCCGCCAATGATCACGGACGATCCCGGTGTGCCGGGCGACGGCCATTGGGAGATCAACCTGGGCTTGAGTACGGAAAAGCGGCCTGGTGAGCGCGCTTCGGAACTTCCGCTGATCGACTTGAATTACGGCGTGGGTGACCACCTGCAGTTCAAGTTCGAGATTCCCTACCTGCGGCTGAGCGAGTCCGGGACGGGCAGCGAGTCCGGGTTTGGCAATTCCGAGTTCGGGGTGAAGTGGCTGTTCCTCGACAACGGTGAAAAGGGTCCCGCGATGTCGGTGTATCCGCAGATCGAGTTCAACACGCCGGGTTCATCCGCCGACAATCGCGGCCTCGTCGAGCATGGTGCGGCGTTCAAACTTCCGTTCCAGTTCCAACAGGAGCTCGGGCCCGTGACCTTTGTCGCACAGGTCGGCCGGGAGTTTCGCTCCGGGGGGGGACAGCTGGTACTACGGGGTGTCGGCCAGCCACGGGTTTACCGACAAGATTGAAGTGGCGGTCGAGCTGGCCGGCGAGGCCAACGCGGGCCTGCACCGGACGGTGCTCGTCGCCAACTTGGGTGCCGCCGTCGAACTGAACGAACATACCTCTTTGCTGGTTTCCCTCGGTCGCGAGCTCCACAACCACGACGAACCAAAGGCCAGCTTCATCGGTTTCGTCGGCGTGCAGTGGCGACTCTAGTTGGCCCCGCCGTGCGCAGGTCCGAATGGGCCTGCACGCACCCGCTGAGCCGGTTTCCGCTGTAGGGTCGGCCCTTGGGCCGACCTCGTGCGCGAAGGCAGACGCCGCGTAACTTGGCAGCATATCGTCTGCGCGCGAAGGCGGGCGAGGTCCATGCAAGCGCCGACCCTACGATTCAATCCTTCAAGTTAGGCCGAGCCGGACCCGCGCGCTCCAAAGGAATGGCCTTGGCCGGTCACCAATGAATTTATTGGCCAGCGCCCGCAGCTCCGGCAGGCCGAGCTCGTGTTCGCTGACCCCGGCGCGCAACAAGGCCATGACGTATCCTTGGCTGAGAAATAATCCGACCAGCCGTTCCGCGTTGCCGTCGTCCTGGTGATGGAGGGCAGTGTCCTTGAGAAAGCGAAACCGGTTGCTCGCCTGCATGCGCGCGAAGTGGCCGGCCTTGTCCCACTGTTTCACGCCGGCATCGACTTTCAGGTCCTTTTCCAGGCGGCGCGCATTGGCCACGCAGCGCTCAAACTCCGCATCGACCTGCCAGCAGCCCGAAAGCGGCGGCCAGTCGTAGTCGCACGCGGCGAAGACCCCGCCGGGTTCGAGGATTCGCGTGGCCTCGTCAAAGGTTCCGGTGGGATCCATCCAGTGCAGGGCCTGCATGCACACGATCACCTGGGCCGATCCGGCATCCAGGCCGGTTTGATGAGAGAAGCCCTCGCGGTAGGAAATATTCGGCGCCTGGGTGCTGACCTCCGCCTGGCGGCGCATGTCGGGCGTGGGTTCGACGCCCACGACGCGCTCCGCCTTGTCCGCCCAATAACGCGTCGAGAGGCCGGTGCCGCTGCCGAGATCAACCACCAGCTTGGGCCGGGTGAATCCGCTGAATTGCGCGATCAGCGTCGCGAGCGCCGCCGGTGGCCCGGCGCGATGGCGATCGTACAAGTCGGCGAAACCGGTGAATCGCTCGACGTTTCGTGCAAAGCTCATGGCGCGAGCTTGGCGAGTTCCTCGGCGACCTCATCCGCGCGCAGCGGATAATAGGCGGAAGTCGGAATGAATTCCTGGCCTTCGCGGCTCAGGATGAAGCGCAGAAATTCCCGCACCTGCGGCGCGAGCGGTTTCCCTGGCTCGTGATTGAGGCGAATGTACATGTAGCGCGTCAGCGGATAGCGTCCGCTGGCAACATCGGCGGCGCTGCCGGCGACAAAGGCATCACCGGCGCGCCCGGCCACGGGGACCGTCTTAAGGTCCGGGCCATCCTCAAAGCCACCGAAGCCAATCGCGCCGGGATTGGCCGCCACGGCGGCGGCGAGCTCCGCGACAGACTTCTCCTGCACGACTGAACTCCACGCGCCTTCCCTCAGCACGGAGATTTGCAACGACATCGCGTTGGGCGTGACGCGCGGCGGGACGTAAACGGTGATCGGCCGACGAGCCCATTCCCCGGTCAGCCCGAGCTGGCCCCAAGTGTTGATGGCTTCCTTGAAGCCTTGCCGACGTTCCTGGCCAAAGATCGCATCAATCTGTGCCACGGTCAGTCCGGCCAGCGGGTTGCTCGCGTGCACAAAGATCGCCTGGGCCGTGGTGCGTTGCGGCGTGTTGAAACCGCCCCGCGCGACACGAATTTCAAGTGGCGCCGGTTGCCCGCGCAGCTCCGCATAAATTTTGCGTTCCGTCGGCCAAAGTTCGCGCCCCATGGGTGCGAGGTCGGTTTCGCCAGCCAGCAGCGCTTGGAAGCCGTTGAGAGTTCCCTGATGCGACCACCGCGCGCCGCGATGCACGCCGGGATAAATCGCGCAGAAGGCCGTCATCCATTTTTCCATCAGCGACTCCATGCCGTCGCTGCCGACGTTGGCGATGGGCCCGCTGACGGGCGCCGTGCGGACATAAGCCGGGATCGATGGGTCCACCGGTGCCAGATAGCCATCCAGTTTCGCGCGCTCGCGCGCCGCCTCGGTCGCGCTGAGCGCCTGAACGTCGGTTTGGGCGGCCACGATTTGCTGGCCCGCGCGACTGAGCACGAACGATAGGAATTCCTTGGTCTTTTGGGACAGCGGGGCGCCGGGCCGCCGGTTGGTCGCTAGATAGAGTCGATCACCGTGTAAGTTCGTTGCGACCTGCACGAGCAACGGCTCCTTCATCATGTCGCCCTTGAACTGGTGACCATAGGGCGCGAGTTCCGTCGCCCACGGCTCCCGGGCGAGCGGGGCCACGTCCACCTGCTCGAACATCAGCGCGCTGAACGCCGCCGCGGCGCCCGGATGCGACCACCGGTCGCCGCGGACGACCGCGGGTTGATATTTCTGAAACGCGTCGAGCCACGCGTTCATCAACGGCCCAAGCGTATCGTCGCCGACACTGTTGAGTCCGCCGCGCACGACCTGTTCGGGCCGGTAGTCAGGCAATGCGGGATCGAGTGTTCCGGTCGCGTGCAAACCGCTGGTCAGGAGGACCAGGAGCGCGGTTGTCGTCGGTGCGGCGAAATGGGAGATGCCTGCTTGCCGGGTTGGGGGGGTGGGCGGGTTTTTATACCCCGCGGGCGAGCGCGGCATCGATCCCGTCGGGGTATAAAACCCCTCCCACCGGAGCCAATGGCCTTCGACCAGTCTCCTACAAAGCAGGGCGACGCGGAATCCCATGGGAATTTCCGGGCTTATTTAAGCAGCGCCCGGCTGGTGGCGGCTTGGGTTTCCCGCAGCGGCACGAATACCGCTTGGTCGCGGATGATCTGCTGGCCCTCGCGGCTGAGGATGAACTTGATGAATTCTTCCAGCACCGGGCTCAGCGGTTCACCCGGACGCTTGTTCGTGTTGAAGAACACCAGTCTGCACAGGGGGTAACGCGCCGCGTAAACTTCATCGATGTTGGGGGCGACCGCCGGACCTCCCGTCTTTTCGACCAGCGGCACCAGCTTCACATCATCGCCGACGTAAGCCAGTCCGGCGTAGCCCAGCGCATACTTGTCCGCCGCCACGCCGGGTGAAATCGGGAACACTGTTTCCGTAAAGTTGATGCCCTCGGTGCGCCATTCACCGCGCTTGTCCCCGACGCTGAGCGCGCGCTGGCGGATGAATTCTTCAAAACCATTCCATGGTTTCACGCCCCACGCATGGATCGGCTTGTCCGCCCATTCACCCGTGAGGCCCAGCTGGCCCCACGTGGTGACGGGTTGGCCGCCGCGATGGTGGGTGGTCGAATAAATCGCGTCGATTTGGTCGAAGGTAAGCTGCTTGAGAGGATTATCCGGATGCACAAAGAAGCCGATGGCATCGAGAAAACCAAAGTGCCGGTAGGTGCCGCCGGAGATCGGGACGCTCAGGGGAGGATACCCAAACTTCTCGGAAAAGCCCGTGACGTCTGTTGGTTTCAATTCCCGGGAAACGGTCACGAACTGCAGGTCCCCCTTGATCAGCTCGAGCGCCCCGAGGCTCCCGGCATAGGGCGGCGGCAGCTCAATCGTCACCTGCGGGTAGTGGGCTTGAAACGCCTTGATCCAGCGCTTTGTGAGATCGGCCAGCACGTCGGACGCCGCGCCCTTGAGGTGGCCGCGCAGTTCGACATCGCGCCGCGGCACATAGGCTGGCAGCGCGGGATCGAGTTGCGGCTGGTGCGTCTCGGGCGTGGGCAGGGTGCGTCCCTCCTGTTTCCAACGTTCGGTCTCGGCGGCGGTCGGCTTGGTCGGCAGGGCGCGGGCCGCCTGGGCGGCGGGCCCGACGAGGAGCGGTAGCAAGCCGCACAGGATGCGAAACAAGGGACGAAGACACGGAGTCATGGCTGGTCGTAGGTTGGGGTGGGGTACGCGGCCGGGCCGCACGACGGGACAAGCATGGGGGAGGCGGCTGAATCCAACATGAATCCCGGCCTAAGGGAATTTCAGGTTTCGCCCGCGGCCCGCCGCGTGAATCAAAATTCATCTTCGATTCATCGTGCTTTCAGCCGCGCCAGCCATGCTGCCGCCACCCCATGAAGTACCTTCGACACCTCTACGTGCAGGTTCTGCTCGCCATCGTTGCCGGCGTGCTCATCGGCTGGCTCAACCCGGCGCTCGGGGTGCAGCTCAAACCGCTGGGCGACGGTTTCATCAAGCTGATCAAGATGCTCATCGCGCCGATCATCTTCACGACGGTGGTCGGGGGCATCGCGGGGATGGGCGACCTCAAGAGGATCGGCCGCGTGGGTTTCAAGGCGTTGGTTTACTTTGAAGTCGTCACCACGCTGGCGCTCGTGATCGGCCTGGTTGTGGCCAACGTTTTCCAACCGGGGGCCGGCATGAATGCGAACGCGGCAACCCTGGATGCCAGCGCGGTGGCCTCGTACACGTCCGCGGCAAAGCAAATGACGACCGTCGATTTCATCATGCACGTGATCCCACCGACCTTTGTGGGCGCGTTTGCGGAGGGGGAAATTCTCCAGGTCCTGCTCATCGCCGTGCTGGCGGGGGTTGCGCTGACCCGCCTGGGGGAGCCGGCCCGCCCGTTGGCAGACCTGTTGCACCAGGTGGCACAGGTATTCTTTGGCATCGTGGCCATCGTGACGAGGCTTGCCCCGTTGGGGGCGCTGGGCGCGATGGGATTCACCATCGGCAAGTATGGCCTCGCCGCGATCCTCTCGCTCGGAAAACTGCTGGCCTGCGTCTACCTGACCAGCGCGCTTTTCGTATTCCTCGGGTTGGGCCTGGTCGCGCGCCTCCACGGATTCAGCCTCTGGCGGATCCTCACCTATATAAAGGAGGAGATCCTGATCGTGCTGGGCACGTCGTCCTCGGAGTCCGCGCTGCCCGGCCTGATGCAGAAGCTGGAGCAAGCGGGGTGCGCGCGCTCCACGGTGGGCATCGTCGTGCCGGCGGGGTATTCCTTCAATCTCGATGGGACATCCATCTACCTGACGATGGCGGCGATGTTCATTGCGCAGGCGACGAACACGCCCCTGACGTTGGGCGAGCAACTCGGGCTGCTTGGTGTGCTGCTTTTGACGTCGAAGGGTGCGGCTGGCGTCACCGGCAGCGGGTTCATCGTGTTGGCGGCGACGCTGGCGGCGACCGGCAAGGTACCCGTCAGCGGCCTCGCGCTCATTCTAGGCGTGGATCGCTTCATGTCTGAATGCCGGGCCATCACCAACCTGATCGGAAACACCGTCGCGATGTTCGTCATCGGTCGTTGGGAGGGGGAAATCGACGCGGAGCGCGCCGCGCCGGTGCTCGCGGGCGCGGGCCGGCCTCCGAAGAGTTGACGGGTTTGTGACACCGAAATCGCCCGCCCTCATGCTTTCACCGTTGATCCCAAAGGGGTTTTGTACCGATTTGTATTCTCCCATGAAGAAGTTCGTCCTGCTGGCTTTCCTGCCAATCGTCACGCTGCCGGCCCAGACGCCGGCATCGGTGGAAGAGCGCCTGCGGGTGCTGGAGCAACGCGTCGAGGGCCTCGTGAAGGAAAACACCGAGCTGAAAAAGCAGCTGGGTTGGAAGGATGCGACCCCGCCGGTCTTGCCGCAACCGGGTGGCAAGGAGACGAAGATCGTCGTCGGCGGATTTTTGCAGGGCCAGGCCGAGTTTGGCCGGGCCTCCGATCCGCGCTGGAACGGCGTGAAGGACCGCTTCTTTTTCCGCCGCGCCCGCATCTACGTCGCGGGCACCTTTGCGGAAGACTTCGACTTCAAGGCCGAACTCGACCTCCAGGGCAACTCCCTCGGCGCGAGCACCGGCAACCTGGCCCGCGCCAACGAACTCTACATCAACTGGCACAAATACCCCTTCGCGAACCTGCGCATGGGGCAGCTCAAGCCCGCCTACGGCGCGGAGGCGCTCGCGAGTGACACGAATATCTTCACGGTCGAGCGCTCGCTTTCCAGTGACCGCCTGACCGACGGCCGCCAGCTCGCCGTCGCGGTCGCGGGCGAGCTTTTCCAGAAACGGGTGAACTACCTCGCGATGGTCGCCAACGGCGACGGCGCGAACGTGAGCGCAAACGACAACAGTGATTTCCAGAAATCGGCCCGCGTCACCTACACGCCCGTGGCCAACGCTTCGGACAAGTTGACCGTGGGCGTCGATGGGTTGTGGACGCGGGACACCAACCTGGCGAAGGCGGACCTGGGCCTGACGGGCAACCTGTTCACGGGTTCACGCTCGATGAGTGGCGTTGACGTCACGTGGACGCATGGCCGGCTCGACCTCAACGCCGAGTGGCTGCGCGGCAATTTCCGTCCGGCCAACGCCACGCCGGCCGCGCGCTTCACCGCCGAGGGCTGGCAGGCGACGGCCGCGTACTTTGTGGTGCCGGGGAAACTGCGGGCCGTGGTGCGCGAGGAGGAATTCGATCCCAACACCGCGGTTGGCGGCAATTCGATACACACGACGACGCTCGGGCTCAACTACTACCTGAAGGGCGAGGACATCAAGTTCATGCTCGATTACCTCAACGGTCGGGTGCCCGGTTCGAACGCCGACGGCGGCCGGTTGCTGACGCGCGTGCAGGTGATTTTCTGAGCATCGGGCCGCGGCACGCCGCCGGCCGGCCCGGTCACTTGCGCCGCACACAGCGGGCGATGCTCGCGGCGATCTCGGGAATGGTCGGCGGTTTGCGGAGCACTTCCTGCACGCCCAGCTCGCGCAGTTCCTGTTGCTGGGCGGGGGTGACGTAGCCGGAAATCAGCAGGATGGGAATCGCCGACTTGGCCGCGCGGATCTCGCGGGCCAGCTGGATGCCGGTCAGTCCCGGCATGGCGAGATCGGTGATGAGGGCGGCAAATCCCCCGGGCGCGGCCCGGAAGCGCGCCAGCGCTTGCACCGGGTCGTGGCTGACCGTGATCCGATAGCCGAGCCGCTCGAGGAGCCGGGCCATCACCTCGGCGCTGCCCTTGTCGTCGTCGACCAGCAGGCAGTGCTCACCGTGGCCCATCGGCAGGTCGTCCGACAGCGGGGCGAGCGGCGCCACGGCGGGTGTCGCGCTGAGCGCGGGAAAATATAAATCGAAGCGCGAGCCCTTGCCGGGATCGCTCTGCACCTTGATGAAACCGCCATGCGACTCGACGATGCCGTGCACCACCGCCAGTCCGAGGCCCGTGCCCTCGCCGGTTTTCTTGGTGGTGAAGAACGGATCGAAGATGCGCTCCCGCGTGTGGGCGTCCATGCCGGTGCCATCGTCGGTCACCGACAGGCGCACATAGCTGCCGCTCGGCATGCCCGGCAGTGGCGCGGCGGAGCCGGAGGTGAATTCACAGGGTGCGAGTTCCACGGCGATCGTGCCGTGCCGGTCCGGCATGGCGTGCCAGGCGTTGGTGACGAGATTGATCAGGACCTGGTGCAGCTGGTTCGAGTCGGCCAGGATCGGCGGGCAGGCGGCGGCGAAGTCCGCGCGCAGGGTGATCATCGGCGGGATGGTCGCGCGCAACAACCGGAGCGCCTCCTCCGCGACGGGCGGCAGCCGCAGCGGCAGGCGTTCGCCGGTGTCCTTGCGGCTGAACGTGAGGATCTGGCGGACGAGATTCTTGGCCCGGTCGCCTCAAGCCAGGAGATTGGCCAGCCACTGCTGCGCCGGGTGGTCGGGCGGCAGGTCCAGGCGCGTCAGTTCCACAAAGCCGAGCATGCCCGTCAGGATATTGTTGAAATCATGCGCAATGCCGCCGGCGAGGGTGCCGAGGGCTTCCATCTTTTGCGCCTGCCGGAGCTGGGTTTCGATCTGCTGCTGCTGTTCCGCGGCGCGGATCTGGGCGCTGATGTCGCGGATCGCGGAAACCACCAGCAGGCCCTGGTCGGAACGCAGCGGGCTCAGGCTGATGTCGATGGGGAAGCGGCGGCCCGACTTGCTGAGCGCAAACAATCCCGGCGCCGCGCGGCCCATCGCGACCGGCTGCGGGTCGGTCAGGTAACGCTGCAGGCGCTCGACCAGCACCGGCCGGAGCTCGGCGGGCATGAGGCCCGTCGTCGGCCGGCCGGTGAGCTCATCGCGGCTGTAGCCGAAAAGGTCGAGCGCGCGTTCGTTGGCGTCGGTGATCACGCCCTCCTGGGTGACGATGAGGATTGCATCGGGCGCAAACGCGAACAGGTCGCGGAATTTGGACTCGGCGCGCGAGCGCTCGATCTCGGCGGTCACGGTCACCGCGACCATGGAGAGAATGGACTCGAGCAGGGATTGGCTGTGGCGCAGCGGCCGGCGGCTGAGGATCGCGAGGTGCCCGAGGTACTGGCCGCTTAGGTCGCGGAGTGAAGTGGCGGCGTAGCCCTCGATGCCGGCGCCCGCGAGGAAGTGGTCGGCGGGAAACAGGCGACCGGCGGCCGCGCGATGAATCACGAAGTTTTGCGCGCGCACCGCGCCGCACGGCGTGCCGGCCAGCGCGTATTCGACCGGAGGCGGGTTGGTGTCGTCGACGCTCAGCCCGAGGGTGCGGACCCGCGGCGGCGTCGTGTCCGAGTAGCGCGCAATGACGCCGATCTCCGCGCCGAACAGCCGGGCGACGCCCGTGGCGATGCGGCCGTAGAACTCGGCGCCTTGCAGGGCCGCGGTCTCGGTCGAAAGCATGTGCAGCGCCTGCTCCGTCAGCTTGCGGTCGGTGATCTCGCGGTTGAGCGACTGCGTGCCCGTGATGCGGCCGTCGACGACCACCGGCGTCACGTTTGCTTCGACCCAGACGCGGGTGCCGTCGGGGCGCAGCACCTCATAGTCGTACTGGGCCGGCACCTCCTCGCCGCGAATCCGGCGGTCATGGCGCTCGCGCAAGGTGGCCCGATACTCGGGGGCGACGTAGTCCTCGAGGACCACGCTGCCGGCCTTGCGATTGCCAAAGCCGAACAGGTCCCGCGCGCGGTCGTTGGCGTACTGGATGCGTCCCGCCTCATCGTCCACCAGGAGCGCGTCGCTGATGTTGGAGACCACGCGCTCGTAGCGCTGCTCGCTGGCCTGCAGCGATTGCTCGGCGCGGATGCGATCGGAGATGTCCTGGAGCGAGTTGAGGCTGTAGGTACGACCGTTGATCGTGATCACGCTGCCGCTGTAGAGCACCGTGAAGAGTTCGCCGTTCTTGCGTCGCATCCGGGCCTCGAAGCCCGAGACCGCACCGCGGGTGCGCAGCAGCTCCAGGTAGCGGTCGCGGTCGGCGGGGTCGGCCCAAAGGCCGAGGTCAACCGAGGTGCGGCCGATTGATTCCTCCCGCGAGTAGCCGAAGGCCGCCAACCCGGCGGCGTTCACCTCGACGAACCGGCCCTCGGGCATGGTGAGGAGGCCCATGATGACCGGGCTCTGGTCGAAGACGCCGCGGAACTTTTCCTCGCTCGCGTACAGGTCCGCGGCGCCCGGAGCGGGCGTCGGATTCGTTTCGGGGCTACGCCGCAGGAGGGCGGAGAGAAAGCGAGGTGACTTCAAGCGGCGTGTGCGGGGACCGGAAGCGGCTGTCGGTGGTCACGCTAGCAATCGCCGCGCCGTGGTCGCAAGGCCCAACCTGGCGATTCCGCGATTCTTCCGCGCCCGGCAAAAATTTCCCCGCCACGGTGGCTGGTGCCCGGGGTGGGACTCGAACCCACACGCCCTTACAGGCTACAGATTTTAAGTCTGCTGCGTATACCATTCCGCCACCCGGGCCGCTGGGGCGAACACTCGCAAAATCTGGGGAGGAGACCAGCAAAACTTCGGGCGCGCCCGGCAATTCCGGACGGCGTTGAGGTTTGGGATTGCTGAAACAAGATTGCGGAATGAAGTGGGCCGGGTGGCAAAAGACTCACCAACGCCCCTTCATTCGTCCGGCCCGCTTCGTCGGGGCGGCTGCCCGGCATGAAGATCGGTTTCCTCGGCGGCAGTTTTGATCCGGTCCACTTCGGACACCTTATCGCGGCGCAGGACGTCCTCGAGCAGTTCCACCTGGACCGCCTGTTCCTCGTGCCCGCGGCGCAGGCGCCGCTGAAGCCGAATGACATCCAGTCGTCGGTCGAGGACCGGCTGGCGATGTTGCGGTCGGCCACGGAGTGGGACCGGCGCCTGGAGATTTCCGAGTACGAACTGCGCAAGGGCGGCATCAGCTACACCATCGATTCGGCGCGGCATTTCCGCGCGCAGTTTCCGGATGACGACCTGTTCTGGATCATTGGTGGCGACCAGCTGCCGCTGCTGCACAAGTGGAAGAACATCGCCGAGCTCGTGCAGCTGGTGGAGTTCATCTTCCTGGAACGGCCGAAGCACCCGATCAAGCCGCACGTGGAGATCGACGGGCTCCGCTTGCACCGCTGCGACGGCCACCTGATCGAGATCAGCTCGAGCGAGCTGCGGCTGCGCGTGCAGGCCGGCCGCTCGCTGCACTATTTCTGTCCGCAGAAAGTAATCGCCTATATCGAAAGCAAGCAGCTGTATCGCTGACGCCGATGAAAGCCAAAGCCACCCGCAAGCCCACGAAGCCCGCCCGCAAGGCGCCGGCGCGCCCCGCCGCCGCCAAGACCGCCAAGCCCGCGGAAAAACTGCTCAAGCTCCTGGTGCAGGCCCTCGACGGCAAGAAGGCCGAGGACCTGCGCGTCCTCGACGTCAGCCAGCTTTCCAGCATCACCGACTACCTCGTGCTCGCGACCGGCACCTCCGACCCGCACCTGCGCGCGCTGCGCATCGAGTTGGAGCGGGTGCTCGACGAACAGCAGGCGCGGATCCTCTCGGTCGACACCACAAAGGGCAGCGGCTGGACGGTCGTCGACGCGTTCGATGTGATGATTCACCTCTTTACGCCAGAGAATCGCGATAAGTACCGGATGGAGCTATTGTGGCGCGACGCGACCGAGCTAGCCTTGGCAAAATTCCTTAAATAACGCCGTCCCCGCGTCGGATTAGAGGCGAACGGCTCCGATTTTTCGGGGCCGACCGGGCAAAAACCTTTGGCCGTTGCAAACTCGCCTATTGGAAAAGGTGCAAACTCATGTAGACAGTCGAGCCGCACGGGTCGCTTAACCAACAAAATAAGAGTACATACAAATGAATACGCGTTCTGCTAAGGGCTTCACGCTCGTCGAAATCATGATCGTCGTGGTCATTATCGGCCTCCTGGCCGCCATGGCCATTCCCGCGTTCCAGAAGGTTCGCCAGTCCTCCCAGGACAAAGCGGTGTTGAACAACGCCCGTCAGCTGTCGGCGGCCGCTGACCAATACTTCCTCGAAAACGGCGTCTCGGTGGTTGCCTCCACCGGACTCGTTGGTGCGACGAACTACGTGAAGGCCATCAACACGGTCGCGGGCGAAACCTATCCGTCCGACTTCACCCAGGGCGTGACCATCACGATCTCGGGCGTCGCGGGTGCCCGTACGGTGACTTACGCTCCTTAATCGTTAAATTCCAGCTTCTTGCGCAAAACCCTCGCCTCACCGGCGGGGGTTTTACTTTTTATTCAATCAATTAGGCCTTGTGATGCTGAATTCGACCCGCTCTAAATCTGACGCCCAATTCTTGGGCATATACACATAACCTCATAACCTAGATAAAATGAATACTCGTTCCACCAAGGGCTTCACGCTCGTCGAAATCATGATCGTCGTGGTCATCATCGGCCTCCTGGCCGCCATGGCCATTCCCGCGTTCCAGAAGGTTCGCCAGTCCTCGCAGGACAAGGCTGTGTTGAACAACGCCCGCCAGCTGTCGGCGGCCGCTGACCAATACTTCCTGGAGAACGGTGTTTCCACCGTCGCCTCCACCGGCCTCGTTGGCGCCACCAACTACGTCAAGGCGATCAACACGGTCGCCGGCGAAACCTACCCGACCAACTACACCCAGGGTATCACGATCACGATCTCCGGCGTCGCCGGCGCTCGCACCGTGACCTACGCCCCGTAAGGTCGCGTTTCGTTCAAGTTTTCAAAGCCGCTCCCCCGGGAGCGGCTTTTTTTATTCGGCCGTGACGACCCCCCGGCCAAACGAGGCTTTTGTTTTCGCCCCGACCCGTTAGTCCTCCCTCAACCTTTTATTCTGGCCGGCTGGCACTTACACTATGGATCGACGCATCGTTTTGTTCCTGTTGGTCGCTGGGTTGGCCGTGGTCTTTGGCTTTTTCGCCCTGACCCCGGACCAGTCCCTCCAAGCGGTGATTTATGGGGGCTACTGGGCGATGCTGCTCCTCACGATTCTGTTCGGCTGGACCTTGTTCAAGGTCGCGCGCGATTCGAGGATCGGCGTGGCTGAGTGGCGGCAACGCCCGAAATGGCCGGTGGCGCTCGTGCTCGCCTGCGGCCTCCTGCTGCTGGCCCACGAGGCCTACGGGTTCAAGATCCTCATGGACGAAGTCATGCTCCTCGGCACGTCGATGAGCCTGCACCTCGACAAGACCGCGGTGGTTCCGATGCGCGGCCACGACATCCAGGGCGCGTTTCAACTGCTGGCCGGGCAGATCGACAAGCGGCCGCTCTTCTTCCCGTTTTTGCTTTCCGTGCTGCACGACCTCACGGGCTACCGGCCGGAAAATGCGTTCGTGCTGAACACGCTGCTGACGTTCGTGCTCCTGACGCTCACCTACGTGACTGGCTTCCGCATCGGGGGCCGCGGTGCGGGCGCCGTGGCGGTGCTGCTGCTGACCAGCCTGCCGCTGCTCGCCCAGAACGCGACCGGCGGGGGCTTCGAGGTGCTCAACATGGTCATGATCCTGGGCACGCTGCTGCTGGGGATGCGATATGTGGCGCGGCGCGATGCCAACTCCCTCGAGGCGTTCGGCCTGAGCGCGATCCTGCTGGCCAACACGCGGTACGAGTCGGTCGTCTACCTGCTGCCGGTGGGGCTCATCGTCCTGTGGGTGTGGTGGAGCGAGCGACGGCCGTTGCTGACGTGGGTCGTGATCTGCATGCCGCTCATGCTGCTGCCGTATGCGCTGCACAACAAGGTGTTCAGCGTCCGCACGTCCTCGTGGGAAATGGCCAGCCAGCCGGGTTACGACAAGCCGTTCTCCGTTTCGTACATCGCGGACAACATCGCGCACGACCTGAACTTTTTCTTCAACACGAACGGCGAGCACTCCAACTCGCTGGCGATCTCGGTGCTCGCCCTCCTGGGTGTGCCGCTGTTCGCGTTGTGGGCCGTCAAGACCCTCGGCCGCTTGCGCACGGCGCCGCCCACGCGCGCGGCCCTGGCCCTGTTCTCCGTCGGTTTCCTCGCGCACGCGGTGCTGCTCCTGTGCTACTTCTGGGGTCGCTTCGACGACCCGGTCATCCGCCGCCTCAGCCTGCCGATCAACCTGGCCATGGTGATCGCCACGATCACCGCCGCCAATGAGATGAGCGGCGGCGGCCGGGTCTGGCGCGTCCTGGCCGTGCTCACCGGCATCGGCTTCTTCGCCCACTCACTGCCGAGCATGGCGCGTCACGGTTACTCCGCGGAGTATTACGTGGGCCGCGAGATGGACTGGCGGCGCGAGTTCATGGCCGCGCACCCGGAAAAGGACTACCTCTTCATCGACAACAACTCGATCATCTGGATCACGCACTTCGTCTCGGCCACGCCGGTCCTCCAGGCGGTTGAGCACAAGGGAAACCTCGTGTTTAATTTCCGGAACCACATCTTCTCGAAGATCTATGTTTTCCAGCGGCTGACCGTGGACAAGGACACCGGGCGCCTCACCGTGCCGGCCGAGGATGACCTCGGGCCCGATTACCAGCTGGAGCCCGTGTGGGAGCGCCGGTTCACGCCGCTGACCGTCAGCCGGATCAGCCAGGTGATCGCGATCCGCGAGGGCCCGGCCGCCGCCCGGCCGAAGGCGCCGATGGCCGTGGAGAAAATGACGCCGGCCGAAATGGAAAAGGCGCGCGAGCAATTCTTCGAGGTGCTCGTCAAGAAGCTGCCCTGACGGCGGTCCCCCCGGTGAACCCCCGATTCGCAACGCTTGTCCGGCTTTGGTCTCGCGACGACGTGCGCCTGGCGCTGGCGGGCGCGGCGGGCGTGCTGGCGGTTTACCTCGGTTTCATTGGTGTCTCGGTCCCCGCGGCCGAGCAATTCATCAAGCACGCGGGTTACCACGTCATCCTCGGCAGCGCGGCGCTTTTCCTGCATGCGCTGTGGCAGGCCTGGCGCCGGCGGGCCCCGGACGGCGGTGAACCGCTCACGCTCGGGCAGCGCGTCCTCGTCGCGCTCGCGATCGCGGGATTTTCGTTCCTCGCCATCAATTCCGAACCTTTCCGCAGCAAGATCCTGAACGACGAGTTCGTGCTCCAGTCGACCGCGTTCAACATGCACTACTTCCGCGAGGTGACGACGATGGTGCGCGGCTACGACATCCAGGGGGTGTTCCTGTGCACCGACAGTTACCTCGACAAGCGTCCGTATCTCTATCCGTTCGTCGTATCGCTGTTTCACGACCTGACCGGCTACCGGCCCTTGAATGCGTACCTCGTGAACGCGTTGCTGATGCCGGTCGCGCTCTGGTTGGTTTTTGTTTTCGGCCGCCTGTTGGCCGGTTGGCGCAGCGGGTTGCTCGCCGTGGTGTTGCTGGGGGCGCTTCCACTGCTCGGCCAGAACGCCACCGGGTCGGGCATGGAACTGCTGAACGTCGTCATGATCCTCGCCACCCTGGTCCTGGCCGCGATCTACCTGCGCAATCCGTCGCCAGAGTCACTCGCCGCGCTCGGGATGGCGGCGGTGCTGCTGGCCCAGGCGCGCTATGAATCCGCGGTCTATGTCGGCCCGGTGGGACTCGTGATGCTCGCCGGCTGGATGCGGGTCCGCCGCCTCATCATCCCGTGGCAACTCCTGCTGGTGCCGCTGCTGCTCGTCCCGTGTGCGCTCCAGAACAAGGTGCTTTCGAATTCGCCGCTGCTCTGGGAGTTGAACGAAAAGTCCGCGACGCGCTTCAGCCTCAGCTACTTTGCGGACAACGCGCTGGGCGCCTGGCATTTCCTGCTCTCACCCAATCCCATGATGGGCAACTCGCGTTTCCTGTCGGTGGTCGGCCTGCTGGCCCTGGGCTGGTGCGCTTGGCGCGTGGTGCGGGCGATCCGCCGGTGGCGGGAAGCGCCGGCGGCTCCGTTTGCCTTCGCGGCCTTCGGCCTCGCGATCGCGGCGAACACGCTGCTCGTTTTCTGTTATTACTGGTCAAACTTCACGGACCCGATGGCATCGCGCTTCAGCCTGCCGCTGCACCTCGCGCTCGCCGGATGTGGGGTGCTGTGGATGGCCCACCTGGATCGCTGGTGGCCCGCGACGAAGGTGCTGACGGCGGCGGGCCTCGTGTTCCTGCTCGGCGTGAGCACGAGCCGGTACGCGTACCATGGCTACTCCCATATCGGCATCGACGAGATGGAATGGGAGAAACGGGTGGTGCAATCGTTGCCGCCGGGCAAGCGTATCGTCATTGCCAACAAGACCACGCTGCCGTGGTTGATGGAGAAGATCCCGTCGATCCTCATCGGCCGCGCGCGGATCGTGCCGGACCGGCTCGCGTACCAGCTGGCGCACCGGGATTTTGTGGAGATCCTCGTGATGCAGGGTGCACGGCCGACGTCCGGCGAGGGTGACTTCGAACTGCCACTGGCGGACCGCCTGCCGCCGGAATTCAAACTGGAGCTGATCGCCGAGCGGCGTTTCGGCAGCAAGCTCGCGCGCATCAGCCGGCTCGTGTCCATCGAACCGCCGCCGGCGACGGCCCAAACCGCGCCGACTGCCGATTGATCCCCTTGAGCGTCGCGCCTTCTCCAGTCCCGGTGGCCCCAGCGGTGGAGTCGTGGCCCGCCCGCCCGCTCACGTGGCTGGTGGCCATCACAGCGATCACGTGGATCGCGGCCATCATTTGGCCGCAATGGTTGCTGACGCTGGGCATCTACAACTACGGTCAGCCGTTCCTCGACACCTATGCGATCCTCGCGGCGCTGGACGCGACCCGCGCGGGCCTGGATCCCCATGCGGTCAATCCGCTGGATGCGCTGCGCCGGCCGCATGTCTATTCCGATTGGTGGCTCACGCTGCGCTGGCTGGGGATCGGCCGCGGACAGAACTTCCTCGTCGGCATTGCGTGGGTGGCCGCTTTTGCCGTCACCGCGTGGACCACGATGAAGCCCCGTCGCGTCGGGGAGGCGCTGTGGCTCGCGGCGTTGCTGGTCTCGCCGTCCGTGCTGCTCGTGGTGAATCGCGGCAACAACGACCTCGTGGTTTTTGTGCTCCTCGCGGGGTGCGCCGCCGTGACGTGGCCAGCCTGGTGGGGTGGCGTCGTCGCGGCCGCCTGCCTCGGCCTCGCGACGGGTCTCAAGTACTTCCCGGCCCCGGCGGCGCTGGCGTTCCTGTGGGTGCGTCCCGTGCGACGCGCGCCGGCCTGGTTGCTTGTGGCGTTGCTGGGGTCCGCCGGCGCGCTCGCGTCGGTCTGGCCGGAAATCGCGCGCAGCCGCTTCACGATCGCCTCAGGCATTTACACAATGGGGGCGCCGTTGTGGTGGCGGGACTTTGGCTGGAAGGACGGTGCCGCGGCCCTGCCGGGCCTCCTGGTGATTGTGGGCGCGGCGTTGGTGCTGGCGTTTACCGGCGTCACGCGGGGTCTGACGGAGCGCGGCGTCGCGCGCGAGCGCTTGCTCGCCGCAGTGGGGGCGAGCGTGCTGCTGGCCTGTTTCCTGGCGGGCGTGAACTACGCGTACCGCTGGATCTTCGTGCTGTGGCCGGCGTTTTGGCTTGGCCGGCAGGCGGTGGACACCGTGCTGCCCCGACGCGAGCGCGTGGCGGCGTGGGTGGCCTGCGGGCTGGTGCTCGCGTGTTTGTGGATGGACGGCCTCCTCGCCGTCGTGGTGAACCTGTTCTTCGCGCAGTACGCGCCGGCCTGGCAGGAACACCTGGACGTGGTTTGGCGCAAGTGGACACAACCGCTGCACTGGTTCTTGATGATGTTGCTCGCGGGTTGGCTCTGTGAGGGCGCGCTGGCGACCGTGCGCGAATGGTGGCGTTGCCGGCGGGAACCCTGACGAATCTGCCCGGATGCACCCGCTTGCCGCACTGCTTGTCTTCGGGATCGATGCCGGCTTGGTCCTTTGGCTGGCGTGGTTGCTTGGCTGGAGCGCGGGTATTGCCCGGCGCGGGCTGCTCGAAGCCTCCCTGTCCTGGTTGCTCCTCGGGTTGGCGTGGGTGACGGCCTCGGGAATCCTGTTGGGGCTCGTGGGTGCGCTGGGCTCCCTTGGTTTTTTTGCCACCCATCTCGCGGCTTTGGGGATTTGGTTCATCGTGCGGCGGCGCGATTGGTTGGCCGCCGTCACGGATCTGCGGAGTCTGGCGGCCCGTTGGCGGGAGGAGGCGACGCGCGGGCCCGACCGGGTGATGGTTTTCGGTTTGGCACTGGTTTTTGTGGGTTTGCTCATCCTTGCGTGCGGTGCCGAACCGGTGGTGTTTGATGCGCTCACTTATCGCCTCTCCCGCGTCGCCGCCTGGCTGCAGGACGGCCACATCCGGGTGTTTGCCACCGACGACCCGCGCTTGAACTACATGCCGGTGGCGCCTGATGTGGTGGTGGCCTGGTTGCTCGGCGCGACTGCCGCAGGGTTTCACGGTGCTGCGATCGCCCAGATTTTGGGTGGTGGTTTGTTGCTTGGGGCGACGTTTGGCCTGGCTCGCATCACGGGCCTCACGCGCCGCGGCGGCTGGGGTGCCGTCGTGCTTGTGCTCGGCATGGCCCACGTCGCCGTCCAGTTGACCACGATCCAGAGCGACCTGTTCACCGCAGGCGTCTTCGCGGCGGCGTACTATTTGTGGCATCGCGCAATGCTACGCGGGGAGGGGAGTTGGCTGGCCGGCGTGGGCGTCGCACTGGCATTTGGTTCGAAGGGCACGATGTTCTACCTCGCCCCGGGCGCTCTTTGCTGGGTCGCGTGGCTCGCATGGAAACAACGCGTCCACTGGCGCGCGCTTCTTCCGACGGGGGCCGGGCTCCTCATTGGGGTGCTGGTTTTCATCCTGCCCGGCGTGTGGCGCAACCACCACCTGTATGGCGCGGCGTTTGGCCCGCGTGACGCCGTCGTGTTGCACCATGGGCCCTCCCTTACCGTGGCGGGACATTTTGAAAAACTCGCGCGCAACCTCGGGACGTCCGCCGTGCAGGCCCTGGAACCGACCGCGCAACCTTTCTGGCTGCAGTCGGTGAGCCACACTTTGGGCGAGAAGGGTCTCGCGCGATTGCCGGCCGAGGCCGATCCGTATGTGTTCATCGGGCAATCGCGTCGCGACCAGGTCGAGCGCGTGATGAAGCTGACCGAACCCGATGCGGACGTGGTGACCACGGGCCTGTTGGCCGTGGCGGCCTTTGCCATGGGGGCGCTGGCGGCGGCGTTTAGCCGTGACCGCGCGGGCGCCGCGCAAGTGGTGGTTTGGGCCATGGGCGTGGTGATTTATCTCCTCACGCAACACGCGTTGGTCCAGTGGCACCACTGGGCCTTTCGGTTCACGGTCCTGGCCGCGCCGTGGGTGGCGGTGGTTGGCGCCTGGGGCGTGATGGGGTTGGGGGCGCGGGGGCGGCTGGTAATTTGGACGATCCTGGGAATTTCCGCGCTCGATGTGTTTGCCAACGTGCAGCTCCGCGCCAACCAGGCCGGCTGGCAGGCCTGGACGCGGCCCGAGCGGGCGTTTTCCCACTACACCTACAGCCACTGGCGCAACTGGGCCGAGTCGCTCGACGAGCCGGGCCGCCCGTTGCGCGTGGCGTTCCCAATCGATCGACCGTTGGCCGCGTTTTTTCGCCTGCCGACACCGCGGGAGGTCGAGATCGTGCAGTTGTCCACGCTCGCCGCACCCACGGCCGAAGCGGCGGTGGGTGACGGCTGGCTGGCTGTGCCGCTCGAGAAGTTCATGGGACGCGAAGGTCGCGTGATGGGCAGCACCAACCCCGCTTTCGGTCTGGCGGCCTTTCGCGCGCTGCGACCTGGCGAGTTGCCTCGCCCGTTGGTTTACCGGCAGCAGGTTTCGGATGTCGGGGAGCTTCGTCGTTGCGAGTGGACGGTGCGCCGGTGGGCGGAGACGCCGTTCCGATTGGAGATTTCAAACCCTGGGGTGGCGGCCTGCCCGATCGAGCTGCGCACCCCCCTGGGAACGGTGCGGGAGAATTTGCCGGCGGGCGCGCGGCGAGTGCTCGAGGTGGCGGTGCCGCCGGATGAACTAGCGCCGGTTACTCTGGAGTTTGTGCCGCCGCCGGATTCCTCGGGCCTTCGCACGAACCTGCGCATTCGCCTCGCCCCGTGAGCTAACGTTTCTGCGCGGCGGCGCGGTCGATCGCTTGGGCGAGTTCGCCCAGGGTCCCGTTGAGGGCGGAGTCGATTTCCGCCTGCGTCAGGCGGTAGACGAGGATCGAGTAACCCGGCTGGCCGTCGGGCTGCCGCGCGCGCAGGTAGTGGCAGAGTCGCGCGAAGCGCAGTTGGTCGAAATGGGTCCACGTTTCTTCGAATTCCTTGGTCAGCCCCTGCCGCGCGAGCTCCGCGCGAATCGAGGGATTGCGCGCGTATTCGCGGAACAGGGGCTCCTTGCCGCGGCCTTCCTGGTACTTGCGCTCGTTTTCGAGGGTCCACGGCCCGCGCAGGTTTGAATACACATGCTGCAGCATGGTGGCACCGATGCAGTAAACCCCCGGCTTCACCTCGTACCACAGGGGCTTCGGCAGCTTGAACCCGTTGATGAACGGCAGGCGCGTCGCCTGGATCTTGTAGTAGTCCGGCTCGCCCGCCCCAAAGTAGGACAAATAGACCGGCTGGGCCGCGGCCCCGGTGTTGTGCGTTTCGAGCCAGCGGCGCAGGGCCGGGAGGTCCTGTCCCCAGTCAAGCGAGCTGTCGACCAGCAGGCGGTAGCCATTGGCGGGCCCACCGGCGAAGGTGTTGAAAAACGCGAGGTAGTCGGGCGCGACGCGGAGATTGGCGCCGAGTTGTCCCACGACGATGATCGCGGGAAGTGCAACCCGCCACAGCGCCGGCAGCACGCCGGGCGCCAGCAGGCCGCCGAGGCAGATGAACAGGGTGGGGTAGGTCGGCAGGATATGCCGATGGCCGATGTTCAGCCGGCTCGTCAGGGAAAACGCCCAATAGACCACGAAGAGCACGAGCAGCGGCGCGATCGCGTCCAGCCGGACTCGCCGCCACTGCGTCGCGAGCGCAAGTCCGCCGGCGAGCAGCGCACCGAGGATGGCAACCGGCGTCTTCCAGAAAACCGCCAGCGGGAAGAAACTCACCCAGCCAACGACGCTGTAGTCGCCGGCCAGGAACGCCGAGCGCGCGCGGGCCGCCCACACCACCCAGCTGTAGCCGTAGAGGAATGGCTCGGGCAACAGGTGCCACTCCCGGCAGAAGTTCACCACTTTGCCCTGGAAGCCGATGTACTGCACGACGTGGTCCCACGGGGCGAGAAACTGGCTCGCCGGCGGCAGGTCCGGCGCGAACGCGCTGTAACGAAAACCATAAAAAGCCCAGATCACGAACACCGCCACGCCGGCGTGGACCACGACGCCCTCGGCGGCAAGCCGCCACCACCGGTGGCGCGTGCCCGCCGCATCGCGCAGAATCCGCCACGCGAGCAGCAGCGCCATCATCGGGAGCAGCAGGACCGCGGAGAACTTCGCCACGCACGCCAGTGAGAACACCCCGGCGCTCAGCAAATTGCTGCGCCACGTCGGGGCGCTGATATGCAGCCAAAACGCCGTGACCGCCGCCAACAGGAAGAACACGGCGGTCGTGTCCGACGTCGTGAGCGGGGCGTGTGCGAGGATGTTCGGGCAGAGCGCGTACAACGTCAGCGAAAAGAATCCGGCGGCAGTGCCGAAGAGTCGTCGCGACCACCAGAAGATCAGCGCGCCGGTGGCGGCCGAGAACAGCGCCATGATTGCCCGGCCACCCATCAGGATCGGCCAGTGATCGCGGCCGGTCTCATAGAAAAACTGGTAACCGATCACCTGCGATTCCGATACAGTCCAATAAACGTTGTCCTGCAGCGGGGGCGCGGGCGCGTGGCTGAGGACGGCCGGCAGCGCCGCGAGGCGCTGCGGCAACACGCCATTTTCCGGCTGGATGCGGTAGTCGCCGTAACGGTCGAAGAAATAGCCCCCGGTTACGTGCAGGATCTCGTCGGCCGTCACGCTCTTGTCCGCCACCGCCCAAATCGCCAGCCCCACGTGCAGCACCAGGAGGGCGGCCACGGCGATCCAACCATTCGCGCGCAGGCGGGGGGCGGCGGGTTCGGCGGACGGCACGGGTGGCATCATGCGGGCAACGCGGCGACACTGGGGGAACCCCGGGGCGGCGCAAGACCGCACGCAGTCCGCGGGGCGCGCCGCAGTTTATCTTGCTGGACCCTGCGCGCTCCGGTCAAATTTGGCCGCACATGAATCCCGAGGAATACGCCAACATGGATCGCATGGAGGGCGCGCATTGGTACTACGCCGGCAAGCGCGACTTTGCACGCGGATGGCTGTTGCGCGTGGGTCCGCCCAAGGCGGGCGATCGCCTGCTCGACTGCGGCGCCGGCACCGGGCGTTTCGCCAAGGAGATGGAGGCGCATTGCCAGGTGCTGGTGCTCGATGACCATGAGGAGGCCCTGAAAATTTTGCGGACGCGTTTCCGTCCTGAACAGATCCTGAGCCTGGCCGGCGACCAGGTGCCGTTGCCGGCGGCGTCGCTTGACTACGTGACCGCGCTCGACGTGCTCGAGCATACGCCGGATGACCGGGCGGTGGTGGACGGTTTTCACCGGCTGCTGAAGCCGGGCGGCGTTGCCCTTGTGACGGTGCCGGCCAGCATGGCCCTGTGGAGCGACTGGGATGTCGTCTTGCACCACTTCCGGCGCTACTCGCGGCCGCAGTTGCGGGCGTTGTTTCCGGACGACCGTTGGGAACTCCTCTACGTGAACTACACGAATGTGGTCGTTTATCCCGCCGTGTGGCTCGTGCGGCGCTGGCGAAACTGGTTTCCGAAGAAAGGCGGGACGCCGCGCTCCGAGGACAAACTGCCCGCGCCGTGGCTCAACGCCGTGCTGCGGGCCCTGTTTGTGCGGCCGGCGTTCTGGCGGTTCCCGTTCCCGTTCGGCGTCAGCCTCCTGCTGGTGGCGCGGAAGCGCTGACCGGGTCCTCGTAACACGCCTCGAACACGATACGGCCGGCGGCATCGTAGAAGACCAGCTCCAGGTCGGCGTGGTCGCGCGGCAGGGGCTGGTCATGGAACAGCCGCAGATGGCGGAGCCCGTTGATCTGCACCGGCCATGCGGCGGGCTGCTCCGGCCCGGCCGGACGTCCCGCGCTGTTGATTGGCGTCAGCGTCACGCGCGCATTGCCCTGGTGCCACTCGCCGATCGCGCGGAACGGATTGCGCACGTCGCGCAGCACGATCCGTGAAATCGTGGCCTGCGCCGCCACCTTGACCTCGATGAGCGAGCGCTCGCCGCCGGTCGCGCCGGAAGCCTGGCTGAAGTTTTGCGCGACGAAAAACGCCGCCGCGGGACTGTTCTTCGGAACGAGAAAATCCCAGGCCGTCACCTTGAAGAGCCGGCGGTAGTGTTGGTCGATATAGGTGTTCAGCGTGCCGTCCATCTTCATGCCGAGGTCGCGGACCAGCAGGTCGACCAAAACCGGGCTGTGAATGACGGCGGAACGCGGCGTGCCTGCCAAACGGGCCACGACGGCCGCCTGCTCCTCCGGGCTGAGCAGCCAGAACCAATGGGTCGCGTTGCGCTCGGTCGGGGTCGGCACCCCGCTCCACAGGTTGAAGCCGTACATGCCGGGCCGGGAAAAAAGCACGTCCGCGTGGATCTGGGCGTTGGCCGTGAGGATCCGCAAGGCGCAGCGGGTGCTCTCGGGCGGGCGGATCATTTCCGCGCCGGCAAGATTGAGGGGTTCACAGGCCACCCATTGTCGCCAGCCGCGCTGGGCCAGCAGGCCGCCGTGCCCGGCGGCGATGGCCAGGGCCAGGGCAGCCAACGCGGTCTCGACCCAGGGTCGCGCGAGTCGCCGGGCCGCGTGCTCTGCGGCGTCGACGAGCCCGCTCACAAAAAGCGGCACCAGCAGGAATGTGCCCCAGGCCAGCTGGCTCCCGGCCACCGGAAAGGCGTGCAACACCTGGAGCACCGCAACCAGCGCCACCAACCCGCTGCCGAATCGCCGCCGGTCGCCCGCGGGCGGCGCCGTGAGCGGCAGCACAAACAGCGGCACCAGCACCAACAGGGCATTCATCACCTGCGCGACGCCGTAAGGGTGCAGCCAGTTCTCCGTCTCCACCAGCAAGGCAACCAGCGCGAGGATCCGCAGCGCCGCGATGAGGTCGGCCAGCCGCGCCCGGAGAACCGGACGGAAACACCACAACGTCGTCAAAGCGGTACCGGCCGCCAACACCATCCAGGCCCCGGTTTCCCAAGGGAATCCGAAGTGGAAATTCACGGGATGGCGGAGCGGGTCGAGCAGCACGCCGTGCAGGAGTCCTGACCAGGTCGTGCCCCGCGCGAGCACCGCGCCGATGGCGGCGACGGCGGTGACCACGAGGCCCGCGGCGGCAGCCAGCCACGCGCGCAACGTCAGCCGCGGGGTGGCGTCGACCGCGATAAGCACGCTGACCACGACGCCAATCACCGCGGTCACGGTGGCGAATGCGAGCGTGCGGGGGTCGCGCAGGAGATTGTGCATCAGCGCGAATGGCAGCACCGCCATCCCGAGGCTGGCGCACCAGGCGCCGACGCGGCGGGTTGCCAGGGCCTCCGTTTGTAGCAGCAGGCAGGCTCCGCCCGCCGCGCACCAGAAAATCCCCAGGTTGATCTTGGTCAGCAGGAGCAACGCGCCGGCCGCCCCAAACGTGAGCCAGGCTGCCCGCTGCCTTCCGCGCCACAGGAGTTCGAGCACGACGGCCAGTCCGGTCGCGACGACGAAGGCAATGAAGCTGCCCGGATGCGAGGGTTCCCACGTGTTTTGGCGGAGGTGCGCAAATACGAGCGCCATCGCGACGAGGCCGGCCCAATACCGCGACGAAAGCCGCCATGCGATCAGGCCGCTGGCCGCCGCCGCCCCGACCCAGTGGAGCAGGGTGAGGGCGCGGCCGAGCGTGTTCGTGATCGGCAGGTCGAGGCAGCGATGGATGAGGTCGTGGTAGAGGAACGGCACCGGCCCGTACTGCGTGAACACGAGGTCGTATAACCGGCCGTGCTCGCTGTAGCTCCGCAGGCTCAGCAGCACGTAGCCTTCGTCATCGTGCAGGAGAAAACTGGTGTTGAGCAACAGCCAGCCGACCACCGCGAGGGCGGCCGCCAACGTTGCGTACAGGGGCCCGCGCAGTCGCGCCGTCATTCCCGGGCTTCCGTCCCCGGCACCCGCTCGGAACGGGGTCGCCGGATGAGATAGAGCGGCCGGCGCTTCACCTCATCGTAGATGCGCCCGAGGTATTCACCCAGCACGCCGATGCCGATGAGTTGCACGCCGCCGAGGAAGAGCACGATGGTGACGAGGGTCGTGTAGCCGGTCGGCGCGGTCTCGATCCCGACGATCCGGCGCACGGCATAAAACACCGCGGCCACGAACCCGGCGAACGCGATGGACAGACCGGAATAGGTCAGCAGGCGCAGCGGGAGGTAGGAAAAACTGAAGACCCCGTCGGTCGCGTAACGCACCAGCCGTCGGAAAGTCTGCTGCGGCTGGCCGGCGGCGCGCTCATGCCGGTCGTACTGGATCTCGCCGGTGCGGTACCCGACCCACGAACGCAGCCCCGGAAAGAAACGGTTGCGCTCGGGCAGTTGCTGCAGCGCCTCGACCGCCGTGCGGTCCATCAACCCAAAGGTACCGGTGTTGGACTCGATGGGAAAATCGGACACGCGGCCGAAGAGGGCGTGAAACACATCCATGCCCAGCCGCCGGGCGCCGGTTTCCTGCCGTGATCGACGCACGGCGCGCACCACGTCGGCACCCTCGCGCCACTTCGCGACCAGCTCGGGAATGCACTCGGGCGGATCCTGCAGGTCCGCGTCCATCGTGATCACCGCGTCGCCCTTCGCCTGGCTGAGGCCCGCCGCGAGCGCGGCCTGAAAACCAAAGTTACGCGTCAGCTCCACCAGCTTGAACCGCGGGTCCCTGTCCGCGTGGGCGCGGATCAGCTCCACCGAGCGGTCCCGGCTGCCGTCGTCGACCAGCACGGCCTCCCAGCGAATCGCGGGTTGGGTGTTGAATAACGCGGTCAGGCGGGTCAGCAGCTCGGGCAGGACTTCCTCCTCGTTGAAAATCGGCAGGACGACCGAGACGGCGGGGGTGGGCGAGGACGAAGCCATGCGCGGCCAATCAAGACAGAAGCCCCCGGCCAGTGCAAGCGGCCGAACCGTGAAACGAATCTTAAACGCCGGGTCCAGCGGGCCGGCGGGGCCTCCGGCGATCGGCGGAGACTCAGAAGAGGTTGTACTTCACGATCGCGTACAGCGCGCGGAAACCGTCGCGCCAACCGATCTTCTTCCCCTCGGCATAAGTCCGGCCGTAGTAGGAGATGCCCACCTCGTAGATGCGGCACTCGGGCAGGCGCGAGACCTTCGCGGTGATCTCGGGTTCGAAGCCGAAACGGTTTTCCTCAATCTTGATCTGCGCCAGGACCTCGCGGCGGAACACCTTGTAGCAGGTCTCCATGTCCGTGAGGTTCAGGTTCGTGAACATGTTCGAGAGCAGCGTCAGGAACCGGTTGCCAACCATGTGCCAGAAATAAACGACGCGATGGGCCTCGCCGCCCATGAAGCGCGAGCCGAAGACGACGTCCGCCTTGCCGTCGGCGATCGGCTTCAGGAGCTTCGGGTATTCCTGGGGATCGTATTCAAGGTCGGCGTCCTGCACGATGACCGCGTCGCCCGTCGCGGCGGCGAAGCCGGTGCGTAGGGCGGCGCCTTTGCCCTGGTTGACCTCATGATAGATGATCCGCGTGACCAGCGGCTCGATTTCGGTGCGCAGGATGTCGCGGGTCCCATCCGTGGAAAAGTCATCCACGATGATGATTTCCTTGTCCGCGACCGGCGCCGCGCGCACCGCATCGACGATCGTCCGGATCGTTTTGCGCTCATTGTAGCAGGGAATGACAATCGACAGCTTCATGGGACAGGCGGCCACGCTAGCGCGGGACGGGGCTCGGGAAAGCCTTTTCCGGCGGGCCGCGAACGCGGCGACCTCCGGGTCCGCGTCCCCGCGTCCGCCCTTGACGGCTTGGAAGGGCTCACGGCATCGTGCCGCATGGCCGAACTCGCCCCCCAACCCAATCGCGCCCTGCTGGTGAAACTCGCCGTGGGCGCCGTGCTTGGCCTGGTCGCTTTGGTGTTGGTGGCCCGCGGCCTCGACCTGAAGGCGTGGTTGGCGCGGGGCCTCGACCTGATCCACGACGCCGGCCCATTCTGGTTCTTCACCGCCATGGCCCTCACGCCGGCCCTCGGGGCGCCGCTGTCCGTATTCGCGCTGACTGCCGGCACGGCCTTTGGCGCTTCCCTCGGCATGGGTTGGGTGATCGTCCTGTCGCTGCTGGCGATCACGATCAACATGGCGATCACCTATTTCCTGGCCGGCCACGCGCTGCGACCACTCATTGAAAAACTGGTGCTCGCGCTGGGCTACCGCCTGCCGAGTGCCGGGGCGGAGGACGCGGTCGACCTGATCATCCTGCTGCGGGTCATGGGTCTCCCGTTCCCGGTGCAGAATTACCTGCTCGGACTGGCCCGGGTGCCGTTCCGCAAATACCTGCCGGTGTCCTGCGCGGTCGTCTGGCCCACCGCCGGCGCGTTCGTGCTGTTCGGCGACGCGCTGCTCCACGGCAAGGGCAAGGTCGCCGTGCTTGCATTCAGCGGCATCCTCGCGCTCTCCGCCGCGACGCATTTGCTGCGCAAGCACTATGGCAAGCGCCGGACCTGAATGGCGTCGTGACGCCGGACTCGCCCTGGTGGGCGGTTTGGCGTGGGCGCTGGCGTTGGGTTGGTGGCAGCCGGGAGTGGGGGCGGGCCTGGATTTCGTCCGGCTCGTGGCGCCCTACCAGGAATTTTTCCGCCAGAGCATCCTGCACGGGGAATTGCCGTGGTGGAATCCGTACGCGAGCCTCGGCCGGCCATTCCTTGCGGACTTGCAGGCGCTTGGGTTCTATCCAGCGACGTGGCTCGTGTTGCCCTTTGGCGTGATGGGGGGCTGGTTTGTTGCGGCGACGCTGCATGGTGCCTTGGGTCTGTGGGGATTTTTCCGTCTCGGTGGGTCGCTGGAATGGAGTCGCGGCGTAGCGCTGCTGGCGGGCCTTGCATTCTTGTTCAGCGGACCGCTCGCGGCGCGCATGCAGGCGGGCCAGGTCAATTATGTGTATGGACTCTGCTATGTGCCGCTGATTCTGCACTTGGCATGGTCCTTTGCGCGTTTGCCGACGCGACGTGGTTGGGTGGGGCTGACGTTCGTCTGGGCGCTGCAGCTGCTTTGCGGGCACCCGCAGGTTTTCTGGCTGACAGCGGTTGGTACCGGCTTGTGGGTCACCGGCGCGCTGGCGGAACGGCCGTGGGGCAACGCGTGGGCGCAGTGGTGGCGGGCGTCCGCCGGGCTCGCGGCGGCGCTCGTCGCCGGGCTGGCCTTGCTGGGTTTCGTCCTGTGGCCATTCCTCGACCTCGTGGCCGAAAGCAATCGCGCCCAGCCGTCCCTTGCGTTCTCCGGCGCCTTCGGCATGCGAGCGGTGCACTGGCTGTCGCTGTTCACCGCGCCGCGGGCGACGTTTGCGATCAACTGGGAGTACGACCTGTATGTGGGTCTGCCGGTGTGTCTCGCGGGCTTGCTGGGTTTCTCGCGACTGCGCGACCCCGTGTCGCGCGGCGCCCTGCTGCTGGCGTTGGGCGGCGCGGTGATCGCCGCGGGCAACGCGACCCCGTTCTTTGCCGCGCTGTTCGACCTGCTGCCGGGGCTCGCGAGCTTTCGGGTGCCCGCCCGGGCGGGGGTTTTGCTTGTGCTTGGGCTGGTCCTGAGCGCCGGCGCCCTCGCGTCCGCCTGGCCGGCGACCCGCCGGCCACGATGGGCCCTGCCCGCCATGGCGCTCGTGGTGTTGGCCGGTGTGGGGCTCGCCTTGAAGGGCTGGAAAGGCCTGCCGGGCGCGGGGGCGGTGTTCCCGGCAGAACAACTGGTGCATCGCGCGCTCGTGGAACGCCACCTTGATCAGGACGCGGCCCCGCCGCGCGTCGCGGTTCCGGGTGACGTGTTGCGGGAGAACAGCGGTATGATCTTCGGTTACGCGACGCCCGTTGGGTTCGAATCCCTCTCGCTCGCCCGAGTGTGGAACTACCTGCACGTCGTTGCGGGCGCGGATCCGGCGCATTCGTTCAACACGTCGCCGGATGGTCGCTTCTACGACGTCGCTCCCCGCGTGGGCTCGCTGAATCTGGCGGTCTCGATGCCGCGGGATTCGAGCGCGCTGACGGTGAAGGCGCCGGCGGATTCGCGCGCCTATCTGGTCTCCCGTTGGCGGGAAGTTCCCGATTGGCGGGCGGCCGAACTCGCGATGGCCCGCGGTCATCCGATCCATGAGGAGGCGTTGGTCGAAAGTGCGTTTTTGCCAATTGCGTCCGACTCCAGTCCTGGGACCGCGGGGACCGCCTGGATCACCCGATTTCATCGCAATGTCGTCGAGGTTGCAGTGGACGCCGCGGCGCCGTGCCTGCTCGTGCTCGCCGAGGCCTGGTATCCGCGGTGGCAGGCGCGCGTGGATGGCGTCGATACGAAATGCCTGCCGGCGAATGGCTGGATGCGGGCCGTGCCGGTGCCGGCCGGCCGGCATGTGGTGCGCTTTGAGTACCGCGAAACGCGGTTCCTCCCGGGCTGCGCGCTGTCGCTGGCGACCGTCGGCTTGATCTGGTTCGTGGGCCGCCGCCGCCACCCGCCGGCGTAATCGGCTTGGATTTTCCCGCGCGCCGGGCCAACTAAACGGGATGCCCGACCGCCCCCTGGATTTGCCGCTGGATGACGCCGGACGCGTGGCGAGCGTGACGGAGTTCACGCGCCGCGTGAAGGAGCTGCTGGAGGGCAACCTGCGGCCCGGCTGGGTGCGGGGCGAGATTTCCAACCTGCGCGCGCAGGCCAGCGGGCACGTGTATTTTTCGCTCAAGGACGCGGGGGCGACGCTGAGCTGCGTCTTGTTTCGCGGCGACGCCCAGCGGCAGTCCGTCGCGTTGCGCGACGGCTTGCAGGTCCTGGCCTACGGCGAGGTCAGCGTCTATGAGGCGCGCGGTCAGTACCAATTGATCGTGCGGGCGCTGGTGGATCACGGCGCAGGCCGGCTCCAGCAGGAATTTGAGAAATTAAAGCAGCGGCTGGCGGCGGAGGGCCTGTTCGATGCCGCGCGCAAGCAGCCGATCCCGCTCCTCCCGCGCACGGTCGGGTTCATCACATCACCGACCGGCGCGGCCGCGCAGGACTTCGTGCGCATCCTGACCCGCCGCGGCTGGACCGGTCGCCTGGTGATCCTGCCGGCCAAGGTGCAGGGCGAGGGCGCCGCCGCGGACCTGGTGGCCATGGTGCAGACCGCCGAGGCCCTCGGAATTTTCGACCTGCTCGTCATCGGCCGCGGGGGCGGCAGCATCGAGGACCTCTGGGCGTTCAACGAGGAACCCGTGGTGCGCGCCGTCGCGGCCTGCGCCATCCCGATCATTTCCGCCGTGGGCCACGAGATTGACACGACCCTTTGCGACTACGCGGCGGATGTCCGCGCGGAGACCCCCAGCGGAGCCGCGGAGTTGATTTCCAGCCACTATATCGCCACGGCCGAACGCCTCGAGGTCGCGGGCCGGGCGATGACGGATTCGATCGAGACTGCACTGAGTCGCGCGAGCGAGCGCCTGGACCACGCGCGCAGCCGGTTGCGGTTGTTGGCGCCGACCGCGGTGATCGAGCAGAATTTCCTGCGGCTTGATGACCTCGGCAACCGCCTGCGCGGCGCGCTCCGGTCGGCCGTCCAAACCCAGCGCGAGGCCCTGGGCGCGGCGCGGTCCCGCCTGATGGCCGTCTCACCGGAGAAGCGCGTGCCGCTGGAATCACACCGCCTGCTGGCGCTGTGGAAACGCCTCGAGTCCGCCAGCCCACAATCGGTCCTCAAGCGCGGCTATGCCATTGTCCGCGACGAATCCGGCCGGCCGGTCGCCCGGGCCAAGGACCTACGGGCCGGCCAGTCGCTCGTGAACGAGTTTCACGACGGCAAGGTGCGGGTCCGGACCGAGCCCTGAGACCCGGGGAATAAATCTCCCGGCGCGGGCTCTGACGAGGCATCCCGCCCATTTGCCAAATCGTAGTTTCCCGCAATCCTCTTCCGCCATGCGCACCCGCCGCCCCGCTTTCACCGCCCTGATGGGCCTGGTTGTGCTCGCCGCCGCCGGCCTCCACGCCACCGATAACACCATGAAATCCACGAAACCTGCCGCCGTCGCCAAGGATGCCCTGGAATGCAAGCCGGGCGAAATCTCCGCCTGCGGCCTGCCCTCCAATGTCGTGATCGACATGAGCAAGACCAAGGTGCAGCGCACCGACGCCGAGTGGCGCAAGCTGCTCACGCCGCGCCAATACCAGGTCGCGCGCCAGCAGGGCACCGAGCCGCCGTTTCAAAACGAGTTTTGGAACCATCACGAGGACGGCGTCTATTTCTCGGTGTGCAGCGACACGCCGCTGTTCGACAGCCGCGACAAGTTCGATTCCGGCACCGGCTGGCCGAGCTTCACGAAGCCGATCGAGAAGGCGCTCGTGGGCGAAACCCAGGACACGAGTTACGGCATGGTCCGCGTCGAGGTGCACTGCAACGTCGACGGCGCCCACCTGGGCCACGTCTTCGATGACGGCCCTCGTGCGACCGGCGGTCTCCGCTACTGCATCAATTCCGCGTCCCTGCGTTTCATGCCCCGCGCCGAGTACCAGGCGTGGGTCGCGCGCAACGGCGCGAAGGTCGCCCCTGGCGCGCTCCGCCAGTAATCACGGCGGCGGCCGCGACTCAAGCCACCCGGCGGCGCCGCCAGCTCGCGTAGGCCAGCGACGACAAGCAAAGATTGTGTCGCGGGCAGGCTGTAAATGGAGCCTCGAAATCAATCCCGCAGTCGTGCGCGGCGGGCGGTTTGGCTTAGCGGGCCACCGAATCGAGTCGTTGGTAAATCCGCGCCTGCTGGAACTCCCCCACCAGACGGTACTCGGCCCGGACCACGCCGGCTAGTTCCGGGAAGGTGCGGTCGTGCGCCAGCGCCGGGTCCTTGAATTGGGCGCTTTGCGGGCCCACGACGTCGATGAACCAGGTCGGTTTGCTCTGGTTGAAATCGGCGAGGTAACGCTCCCGGAAGCGGGCGCGCCCCGGGCCGGGCTCGATGCCCTGCGCGGTGTGTGATTCCCGCGTCGCCTGTCGCAGGCCGGTTTCAACATAGAGCCGGTCGGCGCGGCCCCAAACCGCCAGGGTCTCGCCGGGGTGGGCGAGTGACCGCACGTGGAGGGCAAGTGCGGTGTGCGGCTCGGCCTGAAACGAGGCGAGTTCACCGACGAACAGGTTCGGATACACCGCGCGGTGTCCCAGCAGCAGGATGGTGAACGCCACGGCCAAGGCGGCGGCGAGCCGGTTTTCCCCGCGGGCGCGGGAGGGCTCGGCGCTGGCAAGCACCCGCGCCATCAGCGCGCCGAGCAGCAGGGTGCCGGGCACCACCAGCAGTTGCCAGTAGTGGAGGTAGGCGCGCTTTGGCGCGACGATGCAGACGAGCGCGAGCGCGCAACCTCCGAACGCGGCCCACGTGAGGACGCGCAGTGGACGTGCCGCGATGCCGCGGAGCCGGATGAGCAGCGCCAGCCAGATCGCGCCGGCTGCGCCGGCCCCGACGAGCAGCGGATCCCACCGCCACGCCTGGCCGAGCATGGCGATGAGGGACTGGCTGGCACTGTCGCCGCCGGCCGAGGCGTACTGGAAATTGAAGAGCACGTACGACTGCCAGAACGTGATCCATTCGCCGGCAACGGTGAGCATGCTGGCAAAGATTGCGGCGGGGATCATTGCGCCCACGACGAGGGCGGCCGCGGGACGTTGGGTGTCCGCGCGCAGCTCCACCCACAACCACGCAAGACCCCCGGCCGCCGCGAGCGGCACCGGCTGCAGTTTTGCGAACGGCACGGCGCCCAGCAAAAAGCCGCCCAAGGCACACCAACCGCCGCCACCACCCGACCACCGCCGCGTCGCGCCGTAAACCGCACCCGCCAGCAGGGTGATCGGCACCAGCTCGGTCGAATAGTGTTGGAAATCCGTCGCGTGCGTCAGCGCTTCCAACGCCAGCGCAGCCAGGCTCGCCGCGCGCGCGATTGTCCGGCCCGTCACGCGGGCGAGAGCCTGGTGCACGAGCAGCAGCGTGGTGGCGAGCAGGAGCAGCGCCGTCACGCGGGCGGTCAGGTAGGAGTCCCAGCCGAACACCCACCCGGCGGGCCAGAGGGCGTAGAAATCCAGCGGGCCCGCGGTGCCGCCGTTCACGGACCGCCAGAATACCGGATCATGGGCCAGCGCCTGCGCGCCGGCGAGGAGCTGGCTTTCGTCAACCGACAGCTCCCGTGGAAAGATCAGTGCCGGCCAGCGCCCGAGAAAGAGGATCCCGAGGATCGGCAGGGCCCAGGCCCAATCGGGTTGAGGGGCCGCGTCGGGCTCTCCGCGCCAAAGGGGTCGGACCGCAACCACGGTCGCGACGGCGAGCGCCACACCCACAATTACCAGGTAGGCCGTGGGCTGCTGGTCGAACCAGGAAAGCAAAGAGGCGCTCATCGTCGGCGGGCCGGCGCCACGCGAAGGTCACTTCCCGGGGGTCGGCCGCGTTTCACGGGATCGTCGGAGTTTGGGCCGTGGGCGTTACTTGCCGCCGTCCGTGCCGCGCGCCCAGGGGTACAGCCAGAACTTCCGCGTTTGCTCGCGGTAGATCGCGGCGCGCTCGGACCAGTTTTTGAGGAAGAGCGGGACGTCCACCTTGCCGCCGTCGCGCAGCAGCGCCGCGAACCAGGCGTTCGATCCCACGTGAATCTTGAAGGAGCGTTGCTCCTCTGAGGTCAGGCCCACGAACGGGTTCAGCCGCGACCACTTGGCGGCCTGCTTGTGCATGTAGAAGGAGAGCTCCGTGGGGTCCCACTTGTCCCAGTCGCTGACCTCCACGTACACTCCCGTAATGGCCTTGCCGTCGCTGCCACTGCCTTGGCGCTTCACGAAGGTGATCCCGGGAATCTTGTAGGCGTTCATCGTCGCGATGATTTCATCGGGTGTCTTCTTGGGGAAACCGATGCCGCGGAAGGGAAAGTCCTTCCCGATGCCCCAGGTCCATTCCGTGTTTTGTGTGCCCAAGCCGACCATCGCGTAGCCGATGACCGCGTCGAAGGTCTGCACGAACGGGGACGTCGGCACCCACCGCAGCCCCGTGTCGGGCCAGCGCATCGAGCGCAGCCAGCCGCGCATCGGGATCACCGTGAGCTTGCCCTTCGCGCGCTGGGCCTCGGTCAGTTCCATCCCGGCGATTGCGCGGGTCCCGTCCTTCGCCATGCGGGCGATTTCGCCGATGGTCAGGCCATGCACATACGGCATGCGCGGAAATGCCCCGACGCCGCTCATGTTTTCCGGGTCGAGGGGCGGGCCGTCAACCTTCAGGCCGCCGAGGGGATTCGGACGATCGAGCACGATCACCTCGACGCCGTATTGGAAGCAGGCGTCCATCGCGTAGCGCATCACGACGTTGAAGGTGTACGACCGGACGCCGATGTCCTGCAGGTCGATGACCAGCGCATCGAGTCCCTGCAGTTGCTTCGGCGTCGGTTTGCGGTGCTTCCCGTGGAGCGAGTAGATGGGCAGGCCGGTCGGCGCGTGGACCATGTCGCCAAAATTGTCGCCGGCCTTGATTTGTCCCTCGAACCCGTGTTCCGGAGCGAAGAGCGCCACGAGCTTGCTCTGCGGCGCGCGCCGCAACACCGCCCACGTGCTTTCGCCGCGCCGGTTCACGCCGGCGGGATGGGTGAGCAGGCCGATCTTTTTGCCGGCAATGGCCTTGAACCCCTCCGCCTCGAGCACGTCGATGCCCAGCATGACCGGCGGCAGCTTCTCGGGCGGCAAGACGGGTGCCGGCGGGGTCGCCGGGGCGGGCACCACCGGCTTCGGTTTCTCCGCCGGTTTGGCCGGCTTGCTCGAGCAACCGTAGCCGAGTACCAGCGCACAGGCGGCGATCGCACCGAGGGAGAATTTCAGGAGGAACCGGCGGGACATGTCCGGTGATTTGTGAAAACGCCCGCGCAACTTGGCGAGGACAATCGGGCCGCGAGGCGGCCCAAGTCACAAGTCACAGGAATCAAGTAACCAGGAGTACTTCGCGCGAGCTCCGCCCCTTGCTACTTGAGCCTCGTTACTTGTTACTTCCCTCCCGGATCCTCCTTTGCGCCGTCGCCGCCGCGAGGGCCTCCAGCACCGGCACCGTTTCATCGAACGACAAACACGCGTCCGTGATGCTCTGACCGTAGACGGGCGTCTTGCCGGGGTCGTGCTTTTGGGCGCCGGCCACGAGATTGCTTTCGAGCATGACGCCGATGATGGCCCGCTGCCCGCCGGCCAGCTGCGCGCCGATGTCCCGGGCCACCGCCGGCTGTTGGTCATGCTTCTTGCCGCTGTTGCCGTGACTGCAGTCGACGAGCACGACCGGGCGCGCGCGGGCTTTCGTGAGCAGCGCCACGGCGCGCGCGACGTGCAACGCGTCAAAGTTCGGCCCGGACGCGCCGCCGCGCAGCACGATGTGGCCGTCGGGATTGCCCGTCGTGGCCAGCACCGCGGGCGCGCCTTCGCGGGTGAGGGACGGGAAACAATGCGGATGACGGGCGGACACGATGGCATCGACCGCGACCTGCAGGTCGCCGTCGGTGCGGTTCTTGAAACCGACGGGCATCGACAGGCCCGACGCGAGTTCCCGGTGAATCTGGCTCTCAGTCGTGCGCGCGCCGATCGCGGCCCAGGCCACGAGGTCCGCGTAGTACTGGCCGAGCGTCGTGTCGAGAAACTCGGTCCCGATGGGCAGGCCGGCGGACAGGACGTCCAGCATGAGCTGCCGCGCGAGGCGCAGGCCCTTGTTCACCTGGAAACTGCCGTCAAGCTGCGGGTCGTTGATCAGGCCCTTCCAGCCGATCGTGGTGCGCGGCTTCTCGAAATACACGCGCATGACGACGAACAGGTCGCGCGCGAGGCGATCGGCGACGGGTTTGAGCCGGCGCGCGTAGTCGAGCGCCGCCGCCGGGTCGTGGATCGAGCAGGGGCCGACGATCGCCAGCAGGCGGTCGTCCCGGCCGGCGAGGATGTCCGCAATCGTCCGCCGCGCCGCCTGCACCAATGCCGCGCTGCCATCCGGCAGCGGCAGGTCCTCCTCCAGCATGGCCGGCGAAAGCAGCGGGCGCGCGGTGCTGATGCGAAGGTCGGAGGTCGGTTGGTGCATGGAAATTTGGGATTTACGACTGACGATTTACGATGGGCCGCAACAAGCAAAGCGATTGCTCAGGACCATCGGGCGCAAAACTCTGAATGGTTCGGCCGCTTTTTCTCCGCAATCGTAAATCACTAGGGAGTGTTTTCAAACCTCAGGGAACAGTAGAAGCAATAAAAGATCATAGCGTGGACCATGACATTTACATCACGGCTGGAGTTGCCGGAGCCGCTGTGGGCTCGGCTAAAAAAATTAAGGTAAGCGGTCGCGGA
>JBGAKQ010000027.1:38906-67948 GCA_044224295.1 Lacunisphaera sp. | reverse complement strand
CGCTGCTGCCCACCCACTGGCAACCGGCGTCCGCGTCGTAGCTCTCGTAACTACGAGACCTACGTCAGATTGGTTACCATTACGTCGTAGCTTTCGTAGCTACGATCCTCCGTCAAGAAGGCACCGGGAACGACGCTTACGTTCGCTGCAGCGAACACAATGCTGATATTTTGTGAACTCCTGCTTGTGCTGCTACGAGGTGGCAATTTCTAGTCTGCGCGTTGACCGGCCCTCCTGACAACAAACCAAGTTACTTAAGAATAGTCACCTCGTTCAAACTACCCTGAAATGAAATTCCCTAAACTATACACAAGTATTCTGTCTTCGGCGCTAATGGCGCTCCCACTGCTTGGCCAAGTAATCCCGCAGCCTTCTAGCGAAGTTGTCGAACTTTCAAAATTTGAGGTCTCGGCCAAAGCCAATCGGGGCTATGTGACTACGTCCTCCATGAGCGCATCGCGCGTGTCTGTGCCAATCACCGAACTTCCCGCATCAGTAGTAGTTGTTAACGAGAAGTTGATCGCCGACACTGTAGCTGTAGATCTTCGAGATACATTGAGTTTGGTCAGTGGAGTCCAGCAGAGTGCGCCGCCGCAGGGAACTAATGAGATTACTATGCGAGGCTACACCACGGCTGGTGCCCAGCGTGATGGTGTCACCGATTACTTGATCTCGACCGGCGGTGAAGCAAGTGGTGGCTTCGACTACTCTTTGGTTGAGCGCATGGAGATTGTGAAGGGACCATCCGGAGTTTTATATGGTGCTCATAGTCCTGGTGGCATTCTGAACTTTGTAAGTAAACGTCCATTATATCAGCCTAAGACTAGGATTACCCTGATGGCTGGTTCATATAATTCCTATCGCGTCGAGCTGGACACTTCTGGTTTCGCTGATGGGGACAAGCGCTTTGGATACCGCTTGGCTGCAGTGCGGGCAGGCGGCGACGGGCAGCTGACTGACCGGCCCGAGCCTGGAAACGGACTGATTGTGCTTAATCCCAGCTTCTCTTTTCGGTCAAAAAGCGGCTGGTATGTGTGGCTTTGGTCGGCGCTAGTGCGGGATCACCAGCGTAGCAACAACTATGGCACGCCGATGCTCCCGACAGATCCGAGTTTCAGCTTTCCATCGAATCCATCCAAGAACGGAGCTCCATTGTATGAGGTCGCCAACAATCATATGCTAACCAACCTCCAGTATATCGACAGCGATACCTATGAGATCGGGGTTAGTAAGGCCTTTGATGTCGGCCCAGTTCGAATCGATATGCGCTTGCTGGGGCGAGACTTCAACTTGAGCGGCGAGCAGGCCAGTCGAATTCGTGGTGTTGATGCTTTCGATATCTTGATAGGTAAAGATGGGAAGATTATTGGCACAGATTACCGCGCGGTCCCACTCTCAGCCGCTCAGGGTAACGTCGCGCAGATTGGTCGCGCGGCGCTACGGTACGATAAAAATCCAGTCAGTACTACTGGTCAACTTGGCTCGGCAGATTTTAACTTTAGCTTCAACATTGGACCGGTCCATAATCAGCTGCTCACATATGCGACTGCTGGGAAGAAGGACAATCGCGAGAACAAGTCTAACTACGACATTCGCAACACTGCCACTCTGAGCTCGCTGGGCTACCCGACCATCGACGGCAAGGTAATCGTGGTTTTCTGGCCCAAGCCGGTCTATGTGCCCACTGTGGAGCAAATGATTCGTTTGGCCGATATTAGTAACGTGACCAGCGACATTGATACCCAAAGTAATGATTCCAGTTATGGCGCCATCGAACGCCTGTCATTTTGGGACGACCGCATCTTCCTAGTTGGCGGAGTTCGTCATGATACGCAGCGCAGTACCACAGCATCCATTGTCAACAACGTGCCGGTAGCACCGGTCAAAAATACCGATAACGTAAACACGCATTCACTAGCTGCGCTTATTAAGGTTTATAAGGCAGAAAAAGGTGAGGCATCGCTTTTCATCAATAGCAACGCCACCTTTATTCCGGTATCTACGATCGATCGCCGCTTGGCCACATATGGTCAGAAGTATCCTAACCGTATCGCTGATAACAGCGAGTTTGGTGCTAAGATAAATATGTTCAATAGTAAGCTGGTCACGACGCTGGCTCTGTTCAAGACAACAGAAACTAACGTGCTTGTGACAGAGAACGACGAGACCGGAGCGATCACAGGTGTTAAATCGTCTTTTTATTCAACTCCTATCGGCACGCGTACAACCAAGGGCTGGGAAGCCGATGTGAACTTTGCGCCAGGAGAAAGCTGGGAAGTGATACTTGCGTATTCGAAAGTAGATCCCCGCCTAGAGACTGGTAACTATGCCCAAAAGATTGCCTTTTATACCGCTTCGGCGGCGCTTCGGTACGAGTTTACTTCAGGTATTGCGAAAGGTTTGTCAGCTATGTGGCAGTATAACCGATGGGGGAAGAGTGCGCTGAGTAGCAGATCTTACTGGATCGTTCCAGGTGGTGACCTTCACACACTAATGCTCGGCTACCCAATCGGAAGAAATTGGGTGACTCGCCTTCGCATCGATAATGTACTTAATCAACGTAGCGTCTATCCAAGCAATAACGAAACAGCTTTGGACATTACAAAGGACCGCAATTACCGCGTAAGCGTTACCTATACATTCTGAGATATTACAGCGGAGGTCAGGAAACTGACATTACTCTCTCCGGAACTGTCGCGGTATGTACTGCGACTTCCGGAGAGAAATTTAGGTGAGTAGACCGCTGCCAGTTAAGTGGTTCTTCGAATGCTTTTCTAAACCGCATCTCCACACATGTCCTCCCGTCAAAACTCCGTTGAAGAGGCGATCGCAGCCATTGCATGTGGGGGAATGGTAGTCGTTGCAGATCATCCCGAGCGGGAAAACGAAGGAGATTTGATTATTGCTGCTGACAAAATTACATCCGAGCAAGTGGCGTTTCTTGTACGCCATACCAGCGGTATCATTTGCGTACCATTATTGGGTGACCGCTTGGATCAGTTGCGTCTACCGTTAATGGTTCGAGAGAATTCTGAATCATACCGTACAGCATTTACCGTTTCGGTTGATTGGGTGCATGGTACGACGACAGGAATTTCTGCTGCAGATCGAGCTGCAACAATTCGTGCACTTGCCAATCCCAGCGCCGAAGCAGAGGGATTCGCACGGCCAGGCCATATCTTTCCGCTACGGGCTGAGCCTGCTGGCGTGCTTGCTCGACCTGGACACACAGAGGCTGCTATTGATTTGGTTCGTCTGGCAGGTTTGTATCCTGCGGGCGTACTGTGCGAAATCGTTAATGACGACGGCACAATGACCCGTGGCAAACAACTGGATGAATTCGCCCGCCATCATGGTCTTCCTTTCATCACGATCGCGGAAATCGCCGAGTATCGAAGGCAACGAGAACGTATCGTGGTCAGAACTTCGAGCGCTCGCTTGCCAACGCGCCACGGCGTTTTCACGGCACACGTTTACAGATCTATTCTGGACTCTTTCGAGCATCTCGCGCTCGTACGCGGGGTAGTGGCTAATCGAAACAATGTGCTGGTGCGCGTCCACTCTGAGTGCCTTACGGGAGATACCTTCGGATCGATTCGCTGCGATTGCGGAAGGCAACTCGACGAAGCATTCCTGAGAATTGAGAAAGAGGATAATGGTGTCATCCTATATTTGCGCAATCATGAGGGGCGAGGGATTGGCCTCACCGACAAGCTCCGCGCTTATGCTTTGCAGGATCAGGGCCTCGATACAGTGGAAGCCAACGAAAGGCTCAGCTTGCCAGTAGATGCGCGCAGCTACGACGTTGGCGCGCAAATTTTGGCCGACTTAGGGTTGACCACAATTCGCTTGATGACGAACAACCCAGAGAAGATTCATGGCCTCGCGCATTACAATCTCAGCATCGTTGAGCGAGTCCCGTTGGTCACTACGCCAACTTGTGAGAATCAGAAATACTTACGCGCAAAACAAACCAAACTAGGGCACTTGCTGGAAACAATGAACCCGCTTGGGACAGCAGAGGCAGGTAAAGTAGCAATTTGTGGGGCGTATGAAGTGGAATAGTTTTAGAAGTGCTCGATTAGCTCTTGAATTCTGGTCACGCATGCACAGCAAATGATAAACCCAAGCCGTCGGCGCTGGATCATATTAACGCTGATATTTCTAGCGATCGTATTAAATTACATTGATCGGCAGATTCTCTCAATTCTCAAACCGACCCTTAAGGCGGAATTCGGATTTGATGACCGCGGATACTCTTTGCTGGCCAATGTTTTCACTGTAGGCTATGCTTGCATGTATCCAGTGGCGGGCTGGCTTGTGGATAGATTTGGTCCTAGACTGACACTTCTCACTGGGCTCCTCGCATGGTCTACGGCTTGCCTGTTTTCGGCATTTACCAAGACCCTTGGGCAGTTCGCCTTCACCCGGATTATGTTGGGATTGGCTGAACCAATCGCGTTTCCCGCACAGTTGCGAGTCGTTGTTATGTGGTTTTCTGGCAAGATGCGGGCCACGGCTAACAGTGTTAGTGTATCAGGTAGTGCGGCCGGTGCGATTCTTGCCCCACCGTTGGTCGCATGGTTAGCGATTAAATATGACTGGCATGCGGCGTTCATTGTGCCAGGAGTAATCGGACTGTGCATCGCGGCGCTCTGGTTCTTCCTTTATCGTGCCCCACCCGCAGACTGGTTAGTCGATGGGCTAACCGCAGCGGAGAAAGAGAACGAATCTGCGTTTACTTGGCCGCAGTTGTGGCGCACGCGAACATTATGGGGCATTTTACTCATTCGCTTTATCACTGATCCTGTCTGGTATTTTTGCATCTTCTGGTTTCCTGGATATCTGCAAGAAAACTCAGGCCTTTCGCTGAAGAATATTGGGATGCTCGGCTGGATTCCATTCGTGATTGCAGACATCGGTGGTATCGTCAGTGCGGTATGGTCAGACTGGATGGTAAAGCGCGGCGTTGAACCATTGCGGGCCCGCAAAATCATGCTTACAATCATGGCTGTAGCGGCTCCGGTTTGTATTTTAACCCCACATTTGCCGTATCCCGCAGTAACACTAGCAATATTTAGTATGGTCGCGGTTTCGTGCGAGAGTTGGTTGTTTAATCTACCCGCCGTGATTATGGAGACGTTCCCGGCACGCAATGTTGCAGGCGTGCTGGGCATTGCTGGCTGCTGTGGTGCGGCTGGAGCTGTCTTGTTCAATACCTTCGTCGGCGAAATGCTGTCCACATTTGGTCCAGTCCCAATCTTTACGGCTATGGCGGTTCTGTATCCGATCGCTATACTTATTCTATGGACGATGGCTCGCCCCGAGCATCCCTCAAGAGCATGAAATTTATAGCACAACTGTCTTTGGTTTTCGTGTTGTTATCAGGCTCTGTTGCGGCACAGAATCCTCACCGTGCGCTTCTCCTCATCTCTGTCGATGGTCTGAGGCCCGATTATATCAGCGAGGCCAATAAGTATGGTTTGGGAATACCCGTTTTGCGAACCCTCTGGCGGGTAGGTGCACATGCCACCAGTGTGCGCGGTGTTCTCCCTACATCGACTTATCCGAGTCATACCTCGCTGATTACTGGAAATTCCCCGGTACACCACGGCATTGCAGCCAATCAACCATTTAACCCCGCTGGCAATCAGCCATCCCGTTGGTTTTGGTATGCAGAAGACATTCATGTGCCCACGCTTTGGGATGCAGCGCATCAAGCGGGGATAGAAGTAGGCAGCGTAAGTTGGCCAGTGACGGTTGGTGCTGAAGCCATTAAATATAACATACCAGATTTTAGTGCTACTCGAAGCGATGAAGATGCGAAAATGATTCGCGCATGGGCTGGCCTTTCATTCATGAGAACTCTGGAGAAAAATGCAGGGCCGTTGGTCACTGAGGTTGATGAGGGGGTCAATCGCGACTGGTCGCGCACCCGTTACGTTACGGAGATCATTCGGTTACATAAACCTGGCTTTATGATCGCACACTTTGTAGCCGCGGATCACTACCAGCACCAATATGGACCATTTACTCCTCAGGTTTTCGCAGCGCTTGAAGAGATTGACAAGATGATCGGACAGTTGATTGCAGAGATGCGCAGAGAATACCCGGGCGCTGCCGTTTGTGTAGTTTCTGATCACGGCTTTTCACCTGCGCAAAAAGGTATCGCTCTTAATGCTGTCTTTGTCAGGGAGGGGCTGATTACTGTGAAGTCGCAGGGAAGCTCAATACAGGCCGCCAAACTGGAAGATTGGATTGCAATGCCGTGGGCTTCAGGTGGCTCGGCCGCAATCGTCTTAAAAGATCCCACAGATGAAAGTGCGCGTCACAAGGTTAAGAATATTCTAGACAATCTTGCGGAGGAGCAAGCTAACGGCATTGCTAGAATACTTGACCGAGAAAGTATCGCACGCTTTGGCGGGACGTCGCAAGCTGACTTCTGGGTGGACCTCAGACCTGGGTATACTTGTAGCCCACTATTGAGTGGTTTGACTGTGGTTGCTGCCGGGAAGGGGGGGACGCATGGTTATGTGCCTACGCATGCTGAAATGGGGTCGGTCTTCGTCCTTAGCGGACCCGGAATCAGGAGCGTGGATATTGGGGCTATTGATATGCGTAGTATCGCGCCGACACTAGCGTTGTGGTTGCGTGTGCCGTTTCCCGCAGCCGAACTGCCTGCACTGGAACTTGTGGAGTCCGGAAGATAGAATTTTATTTTGTGCTGAGCTATAAAGCCAAGCACTCGCGATACTGCGGCAAAAACCACCCTTAATGACGGCGGCGCAAGAATAAATCGACGGCTCGGCGTGTAGGTAACGAAGGTTGAGCTCCAAGACAAGTGACTGCAATTGCTCCGGCTGCCATAGCGCGGTGCACGGCAGTATTGATGTCCCCCGTTTCGATGTAGGTTACGGCCAACGCGCTGGTAAAAGCATCTCCTGCTGCGGTAGTGTCGACCGCGTCTACTGCATACGGATGAAAGCGCCGTGTGGTATATGCATTGTGTAATAATGCTCCACGAGCACCTAGTTTAATTACCACATGCCGGGCTCCCGTTGATTTACGCAGGGAGATGGCTGCTGATCTGGTATCCTTCCAGGTGCGGCAATTTCTGCCTGTCATCGCTTGAACTTCTGTCTCATTTGGGCTTAGAATTTCGAGATTCCTCAATTTGGCCAAAGTGAAGTGGCGGGCCGGGCCGGCATCTAATATTACTGGCAGATTGCGTATTTTGGCTTCGGCTAACACCCGCAATATTATGGCGTCTGGAATCTCAAGGTTTAGGAGTACACCATCGTAACGCTGTGAGCGAAAAGCGGCGATCACGGCAGAAGTCTTAACTTCATGATTGGCACCCGCGAAGACCAGTATGCGGTTTTGACTGCGGTTATCTAAAAAAATGACGGCTAGCCCACTGGAGGCACTACGCGAAACCTGCAAATGACTCGTGTCTACATGCTCTCGTCTCAGACCTGAGGCAAGAAGCACTCCGTGAGCATCATTTCCAACGCAGCCTATGAAAGTTGGTTTTCCACCCTGGCGAGCCACAGCGACGGCTTGGTTGCCTCCCTTGCCGCCAGGAATATATTGGTAAAATTCTGCGGGCAGGCTTTCGCCTGCGAACGGCAAGCGGTCGGCTCGCAGAACTAAGTCCATATTAAGACTGCCAACAACGAGTAGTTTCGGAGCTGCAGCAGCAGGCATGATTGGGATGCTGAGACTAGACTGGAACTGTCAGCATGGTTCTCATGCGATTGATATTCTCGCGACGCGATGGCGGCCCGAACAGAGAGGATGTGCCGGCTACAAATACTTGCGCGCCGGCTGAAAGCATTTTGGGAATGTTGCTCCAGCTAACATTGCCATCGACCTCAATCTCTGGGGTAAGTCCCTTAAGGCGTAAGTATTCACGGAAACTGTGAAGCTTCAGTAGAGATTGAGGCAAAAGTGCCTGACCCGCGTATCCAGGATTCACCATCATGAAACAGATTAGATCACATTCGGGCAATAGATGTTCAACTGTCGCAAGAGACGTAGCTGGAGAGATCGCGATACCGGCCCTAGCTCCATGCTTCTTAATCAGGTGTAAGGTGCGGATTGGGTGATAGGTTGTTTCAGGGTGGAATGTGACTGTGGTATTACGGAACCTTGCGAAAGCGGGAATGTGTGCATCAGGATTCACGATCATCAGGTGAATATCTAATGGTATGCTAGTGGCGTTCGCTAAGGCTGAACAGAAATCTGGACCAAAAGTGAAATTCGGGACGTATTGGCCATCCATAATATCGACATGTAAACAATCGATTCCAGTATCTGTGAAAACCTGTAGATCTTCCCTAATATTGAGCAGGTTCGCGCACATGATCGATGGCGCAATCTTCGCGGGAGGATACACGTGGCAAAAAATGTATGACGAGTGCAGTAGAAACCGGCGCCGTAGGGGATTAAGTTGCTAGCTCTATTTGCACCTTAACACTTGTAGGCGGCATGTGCGCAGCAAACTCGAATGCGGCAATAGAATCCTTAAAGGCGAACCGATCTGTAATAAGTGGTTTCACGTCGATTTTACCTGCGCTGATAAGAGCCAATGCTCGAGGGAAAACATGCGCATAACGAAAAACGCTTTCCACGCGCGCCTCTTTGGCCTGAGCAGCAGGAATGTCGAATGGTATTGGTGCGGCTGGGATTCCAATAAATACTATGCAGCCGCCCGGACAGAGCGGCTCAAAGAGTCCCTGCATCGCATGTTCGCTCCCGCTGGCTTCGAAGACTATGTCAACTCCCCAGCCATCTGTCGCAGCATGCACTACCTGCGAGAGATTCTGCTCCCGGACATTGACGGGGATGATTCCGGGATATTTCCCCGCGAGTTCGAGCTTCGGTCCTACGACGTCGCTTATGAACACTTGGCTGCATCCGCCAGCTAGCGCGGCGAGGGCGGTCACTACGCCAATGGGTCCGGCGCCTATCACCACTGCAGTGTCGCCTGGTCGGATACGGGCTTTGTTCGCTGCCTGCATACCCACTGCAAGAGGCTCAACCATGGCCCCTTCAGCATAAGACACATTATCGGGCAATTTGAACACGAAAGCCGCTGGGTGGATAACAGTTGGGCGCAGGCACCCATGGGCTGGCGGCGTAGCCCAGAAATGGACGGCAGGGTCTAGATTGTACAAACCAAGGCGCGTGGCGCGGCTGTTGGGGTCGGGGATGCCCGGTTCCACGCATACGCGATCTCCGGATTTCAGGTGCTCAACTTCAGAGCCTGTTTCGATGATATAGCCAGAGCCTTCGTGTCCGAGAATCATCGGCTCTCGAACTACATATGGCCCAATAAATCCACGCTGATAATAATGCATGTCACTACCACAGATTCCAACGGTATGCATAGCTATGCGAACATCACGTGGACCTAATGATTCTGCTATGCGGAAATCACGAAGTGACAGTTGTAGTTTCTTTTCGAGAACCAATGCTTGCATTTTGAGATGAAGAAAGAAGGGTTTCGCGCTAGGAACCTCTATTCGCCGGATTCATGTCGTTACAAGTGCCTGTAGGGTTCCTTTGCGATTTCAGTTCGCCAGTGCGGACAGAGCCGCCAGAATTGCTTTTCCTAGCAACTTCTCGACCGACTCGATGCTGAAGTAGTTCCTGTGCAGCATCAGTATTGCTCTGTGCCATTCCATCCGTTGATAGGCTAGGCTTGCGACGGGGCCTCTAATCTAATGTCGAAGGTTCATTCCGAAGTAACCTGTGGGACAACGGTTCGCATGTAGTATCTTATTTCGAGGGGGAAATACTATCGCATGAGCTCAGCCCCAAGCGCCTCCGCTCGTCGATATATCCAGTACATTTAAGTTGGCGCGCGAATTGTGTAAGAAGAAATGGCTTAGAATTTCGAGGGATTGAATGCGACCTTGCATGAGTTGACAGGAGGGGAGTGGGCAGGCCAGAGGCCGATGCCTCGACTCTCATTGTCAATCCACTGACAATTCTAGATCCTGAAACGGACCGTTTCTGACGTTTTCGGTCACGAGCTGTCAGAGTGAGCAGGCGTTTTCAGAGGAGAAATTCCTGAATTTCAAGACCACCGCGATAGACCACTCTGCCACCCCACCGTGTTTAGAAGTTGATTCATGCAATGGGTGCTTGGTTGAGCAAGCCTGTGTTTCGGTCGCGCGGAGTGCAATTATGCTCCGAGTTACGGTAGAGCCAATTATTGCCATTTATTGCCAGAAAGGCCGCCGTTACTGCCGAAAATGCCATAAATGCCCCACTTGGCTTCACTCGTGGAGCAGAAAGCTGACAGTTTTCAAGACCGCCGCGATAGACCACTCTGCCACCCTTCCCGGTGCGCGCTTTAAAAGTGCGAAGGAAGTCGGTTTGGTCAACGGCACAGATGGCGGAATGTGCGCTTTCGCGAGCGAAGGTAGGGCGAGTCGCCCCGGCGAGCCGCGGGTTGCGCGGCCTGGCTCGGCCGGAGGATTCACCCGATCTCACGTCGACGCGAAACTGCCACCTCACAAAAGGTGATGGCCGGCATCGCGGTGGGCCGGACCTCTGTCAGGCTGACTGAGCGTCGGCGGTGCGGGCTCGCGACACACGCACGGATGAATCCTGGTACGACTTCGCTCGCTGAAATGCAGGGCCTCTACGGTCCGTTCACCCTTACGGAACGGGTGGTGCAAAAGATCTGGTTGCGCGGTGACTTTGATCGGCGGCAGCTGCGAATGCTCGACGGTCGCGCGCTGGAGATCCGCAGCGGGGGCGTGTGGAACCTGCTCGGCGGGCCGGATTTTCGCGGGGCGAGGCTGATGATCGACGGGTCTCCCGTGACGGGCGACATCGAGGTGCATTTCCATGTGGCGGACTGGCGCGCGCACCGGCACGAGTCCGACCGGGCGTATGCGAACGTCGTGTTGCATGTGGTCCTGTTTCCGCCCGCGCCGGACGAGGCGCCTGCACTACGTCACGATGGATGCGAAATCCCAACGCTCGTGCTGCTGCCGCATTTGTACCGCGATTTGGAGGAGTACGCGTCGGACGATGCTCTGGAAGTCATCACGGCGCGCGATGCGTGGGAAAAATTCGCCGGCCTCGCCGCAACCCCGCGCGTGGAACTGCCGGGCCTGCTGCGGAAGAAGGCCGCCGACCGGTGGGCGCAGAAAGTCCGTTTCGCCCGCACGCGGATCGATCGGGTGGGCTGGGTGGCGGCGGCGCATTGCACGGCATTGGAAATCCTTGGGTACCGGCTCAACCGGTCTGCAATGCTCACCGCGGCCACGCGATTTCCGCTCGAGCTCTGGCCGGAAGTGGATGTCACCGAGGTCTATTTCGCCGGCACCGGTTCCTGGCAGACACATGGCGTGCGACCGGCCAACCACCCGCGAGCCCGGCTGCGGCAATACCAGGCATGGGTGCAGCGTTGTCCGGACTGGCCTGGTCGGCTGCTCGACGTGGCGGATGAGCTCCCGGTCGGCGGCTTGGAGGCTGCTCCGACCAAACTGGCCCGCCATGGGCTGGGGGTGAACCGCTGGCGGGACCGGTTCGGGTGTGACTTGGCGGGTAATGCGGTGGCCGGGAGCCGGCTGGATACGCTGGTGTGTGATGGTTTCCTGCCGCTGGTCGCCGCTCAAGCCGGCCGCGAGGTCGCCATGCTGTGGTTTCACTGGTTTCTGGGGGACGTGCCGGACCAGGTGCGCGCCGCCCTCCCAAAACTGGGGGTGGCGGGCCGGGGAGCCGAGCCGCTGGGCCACGGCTGGGGCCAGGGTTTGCTGGGTTGGGTGCTCGAAGCCGAAGCCCGCGCAACTCGCTGACACGCAGACCTTGGCCGGGGGCTTGACAAGCGTTCAGCCGGGGCAATATCTTGCGCCCCCTATAACTAGTTCACTTTCTAAAAGGTGGGCCCTCGGGTCCGCCTTTTTTTTCCTCATTAATCCAAACACACCATGAGCAGCGAAATCCTGTCCGTCCTCGAATACATGGAGAAGGAGAAGGGCATTCCCCGTGCCGACATGATCTCCACCATCGTCAACGCGATCAAGACCGCGGCCCTGAAGGGTGTGAACTCCGGTCAGGAACTTAAGATCGAGATCAACCCCAAGAACGGCCAGCTGAACGCCTGGTCGCTGCTCAAGGTGGTGGACTCCGTCGCCGACCCGAAGCTCCAGATTCATGTGGAAAAGGCCCAGGTCTTCAAGCCGGGTGCCGTCATTGGCGACACCATCGAGCGCGAGATCGACCCGTCCTACCTCGGCCGCATTGCCGCGCAGACCGCCCGCCAGGCGATCATGCAGCGCCTGCGCGCGTTTGAGAAGGAGCGCATCTACGACGACTTCAAGGACTCCGTGGGCGACATCGTCAGCGGCACCGTCCGCCGCCGCGAGCGCAACGACCTGTTCATCGACCTCGGCAAGGCCGAGGCCGTGATGCCGGGCAAGGAGCAGGTCCCGGGCGAGGAATACGCCCCGGGCGAGCGCATCCGCTGCATCCTGCTCGAGATCGAGAACAGCAGCCGCGGCCCCGAGATCATTCTCAGCCGCGCCAGCCCCAAGTTTGTCCGCCGCCTCTTCGAGCTCGAAGTCACCGAGATCGCCGATGGCACCGTCAAGATCGAGGCTTTCGCCCGCGAGCCGGGTTACCGCACCAAGATCGCTGTCACCAGCACCGACCCCAAGGTCGACCCGGTGGGCGCGTGCGTTGGCGCCCGCGGCGCCCGCGTGAAGAGCATCGTGCGCGAGCTTGGCGGCGAGAAGATCGACATCATCCCGTACCACGCCGACACGAAGGAAATGCTCATCGAGGCGCTCAAGCCGGCCGTGCCGCGCGAGATCATCCTCGACGAGAAGAACAAGCGCATCCTCGTCCGCGTGGTGAATGACGACCTCGCCGTTGCCATCGGCCGCAAGGGCCAGAACGCCCGCCTGACGTCCCGCCTGGTGGGCTGGCGCCTCGACATCGAGGAGTTCAAGGTCGTCACCGCCGACCCGCGTGCGCAGGCGATCAGCCTGTTCGTCAACACCTACGGCTTCGACCAAGCCGTCGCCGAGCGCCTTGTCGCGAACGGCATCAATTCCCCCGCTGCCTTCGAAGGCGTCGAGGCTTCCGACCTGGTGGGCTTCGGCTTCACCGAGGAGGAGGCTGCCGGCCTGATCGCGAAGGTTTCCGGATCCTAAATCACCACCCAACTGACCACCCGCCGCCTTTACTGAATGAGTTCCCGCATCCACGAGATCGCCAAGCAATACAACGTTGAGCCCAAGGAGATGCTTGCCTGGCTCAAGGAGCAGGGCTTTGTCGCGGCGGATACCAAGTCGGTGTCGAGCACGGTCAGCAAGATTTACTACGACGAGATCGCGAAGAAGTACGCGAAGCCCGCGGCTCCCGTCGCGCCGCCTCCCGCCGCCGCCCCTGCGCCGGCGCCCGAGGCCCCGGCCATCAAGCTGCCGGCCGGCGTGTTCGTGAAGTCCGTCGCGGACATCGCCCGCGAGAAGGAAGAGGCCGCCAAGGCCGCGGCCGCCGCCCGCGCCGCCGCCATGCCGGCCGCGCCGGTCGTCGCCCCGAAGCCGCCGCCGCCTGCCCCGGCCGTGAAGGCCCCGCCGGCGCCCCCGGTCGCCGCCCCGCGTTACGCGCCCTCGTCGCCGGCCCCGCTGCCGCCGCGCGCGGCCGCGCCCGCCCCGTCCTTTGCCCCGCGCCCGGCCCCCGTGCCGCCGCCGGTGAACAAGGCGCCGAATGCGCTGCCGCCGATGCCGGCCGCGCGCCCCTCGGCCCCGTCGCCGCAGATTCCCAAGGCCCCGCCGCTGACCACCGCCGCGCCGGCCGCGTCCGCGAGCAACATCACCGTCACTGAGGAGGGCGGCGTCAAAATCATCCACCTCAAGCCGCCGATCATCGTCCGCGAGTTCGCCGTGGCCCTCGGCCTCAAGCCGTTCAAGCTGATCTCCGAGCTCATGGAGATGAGCATTTTCGCGTCGATGAACCAGTCGATCGACGAGGCCGTCGCGACGAAGGTCGCGGAGAAGCATGGCTTCCTGCTGGACATTAAGCACCGCGGCGAGACGCAGGCCCCGGCCGCGTCGCCGGAGAAGGTCAAGATCTCCAAGGAGGAGAAGGCGCGCGAGGAGGATCTCAAGAACCTCGCCCCGCGTCCGCCGGTCGTGACCATTCTCGGCCACGTCGACCACGGCAAAACCTCGCTCCTCGACGCCATCCGCAAGGCCAACGTCGCCGCCGGCGAAGCGGGCGGCATCACGCAGCACATCGGCGCGTACCAGGTCGAGCACAACGGCCGCAAGATCACCTTCCTCGACACCCCGGGCCACGCGGCCTTCACCAAGATGCGCGCCCGCGGCGCTTCGGTGACGGACATCGCCGTGCTGGTCGTGGCGGCGGATGACGGCTTCATGCCGCAGACCGACGAGGCGCTGCAGCACGCCAAGGACGCGAAGGTCGCGCTCATGGTTGCCGTCAACAAGATGGACGTGAAGGGCGCCAACCTCGACCGCGTGAAGCAGCAGATGCAGGAGCGCCAGATCGCGCCTGAAGACTGGGGTGGCGAGACCGTCACCGTGCCGGTCGCCGCGATCAAGAACCAGGGCATCACCGACCTGCTCGACATGATTCTCCTCCAGGCCGACGTGCTGGAGCTCAAGGCCAACCCGAAGGCGGAAGCCAGCGGCGTGGTGATCGAGTCGCAGGTGGACGTGGGCCGCGGCCCGCTCGCCACCGTCATCGTCCAGCGCGGCACGCTCCGCGTCGGCGACGCGCTCGTGTGCGGCCCGCATTACGCGAAGGTCCGCGCCATGTTCGACGACCAGGGCAACAACTTGAAGGAAGCCCCGCCGGCGACCCCGGTGCGCGTCATCGGCTGGTCCGGTTCGCCGGATTCCGGCGCCAAGTTTGTCACCGCCAAGAACGCCCGCGAAGCCGAGCGCATGGCGGAGGAAGAGGAGCATCGCCAGAAGAAGGAAACGGTCGCGACGGACGCCGCCCCGAAGGATGTCTCGATCGACGCCCTGTTCGCGAACATCGCGGCCACGCAGGCCAAGACGCTCCGCATCGTGCTCAAGTCCGACGTGTTCGGCTCGCTCGAGGCGGTCAAGAACGTGCTCGAGAACATCAAGAGCAACAAGGTCTCCCTCGACATCGTTGCGGCCGACGTGGGCGTCATCAGCAAGAACGACGTCCTCATGGCCAGCACGGGCAAGGCCGTCATCATCGGTTTCAACACCAAGCAGGAGAACGGCGTCACCGCCCTGGCCAAGCACCACGGGGTGACGATCGAGAGCTTTGCGATCATCTACGAACTCGGCGACCGCGTGAAGGAGATGATGGCCGACCTGCTCGACCCGGATCTCAAGGAAAACAAGCTCGGCGGCGCCGAGGTGCGCCAGGTGTTCCCGGTCGCCAAGGGCTTCGTCGCGGGCTGCCTCGTCACCGAGGGCAAGATCAACCGCGGCGCCACCGCCCGCGTTCGCCGCGGCAAGGAATCCGTGTTCGAGGGCAAGATCGGCACGCTGCGTCGTTTCAAGGACGACGCCAACGAAGTGCGCGCCGGCCTCGAGTGCGGCATCCGCCTCGACGGATTCGACGGCTACCAGCCGGGCGACCGCATCGAGTGCTTCGAAATCCAGAAGGTCAGGGCGTCGCTCTGATTTACGATTTGGGAATTACGATTTACGACTTCCCAAACGCTGAAGCCTCTGTGCCGGTAGGAAATTACCTGTAGCCCCTCGTACATCGTAAATCCAAAATCGTAAATCCGATGAGCAACCGCCTCCTCCGCGTGAATGAGCTGATGCAGCGCGAGATCAGCGCGCATCTGCGGAAGAAACACGCGTCGGAGACGGTGGGCATCACGATCACGGGCGTCGAGGTGACCGGCGACCTGCGCGAGGCCAAGGTGTTTTATTCGGTGCTCGGCCAGGAGGAGGACGCCGCCAAGGCCGGCAAATGGCTGGTGAAGCACCGGGACGAAATTCGGGAGATGCTGGCGAAGAACGTCGTGATCCGGCACGTGCCGCTCCTGGCGTTCGTCCATGACGACCACGCCCCGCGCACGCTGCGGGTCGAGGCGCTGCTCAGCGAGATTGACCGCGAGACCAAGCCAAAGCCGTGAACACGCATTACCCCCAGTTCGCCGGACGGTTCGCCGCCTTGCTGAAGGAGCTGAAGGGGCAGCGGGTCGTCGTCATCGGGCACCAGCGTCCGGATGGCGACTGCATCGGCTCACAAGTGGCGCTGGTTCGCGTGCTGCGCACCCAGGGGATCGATGCCGTGGGCATGAATCCCGACCGCGTGCCGCGGCGCATCAAGTTTTTGATTGGCGACACGCCTTTCTTCCAGCGCGACGAGTTGCCGGTGGACGGGCGCGTGGCGGTGTTCACCGATTGCGCCGACCATGGCCGGGCCGGGGACAAGATCCGCGAGCTCTACCCGGAGGCGCTGGGTTGTTTCGACCACCACCTGTCGAACCACGGCTTCGCGAAGCACAATTTCGTGGACACCTATTCGGCGGCGACCGCCGAGGTGCTCGCCGGGCTGTTCTTCGACGCCAAGCTGCCGGTCGACAAGCTGACCGCGCAGGCGTTGTACACGGGCATCATGACCGACACGGGCCAGTTCCGGTTCGCGTCGACTTCCGTGCGGGTGTTCACGCTGGCTGGCGAATTGGTCGCCCGCGGCGCCGAGCCCGCCGTGGCGGGGCAGGAGCTCTACGAACGCGAGTCGTTCGGCAAACTGAAGCTGCTCCAATACTACATCAATTCCCTGAAACTCGAGTGCGGCGGGCTGGTCTGCATCGGCGTGCTGCGCAACGGGATTTTCGAGGAAATCGGGGCGTCCGTGGAGGACACCGAGGGCTTGGTCGACTACGCGCGATCGGTCGAGGGCGTCGAGATCGGCGTGCTCATCGAGGAACGTCCGGGCGTCATCAAGGCCAGCCTGCGCGCGAAGCACGGCGGGCTGCGCATGGACACGCTCGCCGCCCAGTTCAACGGCGGCGGCCACGCGATGGCGGCGGGCCTGAATTGCAAGACCACGCTGCTCGAGTTCTACCCGAAGCTGGTGGCGGCGCTCAACCAGCGGCTGGGCGAAGTTAACGCCAAGGTGTAGGCGCCTGCTTGCAGGCGATGCCGGACTTTCACCGACGAACCACATGTTGAATCGCTTGCCAGCAAGCTCCTACAATTTGCACGCCGAATGACCCTCCAACCGGTCAAGGAAATGGAGGGCGTGCTGCTCGTGGACAAGCCCAAGGGGCTCACGTCCCACGACGTCGTTCATCGCCTGCGGCGGAAGCTGCAGATGAAGAAAATCGGCCACGCGGGCACGCTCGATCCCATGGCCACGGGGCTGTTGATCATGCTCATCGGGAAGGCCACGCGCATCTCCCAGTACCTGATGAGCACCGACAAGGTTTACGAAGGCGAAGCCACGCTGGGTGTCATCACCGACTCGCAGGACGCCGAGGGCGAGGTGCTGACCACGCTGCCCGTGCCGCCGCTGTCGGAGGCGCAGGTGAAGGACGTGATGAAGACCTTCCTCGGTGACCAATACCAGACGCCGCCCATGCACTCGGCCATCAAGATCGACGGCGTGAAGCTTTACCACTTGGCCCGGAAGGGTGAGGAAGTGGAGCGCGAGCCGCGCTTCATCCGGGTCGCGGCCTTCAACCTGCTGTCGTTCGCGTCGCCCAAGCTCACGTTTGACCTGCACTGCACGAAGGGCACCTATGTGCGCACGATTGCCCATGACCTGGGCCAGAAGCTTGGCTGCGGGGCGCACCTGTCCGCGTTGCGCCGCACCGGCAGCGGCAAGTTCACGATCGCCCAGTGCCTGCCGCTCGAAGAAATCGAGAAACTCAGCCTGCCCGAGATCGAAAAGCGCCTGATCCCGGTTTACGAGGCCGCTCCGCGGGTGGCACAGTGAACCTTTTTGTAGGAGCTTGCTTGCAAGCGATTCGGGATTCCCGCCGACTGCATGCGTCATGAATCGCCTGTGAACAGGCTCCTACGTTCGGAGAAAACCTTGGCCAATGACCGCCTTGCTCCAATTTGACTCCCTCGACCGGACGACCCTGCCGGCGAAACCGCTGCATTTGGCGATCGGCATGTTCGATGGCGTGCACCTCGGTCACAAGTCGGTGATCGAATCCGCCATTCATTCTGCGCGCCGTAGTGGCGGCCTCGCGGGGGTGCTCACGTTCTGGCCGCACCCAAGCGTGCTGGTTCGTCCGGATAATCCGACCCGGCAAATGATGTCCCCTGCGATGAAGCGCCGGGTGCTCGGGTCGCTCGGGATCGACTTCCTGATCGAGCAGAATTTCTCGCGCGACTTCGCCGGGATCGGGGCTGCCGAGTTCGTGGCGTTCCTGCGAAAATGCCTGCCGCAGCTGGCGGCGGTGTACGTCGGCGAGAACTGGCGGTTTGGACGCGATCGCACGGGCGACGTGACCACCCTGGTCGCTGAGGGCAGCAAGGTGGGTTTGGAAGTCTTCAGCGCGCCGCGGCTGAACCACAATGGCGCCCCGATTAGCAGCTCGCGGATCCGCGAGCTGCTCGCAAAGGGGGCCGTGGCCGAGGCCAACGCGCTGTTGGGGTATTCCTATTTTTCAGAGGGTATTGTCGAGCGCGGCCGACAGCTGGGGCGGACGATTGGGTTTCCGACGTTGAACCTGGCGTGGGAGCCCGAGTTCAAGCCCGCTTACGGCGTGTACGCCGTCGAGGTGGTGACTTCCCAAAAGCGGCCGCTCAAGGCAGTGGCGAACTACGGTCTACGTCCCACCGTGGAGCAAACCAGCCGGCCCCTGCTGGAGGTGCATCTCTTGGAAACGTCCAGCCTGACGTACGGCGACAAGCTCACCGTCAACTGGCTCCAGTACCTTCGTCCGGAGGCAAAGTTCGGCAGCGTCGAGGAACTCCGCCAGCAGATCGAAAAGGACCGGCAGGCGGCGCTGAAGTTTTTCCAGAAGTAGCCGGCTCGCTGGAATGAAAAGGCCCCCGATGGTCCGGGGGCCTGGTTGTCAGGTGCCAGCTGGATTGGTCGCTTACTTGAAGAAGCCCGCCATTTCGGCTTCCTGCTCAGCGGAAACCTCGACCTTCCCGCTCGGGCGATGACGGCCGTTGGCGGCGCTGACCGCCGGCGCTTTCGCGGCGGGAGCCTTGGGTGCCGGCTTGGGGGTTTTCTTCGGGCTGGTGGCGACATCGCTATGCCGTGAGCCATTGGGCAGAACCTCGCCCGGCACGCCCTTGGCGTCGGTATCCCGGCGCCCGCCCACGAGGGTGAGCAGGTTGCCGACAAGCGTGTTGAATTCGGCGGCTTGCGCATTGAGTTCCTCCGCGGCGCTGGCGGATTCCTCCGCGGCGGCGGCGTTGGACTGCGTGACCTTGTCAATCTGCACAACCGCATCGTTGACCTGGCTGATGCCCTTGGACTGTTCCTTGGAAGCGTTGGCGATGTCGTTGACGATGGTGCCGAGCTTGCGGACCTGCTCGATGATGCCGGTCAGGCTGGCGTTGACCTCAGCACTGATGCGGGCGCCATCGTTGCTCTTCGTAAGCGCGTGCTCGATCTTGTCGGCGGTTTCCTTGGCGGCCTGCGCGGAGCGCTGGGCGAGGTTGCGGACCTCGTCCGCGACCACGGCAAATCCTGCGCCCGCTTCGCCGGCGCGTGCTGCCTCGACCGCGGCGTTGAGGGCGAGGATGTTGGTCTGGAAGGCGATCTCATCGATGCTCTTCACGATCTTGGCGACCTCGGTGTTCGACGACTTGAGCTCGGCCATGGCGGTGTTCAGGTTCGTGACGGCACTGGCGCCCTGATCGGCGGACTGGCGGGCGGATTCCGCGATCACCCGGGCGCGGTCGGCATTTTCGGAATTGTCGCGGGTCATGCTGTTGAGCTCCTCAATCGAGGCGCTGGTTTCCTCCAGGGAGGCGGCTTGTTCGCTGGCGCCGGACGCGAGGCTCTGGCTGGAGGTCGAAACCTGGGTCGCGGCGGAAACGATTTGCGCCGAGCCGTTGATGAGCGAATCGGTCGTGGCCCGCAGGACCCGGGTGATGCCGCGAATGATGAAGAAGGCGACGACCAACCCGAGGGCGATGGCCGAGGCGACCATCACCTGCACGATGCGTGAGGCTTTGGTCAGGAGCGTGCTGGAGTCGTCGGCCGCCGTGACGGTGCGCTGCATGCCGGCAGTAGCGATCTCGCCGGCGCTCGCGTCCAGCCGGACGCCGGCGGCGGCGCGCCGCTTGGCGATCTCGTCCAAATTTGTCAGGCCCTGCATGATCTTGCCCATGGTTTCCCGGTAGGTGGTCGCGGCGGCACGGGCCTTGGCGAGTTCCTCGATATCGGCGGGGGTCTTGATGAGCCCCTTGAGTTCGTCGAAGGCCTGGTCCATTTCGTCGAACTGCTTGAGACCCTCGGCCATGACGGCGGGATTGCGCAGGGCTTGCGACTTGAAGGCGCTGATCCGCGCGGCGTTGCCATGTTCCCGAATGTCATTTGCCAGCGAAATCTTGCGGTGGCGCTCGGCGAGTTTATCGGCGGCGACGAAGTCTTTCACCTCGCGGTCGAGGCGTTCGTTCTGCCCCTCGATGAGCTTGTCGAGGTTGCCGACGAAGGCGGCGGCCGCGGTGTTGAGCTGGTTCCGATGGGCCGCGAGGGCTTCGTTGCTCTCCTCGGTGGCGCCCAGCGCGGCCTTGTAGTCCTTGAGGGCGGCCTCGAAGTCGGTGAGGTGCGTCCGGAGTTTGACGAGGTTGGGATGCTGGTCGACGAGTTCCCGCGCCTTGACGACCTGTTGGTCAATGGCGGCGAGACCCTCCTTGGCCTGCTTGAGGTATTTGTCCTCGTCCGTGAGCCCATAGCTGCGCGCGGCGAGCTGGGTTTGGGCGACGGCGGTCTGGACGTCGGTGCCGATCCGGGCTTCCGGCACGAACTCGGTGTTCATCTGCTTGGCGTCGTCGCGCACGCGGTTCATCGTGAGCGAGGCCAGGCCGCCCACGATGGCGGCGATGAGAATGATGGCGGTGAAGCCGCCGGCGATCTTTTGCCCAATGGTGAGGTTTTTCATGGGATGACGGGTTGCAGGAGGTAGGGTTAGGGGAGGAAATCGATCTTGCCGGAGCCTAGTTCGTAGCGCGCGGCGACGACCTTCACTTCGCCGGACTTCACGCTTTCGCTGATGATGGGCTCGAGGCGGCTGAGGATGTCGGCGACGCGGCGCGCGTTGGCGCGCACGGTGAGGTCAACCTTGTCGCCCTCCTGCGCCTTCACGGATTCGAGCGCCGGCTCGAGTGAATCGACGATGCTGTGGATGTGACCCGGGGCGTGCCCGCCGGCCACGGTGGCCGCCACCGCGCCGCATTTCTCGTGGCCCACGACGACGATGAGTCGCGCATGCAGGTGCTCCACGGCGTACTCGATGCTGCCGACGATGTGGTCATCGAGCACATTGCCGGCGTTGCGCAGCACAAACAGGTCGCCGAGTCCCTGGTCGAAGTAGAGCTCGGGCGCGACGCGCGAGTCCGCGCACGTGAGGACAATCGCGAAGGGCGCCTGGCCTTTTTCGAGGGCGTGGCGGCGTTCCGGGGATTGGTCGGGGTGGGTGACATTTCCACTGACGAAGCGGGCGTTGCCGGCGGTCAGTCGGGCAAGGGCTTCGTCGGCGGGGACCGAGGTTTCGGCGAAGAGAGCCGAGACGGCGGAGAATCCGCTGAAGAGAAAAACGCTGAGCAGTCGGGTTTGGCGGGTGGCTGGGTGAATCATGGCAACAGGAGGTGGAATCGCTTTGGTTGAAAGCAGCGGGCGGGGCCCGGCTGAATATTCGTCGCGTGAACTGCCTGAGTTAAGGTGGCCGCTCCCGCGCTTTCGGCGTGGCGAGCGCGCAAAATGACGGCGTGCGAGCGCGCAAAAAATTGCGGTCGCGCGATGAGGGATTGTGCCTACCGCCCGCGTAACCGATTCAGCGCCGAGGCGAAATCAACGCGCACGGCGGCATGACCAATAAGTCCGTTTGGGGAAGAGTCCTTACGCGTCGCCCTTCGCGGCGGATGAAATTTCGGTCGCAAATTGTGACCAAAAAAAATTTTGCTACTCACGCTTTGTTACACGGATGTGACGCGTTTGTGACATGAAGCGCGCGCAGACAGCCGCCGAAACGGGTGGTGCGGTTTTCCCCCTAAGGTTTCGCCGACGGTGGCCGATTGCACCCCGCACCTATCATGACCTCAAAATTGGTTCACCGGCTCGTCTCCCTTGCTGCCTTCGGGGCGGCATCAGTCCTGGCATTTGCGGAAGGGGCTCCGCCAACCTTGACGGATGACACCGGCACGCCCGGTGACCGGCACTGGGAATTCGACCTGGGCGTCGGCTACGCGCGTCGGCCGGGCCTCCGGACCATGGATCTCCCGTGTGCGGAGCTGCGCTACGGCGTGGGTGACACCGGTCAGTTCACTTTTGCGATTTCGTACCTGACGGCCAAGGAAGACGGCTTCGCGCACGTCTCGGCCGTCGGCGACACCGTGCTCGGGGCCAAGTGGCGGTTCTATGATGCGGGTGACAAGGGCCTCTCGATCTCGACCCATCCGCAGTTCTGCTTCAACACGCCGGGATCCAATGCGGACGAGAAGGGCCTCGTCACCGATGGCACGACTTTCGTGCTGCCGTTGCAGTTCCAGCATGACGTTGGTCCGGTAACGCTCGTCGCCGAAGTGGCGCGCGATTTCACTCCGGGCGATGATGATTGGTGCTTTGGCGCGGCGGTCGTTTACAGCTGCACGGAGAAGGTCGCGTTGGCCGCGGAAGTCAGCGGCGGTTGCACGCTCCGCGCGGATCGCTCCGTGGTGACGGCCAACCTTTCCCTGGCGGTCGATTTGACGGAGCACAGCTCGCTGTTGCTCGGTATCGGACGCGAACTGCACAATCACGACGAGCCCCGCGCGAACCTGCTGGGTTTTGTCGGAATCCAGTGGCGCCGCTGAGCGGCAGCGCCGCGATTTGCCGCCAAGGCTGGTCCACTCCTGCGAATTTTCGTGCCGTCTCGGGTTACGTTACTTGTTGATGGCCAAAAAGAAGCCCGCTCTCGAACGAGAACGGGCTTTTAAAACTGGCGGGATGGACGGGACTCGAACCCGCGACCTTCTGCGTGACAGGCAGACGCTCTAACCAACTGAGCTACCACCCCGGGAGATGGGAAAGAGGCCGAAAAGTAGAATCGGGGAGGGGGGTGTCAAGCGCCCTTTGAAAGGATTTCTGACTGCATGCGGGTGGTCACGGATTGCCACAGCGCGGCCTCTCCGGGCAGGCCGTGGGTGGTGAGTTTTTGGGCGATCACGGCCAGTTCGGGCTCGGTGACGCGGTGTTTCGGATCGGCGGGAAATTCCGGGCGCACCGCGCGACAGATGGCCCAACAGGCCCAGGTGCGCCAGCGGCGCTGCTCGCGACGGGGTTCGTTCATGCGGTCCGCGAGGTGTTGGAAATGCACCCGGGGGTTGCCGATGAACACATCGGTCGGCGCGTGCTTGAGGAACCACGCCATCGCTTCGTACGGCAACGGCCATTTGCGAAGGACGTCCGCGTCGGCCGGCACGTCCGCCAACAGCGCCCGGTCGAGTTTGAGCATGGCGCGGGCGACGAGGCGGTGTTGCCACAGGTATTGCGCGTAGGTGAGCGCCGTCAGGTAAAATTCCGCGTCGCGATCGTCTCCGTGGGCGGTCAGCGCGCTGGCATCCATCGCCGGCGGCGCCGGGGGCAGGAAAGGGCAGGGCGGCAGGGGATGGGCGGACATCTTGAAATCAGGAATCTAGAATCGAAAATCTTGAATCGTTTGAAGCGGTAGAAGCGCAAATGCCCAGTGCACACAAGCCTGTCAGCCGATTTCGCGGTTCTCGATGTCTGATTTACGCTTTCAAGATTTCCGGGATTCAGTGCATAACGGTGGTCTGCAAAACGAGAATCCAGCTCCCTCCGTCAACGAAGTCACCGGCTGGCGGTGGCTGGTCCTGTGGTTGCTGGCGGCGGTCCTGCGCGTGTGGGCGCGCACGCTGCGGTTCGAGGCTGACCCCGAGACCGTGGCCCGGCTCAGCAAGAGCGACGAGCCGATCGCCTTCGTGCTCTGGCACAACCGCCTCTTCATTTCGCCGGAAATCTTTCGACGCTACCGCTGGCGCCGGCCGCTTTACGGGTTGGTGAGCGCGAGCAAGGATGGCGCCTGGCTGGCGGCGTTTTATCGGATGATCGGGCTGATGCCCGTGCGCGGATCGAGCAGCAATTTCGGACGCGAGGCCGGGCGCACGCTCATCGAGCTTATGAAGGCGGGCAATGACATCGGCATCACGCCGGACGGTCCCCGCGGGCCGCTGTACACGCTCGAACCCGGCGTGCTCGTGGTGACGCGCCGCAATAACGCGCCGATGATCCTCATGGGCGCCGAATTCAGCTGGGCCAAGCGGCTGCGCAGCTGGGACCGCTTCTACATTCCCTGGCCGTTCACGAAGGTCACGCTGCGGTGCACCGTGCTGCCGGCGAGAAAAGCCGACGGTTCGAAGTTCGAAGCCGAGGAAGTGCGCGCCGCCTTGCTCGCGATCAATCCCGACCCGGCGGAGTGAATGCTGTAGGAGCCTGTTTACAGGCGATTCGACGTGGTCGGTCGGACGCGCGTCCTATCGCCTGTAAACAGGCTCCTACAATTGGCGGGGACGCGCGTCCGGTCGCCTGTAAGCAGGCTCCTACAATGGGCGCGGACGGGAGCGTTAGAGGTTGCCGCGGTTGACTTCGTCGACGGCGTGCGCGGCGGCGCGGGCGGTGAGCGCCATGTACGTGAGCGAGGGGTTCACGCAGCTGGCGGAGGTCATGCAGGCGCCGTCGGTGACGAACACATTGGGCGCGTCCCACACCTGGTTGTGCCCGTTGAGCACGGAGGTCTTGGGGTCGCGGCCCATGCGGGCGGCGCCCATTTCGTGGATGCCGTTGCCGAAGTTGTAGTGGCCGTCGTTGGAGCGGACGTCCTTCACGCCCGCCGCCTCGAGCATCTCGACGGCGTCGTTCATGATCTCGCGGCGCATGGCCCGATCGTTGTCCGTGAGCTGGCAATCCATGGCGAGGACCGGCAGGCCCCACGCGTCGGTCCGCTGCGGGTCGAGGCTGATCCGGTTGGCGTGGTTGGGAAGGATCTCACCGAAGCCGCCGATGCCCATCGACCACTGGCCGGGCTCCAGCAAGGCCTCCTTGAGCGGCGCGCCGAGGGAGAGCTCCGCGACGTCGCGTCGCCAGTTGCCGCGGCTGGCGCTGCCTTGGAAACCATAGCCGCGCAGGTAGCCCCGGCCTTCGTTGCCCTTGAGATTGCGATAGCGGGGAATGTAGACGCCGTTGGGCCGGCGGCCGAACACGACACGATCCTCGAAACCCTCCACGCGGCCGCTGGCGCCGGCGCCGAGCTGGTGGTCCATGATGTTGTGCCCGAGTTCCCCGCTGCTGCTGCCGAGTCCGCCGGGCCAGACGTCGGTGGCCGAGCGCATCAGCACCCAGGCGCTGTTCAACGCCGAGGCGCAGAGGAACACGAGGCGGGCGCCAAACTCAACGGTCGTGCGTGATTCGGAGTCGAGCACCTCGACCCCGCGCGCGCGTTTCCGGTCGGCGTCGTAGAGCACGCGCGTCACGATGGAGCCGGGGCGGAGGGTCAGGTTGCCGGTCTTCACGGCGGCGGGCAGCGTGGACGACTGCGTGCTGAAGTAGGCGCCGAAGGGACAGCCGAGAGCGCACTTCGAGCGGTACTGGCATTGCGCGCGCTCCTGGAGCGCCTGCGTGAGGTTGGCGGAACGCCCCGGGATCAGGCGGCGCGTGCCGCCGTAGTGCGCGTCGAGGCGCGCAGCCACGTGCTTTTCCACGACATTCAGCGGCATTGCCGGCAGGAACTGGCCGTCGGGCAGCTGCGGGAGGCCTTCGCGGCTGCCGTTGATGCCGGCAAAGCGTTCGACGTGGTCGTACCATGGCGCGAGGTCGGCGTAACGGATCGGCCAGTCGACGGCGATGCCCTCCTTCGCGTTGGCCTCGAAGTCGAGGTCGCTCCAGCGGTAGCTCTGGCGGCCCCAGATCAGCGAGCGGCCACCGACCTGGTAGCCGCGGATCCAGTCGAAGGGTTTCGTCTCGACGTAGGGATTCTTCTTTTCGTCGGCCCACCAGTCATCGTTCAGCTCCGCAGTCCGCCACCGCATCTGCGGGCCCGCGTGAGCCGCGCGAAATGCCGTGGTGGTGCGGCCGCGATGCGGGACTTCCCACGGCTGCTTCAGCGCGCCCTTGTAGTCCTTGATGTGCTCGACGTTCTGACCGCGGTCGAGGAGCAGGACTTTCAGGCCCCGCTCGGTGAGTTCCTTCGCGGCCCATCCGCCGCTGATACCGGAGCCCACCACGATTGCGTCGAAGCGATGAGAAGGCGGAATGGCCATGGGGTAGCGCTCTTCCCGGCCACGGAGGTTGCCGGGTCAAGAGACGCCGCCATGCGAGCCCGAAATTCCGCCCTGGGCAAACGCAAAGGTGCGGTTAGGACGCGAGGGAAAATCGAGGCGGGGTGAGGGCACCCGCCTCCCAGGCCGGCCTTAGAAGGTCGGCGTGATCGTGATGCTGTGACCCGGGGAAACGACGTAGTCCTCGCCGCTGCTCCAGGAGAGATCGTTGACGAGCACCTTGAAGGTGACCGGCAGGGTCGCGTTTTTCACGCTGGCCGTCCACAGGCCGGTGCCGACGCATTCCATCGCGACGCCTTGGTCCCAGCTCAGGCCCGGGCCGGTGCCGCGCAGGAAAAGTTGGTTGCCGAAACCGATGTCGATTTGGGCTGAGATGAAGGTGACGGGCGGCTCGCCGGTCTTTTTCTTGGCCGGGGCGGCCACGGTCTTGGCGGCGGCTTTGACGGCCTTCACGGCGGCTTTGGCGACCGGCTTGGCAACTTCCTTGGCGGCGGCGACGGTCTTATTGGTGGTCTTTTTCATGGTGATTTTCAGTTTCAAGTTAAAGGCGGAGGGTTGTCTTTTCCCCTGCGCGTGCCGGCGGCAATAGCAATTTAAGAGCCAACTGAGGCATAGCGCTAAGTCCCACGGCGGGAGCGGCTTTTGCTTCGTAAAAATCAGGTGGCGGCGGATTAAGGAAAGCGATTCAGAGGTGCTTCTTGGCAAAGGCTCGTCCGGAGCCGGACTTCAGGTATCGCTCGAAATCGGCCGCCCGCCCGCGGTCTCGAAAAGCGAGCGCACTCTTGATTCTCCATGGTTTAAGCTTGGCGGTATGAGGCACCTCACCCGCGTTATGCTTGGCCAGTCTCGACGCCAAGTCGTCGGTCAGACCGACATAGTAGCTCTGCGGACGGTTGAGGGACTCCAGGATGTAAACATAGGCGAAGCCATTCATCTTCAAGGTGGCCCGCCGTCCGGAGTTTCCGCCCGCCTCCGCCTGCGGCTCCGGCGCGGCAGCCTTCGCTGGGCTTGCCGAGCCGAAGCTCGCCAAGCGAGCGAAGGCTGGTGGGGAGGGCGTTATCGATTCAAAATGGGGGATTCGATTGGCCCGCCGTCCGGAGTTCCCGCCCGCCTCTGCCTGCGGCTCCGGCGCGGCAGCCTTCGCAGGGCTTGCCGAGCCGAAGCTCGCGAAGCGAGCGAAGGCTGGTGGAGCAGATCGGGATCAAACCGACGACCTCGTCGTTGCGAACGACGCGCTCTATCAACTGAGCTACTGCCCCGAAAGAGGAAGGGCTTAATTGAAGGACCGGCGCGCGAGAGTAAACCAAAATTTTCGAAGTTTCCGGACCCGGAAAAATGCTGCAAACCCCCGCCGGAGCCTCCAGTAACGGGATCGTTTCGTCCTCGTAGCTCAGCTGGATAGAGCATCGGTTTTCTAAACCGACGGTCGCGTGTTCGAGTCACGCCGGGGACGCCAATATAGAGTCAGATGCAGCAGAAAGCGGTCTGGCCCCATCGGCTCGCCCCACGCGTGACAACGCTTCAGAACGACCTTTCGCGAGCAGGCATTGTCTTCATCGATAACAGCGGTCGGCGGTTGGATTTTCACGCATTACGCATGACATTCGGTACGCTGCTGGCGGTGAACGGTGTTCACTTGACAGATGCAGTGCACCTGATGCGCCACAGCGACCCTAAGCTTACGATGAAGATATACACCGACGCTTCACAGCTTGCCCTGAGTGACTCAATTGCCAAGCTGCCGCGGATTTCCGCGCATGTGGGCCAACGTGCGTGCAACTGTTAGCCCATTAATCGATGCAAATACTTCGGTGGTTATCTTCCTTTCCGGCTGCCATGCTCTCGTCGTTCCTCGCGTGGGCCGCGACGAAATCTGTTTTCCATCATTCCTATTTTGGTGGTGGCGTGGTTCGTAGTGTCGTGGGTCTAGCCCCGAACGTCATATCGACGGCTGTTCCTTCATTAGTTTTCACCCTTGTTGGTGTGATCGTGGCACCGATCAAGAACAGGATTGTTGTTTTCGTGTTTGCCGGACTGTCGTTGCTGTTCTCGGGCGGGGGGATGGATTTGATTATCTTCTCTAATCATTCCCTCGTGGAATTTTGGGCGGCATCACTGCTCGGCTGCACAACGGGTTGTTTCATGGGATTGTTTTTTGGTCTCCGAATCCAAGCGCGTCGAAGCGGGTACCCGAACCGCCATCCGCAACCGAATTCGACTTCTTAAAGCACACAGAATGCACACAAACCCGGTTCGTTTTTGGTCACCTCAATACTTTTCGAGTCGCAAGGAGTCGTGCTTGCAAAATCCTATAAGTCCTCTGATACGTCGTGAGTAGTCGCAAAAAAACGCACCAAGTCGCCTCGGTGCGTTTCAGGGAAAATGGTCGGGCTGGTGAGATTCGAACTCAGGCACCGTCCGCATAACCGCCACAGTCGCACCCCGATGCACCAATCGGAAAATGCACTGTTCCCAAAATCGTTCCCCCGGTTTTCCTAAACCCTGCGGCGAATGGCAGAAACTGACGCGTACAGGAGGCCGGAGCGGGTGCGGCGCGGAGCGCCGCCCCGCCCGGCCCCTTTC
>JBGAKQ010000027.1:0-38891 GCA_044224295.1 Lacunisphaera sp. | reverse complement strand
CTTTCCTTGTCCCATACAGCCCAACCCCCCACCACTGCGAGAAAGTCGGGGCACGAATCATGCCAACTTCCAACGGTGGAATTTCTTACTTTTGACAGGCGTGGGAGAATGGTGGCGCCCATGTCTGCCACCGACTGCCAACTGCTAACGCTGCCCGAAGCTGCCGCACAACTGCGCATCTCGGTTCGCTCGTTTCATCGGCTCGTTGCGGCCCGCAAGTTCCCGCAGCCGCTGAGCATCGGCGGTCGCTCGCTCGTTCCATCGTCGGACCTCTCGACCTATGTCGCCCGTCTCATTCAAGCGCGCAGTGGAGGTGCGTCATGAAGGCGAGCCTGTTCAAACGCGGCACGAAGTGGCATGCTAAAATCCAGCTGCCCACGTGGCCCGCTGAACGTCGGGAATCGCTTGGCACGACCGACAAACGCATCGCGCAAATCGAACTGGAAAAGCGCCTGCGCGTACACGAAAAGGTGGAGGCGGGTATCCTCGCACCAACCTCGGTCCGTGAGGCCCGGCAAAGGGCATTACTTTCGCTCTGTGATGCCTTCCTCGCGGACATTCAACTCGAATCTTGCACGCTCGGAACCGCGAAAAAATACGGAGCCGCCTTGCGCGTGGTCACCGCTGCGATGAACTGGAAAACCCTCGCGCATGTCACCGAGAACGGACTTCGCGCATGGCGACGCGATTCTACGCTGCGACTCGAAACCCGCAACGACTACGTTGCCGCATGGGTGCGCTTCGGTCACTGGCTCAAGCGGGAGAAGTTCATCTCGGAAAATTTCGCCGCGAACATCGAGCCAATGGACACCAGCCGCGAGTCCCGCGAATACCGCCGCGCCCTGACGGAACACGAAGCCATGTGCCTGTTGGCAACCGCGCCGCACCCGAGAAATCTGTTCTACCGTCTGCGACTGGAGACCGGCATCCGCACGCTCGAATTACGCCGCCTCCGCGTTGCTGACCTGCGCCTCGGCATGGCCGAGGCGGCAACGCGTTCGCCTGCTCTGCACGGGGGTGACCGTACCGGAGCCCTAGCCAAGGGAGGCTTGGCGACCGCCGGCCAGGGCGCAGGGCAAAATGAAAATTTTGAGGGAGTCCCCCCTACGTGTACGCCAGCCGAAGCCGGGCCGTGCGTGGTCATCCCCGCGAGCATTGCGAAGAACCGCAAGACGACGGTGCATGCCCTGAGCGATGAACTGGCAATGCAGCTGGTCAAGCTCCTGCCTCGTGACGCACACCCCAGCGCGCTGGCTTTCCCCGCGATGGTGCCCAAGTGCGCGACCTTCCGCCGCGACCTGAAAGCCGCTAGCATCGAGCCGGTGGACCGGCTGGGTCGTCGCGTGGACCTGCACTCGCTGCGCAAAACATTCGGCACGCATCTTGTCCTTGCGGGCGCTGAGCCGCGTGTCGTCATGGAGGCGATGAGGCACTCTGACCTCAAGTTGACCATGAAAACCTACACCGATGCCGCACAGCTCGCGGGCCCCGTGCTCGCCGCCGTCCGCTCGCTGCCGTGGAACAGAGTGGCATTAGTGTCGGCACACAAAAGCGCGTGACGTCCGATGCGGGCCAGTGCGACTTCTGCGGTCAGTGGCGCAGGAACCGGGTGCGCTGCTTCTTCGTGCTATTCGGAGGAGCTTCGTTGCATGACTTCGAACATCGTGAGGGAATGCTCTGTCCTCGGTGCCGGTCGCTGCACCGCGAGACGCTGCGCACGGACCGTCCATGGACCGATGACGAAGCCGCCGATTTGGAGCGAATCACGTTCTGAAAAGTGTTCCCAAAAACGTTCCCAAGCAGAGCCCATTTGGGGGCATTTTGTGGCAGAGCTTGTCACTCACTGGCAGAACGAGCTTCGTCTTGCATGTCACTCCTATCCTGCTACTTTGCGGCCACATCGCTCTGCGAATTGTGGCGGGGAAAATGGTCGGGCTGGTGAGATTCGAACTCACGACCTCTTGCACCCCATGCAAGCGCGCTACCAGGCTACGCTACAGCCCGATGATTCATCGGAAGGGCGAAGAAGCCTGATGCGTCGGGCCTACGCAAGTCATTATTTCCATCCGTGGAGATGGCTTGCGCGGAGCGGTTTAGCGACAAGGTTTGGGCCTGATGACGCCGGCCGAGGCCAAGCAAAGGATCACTGAACTGCATGCCGAAGTAACGCGGCACGCGGAGCTCTACTACCGCCAGGCGAAGCCGGAGATTTCCGACCGCGAATACGACAAGCTCGAGCGCGAACTGGCGGACCTCGAGGCGCAGTTTCCGCAGTTCGCGCTCTCGGGCTCGCAAACGACCAAGGTGGGCGACGACCGCGCCGAGGGCTTCCAAACTTACCGGCACCGGCAGCCGATGCAGAGCCTCGACAACACTTACTCGGAAGAGGAATACCGTGCCTTCCATCAGCGCCTGGCGAAACAGCTGGAACGCGAGGCACTCGCCTACGTGGTCGAACCGAAGATCGACGGCCTGGCGGTCAGCGTGACCTACGAAAAAGGCAAACTGGTGCGCGCCGTCACGCGCGGCAATGGCGAGGAAGGCGACGACATCACGACGAACGCCAAGACCATTTATTCGCTGCCGCACACGTTGAAGGCGGACAAGCACCGGCCGTTTCCGGACGTCGTGGAAATCCGCGGCGAGATCTACCTCACGACCGGCGAATTCCAGCGCATCAACAAGGAGCGCGAGGAAGCCGGTGAGGCCGTGTACGCGAACCCGCGCAACCTGGCGGCCGGCACCATCAAGCAGCTCGACTCACGCGAGGTGGCGCGGCGCAAACTGGAAATCGTCCTCTACGGGATCGGCCATTGCGAACCGGCCGTGGCGGAATCCCAGAGCGAGTTTCTCGAGTTGGTGAAGCGGTGGGGACTGCCGACCGTCGAAAAATATTGGACCGCCAACGGCATCGACGAGGCGTGGCGCGCGGTGGGCGAACTCGACCGCATGCGGCATGATTTTGCGTATGGCACTGATGGCGCGGTGACGAAGCTCGACTCCTTCGGCCTGCGCCGCGCCGCCGGCAGCACGAGCAAGGCGCCGCGCTGGGCCATCGCCTACAAGTTTGAGCCCGAGCGCGCGGAAACGAAAATCAACGCGATCACGATCCAAGTCGGACGCACGGGGGTGCTGACGCCCGTCGCGGAATTGGAGCCGGTGCAGCTTTCCGGCACCACCGTGCAGCGCGCGACGTTGCACAACAAGGATGAGATCGAGCGGAAGGACATCCGCATTGGCGACTACGTGCTCGTCGAGAAAGCCGGCGAGATCATCCCGGCGGTCATCGAGGTCAACAAGGCGCGGCGCGCGCCGGAGTGCCAACCGTATCGTTTTCCTGAGAGATGTCCGGAGTGCGCGACGCCGGTCGTGCAACTCGAGGGCGAGGTCGCGTTGCGTTGTCCCAACTACGAATGCCCGGTGCAGGTGCGCCGGCGGTTGAGCCATTTCGTGTCCAAGGCGTGTATGGACATCGACGGCCTGGGCATTGCGATGGTCGATGAACTCGTGACGCGAGGGTGGGTGAAGGGCCTCGCCGACATCTATCAGTTGAAACGTGAAGACCTCCTCACGCTCGGCAAGAGCGTGGAGAAATCCACCGACAACCTCCTCGCCGCGATCGAGGCCAGCAAGCGGCGTGAGCTTTGGCGCGTGATCCATGGGCTCGGGATCCCGCATGTCGGCGTCGCCGCGGCGAAGGACCTCGCCGCGCACTTTCGCAGCCTCGAGAAACTGATGGATGCGACGACCGAGCACTTTATCGCGAACAAGGAGAGCGTCATTGCCGGCATTGGCGCCACGATGGCCGGCGCGATCACGGGTTTCTTCCAGGATCCCCGCAACCGGGCGACGGTGACCGCTCTCCGGGCGGCCGGGGTCGAACCCCAGATTGCGGCGCCGACGGCCACCAGCAGCCTGTTTGCCGGCAAGACCTTTGTGCTCACGGGGACCTTGCCGTCGATGTCCCGCGAGGAAGCCTCCGCCAAGATTGAGGCTGCGGGCGGCAAGGTCAGCGGCAGCGTCAGCAAGAAGACCAGCTACGTCCTCGCCGGAGCCGAGGCCGGCTCGAAGCTCGAAAAGGCCAAGGAACTCGGGGTGGCCGTCATCGACGAAGCCGCATTCCTGCAGATGCTGGCGCAGGCCTGATTCGTCGGTTCCAAGCAGGGAAACCCGGCGATTTCCCGCCATCCGGGTTGGCACGTATCGGGCCCGCCATGAACGTTTTGTGTCGGCAATCCTTACAAAAGGCGCCGCGGCTGGCCTAGGGCCTTTTAGCGCGACTATTTCATATAGCTGTTTTTGAATGAGTTAGGTAATACACCCCAGAAATGGCCTATGCTATGCTACTGGTTTGCAACACCCCCGTACCAAGCAATGAAACTACGTTCTCTCGCCGCGCTCACCGGTTCCTTCGCAATTCTGGCCGCCAACGCTTGGGCCATTCCGCTTAGCAGCGAGGTGACGTCTAACGTCGACCTGGTGCCCGGCACCACCATCACCGACACGCAGTCGTGGTCGGGCGTCCCGCAGGACATCACGTCCTCGGCCGGCGAACTGGAGAACGACAGCTCGATTTCGGCGAGCGCGAGCGCCTTCAATTTTGCCCCGAATGGCAACTCCGGTCAGGTCAACTTGTCCGCGGCTTGGGACCTTGCGGCCGGCACCACCTACGCCGCCGCTGAAGGCACCTCCTGGCTCTACTCTTTTGTGGCCGATGCCACGGGCGACTTCGTGATGGATTACACGCTGAGCCTGACTGGACGGAATTCCTTTGGGTTGAATGGATTTTATCTCTTCGGCGACCTGGGGTCCCACTACTTTAGTGCCGCCAACACGACCGGCCAGTTCACGGCGGGCGTGATCGCGGGCAACACCTACACGATCAATCTCCGGGCGAACGCCAACATCAGCGGGACCTACCTGCAGGGCTACAATGGCCAGCTCGACGGCTCGTTCAACTGGAGCCTGCCGGGAGAGCAGTCCGTGCCTGACCACGGCAGCAGCGTCGCGCTCCTGACCCTCTCGCTGTTCGGCCTCGTGGCGTTCCGCCGCAAGCTGAACCGCTCCTAAGTCGGGCGATCCCTTTTCGGCCGCTCCTGCAAATGCGGGAGCGGCTTTTTTTGCGTGTCCCGGTCGCGGGCGTGGGAGTTTGCCAAACGGCGTGCGACATAGCGCCCGGCGCAGGCTTTACGCACAGCTGGCTTGGAAGTATGTCTGGTCGCGCCATGAAGCTACCCCGTCGGCTGATCGCGTGCGCGCTGATCGCCATTGTGAACTGCAGCCCAGCCATCGAGCGCCTGCCGGTGGAGACCTTCGCCAAGGACCCGTCGACGACCAGCGCGCAGCTGTCGCCCGACGGAAAGCGGCTGGCGTTCCTGCGGGAGTATGGCGGCCGCACGACGCTGTTTGTGCTCAACATCGACGAGAAAAAGGTGTCGCGGCTTGATGTGGGCGAGGCCGACTTGGCGAATGGCGCGCCGAAGGAAGTCGGTTCCTTCACCTGGGTGGGCGACAACCGGCTCGCGATCATGACGACCGTGTGGGACAGTTTCTATGGCACGCTGGCGACGAACTGGGATGGCGGGCAGTCGGTCGCGCTCACCGGCTACGAGGATAACCGCATCAGCGTCAGCGGCGGCAAGCTGATGGCGCGCGAGATCATCCACACCTTTGGTGGCAAGGACCAGGACCTGCTCATGCTGGATCGGCACGTCGACTCGGGCGGCAGCGCGAATCGCCCGGATATCCTGCGCATCGACACGGTGACCGGGCGCGCGAGCCTAGAACTGAAGAATCCTGGCGAAGTGGCGCGGTGGGGCCTCGATTTCGAGGGCGTGCCGCGTTTTGGGGTGCTGACCCACGGCGAGCAATCCGGCGCCATTTATCGCGAGAATGCGCAGGCCCCGTGGCGGACGATTCTGCCCCTGCAAAACCGCCGCAGCAGCCTGCGACCGCTCGGCTTCGACGGAGCCGGGTCGCGGATCCTGGTCGGCGCGCTGAACGCCGAGAAGCGCTGGGCGATTTATCCCCTGGATCCCGAATCGGGCGCGCTGGGTGAACCGCTTTTGTCCGACCCCGTTTACGACATCGTGCCGGAAGGCACCGCCAACGCGGCGGGGGTGGGTCTCGTCTCGACGATCTTCTCCCGCCAAAAGAAGGCGCTCGTGGGCATTCGTTACTACACGGAGTCCTCGCGTGTGAAGTGGCTCGACCGCGATTTCGCGGCCAACCAGCACTCGGTCGACAAGGCGCTGCCTGACACCGTGAATTTGCTGGTGGGCATGAGCCGGGATGAGAAACGACAGCTCTGGTTTGCCCATTCGGACCAAAGCCCGGGGGAGTACTTCCTGCTGGATCTGGAGCAGCGGAAAATGAACCTGCTCTCGACCCGGATGCCCTGGATCAAGCCTTCGCAGATGGCGCCGATGCTCCTGGTTAAGTACGCAGCGCGCGACGGGCTCGTCATTCACGGCTACCTGACGACCCCGGTCGGTCACGAGGCCAAGGGCCTCCCGCTCATCATGCTCGTCCATGGCGGCCCGTGGACCCGCGATGTCTGGGGCTACGACCCGCTGGTTCAATTGCTCGCCAACCGCGGTTACGCGGTGCTGCAGGTGAACTACCGCGGCTCCACCGGGTATGGAGAAGAGCTTTTCCGCAAGGCGCGGCGACAGATCGGTCGCGAAATCCAGGACGACATCGAGGATGGCGTGCGCTGGGCCATTGGCGCCGGCGTGGCCGACCCGAAGCGGATCGCGATCATGGGTGGCAGCTATGGCGGTTATTCGGCGCTGTTTGGCCTCGGGCGGACCCCCGACCTTTACCGGTGCGGCATCTCGATCGCCGGCGTGACGGACTGGCTGGCCATTTATGCGGATAGCGACGCGGCCGAGAGCAAGGCGGCGAAGCGCTACTGGCGCGAGCAGATCGGCGACCCGGTCAAGGACCAGTACGATTTGAATGCGATCTCGCCGGTCAATTTCGCCGACAAGATCACCGCGCCCGTGCTCATCATCCAAGGCAAGGAGGACCCGCGGGTGCCGCAGGACCAGGCGAAGCGCATGGTGGCGGCGTTGGACAAGGTGGGCCGAAAGCCGGAAAGCCTGTTCATTCCCAAGCTGGGTCACTCGCTGGGCAACGAGAAGCAGCGCACCGAGATCTTCAAAGCCGTGGCCGCATTCCTTGAGAAGAACCTCGGCCCGGGCGTGCAGTGAGGTTCGGGTCTCCTCACGGATCGTTCGCGTAATCCTAATCGTTCTCGTTCTCTCGAATCCAACTCTTGAGAGAACGATTGGGATTACGAGAACGAGAATGAGTTCACGTTTGCCGTGGGCGCCGGACGGATTGCGGGGTGGGGCACCCCGCCTCCAGGAATATCAGACGACTCAATAGCCCTGCCGCTGGAGCTGCATCTGCAACTCCCGCTGGAAGGCCTGTACGTCGGCGGCGCTGGGCTGGTAGCCCTTCTGCGGGGTTTCGAGCATGAGGCGGCCCATTTGGTCGAGGGCCCATTTGCCGCTGACGCCATCGCTGAAAGTCACGCTGCCGCTGACCATGAAGCCCGGGCGCACCACCCGGTCGAGGTCGACCGAGAGCTGGCCGGCGCCGGCGGGTTGGCCCGGGTAGTCACCCGGCTCCTCGGCGAGTGCCTCGGGCGGCAGGTCGTCCTCTTCCACCGCATCGGGGGCCATGCCGACCTTCTCCTTGAGCTTGTCGATGAGGCCTTTCTTTTCCGGCGCCTTGGGCGGGGGCACGGGGGCTTTGCTGACGTCCGACGCGTCAACCTTCGGCGCGGCGTCCTTGAGCGAAAGGTTCAGGTCATCGACCAGGAACCGCACGTCGCGGTAGGTCATGGTGATCTTGAACTGCTCCGAGAGCTTCTTCTGGACGGCGGAAAGTGTGTCGCCGGCGGCGACCCAACTGGCAACGGCCTGCTTCTGTTCGGGAGTGAGGGACATGGGACCTGGGTTGAAAGTGGAACGATGAAAGTTGAAAGAAAGCAGCAAAGCCCGGCTTACGCCACTTTCAACTTTCCTCCTTCAACTTTCAACCATGACGCGCTACGCGCGTCACTTCGCCAGCTGCGTCTTCAAGAAGTCGACGCTGCCGCGGACGGAGTCGTCCTGCTCCATCATGTTCTCCACGGTCTTCACGGCGTGGATGACGGTGCCGTGGTCGCGGCCGCCGAAGGCCTCGCCGATTTCCTGGAGGGAGTGGCGGGTGAGCTGGCGGCAGAGGTACATGGCGATCTGGCGCGGAAACGCGATGGCGTTGGGCCGGCGCTTGCTCGTCATGTCGGAGTGACGGATCTGGTAATGGTCGGCCACGCGCTTCTGGATGCCCTCGATGTTGAGCCGGTTCTGGGCCTCTTCCATGAGCACGTCCTTCAGGAGGTGCTCCGCGGTGGGCAGGTCGAGCGGCTTGCCGGTCAGGGCGGCGTAGCTGGAAATCTTGATCAGGGCGCCCTCGAGACGGCGGATGTTTTTCGAGATGTGCTGCGCCATGAAGTCCACGACCGGCGCGGGCAGGTCGATCTTCAGGGTGGCGGCCTTCGTCTTAAGGATGGCGACGCGGGTCTCGAAGTCCGGCGACTGGATGTCGGCCGAGAGGCCCCATTGGAAACGGGAAACCAGGCGCGCCTCGAGCGTGGCGATCTCGGTAACCGGGCGGTCGCTCGAGAGGATGATCTGCTTCTGGGACTCGAAGAGATCGTTGAAGGTGTGGAAGAACTCCTCCTGGATGCGCTCCTTGCCGGCGAGGAACTGGATGTCGTCGATCAGCAGGACGTCCACGCTGCGGTAACGCTGCCGGAACTTCGTCAGGGCGTTTTCCTGGATGGCGTGGATGTACTCGTTGGTGAACTTCTCCGTCGAAAGGTAGGCGACCTTGGCCTCCGGGTTGCGCTGGAGGATGCTGTGCCCGATGGCGTGCATCAGGTGGGTCTTGCCGAGGCCGGTGGCGCCGTGGAGGAACAGCGGGTTGTAGGCCTGCGCGGGCGCCTGCGCGACCGCGAGGGCGGCGGCGTGCGCGAGCTGGTTGTTGGCGCCAACGACGAAATTCTCGAAGGTGTTGCGCGGGTTGAGCGAGCTGGCGGCCGCCATGCGCTCGTCGTAACGCACCGGGCGCTTCGCGGTGCCACGGGACTTCGGCTCAATCGCCGGCACGCGTGTCGGCGTGGCGGGAGTGGTGCCCTGGTCCATCTTCTTCAGGCTCACGTGCACCATGCGGCCCGCGGCGAGGCGCAGGCGCTGCGAGATCAGGTCGAGGTAATTGTCGTGGATCCAGATCGCCGCGAAATCATTCGGGACGCCGAGCGTGAGCGAGTCCTCGGTGGCTTCGACGCAACGAATCGGCTCGAACCACATCGCAAACACGTCTTCCGGGAAGAGACCCTTGAGGTCGCATTTGACGGTTTCCCAGAGACTGGTCTGGAGGGCAGATGGGGGCATGACTGGCAGAAATGACGGGATTATTAACATCCCAGCGAAACCCCGGTGCCATCAACCCCGAAATGCCCTGTCGTGCGCATCTACTCGGAGGGAAAGTGGGATCAGGCCGTCACGGGCGCCCGCGCAGGGGTCTGCGCAGGGGTCTGCGGAGTAAAGTGACTAATGGCCAGTGTCTAAGGAAGCCCTGGACGAGTTGGTGCACGAAGTGCGCTACGGAGTTGGCAAAGAGCAGTCGCTGAGAACGACGGTTAAAAGTGACTTTGCGAGTAACGTGAATCCAAAAATGCGTTTCAAGGGCAACTTTCCGACATGTTGTTCACAGGTGCCGGGAGGATAACTTTTCCCATTTTGGTGTTGCGAACCGGCGGGCCGCTCCGGGGTTGGTTTTTCCCTCGGAAACTTGATTTTCGCGCGCCGAAAAATTTCTGCGCCGAATCACCGGAACCTTTTCGCGAGTTTTCAAAGGTGAAACGGCACGGGAAATTTTTTTGGAGCGCGCATCGCCTGCGATGGAACCCGGCCTCCGGACGGGTTGTTTTCGCGCGCGTCGAAGAGGGTGGGCTGCGTGTGTCGTTCGATGTGCGGTCGAGGGGGAGCGATTCGGTTTTTTTAATCGTGAATCCTGAAAACCCGTCCGGAGGCCGGGTTCCACCTCGCATACCAGCGGTCGGACCGCTGGCGCCAGCCGTCTGACGAACGGATGCTACATCAGATAAACTACACCGAAACCTGGTGCGGCTCCGGGTCCGCCCATTTGCCGTGTTCGCGGATGAGGGCGATGAGGCGGGCGTCGGCTTCAGCCTGGGGAATGTTGTACTGCACGCAGTTCTTGCCGACGTAGAGATTGATCTTCCCCGGCGCGCCGCCGACGTAGCCGAAATCGGCGTCAGCCATCTCCCCCGGGCCATTCACAATGCAACCCATGATGGCGATTTTTACGCCCTTGAGGTGACCGGTCTGGGCCCGGATCCGCTGGGTGGTCGTCTGAAGGTCGAACAGCGTGCGCCCGCAGCTCGGGCAGGCCACGAACTCGGTCTTGGAGATCCGCGCGCCGGCGCCTTGCAGGACATTGTACGTCAACTTCGTCGCCCGGGCGGGGTCGGTTTCGGTTTCGATGCTGACCAGGTCGCCCACGCCGTCGCACAGGAGGCTGCCGGTGAGGAAACTCGCCTCAAGCAACTTGGAGAGGAAGCTGTGGTCGCCCTTGACCGCCGTCCCCGGCGTGTTGCGGATCCAGATCGGCGCCTTCGAATCGGCGGCTTTCAGGTGTTCGAGCAAACGACGATGGGCACCGATCGCGTGGGTCGCGATGCCCTGCGGCGGAACCGACGAGAGCGTGAAAAGCAGGTTGGCGTCGCCGAGCTGACGAACCACGCCTTCGTAGGCGCTGAACTGCTCGGGCGAAATCTCCGCCGCGAGAAAATGACCGTGCCGCCGCACCAAGTCCACGAACGTGGTGAACGTCTCAGTCTCGCCGGCGCCGAAGCGCCGCACGAGCATCAGACGTCCCTTGCTCAAACCGAGCAGGGGCTGGAGGACTTCCGGGGAAAGGGTGGGGCCGACTTCCAAGCCCAGAAACTCAACTGGCAGGTTGGTGCGGGCCACCGTGGTACAAAGGTCAGCGAGTTCGCCCGGCGTCGTGACGGGAACAAGCAGGCCTTCCGCGGGCGTGTCCTTGAGCTTCGGGGACGTCAGGGCTGTCGCGGCTTCGGTGAGGTTTGCCAGGCTCGTCCGCACGATGACCCGCGGTGGTTGCTCGGGCCCGACCACGCAGCGGTCCGTCAGTTTCGCGACCGCCGTTTCGCGACGGACAAAATGATACGGATCAATGGAGTCGGTCAGCAACAGGCCCGCCACGGGCGTGGCCCGACCGGCATCGGCACCCTGCCAGAGACTCATCGCCTTGTCGGCGATGGCCCGCGCGACGGGAATCTCATAAACGGAATCCTCGGTCAGCGACACGCGGATCGTGTCACCCAAGCCGTCGAGCAGCAAACTGCCGATGCCAATGGCTGACTTGATGCGGCCGTCCTCGCCATCGCCGGCTTCGGTCACACCGAGGTGCAGCGGATAGTGCATGTCCTCCTGCGCCATGCGGTCGACCAGCAGCCGGTAGGCTTGGATCATGACCTTCGGGTTGCTGGCCTTCATCGACAGGATGATGTCGTGGTAAGCGTGGCTGCGGGCGATGCGGAGAAACTCGAGTGCACTTTCGACCATGCCCAACGGCGTGTCGCCGTAGCGGTTCATGATGCGGTCTGACAGCGAACCGTGGTTCGTGCCGATGCGCATCGCGCGCCCGAGTTCCTTGCAGCGCTTCACCAGCGGCGAAAACGCCTCGTGCAACCGCTGCAGTTCGCTCTCGTAGTCGGCGTCGGAGTACTCCTTGACCGCGAACTTTTTCTTGTCCGCGTAATTGCCGGGGTTCACGCGCACCTTCTCGACGTGCTCGACGGCTTCCATGGCCGCCGATGGCAGGAAATGAATGTCCGCGACCAAAGGGATCTGGCCAAAGCCCGCCGCGGAAAGTTGCGCGCGGATGTCCTTCAGGCACTTCGCGGCCGCGACATTGGGCGCCGTCACGCGGACGATCTCGCAACCCACCTCGGCCAGCGCGATCGATTGCTTCACCGTCGCGGCGACATCCTGCGTGTCGCTCGTCGTCATCGACTGGATGCGCACCGGGTTGGCGCCGCCGACGCCGACGCCGCCCACCTTCACCTCAACGGTGCGGCGGCGGATGGTCTGGAAGCGGGAGGCGCAGTAGGACATGGCTCGGATAAGTAACAGGTGGTCGGGTAGGAGCTTGTTTACAAGCGATTCAGCGCTCGCACCGTCGGCCCGGCTTCCGAGTCGCTTGTAAACAAGCTCCTACAATCATTTCGCCGGCGCCGGGTCCGCCTTTTTCTCGGCCTCGGCCGCGGCTTCCTTGGCTTGGGCGTCGGTTCGGGCGTCGCGGGCGATGCGCCGGACGTCGAACACGCTGACGTAAATGATCATCGTGAAGAGCAGGACAATGAAGATGCTCTGGGTGGCGGCGATGAAGTTGACCGGCAGCGCCTTGCCCCGGAGGCGGCCGATGGTCGCAAAGAGCATGTGCCCGCCGTCGAGCACGGGAATCGGCAGCAGGTTGAAAATCGCGAGGTTCACATTCACCAGGATCGCGATCCAAAGGACGTAGCGGATGCCGGCTTCGGATGCGTCCCAATAGATTTTGCCAATGCCAATCGGGCCGCTGAGTTTCGAAATACCGATGTCCGAATGCGGGTGGACCAGGCTCACAAACGTACGCACGGTCATGACCACCTGGTTGGAGAGCTGCGTGAACGGGTTGGTGTGTTTCAGGCCGTAGCTCGTGCGGTACACGGCGCCAAACCAGGCCGGCGTGTCCTTCGGGCGCTCCGCCGGCACCTTCAGGGCGACGCGTTCAGAGCCACGTTCCACGGTGAGCGTGAATGCACGCGCCGGGTGTTCCTGCATCACATCGAGCACCGTGGCCATGTTGAGCAGGCGCTGGCCGTCGAGTTCCACGAGGCGGTCCCCCGTTTGCAGGCCGATCGATTGCGCGAACGATTTGTCCGGCACGCTGGCGACGATCGGCGTGTACGCGTAGATAATGCCGACGCGCCGGTTGTTGTCTTCACCCGAGAGGCGCGGGTACACCGGCAAATCCATGAGCTGGCCATCGCGTTCGATTGTGAACACGGCCCGACGCTGGCCGTTGTCGGCCACGCCGGCGCTCATCACCAGGGTCTGGAGCAGTTCCGGCCAGTCGTTGACCTTGGTGCCGTCGATGGCGCGGATCACATCGCCGACTTTCAGCCCCGCCTCGAGCGCGGGCGCCGGCACGACGTTGCCGTCCGCGAGCGTGATGGTCTTGGCAATGTACCCGATGCGGGTGGTTGAGAGTTCCTCGCTGGTCGGCTGCCCAACCACCCAGAGGATGCTGGCGAGCGCGAAGGCGAAGAGGATGTTGAAGAACGCGCCAGCCGCGAAAACGATCATGCGCGTGCTGTAACTCACGGGCGGCAGCGGCTCGGTATCGTCCGACTCGCCCTCGATCGCGGCCATGTCCGCCAATTGCGGCAGGGCGACGTAGCCGCCAAGCGGGATCCAGGAAAGCCGGTACTCCACGCCGTCCTTGGCGGTGTGTTTCCAGATCGCGGGACCGAAACCGATGGAGAAACGGGTCACCTTCACGCCCCGCCGGCGGGCGGCGAGGAAGTGGCCGAGTTCGTGCACGAAGATCGAGCCGCCGAAAAACAGAACGATCAGGAAGATCGACCAGAGGCTGCTGAAGAGATTGGCGAGGAGTTCCATGTGGGGTGTAGGGGCGTCGCTCGACGACGCCCGCGGGCGCCGCCAAGCGGCGCCCCTACGAAGGAAGTTGGCTAGGAAGATTTGGTGAGAGTTTGGGCAATGCGCCGGGCTTCGGCGTCGATGGCTAGAACCTGATCGAGGGTCGTGGGGTCGATCCGTTTAACCGTGGCCAGAGTGTGTTCGATAATCCGCGGAATCGCAAGAAAGGGGACTTGTTTTTGCAGGAAGGCCGCCACGGCTACCTCGTTGGCGGCATTAAACACCGCCGGGGCGGTGCCGCCGACCACCATGGCCTCGCGGGCCAGGCGGAGACAGGGGTAGCGGGTTTCGTCAGCCGGACGGAATTCGAGCCCGAAAGCCTTGTCGAGGGGCAGCGCCAGATCGGTGCCCTGGGCGGCCCGGTCCGGGTAGAGCAACGCGTGCTGGATCGGGAAGGTCATCGAGGGCGGGCACAGCTGCGCCATCATTGAGCCGTCGTTAAATTCCACGAGGCAATGCACAATGCTCTGCGCGTGCAGCACCGCGTGGCACTGGTCCGCTCGCAAATTGAAGAGGCACTGGGCCTCGATCAGCTCAAGTCCCTTGTTCGCCAGCGTGGCCGAATCGACCGTGATTTTCGGACCCATCGCCCAGTTTGGGTGTTTCAGGGCGTCCGCGGGCGTCACCTCCGCCAGCTTTGCGATCGGCCAGTCGCGAAACGCGCCGCCGGATGCCGTGAGGACGACGCGACGGACGTCCTTCGAACGGTGGCCCTCGAGGCATTGGAAAACCGCGTTGTGCTCGCTGTCCACTGGGAGCAGCAAACTCCCGCTTGCCGCGGCGGCGGCCATCACGAACTTGCCCGCGAGCACGAGGATTTCCTTGGACGCGAGCGCGATGGTCTTCTTCGCCGCGATCGCGGCCAGGGTCGGCTCCAGAGCTGTCGTTCCGACGACCGCCACCAGCACGATGTCCGCTTCCGGCAGCGTCGCGAGCGCGACCAAGCTCGGCGCCCCGCCGTGAAAGGCCGTGCCCGCCGGGAAGGCGCCGCTTGCTTTGGCATCGGCCAGCGCTTTTTCGTCGTAGAGTCCCACGTGGCGCACCCCGTGTTGGCGGGCGATTTCCGCCAGGCGCGCGTGCCGGCCGTGCGCGGCAATGCCGACGAGCTCGAGCCGGTCCGATTGTGCGGCGATCACCCGCAGGGTGCTTTCGCCGATGGAGCCGGTGGCGCCAAGCAGGACAACGCGTTTTTTGGACGGGAAGGACACAGGAATGGAGCGGTCCTTATGCCGCCCTCCCGTGCCGCAATCCAGCCAGAAGTCCGGGGCAGAAAACAGGAAGCAACCAACCAGCAACCGCTCGGGAGCTTGGCTCCTTCGGGTCCTTGTGTGAATCGGTTCTCAGTCCAGAAACAGGAAAATGAAATACGCCACCGGCGCGGTCAGCAGCAGGCTGTCCGTGAGGTCAAATGCGCCGCCGATGCCGGGAATGAGTTGGCCGGTATCCTTGATGTCGGCGCGACGCTTCACGGCCGATTCGATCAGATCGGAAACGATCGTGATGATCGCGAGCGGCGTGGCGACCAGCGCGGCGATGGGCGGCGTCAGGCGCACGGGCAGTTGCTCGGACAGGAAAAACGACAGCGCGGCGCCGATGCCGGCGGAGATCAGCACGCCGCCGACGGCGCCTTCCCAGGTTTTCTTCGGGCTGATGGTGGGCGCCATCTTGTGCTTGCCGATGGCGAGGCCCGTCAGGAGCGCGCCAACGTCGCAGAACTTCGAAACCGCCACGACCCACAGGCAGAGCGTGAGGTTTTCCGTGCTGTCGGCGTCGCGCATGAGGATGCGGACGAGAAACTGCATCAGGTAGGGCACGTACAGCAGGCCGCCGGTGGTGGCGGCGATTGCCTCCACGCGGCTGCTCGGGTCGCGTTCGCCCAGCACGCGGATGCAACTGATGATCAAGCTCACGACCAGCAGGCCGGTCGCGAGGCTGCTGACGATTTCCGGTTCGTCCGTGAACCACGCAAGGTAGAACGGGCCGGCGATCATCAACGCCGCGATGACCAGTCCCATGAAATGGAACGGCTTGGCCCCCATGCGGGCGACGAGCGTGTAGAATTCGTGCAGGGTGAGGACACCCAGGAGCGTGGCCAGCGCCACGGCCGCATGCGCCCCAAACAGCCAGAGGCTGCCAATGATGACGGTCCAGAGGACGACAGTGCTGAGAATGCGTTTGAGCACGGGGCGGTGGGGTGGGTTACTTGGCGCCCGCTTTGACCTGCTCGGTCGTCAGCCCATAGCGCCGCTCGCGGCGACCGTATTCGTCGACCGCCGACTGCAGGTCCGCCTTGCCAAAGTCAGGCCAAAGCACCGGGGTGAAGACCATCTCGGCGTACGCGCATTGCAGGAGGAGGAAGTTGCTCACGCGGGTTTCGCCGGACGTGCGGATCAACAGATCCGGGTCGGGCAGCGCATTCGTGTATAGGTAGCGGCTAAAACGTTCCCAGGAATTATCGTCCAACCGCTCCGTGCCGGCCTGGACCGCGGCGGCGTAGGCGCGGGCAGCCTCGGCGACCTCCGTGCGGGCGCCGTAGTTGAGGGCCAGCACGAGGTTCCAGTCCTTGAAGTCCTTGGTGGCGTCCTTCACGCGGTTAAGCTCGCGCTGGACGTTTTCCGGCAGGGCATCGGTGCGGCCGATCGTGTGGAGCCGGACCTTCTCCTTGATCAGGTTGTTGAGCTCGCGCTTGAGGAAATAGTCGAGCAGCCCCATGAGGCCGGACACCTCCTCCGATGGGCGTTTCCAGTTCTCGACCGAAAACGCGTAGAGCGTGATGTATCGGATGCCGATTTCCCGCGCCGCATCCACCACGGTGCGGACGGTTTCCACGCCGCGGCGATGGCCTTCGAGCCGGGGCAGGCCCCGTTGTTTGGCCCAGCGCCCGTTGCCGTCCATGATGATGGCGACGTGCTGCGGAATCGAGGCGGGTGACGACATGCGAGGACCGAGTTAGGTAGCGCCGGAGGGATTTGACAAGCCGCCTATAGCAGAAACCTCAGGCTGGGACCTGAAACCGGGAGGGGGTTCTCTCCGGGGGTAAGTCCAGGCCGGGCCGTTGGGTCGGCAGCTTGCGTTTTCGTCCGTCAGGAAACAGCGTGACTGCATGGCCACAAAACCCCTGACCGACGCGGAAATCAACGCGGAGCTGCCGGCGCTGCCGGGCTGGAAACTCGATCGCGATGCGCTCGCGAAGGAATTCAAGTTCGGCAGTTTCAAGGAAGCGATGTCATTCATGGTTCGCGTGGGCTTCGAGGCCGAGGCGATGGATCATCACCCCGACTGGACCAACGTCTACAATCGCGTCGCGATCCGCCTCAACACGCACGACGCCGGTGGCAAGGTCACCGCGAAGGACGTCGCCCTCGCGAAGAAAATCGAAGCGATCGCCTGACTCGACTAAGCGTAGCGGCAGGCGTCCCCGCCTGCCGTCTCTGGCCGTGATTTCCCGCCACGGAGGCGTGAAGCCGCTGCTCTCACGCCAGATCAGAAAACCCGCACGAAGGAGCGCGGGCCGGCATCGATGGCGGTCACCGGAGCGCCCACCGCGTGTCGCGTGACCAATTCGCCGGTGGCGTCGAATTCCCCGATGCTTGTGCCGTCGGCCAGCGGGACGAAGGAGTGGTCCCGGTCGGAGTCATATCCCAGGGAAACCGGATTCACCGCCGTGTGGAATGTCACGTAATACGTGACATTCCCCTCCGCGTCCACGATGCCCATCCGCGCGGGGTTTCCGCTCGAGAGGATCAGAAGGCGTTGTTTCTTCTGGTCGTAGGCGAGGCCACTCGCCGCTCCCGCAAGGCCGCGAAGCTCGATGCGGCGGAGGGGTTTTCCGAACAGCGTTAACTCGATGACGCTCCGGCCATCGGGATGCAGCGCGAAAAGGTGGCGGTCCGCGGAGCGAATGGCGAGGTCCGCTGGTTGGTCTGTTTGTAGCTCCGGAAGCAGCGGCATCTCGCGCAGCACCTTGCCTGAGGGGCGCTCCACCACGCGGATGACCTGCGCCGGCGCCACGCGCAGGAAGAGGTGGTCGGTGTTGAAATCGTAAGCCAGGCCAACCGCGCGCTCATCCGGCGCCAACAGGGCGTCGAGTTGCCCGGGGTTCGGTCCGAGGTCCGTGAGGCCCGCGGACGCCGCCGTCGTGACGTACACGTGGTTCGGTCCGGCCGTGGCGCAACCGCCAAGGGCCAGGAGCGCGGCCAGGGTACCCACCGCGACCGCGAGCTTTCGGGTTGTCTCCCGGCGGGCGCGCACTGTTAGTGGTGGCATTGGGCCAATTCACCAGTGATCTCCGCCGGGTAAATCCAAATCTCCGCCCATGATTCGCTCCCGTCTGCTGCGCTGTCTCGGCTTCATCGGCTGGACGGCGACGCTCCTCGCCAATGAGGCGCCCTTCGCGACCTCGCCCTTTGGTCCCGCCGTGTCCGCGGCGATCGCCGAGGCGGGTGCGCCGACCGGCGCCAACCGCCTCGCCGTAATCGGCAGCGGCTATGACGCGCTCCTGCTGCGGGTGCACCTCATCCGCCAGGCGCGTAAATCCATCGTCGTACAGACGTTCATTTGGACCAACGACGAGGTCGGCCGGCTGGTGATGTGCGAATTGATCGAGGCCGCGCGGCGCGGGGTGCATGTGCGCATCATCGCCGACCACATGGTCTCGGCGCAGGATCCCGCGACCGCGGCGTTCCTCGCGACGGTGCACCCCAACCTGGAGGTGAAGCATTACCGGCCGACGCTGGATCGCATGAAACCCTCGGTGATTGACCGGGCAGTCGCGGCAGTGACGTCGTTTCACGGCACCAACCAGCGGATGCACAACAAACTCATGGTGTTTGACGATGCGGTAATGATCACCGGCGGGCGCAACATCGAGAACACGTACTTTGACCATTCGACCGAGTTGAACTTCCTCGACCGCGACGTGCTGGCGGTGGGACCCGTGGCGCGGGAGGCGGCGGCCTCGTTCGAGGAGTACTGGAAATTCAAGCATGCGGTGCCCAGCGCGGCGCTGGCGGACGTCGGCCGCCTGATCGCCAGCGGCAGGTTTCGTCGCTACGAGAGCCGCGCGGACTTTGATTTCGGTGGCTACTTCACTGCGCTGGCAGGCGAGGCGGACGACGCGGCATTGGTGCAGGCTCGTTTCGTCGATCGCCTGCGGCCCGTCGCCAAGGCGCGCTTTGTCGCGGATGACCCGGGCAAGGGCCGCTGGTTTTTTTCGCGATCCGCCCGCATCACGCGCGAACTGCGCGGCACCCTCGAGCGCGCCCGCCAGTCCGTCGTGATGCAGACTCCGTACCTGGTATTGAGCGGGCCGGCGCGGGAGCTCTTCCGCGAGATGCAGGCGAAGAATCCCGGGCTGCGGTTCCAGATTTCTTCCAACAGCTTCGCGTCGACCGACAACCTGCTCGCGTACTCGGCAAACTACCGGCTGCGCAGCCAATACGTGGAGGACCTCAACCTGCAGGTGCACGAGCTCAAGCCGCGGCCGGCGGCGCTCGCACAGGTGTTTCCCCACTACGCGGAGATGCTGGAGCGCGCGGAGGCGCGCATTCGCGACGGCCGGCAGAGTCGCCGCCCATTCCTGTCGTTGCACGCCAAGTCGCTCGTGGTCGACGGCCGCGTGGCGTTTGTCGGTTCCTACAACCTCGATCCCCGTTCGGAGGCGCTGAACACGGAGGTCGGCCTGCTGGTGGAGGACGAGGCCTTCGCCAAGGAAGTGGAGACGGACATCCTGCGCGACATGCGCGCGGAGAACAGCTGGGTGATTGCGCGGCGCGACATCCCGCTGCGGCTCGATGTGTTGAACAGCCTGATTGATGGCATCCTGTCCATCAGCCCGGTCGACGTCTGGCCGATCCAGAACACCAGCAGCTTTGAATTGCGTCCGGGGGCCGCCGAGGTCCCGCCCGGCCACCCCGAGTTCTACAAGAATTTCCGCGAGGTCGGGCCGTTCCCCGGGGCCGAGGGGCCGCTGAGCAACAAGGAGATCCTCACTCGCCTCTACAAGGTCTTTGGCGCGCCCCTGACGCCCGTGCTGTGAGGCAGGACGGTGAGGCCGCTTGCCGCCGCAGCACAGAGGGAGTGCACGCCCGACCGCCCTGAATCCGTTTGCGCAGGCGGGGCGTATTCATAGCTTTCCCGCCATGAGTGATTTTGCTCCCGCTGCCGAAGTTGCCTCGACCCGCGACGCCTTGGACCGCCTGAAGGCGAACATGCGCCAGACCATCAAGGGCAAGGACGACGTGATCGAGCAGGCGTTGGTGTGCCTTTTGGGCGGTGGCCATCTCCTCATCGAGGACTTGCCCGGGGTGGGGAAGACGACCCTTGCTTACTCGCTCGCGCGGTCGATGGATTGCGCGTTCTCCCGCATCCAGTTTACGAGCGATTTGCTGCCGACGGACGTCACGGGTGTGTCGATCTACGACGAGACGGTGAAGGAGTTCATTTTCAAGCCCGGCCCGGTGTTTGCAAACGTCGTGTTGGCGGACGAAATCAACCGCGCCACGCCGAAGACGCAGTCCGCGCTCCTTGAGGTGATGGATCGCAGCAAGGTGACCGTCGATGGCGAGGCGCATCCGGTCGGGTCGCCGTTCATGGTCGTCGCCACGCAAAACCCGGTGGATTACGAGGGCACATTCCCGCTGCCTGAGAGCCAGATGGACCGTTTCCTGATGCGGCTGCAAATGGGCTACCCGCAGCCGGGGGATGAACTCGCGATCCTGCGCGCGCCGAAACTGGGGTACGATTCCATCGCGCTGAATCCGGTCGTGACGCGCTCCGACGTCCTGAAGATGCAGGCGCTCGCGGGCAAGGTCTTCGTCGAGGACAGCGTGCTCGAGTTCATTTTGAAGATCATCACCGCCACCCGCACCGAGTCGGAATTCAAGTCCGGCGTCAGCGTGCGCGGCGGCCTCGCGCTGCGCACCTCCGCCCAGGCCCGTGCGCTCGTGCAGGGGCGCGATTTTGTCATTCCCGAGGACGTCCAGCTGATGGCCGGCCCCGTGCTCGCCCACCGTCTCTCGCTGGCCCGCCAGACCTCCGATGCCTTGGAGGAACGCCGCACGCTGCTGGCGGCGCTGAAGCGGATCATCGGTTCGGTGGCGGTGCCGGAATGACGCCTTCGGCGAAAACACAAATTCCAACGCTCAAACGCCAAAAAAATCCGAATTTCGATGCAAGGTCGCTCGAATGTTTGGCGTTTGGTTTTTGTGATTTGGCCTTTCGCGGCGCGTTCCCTCAGTGAGCTCTGAAAACACCACAATTGCCGCGCTTTGGCACGGTCCCGGCGCGCCGGATCGGCGACGGCGGGTGTTTGAGTGGCGGACGTTGCTCTGGTCGCTGGTGTTTCCGCCGAAGCGCCATCGCATCGCGCTCACGGTGCCGGGGCTTTTCCTGACGGGGCTGGCGGTCGGCATCGGGACCGCGGCTTACAACACGGCGAGCAACATTCTCTTCATCACGCTCTCGCTGTTGCTCGCGTGCCTGCTGCTGAGCGGGCTGCTTTCGTGGTTCAATTTCATGGGCACGTGCTGGCGGCTCCTGCCGCCGGGTCCCTGGCGTGCCGGGCACGATGCGCTGGTCACGGTCGAACTCGAGAACCGCAAGGCGTGGCTGCCGAGTTACAGCCTGTGGTTTGAACTCGCCATGCAGCCCCGTCAGTTGCCTCCGCCCGAAAAACCGGTGAAGGAAATGAAGATGCGGGAAATCCTCGCGGCGGCGGAGAAGCACATCACCCGCGGGCGTGTCCACCTGCGGGACCGACTTGAACCGCGGGGCGCTTCGAGCCTCGATTGGGGCGTCAAACCGACGCGGCGGGGTGAGGCGGTCATCGAATTGGCCGCGGTCGGTTCGCTGTTCCCCTTTGGGTTTTTGCGGAAGAACATCGGCACGGCCCTCAAACAGACCGTGTTGGTCTGGCCGGCCCAGGTGGAGTACCAATGGATCGGCGCCACTTCGGATTTTGCCGGTTCCTCCGGCCAGCGCACGGCGCGGGTCGGGAAGGGCGACGACCTGCTGGCGCTGCGCAAGTATGAGCGGGGCGACTCGCACCGGCAGATTCACTGGAAGGCGAGCGCGCGGCTGGGACAATTGATGATCCGTCAGTTCTCTGCGGAGAGCCACGATGGCTATGTCCTGCGCATCGATACCCCAGCGGCGGTGTGGACGCGGCCGGAGCAATTCGAGTTGCTCTGCAGTTTCGCCGGCACGCTCGCCGAGGACTTGTATGCGTCCGGCCGCCTGCGCGGCGTGTCGCTGAATGGCGGGCCGCTCATCGAAACCCGCCGCGTGCGGGACTTGGAGGGTATCTTGGATCAGCTCGCCTTGTTGCAGCCACAAGCGGATGGAGTCCAGGTGTCCGCCTCCCGGGCTCCGTTTGAACCGCGGGGAGCAAGCAACCCTTCAGCCGGTCTTTCCTTGTCACGCAATGTCATCACCTTCGCGCCGGAAGGCGCGCGGGGAGTCACCGCCTATGTCGACGGCCGTCAAACCGCAGCAGCTTAACCTCGACGAGTTGCGCCGCCTGAAATGGCTGCTGGGCGGCATTATGGCGCTCGTGTCGCTGTGGACCGTCTTCTTCCTCGACGTCGAGGCGCTGTCCCTCGTTGCCGTGGCCGGCAGCGTGATTCTCGCCGCGGTGATCTGGCCGCAGTTTCCCGGACGCGTGCCGGCGCTCGTGTGGAAACTCGCGGTCCCGGGCATCATCGTGGCGATGGGCGCGGATTTCTATTTTAGCTCCGAGACCCTTCCCGTGCTGATCCGGCTCGCCATCCTGCTCGTGCTTTACCGGGCCGTGGCGTACCGCCGTAAACGCGAGGACCTGCAGTTGATCGTCCTGAGCATGTTCCTCGTGGTCGTGGCGGGCGTGCTGACGGTGTCGCTTGGGTTCGCGTTCCTGCTGCTGCTCTTCACGGCGTGCGGCCTCGGATTCCTCTTTGTGATCACGCTCATCGACGCCTCGGAAACGGGGGCGACGAGGACGCCGGAAAGTGAGACGGCGTGGACGCGCCTCAGCTGGGGCCGGTTCTTCCGGCGACTGCGCAGCGTGGCGGACTGGCGGCTCCTGACGTTCGCGGGGGCCTTGTTTACCGCGGTCGTGGTCATGTCCGGGCTGCTGTTCCTGATCATCCCGCGCTTTGAACTGGCGTCCGGTTTCTTCCTCGACCGCTACATCACGCGCAAGAGCCGTACCGGTTTCACTGACACCGTGAAGTTCGGCGATGTCACCGAACTCATCCGCGATGAAAGCGTCGCGATGCGCGTCGACCTGACCGACTCGACCGGCCTGCGCGAGGCGCCTTATTGGCGGTTGGTTGTCCTGGATGAGTACACGCCGGAAGGCTTCAAGGTCTCGGCCGGACTGAAGGGCGAACTGATCAAGGGCCAGCGCACGACGCAGCGGTTGACGGGCCGTCAGTTTGGCCGCGAGGTGAACACCGTCGGCGGGACCTGGACGTTCTACATCGAGCCCGGGGTGAGCCGGTACCTGCCGCTCCCCGGCAGCTTCGGCGTGTTGCGGGCGCGCGACGTGTCGCCGCTGCAATTCAGTCCGGGCCATCGCGTCGTTGCCCTGCGGTCCGAGCCGATGACGATGACCGCCTTCCAACTCGACTCGGTGGAGATGACGCCCGTGCTGACGGACGCGCGCTTTCCGCAGCTGCTGGCGGCGACGAACGATAGCCCGCCGACGGCGGACCAGCCGTTCAAGTATGATCCGCGCGTGAATTTGCGCGGTCCCAAGGGTGAGGCGAACGAGGCCGTCTTGCGGCGCGTGCTCGCTGAAATCACCGGCGGAGCCAAGTTGAGCGCCGGGGAGTTTACCGACCGCGCGGTGGCTTGGCTCCAGTCCCGCCACGCGTACGCGTTGTCCGCGCGGCTGCCCCCGGGGCCGGGCAAGGACGACATCGTGCGGTGGCTCGACTCGAATGAGCCCGGGTTCTGCGAGTATTTTGCCGCGAGCCTGGCGGTGCTGGCGCGCGCAGCGGGCCATCCGGCGCGGGTCGTGGCCGGGTACCGCGGCGGCGTGCTCAACGGGTACGAGAACTATTACATGGTGCGGAATTCGGATGCCCATGCGTGGGTGGAGGTGTACGACGGCAAGTCCGCGTGGGTGCGCTCGGACCCGACACTCGGCGTATCGGCCGCGGCGGCGCAGGCCGCCGCCCAGGCGGTTAAGCAGGCGCAGGACAGCAGCTGGTCCGCGCGCGTCGACAGCCTGCGGGTGCTGTGGTACCGGCGAATTGTGAACTTCGACTCCCGCGCGCAGGTGCAGATGCTCGATACGGTCAAGACGTTCACGACGGACTCGACGTCGGCGCTGCGTTCGCGCTTTGACGAGTTCTCCAAGCAGTTGAAGGCCTGGCTCACGCAGCCGTGGGACGCGGAGCGTCTGGGTCGCAGTGTGGGGCTGTTGGCTGGCCTAGCGGCCATGGGCTGGTTGCTCTGGCGGCTCGCCGAGTGGGTCAGCCTGCGCTGGCGCGCGTGGCGTCGGCCCGGTTCGATCGATCCCGTGCGCTTGCAAGCCGGGCGTTTGCTGGGGCGATTGCGCGAGCTCGACGAGCAGCGGCGCCGGAAACCCGGTGTGGCGATGGCCGGCCCCGCGGAGGCGACGGTCGTCGCCGACCTGCAGCGCCTGCGCTACGGCCACCGCGAGACGTGGCCCGAGCCGCGCGGCGTGTTCCGGCGTGCGAAGAAGGTGCGGTAGGGCGCGGACTCGGTCCGCGCCTACGCAGGCGGCACTGGCACCGATCTCCCCGGTCGCGGCCACACATACGGCCAATCCTCCCGGCGCTCAACCAGTCCGGCGCGCACGGGATTCTCGATGATGTAGGCGGCCTTTTCCTGATGGCCTCGCTTGTCGCGAATGCGATGGTCGAAGAAATCGCGTTGCCAAACGATATCCAGACTGGCGGCGAGGTAGTGTTTCCAGGCGCGGATGACCGCGGGCATGGATTCCGTGTCAGGGAAGCCGATCAATCCGTGAAGATGGTCGGGCATCAGCAACAGCAGTTCCACGTGCCAACGCGTGCGGGTCTGGTAGAACCTTGCCGCCTCGAAGATTTTTGCGGCAATCATCGGCCTGCAAAGCTGGTTCGCGTGCCGAGGTGAGGTACAGATGGTCACAAAGTACAACCTGCCAGCTTCGATCCAGTATGGTGTGACGTGGTCAAACGACTTGCGGCTGACGTAGGGCATGCCGCCATCGTATAGGCGCGGAGCGGAGTCCGCGCCCTACCTTACCGCCTCAATAAAGGCGCCAAATCACTCCAACTTCACCTTCACCGGGGCCGGCGTGGGCGGGCGCTCGCGCTGGTCTTTCCAGGCCTGGAGGACGGCGTTGACGACGGGACCCGCGAAGGTGCCGCCGCCGAAATTCTCGTCATCGGCGCCTTCCAGCGCGACGGCCATCGCGATCCGCGGGTCCTCGGCGGGTGCGAAGCAGACCAGCCACGCGATTTCGATGCGGCCCTTTTGCGCGGTGCCGGATTTGGCTGCTCCAGTAAGTCCCTCGACCTTGGCCAGTCGGCCGGTGCCGAATTGGTAGCACTCCTTCATGCCTTGGAGCACGGCATTGTAGTTCGCCGGGGAAAGCCCGATGGCGGGCGACTGCAAGCGGGGGCGCTTGGGATCATGCAGCAGAGTGGGTTTGGTCTCGGTCTCGCCGCGGGCGAACGATGCAACCATGCAGGCCGCCTGTAGGGGTGAGATCAGCGTGTCGCCCTGGCCGATGGAGATGTTGGCGGTATCGCCGCCGCGCCAAATGCCGTCGGGCAGGCCGACCGTCTTCCAGTTTGCCTTGCGCCACTCGGGGTCTGCCACGCGCGGGCTCGAGAATTCGCCGGGGAGCTCGATGCCGGTGGCGTGGTTGAACCCGAAGCGCTTCGCTTCCGCCGCGAGGAACTGGGGCGTCGTGTCGAGGCCGTGCTTGATGAAAAACACGTTGCAGGACTGCGAAATGGCGCGGACGAGGTCGACGTCGCCATGCGACTTGTTGTGAGCGCAGGGAAAACGCCGCGAGCCAACCATGATGTAACCGGGACAGTTGATGCGCGACGTCCCGGGTTCGATTGTTCCCGCCCGAAGTCCGGCAATCGACGTGATGATCTTGAACGTGGAGCCCGGCGGATACTGGCCGGCGATCGCGCGGTTCAGCCAGCCACCGGCTGCCTCGATTTCGTGGTAGGTGTCGTTGGTCAGCTTCGGCACGAACCGGTTCAAATCGTAGTCGGGCTTCGAGACCATGACCAGGACCTCGCCTGTGCGGATGTCGAGCGCCACGGCGGCGCCGGTCCGGCCTTCCATGGCCTTCTCGGCGGCTTGTTGGAGTTCGATGTCGATGCTCGTGACGATGTTTTTGCCCTGCACCGGCAGGCGCTGCTCGATCGGGCGGCCCACCTTGTAGCCAGCGGGATCCACCAGGTAAATCGCGCCGCCGGTCTCGCCCTGGAGCTGGTCGTCGAATTGCTTCTCAAGGCCGTCGCGACCAAAGGAGCCCTTCATCTTGAACGTCAGCAGGTCCTCGCCGCCGAAATCCTCGACGTCGGGATCGCTGTCCACGCTCGTGTAGCCGAGCATCTGCGCGGCGGAGCTGTTGTAAGGGTAGTAGCGGTCGCTGGTCGCATACACCTGGAGGGGTGAATTCACCGGCAGGCGCTCCACGAGGCGCGCATATTCCTCGGGCGCGAGGTCGTTGATCAGCACGTAGGGCAGCAGCAGCATCTGCGAGATGTGGCGATTCAGGTCGGCGTTCCGCACGACTTCCTGCCGGCCAAGGATCGCGTTGATCTTGTCGAGGTAGCGCTGGACCACCGCCGAGCGCGCGATGCGCGAAATCTGGTCGGTGGTCGGTCGCTCCGCCGTTGGGAAGGCGCTGTAGTTCTTCTTCACCTTCTGGTACTCCGCGCGAAACTCCGCGCGGATTTGCGGCTCCGCGAGGTTCAGCACGGCGGAAAAGCGCGCGCGGTTGCCGACGAGGATGTTGCCGTTGCGGTCGTAGATGTTGCCGCGCGGGCCGGGGATGACGACGCGTCGCTGGTTCTGCTGCCGTTCGCGTTCGCTGTACCGGACGGTTTGGAGAAGTTGCCGATACGCCATGCCTCCGGCCAGGATCGCCATCAGGGCGATCACGATGCCGTGAAACAGCAGCAACCGCGGGTTGCGGGCACTGTGGGTTTCAATGGTGCGACTCACGGGAGGGAAATTCCGAACACCAAACTCCAAAGGCCAAACAAATTGTATTCACAGAGGGGAGGAGGGCCACCGAGGTCACAGAGCGGGTTCGTGGGTCCCCTGGCTCTTGGCCCCTGATGTTTGGCGTTTGGAAATTGGCTTTTGGACTTTTGCGCCGTCAGGCGTTGGTTCTGCGGCCGGTTTCCGGGTGCACTGCCGCCAGCTCCATGGCGCGCTCCTGGAGGGCGAGGAACCACGGCATCACGAGGGCGAGGGCGAGCTGGGACACCAGCAAGTCCACGAACAACCGGATCCACGCGGCACCCGGGCGCGGGTTGCCGCCGGCGAGGAGGAAGGAGAGGGCAATGAACAGGAAGAGGTTCGCGAACAGCGCGAGCACGATGCCGAAAATGGCGCCCTCGCGTGGGAACCGCCGCCGCCCATAAATCAGCGTGGCGTGCACCAGTCCCAGGAGGAACAGGCTCGTGCCGTAGGGAACGGGCGTCGCGGCATCGACCAGGAGCCCAGTCAGGATCACCGCGATCAGGCCATGCCGGTAGTCGAGGCGCAGCGCCGAATACACGACAAACGCTCCGCCCACGTAGCAATGGACCGCGGCGCCCGCCAGGTAATGATTGGCAATGCCGACCATCCACCAGAGCAGCAGGTTGGCGAGGAAAACGATCAGCCAGCGCGGGTCGTAGCGGCGCATCAGAGTTGATCGGGCTCGAGGGGCACGAGGACGGTGACCTCGGTGAGCGAATCCAGGCGCTCGTCGAGCGTCACTTCACCGGTCTTGAACAGACCGTCGGCGCCCATTTCGAGATTGGTGATGTCGCCAATGACCAGGCCCGGCGGAAACACGCCGCCCAGCCCTGACGTGACCAGCCGTTGTGGCACGGCCTTGCTCGCGGTGATGTCGAGCGGCACGAATTCCACGAAGCCGCGCGGCGACGAGAAGGCGTTGTTCAATCCGCCTTGGTAGCTCATCGGCTTGGTGTCGCCCGCGACGGTGGCGGCGAGGCGGAACGTCTGGCTCGTGACAAGTTCGACGACGGACGTGTAGCGGTGGACCTCCACGACCTTGCCGACCACGCCGCCGGCAAAGATCACGGGCGCCCCGACGGGGATGCCGTAGTTCTCGCCCTTGCGGATGATGATGCGCGACCACCAGCCCGAAAAATCCCGCAGGGCAATGCGCGCGGGTTCGTAGCGGTAGGCCGGCATCGCAGGGAGTCGCAGGAGATTCTCCAAACGGAGCAACTCGGCCTCCAAGACCTTGTAGTTTTGCGAGCTGACTTCGTACTGCGCGATGAGACCGGCCACCTGCTTGCCTGCCTGCCACATTTCTTCCTTGGTGTGCAGCTTGGTGGCCCAGAAATTGCGCAGGTCCTCGACGTAGGAGTCCGTGACCAGCAGCGGAGCCTGGATCGCGAAGAACGACGCCCGCGTGAACGTCTTCACCGCCAGGGGCAGCGTTACCCAGACCAGGGCAATGATCCCAAGGGTCACAAACGGGCGGGCGTGGTCGAAGCGGCGGGGGAGCACGGCGCGGAGTTCGGGAGTTAATTGGCGTGGCGTGGACGAGCTACCCACCTCGTCGCTTCGCGCCACCCCTCTTCATGGAGGGGAACCAGACGTTCGAGAGCGGAAGCCCCCTCTATGAACAGGGGTGCCCGCAAGGGCGGGGTGTGTAGAGCGGCGTGCATCGGCGTGCGCGACGCGCGCCTTTAGAAATCAGCGGCGATGCGGTGGAGCTCGTCGATGTTCGTCAGGAACACGCCGGTGCCGTTGGCGACGGCGGAGAGCGGGTCGTCCGAGACGGTGACCGGCAGGCCGGTCTTTTCGGAGAGCAATTTGTCGATGCCGCGGATGAGTGAGCCACCGCCGGCCATCACGAAGCCGCGGTCGACGAGGTCGGCGGAAAGTTCCGGCGGGCAGCGCTCGAGCGCGGCGCGAACGGCCTCCACGATCGCGCCGACGGTGTCGGCCATGGCTTCGCGGATTTCCTGGGAAGTGATGTGAATCGTCTTGGGCAGGCCGGCGACGGAGTCGCGGCCCTTGACCTCCATGGCGAGTTCCGTCTCGAGCGGGTAGGCCGAGCCGATGGTGACCTTGATTTCTTCCGCCGTGCGCTCACCGATGAGCAGGTTGTACGCCCGCTTCATGTAGTTGATGATCGCGAGGTCGAACTCGTCGCCCGCGACGCGGATCGACTTGGAAAACACGATGCCGGAGAGCGAAATGATGGCGATTTCCGTGGTACCACCGCCGATGTCCACGATCATGTTGGCGGCGGGCTCGTCGACCGGCAGGCCGACGCCGAGCGCGGCGGCCATGGGTTCGAGGATCGTGATCACCTCGCGGGCGCCGGCGTGCGTGGCGGATTCCTTCACGGCGCGCTTCTCAACCTCGGTGATGCCCGAGGGGATGGCAACGACCACGCGGGGCGACACGACCTTGGAATTGTTGTGCACCTTCTTGATGAAGTAGCGGAGCATCGCCTCCGTGATGTCGAAGTCGGCAATCACGCCGTCCTTCATCGGGCGGATGGCCGTGATGTTGCCCGGGGTGCGGCCGAGCATCTTCTTGGCCTCGTCACCCACCGCGAGGACCTTGCGGGACCCCGTGTGAACCGCGACGACCGAGGGCTCGCGCAGCACGATTCCCTTGTCTTTCACATAGACCAGGGTGTTGGCCGTGCCCAAGTCGATGCCGATGTCGTTGGAGAAAAGTCCCAGCAGTTGGTTGAACATTGTGGCGGTGGCGGGGGGTTGCGGAATACAAGCGGCCCGCCAGCGAAATTGTCAAAGCCAAACCCGTTGGGAAAAATGAAGTTAGACACGACGCCACGCGTTCCGCCAAGGGGGGAGTTCGACGGTGCCGGGGTGGGCTTTCTCGACTCCCGCGGTGATGACACCCCACAAAGAAAAAAGCGCACGGCCTTTCGCCGTGCGCTTGGTGTTTAAACTTGGTCGCGGATTACTTGGCGAAACGACGGATCCAAACGACGACGCCGAGGGCAAAGCCCAGGAGGCCCAGGGTCGCGGCGGAGTCAGGTACGCCGGCTCCCTCCACGTTCTGCAACTGGATGGTGTAGGAGGCTTCGCCGTGATAGACGTAACCGGAATCCCAAGTGTCGGCATGGTGCAGCCCATAGCCCCAGGAGAACTGGCTGACGCCGAGGATGTAGTTGCCAGCGCTGAGGGTCGACGAGAGGTAGGACTGCAGGCCAAACCAGTCATCGTTGAACAGCAGCGGATTTCCGGCGCTATCCCAGAGGAAAAGCATCGGGTCCGTGTTTGAGGACATCGTCGCGCTGAAGCTCCCACCGCTCAGATAAATGTTATAGAGATCAACGTCGTTTCCGCTGGTGAAGGTGCCGCTGATGGAATCAAGAATGCCGCCGCCAGTGTTCTGGGCAGTGGCGACCGATTGGCCGGCGTCACCGATCTCGGTGAACGAGATAGCGAATGCGCTCGGGGCAATCGCGAGGAGCGAAACGAGCAGGGCGATTTTTGCTTTCATTGAGGAAGGGTTGGGTGTCTCAAAGCGACTGATGAAATCAGTCGCAAATTCGGTGCCCGTCCTGAGTGAGAATTCACCGAGTTTCCGAGTATGTTTTGGATCAGCAATTTAAGATATAAAAATAACATCCTCCCATTTTAGGATACATGCGTAAGTCAAAGACTTTGTAAGAAAATCCGACAACACGCAGGCGAAAGCGCGGATTATCGGACGGCGAGCCCGGTATATTGTCAGGCTGTACGGCCCTCGCGTGGAAACTCCGTGCGATCGCCCCCGCGCAAACTGAAGCGGGCAGTACTGCGGCCTAACCCGGGAGCCTTTCCAATTCTTGAACTACCTACCTGCGGACGGGCATGCCCGCCGGATAACGGATCGAGGCAATCAGGAGCAACAGTCCCGTACCGATGACGACGAGCAGGCCGGTGGTTGAATGGTCGGGAACGGCGGCTACGGCCGAAAGGGTCGACACGCTCATCGATTGCGGGTTGCCGATGCTCTCGGACGGCGAAAGGTAGTCCTCGGTCGTGATGGTGCCGGTAATTGCGCCCCAGTTCGTGGCGTTGGAGAAGATAATCAACTGGTAGCCGTACTCGCCCGCAAAGATCGGCGGTTCGCCGCCACCACCCGGATTGTCGGGCGGGAAGGTGAAGGTCACGAGATTGCCATCGCCCGAACGCACCGCCTGGCCGGGGACCACCGGCTGGCCGGTCGGGGAGAACGCGTAGCTGTCGTTGCTCTGCGCGACAATGATGTCGAAATCCGTCCAGCCGCTGATGTCGAAATAGGTAATGCCAGGAAAAATCCCACCCTGCGACTGCTCGGAGGTATTCTGGATCTCGTAGATAAAGGTGAGGCCGCCCGCGAACGGGTTGTCGATGACGCCGCTCAGGATCTTCACGCCGACCTTGCCGGTGATCGGGCCGGCGCCGATGTCATTGTACGCGGACGCGACCTCCACGCCGGTGGGAGTCGAGATGTAGCTCAGCGTCGCGCTGGAACCTGGGAAGAGTGAATCTGCGCGCAGCGTGCTGGTGAGCGCGGTGGCCAAGGTGATTGTGACGGTGAGCGTTTGGCAGAGCTGGCGAAGATTCATGACGAGCGGGGTCAGGCGTTGCGGGAAAAGTGGGCGAGTGCGGCCAAATAGCAGTATAGATGCCATTATCTTGAGAGAGTCGTATAGTAATAATAAACAACATCTAGCATGATTGTAGCGGCTCTGGAATGGCAGGACGGCCCCTCGAATATGTAAGGAAATCCGACTATTCGGACCTGAGTCTAATGGCCATAGTGCGTAGGCGCGTTAGGCGGTAGGAGGTGGCGGGTTCCGTCGACGATACCAGGCAACGTCGCTTGAGCCCACGCCCGCACATTTCCTGATCGAGCGAGTTGCCCGGACGGTCCTGCCGCACACGAAATTTGGCGGGAGCATTTCGTGGCTTGAATGACGCGGGCGCGTGATCGTGCGATTGCGAATCCGTCTGCGGTGCAAGGGTTGCGAGCTTGACGGCTGCGTGAGTTGAGCCGTGTTAGTCGCGGCACACGCGCGATGCACGGAATCGACTTCATCAAGGACCTGGCGGTGGTGATGCTGGTGGCCGGCTTGGTTGGCTGGGCCTGCCATCGCATCGGGCTCTCCGTGGTCGTCGGTTTCCTCGCCGCCGGGTTCGTGATCGGTCCGCACACGCCGCCTTTTTCCCTCGTGAGCGAAGAGAGCATCGAGACGCTCGCGCAGGTCGGCCTGATCTTCCTGATGTTTTCGATCGGCATGGGCCTCAGCCTGCGCAAGCTGCGGCGACTCGGTCTGTCGCTGGTACTGGCCACCTTCACCGGCGCGCTGGTGATGTACATCTTGACGCGCGCGCTCGGCGGCGCGGTGGGCTTGAGCGTCGTGGAAACCGCCTTCCTCGCGGCGATGCTCATGGTGTCGAGCTCCGCGATCATCAACAAGGTGCTGCTGGAGGTCGGCGCGACCCACGAGAAGTCCGGGCAGATGGCCATGGGGGTGTCCGTGTTGGAGGACATCGTGGCGATCATCATGTTGACGATCCTGAGTTCGTTCGCGTCCGTCGGCGGCGCGAAGGCCTCGCTCGCGTCGACGCTGGCCATGTTGGGCGCGTTCATCGTGCTGGCGGGCATCGGCGGCATGCTGGTGGTGCCCTGGCTGCTCAAGAAGATGAGCCACTCCGCGGGCGAGGAATTGCCCACCATAGTGATCGCCGGCTTGTTGTTTGTGATGGCATTCCTCGCGGACCGCGCGGGATTCTCGCTCGCGCTCGGCGCGTTCATGCTGGGTGCCATCGTGGCCGAGACGCCCCACAAGACGCAGGTCGGGCGCGCGTTTGAAGGCATGCGCGACGTCTTCAGCGCGGTGTTCTTTGTTTCGATCGGCATGCTCATCGACCCCCGCGCGGTCGCCCAATCATGGCTGCTGATCATCGGGGTGGGGGCATTTGTCCTCGTGGCGCGGCCCATCGCGGTCGCAACCGGCATGCTGCTGATCGGCAACTCGACGCGCGAATCGCTGCGCGTGGGACTCTCGGTCACGCCCCTCGGCGAATTTTCCTTCATCATCGCGCAGATGGGCGTCGTGGCGGGCGTCATTCCCGCCAAGTTCCAGGCCCTGGCGGTGGGCGTTTCGCTCATCACGACGCTGGTCGGCCCGCTCCTGACGAAACGCTCGGAGGCGATCAGTGGCTGGGTCGCCGCGCGGCAGCCGCGGTGGCTGGCGGATTGGGAAGAGTATTACCGGCGCTGGCTCGACCGGATGCAGCAGCGCGAGCGCAAGAGCATCCTGTGGCAGATGAGCAAAAAGCGTTTCATCCAAATCGGCGTCGAGATGCTGCTGGTGACCGGGTTGTTGGTGTTCTCCGAGCAGGCGTTCGAACTGGTGCGCGATTTTCTCCCGGTGGACCGGACGTTCCCGCGTGGCGCGGAAATTCTTTTTTGGAGCGCTCTGGGCCTGCTGGCCTTGGCGCCGATGATTGCGATCTGGCGCAACATTTCTGCCGTCAGCCTGCTTTACGCCCAGGTGAGCACGCAGGGTCACCAGAAGGCCGCCAAGCTCGCGCCGGTGATCGAGGCCGGCTTGAAGGGCATCGCGGCGCTTTTGCTCCTGCTTTGGCTGAGCGCCATTCTCCCCGTGAGCGGCGTCACGCGCTGGCTGCCCATTCTCGCTGTCGTCATCCTGTTGGTCGGCTTCTTCGTGCTGCGCCGTCGCCTCATCTACTGGCACAGCATGATTGAGGTGGAGCTCGAGGTGATGTTGAACCAGGGCGACCAGAAATTCACCGGCACGACCGCCCCATGGATGGCGGCGCACACGGACTGGAACCTGTCGCTTGGCGATTGCGTGCTGCCCGACCTGGCGGACGCGCGCGGCCGGAAGCTGAGCGATCTCGGGTTGCGCACGAAGTTTGGGGTGACCGTGGCCGGCGTGGAGCGCCAGGGTGTGATGGTCGGCAATCCGACCGGGGAGATGATCCTTTATCCCCGCGACAAGGTGCTGTTGCTGGGCGATCCCAAGCAGGTGGCGGCCGGCAAGGAGTTCCTGCAGGAAGCCTCGGGTGCGCCGATCACGTCCAACTTCGACGAAGTGCGCATGGAAGCCGTTGAATTGCCCGCCGGCAGCGAGTTGCACGGCCAGACGCTGGCGGAGATTGCCCTGAGCCGGAACTACGGCCTGCAGGTGGCAGGTATCCGGCGCGGCGGGATGCGCGTGCCCAACCCCAGCGGCGAGGAGAAGCTTTTTGGCAACGATGAGCTGCTGGTCCTCGGCAGCCCCGACCAGATCGCCGCCTTCAAGGCGAGCCTCCGCAACGAGGGCTTGGCGCGGCCGTATCCGCAGTCGGGTGGGTAGGGTCGTCGGTGGTCGACGGGGAGTCGGGTGACTTCGTAGGAGCGGTGGTCACACCGCTGGCGCCAGCCGTCTGACGACGGCTGCGACCGTCCTGAGATTTCCGCCCACAAAAAAGCCGCGTCTTGGACGCGGCTTGGGTCGATCGGTCCGGAACTGACCGGGCTCAGTTGTTGCCGGGCTTTTGGGTCGGCTCGGCCTTCTTCTCCTCGACGGGATCGTCCTTGGAGGCATTCTTGAACTCCTTGACGGACTGGCCGAGGCCCTTGGCCAGGGCCGGGAGTTTGGCGCCGCCGAAGAGCAGCAGGATGATGAACAGGATGATCATCAGCTCCGTGCCGCCGAGACCGAAGATACCGGCGAGGATGGGCGAGGTGAGGGACATGGTGACGGAAGGTTAGTTTTCGCGGAAGACGAGTAAAGGACCAAAGCGGTTTCTCAGTCCTGCGGGAAAAGGGCTTTGCCGAGGGGACCGCCCTGCTTGATGAACTGCGGCGGGATTGCCGGCGGCTTCTTGAGCAGGTTCTGCGGGTTGTCGATCTGCTCGGCATCGAAGAAGCCGTGCAGCTGGCGGATGCGCGTCGGGTGACGCATCTTGCGCAGGGCCTTCGCCTCGATCTGGCGGATGCGCTCGCGGGTCACCTTGAACTGCTTGCCGACCTCCTCGAGGGTGCGGCTGTAGCCGTCGACCAGGCCGAAGCGCAGCGTCAGCACGCGGCGCTCGCGCTCGGTGAGCGAATCGAGGACGTCCATGATCTTTTCGCGCAGGAGCGAAAAGGCGGTCATGTCGTACGGATTGTCCGCCGACTTGTCCTCGATGAAATCGCCGAAGCTCGTGTCGTCGCCGTCGCCGACCGGCGACTGCAGTGAGATGGGCTGTTGCGCCATCTTCATGATCTGCTGCACGCGCTCGACGGGGAGGTTCATCTCCTCGGCGACCTCCTCCGGCGTCGGCTCGTGGCCGAATTCCTGGAGGAGCTGCTTCTGGACCTGCATCACCTTGTTCAGCGTCTCGATCATGTGGACCGGGATGCGGATGGTGCGCGCCTGGTCGGCGATCGAGCGGGTGATGGCCTGGCGGATCCACCAGGTGGCGTACGTGGAGAACTTGTAGCCGCGGCGGTACTCGAACTTTTCGACGGCCTTCATGAGGCCCATGTTGCCCTCCTGGATCAAGTCGAGGAAGGAGAGGCCGCGGTTCGTGTACTTCTTCGCGATCGAGATCACGAGGCGCAGGTTGGCCTCGACCATCTCGGTCTTCGCCTTGTGGGCCTCGCGGATGAAGCCGCGCGCGGTCTTGAGCGTGTCCATCAGCGCCTGCGGCGAGATGCGCATCTCGAGTTCGAGCTGCTTGAGCTTCGCGTTGACGGCGCGCACGTCGATCGTCGTGTCCTTCTTCGACTTCGGGTGCTTGGCGCGGTGCAGGTCGTGGATGGCCTTCTCGACCTCGTGGATCTTCGGGCGCAGCTCGAGGAGGAAGTCCTCGTAGACCTTCAGCTTGAAATAATACTTAACGTACGCGGCGCGCAGGACGTTGTCGCGCTTCTTGAAACGGATGAGGGCGTTCTTCTTCGCCTTCTCGTCCTTCGCCTTCTGCGCGTCGGCCCACGCCTCGGTCGCGATGGCGTCGTTGTCGCGGGTCGTCTTGACGAGCTTGTCGAGGTTCTTGAAGTACGCTTCGCGGCTCTCGATCTTCTTGTCGATGACGAGGCGGTCGAACCGCTCCGTGCGGAGCAGGAGCTTCTCGCCGAGGTCGGCGAGGTGCTTGCCGACCGGCCCGAGCGCGAAGAGCGCGGCGAGGGCGTTGATCTCGGCGGTTTCGATGCGCTTGGAAATCTCGACTTCCTGCTCGCGCGTCAGCAGCGGGACCTGGCCCATCTGCTTGAGGTACATGCGGACCGGGTCGTCGAGGATGTCGTTGTTCGACGTGCGTGACTCCTCTTCCTCGGCCTCTTCCTGGCGCTGCTTGTAGTTGTCGACCTCGTCCGGATCGAGGATGTCGATCTCGAGATTCTGCAGGATGGAAATGACGTTCTCGATGTCCTCGGGATTGTCGACGGACTCCGGGAGCGCCTCGTTGATGTCCGCGTAGGTGAGGTAACCCTGCTCCTTGGACAGGCGGATCAGGTAACGAATCTTTTCGTTCAGGTCGCCCGAGAGATTCTCGAGGGCCTTCTCCTTGAATTCCTTCGCGGCGTTGGCGGCGTCGGCGAGCGGCGCGCTGTGCTTCGTGGGTTCCGGTTTGCCGTTGGCCGCGGGGTGCGGGTGCACCGAGTGCGGCTTGGCCGCCGGTTCGTGGTGCGCTTTCGCGGGTTCGTTGTGGTGCGATTTGGCGTGGCCGTGGTCCTTCAGGGACTTCTTGGAAGCAGCGGCGGGCTTGGATTTGCTCGGCATAACGTAAATTAGGTATCCCGTGAGGAGTTACGGTCAAACAGCGGCGGGAAAAAGGGACTTCAGGAACCCAGCAGCAGCTTCGGCGGATTGCGGAGCTGGCGGGTGATTTCGGTGCGCTGTTTCAAGAGGGAAAATAACTCAGAGTCACCATTCGTGCCTTTAGAAGCTATTTCAAGTTCTATTTGCCTGAGGCGGGGCTCAAGAAATCTCCTTTGAAGTCCTGCAAGAGCCATGTTCACCGTGCCCGTCGGATTGTCTTTTTCCCTGATTTTGTCAGGTTCATCGACGTTTGTTAATTCGCTGTGTGCCACGGTTATGTACATTTTGTCTTCTGGTGAGAGGAGTTCTACAAATTCGGAAATGGTGGTCACTCCATTGAATTCCACTTCAGACAGTAAGTGAGCGACTAAGCGTCCAGCTGTTGTAGATTGGTCCAACCACTCGTGCTGAAGGCGAGCCGGAAGCTCTTTAATGACCTCGCCATGGTGAAGGCAGAAGAAGAGTAGATGTTCTTCCAAACTATGGTTCTTGGGGGCTGCGGAAGTTATCGTCGTTTTGTTACCTTCGGCACCTAGATAACGGCGACGTTCAATGTTAACAACCTCGTCTCGAATCGCATTCGGGGTCACGCCCATTAGGACGGAGATTTGAGTGAAGTAGTTCTCACGAGCAACGTGACCTTCCACCTGTAGCGCCATCTCTACCATGGAACGAACGGCGAAACTTCGTTCACTGACGGAGGCCGTGTCTGATTTCGGAAGTAGAATATACTTTGCGAACTGCATCGCCGACAACGACCCCCGTTTGACCTCTTCGTACGCCGCCAGGCCCTTTTCCAGGAACAGCAAATCCGGATCGAGCTTCGAGGTGCCGGCGAGCATCAGGAACCGAACTTCGAGCCCGGCCTTCAGCGCCATCGGCAGGAAACGCAACGCCGCCTTTTGGCCGGCGCTGTCGCTGTCGAAGAAACACTCGACCTGCGGATGGTAGCGGCGCAGCAGCGCAAGTTGCCCCTCGGTGATCGACGTGCCTTGCGGCGCGATGGCGGTCTTCAGCCCGACACTCCAGCAACGCAGCGCATCGAGCTGGCCTTCGACGAGCACGAACGGATGGCCGTCGCCGGCGTGGCTGCGCGCGCGGTCCAGATTGAAGAGCAGATTGCTCTTCGTGAAGATCGGCGTCTCGGGCGAGTTCACGTACTTCGCCTCGCGCGCGGGATCGTCGGCGGGCGTGAGCTCGAGCTGCCGCGCCGTGAAGGCGACCACGCGGCCTTGGTGGTCCCGAATTGGGATCATCAGCCGTCCGCGAAACCGCGGCCGCAGCGCGCCGAGGTTGGGGACCACTCCGTCGCGAATGAAAAACAAGCCGCACTGCCGCAGCGCGTCCTCGGTGAACTTGCGCTTGAGCAAGGCCGCGCCCAGCCCCTGGTCTTCGGGCGGGGCAAAGCCAATCTTGAATTCGTCGCCGAGCTCCGCCGTGAACTTCCGGTTCTTTTCCCAGTAGTCGCGGATGAACGTCCCGTGCGGCGTCGTCGCCAGGAACGCCTGCCGGTAGTAGTCGGTTGCGAGGTCGTGGATGTCGAAAATCTCCTGGCGCAGGGACCGCGTTTCCTTGGACGGACCGCCCGAGCCCTCTTCATATTCCAAAGCCACCCCGAAGCGCTGCGCGATGGCCTCGACGGCCTCGGTGAACTGGAGGCCCTCGGTTTCCATCACGAAGTTGATGACGTCGCCCGCCTTGCCGCAGCCAAAGCACTTGTAGAATCCCTTGTCCGCCGAAACGTTGAACGAGGGCGTCTTTTCGGAATGGAACGGGCAGAGGCCCTTGAAGCGGCCGCCGCCCGCCTTTTTCAGGGCCACCACCCGCACGACCACGTCGTGGATGTTCACGCGATTCTTCAGGTCGCGGAGGCTGGTGGCTTTGATGACAGGCACAGGGATTAGCTAGGGGCGGGGGAGGATGGCCACCAAGCACAAAATGGAGGTGAACCGATCGGGAGCATTGTCGTAGGAGCTTGCTTGCAAGCGATTCAGGACTTTCCCCGACGGTGGGCGTTTCAATCGCCTGCAAGCAGGCTCCTGCGATTGGAATTCAGCACCGGGCGCCCCCTTCCCGGTTTGTCATTCCGAGCGGAGCGACGGAAT
>JBGAKQ010000026.1:0-69816 GCA_044224295.1 Lacunisphaera sp. | reverse complement strand
CCCCCCCCGCGGCGCGGACGGAGTCCGCGCCCTACCTTTTCTAGTGAACCGTCGCTCACGCCCCGCCCTCCCGTTCCAGCAGCTTCAGCTGCTGCAGTTCGCGATCGTCCACCAGCTGCAGGCTGGCCACGTGGAGGTACGGGCCCGGGACCTTCATCAACTCGTCGTGGGTGCCGCGCTGCACTATGCGGCCGTCTTCCATCACGATGATCAGGTCCGCGCGCCGCAGGGTGCTCAGGCGGTGCGCGACGATGAACGTCGTGCGCCCGGCGATCGCGTTGTCCAGCGCCTCGAAAATCTCGTGCTCCGTCTCGCTGTCGATTGCCGCGGTGGGATCGTCGAGCAACATGATCGCGGGCTCGAGCAGCACCGCGCGCGCGATCGCCAACCGCTGCCGCTGGCCGCCGGACAGCGTCTGCGCGCCCTCGCCGAGCAGGGTGTCGTAGCCCTGCGGCAGCGCCATGATGAAGTCGTGCGCGGCGGCAATCTTCGCGGCCTTCTCGATCTGCGCGCGCGTCGCGTTGGGATGACCAAACGCAATGTTGGCGGCGACGGTGTTGGAAAACAGGAAGCTCTCCTGAAAGACGATGCCGATGTTGCGGCGCACGTCGTCCAGGTTCAGCTGCCGCGCATCGATGCCGTCCAGCAGCACGCGTCCCTGCGTCGGGTCGAAGAACCGCGGCACCAGGCTCATCAGCACGCTCTTGCCCGCGCCGGTGGCGCCGAGAATGGCGATGCACTGCCCGCGCGGCACGTCGAGGTTGATGTCCCGCACGACCGCCTCCGCGCCGTCATACGCGAACGAGACGTTTTCAAACCGGACGGCGCCCTCGAGTTTCGGGCGCCGGATGGCGTCCGGCGCGTTGCGCACCTCGACCGGCGCATCGAGGATTTCGAACACGCGGCGCGCGCCAATCAGCGACTGCTGCACGCTGTTCACGATCGTCGCGACGTTGTTCACCTGGCCGGAAAACTGTTCGAGCAGGCCCGCGAAGGTCAGCAAGCCAAGGCCCAGCGGCAACCGCCCCTGCACCACGAGCCAGCCACCGTAGCCGAGCAGCACCATCATGTTGATGCGCGTGATGAAGCCCACCGCCGGCGAGAAAAGGCTCACGCGCCAGAAGATGTCGCGTTGCTGGTCGAAGCACGCCTGGTTGGCGGCATCGAACCGCGCCCGCGCCTCGGCCTCGCGGCCGAAGCCCTTCGTGACGGCGGCACCCGAAATGTTTTCCGCGAGCAGCTGGACGAGTTTCTCCACGAGCGTGCGGTTGTGCGCGTAGGCCGGCTGGACCTTGCGCGAGAACGTGGCCGACATGAACCAGAGCAGCGGGGTCGTCGCGAGGCAGGCCACGGTCAGCGACGGGCTGAGGCTCGCCATGAACACAATGTACGCGGCCAGCGAGATCACCATGATCACGCTCTGGATCATGACCTGGTCGACGAACATGCGGACCGACTGCACGTCGCCGGTCACGCGGGTGATGATCGAGCCCGTGCTGTTGCCGTCGTAGAACCGGAAGCTCAGCCGCTGGAGCTTGTCGTAAACCTCGCCGCGCAGATCGACGACGAGCTTCTGCTGCACGAGGCGGTTCACGGAAACGGCGTACGTGTAGTTGAGAAACGCGCGAATGAGGGCGAACAGCAGGATCAGGCCCGCGAGCAGGCCGAGCACCTGCAGCGGCGGCCAGTCATCGGGCAGCGTGAGGTGCAGGCGGTTGGCGCTCAGGGGCGCGCCCTCGACCTTGTGGCGCACGTAGTCGACGCCGATGCCGGTGAGACCGAGGCCCGCGATGCCGAGCGTGAGCAACACGAGCTGGATGCCCAGCACCTGCAGGCAATGGAGGCGATACCGCCACGCCAACGCGAACAATCGCCGGATCAGGATCCGGTTGTCGGGTTGGTCGGCGGCTGTGGCGCCGTCGCGCGAAGCGGTCATCGGAAGGCTCACCCTAGGCGGAACACTTTTCAGTGCACGAAGTATTTTCCGGCTGAGGAAAAACCCCCGCGAGAAATCCGGCGTGAACCCGGGCCCGCGCGCCTACTCCGCGCTTGCCAAAAAATGCGCTGCCCGCAGCCTCACCGCGTTGGGTTGGTTGTTTGTTAGATTCTATCGCTACGGAAAATTGTCAGGTGAGCGACCGAGTTCAGTGATGATTTGAAATCCGGGTTTCGGGGACGGGCGGTAAGGCGACAAGATCAGCTCTCATCATCACATGTCCGATAACAACAAGCTCTACGTGGGGAACCTTCCCTTCGCCAGCACCGCCCAGGATCTCGAAGCCCTGTTTGGCGAGGTGGGCACCGTCAGTGTCGTTGAGATCATCTTCGACAAGTTCACCGGCCGCTCCCGCGGTTTCGCCTTCGTCACGATGGCGAACGGCGAGGAGGCCCAGAAGGCCGTCGAGAAGTTCCACGGGCACCAGCTCGAAGGCCGCGCCCTCGCGGTCAACATCGCGCGTCCGCGCGAGGAGCGTCCCCCGGGTGGCGGCGGCGGCTTCCGGGGCGGTGGCGATCGCGGTGACCGCGGTGGCTTCGGCGGCGGCGGACGTGGTGGTCGCGGCGGCGGCGGTGGTTACCGCGGCGGCCGGGGCGGCGGTGGCGGCTATCGTGGCGGCGGCGATCGCGGTGATCGCGGCGGCGGTGGCGGCTACGGTCGCGAATAATCCTTCCGAGGCCGGACGAAAGTCCGGCCTTTTTTGTTTTCAGCCCGAGAGACTGATCGTTTGTAGGAGCCCGTTTACGGGCGATTCGGCACGTGCAACGACTCCCGCCGCTCCTGTATCGCCCGTAAACGGGCTCCTACGTGGAGCGAGCCTACCTTCGGTCCACAAACCGCTTCGCCCACTCGGGATTCGCCAGCGGCCGCGGACGATACTGGCCGAAGAGCGCATACCGCGACCGGGCGACGAGCTTGTACGCGAAGTCCCGCAAGCCGCGCGGCAGCACCTGCAGCCACGTGATCAGCCGCCAGCCGCCGCCGACCACCCGCGCCGCCGCCAGGACGCCGTCGGTACGCAACCGCGGCGGGTGCAGCGTCGGCCGGCGCCAGTCATCCACGAACACCAGCGAATCGAAATCCTCCGTCGGCAAGCCGTGGGATCGCAAATACGCCTGCGCCGGCGGACTCTGCAGCGGCGCGTAATGCAGCCGGCCGGCCGGGTCGGTCGCGAGCAGGCGCCGGACCGCCCAGTTGCACAGGCCGCATTCGCCGTCGAACAACAACACCGGCTGCGGCGGCGCTTCCATGCTAGAGGAGCGTTCCCCGCAGGATCAGGAACGCCACGGTGAAGTAGATGACCAGGCCGGTGACGTCGACCAGCGTGGCCACGAACGGCGCGCTCGACGTCGCCGGGTCGAAGCCGAGTCGTTTCAGAACCAGCGGTAGCATCGAGCCCATCAGCGAACCCCACAATACAATGCCGATCAGCGACGCACCGACCGTGGACGCGACCAACAGGTAATGCTCGCCGTAGATGTCGCTGAACTGCGCCCACAGCACGATGCGCACAAAGCCGATGGCGCCAAGGATCAGGCCGAGGAGAAAGCCGGCGGCGAGCTCGCGGCGCATCACGCGCCACCAGTCGCGCAGCTTGAACTCCCCGAGGGCCAGCGCGCGGATGACCAGCGTCGCCGCCTGCGAGCCGGCGTTGCCGCCGGAGCTGATGATCAGGGGCACGAACAAAGCGAGCACGACCGCCTTCGCGATCTCGTCCTCGAAGTAACTCATCGCGGTGGCGGTCAGCATTTCGCCGAGAAAAAGCACCACGAGCCAGCCCGCGCGCTTCTTCACCATCTTGGTCAGCGCAATCGTCGTGTACGGTTCGTCGAGGGCTTCGCTACCACCGAGCTTCTGGATGTCCTCCGTCGCCTCCTCCGCCGCCACGTCGAGCATGTCGTCGGCCGTGACGATGCCGATCAGCTTCTGCCGCGCATCGGTGACGGGCAGCGCGACCCGGTCGTACTTGCGGAAAACCTGCAGCGCCTTCTCGCGGTCGTCGGCGGGTGACAACGTCGCATAGTTGCCGTCCATCAGCGCGCTGACCTGCGTGTTGGGCTCCGCGAGCAGGAAGCGGCGGACGCGCACGTCGTCCAGGAGCACGCCGTCCGCATCGGTCACGTACACCATGTTAAGCGTTTCCCGATCGTAGCCGTGGGCGCGGATGTAGTGCAGCGCCTCGCCGACGGTCCACTCGGGCCGCACCGCCACGTAGTCGAGGGTCATCATTCGACCCACGCTGTGCTCCGGATAGGCGAGCAGGTCCTGGGCGACGCGGCGCTCCTCCGGCGTCAGCAACGACAGCATCTGCATGGCGAGGTCGAGCGGCAGCCCGTTGAGGAAGGCGGTGCGATCGTCGTCCGGCAATTCGTTGAGCAGCGCGGCGACCTGCGCCTGCGTGAGCGCCTTCAACAGCTTTTGTTTCGACGCCTGGTCGAGATAAGCGAAGACCGCAGCCGACAGCTCCTTGGAGCAACCGCGAAAGAGTAGCGCCAGTTGCTCGACGGGAAGTTCCGCCAGGGTCGGGGCGACGTCCGACGGCAGCCAGGACGCCAGTTTGGCCTTCAACGCGGGAAAATCTTTTCGCGCCAGCAGCCCGGCGATCTCGTTTTTGAAGGTGCTGGTTTCCAGCGGCATCGGCGGAAGCCTGAAAAGGCAAAGTCAGTATGGCAACCCTTGCGCCCAGAAGTTCCCGCTTGACGCAGGAAACTCTAAACACTTTTAAAGTTTCCTCAGTTATGACCGCCCGTACCGCCACTCCGCCCCCCGCCGCCGAGGAAACCCCGGTGGTTGCCCGCATCGTCCGGCAGGCCCGCGCCCATTTCTTCGCCCACGGCTACAGCCAGTGCACCATGGACGAACTCGCGGTGGAGCTGGGCATGAGCAAGAAGACGCTGTACGTCCATTTTGAGAGCAAGGAAGCGCTCATGACGGCCGTGATCGACGATCTAGGGCGGGAAATCCGCGCGTCGGCCGACGCCCTGCTGGCGAACCGCCAGCTGAACTTTGCCGAAAAGCTGCGCGGGTTCGCCGAGGGGATGGTCGAGCGACTCACGACCATCAATCCCCGCCTGCTTCGCGACCTCCAGCGATTCGCGCCGCACCTGTTTCGGCGCGTGGCCGAGATGCGGGAGAAAAACGTGCCGTACGTCTTCGGCCGCTTCATCGAAGAGGGCCAGCTGGCCGGGATGGTCCGGAGCGACGTGCGCCTGGACTTCGCCATCGCCTTTTTCCTCTCGGCCATGAACGGCCTCATCCAGCCCGCGACCATGGACCGCCTGGGCCTGGCGCCGCGCGACATTGCGCCCCGCGCCATCGAACTCTTTTTCGGCGGACTCCTCACGCCCGCCGGCCGCCAAGAACATGAAAAACTATTCCCCCGCTAAACTCGCGCTCGTCGCCCTCGCCGCGTTGCTCCTCGCGGGCTGCGGACGCCGCACGCCCGCCGGCCACCAAGGCTACATCGAGGGCGAGTTCGTCTACATCGCCGCGCCGCTCTCCGGCCAGCTGGAGAAACTCGCGGTCACCCGTGGCACGCGCGTAGAGGCCGGCGCGCCCCTTTTCTCCCTCGAACAGAGCGCCGAGCTGTCGACCCTTCGCGAGGCGGCCGAGCGCCTGCGTCAGTCCCAAGCCCGGCTTGCGGACATCCGCAAGGGCTCGCGCCCGTCGGAGCTCGCCGCCCTCGAGGCAAAACTCGCCCAAGCGAAGGCTTCCACGGAACTCTCCTTCCGCGAACTCGAACGCGCGACGCGGCTGCACCAAACCTCCGTGCTTTCAGATGGCGACTTCGACCGCGTCCGGCTCACGCACGAGGCCAACGCCAAACAGGTAAACGAAATCGCCGCGCAGCTCGAAACCGCACAACTCGGCGGACGCGCCGACGTGATCGCGGCGGCCGAGGCCGATGCCGCCGCCGCGCAGGCCGCCGTCGACCGCGCCGGCTGGGCCGTGGCTCAGAAAAGCCGCGCCGCGCCGCAGGCCGCCCTCGTCTACGACACGCTCTTCCGCGAGGGCGAGTTTGTCGCCACCGGGCAGCCGGTCGTCTCCCTCCTGCCCCCCGGCAATGTGAAGGTCCGCTTCTTCGTCACCGAGGCCGAGTTCGCCGCCCTCAAGGCCGGCGACGCGATCAAGGTCACGATCACCGGCCAGCCGCCCCTCGACGCGCACATCAGCTACCTTTCGCCGAAACCGGAGTACACGCCGCCGGTGCTCTACAACCGCGAGAATCGCGCGAAACTCGTATTCATGGTGGAGGCCTTGTTCGACGGGACGGTTGCGCGCGACCTCCACCCCGGGCAGCCCGTTGACGTGACCCTCGCCCGATGAATCCCGGTTCGGACAACGTCATCGACGTGACCGGTGTCACGAAGCGATTCGGGACGAAAACCGTCGTCGACCAGGTCGACCTGCAGGTGCGGCGCGGCGAGATCCACGGCTTCCTGGGACCCAACGGGTCGGGCAAGACGACGTTCATCCGCATGCTGTGCGGGCTGCTCACGCCCGATGGCGGCGCGGGCACCTGCCTCGGCTACGACGTGCGCAAGCAGCAGGCCGAGATCAAGCGGCACGTCGGCTACATGACGCAAAAGTTCAGCTACTACGAGGACCTCAGCATCCGCGAGAACCTGGACTTCATTGCGCGGATCTACGACGTGCCCGACCGGCCGCGCGCCGTGCAACAAAGCCTCGACCGCCTTGGCCTCGCCAACCGCAGCCACCAACTCGCCGGCCAGTTGTCCGGCGGTTGGAAACAACGCCTCGCGCTGGCGGCCTGCCTCATCCACACGCCGCAGCTGCTCCTCCTCGACGAACCCACCGCGGGCGTCGATCCGAAGGCCCGCCGGGAGTTCTGGGACCAGATCCACCGCCTGGCGGACGAAGGGCTCACCGTGCTGATTACCACCCACTACATGGACGAAGCGGAGCGCTGCCATCGCGTCGCCTACCTCGCCTATGGCAAGCTCCTCGCGCGCGGCACGGTGGATGAAGTGGTCGCCACCGCGGGCCTGACGACCTGGGAAATCACCGGCCCCGGCCTGCTGGCGCTGGCGGAAAAAATCCGCAGCCAGCCCGGGGTCGAGCAAGTCGTGCCCTTCGGCAACACGCTGCACGTGAGCGGCCATGACGCGCGCCTGCTCGAGGCCACCCTCGCCTCGCTGTCCGTCCCGAACCTGGTGCGCCAGGCCATTCCCTCGAGCCTGGAGGACGTGTTCATCAGCATGATGGACCGCGCCCAGGACAATTTCAAATGACCGGGTTGCGCGACCGATGAGCCGTTTCACCTTCCATCGCCTCTGGGCCATCGTGCTCAAGGAATTCATCCAGATGAAGCGCGACCGCGTGACGTTCGCGATGATGGTCGGCATCCCGCTGATGCAGCTGATGCTCTTCGGCTTTGCGATCAACTCGGACCCGAAGCATCTGCCGACGGCAATCCGCGCCGCGGACCAGGGACCGTTTGCCCGCACGTTCGTCGCGGCCCTGCGCAACAGCGGCTACTTCTCGATCGTCCGCGAAACCGCCACCGAGGCGGAGGCCCGCGAGCTCCTGCAGTTGGGCGACGTGCAGTTCGTCGTGAACATTCCCGAGGATTTTTCCCGGCGCCTCCTGCGCGGCGAGCGTCCCAAGGTGCTGATTGAGGCGGACGCCGCCGACCCGGCGGCGACCGGGCCGGCGCTGGCCGCGGCCCGCGTCCTCGCCGGCAGCGTGTTCGCGCGCGACCTGCCGGGGCCCGTGGCGCGTTTGCGCGGCACGGACGGCCCGGTGGATTTCCAAATCCACGCGCACTACAACCCGGAGAACATCACCCAGTACAACGTCGTGCCCGGCCTGATGGGCGTCGTCCTCACCATGACCATGGTGGTCATCACCGCGCTCGCCATCACGCGCGAACGCGAGCGCGGCACGATGGAAAACCTGCTGGCGACGCCGGTGCGCCCGTTCGAGGTGATGGTCGGAAAAATCCTGCCGTACATCGCGGTCGGCTACATCCAGGTCACGCTCATCCTGATCGCCGCGCGCTTCATCTTCGGTGTGCCCATGGTGGGCAACCTCGCGCTGGTTTACGCCGTCTCCCTGATCTTCATCGCGGCCAACCTCGCGGTCGGCATCACGTTTTCCACGCTCGCGCAAAACCAGCTGCAGGCGGTGCAGATGGCCTTTTTCTTCTTCCTGCCCTCGATCCTGCTGTCGGGCTTCATGTTTCCCTTCCGCGGCATGCCCGAGTGGGCGCAATGGATCGGCAGCTGCCTGCCCAACACCCATTTCCTCCGCATCGTGCGCGGGATCCTGCTGAAGGGAAACGGCGCCGCCGAGATCCTCCCGGAAATCTGGCCGCTGCTCGCGTTCCTGGGCGTGGCGATGACGATCGGCGTGAAGCGCTACCGCCAGACGCTGGACTGAGCCTGTTCACGAGGCCGGCGGATGGATTCCAAATCCGGACCGCCGCGAGGTGGGAAAAAGGTCGGGGCATGAAACCCCTCCCACCCAGAATCCCTACGCTTTCTTTTCGGGCAGCGACGCGACGTGGAGCGTTTGCGTGGGATAGGCGAACGACAGGCCCTTCGCCGCGACGGCGCGCATGATCGCGAGGTTGATGCGCTGGCGCAGCGCCATGTGTGCGGCGAAGTCCGGGGACTTCGCCACATAGACGAGCCAGAGATCGAGCGACGAGGCGTTGTAGTCGCGGAAATAGACGTGCGTGTCCGCAGCGTTCACCTCGGCCTCGGCATTGATGAGCGCGCGGATGTCGGCGACGATGCCCTCGAGCTGCTCGGGCTTCGCGTCGTAGGTCAACCCGATGACCTGCTCGACCCGGCGGCCGGTGAAGCGGGAGAGGTTGGTGACGGCCTCGTTGGCCACGCTGCGGTTCGGGATGATGACGAGCGACTTGTCGGTGAGCCGGATCTTGGTCGAACGCAGGCCGATGTCCTCGACCATGCCGGTGTGGCTGCCGATCTTCACGGTCTCGCCCAGCTTGAAGGGCTGGTCGATGGCGACGACGATGGAGCCGAAGAGGTTGGCGATGGTGTCCTGCGCGGCGAGGGCGAAGGCCAGGCCGCCGATGCCGAGACCCTGCAGGATGGTGGAGACGTTGTAGCCGAGGCTCTGGACCGTGAGCAGCACGCCGATCACGGCGAAGATGGTGATCAGCGTCTTCTTGATCCACGGCATGAAGGCCGCGACGCCCATCTGCCGCTCGCGGGCGATCTCGTGGGCGTGGTCGATCAGCGCGTCGAGGGCGTTGAGCAGGCCCCAGAAGAGGTTGAGCGAGAAGGCCACCGTGGCGCCGGCCGAGAGGTAGTGATCCGCCGTGTCGGAGAACTTGAGTACCTTCAGCGCGGCGAAGATGCCGGTCAGCATGATGAAGGTGGCGACCGGCGCCTCGAGCGCAGGGAAGAGCTTGTCGTCGAGCGTGGTCTCGGTCTTGGCCGCGAGCTTCTTCAGGTAGTTGAAGATGATGTTGGTGACCACGCGCCGCAGCAGCACCGCGCCGACGAGGAAGATCGCCGCGATCACGTAGTGCGTCACGGTGTTCTCGCTGGTGCGCACGTCGAACTGCTGGAGCACGACGTCGACGATGTGCTCGAGGAAGTCGGGCGCCTCGGGGACCTTGCCGGTGGTGGTCGCGGCCGCCGCCGCGGTGGTGGTGGCGGCGTGCTGGTCGGCGTCGGACGGCTGGCCCTGGGACCGCGCGGTGAGCGCAAGGCCCAGCAGGATGACGGGAAGCAGGAACAGGCGGAAGGTCTTCATGGACGATGAAGGTTCCTTAGAAAGCCCGGGCCCGCGAATGTCAAAGGGTTTGCCGGCGCGGCCGGCGCTGGAAAAAGCCGGCCGGTTCCGCCCACTCCCCGCTTGCCCCGGGCGCGGCGACCCGCCCACACTCCGACCCGCATGCCGCTCCCTCTCGCGCTCTTCAGCTCCATGCCCTGGTGGGCCTGGGCCGGTTTCCTCGGGTTTGTCGCCCTCATGCTGGCCCTCGACCTGGGCGTATTCAACCGGCGGGCACACGTCGTTTCGCTCAAGGAGGCCCTCGCCTGGTGCGCGGTCTGGTTCGGGCTCGCGATGGCGTTCAACCTCCTGATCGCCCTGAAGATGCCGGCCACCGCCGCGGGCAACCCCGCCCTCGAGTTCTTCACCGGCTACATCGTCGAGCTCTGCCTGAGCGTCGACAACGTCTTCGTCTTCATCGTCATATTCCAGTATTTCCGCGTCGAACCCAAGCACCAGCACCGCGTGCTCTTCTGGGGCATCCTCGGCGCGGTGGTGATGCGGGCGCTATTCATCTTCGCCGGCATCAGCCTCATCAACGCCTTCCATTGGATCATCTACGTGTTCGGCGCCTTCCTCGTGTACACGGGCGTCAAGCTGGCGCTGCCGAAGGGCGAAGATGGTTTCGAACCCGAGAAGAACCCGGCGGTCCGGCTGGCCCGGAAATTCCTGCCGGTGACCAACCACTTCGAAGGCGGGCACTTCTTCACCAAGGTCGACGGGCGCCGGCATGCGACCCCGCTGTTGATCGTGCTGATTGTCGTCGAGACGACCGACGTGATGTTCGCCCTCGACTCGATCCCGGCCGTCATCGCGATCACGCGCAACGAATTCATCGTTTTCACCTCGAACATTTTTGCGATCCTCGGCCTGCGCTCCCTCTACTTCGCGGTGTCGGGCATCATGCAGTTGTTCCGCTACCTCAACCTCGGCCTGGCCGTGATCCTTTGCTTCGTGGGCCTCAAGATGCTCGGCTCGCACTTCTACGACATCCCGATCAAGCTGTCGCTCGGCATCATCGGCAGCGTGCTGGCCGCCTCCGTGCTGGCCTCGGTGCTGATCCCGGAGAACCGGGTGGAAAAGAAATAAAATCGCCGGGACCGCTAAGCGGTTCCCGGCGATTATGTCCGCCGAAGCGGGCTGACCACCCGGCGACCTACCCCTAAGCCGCCGACGGTCGGGTCCCTGAAAGCTGGTTTCGTGCCAGCCAGGGTGACGTAAAGTAAACCGCCGGGCGCTTGCACGCCCGGCGGCCACACACATCCCCGTGACCGGGGATTTTCACCCAAAACTCAGTTGATCGCGATCTTGCGGGGCTTGGCCGCCTCGGCCTTGGGCAGGGAAACCCGCAGGATGCCGTCCTTCAGCTCGGCATGGATGCCATCGGCGTTGACGGTATTGTCATGCTCGAGCGCGAGGAAGTAAGGGGCGTCCACAGACTCGCGGTAGAGCGCGGTCCAACCTTCCGGCTGACGCCACTGGCGGCGGGCACGGATGCTGACGAGGCCGTCTTCCGCGGTGATCTCGAGGCCGTCCTTGGTCACGCCTGGCAACTGGACGGTGAGGCCCCAGGCTTCCGGGGTCTCCTTGATTTCATAAGCGGGCTTCACGGTGAATTCGGACTCCGTGCCCGCGGAGTTGGCGGGCGCGTTGTCGCGGTTGAGGGTGCGCGCGAGGCGCGGGACGATTTGATTGAACAAGGTGGTCATGGTGATGGCTCCTTTGCGAAGGCGGGTTAGTTGACGTTGATCGCGATCTTGCGCGGCTTGGCCTGCTCCTGCTTCGGCAGGGTGACCGTCAGCACGCCGTTCTCGTAGGTGGCCGCGACCTTGTCGGCCTGGACGACCTCCGGGATGGCCACCGAACGGCTGAGGCTGAAGGACTCGTCGCCCTCCTTGCGCGTTGCGTTGATGGTCAGGTAACCGTCGATCATCTCGACGTTGATGGCTTCACGGGCGATGCCCGGCAGCTCGGCGCGAACCGAGTAGTTGTCCTTGTCCTCAAAGAGGTCGACCGGGAAACGCGGCGCCACGGCGGGCGCGGCGAAGTCGCTCAGGGCGGACGAGAACAGGCGGTCGATTTCGGATTCGAGGCCGGCGAGCGGGCTGCGAGCCGCGAACGCGGGAAAGAGGTTCGCGGTGCGAGGATATTGATAACGAGTGAGTCGATACATGGTAGGGAATCTCCGATGGAGTTTGGATTGGCTGCGCGCCCTGAGCCAACCGCGTGCCGTGCGCGGCGACCGCGCAAGTCACCGAAATTTCCGCACTTAGCAGAAATCGCGTCACAGCCCCCGTGCAAAATTGGCGAACAGTGGGACAAACCGCGGGAAACTCCGTCACGCCGGCGTTTTTCCATGGCTTCACCGTGCCACGTGGCTTCTATTGCCCGCCATCCCATGACCTTTGACTTCGACACCGTCATCGAGCGCCGCGGCACTGACTCGCAGAAATGGCAGAAGTACGCTGGCCGCGACATCCTCCCGCTTTGGGTGGCGGACATGGATTTCAAGTCGTCGCCCGCCATCATCGCCGCGCTGCAGGAACGGGTTGCCACCGGCATGTTCGGTTACGCGCGGCCGGTGAAGTCCACCGTCGACGCCTTCGTCAATGCCCTCGAGCAGCGCTACGGCTGGCGCATCGACCCGAGTTGGCTGGTCTGGCTGCCGGGCCTGGTCGTGGGCTTGAACCTCACCGCCGAGGCCTACGCGGAGGCGGGCGAAGAGGTGCTGACGCTCACTCCCGTTTACCCACCGTTCATGAGCGCGCCGAAGAACGGCGGGCGCGTTTCCGTCCAGGTACCCTTCCGCCTGGATGCGCCGGCGCGCCGCTGGGAAATCGATTGGGAAGCGCTGGAAAAAGCGGTCACACCGAAGACCCGCCTGTTCTTTCTCTGCAACCCGCACAATCCCATCGCCCGTGTGTGGCGCCGTGAGGAGCTGGAAAAACTCGGCGCCTTCTGCGTGCGCCACAACCTCGTGCTGTGCTCGGACGAGATCCATTGCGACCTGATCCTGGAGGCGTTGCCGCACATCCCGACGGCACTGCTCGGGGACGAGATCGCGCGGCGCACCGTCACGCTGATGGCGCCGAGCAAGGCGTACAATGTGCCGGGCATGGGCACGTCCATCGCCATCATCCCCGACGCCCAGCTCCGCGCCCGCTTTGTGCGCGCGGCCGCGGGCGTCATGGCCGAAGTCACCGGCCTCGGCTACGTCGCTTGCGAGGCGGCCTACCGCGACAGCGAGCCCTGGCGCCAGCAGCTCATCCAATACCTGCGCGGCAATCGCGACTACCTGCTCGATTTCGTGCGCCGCGAACTGCCGGGCGTCCACGTCGAGGCTCCAATCGAGGCGACCTACCTGGCCTGGTTAAACGTCTCCTCGCTCAAATTGGCGGATCCAATCGCGCACTTTGAAGCCCATGGCGTGGGACTCAGCGACGGTGCCTTTTTCGGTTCACCCAAGGGCACGCACGTGCGTCTCAACTTCGGCTGCCCGCGTGCCACGCTGACCGAGGCACTGGTGCGCATGAAGCGCGCCCTGGCCGCGCGCTGAGCGGACGGCGCCCCCTGGGGACCCGAGCCGCAGCCGGCTTGCCGCGGCGCCGGTTGCATTTCCTTTGTCAGATGGGCCCCGGGCTCCATCCTGCCAGCCACGTCATGCGCATCGGTCCCTACGACCTGAACTCGAACCTCTTCCTGTCCCCGTTGGCAGGCTACACGAACCTGCCCTTCCGGCTCGTGGTGCGCGAAATTGGCGGCGTGGACTGGACCACCACGGACCTCGTCAACGCCCGTTCGCTGATCGAGCGCAACCCGCGGGCGCTCAAAATGGTGAGCACCTGCCCGGCTGAAAAACGCCTCGCGGTGCAGCTGTTCGGCGCGGTGCCCGAGGAGATGCGCGATGCGGCAGTGATCGTCGAGTCGATGGGCATCGCGTCGGTCGACATCAACATGGGCTGCCCCGTGAAGAAAGTCACCGGCATCGGCGGCGGCTCCGCAATGATGACGGAGCTCGCCAAGACGGCCGCGCTGGTCCGCGGCATGGTCGCCGCGGTGAAAATCCCGATCACGGCGAAGATGCGCCTCGGTTGGGACGAAAACAACCTGACCGCACCGGACCTCGCCCGCGTGCTCGAGGAAGCCGGGGTTGCCGCGATTTTCGTCCATGGCCGCACGCGCGCGCAGGGCTTCAGTGGCACGGTGAATCTCGCCGGCATTCGCGCGGTGGTGCAGGCGGTGAAAACCATACCCGTCATCGGCAACGGCGACGTCACCACACCCGAGGCGGCGAAGCACATGATCAACGAGACTGGCTGCGCCGGCGTGAGCATCGGGCGCGGTGCGTTCTACAATCCCTGGATTTTCCGCGACACGCAGCATTACCTGAAGACCGGCGAACTCCGTCCGGAAGCCGGTTACGCGGAACGCGTCGGCGTGATGCGCCGGCACCTTGACCTGATGATCGACTTTTATGGCGAGGACCACGGCTGCCGGCTGTTCCGGAAACCGGCGGCGTGGTACGCGAAGCGTTTCGGCCCGGCCAAGGAGTTCAAGAAGGGCATCACGCAGTTCCGCACGCGCGCGGAATTCGAGGCGCTGCTCGCCGCGTACGAGAAATGGCGCGCGCCGTTCCTCGACGAAAACGGCGAACTGAAGGCCCAGTACCGCCCGGGCGCGATGGTCGCGTCGTTCATGCTCGATCCCGATGACCCCGCCGTCCTGCGCCGCGAGTCCATTCCCGTGCCCAAGGGCCCCGTCGACACGTGGTAGGCCGGCGGCGCGGCAAAGGAGATTGAACCCGCCGAACAGGCACGGTTAGGTCAGGGACCACGCATTAACTGATGTCCAACGTCTCGCATCTCTGGGCCATCTTCCTCGGCACCTTCATCGGCCTGCTGCCGATCATCAACCCGCTGTCCGCGGGCCCGACCTTCCTGGCGATCACCGAGGGTGACACCCCCGAGCGGCGGCGCGACCAGGCGCTCAAGGGCTGCCTCTACATGGTGGCCATCCTCGTTTCCTTCCTGATCGGCGGCACGTTCATCATGAAATTTTTCGGGATCTCGATCCCCGGCCTGCGCATCGCGGGCGGCATCCTGCTGACCGGGATCGGCATGGAGATGCTCGCCTCCGCGCGGGCGCCGGCCAAGCAAGACGACGAGGAGCGCGCCGCGGCTGTGAAGAAACCCGACATCTCTTTCTCGCCCCTGGCCATGCCGATGCTCAGCGGGCCCGGTTCGATCGCGGTGACGCTCGGGTTCACGTCGCTCGCCGACGGCTGGCTCGACTACGTGGCGATCATCGCCGGCATCATGTGCGTCGCCCTGATCACCTACATCGTGCTCCGGCTGTCGACGCGCATGGTCAAGTTCATCGGGCCCGTCGGCGTGAACGCGATGACCAAGATCATGGGCTTCCTCATCATGTCGATCGGCGTGCAGTTCGTCGTGAACGGCGTGCTCGGCATCGCCACGGACCCGGAACTCCTGCGCAATATCCGCGCGGTGCTCGCCGCACACTGACCGACGCCGTTTCGTCCGGCCAAAAAAAATCGGCCCCGCGCGGGCGGGACCGATCGGGTCAGCGGTGATTAGTGGCGTCGCTCGACGACCGCCCCGGACTTGTCCTTGAAGGTGATCATGCGGGTCTGCGTGTTGTAGCCTTCAAAGGTGATGCCGAGCTGCGGGTTCACGAGGTCGCCGACCTGGTAGGAGGTTCCGCCAATGAAGATGCGCGGGTTATTGCCGCCGCGGACGCCGCTGATCTTGAGCGCCTCGACGCCGGCCTTGAATTGCAGGCTTGCGGGTGGCGGTGGCGGCGGCGCCACCGGCGCGGGCGGGGTCGCGACCACGGCGACCTGCGCTTCCGGTGCGGGCGTCGGGGCCGGCTTGGTCTCGGCGGGCTTCGTCTCGGCCACCTTCGGTTCAGCCGGCTTCGGCTCGGGTGCCTTCGTTTCCGCGGGCGGAGGATTCTCGGCCACCGCGGTCGCGGGGGCCGCCTCGGCGGGCTTCTCGGCCGGCGGCGTGGCCGGCGGAGTTTTCTTCACCACGGGCCGCGGGGGCGGCGGGGGCGGCTCGGCCTGGGCAAACATCACGCGGCTGACGCCCCACCCGATCACGGCGACGAAAAACACGCCCAGCGCACCAAACATGATCATCTTCTGCTTTCGCGTCGCGGGCTGACGCGGCTTCTTCCCCTTGGGGCCAGCGGCCGCCCCAGCTGGTGGCGGGGGCGGAAACGGCGCGTTCGGCGGCGGGAATTTGCCCGGGGGCGGCGGGAAGGGTGTGATCGCGGGCTTGCGCGCGGCCTCGGCGGGCGCTTCGGCTGCGGGGACGGGCGGCGGCGGAAATGCCGGCGCGGCTTCGGCCGGAGCGGCTTCCGGAGCGGGCGCGGCCGGGCCGGCTTCAGCGGGGGCCGGCGTGGGCGCGGCCGTGGAACTCTTTGGCTTCAGGCTGAACTTGGGTTTTTCCAGCACCGGGGCCTCGGGCGCGGCTTCGACCGGCGCGGGCGGCGGGACTTCGACGGGCGCAGGCGCGGCGGCGACCGGGGACGGAGGGAAGGCGGGCGGAGCCTCGGGCTCGGGAGCCGGGGCGGGCGCAGGTTCAGCAGCGGCGGTTTGCGTGGTCTGTTCCGGAACAACGGTCAGCCGGGGCTTCAGGCGCATGGCGGGAGCCGGGGTTTCCGCCGCCGGGGCCGGCTCGGGTGCGGGAGCGGGCGCCGCGGGCTCGGTCGAGGCGGGCTGCTGCTGGGCGGTGGAAGGGTCGGCCGCCAGCTTGGGTTTCAGCCGGAGCTTGGGCGCGTTGTCTTCGCTCATACGCAACTGCCTAGCAGTTTCGCTGGGGACCGGAAACAAAAAGATTAGACCTCCGCATCAGCCTTGAGGCCGGGCCGGGCATCCCTTACACACCGGCTTGAATGAAGCGCTCAGCGGGCAGTTACGGCGGGATCAGCACGGCCGCCGTCAAGAAAGCCACTGACCGGACCTGGGCCGAATGGCTAACCCTGCTCGACGCGGCCGGCGCGCGAAAATTGCCGCATCGGGAGATCGCCCAGCTGCTGGCTCGCAAACACCGGCTCGACGACTGGTGGAGCCAGATGGTGGCGGTGGGTTACGAACAGGCCCGGGGCCTGCGGGCCAAACACCAAAAGACCGATGGTTTTGAAATCAGCGTCACCAAAACCATGGCGGCCCCCGTCGATCGCGCCTTTGCGGCGTGGAAGGACCCCGCCCTCCGCGAACAATGGCTGCCCCGCACGCCGCTGACGATACGCAAGGCCACGCCGCACAAGTCCATCCGGATCCTGTGGGCCGACGATACCAGCGTCGGCGTGAACTTCTGGCCGAAAGGTCCCCTCAAATGCTCGGTGGTGCCCCAGCACGGCCGCCTCACGACGCCCGAAGCGGCGGAAAAGATGAAGGCCTACTGGACCGCAAAACTCGAGGCCTTGCGCGCCTTCCTGGAAAAGTGAGCCGCCTCGCCCTGGTCGTCGCCCTCGCGCTGATCGCGGGCGCCCCCACCCGGGCGCAGCCGGTCCCGCCGCAAAACGTCGCATTCGAGCGCTGGGCGCGGGAAACCTTCTTCGGTGGCTACAAACCGGCCAGCCCGACACAGCGGTGGGACGTCCCGGCCACCGCCAACCGCGAGCGCGGGGGCGTGCCGGTCACCTTCAAGGCGGCCACCCACGGTGCGGCCGTCGAACTCGGTGACGCGCTCCGGCAGTACGAGATCGACGAACCGTTCCTGATGATCGTCGCCTACTGGCAGCCGGGCGCCAACCCGGGCCGCGTGGTTCAGGTCCTGCCGCTGGCGATCTCCGCGGTGCAGTGGCGCAAGCTCTGGGGTCCCGTCACGTATGCGGACCTGCAAAAGCTCGACGGCGTCATGCGCGACACGGGGCCGACCGTCGAGGAAACCCGCCGCCGCGTGCTGGCAATGAAAAACGCCCCGCCTTTTTCGCAGGCGATCATCCAGCTCAACCCGCGCATCGACGAACGGGGTCCGCGCCGCCTCCAGTGCTCGCTGCGGTATCGCGATATCATCACGCACCTGGCTCCAGGCACGAATCCCGACCCGCAGGACCCGGCCACACTCTATGGCGTGGCCGTGCCCGCGCCGGCCGCAGGCGCGCGCTAGCCGCAATCGTCTCACGGCATGCCTGATCCCGCCCAACCCCAGCTGGTCCGCGTCCTCGGCCGCTGGACCCTGGTGGCGCTCGTCATCAATGGCGTGATCGGCAGCGGGATCTTCGGCCTGCCCGACGACATCGCACGCGAGATCGGCTCCGCCGGACCGTGGGCCTATGTGTTCGCGGCGCTGGGTGTTGGCGCGCTCATGGGCATCTATGCCGAACTCGGCGCCGGGTCGACCGACGCCGGCGGTTCATACCTGTGGGCCCGCGAAGCGTTCGGGCGCCACGCGGGCATCCAAATGGGCTGGTTCGTCTGGCTGACGCGCCTGGCCTCGGCCGCCGCCAACGCGAACCTGTTCGTCGTCTACCTGGGTGAGTTCTGGCCGGGCGCGACCGACGCCACGGCGCGTGCGCTGCTGCTCACCACCATTCTCGGAAGCCTGACGTTGCTCAACTACCGCGGCGTTCGCACCGGCGCGATGATGTCGAATGTGTTCACTGTCGCCAAACTCGCCCCGCTGGCGCTGCTGATCATCGCGGGCTTTGTGTTTGCCGACAAAATCCCTGCCGCACCGCTCGCCCACGAGGCCGGCGCCAGCCACTGGCTCAACGCCCTGGTCGTGCTGCTGTTCGCCTACGGTGGTTTTGAAACCGCGATGATCCCGCTCGCGGAGGCCAAGAACCCCGCCCGGGACGTGCCGTTCGCCCTGCTCACGGGACTGATCGTGATCGCGGGATTCTACACGCTGCTGCACTGCGTTGCCATGTGGACCGTGCCGGAACTGGCCTCGAGTGAGCGGCCGCTGGCGGACGCCGCCCGCACGATGTTTGGAACCCGGGCGGCGCAGTTCGTTTCGCTCGGCGCGATGGTTTCCACGTTTGGTTTCCTGTGCGCGCAACTGGTGGCGGTCCCGCGCCTCACGTATGCGCTCGCGATCGGCGGCGATTTTCCCGCGGTTTTCGGTCGCGTGCATCCGCGTTTCCGCACGCCGGGTGTTTCGATCCTGCTCTGGGGCGGGCTGGTGCTCATCCTGGCGCTGTCGGGCAGTTTCCTGTGGAACGCGGTCCTGTCCGTCGCCTCGCGCATCATCACCTACGTGATGGTGTGCGGCGCGTTCGTCCAGCTGCGCCGCACCCGCCCGGCCGGCACCACGTTTCGGCTCCCAGCGGGCCCGTGGTTTGCGGCCGTGGGATTCGTTTTCTGCATCGTGCTGCTGACGCGGCTCAACCCCGACCACGGCCGCATCATCGCGGTCGTGGGTCTGCTGGGTTTCGTCAACTGGCTGGTCGTCCGTCGACGCGCGGCATCCGGCTGACCGCTCAGGCGGCCACCGGCTTCTTCGCCCCGAAGCCAAACGCCTCGCGGAGCCAGCTCCACGCCCGGCGCAGGCCCACGTCACAGGTGCCGGAGATCCGGTAGGTGCGCGCGAACATTTCCTCGTGCCCGCGGTAACGCGGCGGCAGCAGGAGCAGCGTGGTGTTCTTGTCGGCGCCAGTATCAAAACCCAGCACCTCCGAATAGAAGATCCCCTTCCCGACCACGAGACCCTCGCGGGGCACCTCGATGGTACGCTCGGGGAAAACGAGCCACGGACGGAATTTGAAGAGGAGTTTGCCGTCCGCCTCCTGGTGCAGGCGGCCGTAGGTCCGCGGCGGGGTCTCGGCGATTTCCCGCGCCGTGAACAGCTTGTTGCCGTCGGCGAGCAGGTTGAAACGCCGGTGACGCAGCGTGAAGAAATCCCAGCTGAACACCGAACCGAAGACCATCAGGCGGAACGCCCAGCCGGCCATCAGGTAGGCGAGCAGGATGATGACCACCGAAAGCGTGGCGCCCACCACCGGGTCGATGAAGGCGGTCGCTGCGACGAGCGACATGACGGCTGTCCGCGCGCCCTTGAGCGCCGTGTCCACCGCGCCCCACGGGCTCAGCAGGATCAACACGTTGATGGCGTGGCCCACGACCCACACGACGGCAAACACCGCGATCGACAGCGGCACCATGAGGATGGTCAGCAACCACGACATGTCGAAGGAGGCGATCGGCAACAGGCCGAGCCCGCCCGTGACGACCGGCGCGGACTCGAAGGCGGACGAATGCGTGATCATCTTCGACGCCACGGCCACGAGCGAGGGCACGACGGCGCCCGCCGCGACCAGTCCGCTGACCTTGTTTTCCAACGTCTCGGCCACGTCGAGGGGCTTCTTCCAACCCGGCGGGGCGGCCGCGGCAATGGTGTCCTTGAATGCGCACACCCCGACGAGCAACAAGGCGGGCAGCCAGAAGGAAACCTGCGCGAACCAGGGCAGCCGGGCCTTTTCCTCAGGAGTCTCGGCCTTCAGCCACTGGTAGGCGCCGACGCCGCTCACCCCGAGCAACGGGGAGATGGCGATGCCGGTGACCTGCGACGCCATCGTGGCGAGTTCGATCCCGGGCGTCGTTTCCTTTTTCTTGGTCTCGGCCTGCATGGGCGTCGCCACGAAGAGGACACCGCAAAGAGCAAGCCACAGGGGCGCGAGGCGTTTCATGACAGGCACCATACCCCACGGCGCCGGTTTGAAAAGCCCGCAAACGCGACGACCCGGCCTCCACGAGGGAAACCGGGTCGCAACACACACAGAACTAAAGAACGAAGGAACAGGCCCGAGGTCACGCGAGCGGAAGCATCGGGTCAAACCACGAGCGTGTCATCACGCCAATCTTCACCCGTCCGTCACAAAGTTTGCCAAGCGCGCGGCGCGTTGCTTGGTTCGTCCCATGTCCCTGACCAAAGCCGAGTTGTCCCGCCTGCGCGACCTTCGCGAGAAGAAGCACCGCGAGGCGGCGGGGCTGTTCGTGATCGAGGGCGAAAAGGTCATCGGGGAACTGCTGGCGGCCAACTACCCGCTCCTCGAGTTGTACGCGACGCCCGCCTGGACGGCTCCGGAGGGCGGCAGCGGCCGGAAATCCCTCAAGCTCGTGTCAGTCACGGCGGACGAAATGGCGCGCGTCAGCCACTTCCCCACCCCCGCCAGCGTGCTGGCGGTCGGAAAAATCACCCGCACCCCCCTGCCGCCGGGCGCGCTCGCCCGCGGCCTGACGCTCGCCCTCGACGGCATCCAGGACCCGGGGAACGTCGGCACGCTGCTGCGGCTGGCTGACTGGTTCGCGCTGGACCGCGTGCTGCTGTCGCCCGACTGCGCGGACCTGTTTTCCCAAAAGGTGATCAATGCGAGCATGGGGTCGTTTGCCCGCGTGACCGTGCACACCGCCCCGCTGGCCGAAGCGCTGGCGGACGCCGGGGTGCCGGTCCTCGGCTGCGACCTGGCCGGTGACGACGTGCATGCGCTGCAACCGTTGTCCGACGGTGTGATCGTGATTGGCAGCGAAGGCCGCGGGCTGTCGCCGGCCGTGCAGGCGCGGGTGACCCGGCGCGTGACGATTCCCCGCTACGGCGGAGCCGAATCACTCAACGCCGCCATCGCGGCCGCGATCGTGTGCGACAACCTGCGGAGAGTCCGCTGACCCGGCCCGGGGCCCGACGTTCGTCGCATTTCCAGAGGAACTGGCCGCAGAGCGTTTGCGCCGGGCGCCGAATTTCCCTAACCCAGGGGCCATGCGCATTCTCCCCTGGATCCTCGCGGTGACCTTCGCCACCGCCGTCCGCGCCGTTGAGCCCGGCCTGTTCGACTACGATAAAACCGCCCCGCTCGAAGTCCGTGAAGTCGGCGCGGAAACCCGCGCCGGCGCCCGCATCCGGGACATCACTTTCGTCGGCGTGAAGGATCCCATCAAGGCCTACCTGGTCACGCCCACGCAGCCCGGCCCCCACGCCGGCATCCTGTACGTGCACTGGTTTGGCGATCCCGAGACCACGAACCGCACGCAGTTTCTCGACGAGGCCGTCGCTCTCGCGAACCGCGGCGTGGTGTCGCTGTGCATCGACACGATGTGGTCGCAGCGCGGCTGGTGGCGCGGCCGCAAGCCCGAGACCGACCTCGCCGGAGGCGTGAAGCAGGTCGTGGAGCTGCGCCGGGCCCTCGATCTCCTGCTGGCCCAGCCAGACGTGGATGCGCAGCGCGTGGCGATGGTCGCCCACGACTTCGGCGCGATGTTCGGCGCCGTCGCCGGCGCGACCGACCACCGGCCCAAGGCCTATGTCTTCCTCGCCCCGACCCCGCGGCTCTCCGACTGGTATCTCTACAACGCAAAGCCGGCCGACGTTGATGCCTACAAGAAGGAGCTGTCGCCGCTCGACCCGATCCTCGCCGTGGGCGCGCTCGCCCCGGCGCCGGTCTTCTACCAGTTCGCAACCAAGGACGAGCATGTGCCGTCACCGCGCCCGCAGGAATTCTACGACGCCACCAAGGCCCGCAAGCTCCTCGGCACCTACGAGGCCGGTCACGACCTCACGCCACCCGAAGTCGGCGCGGACCGCGTGGCGTGGCTCGCGAAGGAGCTGAAACTCAAGTAGGGCCGGCCTTACGATTTCTTCCGCGCGATCCACGCGCGCACGTTTTCCTCGAGCAGGTCGAGGGGCACGGCGCCGTCCTTGAGCACGAGGTCGTGGTATTCGCGCAGGTCGAATTTCGGCCCGAGCTCCTTCTTGGCGAGTTCGCGCAGCTCGAGGATTTTCAACTGACCCACCTTGTAGGCGGTCGCCTGCCCGGGCCACACGATGTAACGGTTGGTCTCGGTGAAGATGTCGCGTTCGGGATTCGGCGTGTTCTTGCGGAAATAATCCATCGTCTGTTCGCGGGTCCACTTCTTGGCATGGAGCCCCGTGTCGACCACGAGGCGCACCGCGCGCAGCAACTCGTCATAGAGTCGCCCGAAGTCCTGGTACGGATCCTGGTAGAAGCCGAATTCCTTCGGGAAATACTCCGCATAGAGCGCCCAGCCTTCGACGTAGGCCGTGTTGCCGCCGAACTTCCGGAACTTCGGGATCCCCGTCAGCTCCTGCGCGATCGCAATCTGCATGTGGTGCCCGGGGATGGCCTCGTGGTGCGCGAGGGTTTCCATCTCGAAGATCGGCACGCCGCGCATGTCGATCGTGTTCACGTAGTAGGCGCCCGGACGTGAACCGTCGGGGGCGGGCTGTTCATAGAACGCGCCGGCCGCGCCCTGCTCGCGGAAGGGTTCGACCTTCTTGACCACCAGCGGAGCCTTCGGCTTCACGGTGAAGAACTCGTCGAGGCGGTTGCGCATGGCGTCGATGATCTCGTTGGCGCGCTTCATGTACGCCTCCTTCCCCTCGGGCGTCGTCGGGTAATAGAATTGCGGGTCCTCCTTGATGAACTTGAAGAAGGCCTGCAGGTCGCCCTTGAAGCCCACGCGCTGCATGATCGCTTCCATGTCGTGGTGGATGCGGGCGACCTCGCGCAAACCGAGCGCATGGATCTCGTCGGCGGTCAGGTTGGTCGTCGTCGAACCGCGCAACTGGTACGCATAAAACTCGGCGCCTTCCGGCAGCTTCCAGGCGCCGTCGTCGGCGGTCGCCACCTTCTCCTGCGCCTGCAGCAGCGCGATGAGGCGCTCGTAGGCCGGCTTGACCGTCCCCGTGAGCGCGGCGGTCGCGTCCGCGAGCAACTGCGCCCGGGTCGTGGGTTCCACATCCTTCAGCGCCGCGACCTTGCCCTCGATGTCCTCGAGCAGCGCGCTTTTCTTGCCGGAGGTGTCAAAGGGGGCGCCCGTGATGATTTCCCGGCAGGAGTCGACCACGAGGCCATAGACGAACTTCGGGGGCATGATGCCCTTCTCGGCGCGCACTTCGGCGCTGCGGGCGAGCTCGTTGAGCAGGGGGCCGACGCCCTGGAGGCGCGCGATGTACGCGCGGGCGTCGCTGACGCTGTCCACCGAGTGGAAATTGATCAGGAACGCCGGGATCTCCGAATGGAGCCCGGACATCTGGTTGAGCGGGTAAGAGTGGTAGCGCCACCGCCAGCCTTCAATGGTGCGCTCGGCGTCGCGCACGAACATCCGGTAACTGACCTTCGCCTGGTCATCGAGCAGGTCGTAGTTGATGGTGCGCTTCAGCTCGGCGAGGTTCTCGACGTTGATGCGCAGGTCTTCGAGGGCACGGGGCTCGGAGATGTCATCCCACTTGTCGTAGTCTTTCTTCATGCCCAGTTGCGTCATGAACATCGGGCTGCGGGCGACGGCCGCGTCGAAGACGCGCTCGAAAAACGCGTTGGCCTTGTCGGTTTCGGCGGATTTTTCCTGCGGGGTCGCCGCGCGCAGGGCGCCGGCGGAGAGCAACAGGGCCGCGCACGCGGCCAGCAAGCGGACTCGGGTTTGCATAGGGGAAAACTGGTTTGCCCCGAAGGCCGCGCCGGCGCAAGCCGCGAGGCGCGGGTCAATCCTCGTGGTCGTAACGAACGCCGACGGCCGCCCGCCACCGGTCGAGCAGGGCCAGGTTGCCCAGCGAATCCGCGTGGGTCATGCAGGCCACCTCCCGCTCGCCGCGGGCAATGGCGTCGCCGACGGCATCGGCCTCGATCGCGTAAAGATCGGCCGCGGGACCACAGGCAATTTCCTCGGCCGCCGCCCCGGCGCGCTGCAGGACGATGCGCGCGGGACCCTCGACCAGGTTGCCGGGATGAAAGGGCACGGGCAGGAACAACTGGCCGTCGGTGCCGTGAATTCGCACCGCGATTTCCTTGTGGGTGGTCGTCCCGCACGCGAGCTGCGCCATGGCGCCGCCCGCAAATTTCAGCGTGGCCGCCGCCTGCTCGTCGACGCGCGCCACCGGATGGATGCGGCCGGTCGCGAGAAACTCCACCGGCTCCGCAAAGGCCCGGCCCTCGGCGGCGCCGGCCACCCAGCGGGCAATTGACGCCGGGTAGCAACCGATGTCGAGAATCGCACCGCCCCCGAGCGCGCGGTTGTAGAGGCGCATGGCGGGATCGACCGGACGGTTGAAACAAAACACCGCTGAGATCAGCCGCAGCTCACCGATGGCGCCGCCGCGGACGAGTTCCGCGACCTTTGCCGTCTGCGGATGACACCGGTACATGAACGCCTCCATCAGGAATACGCCATGCTCCCGGGCGGCCGCCACCGCCCGCGCCGCCTGTGCGCGGCTCAGCGCGAGCGGCTTTTCGCACAGGATGTGTTTCCCGGCCTTCGCCGCGGCGATGCACAGCTCCGCGTGAGAGTCATGGGGCGTGCCGATGTACACCACCTGCACTTCCGGGTCGGCCAGCAGCGCCGCGTAGCTGGCGTGCGCGCGAATCCCGTTGTAGTCCGCCGCGAACTTCGCCGCCGCGTCAGCGGTGCGGCTGCCGACCGCCACCAGGCGGCCGGTGCGGGACGACGCGAGGGCGGTGGCAAACACCCGCGCGATGCGGCCGGTGCTGAGGACGCCCCAGTTGAGACGCGCGGAGCTCACCGGGACCATTCGTTGCGCGCGTCGTCCACCATCTGCTGGAGGATAGGGAATCGAATCTCCCCGTAGTTGAACGCGACGCGCAGCTTGCCTTCACGGAAAACCCAGGTCGTCGGGACCCACGTCAGCGGCAGGCCCATGAACTTGTTCAGGCGGTCGGCCGCGAGTCGCGAGGCATTCGGGTGCGTCAGCAAAAGCAGATTCGGCTGTGCGCCCAACCCGGCCGCCGTCAGGCGGGGCGCGGGGTCCTGACCCTTGTGCCAGACATTGATGAACACCACTTTTACCGCGGGATTCTCCTGGAGGAACTTCGCCCAACCCGTCACCGGATCCAATTCCGCCCGGCAATTCGGGCACCACGGCGCCCAGAAATGAACGACCGTGACCTGCGGGCCGGCCACGAGGTCCGCCACCTGCATTTCCAAAGGATCCGCCGCCGGCTCGGCGGCGACCAGCCCGGCGCCCAGGGCCAGGCCCAGCAGCCATGCAAAAGGTTTCATCGCCGTCACCATGGCCAGGGCCGGAGTTTACGCCAACGCTTTCCGCGTCACGTCAGGGCTGCGACTCGTGCAGCACGACGGGCTTGGACTTTTTGCGCATCTTGAGATTCAGCAGCTCCACCGCGAACGAGAAGGCCATCGCGAAATAGATGTAGCCCTTGTTCACGTGGTGATGCGTGCCCTCGGCCACGAGCGTCACGCCGATGAGCAGCAGGAACGACAGCGCCAGCATCTTCAGCGTGGGATGCTTGTGCACGAATTCGCTGATCGCGCCGGCGAATTTCAGCATCACCCCAAGCGCGATCACGACCGCGGCAATCATCACCCCGAGGTGGTTGGCCATGCCGACCGCGGTGATCACGGAGTCGAGCGAGAAGACGATGTCCAGGAGGAGAATCTGTACGATGATCGCGCTGAACTTTGGCACGGTCTTGCCCGTCTGCGCGTGGTCATCCGAGCCCTCCAGTTTTTCATGGATCTCGTGGGTGCTTTTCCAGATCAGGAACAGGCCGCCGCCGAGCAGGATCAGGTCGCGGCCCGAGGCCTCGAATCCGAAAACGGAAAACAGCGGCGCCGTGAGCTTCACCATCCACGCGAGGCTCGCGAGCAACAGGACGCGCGTGACGAGCGCCAGCATGAGGCCGGTCTGGCGGGCCTTGGCCTGCTGCTCCGGCGGCAATTTGCCGGCGAGAATCGAGATGAAGATGATGTTGTCGATGCCGAGCACGATCTCGAGCGCGGTCAATGTCAGCAGGCTGATCCAAATCTGGGGGTCGGTAATCCAGTCCATCCCGCGAGAAAACCCGCTCGCGGGCCGCACGTCAACGCCACGACCGCCGGAGAACCCCGCGGCTTTCAGCCCCGCCGCGATCCTAGGGCGCGAGGCCCGCGAACATCATGCCGAAACGAATCCAAAACGGGATCGTGAACAGTGCCAGCGCCGTGGTGCCGACGATGATCTGCACCGCGACGAGCGGCTGGCCGCCATACAGGCGCGCCACGATGATCGAGACGACCGCCGACGGCATCGCCGCCTGCACCACCAGGACCCGTTTCAATTCCACCGGGCACGGCAGGTAGCGGGCGGCCAACAGGAAGATCCAGGGCAGGACCACCAGCCGCAGCAGCCAGGCGGTCAGCGTGACGCGCGTGTTCACCAAGCGCTTGGGATCGTCAAGGTGCGGCTGGATGCTGACCCCGGTCACGAGCAACCCAAGCGGCACCGCGCACAGCGCCAGCGTGTGCACCAGGTTCATCAACACCGCCGGCAAATGCGCCGACAAACCCGTGAGGTTGCACGTGATCGCCAGCACCAGCGCGATCAGCGGGCCGTTGATGAGTTTCCTCCAACCCGCCAGCGGCGAGAGGCCCGTCACGACGAGCACGCCGCCGGTCCAGATCGCCGCCTCGACGCCGACATTGTGCACGAGCAGCACCGCGCGGCTTTCTTGCCCGAACATCGCGTCCATGATCGGCAGCGGCAGGTAGCCGTAATTCGTCAACCCCACGGCGAGCGCAAAGGTGCGCAACCCATGGCCAATCGTCAGCCCAAGCCCGCGCGCCACGTACCAGCCGAGCGCCATCGACGCCAGCGTGAGGCTGAACCCGAGCAGCGGCGGCAGGTAGAGGTTGCCGGGTTCGCGCAACGCGGGGTTGGAAGCCACCGACTCGAAGATCAGGCAGGGCGTCGTGACCCGGATGACGACGTTGAACAGGCTGTTCTCGCCTTCCTCGGAAATCCACTGCCAGTGGCGCAACGCGGCGCCGATGCCGATCATCGCGAAGACCGGCAGCAGCACGAGAAAGAGCTGTCCGTAGCTGGTCATGCGCGCGCCACCCCCGCCATGGCCTGGCCCGCGAGATGTCCGCCGGTCCAGGCGGCCTGGAAATTGAAACCGCCGGTGATGCCATCGACGTCGATCACCTCGCCGGCAAAATGCAGCCCCGGGACGAGACGACTTTCCATCGTCTTGAAATCGATTTCGCTCAAACGCACGCCGCCACAGGTCACGAATTCCTCCTTGAAGGTGCTTTTCCCGGTGACGGCGAACTTAGCTTCCGTGACCTGCATGGCCAGCTCGCGCAAACCGGCCCCGGGGACCGTCGCCCAGGTCGCATCCGGCTTCAAGCCCGCCGCCGGCAACAGCTTTTCCCAGAGCCGCAACGGCAACCCGAGCGGACACCACGTCGCGAGCTGCTTCCGCGGGTTCGCCGCCCGCGCCCGTTCCAGTTCGGCGCGCAGCGACTCGGCGTTGAACGCCGGCGCAAAATTCACAACCAGTTCAAAACGGTAATCGCGCTCGTGCAGGATCCGCGCGCCCCAAGCGGAAAGTTTCAAGACGGCGGGTCCGCTCACGCCCCAATGCGTGACCAGGAGTGGCCCGCGCTCCTTCAACGCCGTGCCGGCGACCGCGGTCGCCGCCTCGACGGCGATCCCGGCCAGGTCCTTCAAGCGAACGTCATCGATATTGAAGGTGAACAACGAGGGCACGGGTGGCTCGATGGCATGACCGAGTTTCGCCGCAATCACGAGGCCGGCGTTCGATTTGTTGCCACCGGTCGCGAGCATCACGCGGTCGCAGGTCAACTCCTCGCCCGTGGTGAGGGTCACGCGGAAACCGCCGCCCACGGGAACGACGTCGCGCAACCCCGTGCGCAGCACGACCCGCACGCCCGCGCGGGCCGCGGCGCCCTCGAGGCAATCGACGATCGTCTGGGAACTGTCCGTCACCGGAAACATGCGTCCATCCGCCTCGGTCTTCAGCTTCACGCCGCGGGACTCGAACCATTCCACTGTGTCGCGCGGCTGCCACCGGTGGAACGCGCCGAGCAGTTCCCGGCCGCCACGCGGGTAGCGCTTCACCAATTCGCGCGGCTCAAAACACGCGTGTGTGACGTTGCAGCGGCCGCCACCGGACACCTTGACCTTGGCGAGCGGATGGTTGGTGGCCTCGTACAGCGTGACCCGGCAATCCGGCGCAGCCTCGGCGGCGGTGATCGCGGCGAAAAATCCCGCCGCCCCACCCCCTGCGATTACGATGTGCCTTGGCTCCGCCATGAATCGCGAGCGTGCGGTCCCGCCGGGGGGTTGGGCAAAAGAAAAGCGCCGCGGCCCCACGCCGCGGCGCTCATTTCTGCACACTGCCACCAGGGGTGGCAGTAATCCTTACTTGTTGGCGGGTTTCTCGCCTTTCTCGCCGTGTTCACCCCGCGGCGGGCGGTCGCCGCCACCGCGCGGGCCGCGCGGCCGCATTTCGCTGAGCTTCTTGGCCTGCTCGGGGGTCAGGACCGCCGAAATCGACTTGCGACCTTCTTCCCGCACTGCCTTCGCCTTTTCCTTCTTCTGGTCGTCCGACAGCGACTTGTCGTCGTGGATCGCCTTCAATTGTTCCGCCTCGTTCTTCAGCATCGGGCCGATCTTCGCCTTCTGGTCGGCCGTCAGTTCGAGTTCCTCGGCCAACATCTGCAGGCGCCCACCGGGACCACCCGGGCCACCCGGACCGCGCTCGCGCTTAGCATGCGGGGCGTCGCCGGATTCGGATTGGGCTTTCAGGGTCGGGACAAAGGCCACTGCCAGGGTGAGGCAGAGCGAGACAATCTTCAGTCGGGTATTCATTTGGGAATCTTGGGTTCGGGCTGCAAGACGGCGCGCCTCGCGACCGGTTACCCGGACCAACAAAAAGAAAAGCGCCGTGGCCCCACGCCACGGCGCTCATCTATTGCACACACTGCTACCTAGCAGTAAGCTTCACGCCGGTAGACGCGGCGGCCGGGGGCCGGTTGCAATTCGCGGAGGAATATTTTTACCGCTGGAATAACCGGCGATTTGGGACATTCGTCCCCCGGGCGACCGCAGCCACTTTACCCCATGAACTTCACCCAGCTCACCGCCGTTGCGACCGAGGTCGTGGCCCGCGCCCAGCGGCGCCTGCCCCCGGCAGTGCGCACGGCGGCGGCCGGGGTGCCGGTTTGCTACGAGCCGTATCCGAACGAGGCGATCCAGGCCGAAGGCTGGGAGCCCGACATCCTGGGCCTGTTTGTGGGCGATCCCCATGACGCGAGCCATGGCGCGGGGAGCCAGGGGCTGCCACCGCAGATCCTCCTCTTTCTCGAAAACCTCTGGGACTACGCCGAGGAGGACGAAGCGGTGTTTCGGGACGAGGTGCGCCTGACGTACCTCCATGAACTGGGCCACTATTTGGGCTGGGACGAGGACGAGGTCGCCGAACGAGGCTTGGAGTAGCGGCAACCTTCTCACCGCCAACAGGTCACACCCCGGGCCCGGGCCGACGCCGGGTCAAAGTAGGGGCTTTCATTCCCGGCCCTAATCTGCATATACCCGTCTTTGGAAAACAGCTTTGCGCTCCCTCTGCCCAAGCCCATTCTCCGCTCCAATCACATGAAGAAGTTTCTCTCCGCCCTTTTCTGCCTGACCGCATTGGTGGCCACGCTGCCCGCCGCCACCGGCCTCACCCGCGAGGCCGTGGTCACCCAGCTGGATAGCTGCGAGGCGATTCTCCAGGAAATCCAAGGCAACGTCAAAACCGCCATCCCCACGAACATCCTGCGCCGCGCCAAGGGCATCGTGATCGTCAACCAGTTCCAGGCCGGCTTCCTGCTCGGCGTGAAGGACGGCTACGCTGTCGCGATGGTTCGCCGCCCGAACGGCAAATGGTCCGTGCCGGCCTTCATGCGCGCGGGCGAACTGAGCTTCGGCCTCCAGGCCGGCGGCAAGTCGATCAATGCCGTGTACGTCCTCATGGACGACAACACCGCCCGCCTGCTCCTCAAGAACCGCATGAACCTCGGCGCCGAAGCCAAGGCCGTCGCGGGCATCCGCGCCGCGGAACGCGAGGCGGTCACCAAGAATCTCCCGGGCGACGCGAACGTCCTCATCTACTCCACCACCGAGGGCTTCTACCTCGGCGCGGCGGTCAAGACGGGTTACATGTCGCCGAACGACGAGGCGAACCGCGTCTTCTACAACAGCAACCACCGCATGCCGGAACTGCTGTTCAGCGACTGGGTCACCCCGCCGGCGGAGACGCACTTCCTGATGGATTACGTCTCGCGGCTCACGCAGTAAGCCCACCCCGCCCTTTCCCAACCCGTCGTGCCCCCGCGCGACGGGTTTTTTATTCGTCGCGCCAGGCGCCCACGTGCGCCACGAGCAGGCCGAGCACGTCCCGCGCGATTTTTTCCTGCGCTTCCGTGCGGCTGGCGCCGACGACTTCCACCGTGCCGGAATTCAACGCGAGCCGCCCGTTCGGCAACCGCTGGCAAATCGCCCACCACGCCATCGGCGCCTTCACGCCGCGCGCGCGGTTGGGCTCCGCATAACCCGTGGTGGCCGCCGCGAGCTGCGCGCCAAAACGTTCCATCACACCGTAGGCCATCTCGACCGCGACGCGTTGCGACACGCAATCCACGCGCTTCGCATGCGCCGCGTTGACGCCGAGCAGCTTCACCTTTTGCCGCAGGGTGTAGGCCGTGACGCCGCCAAGAAAATACCCCGAGGCGCCGGAAACCGACGCGATCTGCGCCTGCAGGTGGCCGGCCGTCAGGCTCTCGGCCACCGCGAGGGTCAGCGCCGGCTTGCGCAGCATCAGGCGCTTCAACTGTTCGGCGGTGGACTTCATTTGAGTTCGAGCCCGACGGGACAGTGGTCGCTGCCCATCACCTCGGGCGAGATCCACGCGCGCTTCAGCGCGGGCCGGAGCTTTTCCGAAACCACGAAGTAATCGACGCGCCACCCGATGTTCCGCGCGCGGCAGTTCATCATCTGGCTCCACCAAGTGTAGTGCCCCGGGCCTTTCTCGAACTCGCGGAACGTATCCACGAAACCCTTCGCGAGGATTGCCGAGAAATTCGTCCGCTCCTCGTCCGTGAAGCCCGCGTTGCGGCGGTTGGTCTTGGGATTGGTGAGGTCGAGCTCCGTGTGCGCCACGTTGAGGTCGCCGCAAAACACCACCGGCTTGCCCTTCTTTTCGAGCTTCTTGAGGAACGCGAGGAACGCCGGGTCCCATTCCTCGGTGCGATACTTCAACCGCGTCAGCCCGCGCTGCGAGTTCGGCTGGTACACGTTCACGAGGAAGAAATCCTTGAACTCGGCCGTGATCACGCGGCCCTCGTCGTCATGCCCGGGCATCCCGATGCCATTCGTGACCTTCAACGGCGGCACGCGCGTGAAGATCACCGTGCCCGAATAGCCCTTCTTGATCGCGGAGTACCAGTACGGCGTGTAGCCGGCCTCCCACGCCACATGCTGCACGTCGCCGGGATGCGCCTTGGTCTCCTGGAGGCAGATCGCGTCCGCATCGACCTTCTTCATGTAATCAAGAAAGCCCTTCTTCAACACGGCCCGCACGCCGTTCACATTCCAGGACACCAGTTTCATCCGGCCTTCATTCGTGTTTTCAAAGCCGACCGCAACTTGTTTTGTCATCCCCAGCCCACCCGCCCGCCATGGACGCCTGCACCCTCGAACTGAAAACCATTCCCAATGCCCCGCGCGACGAAATCGCCGGCTGGCTGGGCCCGGTGCTGAAGGTCAAGGTGCACGCGCCCGCCCTCGAGGGCCGCGCGAACGACGCCTTGCTTGAATTCCTTGCCGAAAAACTGGGCGTGCCGCGACGCCAGGTCACCCTGATACGCGGCGACAAATCGCGTCACAAACTGATCCGCATCACCGGCCTCACCCTCGCCGGCGTGCAGGCCCGGCTGGGCGTCTGATCGCCGGCCGGACCGGGATGACACAAACCGCAGTTGCCACCCCGGCATGCGCGGCCAACTTTCTGCCGCTCCTCTCATGTCCGTCTTCTCGCCCATCCCGCTCGGCCAGCGCATTCCCGGCAGCCCGCATTCCGTGGCCTGCAGCCTGCCGACCATGGCGGATGTGATCGGGTACGAGGAAGGACGTCCGGAAACCACGCGCCACATCTCCTCCGGCTACCCGCGCTTCGTGGTCCACACCCACGCCAAGCAGCTTTGCGAAGTGCTCGGCCGCCGCCCGGAACTCGCGGGACGCTCCCTGTGGCTCGTGAGCTCCGCGCGCATGGCGCACGACCTGGCCGACTACCTCGGCCGCGGTGGTGGCGCCCAGGCGAGCCCATTCCAGGTGGAAGGCGTCGACGGCGTCGCCCACGCGGACACGCCGGAGCAGAACAGCCGCGCCAAGGTTTACCTGCAAAACCTCGGCGGCTTCCTGTCCTCCCGCGCCGCCGAGGACCACCTCGTGCGCCTCGGCGCGCTGCCGGCCGCCGCGCCGGAAAAGCTTTTCGCAGGCGACGCGACCGCCGAGATCAAGCGCGTGCTGCGCGGGCCGTTCCCGGTGGCCGATGCGGACCTCCTCCTCGCCCCGAGCGGCATGAACGCACTCTACTCCGCGTTCCGCGCCATCAGCACCGTGCAGGCGCGCACCGGCCGCACCGCCTGGATCCAGCTGGGCTGGCTCTACCTCGACAGCATTGCGCTGCTGAAGAAATTTACGCCCAACCCCGCGCGCGACTACCTGCGTCATGGCGACGTGACCGACCTCGCGGGCCTGGAAAAACTCTTTGCCGAACACGGCCCGCGCGTGGCGGGACTCATCATCGAGGCGCCGACCAACCCGCTGATCCAAACCGCGGACATCGCCGCCGTCGCCGCCCTCGCCCGCCGGCACGGCGCGCGCATCATCCTCGATCCCGCCGTTTCCTCACCGTTCAACGTCGACCTTCTCCCGCACGCGGACCTCGTGGCGACCAGCCTGACGAAGTACACCGCGCACGAAGGCGACGTCATTGCCGGCGCCGTGGTCGTCAACCCCGCGCGCCCCGGTGCCGCGGAGCTGCGCGAACTCGTCGCCGCGCGCCTCGAGCCGCTGCACGGGCGCGACGCGGCCCGCCTCGCGGCCCAGATCGGCGCAACCCCCGAGGTGGTGGCGCGCATCAACGCCAACACCGCCCAGGTAGCCGCGTTCCTCGAGTCGCACCCCGCCGTCGACAAGGTCTGGTGGGCGCTGCAACCCGCCACCAAGGCGAACTACCTGCGCGTGGCGCGCACACCCGCGTCCGTGGGCTGCATGATTTCCTTCACGCTCAAGGGCTCCCTGCCGGGATTCTACGACCGCGTGCGCCTGCCGAAGGGACCGAGCTTCGGCATGACGACCACGCTGATCTCGCCGTTCATCTACCTCGCGCACTACGACCTCGTGACGAGCGCCGCGGGGCGCGCCGAACTCGCGGCGCATGGCCTTTCGCCGGAACTACTCCGCCTGTGCATCGGCACCGAGCCGGCGACCGAAATCATCGCGGCCCTGCGCGAGGCCTTGGGTTGACCGGCGTCAGGCGGGCGCCGACGAACGCGTCAGCCGGTGGAAGCGCCAGCCCAGCAGGCCGGCCGCGCACGCCAGCCCGATCGCCAGGCCACTCCACAAGCCCGCCGGTCCGGCGGACGTGCGGAACGCCAGCCAGTAACCGAGCGGCAGCGAGATCACCCAATACGCAATGAAGGTGAGGATGGTCGGGATGCGCACGTCGGTCAGTCCGCGCAGCGCCCCGGCGCTGATCACCTGGGTGCCGTCGAAGAGTTGGAAGAGCGCCGCGACCAAGAGGAGCTGTGCCGCGAGCAGCGCCACGTCCTCGGCCGGCGTGAACCAACCGGTGATGACCCGGCCCGCGAAGGCGAACAGTAGCGCAAACAGGACCATGCAACTGAGTCCGACGAGGAACGCTCCAAACCCAATGGCGCGCAGCGCCTCCGGCCGGCCCTCGCCGACCGCCTTGCTGATGCGGAGGCTTACGGCGATCGAGAGGCCCCGCGGCACCATGAACGTCAGCGCCGCACACCCGAGCGCGACCTGATGGGCGGCCAGCGGCACGGTGCCCAGCCAGCCCATCATCAGGGCCGTCATCGCAAACGCGCCACCCTCGAACAGCAGCATCCCGCCGGTGGGCACGCCCAGTTTCAACAGCTCCCGGAAGCGCCGCCATTCCCAGCCCGTCCACGGCGCGGCGCGGACGACCGCAAAGGTCGCCGAGTACCGCAACCACAAGCCGAGCACCACCACGGCCGCCGTGCGGGCGATCAGGGTCGCGATGCCCGACCCGACCAGGCCCATCGCGGGAAACCCGCCATGGCCGAATACGAAGAGCCAGTTGAGCAGCGCGTTCAGCCCGATGTCCGCAATCATGATGCTCATCGGCACCCACGGCCGGCCGAGCGATTCCGCAAATTGCCGCTGCACCTGGAAAAACAAGGCCGGGATGAACGACGCGCCGATCAGCAGCAGGAACGGGCGCGTGACCGCGACCACTTCGGGCGGCTGGCCGTAACGGTGCAGCTGCGTCGACAAAACCAGGATCAGGAGAAACGTGCCCACCCCCACCGCCAGCGCCAGCGCGCGCCCATGCCGCAGCCACGCCGCGCAGCCCGCGTCATCGCCCGCCCCGTGATCGCGCGCCGCAAAAACTCCGGCGCCCATCAGGAGGCCGATGCCGATGATGTAGAAGATGTGGAACGCGCCATGCGTGAACGCCGCAGCCGCCAGCTCCACCGTGCCGACGCGCCCGATGAAGGCATTGTCGGTCACGCCGATCAGCATCTGGCTGACCTGCCCGACGATGATCGGGAAGGCCAGCAGGAGCGTCGGGCGCAATTCGCGGCGAAGGTCAGCCAGGTTAACCACGGCGGCACGAAGACCGGGAAGCACCCGCGGCGCAAGCTTCGCGGCTTGTATCGCCCCGCGGGCGTGGAAACTGTGTCGGCCCGCGCGCGGCCGGGATCCCGCCTTTTCCGTTGTTCTCCCGGCGCTTCGCGTGCTTCGTGGTGAAAAATGACGCCGCTCGCGCTCGCCATCATTTTCATCGCCGCGTTCACGCACGCGACGTGGAACCTCGCGGCCAAGCGTTCCGGGGGCGGCCTGCCGTTCGTATGGCTGACGGGGCTGGTGTCGCTGTGCTTCTACATCCCGCTGTCGGCGGCGTATGTGATTTGGAAAAGCCCGGTGATCCCGACGTCCGCGTGGGCCGTCGTCGTCGGCAGCGGCCTCATCAAGCTGGCCTACGCGCTCCTGCTGCAGCGCGGCTACCAGCATGGCGACTTCTCGCTCGTGTACCCGCTGGCCCGCGGGACCGGGCCGTTGTTTTCGACCCTCACCGCCATCGTGCTTTTCCACGAACGCCCCACCGCCCTCGCGCTGGCGGGCGGGGCGATCATCATCGGCAGCATCTTCTCGCTGGCGGGCGGCCCCAACCTGCTGCACGCGGACCGCGCCCACCTGCGCCAGGGCCTGCTCTATGGTTTCATCTGCGGCTGCTGCATTGCGACGCTGACCGTCTGGGACAAGCACGCCGTCGCCCATTTGCACCTGCCGCCGCTGGTGTATGACTGCAGCACGCAGCTCGTGATGTGCACCGTGCTGGCGCCCTTCGCCTGGCCGCGTCGCGCGGAAGCCCTCGCCGCCTGGCAGAATCACCGGGGCAAGGTCTTCGCCGTCGCGCTGCTGGCGCCGCTGGGCTACATCCTGATTCTCACGGCCATGACGTTCACCCCGGTGAGCTACATCGCGCCGGCCCGGGAAATCAGCATCGTGATCGGCACCCTGTTTGGCGCCAAGCTGCTCAAGGAAGCGGAGGCAAAACGCCGCCTGCTGGCCGCGACCGGCATGGTGGTGGGCGTGATTGCACTGGCGCTGGGTTGAACGCGGGGTACCGTGCCGCCGTGCGCCTGCCCAAGGAAATCCTCGTCCTGCTCGCCCTGCTCGTCGTGATGATCGCCGGCGTCTCGTGGTACGTCGTCGACCGTCGCGCCAAAATGCGCGCGAAACCGCCCGCCACCGTCCCGGTGCAGCCCTGAGCCGCCATGCTGAAAGGGAGCTTCGACCTGCCGGTGCTGTTCGACTTGGGTGCGACGTTCGCGTTCGCGCTCACGGGCGCGCTCGCCGCGATCCGGCGGCACTACGACATCGTGGGCGTGCTTGCGCTCGCGCTGGTGTCGGGCATCGGCGGCGGCTTGATTCGCGACGGCATTTTCCTGCAGGACAGCCTCACGCCGCTGCTCACGGACCCGGACTACCTGTACACGATCGCGGCGGCCGTCATCGCCAGCCTGTTCTTCAGCCAACAGGTGCACCGTTTCCAACGCCTGATCGCCTGGGTCGACGCTCTCGGGCTTGGCGCCTATGCCGCGTTCGGCGTGCAGAAGGCGCTCACCGCGGGCCTGCCGCCGCCGGCGGCGGTGCTGGTCGGCGTCGTCAATGCGATCGGCGGCGGTCTGCTGCGTGACGTCCTCACACGCGAGGAGCCGCTCGTCTTCAAGCCCGGGCAATTCTACCTGCTCACCGCGCTCGCAGGCGCTGTTGGGAATTTGTCAGTTCTTCGGAGGATGGGAGATAGCAATAGGTTACGCTTATCCCGTCTTTGCCTATCGTGATTTTCTCGACGATGGATTCGACCACCCGGCGTTTTTTCTCGGGGTTTAAGGTCGGCCATTTCTCGTGCAGGTTGCGGGCATCGCGCATCACCTGTTCGGCCGATACCGCGTTAATGCGAAGGTAGGCCAGTTCTGCCTCCATTTTGGGCATCTCGGCCCGAAGTTGCCTTACCCGGTCCTCCAGCGGCTGATAAAAGGATGCGAAGCCCTCCTCGTTGAGCTTTCCGTCCAAATAGAGCCGGTGGGTGCGCGCCATCTCCTCCTTCGCTTTCTCGATCTCATGACGGACCTGCGCCAGCCTTTCCTCCCTCGCTTCCGTGTTAGTCTTGGCGGCAAAGAAATGCTGCGCAACGCGGGCTGCATCCCCGAAATATGACCGCAATTCCTCGTGGAAAATGGCCTCCAGATCGGCGGCCGGGATTTTGTTGCGACACTTGCTGCAAATATACTTGGGGGAGGTAGTCGGGACATACATCCGGTGGCCACAGTCGCAGATCGCGATACCGGAAAAAATATGTGTCGGCCGCTTGGCCGGCCGATTCCGTTTTTTGCGACGCTCCTCAATCATCTGGTTGGCCCTATCCCACACCTCGGCCGATACAATCGGCTCGATCTGGTGCACGAACCATTGGTCTTCCGGTTTTTCCTCCATCGCCCAACTCCCAGTCTTTTTGTAGACGTTGGTGTAGCGCACGCCCTTGGCACTGGGATGAATGACGCACCGCAGCACTGCCGTGTCGCTCCACTTGGCGCCCACCCGCGTGCGATGGCCCGCTTCGTTAAGCATTCGCGCCACCGTTCCGATCCGCCGATACTCGAGGAATTGCTCGTAGATCAATTTTCGTATCGGCGCCTCCCTGGGATCTAAGACCAATTTACCTTCCTGCCACTTGTAGCCGTAGGGTGAAGTGCCGCAGATCTGCTTGCCGAGCTTAGCCCGGGTTACAATCGACGCCCTGATGCGATCGGTAATTTCTTCCCGCTCCCATTGGGCCATCGCCGCGATGATCGTATAAAATAGCCGGCCGGCCGGAGTGCCTGTGTCCATTCGCTCGTGCAGCGACACCATATCCGCGCCGTGGGCCTGGAAGATAAGAGCCATCAGTCCCGGTAAAATTGTGAATGGGAACTAAGCCCCAGGAAAACGCAAAGACCAGAGTTGGGATGCAAAACCCCATAACTAATTTAATGAATAATTTTTTTTCGTTCATAGATTAGAAAGGTTGGAAATTTTTTTGGGGTATTCCAAAAGGCCTTGTTCTTGGATGGCCGGCTCCGCCAACGTCTGCGCCGGCCCGCCTTTTTGGTTCTTTTCCCAAAAGAAGGGCGGAAGCGGGGGGCTGCGGGTTGACGGGCGGAGGCGAGACAGCAGACGAGCGGAGCCGGGCAACCCGTAGTCTCCGCGGGCGGGCCACGTTGTATCAAAGTGGAAGATTATTATTGCATCTATTAAAGTCTTCCACTTTCTTACGGATATCGCTCCTAATGAAGGTCAAACCCTCCACTGCCCAATTACCTAAAAACCCCGCGGCGGACGACGTCGTGCGCATCATCTGGATGGCGCTCGGCGGTCGCACCGACGACCTAAAACAATATCTGCAGAAGATTTTACCCAACTGGCAGGAAACCAATCCGGACCTTGCCGAAAAAATTCAGAACCTTCTCCAGCAACCGACGGCGGCGTCCAGTCTCGTTCGCAAGATCGGCCCTGAACCCGTAATACCCACCCCGCACCACGGCGAGATCCGTGAGGAAATGTCCGATGAGTTGCTCCGCGTGGAGCACCAGATCGATCTCCCCGTGGAGCCCGTCTGGTCCGAAGAGGTGCGCGCGGCCCTGAGTTCGTTGATCAGCGAGCGCCGCGCAACCGGCCGACTCGCTCAGGCGGGACTCACCGCCACCCGCACGGCGATCTTCACCGGGCCGCCCGGCGTTGGCAAGTCGCTCGCCGCCCGCTGGGTCGCCCGCGAACTCAACCTTCCGTTGCTGGTGCTCAATCTCGGCACCGTGATGAGCAGCTTTCTCGGCCGCACCGGCACCAACCTTCGCCAGGTGATGCACCGCGCAGCGGGGATGCCCTGTGTTCTCTTTCTCGACGAGATCGACGCCATCGCCAAGCGCCGTGATGACAACACCGACGTAGGGGAATTGAAACGCCTCGTCACCGTGTTGCTCCAAGAACTCGATGCCTGGCCCGCCACAGGCCTTTTGCTGGCCGCAACCAATCACGAAGACCTGCTCGATCCGGCCGTGTGGCGGCGCTTTGAACGCCGCGTCATTTTCCCTCTGCCCACACCTCACCAACACGCCGAACTTTACGGCCGCCTGCTCGGTGCGGACTGGAATCGGCTCGCCGATGCGTTCGGCAAAAAATTGACGCTTACCGCGAGCGGGTTGTCGCCAAGCGACATCACTCAGATCGCCCTCCGCGCCCGCCGGGAAAATATCCTGAGCCAGGACGATCTCTCAGAACTTTTGGTGAAGCACACCCGCGATGCGGTGCACGGTTTGCCGCTCTACCGGCGCCGTGAAATCGGCCATCTCCTCAAGCGCGCGGGTATCGGCCAACGCGAAATCTACCGGCTGACCGGCCTCGCCCGGGAGACCATCCGCAGCCTGCCCGAAGCATAACCCAACCCAACCCCACCATGCCCAACGAAGTCCGCCGCCCGCGTTATCTCATCGGTAATGGTGAGAAACTGACCTCCGAGACTGGCTACAGGGGCGGTGGTGGTGGCAAAGACAAGTGGCCCTACTCGCTCGTCGAGGCCACGGAGCGCCTCCAGCCGCGTCTCCAACGCGTCGTCACCGCGGTCAACGCCTTGCCTGCGACTGCCTGCCCGGACAATCAAGCCGTGGCGATGCTCACGCTTCACCCCGAAGCGCTCGCCAAGACCCATTTTCCAAGCGGCTTGTTAGCGGGGGTCGGACTGCGGGCGGTGGGTTGCCGTGGTCGCACGATCAAACCGGAGAAGTGGTCCTACACCCGGAAGGCCAACCAGTCGCTGCAAGAACGCACCATCGAGCTTTACGTCGCCGGCCCGCGCGAGAAATTCCAAAAGCTGGCCCAGCTCTTGGCTTCGAATAGTGGCGGCCCGCTCGGGTATGAACAATTGTGCCGGGTGGAAGACTTCCGCCCCTTGAGCGATCTGAACGCCGAAGGTCGCATTGCCACGGACATACCCAGCAGTGGCGTGGTTGCGCTCGAAGCCGGCGTCCATATCACCGACAGCGCAGAGCCGGGCCTGACTGACGCATTCCTCAAATTTGTGTCCGAACTCGGCGGCGAAGCCTTCCGCAACCTGGTCATCCAAGTGCCCGGCGTGGCATTCATCCCGCTGCGGATCGCTCGCTCCGCCCTCGACCGCTTGAGCCAGTTTGCCTTTCTGCGCACAGTGCGTTCCCCCGCCCGCCTGCGCATGCTGCCCGCCCAAGCGCTTACACGGTCGGTGGGCACGCCGTTCGTCCTGCCTGTCACTGCTCCACTTAATCCCGCTATTCGCGTCGCCGTGCTCGACGGCGGTCTCCCGCAAAACCACGGCTTGCCCCACACGCAACACTACCCGGCGCCGGGGGTCGGGGCGCCGCACACCGCGTATTCAGAACACGGAACGATGGTGACCGGCGCTTTGCTCTGGGGTGTGCTCAATGACTTGGAGCACACGCCTACCCCCGTGGCTTCCGTCGACCACTTCCGCGTGCTAGATACCGCCGACACGGGGAGCGACGACTTCCACGCCTATCGCGTGCTCCGTCGCGTGCAGGATGTCATCGAGGCCGGCCCCCATGACATCTTCAACCTCAGTCTTGGCCCCGACATTCCGTGCGACGACGGGGAGGTCCACCCTTGGACGAGCACGCTTGATACGCTGGCCGCCGACGGCACTCGCCTCATCGTTGCTGCGGCCGGTAACAACGGCCACTTGCCCGGGCCCCTCGACCGCATCCAAGTCCCCGGCGACGGCGTGAATTGCCTCTGCGTAGGTTCGGCCGACTCGCAACTCGCGCTGTGGGGCCGGGCGGAATTCAGCCCCAAAGGACCCGGCCGGCGGCCGGGCGTGACGAAGCCGGATCTCGTGGCTTATGGCGGCAGCGGGCGCGAGCCGCTGAAGGTCATTCTCCAGAAGGGAAGCGGCTACGTCTTGACCGACCAAATGGGGACCAGCTTCTCAGCCATCCTTACAACGCGATCGGCGGCGGCCTTGCGCTCCTTCTTCAGCGCCAATCTCCATCCACTCACGCTAAAAGCGCTGCTGATCCACACCGCGGTGCAGGACGGCAATCACGTGGCGGAAGTCGGCTGGGGGCGCATCATTCCCATTACCGACTTGGTCGAGTGCCCGCCAGCCACGGCGCGCGTGATCTATCAGGGTGAACTCCCGCCGAAGGGCATCCTGCGGGTGCCCATCCCGGTGCCGCAGGATATCCGCGCGCCGCTCGACATCACCGCCACGCTCTGCTTCGCCTCCGAAGTCCGTGCCTCCGATCCACTGAATTACACGAACAGCGGCGTGGAAATCCGCTTCCGGCCGCACTCCGAACGCTTCCGCATTGACCAGGAGGACGGGGAAGAGACGGAGAGCCTGGAGACCGATCCCTTCTTCAGCGACGGCCATGCCTCGACGGAAGGAGAGCGCCGCGTGCGTGGTCAGAAATGGGAAACCGTCATGCACGCCACGAAGCGGATCACCGACATGAACGAGCTGCTCAACCCGGTGTTCGACTTGCACCTGGTGCCCCGTATTGGAGGCAAAGACGATGACACGCCCAAGCGCGTGCGCTATTCCCTCGTGGTGTCGGTCGCCGCGCCCGCCCACCCGGACCTCTACGAGAAGGTCCTGAAGGAGTTTCCGCGGCTGCAGGCCCTCACCCCGGTCGTAGTTTCCACCAACGTGCGGATCTAATCCCTCGCATCAATTTCACTCAGCAACCTCAAACAACATAGGAGAAACAAAGCCATGTCACTCAGTGATCGTAACAGTGGAAAATCGTGGACGTCGGCGGACAAAGCCCAGCTCAAGAGCTTGGCGGCCCAAAATACGCCCACTCGTGTAATCGGACTGAAAATGGGGCGCACTGAAAGCGCCGTCTACTCGCAAGCCTCGGCCCAAGGAACATCGTTGGGACCGACCAACCAAAGCCCCTACAATCGCCGTCGTTCTTGATGCTCGCCGGGCGGTGCACCTGCGCCGCCCGGCATCCATCTACATCACCCCTTACCCCACCATGCCTTTCACCGGCGCCGAACTTCGGTTTATCTATAACAAGACCGATGGGCACTGCCACATCTGCCACTGCAGGGTCTCCATCAATAATTACGGCTACGGCAGCGGCCGGGGTGCGTGGGAAGTGGAACACTCTCGGCCGCGCTCGAAGGGCGGCACGAACCACCGTAACAATCTGCTACCCGCCTGCGTGCCATGCAACCGGGACAAAAGTAACTTCACTACGCGCACAGCACGCGGTTGGAAGGGCACAACGCGCGCGCCATTCTCCAAAGAGAAGAAGGCAACTATGCGGAGCGAGAACACCACGGTTTGCGGCGTCCTCGGAGGCCTCCTCGGTCTCGCCGGCGGCCCTGTCGGCAGCGCCCTTGGTGCCGGCATCGGCGCCGCGATCGGCCGCAGCCTGAAAGTCCCCAAAGCCTGAAGCCCGCTCCCGGGAATTTTATGAACAATCCCCCTACTCTCGCCGGTGATCGCATTCTTGCCGGGGTCATTGAAGACCCGAGCGTAAATTTTCGTTTTGAGGTCTGGGCGTATCGCCAGCTCACCCGCGAGGAGCTGGGCATGACCTATCAACTTTGGGCCCAACAGCGCGATCGTCGACGTTCACTAAAAAACAAGACCATCCAAATCGTAGCAAACCATGGCATCGAAAGAGGCTACTAAACGTCATTGGCGACTGAGGCGGTGGGTTTCGGGTTGCGACAAGCGCATGCCATTCGCTTATATAGAAACGGGCCAACCGGTGACATCCTTCGACGGCACGTCCGCGTGCGGGGAATGATGGATCATCGGTAATTCTTTTATTCTGTTATGACGAAATCAGGCCCGCCTCCTTCCGCCGCACCGGCTCCAGCAGCACCAGCGGCAGCACCCGCGTTATCGCCGGTTCACGACCTGCATCACCAAGTTCGTCTGGTGCGGGAAGCGTTACGTTCTGAAAAACGTCGCCTGGGTTTCTTTATGGGTGCCGGGTGTCCCTTAGGGATATTCGACAAGGATGGAGCAAAATCAGTTAAGCACATCCCCGATGTCGCGGGGTTGACGGCCGTAGTGCAAGCCGCACTAGGCGCAAAGCCCGCCCTCCTGGAGTGCTGGAACAAGCTGATCGCCGCGTGCAAGTCCGCCAAGTGCCCGAATCCAACCGTTGAACATGCCCTGACGCAGTTACGCACGATTTGCGCACTAAAGGGCTCCGCTACGGTCGACGGCATGACGGCTCAAAATCTCCGCGACCTCGACAAGGAGATCTGCGACCTAATCACCGCGCATGTTGGCAAGGCGCTGCCCGACTACACGAACTCCTATCACCGCTTCGCTGCTTGGGTCGGTCAACTCGAACGAACTCACCCGCTGGAAATCTACACACCGAACTACGACCTCCTGCTTGAGGAGGCCTTCGAGCAATATAAGGTCCCTTTTTTCGACGGTTTTGTTGGCGCAAGAGAACCCTTTTTCGACATCACCGCGATAGAGCAAGATGTGGTGCCAGCCCGCTGGACAAGGCTATGGAAGCTGCATGGGTCCATCAACTGGGTGAAGCGGGATGATGATACTGTTTTTCGCTGTCATCCCGTGAAAGCCGGACAACAGGTCCTGATTTATCCGTCGCACCTTAAATACGATCAGAGTCGACGCATGCCATATTTAGCAATGTGCGATCGCTTCAAGGCATTGTTCCGGGAGACAAACCCCGTCATTATTTTGTGCGGCTATTCGTTCGGAGATGAGCACCTCAACGAGGTGCTCTTTGACGGACTGCGCGGCAATCGTTCGGCGCATTGCTTCGCATTGATGTATGACAAGCTCGCCGCCTATGAGGATGCCGCCCGACACGCTAGCAAGCACGCGAACCTGACGTTGCTTGCTTGGGATGGCGCCGTGATCGCCACGCGGCGCGGTGCCTACATTAATGTCGAAAGTGACTCACTCGGCGGTGACGGTTCGGGCATCAAGCCTGAGAAAATCCCAGCCACCGGCGGTGGAAAAGAAATGTGGTTCACTCGCTGCCTCCTGGGAGACTTTCACCATCTCTGTCTCTTCATGGAGCTGCAGTTTGGGGTTCGGGTAAACGAAAAGACCACGTGAGCAAGAAATCCAACTCCGGAGACCCTACACGTCTCGGCACCGTCGAGGACGTTTCCGGGCCCAGCGTCCGCATCAAGCTCGAGGAAGGCACTGAGACCGGGTTAGTTTTTGTTCGTGGCGAAGGCTATCGCGTGGGCCAAGTCGGTAGTTTTGTGCGAATTCCCGCCGGTTACGCCGACCTCTTTGGTATCGTTTCTCAAGTCGGCGCTGGCGCCGCGCCGGCCGTGCCAGAAGCCGGCCAGACCTTCGGTAATCGCTGGCTGAAGGTTGAACTCGTGGGAGAAGGCGGCCGCACGCGAAAATTTGAGCGCGGCATATCCCAGTATCCGACAATCGGAGATTCCGCGCACGTGGTCACCGAGTCTGACTTGGCCGCCATCTATGCCCCGGGGGAGAAGCGCGGCTATGTCGCGATTGGCCATGTGACTAGCGCCGAGTCGATCCCGTCATATCTCGACCTCAATCGTTTGATCACCCGGCACTCTGCGGTCGTTGGAAGCACGGGAGCCGGCAAATCGACGACCGTGGCGAGCCTCTTGAACGCACTGGCGGAGCCTGCTTCTTTTCCTGGCACTCGCATCGTGCTACTCGACCTCCATGGCGAATACGCGGCGGCGTTCGGCGCGAACGCACGGGTATTCCGGGTTAACGCCGATGAAGCCCATGGGGAGAAGCAACTGCACGTTCCTTTCTGGGCGCTCACTTGCGACGAGCTGGTCAACATTGCGACAAGCGCACTCTCCGGCGTAACCCTTGCGCAATTCGCTGAATCTATCGCTGCGATGCGTCGAGTCGCTAAGCCCGCCGGTGCGGCCTCTGGTATTCCCAATCAAGACGTAACCGCAGACACTCCGCTGCCCTTTTGTCTGCATAAGCTCTGGCACGACCTGCACAGCCTGCACTACGCGACCCACACCGTCGCGCCTAGCGCAAATCAAACAGACGCCACGCGCGCCTACGAACTCAACCCGGAGAACAATCAGCCAATCAAAGGCGACGCCCTGTCTGTGGTGCGTCCAAAGTTTAAGGCGACCACCAACGCGGAAGTGGCCGGGGTGCGTATCTACAAAAGCAGCGTCGGCGATCAACCCCGCGGCTACATCGATACCATCGAAGCAAAACTACGTGATCGCAGGCTGGGCTTTCTGTTCAATCCCGGTCCCTGGGCCGTGAAAGAAGATGGCGCTACGGAAAAGGATTTGGATGCGCTCCTGTTTGAATGGATCGGCGGGGAAAAACCTATCACCGTGCTAGATCTATCGGGAATTCCACCCTCCATACTCGACGATCTAGTTGGCGCAGTCCTGCGAATTCTCTTTGACGCTTTGTTTTGGGGGAGACGCGTCCCCGTTGGCGGCCGGCGTCGCCCGCTTCTTATTGCCCTAGAAGAGGCGCACAATTACTTGCCCTCCGAAGGCAAGGGTCGCGCGGCCATTGCGGCGCGCCGCATTGCGAAAGAGGGTCGAAAATACGGCGTGGGCCTGATGCTTGTCAGTCAGCGCCCATCCGAGATCGACCCGACGATTTTATCTCAATGCGGGACCATGCTGGCAATGCGCCTGACCAACGACAAAGACCGCGCTCAAATCAAGTCCTGTGCTTCGGACAATTTGGAGGGCCTGTTTTCCATGCTTTCTATTCTGCGCACTGGCGAGGCGCTGATTGTGGGAGAAGCGGTGGGCTTACCCGTGCGCGCACTTATCACGCCGCCTTCAATGTCTCGACGGCCGGACAGTGACGATCCCTTGGTCGTAGTTCCGGTAGATGGCGCGGGAAATCCGGTGCGCGCTGGCGGATGGAAGGACCAGATCCCCGCAGAAAATTATGCTGCGCTGGTTAAATGCTGGCGCACCCAGGACCCAAAAGGCGGCACTTAGCCGAGAAACAATCCCAACGAAAAGGAATCCCCATGGATAGAATCCCTGTCAGCTCGAGCACGATTAGTGCGATTGGTTACGAAGCCGAATCGTGCACTCTTGAAGTCGAATTCAATACCGGAGCCGTTTACCAATACTCCGGCGTGCCGCAGGAAATCTATGATGCCCTGATGCAGTCTGATTCCAAAGGACGCTACCTGAAAGCAAACATCAAAGGCCGTTACGGCCACACAAAGCTGTAATTCTTATTCGGTATATTCTTTCAGAATCCGCGCGGTATCATGCTCATCATGGATAACCAGCCGGTAAAGCTTCACTGGTCGGTTGACACCGTCAAAAGTCGTAGTCCCACATTCAGTAAACCCGTGATATGCCCGGGCTATGGTTGGCCAAGCCACGCCGTAGGCAAATTCGGTTAGCACCAGCTCGTGGGCTTTAACCGCTTTCTCCATTTTGAATGTCTGCGAAACGGCGAGTGAGAGAGGATTAACTCCCTGCAGGAATACTTCTCCGATGTGGACACACACCCTGACTGCCATCGGCTCTCCCGTTTTTCCGCTGAGTTCCAACCACTGGTCAAAAATCACCTTCCAGCGCAAAATATCTGGGAAGTGATGGAAAATAAAAAGCGCGGCGTCACCTATTTCTTTTACGAATAATCCGACGTTTTTGATCTCTGCATGATTTAGCGCGTTAAAAGCACTGAGCACGAATTGCTGGATTCGCTTGTCGAGCGCTTCATTGCCATGTGCCGCCGAAAAGGCAGTCGAGCCAACCAAATCCACAAGCACGATGTAGTATAGGCCGGAGCGAATAACGCCCTGCGCCTGTAGTTGTTGGATTTTATGAATCGCTTGAGCCGCTTCCTTCTGGGCGTAGGAAGGCGCATACTTCAAAAATTCCTGCGCTATCTTATCGAGATCGTTATATTGAGTCGCGAGAAGATCTTTAGGGGGATCGAATTGAGACATTTTGGGGCCTCGGGTTTAATCTTTCAGGGCTTCATTCTAGCGATTTAGCCCAGAGACGGGCCTGTAGGCTAGACCATTCATCTGGCCAATTGGTGATGTCCCGCCCCCCTCAAATTGATTCGAGCGCGGCGCAGCTCGACTCATCTCATATCTTCAGCTAACTCTGCCGGATGTTCGCGAGCGAGTTTCACCTTCCCGCCATCTTCGACCTCTGCGCTACTTTTGCCTTCGCACTCACCGGCGCTTTGGCGGGCATTAGGCGCGGCTACGACATCGTCGGGGTATTCTTCTTGGCCTTGGCGTCGGGCATTGGCGGGGGATTGATCCGTGATGGTGTTTTTATCACCGGCACAGGGCCCACCCCGCTTCTCGCCGATCCGCGCTACATCCTTGTCGTTGTCGGGGCCACCATCTTTGGTGCGCTTTTTGGCGGCCGCGTGAGGCACCTGCACCGGCTCATTGCTGTGCTCGATGCCTTGGGTCTTGGTGCCTACGCCGCCTTCGGCACGCAAAAGGCCTTGGCCTATGATCTGGCAGTCCCGGCCGCTATTTTGGTCGGCGTCATCAACGCGGCTGGCGGCGGCCTGCTCCGCGACATCATCACTCGGGAGGAACCACTGGTATTCAAGCCCGGCCAATTTTACGTTTTGACCGCCTTGGGCGGTTCAGTCGCATTCGTGTTTCTGACCATCTACCTGAACATGCCGGCGACCAAGGCGGCGCTTTGGGCCATTGCGATCACCTTCACGTTCCGGGCACTGACGATTGCCTTCAATTGGCGCACAACTTCGGTCGTTCCGCTCGCTGAGCCCGAGAAATAATTCCCGACGCCCTTGCCGGACAAAGCGAGCTGTTAGGTTGTCCGATTTCTTCGTTCTGGATCGAAACCGATGAAGGCGACAACCCGTTCACGCCGCCAATCGCTCGGCTGGTAGCAATTGGATTCCCAGAAATTTACGGCCTCAAAGCTAACGCCGATAATAGCAGCCACTTGCTTCAAGGTTAGCCGTCTTTTCAACCGCGCACACATCAGGTGATCACCAATGGTTTTGGGCTCCAGCGGAACTGGCCTTGGGGTCCAATTTTTGCGCAGCGTCCAAGCCGGTCTCAGCATATGAGTGGTGAGCTGGCTATTTGGGAGCGAACACAGCCGGGGCGGTGACGTTCATCTGCGCCGGGGTTTACCTGAGCCTCAGCGCTTCGAAAGCGGCGCTGCTCGCGATGGTGGTCACGTTCCTTTTTCGCTCCGTGACCATCGCCTTCAACTGGCGGACCGCGCCGGTTTCCTCCGGCGCGATCTTCAAGCAAGGCGGCGATACCACACCGCCGTTTCCGAAATCCGACTGAGCCTCAGCCCTTCGCGGCCGGGAGCTCCTGCGCGAGCCAGTCGTCGAGCATCGCCTTCTCGTAGCGCAGCGGGTCGTCGCGGAAGCCGGACGTGATGCGCATCTGGAAACCCATGTCCAAAAGCTTTTTCTCGCCGGACTTAACGACCGCCCCGCTTGCATCCGTGACCTTGTAAGAAAACGTCAGCCGCGGGATGTAGATTTCCTTCACCACGCGGATGTCCTGAAACTGGAGGCCGCGCCACGGTTCGAAATCGCCCGCCAGGTCGATGTCGGTGAACGTCACCGCGAGCTGCTGGCCCGGGGCCAGCCGGCGGGCGGCGGCTTTCTCGAGGTGTTCCTTCAGCGGCGGCAGGTAACGCTCGCGGCCGCGTTCGTTGTCGTTGTCCGCCCAGTTGTCGCGAACATCGACGTATTTTTCCGGTTGATCGAAGACCACGGTCACCGGACCGGGGGCCGCGGGCGCAGGGGCCGGCGTGGCCGCGACCCCAGCGGTGGCCGAACCGAGCAGCGCGAGGCAGGCGAGACGAAGGGCGGTTTTCATGGAGGCGTTGGGTTGAGGGGGAACAGTCAAAACCACTTCGCCGGCAAACTAGGCTGCCCGCGGGGATTTGCAACCGCCCTCCGGCAAATTGCGGATTGGCGCAGCCCGTCGCCGCGGCTATCGGTAGGGCGCTTTCCATGCGCTGCGTCCTCGCCCTCGACCAGGGAACCACCTCGTCCCGCGCCATCGTCTTTGACCGCCGCGGCCGCGCCCGCGCCACGGCCCAGCAGGAGTTTGCGCAACATTACCCGCAACCCGGCTGGGTGGAACATGACCCCCGCGATTTGTGGACGAGCACGCGCCGCACCGCCCTAGGGGCGGTGGCGGAAGCCAATCTGACCGGAAAGGACATCTCTGCGATTGGGCTGACCAACCAACGGGAGACCACGCTGTTGTGGGACCGGCGCACCGGGCGTCCATTGCATCGGGCGATCGTCTGGCAGGATCGCCGCACCGCCGGGCTGTGCGCCCAACTGAAACAGCGCGGGCTTGAACCGCTCTTCCGCCGCCAGACCGGCCTGGTGCTCGATCCGTATTTCAGCGGGACCAAACTCGCGTGGCTGTTGGACCACGTCCCCGGTGCGCGGCGCCGAGCCGAGCGGGGCGAACTGTCATTCGGCACCGTCGACACCTGGCTGTTGTGGCAACTCACGGGCGGCCGCGTTCACGCCACCGATGTCTCCAATGCGTCCCGCACCTTGTTGCTCAACCTGCGCACCGGCGACTGGGACGACGCGCTGCTCAAGGTCCTGCGGATCCCGCGCGAGGTGTTGCCGGAGGTCCGGCCGAGCAGCGGCGTGTTTGGCGAAGTCTCGGCGGTGCCGGCGTTGAACGGCATTCCGATCAGCGGCATCGCCGGCGACCAACAAGCCGCGCTGTTCGGCCAGGCTTGCTGGCAGCCGGGCATGGCGAAGAACACCTACGGCACCGGTTGCTTCCTGCTCATGCACACGGGCGACCGGCCGGTGACTTCGAAAAACCAATTGCTCACGACCATCGCGTGGAAAATCGACGGCCGGCTCGAGTATGCGCTGGAGGGCTCCGTATTCATCGGCGGCGCGGTCGTCCAGTGGCTGCGCGACGGGCTCGGGTTGATCGCGAAATCGGCGGACGTCGAGAAACTCGCCGCCCGCGTGCCGGACAACGGCGGCGTGTACGTGGTGCCCGCTTTCACCGGGCTGGGCGCGCCGCATTGGGACGCCGGGGCGCGGGGCGTCATCACGGGCCTGACCCGCGGAAGCAATGCGGGCCATCTCGCCCGCGCCGCGCTCGAAAGCATCGCCTACCAGAGCGCCGACCTCCTGCGCGCCATGGAAGCGGACTGCGGCCGCGGGCTGCGCGAACTGCGCGTCGATGGCGGGGCGACCATCAACGACGCCCTGATGCAATTCCAAGCCGACCTCCTGCGCGGGCCGGTTGTGCGGCCGCGCACAACGGAGACCACCGCGCTGGGCGCCGCCTACCTCGCGGGCCTCGCCACGGGCTTCTGGAAAAATCGCGCCGAGATCGCGGCGCTTTGGGCGGCCGACCGCAAGTTCACCCCGCGCGCCGCACCGGCGGCGATGCGGCGACTCCAAGCGGGCTGGCACCAGGCCGTCGCCCGGGCGCGTTCGCAGCCGTAACTCCTCCAAGGGCCTCGCGTCTTTCGCGCCATGGAATCGCTCTGGAATCCCGCGCGGCTGGCGGTGGCCTTCGTGGTGCTGGCGGCGATCTTCGTCCCGCTGGAAGCGTTGTTCCCGATCTTCAAGCGATCGTTCTGGCAGCGGCCGGGCGTGGTGGCGGACATCATCCACTTCTTCATCACCGGCGCGATCCGCAAGCTGCTCGTGCTCTTCGCCCTGGTTGTGTTGGTCTATGGCCTGGGCTTTCTCATCTACCCGCCGCTGCAGCGGACGATGACCTCGCTGCCGTTCTGGGTGCAGTTGATCATCGCCAACGTCGTGTTCGACGTCGGCGCCTACTGGGGCCACCGCTGGGCGCACACCGTGCCACTGCTCTGGCGTTTCCATGCGGTGCACCACTCGAGCGAACACCTCGACTGGGTCGCCGCGAGCCGGCTGCACCCACTGGACCAGGCCTTCATCCGCATCTGCGGCATTCTCCCGGTGTACCTGCTCGGGTTCACGAAGGAAACCTTCGGCGCCCTCGTGGCGATTGAGGGCGTGTTGGCAATTTTCATCCACGCGAACGTCCGCTGGCGCTTCGGCTGGCTGGAATGGCTTGTGGCCACCCCGGCGTTCCACCACTGGCACCACGCCAACGAGGGCCCGGCGTCGGCCAACAAGAATTTCTCCGGACTCTTGCCCTGGGTCGACGCCGTCTTCGGCACCCTGCACCTCCCGAAACGATTCCCCGCCAAATACGGCATCGATGAGCCCATGCCCTCGGGGTACGCGGCGCAGCTCGCCCGGCCGTTCCTCCGGCGGGAGGGAACCAAGCCCGACGCCCCCGGGTAAACCGTTGGTCAAGCGGCCATTTTTTTGCCGCGTGACCGCCGGCGGGCTTGCAGCCGGGGGTGGCTCCGGGCAAATGTTGACGCCCACACACCGCCCCGCCAGCCCATGAAAAATTTCCGTCCGTTCGCAGCTGCCCTGCTCGCCCTTACGCTCAGCCACCCGGCCTTCGGTCAGGAAAGCGGTGAAGTCGCGAGTCTCCGCGCCAAGGCCGTGAAGGGCAACGGCATCGCCCAGTACAATCTGGGCCTCGCCTATGCCGACGGCCGCGGCGTCCCCGCCGACCAGGTTGAGGCCTTTGTCTGGCTTTCGCTCGCCCAGGAAAACGGCGCCCGCGGTCGCGCATTGGACGTCGTGATCGCCAGTCTCGACAAAGCCGCCCGCGAAGAGGCGCAGAAACGCCTGGCGGAACGCAAAGTGGCCCTGGGCGTCCGCCCGACGACCGTTCCGGTCGCACCCGCGCCCACTCCGACTCCCCCAAAGACACCCGCGCGCACGGAGGCTCAGGCGGAGCCGGCCGGCCGTTCCGTCCCTGCCGCCCCGACCGCCAAGGCTACGAATGACGAATCGTCCGTCCGCGCCGAACGCGACGCGCTTGCCGCCCGCATCAACAGCACGGCGGGCGAACTGACCGAACTCCGGGCGGAACGCGATCGCCTGACCAAGCTGGCGGCGGACAACGAACGCGCCGCCCGCGCCGCCGAGGCGCGCATTGGCGAGCTCACGCGCGCCACCGAAACCGCCAAGTCCGAACTCTTCCGCACGCGCCAGGCGCTCGCCGCCCTGGAAAAAGCCCCAAAGCCCGCGGCCGACACCGCCGCACTCGATGCCAAGAATCGCGAATTGCAGGCGGCGCTCGCGGAACTCGAGTCAGCGCGCAGCTTTGGCCGCCAGGTCGAGGACACGCTCAACAAGGTCAACGATGACCGCGCCCGCGTCGCCGCCGCCGCGGCCGCCGAGCTGCAGGCCGCACGCGACTTCGGCCGCCAGGTGGAAGACACCCTGAATCGCGTTACCGACCAGAAGTCCGCCCTCGAGGCCCAGCTGGCGTCCCTGTCCGCCGAAGCCTCCCGCAACCGTCAGGAAATTGCCGCGCTCACGAAGGCGAAGGAGGACGCCAAGCAGGAACTCGCCGCAAAATCCGGCGGACCAGCTTACCCGGACCTGTCCGGCAAGGTGGCCGAACTCGAAGGCGCCCTGGCCAAGGCCAAAGCCGACGCCCCGCGCTACCCGGACCTCCGCGACCGCGTCAACGAACTCGAGAAGCAGTTCGCCGCCGCGCAGTCCGCTGCGGCCGCCCGTACCCAGGAACTCGAGCAGGCCACCAGCCGCCTCGCCGCCAATGAAGCCAGCCTGGCCGCGGCCTCCCGCGAATTGGAGAGCGCCAAGACCGCGCTCGCCTCGGCCCGCAATGCGAGGCCGACGTACCCCGATTTGTCCGGCAAGGTCGCCGAACTCGAAACCGCGCTCGCCGCCCTGTCCTCCGAAGCTAGCAGCGCCAAACAGCAAGTGGCAGCGCTAACCAAGGCGAAGGAGGACGCCCGCAATGCAGCCCCGAAGTATCCCGACCTCTCCGGTCGCGTGCGGGAGTTGGAATCGGCCGTCGCCGCGGCCAAGAGCGCCGCGCCCGCCTACCCCGATCTCCGGGGCAAGGTCGGCGAACTGGAACAGCAACTCGCCGCCGTGAACGCCGCAACGCGCGACGCCCAGGAAAAAGTCGCCGCACTCACCCGCGCGAAGGATGCCGCGGAGAAAGCCCTCGCGGCGAAACCTGCCGCCCCGAGCTACCCGGACCTTTCGGGCAAGGTGGCCGAATTGGAGTCGGCCCTCGCCGCCGCGCGGAATTCCGCGCCGAAATACCCGGACCTGTCGGGCAAGGTCGCGGAACTCGAGGCCACCGTCGCGCAGACCACCGCGGCATTGAACGCGGCCCGCTCGGCCGCGCCGGCTTATCCGGACCTGTCCGGCCGCGTGAAGGAACTCGAGGGCACGCTCGCCGCGCTGACCGCCGAGTCCGGCCGCGCGAAGCAGGAAATCGCCGCCCTTACGAAGTCGGGCCAGGACGCCCGCAATGCCCTCGCTGCTGAGGCGGACCGCGCGAAGCAGGCGGAAGCCGCCCTCGCCAAGGCTAAGGACGCCGCCCCGAAGTACCCCGACCTTTCCGGCAAAGTCGCCGAACTCGAGGCCAGCCTCGCGTCGGCCAACAACGCGCAGGCCGACGCCGTGGCGAAGGTGGCCGCGCTGACCGAGGCAAAGGACGCCGCGGAAAAAGCCCTCGCCGCCAAGCCCGCCGCGCCGAGTTATCCCGATCTCTCCGGCAAAGTCGCCGAGTTGGAAAGCGCCCTGAAGGACTCGAGCCGCCAGCTGGTCGCCCTACAAAACGCCAAGGCCGCGCCGACGTATCCCGACTTGTCCGGCCGCGTGAAGGAACTCGAGGCCGCCGCCGCCACCGCGCTGCAGAAGTTCGGCACCGCCGAGCAGTCGCGCGCCGAACTTTCCCGGCAGTTTGACGACTACAAGAGCGCCACGGCCACCGCGCAGCGCGAGCGCACCACGCTGCAGTCGACGCTTAAGATGCTCGAGTCCGACAAGGCCGCGCTCCGCCGCCAGGTCGACGCCGCCACTGCCGAGGCGAACCAGCTCCGCTCCCAGGTCTCCGGCCTCAAGGCCCAGGCCGCGGGCGTCCGTCCGGCCGCCCCGGCTTATCCCGACCTCTCCGGCAAAGTTGCGGAACTCGAAGCTGCACTCGCTGTCGCCAAAAACGCCGCGCCGAGCTATCCCGATCTGTCCGGCCGCGTGGCTGAACTCGAATCGCAGCTGACCGCCGCCCGCAACAACGTCGCCACCGAGTCCGACCGCGCCAAGCAGGCGGAACTCGCGCTCGCGGCGGCCAGGAACGCCACGCCGAAGTACCCGGACCTCTCGGGCCGCGTGGCGGAACTCGAGGCGTCCCTCGCGCAGGCCAAATCCGCCGCCCCGAGGTATCCCGACCTTTCCGGCAAGGTGCGCGAGTTGGAAACCCAGCTTGCGGCCCAAGCCACCGGCACACAGTCCGCCCAGGCGCAGCTCGCCAGCGTGACGGCCGAGCGCGACACGCTCGCCGCGCAGGTGACCCGCGCGCAGGAAGAAGCCACCGCCCTCGCGCAAGCCCGTGACGAGCTGCGCGCCACCGTCGAGAAACTTGGCCAGGAAAAGGCCAGCCTCCTCGCCGCCGCCAAGAGCGCCCCGGCGTACCCGGACCTGCGTGAACGCGTCGTCGCGCTCGAGTCCGAACTCGCCGCGTCCCGCCAGGCCCTGGCCGCCAAGCCCGCCGCCCCGAGTTATCCGGACCTTTCCGGCCGTGTCAGCGAACTCGAGGCCGCACTCGCAGCCCTGTCCTCCGAAGCGAGCAGCGCCAAGCAGCAAGTGGCAGCGCTGACCAAGGCAAAGGAGGACGCCAAGAACGCCACGCCGAGCTATCCCGACCTTTCGGGCCGCGTGAGTCAGCTCGAGACCGAACTCACGGCCGTCACCACCGAACGCAGCCGGCTCCGCGAGCAGATCGCCCAGGCGACTGAAGCCCAGGCCGCCGCCGAGAAGGCGCTCGCTGCAAAGCCCGCCGCCCCCTCTTACCCGGACCTCTCCGGTCGCGTGACCGAACTGGAAACCCAACTTGCGTCAGCTAAGAACGCGCCCGCCGCGCCGGCCTATCCGGACCTGTCCGGCAAGGTCGCCGAACTCAACAGCGAGGTCACGCAGCTCCGCAGCGATCGCGAGCGCATGCAGAAGCTCCTGGCTGATGCCGGCCGGCAGCTGGCCGACGCGCAGGCGCAGGTGCGCACCCGCCCGGTGGGCAGCGTCGCGCAACTCGACCGCGTGCGCGAACTCGAGGCGCAACTGGCGCAGGCCAAGGCCTCGGCCGCGGCCCCGACCTACCCCGATCTCTCCGGCCGCGTGCGTGAGCTCGAGGGCCAGCTGATCGCCGCCGAGGACAAGGTGGCCGCCGCCGCGCGGACCTCGGCTCCCGCCTATCCGGACCTCTCGGGCAAGGTCGCCGAACTCAACAGCGAGGTCGCCCAGCTCCGCAGCGACCGCGAACGCATGCAGCAGATGCTCGCCACGGCGGGTCGGCAACTGCGCGACACCACGGCCGACGCCGGCCGCGTGAAGGATCTCGAAACCCAGCTCGCGGCGCTGCAGTCGCAGGCCGGCGGACTGGCCAGCGAGCGCGACACCGCGCGCGCCGCGCAGAACGATCTCCGCAACACGATTGCCCGCCTCGAGCAGGAAAAAGCCCAGCTTGCCGCTCAGCCCTCTGCGCCTGCCTATCCCGACCTTTCGGGTCGCGTGAGCGAATTGGAAACCCAGTTGGCCCAGGCGCGCTCCGCCTCGCGCACGCGCAGCCCGGCTTATCCGGACCTTTCCGGCAAGGTGGCGGAACTCGAAACGCAGCTCGCCTCCACCCGCCAGCAACTCGCCGCGGTGCAAAGCACACCCGCACCGGCTGCCGCCCCGGCGGGCGACAGTTCCGACGCCGCGAAGCAGCTCGCCGCCACCGAGGACCGTCTCGCCACTTCCCTCCGCGGCTACGCGGCGCTCCAGCGTGAGCGCGACGCACTCGCGGAAACCTCCAGCAAGACCGCCGCCGCCCTCACCGCAGAGCGTGACGCCCTCGCCGCGCAGGTCAGCACCCTCAACGGCCAGGTCGAACAACTCCGCTCGTCCGCGCAGAGTTCCGCCGGCAGCACGCAGGCCGAGCTCACCCGCCTCAGCGAGGCGGTCGCCGCGCTCCAGCGATCGCAAGCCCAGACCTCCAACGACCTCGCCGCCGCCCGGGCCCTGGCCCAGCAGCTGCAGGGCGCCAACTCGGTCCTCGCCGGCGAGAACTACCAGCTGAAGACGATGCTCGCCCGCACGACGGGCGGGACCGCCGTCGCTGCCACGCCGGGTCGCGCCAGCCCGACCGCTCCGACCGCGGCGGCGCCGGTGCCCGCGCTCCGCACGCACACCGTGGTGGCCGGCGACTCGCTCTCCCGCATCGCGCAGCGTTACTACGGCAGCGCCAACCGCTGGCAGGAAATCTACAACGCCAACGCCGCCCTCCTGGGACCCAACGGTATCCTGAAGGTCGGCACGGAACTGCGGATTCCCTGAGTTAAGTTTGATGGAGGGTCGGTCTCCCGACCGACCGAGGCCGGCCGCCAAGCCGGCCTTTTTATTTGGCCGATTCAGTAACGCTCGCGACCCTATCCGCTGGAGGCGGGGTGCCCCCACCCCGCATTCCGACCAGTCACCGCGCGCGGCGGCGGGCCACCTCAAACGTCACCGGGCATTCGCAAGGCGAGTGCCCACTCCACATCTCGGGCGGAAGCAGGCGGCGGTACTTAAAATTCGTCTGGAGGAGCGCCGCAAAGAGCCAGTGGCGTTGGTAGACGCGCAGCCACTCACGGTCTTGCGGCCCGCTGAAGCGGGCCCGAAGCGCGCGACTTGTCCGAAAATACGCCTCAGTACGACGAAAAAGCCAGTCGATCCAGCGCCGACGAGGAAAGCCGCGCTCGCGGGTGACGGCCTGAACCTCGTCCACAACCGCTTCAGCCGCGTTCCAACAGTACGTGGCCTGGTCGGGAGTGAAAGGAGCCTGCGGCCGCGCGAAGGACCGCCGCCATGCCGGTCGCGTGCGCGGGTCGGTCGGCATCGGCAAGCCAGGCGGGTCAGTCGGCCGCGACGGCGGGAGCGGGATTTCCCACCCCCTCGACGAGGGCGATTTCTTCAGGCGTGAGGCCATAAAGCTGGTAAACGAGTTGGTCGATTTCTCGATCAGTCTTGGTCAGCGCATTCTGAATCGTAGTCTTCTCGGCGTCGGACTTCGCAACGCGTAACGCTGGTGTCAAGGTGAGCATTTTGTCGACGAGAGCGACCAAACGGTCGTGGCTCTTTAGATCAGCACTGCTGCGTTTTGCGACATCAGGAAATGGCAAGTTGCGGGTCTGCTTGATAATCGTCTTGGGGAAATCATCACGACGGGCGACCATGTTGATTTGGCAAAAATACCACGAAAGGAGCCGACTGTTCACCAATGCCAAGACGAACTTCGGGGATGGAAATTTTTCCCTAACGACAAGACTTTGTACAGATTGGTTGGTGAGAAATTCGGCCTCCGTGTAGACTGCTTGGAGCCGGAATTTTCGACTCAGCAACTGTCGCAACAACACCCGAGGTCCCGCAAAGTAACGGTGCGGTTTCGCCTCTTCAATTTCCGGGGAATACGACTCGAAGGCGAGAGGGCCCAAATCTAGTTCATAGCGGAGCATTTCGCCGTTGAAAGCCCGCTTGGGGGCTTTGCAATCCCTTCGGTCACGCGGGGAAAACTCCTCCAGGCCACGCATAACATCAACTATAGACTCAAGCGTCAGCGGCGCATTGCGCATCTTGCGGATAAGCCCGGCCTCTTCGCGCGAAGAGAGGACGAGAAACTCCTTGTCCTCTGAGCCCATCCAATCAGCCAAGTCGCCGACCTTCTCAAACTTCATGAACTCCGATTTATCGGTGACCTTGTAGCGGATGGGGAACACGACTAACGACACCAAGCGGTTGGCTGCTTTTGCCCAGTCTGTATTTAGGTTCGCTGACCTTTCAGCCGTGACGATCATCGTATCGATGTAGGCACCATAGAAAACATCGTAGGGCAGCGAGATGAAGGACGTGGGTCGGAATTGCTCGGAGAAGCGAAGCCTTAACTTACGTGAGGAAGGAGTAGAAACCCAACCCGATGGAACAATCATTCCGAATTGTCCGCCGGCACGCAGCAACCACCCCGCATGCTCCATAAACATGATGAATGAATCGAAAGAATTCGCGACGGCGGAGTAGTGTTCGCGAATGTATGACTCAACGTCCGAGCCTAAATCCGCACCGTAAGGCGGATTCCCTATCACGGCGTCAAATCCGCCTGCCTGCAGGATCTCTGGAAACTGCACGTCCCAGTCGCCCGCGTTGACGCGCACCAATTCGGCCGGATCGAGCGAAAAATCCGATGCAATCAGTGAGTTGAAGCACTTGATGTTCCGGTCCAGCGGGGGCAGCAGAGGCTCCTTCTTGAACAACTCGGTCTGGACCCGCAGCGTCTCGCGATTCTCGTGCTCCAGCATCTTGAGGTAGAGTGACAGCTGTGTGACCTCGACAGCCTGCGCGTCGATGTCCACACCGTGAATATTGTTTTCCAGGATGCGCCGCTTGAGCGCGGTCGTGAGGCGCACGTTGCCGGCGGCGTCCAGGTAACAATCCTCCTTCCGACGCTTGTCCGGGTTGGCCGTGAACCAGCGGAGGTGGTGTTCCATCACCCGCTCGTAAGCGCGCAGCAGGAATGAGCCGGAGCCGCACGCGGGATCGATGATCTTGAGCTTCGCAGCTTCCTTCGGGGTGCGTCCCTCCAACAGGCGGCCCACCGTTTGCTCGACGATGTAATCGGTGATGTAACGCGGCGTATAGTAGACGCCACCGGCCTTCCGCACTTCGGGCTTCTCCTCGATGGTGGCGCCGCGGCCTTGCGGACGGAGAATCTTGCCCAGGAAGCGCTCATAGGCGTCGCCGAGAATCTCGACCTTGATGTCAGCAAAGTTGTAGCCGGTGTCATCGTCGACGAGATCGAGCAGAAAATTCGCCAGCCACTCGTCCCCTATGACGAGTTCCTCCGAGAAGTGGGGCTTGAAGAGGTTGCCGTTGAAGAATGGCTTGTAGCTCGGCGGACGCTGATCGAGCGCCCGGATATGTTCGATCAGCTCCCGGTAGAGTCCGCCCTCGGTGCGCGGTTTCGGAACATAGCCGTCGGCTGGCGGCTCTTCCTCAAAAGCCCCGCCGAAGCGGAGGTGAGTCTGCTTCCCGGGGCGGCGTAGCTTGGGCTTCACCGCATCGGGTTGCTGGCGATACCAGCCGTCAAACAGGGTCTGGAGCAGTGTCCCGGTGTCGATACCCCGGTCTTCGCAGATGCGGAGGAAGACCAGCCGGTCGATGATACGCTGGGCTGCCTCGTTAAGCCGGTGGCCTTCGAGCAGGTCCGCACGGTCATTGTGCTTGAGGAGGTCGGAGCCGAGTTGCTGGCGGACGTCGTCCAGGAAGTTCAGGAAGTCCGCGTCGAGGGCGCGGGTCCGGTCCGGTTTGATCAGGTACCCCTGCCGGCCTTTCAGCCGGAGCGGACGCTTCGGCAACGACTCGATCAGACGGTCGATGCTCCCCGCGACGACGTTTTCGTAGCCCAGGAGATCCCAGAGCTCGCGGGCGGCATCGTTGTATTGCCGAAAGTTCAGGACCTTCCACTCGCCCGTATGCGGGTCATCGACGTGAGGCCGTGCGCCGACGATGTAGAGCTTCATTTCCTCGAAGTCGGAAAGGATGGCCAGCGGGACACCGCGCGCAAAGGCGTCCTTCTTGGCCTGGAAAATATGTCGATTGTGAAGGACCTCGGATGGCTTCTTCGCCTCGCAAGTGAAACGTTCGATGCGGTTGAGGCGAAAGACGTAGTCGGCGCGGGTCTGCTTGCCGGAGAGGTGGGTGCGAACTTCGATGTCCACCTCGCGTTCGGTATGGATCAGGCCCTTTTGGTTGCCCACATCCCAGCCAAGGGCGCGGAAAAAGCCGTCGAGAAAATCGGCGCGAAGCGCCGCTTCATTGTAATCCGGCGAGGTGTAGGTGGGATGCTGGCGATCAAAGCGGGCGACTAGACGCGCCAGTTCAGCTTGGAACGATTCGAAAGTCGCGGGGGTGTCGGAAGCCATGAAAGGTGCTGCGAAACCTGCCGGCCGGCCCGTTGATTGCCAAGCGGTTTAACGGCCCGCTTTCTTGGGCGATCAGCGCGCCGGCGCAAACCCAAAGCCGTCCTCAAGCCACCGCCAGCACCACCGCCAGCGACAGCAGGGACGTCAGCACGCTGAGCACGATCGCCCCGGAGGCGAGGGCTTCGTCGCCCTTAAGTTCCAGGGCGACGGTGTAGGAAACCACCGCGGTCGGGCAGGCCATCAGGATCATCACGATTTTGAGTTCGAAACCTCCCAAGCCCAACAAACGACCCACCACCCAGCCGAGGATCGGCGAGAGCACCGTCTTCACCAGCGCGGCCCCGAGCGGCCGCGGCCAGTGCGCACCGAACCGCGCGGTCACCAGCGACCCGCCCACACCGAGCAAGCCGAGCGGCAGTGCCATCTCGCCGAGGGCATTGAAAGTCTGGTCCACCGCGTGGGGCAGTTTCCAGCCGGCGATGGCGAACCCCATGCCGGCAAACGTCGCGACCAAGGGCGGCGTCGTGGCAAGCTGTCGCGCGAAGGGCCACAGCATTTTCCAGCTGAGCTTGTGCTGGCTGAGAAGCAACACCACCACGCCGGCGATGTTGTAGAAAACCATCATGGGCGCGACGGTGACCAGTGCGGCGGTGCGCGTGGAAATCCCGCCGAACAGCGGCGTGTCCGGCAGTGAGTAGATGATCGGCAGGCCCACGAACGCCAGGTTGCCGCGAAACCCCGCCTGCACGAACGTGCCGGCCGCCGGGCCGGGCACGCGCAGCAGCCACGCCGCCAGGTAACTCGCCAGCACGAGCACACACGTGGCGCCAAACATCGCGCCGAGCATCAATCCGGCGCCATCGGCCTGGTGAAACGACGCGGCCAGCTGCGAAAACAACAACGCGGGCAGACCGAGCCAGTACGTGACGCGATTGGCCTCCTTCAGGAAATCCGGCGACACAAACCCCGAACGCTGCAGCCCCGCGCCCACCGCGATGAGCAGGAAAACCGGCGCGAGCGTGTTCAGGATCTGCATTCACGCAAGGATGGCGATCCGTCCCAGCCCTGACCAAGACATTTCTACACCAAGGTCGCAAAGAGCGCGGAGCGCTTGATTTCACCGCGTTCTCCGGAGCCTCCGGTAAAAACCATTTCGCTGCTTGGCGGCTTCGATTTTTTCGCAACCCTGCTGGCATGTCCTCCTCCTCGATCGCTTTCATTGGCACCGGCGTCATGGGTCGCAGCATGGCGGGCCACCTCCTCAAGGCGGGCCACACGGTCCACGTGTTTAATCGCACCAAGGCCAAGGCGCAGCCGCTGCTGGACGCCGGCGCGCACTGGCATGACAGCGCCGGGGCCGCCGCGGCGCAGGCGGATTTTGTGTTCACGATCGTGGGCTTCCCGAGCGATGTGGAGGAAACCTATTTCGGCGCGGGTGGCGTCCTGGCTTCGGCCAGGCGCGGCGCGGTGTTGGTGGACATGACGACCTCCAGCCCGCTCCTGGCGGCGCGCATCGCGGAGGCGGCGGCCGCGAAGGGACTCGCAGCGCTCGACGCGCCGGTTTCGGGCGGCGACATTGGCGCGCGCGAGGCGCGCCTCGTGATCATGGTCGGCGGCGACGCCACGGCGTTCGCCAGCACCAAGCCTCTCTTCGAACTGATGGGCAAAAACATCGTCCTGCAGGGCGGCCCGGGCGCGGGGCAGCATTGCAAGATGGCAAACCAGATTTCCATCGCGTCGATCATGATGTCCTGGTGCGAGGCCCTCACCTACGCGCGGAAGGCGGGCCTCGACCCGGCGCGCGTCATCGAAAGCATCGGCGGCGGCGCGGCCGCCAGTTGGTCGCTCAACAACCTGGCCCCACGCGCCCTCAAGGGCGATTTCGCCCCGGGGTTTTATGTGAAGCATTTCCTCAAGGACATGCGCATCGCCCTGGAATCCGCCGAGGCCATGAAGCTTGACCTCCCGGGACTCAAGCAGGCGAAGAAACTCTACGACGAGGTCGCCGCCCGCGGCTGGTCCGAGGACGGCACCCAGGCGCTGCTCAAGCTTTACCAAGCCCAGGGCTGACCCGCTTTTCGGCCTTCCTGGTGGGAGGGGTTTTATACCCCGACGGAATTCGTGCCGCCTTCGCGGTCGGGGTATAAAACCCCTCCCACCAAAACCCCTTACCTCTACCCCATGAAATTCAAATCCCTCACCCTTGCGGCGCTCAGCGCTGCCACGCTCCTGTCTTCGATCCGCGCCGCCGATCCGCTGCCCGCCGCCGACTCGGAGAGTGCGGCCGTTAAGGAAAAGCGGCTCGAGTGGTTCCGGCATGACAAGTTCGGGCTCTTCATTCACTGGGGCCTCTACTCCATCCCCGCCGGCTATTGGAAGGGCCAGCGTTCCCCGGGCATCGGCGAGTGGATCCAGAACCGCCTGCGCATCCCCGTCGCCGAGTACGAACAGCTCACCCAATGGTTCAACCCCGTGCGCTTCGACGCCGACGCGTGGGCACAGCTGGCGGTCGACGCGGGCATGAAGTACGTCGTCATCACCTCCAAGCACCACGACGGCTTCGCGCTCTTCAAGTCCAACGCCAGCAAGTTCAACGTCGTCGACGCCACGCCGTTCAAGCGCGACATCATCAAGGAACTCGCCGACGCCTGCGCGAAACGCGGCCTGCGCTTCGGCGTGTACTACTCGCAGTCGCAGGACTGGCACGAGCGCGGCGGCACCGGCAACAACTGGGACTTCCCGGCCAACGAGGTGAAGGACAAGGATGGCTCCTACGACAAATACCTCCAGGAAAAAGCCGAACCGCAGCTGCGCGAATTGCTCACCAACTACGGCCCGCTCTGCCTCATCTGGTTCGACACGCCGCAGATGATGACCGGCGACCGCCCGGTGCGCCTGACCAACATCGTGCGCAGCCTGCAGCCGAACACCCTGATCGACGGCCGGCTGGGCAAGGTCGGCGACTACGTGAGCACCGGCGACAACGTCATCCCGCCGAAGGCAACCGACGATGCGTTTGAAGTCCCCGCGACGCTCAACCAGACGTGGGGCTACCGCAGCGACGACCACAACTGGAAGTCGCCGGGCGAGGTGATCTTCAAGCTCGTCGACATCGCGTCCAAGGGCGGCAACTACCTGCTCAACGTCGGCCCGACCGCCGAGGGCGTGATCCCGCAACCAAGCCAGGACACGCTTCGCCAAGTGGGTGCCTGGCTCAAGGTCAACGGCGAGGCGATCTATGGCTCCCGCCGCTCGCCCTTCGGCGAGGAGTTCGGCGACTACGTCACCAACCTCAAAAACCGCGCGGGCGAAAAGATCTTCCTCAACTACAACGACTGGCGCTGCACCTCGAAGCCCGGGAAGCTTTTCTTCACGATCTTCCACGCGGAGCGCGAGCGGAACGAGGGCTGGTTCGCGCTGCCCGACTTCAAGAACAAGATCACCGCCGTTTACGAACTCGCCGACCCGAAACGGACGCCGTTCGAAGTGAAGACGGTGAAGGACGGCCGTCGCTACGTGAACGTCAGCCGCTACGTGAACGACGCGATGGGCACGGTCTACGTCGTCGAGATCGAGGGCGACACGGTGGTGCGCTGAAGCAAGATTGCATTTTTTTCTTGGAGGCGGGGTGCCCTCACCCCGCTGGTCGGTCAACGCGATCCAAGCGTAATCTGCCCGAACGACTCTCCCACCAACCAGGAGGGAAGGTTGTATGAGGTGGAGCGCGTTGTCCCTAACGCGCTGCTTGGGGGCTGGCGGGAATCCTATAGCGCGTTGAGGGCAACGCGCTCCACCGGAAGACATTGCCCCGCAGGCTTGTCATCGCAGGGAAGCCTTCGCACGCAGCGCGAATCGCGTCGCGTCCTTGTAGGTCACGTCGACGTAGTCCTTGCCGGCTTGCGTTTGGATTTCCTTGGCGTCCGTCTCCACCTGGACGCGGAGGCCCGGCATGGTCCACTGATCCTTCGATAGATTCTCCGTTTTCAGGCCTCTGACGCAAAGCCGGTAAGTGAAATCGCCCGGTGCGGCACTCGTCACCGTGAGCAGGCCGGCCTCGGCTTTCGCATCGCAATTCGGCGAGGCGAACAAGCGCATCCAACCGACGTCGTCGCCCGGCGCGCGCCAATGCATCGTTGCCGGATGAAACTGGCTGGTGGCCTTGTTGGCACCGCGGGTGTTGCCGGTGATCTCCCCGCCCAGCATCAGGTTCTCGCCAATCCAGGCGGTGGCCACGCGCGGCCCGCTGATGGGCCGGGTGAGCTGGCGCGCGCCTTGAAACCTGCGGAAGCTGGCCGCGGCCTCCGCCGGAACCTGCAGGTTGAGCGCCACGTAGGTCGGCACGCAGAAGAAATCATGGCCGTGGGCCATCGGCTTCGTTGGGTCGGGCAACGGCGTCAGCTCCGCGGGAACGACGAGACCAATCCAGACGCCCGTCAGCGCCACATACCGACGCATGTCCATGCCATATGAACGATCGAAAGGCCCGCAGACGTTCTTCAAGCCGGCGTGATAGTAGTCGCCGATGTCGCGCCACAGGCCGGCTTCCATCTCGGCACCGAGCGTGCGGATTTTGTCGGTCGGGCCGAATTCACGCCACAGCGCGAGGCCGTAGAGATCGACACCGTAGTAGGTCGGCGAATTGTATTCGTCGAAGGCGCGATGCGTCGCCCACAACTGGTGGACTGCCTGACACCAGGCCTCGCCGTTCGTCACCCAATCGGCCTTGCCCAAGCGCTGGCCCGCCCAGCTCCAGAGAAAGCCATGCATGAGCGCGATGTTGGTGTAGCCGGGCTTCAGGCGCTTATCGGCCAGCTCGCCCTCCACGGCGCGGGCGATGGCGCGCTCCATTCGCGCGACCAGGTCCGCCGGCAGTCGATCGCCGCCGCGGATCAGGATGAGCGCGAGCGTCGTGCCGACAAACTGGCGCCAGTTCGGATCATAGTGTTCCCACATCTTGGCGCCCTTGGCGGGCGGGTCGGATTCCTCGACGCCACGCCGGAAGGTTCCGTCCCAGCGCTGGCCGGGAGCATTAAACTGTTGCGCCAGCACGGCGTCGATCGCGCGCCCTGCGCGGACGAGATCGCCTGGCTCGTTCCGCAACACCAAGCCGAGCGCGTACCACACCGTTTCACGCACGCGATGCTGACGCGGATCATCAGGCGAGGGGTCGACGCCGCCGGGCGACGTCACCATCGCGGCGCGGTCATCCCAGTTCTTTTCACAGAAAACGAGCGATGCACTCAGCAGCTCGCGCCCTCGCGGGGTCACGGTGAACGTCGGCGAAGTGGCCGGCTGCGCTGCCCAGGCGCTGGCCGATAGGATGAGGAAAAGACCGACCAGCCCGAGGCGCGCGCGTATGTCCATGCACCGTTTCTAAGGTCCAACGCCGCCGGGTCACAACTATTCCTCCGCGGGCCGGCCCGACCGAAAAAGCGCCGGGAGATGAAGTGGCCGCGATCGTTAGACCGCTTACGCCAGCCGTCTGACGACGGCTGCTACTTTCAAATCGGCACCAATGTTCAGCGCGTTGGCCACACCCGGATCAGGTGCGTGCCATGGCGGCCGACTTCAATGCTGAACTGATCGCCCGCCACCGACCCATCCTGTTGCCTCCACAGATCGCGCAGGCGGCTGGGCTTCGCCAAACCGAGCTGCGCCCACGATACCGCGATCGTCTGTGGTTCCTGGGCGAGATTGAACAACCCAATCGCGTACGAGCCGTCCGCGAGCTCCTTCACGTAGACCTGCTTGCGTCCGTCCACAACCGCCTGCCTGGCTTGGCGGCCGAGTTCATCCTGGTTGATCGCGAGAACCTCATCGTTCGACAACAAACTCAGCGTGAACTCGTCGGCCTTCTCGACCGGGCAACCGATCAGCAACGGCGCGGACAACAGGCACCACAGCGTGATGTGCGTATATTGTTCGTTCGGCGTGAGGCGCGACGGCCGGATGCTCTTGCCGCTGCCGACGTCCACCGGCCCAACCACGAGCATGTCCGGGTCATTCCAATGCCCGGGGCGCGCAAACGGACGCCATTTCTCCTGCTGCGCCCAAATCCCGCGCAGATGCCCCCAGGTGTCCCGGATGTCGCCGGTCGTGCGCCACGAGTTCGCGAGCGCCGACAAGCCCTCGGCGGAAGCAAACGACGCGTTGTTCGAGAGGCTGTAAACGATGTCGCGGCCCGAGGCCCGCAACGCATCGGCCATCGCCTTGGTTTCCGGCAGCTCGTTGGGGTTCCAATCATACTTCAGGTAATCGATCCCCCACTCGGCCCACTGCTTCGCGTCGACCTCGGCAAAGGAGTAATCGCCGAGATGCCACGGCTTGACCTTGCGGTTGGGTTGTTTCGGCGAAGGCGGCTTCACCCAATCGCCCGCGGGATTGTCGGCGCTGCCACCGGGATGATTGGCGTAACTCGTGATCCACGGCGTCGAGTAAATGCCCGCTTTCAGGCCCATCGCATGGACCTCGTCGCAAAATTTCTTCATGTCCGGAAACTTCGCGTTCGCCTGCAGCGCGTGCGTCGGCCCCGGCCGCGCGCCCTGCCAGGTGTCGTCGATGTTGACGTACGACCAGCCGTGGTTGACGAGCCCGCTCGCCACGATCGCACGGGCGGAGGCGAGCACCTTTTCCTGGTCCACGGAAACGCCCCAGCAGTTCCAGCTGTTCCAACCCATCGCCGGCGTGAGCGAAATCGTTTCGCCCACCTCGATGCGCAGCACCTGACTTTCCGTGCCGCGCGCGTTCGTGGCGCGCAATGTCACCCGATGCGTGCCCGGCGCGGCGAGCGCGCCGGTGATCCGGCCCGTCTGCGCATCGAGCGCCAGCCCGGCCGGGAGTCCATCCGCCGCAAACTTCATCGGCCGATCGCCGGTGGCGGGGATTTGATGGAGGAAAGGATGTCCGGGCCGCACCCCGACCACGCGGGGCCCATTGATGCGGGGCGTCGCGGGAGCGGCGGGCGTGAGGATCACCGCGGGTTCCGCGAGCGCCGGCACGACGACCGAGGCGGGTTTTTCCCCGTCCGTTTCAAAACGGGCGTCAACCCAGTCCACCAAGGCCTGCGTGTAATTGTTGCCGAGGTCGCGGCCGGCCACGACGAGGGTCTGGCCGCCCTTTAAATCCAAGTCGACCGCCACCGCGGGCTCGCCGCGGCGGATTTGTTTTTCCCAGACCACCCGGCCGTCCAGCTGGAGTTCGATCTGAATCGGCAGGTCGCTCGTGGTGGCATCGTCGATGCCCACGGAGCCGACGAAACGCGTGGCACCCTTCAGCTCGAGGGCGAACCGGCCGTCGGCCTGGGTGCCGAAGCCCTGCGCATACGATTGGCCGGCAATCACCATAGGCCGGCTGTTGGCGGCCTTGTCGACCTGGGGACGTGCATGCTCGAAATCCGCATCGCGCGAGTTCACGAGCGGTCCCAAGGGGAAGGTGGCGGCAATGCCGCCAAGCGACGCGGCCAGGCCGAGGAGGGTGATCAGGGGGTAACGCATGGGGTAAGGTTTCGCCGTCACTCTGTCGCCCGCCGGGCGCGCGACAATCGGGACGGCGTTTAAATGCTTAAGGACCGCGCAAAGTGCGTCCGGGGTTCCACACGCCCTCGACCATGACGGTCTGCGCCTGCGCGGGCAGGCCGCGCTCGTTGCGCTCGAGCATGCTGATCAGGGTGTCCATCCCGGTGGCGCCAATCAGGGTGCCGTTCTGGCAAATGCCGCTGAGGGTATCGCCGGGCCGCGGGCACGCGAGCGAAGCGAGCCCGATGTCGCGCGGCACCGCGCGCTTCAGACGCTTGAGGTGCGCCAGGAGGACGTCCGCCGACGGCGAAATGATCACGTCGGGCCGGTGCCGTTTGAGCCAAGCCGCCACCGGCGCCAGGTCGTCCCAGCTTTCGAGCAACAGCGACTCCACCGGCCGCACGCCGGGCAGCAGGTGGCGGGACATGACGATGCCGCCGTCCCAGCGGCCATGGAAACGCTCGCGGTGGCTGCGCAACACGACGAGTCCCGGGCGGCGATAGCCGAGCTTGTGGCATTCGCGCACGACCTGCAGCGCCGAGAAATAGTGGTCGTTGCAGACGGTCGTCAGGGTCGGCGTCGACAACGGCACCCCGAGTCGGACGGCCGCAAAGTGTTCCCAACGCAGCGCGGGCGTCGGCGCCCCATAGGCCAGCGGCCCAAGCAACAACCCCTGGATGCCCCGCGCATGCAACATGCCGCTGAACCGCTCCGGTGACATGCCGTCCTGGTGCAGCCAGAATTCCTGCGCGCGGTAGCCCCGGAGCGTCGCCCGCTCGATGGCGCCCTCGCGCATTAACCGCACGGTCGGCGGCGCGGTGCGCGCCCACGCGTGCGGGTCTTCCAGGCCGTTGACCAGCGCGATCACTGGCATCTCGCGGTGCGCGCGGCCCTGGCGCCGGATGCGCATCAGTGCGGACACATACGGATTCGGCCGGTAACCGAGCTTCTCGGCCATGCTCTGGACGCGCGCCCGCGTCGCCGCGGGGATGCGCGGGTTGTTTGCCAGGCACATCGACACCGTCGCCTGCGTCACGCCGGCCTGCGCCGCGATGGTCTTCATCGTCACCACGCCGCTCATGGGAGGATTGCAATCAGGGTCATGTTTTCGCGCGTAGGTTTCCGCTTAAGCGCCACCAAGGGGCCGTCACGTCAAGACGCCGTTGCCCGGCTGGCGGTTTTGACCGCCAGCGCAATTGAGAGACCAACAATGAACACGTGGATCAGGAACTGCGGCCAGCCGAACGGCGCATGCGCCCAGTTCACCGGCGTGTGCAGGTACAGGCTGCGGAACCAGGAGCACAGCGGGATCGTGACGCAGTTCATGAATAGGTAAACGCCCACGCCAAACGCCATGCCCGCCGGCACGGCGTGGCGCAGCAGCGCCGGCCACTTGCGGCTGAACAGCACGAACACCAGCGTCGCCGTGAACGCCACCGTGAAGTGCATCGCCAACCCGACCGCCCCGACCCAAGCGCCGCTGTTGAACGCAAGGTCGCGCCCCAACAGCGCACTCGCCACCGCCCGCAGCACAAACATGGGCGTGCGCTCCGCCGTCAGGTACGCGCTGATAAACGCCGCGTTGATGTCGAGCACTCCGCAAACCAAACCACCCGCCACCAGCGGACGCCAAATCGAAACGGAACCCGGCGTGGAATCGGTCATGCGCCGAGGAGGGCAGATTCGCGCGAAATGCACAAGTCGACCTGTAGCGGCAGGCCTCCGTGCCTGCCGACTTCACAGGCAGGGACGCCTGTGACTACAAGGACCCCATCCCTGTCATGTCTCCACCTGCGCATTGACTCCCACCCGCCCGCCCCCTCTCACTTTCACTCTCACCTTCACTTTTCCCATGTCCCTCCCCACTCAATTC
>JBGAKQ010000025.1:0-71749 GCA_044224295.1 Lacunisphaera sp. | reverse complement strand
CACCGCCCTACCTGAAGACCCGGCCGGTCCGGAATCCGGCGACCACTCATCGCGCGGGCGGCGGGTGCGATTGCGCGAAGAATTCCTGCGCGGCGGACAGCATCTTGGCGTACTGGCCGTAGTCGCCCGCCCAGGAGTTGGGGACGCACAGGCGCTTGATGACGCCCCGCCCCTTCTTGTCCGGCGCATCCTGGTCCGGCGTGAGTTCCAGGGTGAACTGCGGGTTGCCGGTGTGCACCACGTAGTGGCGCTCGACCCCGCGACGCTCCCGATCAATCCGCACGAAGTGGGAAAAGTTCATCGGCACGGCGAACCTGACCGCGCGACGGTTTTTCTCAAACCTATTCCTCGCGCGCCGGGTCGCGTCCGTCGGCGGCGGGTGGTGTTTTGCCTTGAGAAAACAGCCCCGGCCCGCGAAAAGAAGCGTGCGCGCGACTCGCCCTATGAACCTGGACCCCGCCCCCCGTCTGCCCAAATGGATCTTTTTGGTGATCGACCTCGGCCTGCTGCTCACGGCGTTCATCATCATCTTCTTCAATGACAAGAATCCCTACGCACCTCTGCCGTTCATCAGCGCCGTCGTGTGCGTGGGCCTCGCCGCCATCGTCGGCCTGATCCCGTTCCTCATCGATTACGCCGCAGACTCGGCGGAATACGTGCAGGCGGAGCGCGCCAAGATCGCCGACCACGTGCAGCGTCTCAACGCGGCCAGCGAAAGCCTCGCCCGCGCCGCCGCGCAGATCAAGGCGGTCGAGGAGGCGGTGCACAAAACCGCCCACGCCGCGGAAAACCTGCCCTACCGGATGCAGGAGAAGCTGGCCGAGTTCAACCAGCAGCTCGCGCAGAACGAGGACGAGGAGAAGGAACGCCTGAACGAGGAACTCGCCGCCCTCCGCCAAAGCGAGAGCGAACGCCTGCAGGCGATCGCCGACAAGATTCACAAGACCGCCACGGAACTGTCCGGCCTCGAGGCCGCCGCGCGGAAACAAATCGCCGCGCTCTCCACGGAAGCCGGCCGCGTGCAACAGGAGCTGGCCGCCTTCAATCGCGCCAAGGACGAGGCCCAGGCCGCCGCGGCGGAGAAATTCACCGCCACCCTCAATTCAATCGTCGCCGCCACTGAGGCCAAGCTGGCCAAGCTTTCGGTCACCGTCACGACGGTCGCGGCCGCCGCCCCGGCTCCGGCGCCGGTCGTCGAAGCGCCCGCCCAGGCACCGGCGGTCGAGGACACCCCGACGGCCCCGGCCGCGCCGGCACCGGTGGTTGAATCGGTTTCCATCAGCGAAACTCCCGCCGCCGCGCCGGCCGAGCCGAAGCCGAAGAAGCCCCGCGCCCCGCGCAAACCCAAGCCGGAGGACACGCTCGCAGCGATGTCCGAGGCGATGCCCGGCGACACGCCGGCCGAAAGCTCGGGCGAGGCCGCGTTCCCGGATTCACCCGCTGACACGGCCCCGGCCCCCACCGAGGAGCCCGCCGTCGACCTGTCCGCCGAAGCGCCCGCCAAGGCCGAATCGTCGGTGTCCGCCGACGGCGCGACCCGCCTGCTCGTCACCGCGTACATCGGCATCGGCAACAAGCTCTACATCCGCGGCGACGGCCCGGGCCTGAGTTGGGACAAGGGCGTGCCCATGAAATTCGTCTCGATCGGCAAATGGGGCTGGTCCACCGACGAGGCGACTGCCCCGGTCGCGTGCAAGCTCTACAAGAACGACGAAACCGCCGCCCTGTCCGGCGAGGTCTTTGTCGAACCCGGCCAGCACGTCGAGGTCACGGCGCTTTTTTAAGGTTAAGGTGGAGCCTGGCCTCCGGACAGGCTTTCAGGATGTCCGGATGAAACCCCGGCCGCCTGCGCGTATTTCCACCAACCCGTCCAGCGGCCGGGTTCCACCTTGAAGCGATTCAATAATGCGGCGGTTTCTCGTCCGCCGGCTCCTCGGCTTCCCGCGGTCCCGCCTGCTGCGCGCGCAACGCCGCGAGTTCCTTGCGCAGCTTGGCGAGGTCCTCCGCGAGCTGCAGCATGACCTTGTCCTGTTCGGTGCTATGGCGCTGCAAATGCGCATAGCGCTCCTCCAGTCGGGTCAGGCGTTCGGCGTCGGTCATGGTTCTGAGGAAGCAGGTTGCGCGACCGGACGCAATCCGCCAACTTGCCGGGATGAAGCGCTTTCTGGCGATCCTCGGCGTGCTGACGTGCGGTCTGCTCGTGTCCTGTTCCACCCCGCCGCGCGCAGCCCAAGGCGGCCCGCTGATCCTGATCTCGATCGACGCCTTCCGCTGGGACTACCTGCAGATTCACGACGCGCCGACGATCAAGTCGCTCGCCGAGGCCGGCGTGCACGCGACGAAACTCATCCCCAGCTTCCCGTCCAAGACCTTCCCCAACCACTACACCCTGGTCACCGGCCTTTATCCCGCGCACCACGGCATCGTCGCCAACTGGTTCTATGATCCGGTCGACAACGCGAAGTTCGACATGACCAAGACCGACGCGCGCTGGTGGAGCGGCGGCGAGCCGGTGTGGATCACCGCCGAGAAACAGGGCGTGCGCGCCGGCTGCTTCTTCTGGCCCGGCGCCGAGGCGGAACACCAGGGCCGGCGGCCAACGCTGTTCAAGCCCTTTGACAAAAAACTCAAGGCGGCCGAGCGCGTGGACGGCCTGCTCGCCTGGCTCGCGTTGCCGCCGGACCAGCGTCCGAAGTTCTTCACGCTGTATTTCGACATCGTCGACGACATGGGCCACAAGTTCGGCCCGCTCGCCCCGGAAACCAAGGCCGCCGTCAAGGAGGCGGACGAGGCGATTGCGCGGTTGCTCGCCGGCCTGGAGCGGCTTGGCCTGCGTGATTCCGCGAACCTCGTGATCGTGTCGGATCACGGCATGTCCGAGACGAGCCCCGAGCAGACGGTTTTCTTTGAGGACCTGATGGACATCAAAAAAGTCCGCGTGGAAGCCACCGGCCCATACGGCGGCGTGCGCCCCAATCCCGGCGTCGATACCGACGCGCTGATTGCCGAGATCCGCAAAAAACTGCCGCCGGCAATCAAGGTTTACCGTCGCGAAGAGGTGCCCGCGGAACTGCACTACCGCGACGGCCGCAGCATTCCGCCCATCCTGCTCCTCGCCGAGGATCACTGGACCATCGAGGAGAAGTCACGCTGGTCCGTCGCATGGGCGCGCACCAGCCGCGCGACGCATGGCTGGGACCCGGCTTTCCCCAACATGGGCGCCTTCTTCACCGCCGTCGGGCCCGCCTTCAAGCCGCGCACCGAAATTCCGGCCGTGGCCAACATCCACCTCTACAACTTGCTTTGCGAGGTGCTCGGCATCAAACCGGCGCGGAATGACGGCGACCGGCGTCTCGTCGACGCGGCCCTCGCGCGCTGACGCCCCGTTTGGAAGACTTGGTAGCGGCAGGCGTCCCTGCCTGCCGGATTTGGCGCGCCCACGGAAAGAGTGAAATCGCCTGCAAGCAGGCTCCTCCAATTTGAACCCACGCTCTCACGCCAACAACTGGCGCAGCGCCGCGGGATCCGTCACCGGCGCCTGGCAGGCGAAGTTCTCGCAGAGGTAGGCGGTGGGCTGTCCGTTGACGGGCTTCATTTCGGCGAGGTACGGACGTCGCGTGGCCAGCCAGTGCTGGCCGACGCCGCCGTCAACCCACAGCACCGAACGCCTTGGCCCGAGTTGCTCGTCCAAGGTTGCCGCCAGCGCGCGGAAAGCCGGCGTGTCGCGCTCGCCCGCGAGTACCACCGTGCGCGGGGCGTCGAGGGCGAGTTCAAATGCGCCGAGGAGTTGCGGCAGGCTGTGCGGGATCGCCGACCACTGCGGCCGCAAGGCGGCGATGGCCTTGAGCGCCCGGTCGCGCGCGCCGGTGAAGCCCACCAGCGCATCGAGGCGCAGCAGGTTCAGGATCGCCACCGAGTTCGCGGACGGTTCCGCGCCATCGTGATCTTCCTTGAGGCGAACGATCACCGTGGGATCGTCGGCCCGGGAGTTGAAATAACCGCCGCGCTCGGCGTCCTCGAAGAGCGCGTCCATCGTGAGCTGCAACTGCTCGGCCCAACGCAACCACCGGATCTCGAAGCCCGCCTCGTAGAGATCGAGCAACCCCTGGATGAGGTAGGCATAGTCCTCCGCGAAACCCTGGATGTTGCCCCGCGAACCGCGCCAGCTGCGGTACACGATGCCGGCCGCCTCATCGTACAGCTCGCGTTGGATGAACTCCGCCGCGCGCGTGGCGCTGCGCAGGAGGCCGTCGGTCGGGGGCGTCGAGCCTCCGCCCGCCGCGAGCAGCCGCGCACCCCGCGCGAAAGCGGAAATCATCAGGCCGTTCCAGGCGGTGAGGATTTTGTCGTCGAGGTGCGGACGCGGACGCTTCGCCCGGGCCGCCCGGAGTTTTTCGAAGGCGGCGAGCAGTTTTTCGCTGGCAACAGCGAGGTCGAGCCCGTGGTCCCGCGCAGTGGTCGCCAGCGACTGGCGCTGCATCAGCACGTTCTTGCCCACGAACTCGCCCTGCGGGTCCTGATCAACGTTGCCGCCCGCCTTGATGCCGAAATGGGTGCAGAAGAACTCCGCATCGGCGCCGAGCACCGCGTCGATTTCCTCCTTCGTCCACACATAGAACGCGCCCTCCGCGTGCTCCGGTTTGCCGTGGGCCAGCAGGCTGTCGGCATCCTCCGCCGAATAGAATCCACCTTGCGGCGACGTGAGGTCCCGCTGCACGTAAGCAAAGGTGTCATGCGCGACCCAGCCATACACCGCCTCACCCGTTGCCTGGCGCGCCTCGACGTAGGCGATGGCGAGCTGCGCCTGGTCGTAGAGCATTTTTTCGAAGTGCGACACGAACCAGCGCTCGTCGACCGAGTAGCGGTGGAAGCCGCCGCCCACGTGGTCCTGCAGGCCACCTTCGGCCATTTTGCGCAGCGTGAACCCGGCCATCTTGATCATCTCGACGCCGACCGCGGTGGTCGGTCCCTGCAGGGCCGCCACTCGGAAAAGAAAATTCAGCACGGACGGACGCGGGAACTTGGGCGCGCCGCCGAAGCCGCCCCAGTTGGGATCGTGCGCCTCGTAGAAATACTGGAAGGCCTTGGTCAACGCGTCGCTGGCTGCCTCCGGCAACGAGACCTCGGCCGCGCCCTCGGCGGGCTGTTCGCGCGCGGGGCCCTCGACGGCGTACCGCCGTAACGCGGCCACCACCTCTTCGGCGCCGGCGGTGATCTTGTCGCGCTTCTCGCGCCAGTGCTGCGTGATGGCATTCAACACCGTGATGAACCCCGGCCGGCCATGGCGGTCCTCCGGCGGGAAATAGGTGCCGCCATAAAACGGCTTCAGGTCGGGCGTCAGCCACACGCTCATCGGCCAGCCGCCGTGGCCGGTGGTTTGCTGCACGTACGTCATGTACACGCGGTCGAGATCCGGCCGCTCCTCGCGGTCGAGTTTCACCGGCACAAAGTCGCGGTTGAGGATCGCGGCCACGTCGGCGTTTTCGAATGATTCGTGCGCCATGACGTGGCACCAGTGGCACGTCGAGTAGCCGATGCTCAGGAAAATCGGCTTGTTGCCCTCCCGCGCGCGGGCAAACGCCTCCTCGCCCCACGGGAGCCAGTCGACGGGATTGTCGGCGTGTTGACGCAGGTAGGGCGATTGCTCGGCGGCGAGGCGGTTGGGCATGTCGGCAAGGTCGCGCAAACGGCCGGCATGGCAAAGCGAATGTTGCCGCGCACCCCGCGCACCCGGAATAGACTGGCAAGGAGCCGGCCCGGCGGGCATGTAGGGGCACCTGTATGTCGGACCCTGGTCGAGCCATCTTCCTATCCTACGCCCGAGAGGATGCGGAACCGGCCCGGCGCATCGCCGAGGCGTTGCGCGGCTTCGGCCTTGAGGTCTGGTTTGACCTGAACGAGCTGCGTGGCGGGGATGCCTGGGACGCCAAGATTCGGAAACAAATCCGCGAGTGCGCCCTGTTCATTCCGATCGTTTCGGCGCACACGCAGGCACGCGAGGAGGGCTATTTCCGACGCGAGTGGCGTACGGCGGTGGACCGCATGCAGGACATGGCCGACAGCCGCGCTTTCATCGTCCCGGTGATCGTCGACGACACGCGTGAGGCCGACGCCAACGTCCCGGAGCAGTTCCTCCGCGCCCACTTTACCCGTCTGCCCGGAGGCGAGCCGACGCCGCAGTTCGTTGAGCAGATCAAGCGCCTGCTGCAGCCGGCCCGGGGCGGCGAGTCCCGCTCCGCCGCGCGCAGTGCTCCGGCGACCGCCCCCGCCAAGCGCGGCTTCCCGATTGTCTCCGCCTTGCTCGGGCTCGCGGTCGTCGCCCTCTTGGCGTTCATCTTCCTGCGGCCCGGCGCTCCCCCGGAGGCCGCCGTTGTCCAGGCGCCGGCTCCCGCGGCGCCCGCCGCCAAGGCACCTGAGTCGGCGGCTGCCGACAGCCGCTCGATTGCGGTCCTGCCGTTCGTCGACATGAGCCAGGCCAAGGACCAGGAATATTTTTCCGACGGCCTCTCCGAGGAACTGCTCAACCTGCTGGCAAAGGTGCCGGCGCTGAAAGTCACCTCCCGGAGCTCGGCGTTTTCCTACAAGGGCAAGGAGCTCAAGCTGTCCCAAGTGGCCAAGGAATTGGGCGTCGCCCACGTGCTCGAGGGCTCGGTGCGCAAGTCCGGCAACCGGCTGCGCATCACCGCCCAGCTGATCGACGCCCGTACGGACACGCACCTCTGGTCGGAAACCTATGATCGGTCCCTCGATGACATCTTCGCGGTGCAGGATGAAATTGCGGCGGCCGTGGTGGGCCGGCTCAAGGTCGCGCTGCTGGGCGAGGCGCCCAAGGCGAAGCCCGCCGACCCGCAAGCCTATGCGCTTTTTCTCCAGGCCCGGCAGCTGGCCCGGGCGGGTGAGCTCGCCAACCTCGCCCAAGCGGTCGCGCTGTGCCAGCAGGCCCTGGCGATCGACCCGCGCCTGGTGCCCGCCCTTTGCCTGATGGCCCAGTGCTACATGGGGCAGTCCGATCTCGGGCTCCGTTCGAACGATGAGGGTTATCGGTTGGCGCGAGAGGCCTCGGAACGGGCGCTCGCCATCGATCCCGAGTCCGCGCTGGCCCACGCCAGCCTCGGTTCCATCATCCAGTCCACCAGCTCCGATCTCGCCGCCGCTGCCGCCCACTACGAACGGGCGCTGGCGCTCGAGCCCACCAACACCGACATCATGGTCGAAGCCATGCGCTTTGGCCGGGCGCTGGGCCGGTTCGACCTGATTGTCGCGATGGGTGAATACGTGGTGGCGCACGACCCGCTCAACACCATGGCCCGGGCAACCCTCGGCGGCACCCTCTTCCGGGCCGGACGCGACGCGGAAGGCATCGCGCATCTGCGCATGGTGGAACAAATCGCGCCCACGCGCGGCCTCACCCACTATACGATCGGGATCGCGCTCCTTCGCCACAACGACCTGCCCGGCGCCTTGGCGGAATTTCAGCAGGAAACCTCAGCGAACTGGAAATTGGATGGCCTCGCCCTGGTCTATCACGCCATGGGTCGGAAATCGGAGTCCGATGCCGCGCTCAACCAGATGATCAGCAAGAGCGCGAAGGAATCCGCCTGGAATATCGCCTACGTCTACGCCTTCCGTGGCGAGGCCGATCGCTGCTTCGAGTGGCTGGAGAAGGCCATTGAGTTCCGCGACCCGGGCTTGTCGCTCACGGCGGTCCAGTGGACCTTCACCAAGGTGCACCAGGATCCGCGGTGGCTCCCGTTCCTGCGCAAGATCGGCCGGGCGCCCGAGCAACTGGACGCGGTCAGGTTTGACGTGAAGGTACCCGCCCTGCGAACCGGCGCACCGGGGGCGTGAGGGCCTGATCCGGGTCGCGACCGCTCCATCTTGAGGCAGGACAGCTGTTTGGCCCGAGCCTCGGGTCGCGAGCCGCGGGACGCCGAGCAAAGCCCTTGACGGAGGCGCAGCCAGCCGGCTCACTCGCCGGTTCTCCATGCTGACCCTCGCCGACGTCGCCAAGTCCTACGGCACCCGTGAACTCTTCTCCGGGGTGTCGCTGTTCGTTGCGCGCACCGATCGCTTCGGCCTCGTCGGTCCCAACGGCGCCGGCAAGTCGACCCTGTTCAACCTGATCCTCGGCGAGGAGCAGGCCGACGAAGGCACGATCGAATGGGAACGCGGGGCGGACTTCGGCTACCTGCCGCAGGAAAGCGCTCCGGTGGGCGATGAGACCATCCTCCACATCGCCACCAGCGGCAAGAAGCTCGAGCCGGAGAACGACGACGATTACGACATCGACTGGACCCTCGAACCGCGCGCCAAGAAGATCCTCGCCGGCCTGGGTTTCCGCGAAGACGACTTCCTGAAGCAGGCCAAGTCCTTCTCGGGCGGCTGGGTCATGCGCGCGCACCTCGCGCGCTTGCTCGTGAGCGAACCCGCGCTGCTCATGCTGGACGAACCGACCAACCACCTCGATCTCGAGGCGCTGCTCTGGTTCCAGGATTACCTGACGCGTTACCCGGGCGGCTTGGTGATCATTTCGCACGATCGCGAGTTCCTGAACACGCTCTGCAACGGCATCCTCGAGCTGAAGAGCGGCACGCTCAACAAGTACACGGGCAACTACGACGACTACCTGAACGAAAAGGACGCCCGCAAGGAACAGCAGGCCGCACTTTTCAAGAACCAGCAGCGCGAGATCGCCCACCTGCAAAAGTTCGTCGACCGCTTCGGCGCCAAGGCCTCCATGGCCACGCGAGCCAAGTCCAAGGAAAAGCAAATCGAGCGCCTCAAGGAAGTCGCGGTCGAGGAGCCGTGGGAGGATCTCAAGAAGATCAATTTCCGCTTCCCGCAGCCGCCGCGCTCGGGCTTGAAGGTCGTGACGCTCGAGCACGTGCAGCAGGCCTACGGCGACCACGTCGTTTACCAGGACCTCAATTTCGAAGCCGAACGCGGCCAGAAAATCGTGCTCGTCGGTCCCAACGGCGCCGGCAAGTCGACGCTCCTGAAGATTCTGGCCGACGTGGTGCCGATCCAAGGCGGCAAGCGCGAACTCGGCAGCAACGTGGTGCCCGGCTACTTCGCGCAGAACCGCGGCGACAACGTGAAGCTCGACCTCACGGTGCTCGAGAACGTGATGGAGCTGCGCACGAACGAGAACCAGCTCACGGAGCAGCAGGCCCGCGCGGTGTTGGGCGGGTTCCTGTTCCGCAAGGATGATGTCTTCAAGAAGGCTTCGGTTCTTTCGGGTGGTGAAAAGTCCCGCCTCGCCCTCGCCCGCCTGCTCGTCAATCCGCCCAACCTGCTGCTGATGGACGAGCCCACGACGCACCTGGACATCCCGTCGATCGATGCGCTCGTGAACGCGCTCAAGAACTACGAGGGCACGCTGATCTTCATCAGCCACGACGTTTATTTCATCAAGACGCTCGCGAAAAACGTGCTGCATGTGCACAGCGGCCGCCTCACGCCGTACGCCGGCAACTACGATTATTACCTCGAGAAATCCAAGGCCAGCAACGCGCGCGCCGCGCTGACCGCCGGCTTCACCGACGCCCGGCCCTCACAAGCCAAGGCGGCCGCCAAGGCCCCGGCCCCCGCGCCGAAGGCGCCCGCCAAACCCTCGCCCGCGGAGCTCAAGAAACTGCGCACCGAGGTCGGCAAGCTCGAAGAGGAAGTCGCCAAGCTGGAAGCCAAGCAGAACGAGCTCACCGCCGCGCTGGAGGCGCCGGAAAGCTACACCTCCGGCAAGGCCCAGCACCTCAATCGCGAACTCTCCGTCATCGTGGACCAGCTCCAGACCGCCACCACCGCATGGGAAGTCGCCGCCGCCAAGCTGGCGGAGTTGGAAAAGGCCTGAGGAATTCGCCGGTCTCGTCCGGCGACAGTGCCAGAAGCAGCCGCGCTCGTCAGAGCGCTGGCGCTAGCGGCGTGACCGCCGCTGCTACATTGCAACGCGCGGCGGCCGCGCCCCAGGGAGCACCTTTCCAAAATGGAAAAACCCGCGCGGAGCGCGGGTTCCACCATCAACAAGAAGTTGAGCAAACGATCAGGCCGCCGGCTTGGCCTTCTTGGGCTTGAGCAGCTTGCTGGCGGCGCGGAGCGGGGACGTCACGAACGACGGATTGGAATCCGGCGCGGGCGCCACGGTCTGGGCGACTTGGGCGGCGGCGAGTTCCTGTTCGCGGGCCTTGATCCACGCCTCGCGGCGCGCGACCTCTTCCTCGCGGCGGACAAGGCGTTCCTCGCGCTCCTTGAAGGCCAGACGGTCATCGGTCAGCCCGCGGCGCGCGGCTTCAAGCAGGGCGTGGGCCCGGTTGTATTTCTCCCATTCGGCGTCGAGCGCGGCGCGGCTGTCCGGGCCCGAGCTCACGTAAACCTGGTTGGCCTGCGGGGCCGGCTGGCCCTGGCGATTGTGCTCCATCAGCAGGCGCAGCCGCTGCTCGTACTCCTTCAAACTGGCTTCCTTCTGCTGCATGGCCTCGATGTCGGTGGAAAGCTGGGCCCGCAGCTTCTCGAGGTGGGCAGTCTCCTGGGCGTTCTCTTGCGTGTGGTGCGTGTTCATGGTGGGTGGAGAGGTTTCGACCACACCCTAGCATTCCAGTTGCAGCCTGCCTAGAGGCGCCGGGCCTATTTACCCGGGGTTTACCCCTGACCTCCCGGGTTTTACGTAATTATGAAACCCGGAAAAATTCTTGGCGCGGGACTCCGGCCCGCGCCAAAAACTGTCACGCGCGGAACATGACGTCCTCGCGATTGAACATGCGCACGCAAAGACCCAGCGCGATCGCGGCGTAGACGCAGGTTGAGGCGAAGATCAAGGCAAGGTACGGCCAGTGCCAGATGCCCGACAACATCTCCTTGCAGGCGAGCGAAAGGTTGAGGATCGGGATGAGCGCGGTCTTTGCACTTAGCTCGATGCCCGGCAACATGCCCATCATTGCGGGCATGATCACGACAATGATCAGCGGGGAGATGTAGCTTTGCGCCTCCTTGTAGCTCTTCGCCGCCAGCGCGATGGTGAGCTGCAGCGCGGCAAAAAACACGGCCACGGGCGCGATCATGGCGAACACGCCGAAGATGCCCATCGGGTCGATCGACGGCATCATGGCCGCGGCGCCCCGGGCACTGGCGGCCCCGGCCTTCACCGCGGTTGTCGTTGCCCCGCCGGTGTAGAAGCTCGCGCCGGCGGCCAGGCTCACGGAAGTCGATAACATCGTGAGCCCCATGGTCGCCAAGGAAGCGGTCATCACCATCAGGAACTTGCCGACGACGATGTTGACCCGGTGCACCGGGCTGCACAGCAGGGTCTCCATCGTCCCGCGCTCCTTTTCACCCGCGGTGAGGTCGATGGCCGGGTACATCGCGCCGGTGAAACACAGGATAATGATGATGTAGGGAATGATGCCGCCGATGACATTGCCGCCCACCCGCTCCGGCGGCGCGACGTTCTGCCGACGCACTTCGAAGGGCTTGATCACATCGCTGCTCATGCCGCGATCGACCAGGCGCTGCTCGATCGTGCGCTCGCGGAGCTCGCGGAAAAACTTTTCGACGGCGCTGGCCCCCAGGCTCGACTTCAGTTCGCCCTCGTAGTGATACAACATGACCGTCTGGTTGCTGCCGGTCTTCAGGGATGCCTCGAAACCCGGCGGGATCTCGACCGCGAGCCGGATCTTCTTCTCCGAGACGAGCTGCTTGTAGTCACCACCGGGCGCCACCACGCGGAACCGCGGGTCGGCCTTGAGCGCGGCCACCACGCCTGGCGAGTCCGCCCCGCCGAGGATCATGAGCGAAGTGGCCTCCTCGCGCGCCTGCTTGACCACCTTGGTCATGATCGAGCCGACGCCAAACATCAACAGGGGCATGAGGATCGTCGGGATGACAATCATCGAGATGATCGTGCGCCGGTCGCGCAGCGAATCCTTCAGTTCCTTGCAGTAGACCGTGACAATGTGCTGCCAGTTCATGGGACGTCCTCAGTTTTTCAGCGCCGCGATCAGGGCCGCCTCACCACCGACGGCTTTCACGAAGATTTCCTCCATATCCTGCTCGCCAAAGCGGCTGCGGAGTTCGGCCAGCGTGCCCTCGGCGACGAGTTTGCCGCCGTGGATGATGCCGATGGTGTCGCAGAGTTTCTCCACCTCGCTCATCACGTGGGTCGAGTAGATGACCGTCTTGCCGCGGTCGCGGCACTGGCGGACGAACTTCACGATCGACCGCGCGGTCATCACGTCGAGGCCGAGCGTCGGCTCGTCGAAGATCATCACGGCCGGGTCGTGAATGAGCGTCCGCGCGATGGACGTCTTCTGCTTCATGCCTGTGGAAAACTTGTCACACCGGCGGTCGAGAAACTCATGCATGTCGAGTTCGTCCGCGAGAACCTTGAGCCGCGCCTTGATCGCCGCCTCGTCGAGCCCGTTGAGCTCGCCGAAATAGGTGACCATCTCGCGCGCGGTGAGCCGGCCGTACAGCGCCGTGCTCGCGGCCAGGAAGCCGACATTGGCGCGCACCTGCACGCCGGCGGTGGCGACGTCGTGGCCGGCGAGTTTCGCCGTCCCGCTGGTGGGCTTCAGCAGCGTGGCCAGCATGCGCAGGGTCGTGGTCTTGCCCGCGCCGTTGGCGCCGAGCAGGCCGTAGATCTGGCCGGGGCGGCAGGTGAACGAGACGCGATCCACGGCCGTGATCAGGCCGCGTTTCTTGTCCGTGAAGGTCTTGGTCAACTCATGGGCTTCGATCATGGCGTGGAGGCGTTGGTGCTGGGCGCGACGGGCGGAAAATTCTTCAGAGACTCATCCGCTCGCGGAAGTCCTGGGCCTGGCGGCGGGAGAGCTCGACCTTCATGCCACCCTTCAGCTTCACCAACAGGCCGCCACTGAACCAGGGCTCGATGCCCTCGACCCAGGCGAGATTGATGAGCTGCTTGCGGTTGGCGCGGAAAAAATTCCGGGAGTCCAGGCGCTCCTCCATCGCGGTGAGCGAGCGGAACAGCTGCGGCTGCTGGTCATCGAAATGCAGCCGGGTGTAGTTCCCCTCGGACTCGAGCAGCCGGATGTTCTTCACGGGAACGAACCAGCAACGGTCCCCTTCGCGCACGAAGACCTTGTCTTCCGCCGTCAAGCGGTGCGTCGCCACCCCCGCGGCCACACCCGTCGCTTCCCGCGGGCGAATCTTCTCCAGCGCGGCAACGAGCCGGTTGGGATCGATGGGCTTCAGGAGGTAATCGATGGCGCTGAACTCAAACGCCTTCACGGCGAACTCGTCATAGGCCGTGGTGAAAATCACCAGCGGCAGCGGCGGCTCGAGTTTCTCCAACAGGCTGAAGCCGTCGGCGCCGGGCATCTGCACGTCGAGGAACAGCAGCTCGGGCTTCAGCCCGCCAACCTTCGCCAGGGCGTCCTCCACGTCGACCGCCTCGCCGACGACCTCGATGTCCGCGTGCGCCGCCAACAGGCGGCGGAGCTCGTTGCGCGCGAGGCGCTCGTCATCGATGATCAGGGCCTTCATTTGGCGGGGGCATTGAGGGGAATGACGACGTCGGCGGTGACACAGCCGGCCGGTTCCGCCAGCAGCGTGAGCACCGCCCGCTCGCCGAACAGCAGCTTGAGCCGGTCCGAGGCGTTGCGCAGGCCCACGCCGGTCGAGGAACCCGCGCGCGCCGCCGCCGGGCTGGCCGGGGCGGAAAGGTCGCCGGGATTGCTGACCCGCAGGTGCAGGGCCGCCTCGGTGACGCGCGCGGCGATCACGATCTCGCCGCCCTCGCGCCGGGCGCCGATGCCATACTTCACGGCGTTCTCAACGAGCGTCTGGAGCAACATGGGCGGCACCGAACAATGGCGCACGTCGGCCGAGACCTCCCAGCGCACGCGCAGGCGGTCCTCGTGGCGGATGTGCTCCAGCGCCAGGTAGTCCTCGACGATCCGAATCTCGTCCTCCAGCGGCACCGTCTCCTGCTGGCCCGACTGCAGCGAGTAGCGCAGCATGTTGGCCAGCCGGGTGACCGCCTCGCGCGCGCGGGGCGCGTCCTCGTCGATCAGCGCCCGCAGGCTGTTGAGCGAGTTGAACAGGAAGTGGGGATTGACCTGGGACTTCAGCGCGCGCAACTCGGCCTCCTTCACGCTCGCGGCGAGTTGGAGCTGGCCGATCTGCAGCCGGTTCAGGCGTTCGAAAATATGGTAGAAGTAGTAGGCGCACAGCCAGGCGATCATCACGCCGCCGCCGTTCAGCCAGCTGGTCACGAACAACACCGTGAGCGGCACGGAGCTCTTGTTGGGCAGGTGCAGCAACCCGAACTCGAACAGATAACCAAACGCGCACCAAACAAACGACAGCGCGAAGCCAAGCAGGAAGATGCGCGGCAGGAGCGCGCGCCAGCCGAGGTCGTTCCAACCCCAGGCCGCGAGGCGGGGCCGGGTGTAGTGGGTCAGCAGCAGGCCGGTGGCGATGACGCGGACACACCCAGCGAGCAACTTGATCGGGTCCACGTAATCCGGCGAAAAAGTCAGGACAAAGAACACCTGCACCAACCCGAAAAAGGTCCAGCCGCCCACCTGGCACAGGACGTACAGCCGCTCCTTGGCCTGGTGCAGACGGGCTTGGGTGTCGATGGCGGGGTCCATGGCCGTCCGGGAGGGAACCACGCCGACCGGGGCCGCGGCAAGGCTGTCCGTCAGGCGGGCGACGGTGGCGGGAGCGGTGACAGGCATGCCTGAGGTTCCCATTTGGCCGCCCCGCCCGCACGCCCCGAATGGACGAACGGCCCGGCGGCTGGATGAATGGCCCCGGTGGCGGAGGTTGCTTTGCCGCGGGGAATAGTGTTCATGTCCGTGCTTGTAATCATGACCGGTTGGTTCGCCCAAAACACCGACTATCTCCTGTTCCTGCTCCTGGTGGGCGCGCTGTGGTCCGGATTGGGCACGTGGTTGGTGCGGACCAACCGGATGCAGGCGGTGCCGGCGATCACCTGGGTGCTCCTCGTCGTCATGGCTGGCGGCGGCTGGTGGCTGGTGAATCGCGCCGGGGCCCGCGCGCAGGACGACTTGCGTCGCCAGGTTGAGTTGCTCGCGCCTTTCTATGCCGCGGAAATGCAGCGCGCCGGGCACGCGCGCCTGCCGGACAATCCCGCTCCCGACGATCCGCTCTACCTGGAGCTCATCCAGACCGAGCTCAACTGGCTCCGGTTGAACCCCGCGATTGCGGACATCTACACGTTCCGCCGGCGCGCCGACGGCGCGATTTTCCTGCTGGTGGATTCGGAGACGGACTACGACCACAACGGCGTGTTCGAGGGCGAGCGCGAGGAGCGCACGAAGCCCGGCGAGCTCTACGACGGCACCACGCCGGCGCTGCTGCGGGCGTTCCGCGGTGAAATGGTTTTTGACGAGGACATCGTCACCGACCGCTGGGGCACCTGGGTCAGCGCCTTCGTCCCGCTGCACAACGCCACGGGCGCCGTCGAGGCGGTGCTGGGCGTGGACTTCGACGCCAGCCAGTGGATCGCCCGGCGCGCCGCGGCGCGCCGGGGGTGGCTGTGGCTGCTCGGCGGCGCCATCCTCTTCCTGTCGGGCGCCGCCGCCATGGTCGCGGTCCTCCGCAAGGACCTGGCCCAGCGTCGCATCGTGGAGCGACAGTTGCGCGAGCAGGCGGAATTCCGCCGGCTGATCTTCGACCATGCGCCCGGCGGCATCGCGCTGAGCACGCTCGAGCATCGCCTGATCGAGGTGAACGAGGCCTTCTGCCGCATGCTGGGCTATCAGCGCGACGAATTGCTGCAGATGACGCTGTTGCAGATCACGCATCCCGGCGACCTGGAGAAGACCAAGGTCACCAATCTTCGCGCCAGTGAAGGCCTGGCCGAGGTGCCGCCCTTCGAAAAGCGCTACATCCGCAAGGATGGCTCAACCGTGCACGTGCAGGTGCGGTTGGGGGCGATCCGCGATGCGGCCGGGGCGCCCCAGTACGTGGTCTCGCAAATCACGGACATCACCGAGCGCCGCCTGGTCGAGACTGAGCTGGTTGAGCGCCAGCGCCAACTGGCCACCGTGCTCGCGCACGCGCCGGTCGTTCTGTTCGCAATCGACGCCAACGGCGTGTTCACGGTGTGCGAGGGCGCGGGCCTGAACGCGATCGGCCGCGTAAGCGGCGAGGCGGTCGGCCATCGCGTCTTCGATCGCTATGCGGCGCGCCCCGACATGCTGACCGACGTCCGCCGCGCGCTCGCCGGAGAAATGTTCACCGTGCAACGCGAGCTGGCGGGCGCCACCTTCGAGGTGCGGTGCATGCCCCATCGCGAACCCGACGGCCGCATCACCGGCATGATCGGCCTCGCCATCGACATCAGCGACCGCGTGGCGGTGGCCCGGGAGCGCGAGAAGATCGCGGGCAAGCTGCTGGAGGTGCAGAAGCTCGAGAGCCTCGGCGTGCTCGCGGGCGGCGTGGCGCACGACTTCAACAACCTGCTCACCGCCATCATGGGCAACGCCAGCCTCGCGCGCCTGGCGTTGACGCCGGACTCCACCGCCCAAACCAACCTCAACCAGATCGAGCAGGCGTCCCAAGTGGCCGCCGGGCTGTGCCAGCAACTGCTCGCCTACGCCGGCCGCGGCCGCCTGGACCCGCGGCCGCTCGATCTCAACACGCTCGTCCGCGAGACGACCGAACTGCTCCGCCTTTCCGCGGGCACCCACGCGCAGCTGCGGTTCACGCTGACCCCCGACCTGCCGGGCGTCACGGCCGACCCCGCCCAGATCCGGCAGGTCGTGATCAACCTCGTGCAGAACGCCGCCGAGGCCATCGGGCGCCGCGACGGGACCATCGACATTTCGACCCGCCCGCTGGCGGTCGACGAGGCGTGGCTTGCCGAGGCGAGCGCCGGGCAGCAGCTCACCCCCGGGACGTACGTCGGCCTCGAGATCACCGACAACGGCCCGGGGCTCGACCGCGCCACGCGCGCGCGGATTTTCGATCCCTTCTTTTCCACCAAGGGCAGCGGGCGCGGGCTCGGCCTGGCGGCCGCGCTGGGCATCATGCGCAGCCACCAGGGCGCGCTGCGGGTCATCAGCGAACCCGGCCGGGGCACCACCTTCGTGCTCGCCTTCCCGATCCAGGACCAGACGGCCCCCGTGGCCCCGGCGGCCAAGTCGGCGCCCGTGGCGCGGACCTGGCGCGGCAGCGGGACGGTGTTGATCGTCGACGACGAGGAACCGGTCCGTGCAACCGCCGCCCAGATGGTGGCGTTCTTCGGCTTCACCGTGAAGCAGGCCGAGTCGGGCCAGCAGGCCGTGGAATTCCTCCGCCAGCGCGGCAGCCGCTTCGACCTCGTGCTGCTCGACCTCACGATGCCCGGCATGGACGGCTACGCGACCTTCACGGCCCTGCGGCAACTCCAGCCCGACCAGCGCATCGTCGTCTTCAGCGGCTACAGCGCCCAGGACGCGAAGCAGCGCTTCGCCGGCCAGAACCTGAACGGCTTCCTGCAAAAACCCTTCGGCGCGGACTCGCTGCGCGAAGCGTTGCGCGCCGGCACCCTCGATCCCGCCGCGTCATGAAGGCCCCGGTCGTTGTTGTCGGCAGCTACGTCCAGGACCTGGCATTCTACACCGAGCGTTTCCCCCGTCCCGGCGAGACCGTGGTCGGCGACTTTCGGCCCGGTCCCGGCGGCAAGGGTTTCAACCAAGCCGTCGCGGCTGCGCGCGCCGGCATCGGCACGCTTTTCATCGGCGCCGTCGGGCCCGATGGCGCGGCGGGGCGGGCGAAACTGTTTGCCCGTGAAGCCGGCCTGCACGTGCACCTCGCGGAAAAACCCAAGCACGCAACCGGCGCCGCCGCGATCACGGTCAACGGCGCGGGCCAGAACCACATCATCATTTCGCTCGGCGCCAACCTCGGGCTGAAGCCCCGCGACGTCCCCCTGCCCCTGCTCGCGTCGGCGCAGGTCGTTTTGTGCCAGGCCGAGTCCGACTATGCGACGGTGACCCATGTCCTCCGCACCGCCCGGCGGAACGGCGCCATGACAGTTTTCAATCCCGCGCCCATGCGCCCGGAGTTCGACCCGGCGGTGCTGCGGCACGTCGAGGTCGTAATCCCAAATGAGAGTGAGTTCACCGCGCTGGTGAAGCGCTGCCCGCCATGTGCGGCGCTGTTGCGCTCCGCCCCTTACAACGCTGGCGGGGAGTTCACCGAGGCCACGCTGCAAACCCTCAGCGGCGACGCCCTCCACCGGCTGTGCCGTTGCCTGCAGGTGCCGGTGGTGATTGTGACGCTCGGGGCCCGCGGGTGCTTTGTTTCCCAGCCCGACGTTTACCTGCGCATTCACGCCCACGACGTGGAAGTCGTGGACACCGCCGGGGCCGGCGACGCGTTCGTCGGCGGTTTTGCGGCGGGCATCGTCAAGTTCCGCCACAACGTTTTTGAAGCCGCGCACTACGCCAGCGCGGTCGCGGCGCTGTCCGTGATGCAGCCCGGCACGGCGACCTCGATGCCCATCGCGCGCGAAATCGCCCGCTTCCTCAAAAAGCGGGACCACAAATAGGCGGCGTTCGGGGCGCCCCGGCTCCTCGGGCCGTTGACACGCGGGGCGGAGAACGGCCAACGTAGGTCATCCCTTATGCCGTTTTCCCTCCGAAAGTCCTTCGCGTGGTTGGCCATGCTTTGCCTGCCGCTCTCCCTGCTGGCCGAGAAACCATTTTCGTTTGCCGAGACGCCCGGCCAATTGCCGAAGACCGTCCGGCCGCGGCACTATACGCTGCGCATCCAACCGGACCTCGACCAGCGCACGACCGTCGGCACGGCGACAATCGCGCTCGAGGTCCTGCAGCCCGTCACGGAACTCGTGCTCAACGCGAACGACCTCGTGATCGATTCGGCCGCGGTCATCGACGACCCGGCGCACCCGCAGGCGCTTACACCCAAGCTCAACCCGGAGCGGCAAACGCTCACGTTGCCCGTGACGCTCGCCCCGGGGAGCCACACGATCCGGTTGGAATACCGCGGCAAGATCGGCACGCAGGCCGAGGGCTTCTTCGTCGACAAGTATCCCACCGCCTCCGGGGAAAAGTTGATGCTTGGGACGCAATTCGAACCCACGGATGCCCGCCGCGTGTTTCCGTGCTGGGACGAACCCGTCTACCGCGCGACGTATGAGGTCACGCTCGTCGTTCGCGAAAAACTCATGGCGATCACGAACATGCCCGCCATCAAGGAGGTCCCGCTCGGCAACGGCTGGAAGGAAGTCTCGTTCGCACGCTCCCCCGCGATGGCGTCGTACCTGCTCGCGCTTTATGCGGGCGAATTCGAGGCCCTCGAGGGCGAGCAGGACGGCGTGAAGCTGCGCATCATCACGACCGAGGGCAAACGCGCGAGCGCTGCCTATGCCCTCGAATCGACCAAAAAGATCCTGCACTACTACAACGAGTATTTCGGCACGCCCTATCCGCTGCCGAAGCTGGACCAGATCGCGGTGCCGAACGCCTTCGCGACGTTTGGCGCGATGGAGAACTGGGGCGCAATCACCTACATCGACACGGCGCTCCTGTTCGACCCGGCCTCCAGCTCACAGGCCACGCGCGAAGCCGTTTTCCGGGTGATCGCGCATGAAGTCGCGCACCAGTGGTTCGGCGACCTCGTCACGATGGCGTGGTGGGACAACCTCTGGCTCAACGAAGGCTTCGCCTCGTGGATGGCGACCAAGGCGAGTGATGTCCTGAATCCCGACTGGGCGCTGTGGGACCGCGCCAGCGAAGCCCGCGAGGCCGCGCTCGGCCTCGACGCCCGCAAGACGACCCATCCGATCCAGCAGCCGATCCTCAATGAGAGCCAGGCGAACGATGCCTTCGACACCATCTCCTATCAGAAAGGCCAGGGCTTCCTGCGGATGCTCGAAGCCTACCTCGGCAAGGACGCGTTCCGCGACGGCCTGCGGCGCTACATGGCCAAGCACCAATATTCGAACACGACCACGGCTGACCTCTGGGCCGCGCTCGGTGAGGCGTCGGGCAAACCCGTCGTCGAACTAGCGGCGAACTGGACGGAGCAGCCCGGATTTCCGGTCGTGAAGGTCAGCGCCGTCGACGGAGGCCGGACCCTGCGCCTGGAACAATCCCGTTTCACCGTGAACGACCCCGGCGCTGCGCCCCTGACGTGGAACGTGCCCGTCACCCTCGCCAACACCGCTGATCTCACGCGCACCTCCGTGGTGCTCCTGAAAAAGGAACCGCTGCTCGTGCCGTGGCCGTCCGGCGCGGGCACGGTGAAGGTCAACATTGGCAACACCGGGTTCTATCGTGTGCTCTACGACGAGAACCTCACCGAAGCCCTGCGCCGCACGGTCACCACGCTGCCCGCGGGCGACCAGCTCAACCTGCTCGGCGATACCTGGGCGCTGACCGAGGCGGGCCGCACGTCGGCCACCGCGTGGCTCGGCCTGGTCGAGCAACTCCGGGACAGCCCGAGCCAGCCGGTGTGGGAACACGTGTTGGACAAACTCGAGCTCCTCGACCGCTATCAGCGCGGTCAGTCCGGCCGGCGTGCCTTCCAGGCCTGGGCCAGCCAGCTGCTGGCGCCGCGTCTCGCCGCGATTGGCTGGGAGGTGCGGGCGGGCGAGTCGCCGCTCGACGCGGCCCTGCGGCCGAAGCTGATTGCCGCGCTTGGTTTCTACGGCAACCGCGGCGTCATCGATGAATGCACGCGCCGCTACGACGCCTTCCTGAAGAATCCGGCCAGCCTGCCCGGCAATCTGCGCAGTGCGGTGCTGACCGTCGTCGGCCGCTACGCCACCCGCGAAACCTACGACCAGCTGCATGCACTCGCCCGCGCCGCCCGGACCACCGAGGACAAGCGGCGCGCCTACGGCGCCATGCAGGCCGTGTTGGATCCGCAACTCGCGCGCACCACGCTGGAGCTCACGCTCGGCAACGAGCTTTCCACCACCGAGGCGTCGCGCAACGTCGCCGCCGTGGCCGCCCGCGAACACGCCGACCTCGCTTGGGCGTTCGCAAAGGAAAACACGGAGGCGCTGCTGAAGAAAACGACCTTCTTCGGCCGCAACAACTACCTGCCCGGCATTGCGCGCGCATCGACCGACGCCGCGCGCGCCGACGAGCTCCTCGCGTTGGTCCGCGAGAAATTGCCCGTCGACGCGCTGACCGAAGCCGAGAAAGGCGCCGACCTCATCCGCTTGAATGCCCTCGTGAAGAAACGCGAGCTGCCCGCGATGGACGCGTGGATCAAGCAACGCGTGAAGTTGCCCGAGTGATTCCCCTGTCGGAGCCTGTTTACAGGCGACTCGCACCCACCACCCGAACCGGTGATCACCGTCCGCGCCAAACTCTACAAGGTGTCGCTCGTGCGGTGGGCGGACGTGCCGAAGTCCGCGGTCGACCCGCTGAAACTCACATCCGCCGAGACGAAGGGCGCGGTGAAGGGATGGAACGCCTTGCTCCTTTTCAATGGCGATCTGGATCGTGTGACGCTTTTCCCGAGCCGGAAGCGCGCACACTACAAGGTCGCCTTCAAGGTCGAGCTGCTGAAAGCCGCCGGGGTCGACGCGGGTGACATCGTGGAATTCTCGCTCGAGCGGGACACGGCCTCCCGCGAGCCCGACCTGCCGGAGGAAATGGCGCGGGTGTTTCGGTCGCGGCCTGAACTCCAATCACGCTGGCAGGGGCACAGCGTGGCGATGCGGCGGCAAGTCGTGCGCTACATCGAGCAGGCGAAGAGTCCCGAAGTCCGCGCGAAGCGGTGCTGGATTTTCCTCGAGCGTCTGGCGGAAACCGGGAAGTTGGGCGCGTAGCCTCGCTCTTGTTGATTGGAGGGCCCAGCTCCAGCTGGGCCGCGAACGTGTTATCAGTCACGCACCAAGGCCCAGCGGGCCGACGCGCCATAGGTTTGGCGGCGGCGGGAGCTGGGCCGGCTCCACGGGGCAATCAAGGCCCTCACACCTCGGCGCAATCACGGCCAGCACAGCCCTGAACTAGGCATCCGGCCCATGGTGGGGGCGCGGGATTGGAGTATGGTGGGGGCGTTATGAAGACCAGCTGCCCGACCGCTCCGCTCCACGTTCCTGCCCCCGCCAGCGAACCGCGCCTCCTGCGCGGCGTCTACGCGTCGCTCGAGCGCATCATCAACACCGCGGCCTTTGTTTCCGTCGACCTCACGGACACCGTCTTCATTTCCCTCCACGCCGAGCGCATGCGGGAGGAGGAATCGCAGCTCAACGGTTCGGAATGAAGCCCGGCCCCTTCGGGTCGAACAGTTTCTTCGCGTAGAACGGCATGTACTGCCCGACCGCCAGCAGGCCGAGCACCCACAGGCTGTCGCGATAAGGTCCGCCGAGAAACAGCCCGAGCAGGCCGCACGTCTCCGCGAGCGCCAGGCCCGCGATGAACAGCACCAACGCGCGCCGCTCCTCCGTGTAACGCGGCAGGACGAGCCACCGGATGACGATGCTGATGAACAACGGCACGATCGCCATGAGGTTGCGGGGCAGCTCGCTGGTGTCCGCATTCGCCGGCAGCGGTTTGCCGAAGCCCAGGAAGAAATAGAGCACGAGCAGAAACCCCAGGGTCCAGGCCCAGATGGCCCACCAAATGAGCAGCCGCGCCTTGATCTGCTGGTCCGTGTAGCCGGGCATCATGATGTTCGAGTTTTGATCGATGCGATGACGACCGCACGGTCCGGTCCATTCGGCATGACAAAAAGGCATTTCCCACCGCTGCGCTCGGCCCAGAGCTCGCCCAAGCGACGCTTCTCCTTGGAGTCGTCGTTGCTCCAGCGATCCGAACCTTTGTATTCGACCACTAGGATCCGGCCGTCCGTCAGCTTGCAGATAAAATCCGGGTAAAAGCGGTCCGTCGCGGTCGGCAGCCAAAATGAACGCTCCGGCTGCCGCTCCAGATTGCGGACCCAGGTCTCGACCTCGGGCATTTGGTCGATGAACAAGGCGCACTCGAACTCCTCGCCCTTGTCCCCGAGCTCTCCGACCTGCCGGTGGTAGTGCTTCTTGAAGTCTCCGGAACGTTCACACATCCAGCGGGCGGGATAACGCTCCGGATCAAAAGTGAAGACATCCTTGGCCGTGACCTTCAGCGGCCCGGCCACCTCGTCGAAAATCACCTGCTGAAACGCTTCGGCCTTGGCCAGTTTCCGGCAGGCGTCGATTTTCGCTTCAACGTGATCCCGCAGGGCGAAGCGTTCCCGCACCAACCGACCGAGCGAAAATCCCTTCTTGCCCATGAGCCCGGTCAGGATGGCTGAGATGAACGGCCCGGTCTCGTCCGCCGAAATATCCGGGTGCGGGATATTGCGGTCGAGCCAATCAACTAATCGTGCCTCTGACCAGTTCTCGGTGACCTCAATCAGCTTCAGCTCATCGGCGAGTTCGTCGCTAAATTTCCACTTCACCTTGCCGGCCTCATCCAACCCGATGCTGCCGAACGAGCCGGCTTCGGTGCTCACCGTTAGCTCACCGGGATTCTCACGAACCTGATCGGCTCGCAGGCTCCAGGGACGCTCCAGAAAGTGGGTTTCATCCAGCCATTCCAACATCCCCTGTCGCTCGATGCAGAATACCGGCACGGCCAGCCGCACTCCCTTCTCAGCCGGGCTCACAAAAATCTGCTCAACCTGTCTCGCGTGCGTCCGGGCCGCCGCTCGGAATTGCTCGCGGTTGGCCTCCATCACGATGCCTGCAGCGACTTGCTCGATCTCCGGTTCCGTCAGCGGCGAGCTCAGCGTGACAGTGCCGACTTTGGCATCGACCAGCACCTTGGCCCGCAGCTCTGGGGTCCATGTCTTGGTGTCCGGCACTTCCGCCACCGGCATCACCTGAGGCACGGCCGGACGGCCAGCCGGCAACTCCAGCTTCCCCTGCTCACCAGCGGGCGTGACGATGAGGTCCTTCGCCTCCAAGGGATTGAAGCCGTTGCCCGCGACCAGCGCATCCTCCAAGGCCCGGGCGGTCGCGGCAAAGTTATGCGAGGTCGCCAGCGCATAGGCGCGGTTGAGCTCCGGCGTGGCTTTACGACGCGCCCCGGGTAGTCGGAGCACACGACCGATAAGCTGCTCGACGGCGGTGTCGGACTTCATCTCCGCCACGGAGCAAAGCACATAGGCCCAGGAGCAGTCCCAGCCTTCCTTGAGCGCATCCACGGTGATGACGAAGCGCACCGGGCAGTCGGCCTTGAACAGATCGATGGCATCCAGCCCGCGGTCGTCCCCGGTGGCGCGCACGATCCAGTCGGCCGGCACCTTGCATTGTTCGATCAGGGCCTTCTCCACCACCTCGACCGTGCGGGTCTCTCGATCCTTGTCCCGGCGCTCGGCCTTGATGAGCACGATGGGGCGGATGGCCTCGCCCGAAGTCCTCTCCTCCGCCCTCGCCTTCTTTTCCAGTCCTTCGCGCAAGGCCACCGCATCGGCTAGCAGCTTCAGCCAGTCGGTGCGGGTCTCCAGCCGGATAGGCAGCTTTATCATGTCCTCAGCGGAGAGCTGCTTAGCCGAGACATGATACAACACGTTGCTCGGCGCCTTCTCCTTCGCCGGGGTTGCGGTCAACTCCAAGATGCACGACGGGCGGAAGCGCGCCAGCGTGTCGAACGAGAGCGGCGTGCGGGCATTATGCGCCTCGTCCACGACCACAATGGGACGCCGCAACCGCAGGACATTGGCCAGCGAATAGGGCACGGTCCCGGCCTCGGTCTTTTCCAACACGGCCGTGGCGGCGGGATCGAGCGAAGTGAAATGGTGATGCAGCGCCCCGGAGCTTTCGTAAACCTTCCGGCCCTCCGTTTCGGTGATGCGGAAGGATTGAAGTGTGCTGACGATGATCACCGTTCCGACATCGAGCGTGGCCTGGGTGACGTAGAGCGCCTCGGTCGGATCGAGCACTTCCACCGCTCCCAGCTCATTCTCCAAGGCCTGCCGGTAGTGATGGGAGCGATTGCGCAGCGCGGAAAGCGTCTGGGCCTGGATGGCGCGCGAAGGCACGAGCCAGAGCACGACAGAGTGCCCGCTTTTGAGCAGCTCGCGCTGAATCACAGGCACGCTCAGACACGCGAGCAGCGTCTTGCCGCCGCCGGTGGGCAGGCGCAGGCACACGTAGGGCATGCCCTTGAACTCGTCGGCCTCAAAGCCCGGAGCACTGAAATACGGTAAGCCCACGCCCGTGCGCTCGCTGGTCAACTGGCTGAACGCTGGCGCCGGGCCGCCGAACGCGCGACTGCGACGCAAAAACTCCGTCAACGCCTCGACGGCCTGCAGTTGGTAAAGTTTCGGCGTGAGCACGGGGATCGTCGGAAAAAATCAGCGCACCTTGATGGCGTAGGGTGTTTGCTTGAAAGTGATGCCGTGCGCCTTGAGCCGGGCCGGACTAACCCGGTTGGAAGCCGCATAGATGACTTTGGGGCCGTCGTGTTTCGGGAGCGAATCGAGGATCGGCTGGGTAAGAACATTCCCACCGTCCACCGACTTGTCCTTCAGGATGCCATTGTAGAGCAGATAAACACCCGTGCCGTGGGCCACACCGAGCAACGGCTTGTCGCACGGCGCGTCCTTCGGCAGCGGTGTGCCGGTCTCGGTGAAGAACACATGGCGTGCGAGATCGCGGAAACGGACTGTGCTACGGATTTTACCTGTGGCATCGAAGATCGGATCGCCGAGCTGCACGTAACGGAAGCTGCCACCCAGACCCTCAATATGCCCAGCTTTCTTCGTGGTGTATCCCTCGGAAGCAGCCTTAATACGAAACCGCGTTAGATCGCGGCAAAGGTTCGTTCCCTTTTCCTGCTGTTCGACGGTCTCGACCGGCATCTGGATCAAAATAAATCTGCGGTTTCCGGATTCTTTGTTTAATTCTAATACCGCTTGCCCAGTAGTGCCTGAGCCCGCGAAAGCATCCAAGACAAGCGCCGACCTATCGGAGACCATCGAGACGAGGTATTTCACCAACCCAACCGGCTTGGGGTAATCGAAATCTATTCCCATCTCAGCAAGAGCCTCGCTCGTGCTTTGTGTCGATCCAACATCCCGGATGACAGAAATAACGTGGCTTTGATCGGCAGTCCTAACCTTCGCGTATTCGATAGCCCCTGTCGCAGTAAGAAAAAATTTTGTCTTCTGGCCCTTGGAATCCAAAACCGGCTCAAATTTATTCCTAATGAACTCCAATAGTATTTCCTTAGCGCTCCATCCGCTATTGACGGTCGAGTCGCACGATAGTCGACCGTCTTTGATTATGAGATCTTTTGAGAACTTCGGCCACTTATCATCTCTGGCCACGATGGTTCCTTCTGCAAAGTTCGCGGGAAATCCAACTGGCAATACAACATCAGACGGCGGATTCTTAATCCCGTTCTTCACGACCGTATTCTGAATCTCCTTTTTGAACAACTTGCTAGTCTTAGGAATGGATGGATCAATAATCGGAGGCGCTGGAAATTTCTCGAACCGCTTTGAGTAGCCCAATACATATTCGTGGTTCAGCTTAATTTTGGCCTGATTATCGAAATTACCGTCAGTCTCCCAAACAAAGCATGCTAAGCGGTTCTTTCCTTCCGGGTGAGGAAAGAACTCATCCATGAGTAGCCTTAGCGCAGGAAGCTCTGTGTCATCAATGGAGACAAACATTGCTCCGTCTTCCGCTAGAAATTGCGAGAGCAGTTTGAGCCGCGGATACATCATGCAGAGCCACTTGTCGTGGCGGGAGAGGTCCTCGGCCTCCTTGCCGACGACCTTGCCCAACCAGGCGTTAATCTCGGGGGAGTTGACGTTGTCGTTGTAGACCCAGCCCTCGTTGCCGGTATTGTAGGGTGGGTCGATGTAGATGCACTTCACCTGTCCGGCGTAGTAGGGGAGCAGGGCCTTGAGCGCGGTTAGGTTGTCGCCCTCGACGATGAGGTTCCCCGAGTCTGCAGGCCCACACCCCAGCTCCGGCACATCGCGCAGGAGGTGGTAGGGCACTTCCAGGTGGTGATTGACGACGGCCTGCTTGCCGATCCAGTCGAGGGTGGGCATTCGCCGGTCAGGAAAGGCGGAAGAGCCCTGTATGTCCAGCGAGTCGTGTGCGCACGGTGTCGAATCCGCCGGCCTTGGGGAAAACCAATAGACCGGGCGCTCGCATCGCCAGCACCGGCTCGGCCGGTGCGCCGGCATGATTCGGGTCGACCAGAATTTCGCCGAACTTACGGCGGCTCCCGGGAAAAAGCTCCGGGGCGCTAACCTCGACCAACCAGAACACAGCGGGTAGCCGAGCCGCAAGGTCGTCGGCGATGGCGGGCTCAAGATCGAAACCGTCCCGATCGCGCCACTGCCGCAGTTGGGCCAGATAAGCATCCCGGCCTGTCAGCAATGCCCGAAGCACAAGCAATTGGGAATTCGTGAAGGCAACTTGCCGCTGAAACCATCTTCCATCCCCATCAGATATCTGCGCGGCAACATATACGGCAAAATCAAGCGCCAGTGCCTCCGCTTGGTCAGCAGAGATCAGCGAGGGGTGAGGCTTGAGCCCTATGAGCAAGCGGAACTGCTTTCGCGCCAGATAGTGTCGGGGCATGCAGACATACGGCCCGAAATTATCGTCGTGCGCGATGTATGAGCTTAGCCAGCTTTCACTGGGGAAATACTTGCGATCGTGGCCGAAGTAACCGCGCTCGGCCTCGGGCACCCAAAGGTCTTGGTTGAAGGTGTGTCCGAGAATGGGGATGATGTGCCGACTGCTCGCTCCGTTAGCGTCCGGGGTCAGCTCGAAGCCGAGCAGCGCTGGTCGCCCGGACTCGATGAAACCGTAGAGCAGGCGCTGAAACTCGATTTCCTCGGGCAACTCAAAGCCGAGGTCCGGTTCGTTTACCTCCAGCTCAGGCTCAAACCCGGCCTCCTTCAGGACCGTTTCCAGCTGGGCCGGCTTCAGTCCATTGGGATCCTTGACTCCACCCCGTCCGCCAACGCAACGGCCGGGATCCGAATGCTCAACCCCCGCCCATTGATTGATCTGCGCATAGGTTACATCGCTTGCCGGCAAAAGCGACGCCAGCAAAGTGCGAAGAGCAACATGGGCACACACAAAGGTGGCGTCATTCTGTTGGGCATATAGTGTGCCGGTGACAGCAAACGAGCCCAGCGTCGTGTTCACTTGGTAGGCGCGGTGAGCGTGACAGAAATTATTTTCCGCTTGTCCGCGAGGGGGCCGCAATACCGCTTCATAAACATGGGTGAATCTCTCGGAAGCAAATACATCGCTCTTGATCACAGCGTAGCCAAAGAATTCGCCGGGCGCCTCACGCACCGCTGAGCGAAAAAAGCTCAGCCGGATTACATGTGACCGCTGAAACCCAGGCAGTCGGGCGGCCAGCGCCTGATTCTCAGCCGCGAGCAGCGGACAATCCGCTTCGGCTATCTCCTCCTCCAACATGCCCTCATAATCGAGCTTGCGGGCGATCGAGAGAATTCGCCTCAGGATGGAGTTGGAGGCGAAGTGCTGATCGGCGAAATCGAAATTCGAGAACAGTGGCACGCGCGTGACGTGCCATTTCGGATTTATGCCGACCGTCGAGCGAAAATCAGCCATTGGCTGCCTGAGGGAGCTTAATAGCTACCCACTCGGACAGTTTTGGCGCGCTGACGATAATCGCTCATCTTTTGGAGGTAACCAGCTACCTCGGGAGATACGCGATACTCTCCGCGAATCACAGGTGGCGGGCTTGCCACAGTCGTGGCAGGTCGCGAGGCGATAGCCTTCTGCAATTCCTGCGTGAGCTTCTTGGTGGCGTAGGATGTCATGGCGAACAGGGAATAACCGCGGGTTTCAAAACAGGTTCAGTGGAGACGAACGAGACAAAACAGCCGGGCCCGCGGCTGGACATCGACCGAATGACGCTAATGGCGAAGCCATAGGAGGTTGGTCAAGTTGCGGGTTTTTGAGCGGAAACCGCCCCTGTGTCGAGCCCTATCATCATGCGCCGATCGGGTGCCAGGTGGTCTTGTACTCGAGCAGGTCGCGCAGTTCGTAGAGGCTCTGCGCCTTTTCGGAAAACCAGTCGATCGGTTCCTCGGCCTTCGCCAGCTTGACGCGCTTTACGCTCTCGGCGGCGGCGAGCTTGATGGCCTTGCGGTCCTCCGCGTTCGCCACGCCGGCGACGGCGCGGAAATGGGTGTGGGTCGCGAACGTGGGGACGATCTCCTTGCGGAAGCCGGTGAGCAGGTTGACCACGCCGCCCGGCAGGTCGCTCGTCGCAAGCATCTCGCCCAGCACGATCGCCGGGTAGGGCTGCGTGGTCGAGGCGAGCGCGACCACGGTGTTGCCGCTGGTGATGGCCGGGGCGATCAGCGAGACCAAAGCCAGCAGCGGCGCCTCGTCGGGCGCGAGCAGCGCGACGATGCCCATCGGTTCGGTGACGGTGAAATTGAAGTGCGGCGACGCGACCGGGTTCACGTTGCCCAGCACCTGTTCGTACTTGTCGGCCCAGCCGGCGTAATAAATCAGGCGATCGATCGACGCCGTGATTTCTTTCGCGGCGGCGGACTTGGACGCGCCGCCGACCGACAGGGCGTCGGCCATGTCGGCCTTGCGCGCCTCGATCATCTCCGCGAGCCGGTAGATGATCTGGCCGCGATTGTACGGCGTGCGCTTCGCCCAGCCCGGGCCGGCCTTGGCGGCGGCCTCGACGGCGTTGCGGACGTCCTTGCGGGTACACTGCGGGATGTTCGCGAAGAAGTTGCCGGCGGCGTCCTTGATCGGGAACGTCCGCGCGCTTTCGGAGCGGATGAACGCGCCGCCGACGTAAACCTTCGGCGTTTTGGTGATGGGCAGGCGGGACATGGTTGAAATCAGGCGGTTTCGGTTTGGAGCTGGGATTTGCCGCGGTAGTTCTTCGCGACCAGGGCAAAGACGCCCGCGGCGCCCATCGCGAGAAGGGCGTAGAATACGAAGTAGGCGGGGCCGCTGAGCTTGGAGGTGCCATCGGCGTTGCCGATGAACCACTGCACGCCAGCGGTGAAGAAGTTGCCGAGTGACACGGAGAAAAGGTACAGCGCCTGGACCACCGCCTTCAGGTGCTTGGGCGCCTGCGTGTACGCGAATTCCAGCGCCGTGATCGACGCCATCACCTCACCCAGCGAGAGCAGCACGTAGGCCGGCGCCTGCCAGAGAATGCTGGGCCGCGCGCCGGAGCCGAGCATCACGTCGATCCAGGCGCTGACGAGGAACGAGACGCCGATCAGGAAGATGCCGAGGCCGATCTTGCGCAACGGCGTGAGCGGCCACACGCGATTCAGCAGAGGGTAGATCACATACTGGCAAAGCGGGACAAACGCCAGGATCAGCGGGCCGTTGATCGCCTGCACCTGCGAGGACATGATCTCCACGCCGAAGAGCGTTCGGTTCATCTTTTCCGCCTGGAGGGTCCAGGTGCTGCCGCACTGGTCCCACAAGGCCCAGAACACGGCCATGAACGCAAAGATGAAGGCCAACCCGCCGAGCGACGCAGCCGTCTCCCGGTTGAAGGTGCGGGCAAAGAAGGATTTTCCCGCGGGGGGAACGTGGATGAACTTGTTGCGCCCAGCCCAGAACACCACCACCGCCAGCACCATCAAAGCCGCGGGAATGCCGAACGCCCAACCGGCGCCGTGGTTCTTCAGCAACCACGGGGTCATCACGATCGAGAACGTGGAGCCGAAATTCACCGCGAGATAAAACCATCCGAACGCCTTGCCGATGAGGTTTTGGTTGGAGGGCCCAAACTGGTCGCCCACGTGCGAGGACACGCAGGGCTTGATGCCGCCGGCGCCAAAGGCGATCAGGCCCAGGCCGAGCGCGAGGCCGAAGCGCGTGTTGTCCGACGCCAGCGCAACGCAGCCGACTGCGTAGACCAGTGAAAGCCAGAAGATCGTCCGGTACTTGCCCAGAAACACATCCGACACAATCGCGCCGAGCGCGGGCAGGAAATAGTTCGCGCTGACAAACAGGTGGTACCACTTGCTCGCCTCGTGCTCCCCCATCGTCGCGAGCTGGCCGTCGCGATTCATGAGGTACTGGGTCATGTAGATCACGAGGATCGCCTTGAGCCCGTAGAAATTGAACCGCTCGGCTGCTTCATTCCCGATGATGTAGGGAATGCCCGGCGGCATGCCGGTCGTGTTGCTCGGGGTCGTTTGATATTGGGTGGCAGCCATTGGGGAAAGTTCAGCGCAGGACCAGGCCGACGATCACGAGGACCAACAGGCCCACGGCGACCGCGACCCAGAGCCCGCGGCCGTGTTCGCGCCGCGCAGCGCGTTCAGTGTTTTCGTCGGCGAAAGCTTCCTCCGGCAGGTCAAGGCCGTCGTAGCGCGTGGCGTCCTCGTTCCAACCGCTGCGCTCATCAGCGCCGCAGCCCGGGCAGGCTTTCGCCCCGCGCGGGACGTCTGCGCCGCAAACTGGACATTCAGATGGAGAAGCGATGGCAGGCGACATGGTGCTGTCGTTCTCGTTCTCTTAATCGTTCTCGTTCTCTCGGATGAGGCGGATCGCCTTCCCAAGAGAACGATTAGGATTACGAGAACGAGAACGATTCATTGGAGAATCAAACCAGTTTGCAGTAGTCGAGGAGGCCCTGGCGGCCGCCTTCGCGGCCGAAGCCGGATTCCTTGTAGCCGCCGAAGGGGGACGTCGGGTCGAACTTGTTGTACGTGTTGGCCCAGACCACGCCGGCCTTCAGCTCGGTCGACATCTTCAGGATGCGGGAACCCTTGTCGGTCCACACGCCGGCGCTGAGGCCGTACGCGGTGTTGTTGGCCTTCTCGACGGCTTCCTCGAGCGTGCGGAACGTGAGGATGCTGAGCACCGGCCCGAAGATTTCCTCGCGGGCGATCCGGTGGCTCATGGAGACACCGGAGAAAACCGTCGGACGGAAATAGTAACCCTTGCTCGGCAGCTTGCAGGCCGGCTGAAACATCGTGGCGCCTTCCTTCACGCCGGACGCAACGAGCTTCTCGATCGTGGCGAGCTGCTCCTTCGAGTTGATCGCGCCGATGTCGGTGTTCTTGTCGAGCGGGTCGCCGACGCGCAGGACCTTGATGCGATTCTTGAGCTTCGCGAGCACCTCGGCCGCCACCGGTTCATGGACCAACAGGCGCGAGCCGGCGCAGCACACGTGACCCTGGTTGAAGAAGATGCCGTTGACGATGCCCTCGACGGCCTGGTCGATCGGCGCGTCGTCGAACACGATGTTCGCCGCCTTCCCGCCGAGCTCCATGGTCATCTTCTTGTCGGTACCCGCGAGCGACCGCATGATGATCTTGCCGACCTCGGTCGAACCCGTGAAGGCAACCTTCGCGGCCGTCGGGTGGCCCATGATGGCCGCGCCCGTGTCGCCGAAACCCGTGACGATGTTGACGACGCCCGGGGGCAGGCCGGCGTCCTGGAAAATCTCGGCGAGCTTGAGCGCCGTGATACTGGTCGTTTCCGCGGGCTTGATGACGACGGTGTTGCCCATCGCCAGCGCGGGCGCGAGTTTCCAGGCCATCATCAGCAGCGGGAAATTCCACGGGATGACCTGGCCGACCACGCCGAGCGGCGCGACCTTCCGGCCCGGCGCCACGTAGTCGAGCTTGTCGGCCCAGCCGGCGTGGTAGAAGAAGTGCGCCGCGGCCATCGGGATGTCGAAGTCCCGCGATTCCTTGATCGGCTTGCCGCCGTCCAGCGTCTCCGCCACCGCGAACTCGCGGGCGCGATCCTGCAGGAGGCGCGCGATACGGTAAATATACTTCGCCCGTTCCCGTCCGGGCATCCGGCCCCAGACAGTCTCGTACGCCTTCTTCGCCGCGGCGTACGCGGCCTCAACATCAGCGGCGCTGCCGTGGGCGATCTCGGTGAGCTTGGTTTCGTTGGCCGGGTTGATGGAGTCGAAATACTTGCCCGAGGCGGGTGCGACGAACTTGCCGTTGATAAACAGGTCGTAGCGCGCCTTCAGCTTCGGGTCGGCGGTTTCGGGCGAGGGATCATATTCCCACAAGTCGCCGAAAATGAGCTCGGGAGCCGGGCGGCCGGACGAGCGAGCCGCCGGGCGCGTGGTTTTTTTGGTGGAAGTCAGGGTAGCCATTTTCTTTAGCGGGTCATTCTGAGCGCAGCGAAGAATCCAGGGAGATCGGGCGCGGGGATCCTTCGTTTGGCCCAGGATGTCGGGTCAGGTTGAATTAATAGGATTCGGCGGCTTCGCTGAAATAGTACGGGGCCTGGTAGGCGCCGGTCTTCTCCTTCTCGATCTGGCGGAGCAGGTCATTGAGGAGTGAGGACGCGCCGAAGCGATAGCGCGTGTTGTTGAGCCACTCGTCCCCGAGCGTCTCCTTGACGGCGATCAGGAACTGCAGCGCCTGCTTGGCGGTGCGGATGCCGCCGGCGGGTTTCATCGCGATCGGGATGCCCGTATCGAGGTAGAAATCGCGGATCGCCTCGATCATCACCTGGTTGTTGCCAAGGGTGGCGTTGAGGGACGTCTTGCCGGTGCTGGTCTTGATGAAGTCATTCGGACGCAGCACGCGCATCGCGAGAAAGGACGCAGCCCGGATGTTGTCGTAGGTTTCGAGTTCGCTGACCTCGAGGATGACCTTGAGCGTCGCCGCCCCGCAGGCCTCGACGACCGCCGCGATCTCATCCTGCACGAGCTGGAAGTCACCGGCGAGAAACGCGCCGCGGTTGATCACCATGTCGATTTCGTCGGCGCCGTCTTCCACGGCCGCCTTCACCTCGGCGAGGCGCGTGCGCAAGGGGGCTTGGCCCGACGGGAACGCCGTCGCCACGGACGCGATGCGCACGGCCGTGTCCTCGCCCAGGGCGCGCCGGGCGTGTTTGACCATCGAGGGATAGACGCAAACCGCCGCGACGGTCGGGATGTCCGGGTCGTCGTGTGGGCTGAGGGCCTTGCGGCAGAGGGACGCGACCTTGCCCGGGGTGTCCTTCCCCTCGAGCGTGGTGAGGTCGACCATCGAGGCCGCCAGCTTCAGCCCGAAAAGCTTGGAGCCCTTCTTGATGCTGCGGGTGGTGTACTTCGCGACCCGTTCCTCGATGCCCACCTGGTCCACCGTGCCGATTTCATTGAACAATCGCCGAAAAGCGACATGAGCAGTGCCTGTCATGGTTCGTTTACTATCCGTCTTCCGCTCCTTGAAAACAACGCCAAAGTCGGCCCTCGCGGCCGTCCTCGGCCTGCTCGCCGGCGTGACGGCGCCGGCGGCGGAAACGAACCCGCTCGTTTTCAACGGCCCGGCGCCGGCCGGAACGATGACGGAACCGAAAAACGAGGAGGCCAGCGGCCTGACCGCTTCACTTCGCACGCCGGGGCTCTTGTGGACGCACAATGACAGCGGCGGCGACCCGATCCTTTTCGCGATGAACACGGACGGCACGCTCCGCGGCAAGGTGCGCATCGAAGGCGTCCGCAATTTTGATTGGGAGGATGTCACGAGCTTCGAGCTCGACGGCAAGGCCTGGCTTGTCGCCGCCGACATCGGCGACAACTACGCGATGCGCCCCGCCGGCTGCTCGCTGCACTTCCTGCCGGAGCCCGACCAAGGGTCGCTTTCACCCGAACGCGAGCTGGTCGTCCCGCCGACCTACACGATCAATTTCACCTTCGAGGACGGCCCCCGCGACGCCGAGTCGATCGCGGTGGACCCGCGCGAAGGCGTCATCTACCTCCTCACCAAGCGCGAAGCGGTCCCGCGTCTCTACCGGTTGCCGCTTGGTCCCGTGCCCAACGGGGCAACCGCGGTGGCAAAATTCGTCAGCCTCGTGCCGCACCTGCCCCAGCCGTCCCTGCTCCAGCGGAACATTCGCACACCGACCCAGGGCTTCCGCGGCTGGCCGACGGCGATGGGTTTCTCCCCCGACGGCACGCTGGCGCTCGTCTTGGTTTATGAGCAACCGCTCCTGTTTCCCCGGGCGCCCGGGGAAACCTGGGCGGAAGCACTCGGCCGCGAACCCCTCGCGTTGGCGCCGCACCAATTGCCGCAGGCCGAAGGCGCCTGTTTCTCGCCCGATGGCCGCGCGATCTTCGTCGTTTCCGAGAAGACAATGCAGTTCGTCCGCTATGACCGCGCCGCGCCCGCGCCGGGCTTGCCAGCGGGAAAGCCGGAAGTAGCCTCCAAGCCATGAGCGATCCCGTTTCCCCTGGGCCCCACGGCGAACTTGTGATCCGGACGATCGCGATGCCGGCCGACACCAACGCCAACGGGGACATCTTCGGCGGCTGGTTGCTCTCGCAGATGGACATCGGCGGGGCGATTTACGCCCGCAACCTGTCGCGGTCGCGCGTCACGACGGTGGCGATCGATGCCATGACTTTCATCACGCCGGTTTACGTGGGCGACATCGTCAGCTGCCACGCGACCCTGAACAAGGTCGGCCGCACCTCGATGCGCATCGCGGTCGAAGCCTGGGCCCAGCGGACCAAGGGCGGCGAACTGGTGCGCGTCACCGAAGGCACCTTTACCTACGTGGCCATCGATGACCAGGGCCGCCCGTGGCCGGTGCACCGCGCCTAAGCTTTACCCCATGAAAAACCTTGCCCGTTTGCTCCTGCTGCTTGCCCTCGTCTCCGTTCGCCTCGCGGCGGCGGATGATGCCCTGATCGCCGCCGTGCGCGCGGCGGATGATGAACGTGTGGCCGCCACCCAGGCCGCGGACCCGGCCCGGCTGGAAGCGATTTTCTCCGACCAGCTCCACTACGCTCACTCGAGCGGCAAAATTGACACCAAGGCGTCCTACGTGAAGTCGCTGGTCAGCCGGAGCACGATCTACGAGTCGATCAAGTACGAGGTCCGCAATTTTCTGCCCGCGGGCCCGGGCATCGTCCTCATGACCGGCCGCGTCGAGATCCACGCGACCAATTCCGGCCAGAAAGTCGCCAACAACCTGAACTTCCTCGCCGTCTGGCGCGAGGAAGGCGGCAAATGGCGTTTCCTCGCCTGGCAGTCCTGCAAGAACCCGCCGCCAGTGCCCCCGGGCAAGTAATGGGTCGGGGCGCGCTGCCGAAATCACTGCAGCGACTGCTTCAATTCTTTGTAACGGGTGCGCCCGACGGGCAGGCGTGTGCCGTTTTTCAGTTCCGCTTCGTAATGACTGCCTTCAGCCGCATGCAGCGCCTTCAATGAACTCAGGCGGACGAGGTAGCTCTTGTGGATGCGTTCGAAATCGCCGGGCAGGATATCGGCAAGTTTCTCCAGCGTCTTGTCGTGCAATTCACGTCGACCATCGTACAACACGAGTTCGGAATAGTTGCCGGCCCCCTGCGCGAAAAGCACGGAATCGACCGAGACCAGTTCGATGCGTCCCGATTTTTTCACCGCCAAGTTGCGCGCCGCCGGGCCCGGCCGGGTTCCGGGGGCGAAGAGCCGGCCAAGGGCTTGCGCGAGCCGTTCCCGGGCGAAGGGCTTCGGCACAAAGTCGATCACCCCGTATTCAAAAGCCTCCAAGGCCCGGTCCGTGTTGGCCGACACGATGATGGTGTGGAAGGACGAGGCCACGCTACGCCGCAGCAGTTCCATCCCGTCCTGCCCATCCAGATTCAAGTCAAGCAACGCCACGTCGATGGCATTCTCCGCGAGCCACGCGCCGGCTTCGGCCGGCGATGATGCGAGGTGCAGTTTTTCCAACCGGTCGCCCAGGATCTCCCGGCAGAACCTTGCCAGTCGCTGCGCTACCAGCGCTTCGTCTTCAACCAAAAGCAGCTTCATATCGGGCCCTCCTGCTTCGCCTGCCAGCGCCAGCCGATCACCGTTTGCCATCCCTCCGCCACCGCACCCTGGGTGAGCGTCCACTTGCCGGGGAAACTCTCTTCCAGCCGCGCCTTCACATAGCGCAGTCCCGTGCCGCCCTCCGGCCGCCCTGCGAGGTCGCGGACGCGCCCCGGTGACAGGAAGACATACTTCACGCCCCCCACCGCCGGCTGGACGACGAGCCGAAACGCGGCGCCGGATTCCGGCCGCTGGTGGACCAAGCCGTTTTCGATCAGGGTGAGAAACACGGCCGGCGGCACCAGGGCGGTATCGTCACCGCCGTCCACCTCCAGACTGATCGGGCGGCCCGTGCGGCGGCCGATCACCTTCAGATGCGCTTCGCAGAGTTCGCGCTCACGCTTGAGCGGAACCAAGCGCTCGCCCGACATCAGCGCCAGCGTACGAAACTCGGCCGCTAAATCATCGATGAACTTCACCGCTCCACCGGGATCTTGTTCGATGACCTCGGAGACTGCGGTGAGCGTATTCAACAGGAAATGCGGCTGCAGGTTTTTCTTGAGCAACTCGCTCTCGAGTCGCGCCGCCGTCAGGGTGGCCTCGCGGGCCCGGCGCCGTTCGGCCTGTACCTGCGCCCCCAGAGTAGCGAAGGCCAGGAGCACCAACCCTTCGATTGCCAGAAAAAACGTCGGGTCAAGGAACGCACGGCGTTCCGTACGCACCACCAGCAACGCCGCGGCGACGCCGGCAAGTGCCAACCACGCGCCTGGTCGCCGGCGCCAGGTAGCCCAACCGGTAATCAACAAAGCCACGACAAACATGCCGCGGCAAATCCACAGCGCAATCAGCTCATAAATCTCCGACGCCTGCCACGCCGCCGCCAGGAACAGCGCAAGCAAGGCCACCCACCACGCTTTGCGCGGCGCGTCGAAAAGTTCCGCCAACAACCAGACCAACAGCACACTCGCGCCAGTCAGCACCCAGGTGATGGCCAGCAGGCGGGGGTAGTGCCAGTCGTAGCGATAGGGCCACAGCCACCGCGCCGCGATCAGCGCGTAGAACAGCGCGAGCAACAGGCTGAGCACGCTGACCAGCCAAAGCGAGCGGCGGCGCTCCACACTCCAAAAAAGCACCATGCCGGTGGCCGCCATCAGCAAAGAGCCGAACGCGCCCACCAAGGGAAACACCGGCTGCAGGGCTTCCTGCCGAAGCCGCTGTGCAAAATTCACCGCCTGAAAACCGGCACTAAACTGACTGGTGGGAAAATTGTAGTGGTAGGTGGACATTCTCAACGCCAGCACGTGGTCACGTCCGCCGCGCAGTGCTTCGGGAATCTGCACGAGGTGATCCAGCTTGCCCGGCACTTCCGCCAAGCGGCTGGCTCCGACCACGCCCCCCTGCGCAAGTTTTTGCCCGTCGAAAAACAGTTCGAAGCTGTAGACCGTCGACAGGAAGATGGCGTCGACGGGCACTCCCGAAGTCCCATCTGACCAAGTGAAGACATAGCGATCCGGGACACCGGATGTGTCGGTGCTCGGGGTACTTGTCCTGAACCGAATCCAAAAGATCCCGCGCCGCGCGGGAAACTCGGAATACTTGATAGCGGACCAGTCGGAGTCGTCCCAGTCCGGGGCCGCCCAACGCGCATCATCGCCATACTTCAACCGCATTGCCGGCGGCTCCGGCTCCGCTGGCAACGTCCCCACCGCGCCGAGGCCGAGGCAGAGAATCATGCACAGGTGATGCAAGCGCATGTGAATGGAATAGTCGCGGGCTACCTTTGCGTCGATGCGCTTTCCGAGCCGTTCACGGACACATGGAGCCGTTCACCCGCAGGCTGATGCTGTTCACGAGCCCGCCGCGCCGTTCACCCGCCAAAGAGCGCCTTCGCGCGCCAGGCGCCACAGTCTTTGTCCCGTCAAGCCACTCAACTCACTCAACCCAAATCGCCCATGAAAACGATCCTCACCACCTCCCTCGTCCTGATCTCCGTCCTGTCCGTCGATCCGGTCCGGGCCGACGCCATCCCGGCGCGCACGTCCGGGGAAATTCGCCTCAAAGAGGTCAAGGCCGACGTTAACGTCAACGGCGACTCCGTCGCCCCCGGCACCAGCCGCATTCTCGTATCCATGCGTCTTGGGAGTCCTGACTATGTCCTGCCGGACGGCAGCTGGCTTTACCACGGTTTCGGCACGACCGAAGATCGCGCGACCGGCACGCTCGTGGTGCGGTTTGTGGCCAACAAGGTGTCCAGCCTGTCGCTGGCGGACAGTGCAACCGTCACGGTCCTTCGGCAAATGCCCCGCCGGCCTGCCACCGGCTCCTTGCTTGCCGTCCGGTAAACGGCAGGAAGTCGAAGTGCAGTTGTGCGGGCCGCGGTGGGAACGACACCGCGGCCCGCCTTGCACCCAAGGAGATTGACGCGCAAAAGATCGCCGGCCTGCGGCTGAGCCGGCCAGTTGACGCCGGCGCGGCGTCTCGACACTTTCGGCGGCCTTGTCCTCGCCTTCCCCGTCCTCCCAAGTCACTCGCGGCGCGCTGGCCGCGGCCGGTGGCTTTTTGTTTTGGGGGCTGGTGCCGCTTTATTGGAAACAGCTCGCGAACATCAATCCGGTCGAGCTGATCACGCACCGCATCGTGTGGTCCCTGCTCTTCCTGCTGGCGGTCGTGGGCTGGCAGGGCCATTTCCCCGCGCTGCGCCAGGCGTTCGCGAACGGGCGGCTCGTGGGCATGAACCTATTAAGCAGCGTCCTGCTGGCGGCGAACTGGACGGTGTACGTGTGGGCGGTCAACAATGGCCACGTCATCGAATCGAGCCTGGGCTATTTCCTCGTCCCGCTGGTCAACGTCGCCCTCGGCGCCTCGTTGCTGCACGAGCGCCTGCGTCCGCTGCAGTGGACCGCCATCGGCTTCGCGGCGCTCGGCGTCGGGCTGCTCCTGTTTCGCGTCGGACACGTGCCGTGGATCGCCCTCTCGATCGCGGCCACGTGGGCCGGTTATGGCTTGTTGAAAAAGAAATCCTCCCTGGGCGCGGTGCTGGGGCTCACCGTGGAAACCCTGCTGCTCTTTCCGCTCGCGGCGGGTCTCCTGCTCTGGTGGCACCACACCGGCGAAGGCGCGCTGGGCCGGGTCGACGCGCGGCAGCACGTGCTGGTGCTGGTCGTGGGTTTGGTGACGGCGGTCCCGCTATTGATGTTTTCCTACGGCGCGCAACGCATCCGCCTGGCGACGCTCGGCCTGTTGCAATACCTCGCGCCGACCGTGCAATTCCTGCTCGGCTACTTCCTCTACCGCGAGCCCTTCGACGCCACGCGGCTCCAGGCGTACGGGCTGATCTGGATCGGCCTCGCGCTGTACAGCGCCGATGGTTTCTGGAGCCAGCGGCGCATGCTGTTGAAGTCGGTGGGCGCGAGCTGACACGGGGAAATCTTGCCCCGCGGCCCGGCGGCGCTTTGACTGCGCGTCTGCCCCCATGAAAAACCCGATTCGTTTCCTCGCGCCCCTCTTTGCCGGGCTTGTTTCCCTCGCCATCGCGCAGACGCCCTTGCCGGGCGACCGGCCCGGACAAACACCGGCCGGCCAGCAGGCCGGAACGGTGCCCGCAGCTCCCGCCGCTGCTGCCGCGGCCGCCCCGGCCGCGCCGGCGATCGTCGACGCCTCCGCCGCCATTCCCAAGACGGGCAATGCCCGGTTCTTCGAACTCCATGAGAAGTTCCTCGCCCGCGCCAAGAGCGGCCCGATCGGCGTGCTCTTCCTCGGCGACTCCATCACGGAAGGCTGGGGCAAGGCTCCGCACATCTGGGACTACTATTTCGGCAAGTACCAGCCGGCGAACTTCGGCATCGGCGGCGACCAGACGCAGCACGTGATCTGGCGCATCGAGAACGGCGAGCTCGACGGCATCAACCCGAAGGCCGTCGTCCTCATGATCGGCACCAACAACTCGGGCGCGCACACCGGCGAACAGATTGCCGACGCCATCAAGAAGATCATCAGCCTGATCCGCGCCAAGATCCCCGGCACCAAGGTGCTGCTCCTGGCCATCCTGCCGCGGGACGCACGCCGCAACAATGACGGCCTGGTCACCGACGCCGCGATTGCGGACGCCGCCAAGCGCGTCGCCGCCAACGACCGCGCCAATGCGCTCATCGCGAAGTTCGACGACGGCGTGAACGTCCGCTTCCTCAACACCAACGCCATCTTCCTCGGCAAGGACGGTCGGATTCCATGGACCATCATGCCGGACCAACTCCATCCGACCGCCGCCGGCTACCAACTCTGGGCCGAAGCCATCGAGAAGCCGCTGGCCGAGTTGATGAAGTAAGCCTGACTACTGCAGGAATTTTCCGACCGGGGTCCACGACCCCGGTCTTTTTTTGCGATGCCCGCGGCGATGATGGAGTTGAGGGATGAGAGTTGAGCGCTGAGGGAGAATGCGCGCCACGGTCCCTCAACTCTCATCCCTCAACTCTCAACTGGCGCCTTGGCGCCCCAGCTCACTTCTTAAAATCCACCAGCTCCATCTCGAAGACGAGCGTGGCGTTGCGCTTGATCGTTGGCGGCTTGCCGCGCGCGCCGTAGGCCATCTCAGGCGGGACGATGAGGATCCATTTTTCGCCCTTGTGCATGCGCTGCAGGGCCTGTTCCCAGCCCTCGATCAGGTTGCCGCGGCCGATGCGCATCGTGAGCGGCTGGCCGGGCTGGGATTGATCGAAGACGGTGCCGTCCAAAAGCATTCCCTTGTAGTGAACCGAGACCTCGTTGCCTTTCTCGGGCATGGGGCCCGAGACATCGCCCGGTTTCAGGATGACATAACGCAGGCCGGTGAAGGTGCGCTTGGCAGTCGGCCACTTCTTTTCGACGAATTCGACGTCCTCCATCGGCAGTTTCTCGCGCTGCGCGTGCAGCGGCGCGGCGCCGAGTCCGAGGAGGGTCAGCAACACAAAGACAACGCGGGGAGTCAGGCGGGAGTTCACGGTTTTTTCTGGGGTGGAGTGACGCGGAAAGTGATTTGGTTATCGTTGGCCGTCGAAGCCTTTTGGGCCGCGGGCGCGGCGTCAACCTTCACCGCCGGGATTTCCTTCGCCGGGGTGGCGTTGTTGGTCAGCACCGCCGGTGGGGCCGGCGGCAAGGTGGCAAAGCCCTTCTCGAGCAGCTCAATCGCCTTGAGATCGCGGGCCTGGCCTTTGTCGATGGTGCGGTTGTGGCCGAACGCGCCCATCACGACCACGATGATCGTGCGGCCGTTGCGCTCCGCGGAGACACTGATGCAGTAGCCGGCACTCTCGGTGTAGCCGGTCTTCAGGCCATTCACGCCGGCAATCCGGCCCAGCAGCTTGTTGTGGTTGATCATCTCCTGCGGCTTGGCGCGGATCCCGGCGCCGAACGCGCGCTCCTTGACGGACGCGTACTTCAACACGTCGGTGTGCTGCAGCAGGTACCGGCAAAGCAGCGCGAAATCGCGGGGCGTGCTCAGGTCACTGTCGGCGAGGCGACGGCCTTTGGGCGGCAGGCCATGGGGCGAACGAAACGTCGTGTGGGTCATCCCCAGCTCGCGGGCCTTGGCGTTCATCAATTCAACAAAAGCTTGGGACGAACCCGCGGCGGCCCGCGCCAGCGCGTGGGCGGCATCGTTCGCCGACTGGATCATCATCGCATAGATCAGTTCCTCGACGGGAAACGTCTCGCGTGGGTCGAGGTACACCTGCGTCCCGCCCATGCTCGAATCTTCCGCGGTCACGCGCACCGGCGTGCTGAGCGTGAGGGCGCCGCTCGCCAGCTTGTCGTGCAGCACGGCGAACGTCATGAGCTTCGTCATGCTCGCCGGCGGGTTGCTGACGTCCGCATTGTCCTCGAACAACACCCGGCCAGTCGCCGCATCCATCACGATGGCACCCGTGTAGGTGCCGAGGTTGGGCGCGGACTTGGCCGCGAGCAGCCCGGCGGGCAGGCAGCCGAGCAGGAGGAGAGGCAGGAAAAGGCGACGGAAATCGGTCATGGCAACGAAGACCGTCAAGGCAGCGACCGGTGCCGGCGCGTGCAATCAAAATTCCCAGAGCGCCGGCTTGCCGCGCGAAATTGCCGGCGCTTAGCTGTCCCGGCCATGTCCCTACCCCTCGTCGTCATTCTCTGCCCGAAGGAATTCACGTTCAGCGATCCCACCGCCGCGGTCGAACGCACCGTGCTCGATGGCACCGCCGAGGTGCGCACGATCGCGATGGATTTCAACGATCCCCTCCCGCCGGCGGCCTTTGACGCGGATGCGCTGCTCCTGTGGCACAACATTCCCGTCGGCGCGGAGTTGATGGGCCGGCTGAAGAAATGCCGGGCGCTCATCCGCAACGGCGTGGGCTTCGACAGCGTCGACGCGCAGGCCGCCGCCGCGCATGGCATCCCGGTTTGCAACGTGCCCGACTACGGCACGGAGGAAGTGGCCGACCACGCGATGGCTTTGACGCTCGCGCTGTATCGTCAGCTCTTCCCGCTCGATGCGGAAGCCAAGCGGTTGGGCTGGCAGATCAATGTCTCGGCCAAGATGCGCCGGCTGCGCACACAGGTTTTCGGCATCGTTGGCCTCGGCCGCATCGGCACCGCCACCGCGCTGCGCGCGAAGGCGTTTGGCTTCCGGGTGATCTTCTTCGACCCGCACCTCACCAACGGCGTCGACAAATCCCTCGGCGTCCAGCGGGTGTCCACATTGGACGAATTGCTCCGGCAGGCGGACGCCGTTTCGATCCACTGCCCGTCGAACGCCGAGACCCGCGGCCTGATCGGCAGCCGGGAAATCGCCCTCATGAAGCCGACCGCGTTCCTGGTGAACACGGCCAGAGGCGACATCGTTCAGAAAGCGCCCGTCCTCGCCGCGCTGCGCGAAGGGCGACTGGCCGGCGCCGGACTCGACGTCGTCGAGAACGAACCCCTGCGCTCGAAAGAAGAGGCCGCCACCCCGAATCTCATCGTCACCTGCCACGCCGCCTTCTGCAGCCCGGAGGGCATGATCGAGATGCGCACCACGTCCGCAAAGATCGCCCGCGCCGCCGTCCGCGGCGAGAAGGTTTGGAACCGGGTAAACTGACCGTAGGGGCGTCGCTTGCCGACGCCCGGGCGCCGGCAAGCGGCGCCCCTACCCGTTCGGCATGAACCTTCGCACCGCCGGGTGCGCCGCGATTAACTTCAGCGCCCGTCCAAGGAGCGTCTTGCCGGGCTCCATGCGGTGCCAGGGCGACGCGCCGGACGGGTGTGGCAGCGGGATGCAATCCATGGCGTGGCCGCCGAAGTCGACCCGCTGCTTTTTCCCGATCTGATCCGTCAGCGGGGCGGCCGGCAGGAATCGGGAAATCGCGAGTTTGCCAACGGGCAACACGAGCTCGGGACGCAACAGCGCCACTTCCGCCGCCAGCCAGCGCGAGCAATTGGCGATCTCGTCGTCATTCGGCACGCGGTCCCCACCGATGGCACGCTTGCCGGGAAAGCAGCGGCAGACGGCTGCAAAGTAAATCCGGTCGCGAGTTTCGTCCTCGTTCCAGCCCAGGCCCTCCTGAAACCATTTGAAAAGTGTCTTGCCCGCGGTCCACGCGAACGGACGTCCCAACACGGGCTCCTTGTCCCCCGGCGCCTGGCCGACGAGCAGGATTTTGCCCGTGACCGGACGTCCCACGACCGGCGGCGGATGCATCTTGGGGCAAAGCCGGCAAGCCTGGACGCGAGCGAGGTGTTTTTGGACGGCGGCAACGGTCGGCATGGGCGCAGATGTGGGAGCGGGACTATCCGCCTTCGCCCGTTGGGCTACGGCGAGATTATTTTTCCGACTTTCGTCGGAAAAATAAAAAAGGCGGAGCCGCTTGGGCTCCGCCTTGAAAGGGTTGTTCGCGGGATGCGAACGGCCGGATTAGTAGCGGCCGCCGCCACCACCGCCGCCGCCGTAGCCGCCACGGCCACCACGGCCGCCGCCACCGCCGCCGTAGCCACCGCGGCCACCGCCGCCGAAGCCACCACGACCGCCGCCGCCGAAGCCGCCGGACGGACGCTCTTCCTTCGGACGGGCCTCATTGACCTGGAGGGCGCGACCGCCGAGCTCGACGCCATTGGTCTTCTCGATGGCGAGCTTCGCCTCGTCAGGCGTGCCCATGGTGACGAACGCGAAACCGCGGGGGCGGCCGGTCATCTTGTCCATGGCGACATAGGTGTCGGTAACGGAACCGAACTGTTCGAAGTGAGCGCGCAGCTCGGCTTCGGTGGTGTTGAACGACAGGTTTCCAACGTAGAGTTTGGAATTGCTCATGTGATAATTCGTAGATCCTTCGCCATCTGCCAGTCCGTTCCCACCGTGGGTTTCGAAATCATCACTTAAGCCAAACGCTCAGCCAACGACTCACCAGATTCTGTCATCAAAACGCTATCTCTAACGAGGCGGGTAAGGACGCTCAGAGAGAGTCATAACGCAAGGGGAATCTTTCACCCACTCGGGCAAGCGACCGCGCCGCAACGGGTTGCCGGCCCGGCGCGCAGCACTAAATTCCGTATTTTGCCCGGATGTCGTCGGGTATACGCACGGCCCGCGCCGTTTCCATCGATACCATCACATAATCAAACCAGCCGTCGCAGCTCAGCTTTTGGTCCGGCAGGCGCTCGATTTGGAACTGCACGCGGACGCCGATCAGCGTGAAACGCTCGATCCAGGTGCGTACCGTGAACCGGTCGCCCAAGCCGAGGGGGCGTTTGAAGTTCATCTGCGTGGCCGCCATGAACCAGCCGTAGCCGCGTTTTTGGAATTCGGACATCGGCATCTTATAGCAGCGCTCCATTTGGTCGAAACGGGCGGCCAGGACGTAATCCATGTAGCGGCTGCTGTGCACATGCTGGTACATGTCGATGTCGTCCGGCCGCACCTGCATCTCCGTCTCGAATTTCGAATGCACCAGCAGCGGTTCGGCATCCGCGCTGCCAGTTGAAGCGGGAATCGGGTCGTTCACTGGCTCCAAGGTGCGCCGCGGCTCGCGCGGTGGCAAAAGAAAAGGCGCCGGGGCTGCCGGCGCCTGAGAGTCGAAAGGGCGTGCGTTCAAGACGGACGCTTGAACTCGCGGCGAAGCCAGTTGTTCAGGAGCTCCTTGTCGTAACGCAGCGGGTCGGATGTCGGCATCGCGACGGACATCAGGAAGGCCAGGTCGCTCAACTCGCGTTTACCCTCGCTGAGCACCTTGCCGTCCGCGCCCAGGAACCGGAACTCGAGCTTCATGCGCGGCGGATAGATGTCCTTCACGATGCGGATGTCCTGAAAATTCGGTCCGCGCCACGGCTCGAAGTCGCCCGCGAGATCCACATCGGTCACCTTGATTTCGAGCCGCTGGTTCGGCGCGAGGAATCTCGCGCCGTGGGTCACTAGGTGCTGCTTCAATTGATCGAGGAGCGCGTCGCGTCCCTTGGCGCTTTCCATCGAGTCTTCCTTGGCATCGGTGAATTTTTCCGGGTCGACGAACGTGACGTCGACCGTTGCCGCCGGGGCGTCCGTGCGCGCGGCAAGCGCGGCACCGACGGAGACCAAGCCGAGCACAACCAACAGGGGCAGTTTCGTTTTCATGGTGAAGGTGAAACACAGGGTGCAAAGTTTGGTTCCGTGCGCAAACCGGGAGGAACGCTGCCCAGTGCCTGCCGCGCTGTCGCCGCCCTTGACCCCGTGTTTAAACATTTGTTTGATACATCTGTTTCCAATGTCGACCGCCATCCCCACCGCCGATTCCGTCCTCGATGCGGCCGAGCGCCTGTTCGCGGCGCAGGGATTTGATGGGACAACCTTCCGGGACATCGCCCGGGAGGCGCAGGTCAACCTTGCGGCGGCGCATTATCACCACGGCGACAAGGAAACCCTCCTGCTCGAAGTGCTGCGCCGGCGTCTGCGCCCATTGAATGAAGCACGCCTCGCGCGATTGGAAGCAGCGGAGCGGACGTCCGCCGACGCACCCGTACCGCTCGAGCGGTTGTTGGAGATCCTCGCCGGACCGTTGTTCGAACTCCACGCGCAGGGCGAGGGCGGCGCGGCCGCCGCCCGCCTGCTGGGAAGATGCCTTGCAGAGCCGTTGCCCTTCCTCGAACCGCTGCTCGTCGGGGAAATGCATCCCATCCTGGCGCGCTTCGCGCAGGCGATCCGGCGCCACTGCCCGACGCTTTCCCCCGAGGAGTTTCTCTGGCGCTTCAGCTTCGTGGTCGGCGCGCTGCAGCACACGCTCGCGACGCTGCACCAGATGAAAAAACTGACCCAGGGCATTTGCCGCGATGACGCCGAGATCGCGCAACAACGCTTCGTGCAATTTGCGGGGGATGTTTTCGCGCCCGCGTCCCGTTCGTTCGTGTCATAGCGCCTGGGGCGATCGGCCCATCCCCGCGCCGCACGTCTAAGAAGTTCTAATCCTGCGACCTCCGCGCATTGCTAGCGAAGATTATTGATGCAGCAGGCTTGCGCTGGTGCGGAATGTGCATCTTTTTCCGCAGTTCGCGACGCTGACCACGTTTGCGAAACCGGAGGGTCCGACCACGCCGCCAACGCGGTGCGTGAGGAATCTTCGGGAACAATCCTTTACCGCCGTGGCTCTGACCGGCTCCGGCAACACCAAGCAAAATGATTTCCGCAGTCATCGTGATCGCGCTGTTATCGCTGCTCGTGGCCACTGAGCCCGAGTCGGCGGAACATGCCGTGCACCCGACGCCCGAGCCGCCCCTGCAGCCGGCGCGAAAGAAGCCGCAGCCCGAAACGGCCCAGCCGGACCGCCTCGCGGCCTGAGGTTGACTGCATCCCGCCGCCAGCCTGCGGCGTAACATCCCCGGGGAATTTCTCCCCACGAGAACCGCGGCTTGCACCTGTCCGGGTCGGCGGCTTTTTTCGCGAACTGAAATTTTTTGCGCGTGCCGTCCTCACCCAATTCCTTCCGCCGCCTGCTGGGCTCCCTCGTCCAGTGGATCGACTCCGATTATTCCTCTGAATCGCCCGAGGCGATTCGCGCGCAGCCCGATGGCGTCAACCTCGTCCGCTGCATTCCGTTTGTCGTGCTCCACCTCGGCTGCCTCGGCGTGCTGTGGGTCGGCTGGAGCTGGTTCGCGGTGTGGACCGCCGTCGCGTTGTATTTCGTGCGGATGTTTTTCGTGACGGGCATCACCCACCGCTATTTTTCCCACAAGACCTACAGCACGTCGCGCTTCGGCCAGTTCCTGCTCGCGCTTTGCGTGGGCACCACCGTGCAGCGTGGTGCGCTCTGGTGGGCGTACCACCACCGGCATCATCACCAGCATTCCGATGAGCCGGTGGACGCCCACTCGCCGCATGTGCACGGTTTCCTGTGGTCGCACATCGGCTGGATCACCAGCCGCCGCAATTTTCCCACGGACTATTCCAAGATCCGCGACCTCGCGCGCTACCCGGAACTGGTTTTCCTGAACCGCTTCGACATCCTGGTGCCCGTCCTGTTCGCGGTCGCGCTGTTCGTCAGCGGCAACTGGCTGGGCGCCGTCGCGCCGGACCTGCACACCAGCGGCGCGCAGCTGCTCGTCTGGGGCTTCTTCATCAGCACGACCGCGCTGTTCCACGGCACCGCCTGCATTAATTCGCTGGCCCACCTCATGGGCAACCGCCGCTTCGAGACGTCCGACGATTCCCGCAACAGCTTCATCCTCTCCCTCATCACGCTCGGCGAAGGCTGGCACAACAACCACCACCGCTACATGTCCGCCACGCGCCAGGGTTTCTACTGGTGGGAATTGGACATCACCTACTACCTGCTGAAGGCGCTGTCCTGGACCGGCTTCATCTGGGGCTTCAAGGAAGTGCCGCCATCGATCTACCTAGAGGCGGAGCAGCGGCACCACGAGGATACTGTTTCGCGTTTCTCCGTTTCGTCCGTGCAACACGAGATCGACACCCTGCGCCGCGTCGTCCCGACGGCGGCCGCGATCGCGATCGCCACCGTCAACAACCCGGCGGTCGCCGACCAACTCCAGAAAAAGGAAGGGCCGGCCCTGCACAAGGACGTTACGGAACAAAGCCTGCCCCCGGGGGCATCCGGACCCACGCCCAACGCGTAACTTGAGACCCTCCGCCGCCAATCGCGGGCGGACGGTCTTCATGACGAAACTCGCCATCATCGGCACAGGCATCTCCGGCCTGGGCTGCGCCCATTTCCTGCACCGGGACTTCGACGTCACGCTCTTCGAGCAAAACGACTACACGGGCGGACACACGAACACGGTGACCGTACCCGAAACCGGCACGGGCCGGCCGGTGCCGATCGACACGGGGTTCATGGTCTTCAACTACGAGACGTACCCGCACCTGACGCGCCTGTTCGGCGAGTTGCAGGTGCCCGTGAAGAAGACCTCGATGTCCTTCAGCGTGCGTCACGCCGACACCGGCCTCGAGTTCGCGGGTTCGTCGCTGAACCACTTGTTTGCCCAGCGCCGGAATCTTTTCCGTCCGCGCTTCATCCGGATGCTACTGGCGATCGACCGCTTCAACCGCGAGGCTGTGCAGGCCCTCGACGATCCGGCCTGGGCGGACGTGGCGCTCGGCGACTACGTGCAGCGGCGCGGTTATGGCCGCGATTTTCTCGACCTCTACCTCGTGCCGATGAGCTCGGCGGTCTGGTCCACGCCGCCGGCCCTGATGCTGGCGTTCCCGGCCACGACGCTGCTGCGCTTTTTCCACAACCACGGCTTCCTCGGCCTGCACACCCAGCACCAATGGTGGACGGTCGACGGCGGCGCGCAGAGTTACGTGAAACGGATGACAGCGCCGTGGCGGGAGCGCATCCGGCATGGCGCGAAAGTCGTCGCGGTGCGGCGCGAAGGCGGCGGCGTCACGCTCACGCTGCACTCCGGGGCGCAGGAACGTTTCGACCGTGTGATCCTTGCGAGCCACGCGGACCAATCGCGGGCCCTGCTCGCCGACCCGACGCCGGACGAAGCGCGGTTGCTGTCCGAATTTCACTATCAGCCCAACGTTGCCACGCTGCACACGGATCCGTCCGTGATGCCGCGTACACCGCTGGCTTGGTCGGCTTGGAACTACGCCATCTGCCGCGACGCGCGCGGGGAAGTCTCCGCGGCGACGCACTATTGGATGAACTGCCTGCAGGGAGTCTCGGATCGGGAGAACTACTTCGTGTCGATCAACGGCACCGAAGGAATCGACCCCAGGAAGGTCCTCAAGACGATCGCCTACGAACACCCGCTCTTCAGCCTCGGCGCCGTCCGCGCCCAAGCGGAGATCCCGGCGCTGAACGCCGCGGCGCGTGGGCGGACGGAGACCTATTTTGCGGGTGCCTGGACCCGGTACGGCTTCCATGAGGATGGCTTGTTGTCTGCCGTGAACCTTTCCGGGCTGCTTTTGGGGCGAGATGCCTGGCAGGGCACCGCCCCCGCCCGCGGCAGGACCGCGGCCTGAGGAGCATTTTCCTGCATCCCGCCACCCCGGCGGACCGTAGCAAACCGAGTGAATTCCTGCCTCTACGAGTGCCATGTGATGCACCATCGGTTTTCGCCCCGGGCGCACCGGTTTCAGTATCGCATCTTCATGTTCGCGCTCGATTTGGACGAGTTGGACGCCCTACAGCGCAACTTGCGGCTGTTCTCGGTCAACCGACGGAACCTCTACAGCTTTCGCGAGGCGGATTTCATGCCCGATTCGGTGGCAGATGCCGGTCAGCCGTCTCCCGCCGGCCGACTGAAGACGCGCGTGCTGGCCTACCTGGCGGAACGGGGCGTCGATTTGGAGGGCGGACGCATCCTCCTGGTCACCCTGCCGCGGGTCGCCGGCTACTTGTTCAACCCCGTTTCGTTTTACTTCTGCCAGGATCGCCACGGCCAGACCATCGCCGCGCTGGCAGAAGTCACGAATACCTTCCGCGAGATGAAGCCCTTTCTGCTCGGGCCGGATACGCGGCAGGACGCGGCGTTTCGCCTGCGGACACCGAAGTACTTTTATGTGTCGCCCTTCACGGACGTCGACGTGGCCTTTGACTTCACGTTGCGCGACCCGAACGAGCGGCTGTCGGTGCAGATCGACGACTACGACGCGGGCGAGCGCACCCTCACCAGCACGCTGACCGGCCGGCGCCAGCCCCTCACTGACCGCGCGCTCGCCTGGTACACGCTGAAGTACCCGCTGCTCACGCTGCGCATCATCTCCCTGATCCACTGGCACGCGCTCCGCTTGTGGCTGAAACGCGTGCCTTGGTTTCCCAAGGCGGCGCGCGCCGCCGACCAACGCGATTTGCGCCGACCCCACCACAGCCTCACCCCCGCCACCACCTCGCTTTCCAAATCATGAGTCACGACCTCGCCACCACTTCCCCCGCGCCAGCGACCGCGGTTCCCGCGACCGGCCCCTCGTTTTTCCAACGGGCCGTCCTGAACGCGTTCGCGCCGATGACGCGCGGCCGGCTCCGTTTCGAACTGCCGGACGGTTCGGTCCGCGAGTTTGGCGCCGCCACCGGCGCCACGCCCGCCGCGCCGGCGCCCGGCCTCAGCGCCTTCGCGGCCATCAAGGTGCGCCGCGAGGTATTCTTCAAGAAGTGCGCTTTGTACGGCGACATCGGTTTTGCCGAGTCGTACATCGACGGCGATTGGGAGACGCCCGACCTGACATCGCTGCTCGGCTGGTTCGTCCTCAACCTCGAGCATGCGCCGACGCTCACCGGCTCCCAGCGCGCCAAGAACCTTGCCGTGAACCTGCTCCGCGCGGGCAATCGCCTGGGCCACCTGCTGCGTCCCAACAGCCGCGACACGGCACGCCGCAACATCCGCGAGCACTACGACCTGTCGAACGAGTTCTTCGCACTGTGGCTCGATCCCTCGATGATGTATTCCAGCGCGCGCTGGGCCGACGCAAAAACGCTGGAGGAGGCGCAGTTCGCCAAGAACGACGCGCTGTGCCGCAAGCTCAAGCTCACGGCCGACGACCACGTGCTTGAAATCGGCACGGGCTGGGGCAGCTGGAGCATCCATGCGGTCCGCCACTACGGTTGCCGCGTCACCACGCTGACCATTTCCCAGCAGCAGCTCGAGTATGCCCGCGCGCGGATTGCGGAGGCGGGCCTGACGGACCGCATCGAGGTGCGCCTCCAGGACTACCGCGACCTGACCGGCCAGTTCGACAAGCTGGTCTCGATCGAAATGCTCGAGGCCGTCGGCCACGAGTATCTCCGCGAATACGCCGCTGTGTGCGCCCGCGTCCTGAAGCCGAACGGCATCATGGCGCTGCAATACATCACCTATCCGGATTCGCGCTACCCGCAGCTGCGCCGAAACGTGGACTTCATCCAGAAGCACATTTTCCCCGGCTCGCTGCTGCTGTCGGTGAATCGCCTGAACCAGCTCCTGGCGGAGGAAGGTGATTTCATTCTGCATCATCACGAGGACATGGGACGTGACTACTCGCGCACGCTGCAAACGTGGCGCGCGCGCTTTCATGCACGCCTTGACCAGGTGCGCGCCCTCGGCTTCGACGACCGTTTCATTCGGAAATGGGACTACTACCTCGCGTACTGCCAGGCGGCGTTCGCGATGCGCAATATCTCGGTGGTGCAGACCGTGCACACGCGTCCGAACAATCTCGCGCTCTGATTCCCGTGCTCTGGTTCCTGCGCATTCTCTTCCTCGTCGTGCTGGCTTCCATGCTGGCGGTCACCACATGGGCGAGCCTCCAATGCCCACTGTTCGCGGTGCCGCGCGAGGTGTTCACGCATCCTTGGTTCATTGCGACGCTGTTCGACACCTACTGGGCCTTCCTGACGTTCTTTGTGTGGGTCTGCTTCAAACAGACGTCGTGGATTGCCCGCGTCGCGTGGTTCGTTGCCATCATGCTGCTCGGCAACATCGCGATGGCGGTGTACTGCCTCAATGAACTGTTCCGCGTCCCGCCGGGTGGGAAACTGGCGGACCTGCTGACGCTGCGGCGGGATGGCATCAGCACACCCGGCCTGACCCTCGCCGTGATCGGCCTGGCCGTCATCGGCTTCTCCCTCTGATCGCCATGTCGACCCCGCTGCTCATCCTCTCGGCGCTCGCTGGCCTGTGCGGACTCTTTGCGGTGCTGTACGTCGTCGCGCGGCGGATCGATAACTATGGCATTGTGGACGTCGCCTGGTCCTATGCTTTCGCCGCCCTCGCCGGTTTCTACGCCGCTTTTTCCCCGGGTTGGGCGCCGCGCCGGGCGTTGTTGGCCACGCTGGTCGTGCTGTGGAGCCTGCGGCTCGGCACGCACCTCTATCGGCGCGTGATGGGGCATCACCCGGTCGAGGACGGGCGCTATGTGCAGCTGCGCAAGGACTGGGCCGGTAATTTCACCGTGAAGATGGCGGGGTTCTTCCAACTCCAAGCCGCGTCCGTGGTGCTGCTGGGCCTCGCGTTCGTGCCGAGCTTCCTGCAGACGGCCCCGCCGTTTCATCCGTTGGAAATCGCGGGCGCTGCGCTCTGGATCATCGCGTTGGGCGGCGAGGCATTGGCCGACCGCCAGCTCGCCGCGTTCAAGGCCGACCCGGTCAACCGTGGCCAGGTGTGCGCGGTGGGACTCTGGCGATACAGCCGGCATCCCAACTACTTTTTCGAATGGCTGGTGTGGGTCGCCTACTTCGTCTTCGCCCTCGCCTCGCCCCACGGCTGGATCGCCGTCATCGGCCCGGCCAGCATCCTCGGCCTGCTCCTGCGCGTGAGCGGCATCCCGCTCACCGAGGAACAGGCGGTCCGTTCCAAAGGCGACGCCTACCGTCGCTACCAACAAACCACGAGCGCGTTCGTGCCGTGGTTCCCCAAACAAATCCCATGATCGACGCCCTCCTGGAAAAAAACCTCGTGCCCGACACCCTCGTGCGGGTCGGCATCCGCCGCCTCCTGCGCCAGCGCCTGGCCGAGATCAACCATCCGTCGCCCGACCTCCAGGTCACGCAATTCGCCGAGGCGCTGCGCGCGCAGCCCATCGCCATCAACACGGCGGAGTCCCGCGAGCAGCACTACGAGGTGCCCACCGCGTTCTATCAGCGCTGCCTTGGGCCCCGCCTGAAATACTCGTCGTGCTTCTACGAGACCGGCCGCGAAACGCTGGCCGAAGCCGAAGCCGCCATGCTCGCCCTCACCTGCGAGCGCGCGCGCCTCGTCGACGGGCTCGACATCCTTGAACTCGGCTGCGGCTGGGGATCGCTGACGTTGTGGATGGCGGAAAAATTTCCCACGGCCCGCATCACCGGCGTGTCCCATTCGCGCACGCAGCGGGAGCACATCCTGGCGGAAGCCCGCCGGCGCGGGCTTGGCAATGTGCAGATCATCACCTGCGACATGAACGATTTCTCCGCCGCCACCGGCGCCTATGACCGGGTGGTGTCGGTCGAGATGTTCGAGCACATGAAGAACTGGCCGAAACTCATGGCCAACATCGCGCGGTGGCTGCGCGCCGAAGGTTTGTTCTTTGCGCACGTGTTCACCCACTCGCGCTTCGCCTATCACTTCGTGGCGCGGGACGAGACTGACTGGATGAGCCGCTACTTTTTCACCGGCGGCATGATGCCGGCGCACGAGCTGTTCCCGCGCTTCCAGGAGGATTTGAAACTCGTGACGGACTGGAAGGTGAACGGCCGGCACTATGCCCAAACCGCCGAACACTGGTTGCAAAACATGGACGCCCATGAGGCGGAGATCATGCCGCTGTTCGAGCAAACCTACGGCGCCGACCAGGCGCGGAAGTGGTGGTCCTACTGGCGCGTGTTTTACCTGGCGTGCGCGGAACTCTGGTGGTTCCGGGGTGGTGAGGAATGGCACGTGAGCCACTATCTCTTCCGCAAGCCGTGAGATCGCTCGCGATCGGGCTGGCCCTCGCCGCCGCGGTGTTCGCGCCGGCGGCAGACGTCAGCCAGCTCGTGCAACAGGCGCTCGCGGCGGAGGCCCGGCTCGACTCGGCCGCGGCGTTGAAACTGTTCACCGAGGCGGACGCGGCGCAGCCGAACGACGCCTTCATCCTGCAAAAAATCGCTCGGCAGTATTCGGACCTCGTGCTCGACCAGCCGGACGTCGAGAGCAAGAAACGCTACGCGCAGACCGCGCTCGACTTTGCCACCAGGGCCATGGCGCTGCGCCCGGACGACGCGGTGAACGTGCTTTCGCTCGCCATCTGCCACGGCAAGCTCGCGGTCTACAGCGACACCCGCACGAAGGTGCAGTATTCCCGCCTGGTGAAATCCGAGGCCGAGCGCGCGCTCGCGTTGGACCCAAGGTATGCGTGGGCCCATCACGTCCTGGGGCGATGGCACTATGAAGTCGCTGGGCTGGGCGGGGCGTCGAAATTCTTCGTCCGGCTTTGGTACGGCGGGCTTCCGCCGGCTTCGTTGACCGAGGCCGTCGCGCATTTGCAGCGTTCCGTGGAGCTGGAGCCCGACGAACTCAATCACTGGCTCGAGCTCGGCTTCGCCCGCGCCGCCGCCGGGGATGCTCGCGGCGCCCGGGAGGCGTGGACCCACGGCCTCGCGATGCCCAGCCGGGGCAAACACGACGGACCCGCGAAACAGCGGGCCCGCGACGCCCTCGCTTCCCTCCGGTAGGGGCGGTTGCCCCCAACCGCCCTAAACCAAAACCAGCGCGATGGCCGCGACCATCAGCGCGGCGCCCGCCAGGCGCAGCCGCAGCACCGCGGCGCCGAGGTGCTTCTCGTCGTTGGTGAACCAGTGGCCGATCGCCCAGACGAGGATGACGCTGAAGAGCCCGCGCACGCTGTAGATGATGTTGGCGACGGTGGCACCGCCCCCGAGTACGATCGCGAGGACGAACACGGCGTTGTTCAACGCCAGCAGGAAAGCGCCCGGACCCACCCAACGCCAGGCCGCCGCGGGCATGGCGGTAAGCGGCGCGCGGAAAAACGGCACGAAGGCGCACGAGAGAATTCCGACGATAAAAAACATCGGCGGAAAATAATTTCCCGCGCCCCACCGCGGCACCCATTTCTGAAGCAGAACGTCGCCGAAACTGAACGCCGTCGCGCTGGCAAAGGCGAGCAACACCGTGCGGCCGACTCGCCGGTGACGCGACTCACCGCCGAGGTGCAGCAGCGCGATCGCCGCCGTGCTCAACGCCGCGCCGATCCACCACTGCAGCGGCACGTCGCCCACCCGGAGCAAGCTGCTGAAGAGCGCAACGAGGATGACTTTCGTGCCCATCACGGGCGTCGTCACCGAAACATCGCCGCCTTTCAGCGCGAGGAATGTGAGCGCCTGGCCACCCGAGAAAAACAACGCGGTCACCGCGGGCTGCCAGTAGTCCCCCAGCGGGTGGACCTGCCCGCCGTACAGGAACCACACAGGGACAAACAGGGCGGCGAGGGCGATGTTGGACAGGAAACTCGTGCGCCACACCCCAACGCCGAGTGCGGTGGCGCGTTTCACGGCCATCGCGCCAACCACATACATCAACGCGCAGGCGACCGGGATGAGCTGGGTGGCGTTGACGTGCATCGGGGACAACAAAAAGCCGGGCGGAAGGGCCCGGCTTCAATCCTAAATGCGACGTGCGCCCGTTATTTCAGCGCGGACTGCACCAGCTTCTCGTACTCCTCGGTCGGCATGGCGCCGGTCTTGCGATGCAGGATTCGGCCGTCGCGGCTGATCAGGAACGTGGTCGGGATTGCATCGAAGCCGCCAAAGGCGTCCGCAATCGTTTCGTCCGCCATCACGAGTGTGTAGTCGATGCCGTGTTCCTTCGCGAATTGCTTCACATAGTTCGGGCCGCGGCGGTCCACCGAGACCCCGACGATCACGAGCCCGGCATCGCGGTGCTTTTTCTGCAGGGCAACGTAGCCCGGGATTTCCTCGAGGCAGGGCGCGCACCAAGTGGCCCAGAAATCCACGACCACGACCTTGCCCTTGAATTGGTCGGAGCTGACTTCGCGGCCTTCGAGGTCCTTCAGTTTCCACGCCGGCGCCGGCTGCGCGGCTTCGGCGGTCGAAGTGGCGGCTGGGCGCTCCTGACCGAAAAGCAGGGAACCGAGCGCCAGCAAGGCGGCCACGGCGAAGGCGGAAAAGGTCCGGGAGGAATTCATGGTCAGCTTGAGAGACGCGAACCGCCGGGCTTGTTCCCGACAATGCGGTCGCCTGCGCTCAACCCGCCGCCTGCTCGACGTTCAGAATCTCGATGAATTTCTTCATCGCCGGCGTCAGCACGCGGCCCTTGCGATGCAGGATCGCCAGCGGGCGGGTGAACTCCTTCCCCTTGAAGCCGATGGCGGCGAGCGTGCCCTGCTTCACTTCCTGCACGACGGTCGCCTGCGGCACGATCGCAATGCCATGGTCGATTTCCACCGCCCGCTTCACGGTCTCGATGTTGTCGAACTCCATGACCGGCGTGATCTCGAGCTTGTAGTCGCGGAAAATCTGGTCGACCGCCTTGCGGGTCGGGATGTCCGGGTCGAACCCGATGAACTTGTGCCCCGCCAGCGACTTGATGTCGACTTCCGTGGTCTTGGCCAGGGGATGCTGGGGATGCGTGATCAGCACCAGGCTGTCATTGCGAAAGGGAATGTTCTCGATCTGTCGGATGCGCTGCGGGAAGGCGACGAGGCCGAAGTCCACCGAGTTGTGCAGGATGTCCTCGTACACGAGGTTCGACCGGCGGTATTCGACACGGACGTTCACCGAAGGGTAGTCGTGCAGGAACTTCTTGATGTACGGCGGCAGCTCGTGAAGCCCGATGGAGTAGATGGTCGAGATCCGGATCGTGCCGCTGATGACCTTCTTCATTTCCTGCAGCTCGCTCTCGAGCTTCTCGTAAACGTGCAGGATCTCCTTTGCCGCCTCGTAAATGCGCTGGCCTTCCCGAGTAAGGTTGAACTGCTTCTGGCTTCGGTCGATCATGAGCGTCTTGAAATTCCGCTCCATGGACCGGGCCTGCTGGCTCACCGCCGACTGGGTGATGCCGTTTAGTTTGGCCGCTTTGGAAAAGCTCTTCGTTTCGACGAGATCAGCGAAGATTTTGAAGTTTTCGATTTGCATGCGGCCTTTAAGATTGGGCGCAGCATAAATAACGCTTATCCGCAATCCACCCTAAAAGCTGCTCTCATAGATGTTTATCGATTACGAAGTTTTCCGCCTGCGGGCTGATGCCCTGCTCGCTCGAATAGAGGAGGCCTGCCGGGCGGCCGGGCGCAAACCCCGGAGCGTGACGCTTTTACCCGTGACGAAAACCCATCCGGCGGCCGCGGTGGAATACGTTCATCGATATGGCTTGGGCGCCGTGGGGGAGAACCGGGTCCAGGAGGCCGTCGATAAGCAGGCCCTCGCCCCGGCCGGGGTCCGGTGGGAGCTGATCGGGCACCTCCAATCGAACAAGGCCCGGCTCGCGGCAACGCACTTTGCGCGCGTACAAAGCGTGGACAGTGAGAAGCTGCTGACCGTGCTCGACCGGGCGGCTGGCGAACTCGGCCGTAAATTGCCGGTGTTGCTGCAAATCAACGCCGGCAACGACCCCGCCAAGTTCGGCGCGGAGCCAGCCGACGCGCCCCGCCTGCTCGACGCGGCCCTGGCCAAGCCCCACCTGCAGGTGGATGGCCTGATGACGATTGCCCCGCTGTCCGACGACCCCGCCGTGGCCCGCCGGACGTTCGCCAACCTCAGACGCATTCGCGACGAACTGGCGGCGCGAAGCGGCCAACCGCTGGCGGAGCTTTCGATGGGCATGAGCGGCGACCTCGACGTCGCCGTCGCGGAAGGGAGCACGATGGTGCGGGTCGGCTCCGCGCTGTTTGGCCCGCGGGACTAGCGAAAAGATTCCAGCAAAATCTTTCCGCCCGCGAAAACTTTCCGCATTGCGCTGCCGCGGGAAGCAACTTGGCTGCTGTCCCGTGGAAGCGCAAAAATTCACCGCGGCGGAGCGCCAGGCGATCCAGGAATTGCTGGATGATCCGTCCCCGGCGGTGCGCACCGCCCTGCTGGCCGAATTCACGAAGCACGGCCCGGAAAGCGTCGAGCTGCTCCGCTACATCGCGAGCCAGCCGAACCGCGTGCTCGCGCTGCACGCCGTCTCGTTCCTGCGCGAACTGAATTTCTCGGACCCCGTCACCGAATTTCGCGGCTTCATCCGCTCGCTGAACTACGAGCTCGAGACCGGCGCGCTGCTCCTGAGCCGCACGGTCAACCCCAACCTCGACATCGGCGCCTGCTGCTCGCAGCTGGACGCGATGGCGGCCCGCTGCAAACAGCTCACCGCGGAGCCGGCGACCGCCCGCGAGAAGTGCCGCGTCCTGAATCGCGTCCTCTTCCACGAGTACGGCCTGCACGGCAACACCGACCACTACACGGATCCGCTGAACAGCTACCTCGACCAAGTGCTCGTCCGTCGCAAGGGCATCCCGATTTCGCTGTCGATCGTGTACCTGCTCGTCGCCGAGCGCGCGGGCATCACGCTGTCGGCCGTCGGCCTGCCGGGCCACTTCATGGTGGGCTGCTACGAGGAGCACGTGCCGTTCTTCATCGATCCGTTCAACGCCGGCGTTTTCCTCAACGCGGGCGAGGTGTTCGCGCTCCTGCGCACCGGCAGCATCAACGCCTCCGTTACGGACCTCGCGCCGACGCCGGTGCGCGAAGTGCTTTGCCGCTGCTGCCGCAACCTCGTGAACCATTACACCGCGGCCGGCGAACCCGATCGCGCGCGCCTGTTTGCGGAATTCGTGGCGGAGTTTGAGTCCGTCCACGAACGCCACGCGCAACCGTAACCGGACCCGGCGGCGGCCAGCCGGACGGCGATCCCCGGCGGCGACCCGCCTGAAAAAATCGGGCTCGTTCTCCCGCTTGAAACGGGCTTTGCTCCCGCCGCTTGATGACCGCCGTAGCCGATCCCGTCCACACTCTCGCCGACCTGGCGACCTGGTCTTTTCCCGGCACAGCCCTCGCGGTGGTCGGCCGGCCCGTCGCGCACTCGCTCAGCCCGGCCATCCACAACGCCGCCCTCGCCGCCCTGGCCCGCAGCCAGCCGGCGTTCGCAGCTTGGCGTTACTTCAAGTTCGACATCGCCCCGACGGAATTGCCGGAGGCGCTGCAGCTTTTCCAACAGCACCATTTCCGCGGGCTGAACCTCACCGTGCCGCACAAGTCCCTCGCGGTGGACCTGCTCGCCGGCGCTGACGACTTCGTGCGCGCCGCGGGTGCCGCCAACACCCTCAGCTTGTCCGCCGGAGGCTGGCTGGGCGCCAATACCGATGGCTACGGCCTGGCCACCGCCCTGCGCGAGGAGCTCGGCGTGGGTTTCGCGGGCGCGCGGGTGATTCTGCTCGGCGCGGGTGGCGCCGGACGCGGTGCGGCGGTCGAGTGCCTGCGCGCCGGCTGCGCGAGTCTTTGGATTGGCAACCGCACGGCGGACACGCTGGCGACGCTGCTCGCCGACCTGCGTCCGCTTGCCGGTCACGCCAACCTGCAGGGCTTCGATTTGACCCGGCCGCCCGGCGACCTGCCGACGGAAGCCATCGTGATCAACGCAACGTCGCTCGGGTTGAAACCCGCGGACCCCGCGCCGATCGACCTCGCAAAAATTCCCCGTCCCGCCGGGGTGTACGACATGATCTATCGCCCGCTCCAAACCGCATTGCTCCGCCAAGCGGCCTCGCTGGGTTTCCCCCACGCCAACGGTCTCTCGATGCTGATCCACCAGGGCGCGCGATCACTGGGCATCTGGACCGGCGCGACTGTCCCGGTTGACGTCATGCAAACCGCCGCGCACGCCGCGCTCTCCACCCCATGAACGAGGAAGATCTGCAATCCGTGGCGACCGCCTTTCCCTGGTTTTTCCCGCTGTGCGCCGCGGTGTTCGGCGCCTGCATCGGCAGTTTCCTCAATGTGTGCATTTATCGGATTCCCAAGGGCGAATCCGTGGTCTCGCCGCCGTCGCATTGCGGCTGCGGGCAGCGCATCGCGTGGTACGACAACATTCCCGTGCTCAGCTGGCTGATCCTGCGCGGCCGGGCCCGGTGCTGCGGGCGGCCCTTCAGCTTTCGCTACCCGGCGATCGAACTGCTCACCGCGGTGCTGTTCCTGATCTGCTGGTGCCTGTTCCCCGCCGGCAAGGCGGTGGCGGGCGCGGTGCTTTGCTCGATCGTGATCTGCGCGCTGTTCATCGATATAGACCACATGATCATCCCGGACGTGTTCACCGTCGGTGGCGCCGCGGTTGGGCTCGCCCTGTCGCTCCTGCTTCCCTCACTGCACGGCCAGGCCCACGAGTTTTTTGCCGTCGCCAGCCTGCGCGCCGCGCGCGAGGCGATCCTGGGTCTTTGTGTTGGCTCTTCACTGGTGCTGTGGATCGCGCTGTGGGCCGAGGCGATCTTGAAGAAAGAGGCGATGGGCTTCGGTGACGTGAAATTCCTGGGCGCCATCGGCGCGTTCGTCGGCTGGAAGGGCGCCGTGTTCGGGATGTTTGGCGGCGCCATGCTGGGCTGCGTTTGGTTCATCGGCGCGATGCTCTGGCAAAAAGCCACGGGCCGATCGTCCCCGGTGCCGCTCCCGGCGGAAACACCCGAGGGCCAGCCAGCCCCGCTCGGCTTTGGCGTGCACGTGCCCTTCGGGCCGATGCTGGGCGTCGCCGCGCTGCTTTATTTCTTTTTCGCCCACCGCTGGGTCGACGCCTACTTCGCGGAGTTCTCGCTGATGTTCGAACCCGTGCTGGTGCGCTGAAACTCCGGCGGAACCTCGCCGTTGCGGCCCTGCATCACCAAACGGAGCAGGTATTCCATCGCGGCGACCCGCGTCAGCCCACGCTCCGCGACCAGTTGATCGGCGCGCTTGATGAGCTGCCGCGCCATCGCCTCGGCCTGGTCCGGCGGGGCGCCGAGATTGCCGCAAAGGCGCGTCAGTTGGACGAACTCATCCATGCGCGAACGGTCATAACCGGTTTTCCCAAAGGTTCGAGGCTCAAGCCGACCCCGGGCTGAAAATTGACGAGTGAAATCATCGCAAGCCCGCGGTATTCCTGCCCATGGCCCGCCACCGAACGCAGCTCGCCCACTTTCTTGTCTGCCTGGTACAGTGCGCTGCGCGATGTCGGGGGCGCGCCTTCGCCCGACACGACCTGCAAGCGACGGCGGACTTGCCCCAGATTCTTGAGCCGCGCCATCACCTCCTGTCCAAGGTAACAGCCCTTCGTGTACGAGATCGCGACCTCGTCGAGACCGGCTTCATTCGGCAAATCGCCCGGACCGGCATCCACCGGCACGGCCGGGATGCCCGCGTCCACGCGGGCAAACTCGAGAGCTGCAGAATCGCCCGGCAGCGCACCCGCTTCCGCTAGGCGGTCCCGGAATGAATTCACCGCGGCGGCCGTGCCAAAGATCAGGAAGTTCTCGTCCCCCCACCACCGCCCGCGGACGGCAAATACATCGGCTGCGCGCACGAATAAACCGTCTGCCGGGACAGACCCGAGGATCTGGCTCAGCAGGGCCCCGCTCTTTTCCCCGAAGATCACCAAACCCTCGGCGGCGTCAGTTTCGTTGGCGAGAGTGACGTCGTCCGCCACCAGGTAGTGCTCGAGACGTTGCTGGATCAGCGCAGCGTCCCCATGCTCGCTCACGATCACGAACTCATTTTCGCCAACCCGCAGGACCGTGCTGTCCGCCAGCACCTTGCCCTTCTGATCCAGCCAGAGACCGTAGGTCGCCGCGCCCACTGGCTTTCGCAATTCATTGGAGAATTGCCCTTGGAGGAAGGATGCCGCGTCGTCGCCGGTGGCCCGGAGAACGGCCTTTGGGCGCCGGGAGATGACGCATGGATTGCCAAAATGCATTATTTTATATGCCTTAAGATATTCGAGAACAGTGGTTTAGCACAGGATTTAAGAAACTTATAATCTTTTATTTGACGGAAGGACGGAACGGAGTAAATAGATGACAGTCAATCAACACTTCTCCCCGCCTAGCGGGGAGTTTTGGGGTAACTAAGAAAGCAATGGCCGGTCGCTTAGGGGTAGGCGACCGGCCTTTTCTTTGCCCGGATTTGTAGCACACAGCTAGGACTTGATACCCGGCAGGCGGCAACCCCAAGCTGCACGTTCATGCAGAAGACTTCCGACATCAATGTCGTCGAAACGCGCGCCCTGCCCTCCCCAGCCGCCCTCCTGGCGGAGCTGCCGAAGACCGAGACGCAGGCGGAGTTTGTGGCCCGCAGCCGCCGCGAGATCCACCGCCTGATCTTTACCGACGATCGCCGCTTCCTGCTGATCATCGGCCCTTGCTCGATTCACGACCTCTCCGCGGGTCGCGACTACGCCCGCCGCCTTGCGGCCCTCGCGCGCGAGGTCAATGACCGCGTGATGATTGTGATGCGCGTCTACTTCGAAAAGCCGCGCACCACCGTCGGCTGGAAGGGCCTGGTGATGGATCCGCATCTCGACGGCTCGCATGACATCGCCGCGGGTCTGCGCCTCGGTCGGACGTTTCTGCGCGATGTGCTCGACCTCGGCCTGCCGACCGCGACGGAGTTCCTCGATCCCATCACGCCGCAATACGTCGCGGACCTGGTATGCTGGGGCGCCATCGGCGCCCGCACCACGGAATCCCAAACCCATCGCCAGATGGCGAGCGGCCTGTCGATGCCGCTCGGTTTCAAGAACAGCACCGACGGATCGTTCACCGCGGCGGTCAACGCCATCAAGGCCGCCTCACAGCCCCAAACCTTTCTCGGCATCAACCTCGACGGCTCGGCGTCGGCCATCGTAACCAAGGGCAACCCCGATTGCCACGTCGTCCTCCGTGGCGGCGCGGCCGGCCCCAACTACTCGCCGGCGCACGTTGCGCAGACCGAGCAGCTTCTCGCCAAGGCCGGGTTGCCGAAATCCATCCTCGTCGATTGCTCACACGACAACTCGGCGAAGAAACCCGAGCTGCAGCCGGAAGTGATGCGCGCGCTGCTCGCCCAAATCGCCGCCGGCAACCAGTCGATCATGGGCGCCATGATCGAGAGCAATCTCGCCGCGGGCAACCAACCGTTCCCGCAACCGGTCGCGCAGCTGAAGTACGGCGTGTCGATCACTGACGGTTGCATTGACTGGTCGACCACCGAGCGCCTCGTGCGGGAGATCCATGCCGCCCTGGCACCGCGCTTCAGATAACTCCGCCATTAGGTCGCCGCATCGGGCGCCTTCGCTTTCTAACAACCACCCCCCCCGGTTTTTCTTCCGTGTATTCCAGCGAATCCGTGGTTAACTCCTCCCTCCTATGAAAGCCCCCATCCGTGTCGCAGTCACCGGCGCCGCCGGCCAGATTGGTTACTCCCTCCTTTTCCGCATCGCGTCCGGCGCCATGTTCGGCCCCGCCCAGCCGGTCATCCTCCAGCTGATTGAAGCCCCCATCGAGAAGGCCCTCAAGGCACTCGAGGGCGTGGCCATGGAACTCGATGACTGCGCGTTTCCGCTGCTCAAGGGCATCGTGCAGACGTCCGATGCTAGCGTGGGCTTCAAGGACGCCAACTGGTGCCTGCTCATCGGCGCCAAGCCGCGCGGCCCGGGCATGGAACGCGCCGACCTCCTCAAGGACAACGGCAAGATCTTCATCGAACAGGGCAAGATCATCGACGCGGTCGCCGCCGCCGACGCGCGCGTCGCCGTCGTGGGCAATCCCGCCAACACGAACTGCATGATCGCCGCCTCGCAGGCCAAGCGCCTGCCGCCGGAGCGTTTCACCGCCATGGTCCGTCTGGACCAAAACCGCGCGCAGACCCAGCTGGCCAAGAAGGCCGGTGCCGACCTCACCGCCGTGAAGGACATCTTCATCTACGGCAACCACAGCCCGACCATGTTCCCGGCGTTCGCGCATGCGACGATCAACGGCAAGCCCGCGACGTCCGTCATCACCGACACCGCCTGGCTCCAGGGACCGTTCTGCGAAACCGTCGGGAAACGCGGCGCCGCCATCATCGCCGCCCGCGGCCTGTCGTCCGCCGCCTCCGCGGCGAACGCGCTGGTTGACCACGTGCGCAGCCTCGTGACCCCCGGTGCGATCCACTCGATCGCCGTGAAGTCCAACGGCCACTACGGCTTCGATGCCAATGTCTGGGCCGGCATGCCGGTGAAGACGACCACGCCGGGCAGCTACGAGGTCATCACGGGCTACGCGATGGACGACTTCGCCAAGTCCAAGATCGCCGCGACCAACAAGGAATTGGTCGAGGAACGCGCCTTCGTGGCCGACATGATCAAGTGACGCGCCGCGGCGTCGCGAGCCAAACGAAGGATCCAGTTCGCTTACTCAAGGCGGCCCCTCGGGCCGCCTTTTTTGTTGGCGCAACTTACAGCAACCCGGCCAGCACCTTGTTTTTACTCAGTGCAAAGGCGGAGCGCACCGCCGCGAAGGCCTCGATCAATTCCGCCGGGGATCCGGATCGCGCAAAACGCATCTCAAGGGTGGCGCCGTCGCAAATCACCTCGGCCGAAACCCCGGCCACCGCGAGCACACAATGCCGGCAGTCGGACGGATAGGTCACGGTCAGGCCATCCCCGGCATCGCGCGCCTCAACGGCGTCGATCACCGCCTCCACCTTCACGCCTTTGACCATTGCAAAAACCAAACCGGAGAACGCGCCGGCGAAGAGCGTGTTGAGCTCCGGACGAACCGCGGCACCGTCCGCGAGGCTGTGCAAGGTGCGGGTCACTTCATACGCCGCGGGATTCGCCTTCTCGAGCGCGTACGCGATCTCGCAGGTGAAGTCGCGCGCGGTGAGCACGGCGGCGGGACTGGCGACATCCAGCGACAGTTCCGTGCGCTTGTAACCGAATCCTGTCCGCGCCCGTTGAAAAAGGTCCTCGGCTTCCTCCGCGAGTTCCGGCGCGCAGAGTTTCGCGAAGAACGCGACGGTCGCGGGATTCACGCCGTCCGGCACCGTGTGGTGCTGCTTGCGAAACCCCGCCAGGTTTTTCACCAGACCCGACCCACGCCCAACCAGGCTGACCCGGGCGATGAAGGGGTTGGCGGCTTTCGCGTTGGACATCCGAAAAGTGAGTCACTGCCCGCGGGTGCTGGCAAGTGGCCCGCGACAAAAAAAGCGGCGCCGGGATGGCGCCGCCTGGGAAGGGTGCGTTAAGCGGCCGCCGGCGCGGCGGGGATCGACGGAGGCGGCGGGGTCGGCCGTGAATCGCGGCGGAAAAGACTCACCAGGCCCATGATTACCAGCACCGGCACCCAGATGGGCGAGAGCGCGAGGGCCACGGCGAGCACGATGCCGACCAGGGCGGCGAGGAGGGAAAGGCCCACCGCGCCGAGCACCGCGGCCACAATCAGGCCGACGATGGCAAACAGGAAGAGCAGCGGACTGAACTTGATCGCGATCAACAGAAGGACCGCGGCAAGGAGGATCTTCAGAAAAGTGTTCATGATGCCGGGAGAACACCGGCACCCCGCGAAAAGTTGCAGACGCTGTTGCTCAGGCCGCGTCGCGCAGGCTCATGAGCTCGTGTTTCAGGTCGGCCACGACGACCTGCACGGCGTCTGAAATCGCCTCGATGTTGGGGGTCACGCCGGTCTCCCGCGCAATCACTTCCCAACCGGGCTGGGTTTCCAGGTCGCCGTCCGTTTCGTCGAGTCGGGCGCCACTGAAGCCGAGTCCGTAGAACTTGCCGAAATAGTTGGCGAGGCTCACGACCGCGACGGTCAGGCCATGCGCCGTTGCCGCGCCGGGGTTGGCATGGTGGGCGATCGCGGCAACGGTTTCATCAGGCAGGCCGTTGTGTTGCGCGAAGACGACGCCGGCATCGCTGTGGCCTAGGCCGAAGCACGCGTCTTCGAGCGCATCGAACCGGCCCTCGTTGGCCCACGCCATGTCCATGATCACGCGGTAGGCCTCGGGCGCCACGGTCGAGAGGACAATCTTGCCGACGTCGTGCAGGAGCGCGGCCAGGTAAAGTTGCCGCCCCACGGGCTGGCCGAGTTGCTTTTCAATTTCGTCCGCGATCGCCGCGGTGGCGATCGCATGGATCCACAAATGCCGCCAGTCCATGCCGGTTTGCTGGCGCGCGTCGCGCATCATGAAGAGCGTGTGGGTCATGATGTTCACCCGCTGCAGGCCGAGCATCTGCACCGGGGTGAAGACGTCCTCGATTTTCTGCTCGGAGCTCACGAACGCCGAATTGGCCATGCGCAGCACGCGCACGCAAAGCGACGGGTCTTTTTCCACCGCGGCCACCACTTCCTCGACCGAACAATCGCTGCGCGAGGCGGCCCGCAGGAAACCCTGGGCGAGCGACTGGAGCGCGGGGATCTGCTGGAGCTGCTGCAGCTGGGTCATCGTGCGGGCCCGCAGCGCCGGCTGCGAAACCGGCACAAAGGGCATCCGCGTCAGCGCGGGCGTCTCGACCGGCGCAGGGGCCACCGTCTCCGGCGCTGCCGTCGGCGCGGCCATTGGGACTGACACCGCCGGCGCCGGGACTTCCGGGGGTGCCGGCGAATGCTCTCGCCGGGCGGGAGCGGGCTCAGCCGTTGGTTTACGGGCAAAGAGCCGCGCCCACCAGCCGCTGAATAGCGCTGATAGGACCGCAGTCATGGGAATTTGGAGTGACATGCCTATCGGCTCGCTGGCATGCCCTCTTAAGCCGCCACTTGCCCATGACCGCGCCTTCCGCACCCATTCCCGTCGTCTGCGCCGTGATCGAACACGCGGGCCGTGTGCTGCTTGCGCAACGTCCGCCCGACAAACACCTGCCCCTGAAATGGGAGTTCGCCGGGGGCAAGGTCGAGCCCGGCGAGGACCCCGCCGCCGCCATTGTCCGGGAAATTCGCGAGGAGCTCGGTTGTGACATCGCCATCGTGCGCGCCCTGCCGAGGTTCAACCATGACTACACCCGCGTGGTCATCGAGATGATCCCGTACGTCTGCGTGCTCACGCCCACGTCACCGCCACCCCACGCCCATGAGCATGTGGCCATGGCCTGGGTCGCGCCCGACCAACTCACGACCTACGACCTGGCACCGGCCGACTTGCCGGTGATCGCCAGCTACCTGGGCCGTTAGGTGATCCCGTGCTCGACCCACCGGTGGTCGCCCGCGATCACCTGCTGCGCGAGGTCATAGCCGTGCTGGTCGGCGTTGTCGCCGATGCCGCGGAAATTCTGGCGGATGCGCTGCATGGCCTGCGCGTGGAAATCGTCGACCAGCATCAGGACCTTTTCGACCGACTCCCCGTCCTTGATCACCTTTTGCGCGAAGATGCAGGTGGCGGCGATGGCGAAGAGGTCCGTGCCGATGTCGGCGATGCGGCCGAGCAACACCTGCCGCTTCTCCAGTTTCGGGCCGAACCGCACCATCTGGTGGAACAGCGTGCGCGCCATTTTCCGGCTGAGCGCACCGACCTCGTCGAGGTAGTTCGCCAAGTGGGGATGCATGTCCGCCGGCGCGCCGCCGCCAAAGGGCAGCCACTGGCGAAAGTACCAGAAGGGATAGAACCGCGCCGCCGCACCCAGGGATTTCAACCGTTCGCTCCACGGGCGCTCGGTGTTGAGGAAAACACCGGCGATCTTGAGATGCGGGTCCAGCGCCTCGCGCATGATGAAGAGCCGCATGATTTCGGAGGAGCCCTCGAAGATCATCGAGACGCGATTGTCGCGCATCATGCGCTCGACCGGATACGGCTTTTCGCCGCGGGCCTTGAGCGACTCGACATTTTCGTAGCCGCGACCGCCGCGGAGCTGCATGAGCTCATCGAGGCAGTACCACGCCTTTTCAGTGCCCCACATTTTGCACATCGAGGCTTCGAGGCGGATGTCGGCCTTCTTGTCGCGATCCACGAGCCGCGACGTCGTGATGAGCATCGCCTCCATCGCAAAGGCATGCGCGGCGATGCGCCGGATCTTTTCCGCCACGGCCGCGTGCTGGCCGATCGGCACACCCCACTGGATGCGCTCGGCGCCCCACTCGCGCGCGATCTGCAGCGAACGCTTGGCCACGCCAATCGAGGACGCGGGGATCGACAGCCGGCCCGAGTTGAGCGTGCTGAGGGCGACTTTCAGGCCGCGGCCCTCGCCGCCCACGATGTTGGCGCGCGGCACGCGGACGTTCGTGAAGCGGATCACACCATTGTAGAGGGCATGAAGGCCCATGAACTGGCTGCGGTGAACGACCTCGATGCCGGGCGTCTTGGTTTCGACGACAAACGTCGTGATCTGCGTCCGCGGCTTCCCGTCGACGATCTTGGATGGCGTCTTGCAGGCCACGATGAGCATGCCGGCCCGCGTGCCATTCGAGCACCAGAGTTTTTCGCCGTTGATGAGGAAATCGTCGCCATCCGGCTTCGCCTCGGTGGTCAGGCGTGCGGGATCCGAACCGACGCCTTTTTCCGTGAGGGCAAACGCCGACAGTTCGCCGCCGGCGGAACGCGGCAGGTACTTCATCCGCTGTTCCTCCGTTCCGAACAGCAGGATCGGCTGGGCCACGCCGATCGATTGGTGCACCGAGAGGTGGGCGAAGGTGTTGCCGCAGTGGCTGGCCATCAGCAGGCAGGCGCGGCAGTAGGTCGTCTGTGAGAAGCCGAGTCCGCCGTATTTCTGCGGGACCTTGATACCGTAAGCGCCGAGCCGGCGGAAACCCGCCTGCACATCCTCGGGAATTTCCCCGGTGCGATCGATGAGGTCGGCGTCGACTTTTTCGCGGAGGAACGTCGCGAGGTCCGCGAGGAACTTCTCGGCCCGCGGTTTTTCCTCGGGGTCGATGTCGGTGAGCGGATAAAGTTTCTCCGGTTTCCAACGCCCCATGAACAGGTTCGCGACGAAGCTGATGTCGTCGTGCGATTCGCGGGCGGCCTCGGTGACCTGCAGCGCGGCGCGCTGGCCCTCATTCATCTTCGACATGTCGATGACGGACTTGCCGTCTTCGGCCGGTTTCTTCGCGGGGGGTTCGGCGGTGGGCATGGGATATCGCGGCATACGCCGCAGCTGGACTGACCGCAGCCAACGCCGAACGGACCGGCGCGTCAATTGAGCGGCGGACGCCCAACGGGATTTAAGCCTTAGGGATGAAGGCCCGGTTTCCCGCGACTTGCATTCCCGTCAGGATGTGGCAGCTTCCGCCTCCCGGTTCTTTGACGGCGTGCTCAGCAATTCGAAGCCTTGTTACCCGATGCTGGTGACTTGGCCACTTTCCCTTTCCTGGGGGTGTTCTGGATTCGATCCTACGTTGGAGCGCGCAGCTGCCTTTCGAGAGTGAAGGTCTCTCGTTAATCCCTCTTCAAAACAAACAAACGGCACCTACGAAGAAATGCCCCTGGCTGCTTAATGCAGCCACGTTCCCACTCTGACACCTGCTAGGAGCTGGGAACGTCGACAGCAGGAATAACGGTGACGGCCGTCGTGACGTCGCCGCGGTATCTTCAAACACGGCTGGTTCCCCGGAGCGCTCGCGGCTTGGTGCCTTGGGAATGAGACTCTACAAGACGCTATAAAGGTAGATGCGGCGCGTGAAGGCTTGGGACACAGGGGTTCAACTCCCCTCACCTCCACCAATTTTGTTTCTGAGCCGGTGAGAGGAAAATTGCCCTCCTTAGCCCCACGCCGGCGGGACGACGGGGGACAATTACCGGACGCCGATGTGCGCGCAGCATACTGGGCAACCGATATCACCACCGTTCCACGTTTCCCTGAAAGCGGTGTTTGCCGCCATGAAGCATGCATGTGTGTCGTCGCTGATCTTGGCGCATGCCCCAACCCGCCGACTGGGTGGGGTCGTTAACCCGACTCATGACGCCAGCCTCCGCCGCAGCTCCTGTCCCACCCGCCCACCGCGCTTGGATGATCGTTGGCCTGCTCGCGGTGGTCGCCTGCCTCAATTACCTCGACCGGTATATCCTCACGACAATGCGCGGCTCGATCGTGGGCGCGATCCCGATGACGGACGCGCAGTTCGGCCTGCTGACGTCGATGTTCCTGTGGGTTTATGCCTTCATGAGCCCGGTCGGTGGCTTTCTCGCTGACCGTCTTGGCCGCACGAAGGTCATCATCAGCAGCCTGTTTCTCTGGTCCGGCGTCACGTGGCTCACCGCCCATGCCACCACCTTTCCGGAGCTGCTCGCCACGCGCGTCGTCATGGGCCTCAGCGAGGCGTGTTATCTCCCAGCCGCCTTGGCACTCATTTCGGATTACCACCGCGGCCCCACGCGCTCGCTGGCAACCGGTATCCACATGATCGGCCTTTCCTTCGGCCAGGGCTTGGGCGGACTTGGCGGCGTGCTCGCGGAGCGCCACGGTTGGAGTTATCCGTTCATGCTCTTCGGGGGCATCGGCATCGGCTACGGCCTCGTACTGCTGGCTGTGCTCCGTGACGTGCCGGCCAGGCCAGTGCCGGTTGCGACGCCCGCTGCGATGGGATTCTGGACAGCCGTGCGCAGCCTCTTCCGTCTGCCGAGCTACCGGATCGCCATCGTCTACTGGGGCCTTGTTTCCGTCGGCACCTGGGCGGTGATGGGCTGGCTACCTACGCTGCTGGCCGAGCGTTTCCATCTCTCTCAAGGTGAAGCTGGCATGTCCGCAACGGGCTACCTGCAGCCGGCAACTTGGGTCGGTTTGATCATCGGCGGGCTTTGGGCCGACTACGTCAGCCGGCGTAATCCGCGCGGTCGGATTTATATCACCATCGTCGGGCTCTGCATCGCCTCGCCCGCCATCGGGCTGGGGACAAACGCCCCCGTACTCTGGGCGGCAATCCTTGGCTTCATGCTCTGGTCCTTCGGCGTCGCGTTTGTGAACGCCAACATGATGCCGATTCTGTGCCTCATCGCGGACGAACGCCATCGTGCCACCGCCTACGGAGTACTTAACCTATGCTCCACCTTCATCGGCGGCATCACGATCTACCTGGGCGGGGCCCTGCGTGACGCCCACATTCCCGTGACGGTCATCTTCAACGCCTCCGCCGGCATCCTCGTGGTCTGCTGCGTCCTGCTCGCCATGATCAAGGTCCCGTCCGCCCCTGCCACCAAGTCCCGGCCATGACCGCCCCGTCTCCTCCCGTCATCGGCTGCGGTTCCGCAGGCATGCAAACCCTCCGCTTCAATCTCGCCGCCCTCCAATCCTGGCGCGAACAGCGCTCCCT
>JBGAKQ010000024.1:0-71771 GCA_044224295.1 Lacunisphaera sp. | reverse complement strand
CCGCGCCCCGGCGGGGACGGAGTCCCCGCCCTACCTTACTCCTCGCCATCGTTTTCCGCTGCGAACAAGTTGCGTGCAAATAGTTTTTGCGTTCCGGGAACGTCGCCCAAACCTTCCGCCCCGTGTCCGACTCATGCAGCAAAAAGACCCCTTCACCGGCCGAGAAACCTTCCTCGAAGGCGCCCGCCTCCCCGGGCCGGAAGGATGGGCCGCTGTTCTGGACGGTCACCGGCAACGACTTCGGGCGCTCGATCAGCTGGGCCAAAAAGCAGCCCAATGCGCTATCGAAACAGATAAAGACCGCACTCTCGTCCTCGCCGAAGAAGACGAAGTAGGCTTGTTGGAAATGACCGGCGGCGAATGGGCCGCCCTGGGCGCCGCCATCCGCGAGTTTCGCCGCACGCTGCCGCTCATCCCGTTCGAGACCTTTGGCTTCAGTTCCGAGGCCGAGGACCCCTTCGAAGTCGACAGCGCCAGGCTGCGGCGCATCGGCGGCGGCGTGGAGGCGCTGGCCTTCGTCGACGACCGGCACTCGGTCTACAAGTTCTTCCTGTTCCGCGAGGGCGGCGACGTCGGCGCCACGTTTGCATTCCGCCGGGGCGAGGAAGGATTGCTCGAAGCGACAGCCGTGCCGGGCAACTACCACATGCTTTTCGAAAAGCTCCGCCTCACGCACCAGTTCGGCATCCCGACGGAAATCGTCGGCATCACGCCCGAGGGCATCCTCGTCGCGAAACAGACCTTCGGCCGCATGCTGCCGGAAAAGACGGATGTGTCCGGGCTCGATCCCCAGCGCCTCATCCCGATCCCGTCACGCTTCCTGCGCGCCGATCGCGATCACCCGCGGCTCGCGTTTCTCGATGACGTCCCCTGGCTCGTCGCCGACACGCATGACCGCAACGTCGTGATCGACGAAACCGGCGCGTGGCGCGTCATCGACCTCGTGGCCGCCCCGCTGCCACCCGCGTGGTTGGAGCAGATGAAACTCTTCCGCGACTGGATTGAGCGCGCCCGCCGCGACCCGCGGGCGGAGGTGCTGGCGAGCGTGAATGATGATGAGCTGTGAAGGGGGAGACAGGGCCGCGTCGTTCGGGGTAGGAGCCTGTTTACAGGCGATTCGACGCCCACGAAGTCGGCGCGCGTCGTGATCGCCCGTAAACGGGCTCCTACAAAAAGGGACACAAGAAAGGCGGGGTCAGCGACCCCGCCCGGTGAATCTCGATCGAACCGCGCTTACTTCTTGTTCAGGAACTCGAGCACCTTCTCGGCCTGCTTGTCGGTGATGATGACGAGTTGTGAAAGGGGAGACAGGTCCGCGTGGTTCGGGGTAGGAGCCTGTTTACAGGCGATTCGACACGCACGAAGTGGGCGCGCGTCGTGATCGCCCGTAAACGGGCTCCTACAAGAAGGGACAAAAAAAGGCGGGGTCAGCGACCCCGCCCGGTGAATCTCGATCGAACCGCGCTTACTTCTTGTTCAGGAACTCGAGCACCTTCTCGGCCTGCTTGTCGGTCTGCTTTTCGTCGTGATAGACGATCTTGCCGTTGCGATCGACGAGGTAGGCCTCGCGTGAGGCGAACCCGAGCGTGCCGCTCTGGCCGAAGGCCTTGATGACGGCCTTGTCGGTGTCGGCGATCAGCGGGAACGGGAAGTGGTTCACTTCCTTGAATTCCTTTTGCTTGTCGACTGGGTCGGTGCTGACGCCGACCACGGCGACGCCCTTCTTCTTCAATTCATCGCTCGCGTCACGCAGCGAGCAGCCCTGCTTGGTGCAGCCGCCGGTGAGGGCCTTGGGGTAGAACCACACGAGCGTGTAATTGTTTTGTTTATAAACGTCGCCGAGGTTCAGCGTGGAACCGTCGTCCGTTTTGCCGGAAAGCACCGGGGCCGGGTCACCGACCTTGAGGGTGTCGGCGCCGAGTTTCGTGACGAAGGACAGGAGGGCGGATAACATAAGGAAGCGGAGTACTTTCATGGGACCGAGAGGCTAGCCCGGAGTGCGGGATTGGCAAGTGGCGCTGGGCGCCGGGCGACAACGACCCAGGCAAGCGGTTCCTGAAAAAACTGTATAAGCCCGCGAAGTGCGGCGGCGGTGGAACCCCCGCCGCCGCCGCGTGTTCTCTTGGGCAGCTTCGCGCGCCGGGTGCGCGGGGCGACCAACAAACCAAACACCTATGAACCAGTCCAAACTCCTCAAGAATCTCCTCCTTTCCGCCGCGGCGGCGCTGAGCCTCGCGGCTTTTGCGCGCGCGGATGTGCCGCTCGACCAAGAGCCGCTCAAGTCCACGACGGCGGCCGGGCAGGGTTTGCTCGGCCAGCAGTATGCAACGCTGACCTACAGCTACCTCGATCTCGATGCGCCGGTGCACGCGGATGACTACACGCTGGCGCTGAACCAGCCGCTTAATGCGGGCCTGGACGCCATTTTCAGCTACGACTACGTCCGCAGCGGCGTGTTCGCCGGCAGCCGCATCACCGAACACGACCTGCTCGCCGGCCTGCGCGCGTTCAGCAACCATTACAGCTGGGGCAAGCCGTTCGTCGAAGCCAGCGTCGGCTACGCGTGGCAGAAGTATGCCGGCGTGAAGGACGACTCGTTCGTCTGGGGCGTCGGGGTGGGCGCGGAATTCCAGCTGGCGCCGGCGTTCACCGTGACGCCGACCGTGAAGTACATGGACGCGCCGGATCTCGCCGGCAGCGGCACGTGGACCTGCGGCGTGAAGGCCAACTACTGGATCGACAGCCAATGGTCCGTCACCGCCGGCATCTCGCGCGACGACGACCACAACAACGCGTTCACCGTCGGCACGAACTTCCGCTTCTAAACCTCTTCTGTCGAAAGGCAGAGTGTGTGCATATGAGCCGCGGTGCAGGGGTGCACCGCGGCTCTTTGCGTTTTTTTGCACGCGGCGAACCGACACACCCCGTCGCTTCGCGCCACCCCTCTCCAGAGGGGAGCATTTCCTGGCGAAGATCCCCTCTCGAGAGGGGTGCCCGAAGGGCGGGGTGTGTGGAGCACGCCCGAAGCCGGCGGGCCTCACACCGGCGGATGAAACCCCGCGCTCGCGCCGACCCAGGTTCGGCCCTTGTTGAAATCGACGCCGTGCATCGCGCCCTTCGTCAGGCGCACGAGCTGGTTCATGAGCGTGGGCATCGATGTGCCGTCGCCGGCGTAGATGAGCCGCACCTCGGCTTTAGCGGGGCCGTCGGGCGTGGCCATCACCGGCGCGTACGTGACCTTGCGCTGCAAGAGCCACTCATTCGGTTTCTCGACGGCCGCGATTTTCTCCCGCGTCGGCGCGATATCCACGCCGAGGCCGGCGAATGAATAAAGAGGTTTGAGCACGTAGTTCTCGAGATCGGCGGGCAGGGAGTCGGGGTTTAAAACCCCTCCCGCCACAAAGTCGGAAACAAAGCGGCAGTCCGGCACGTACGGGCTCTTGAGATAGGGCAACGTGTGTTTGCTGATGCGGAAATACCAGTTCGGATGGCCGGCCCATTGCACGTCGAGCTCCTCGAAGAAACTGAATTTCATCGGCGGGTTTTTCCGCAGGAGTTCATCGAAGATCACGCGGTTGAAAATGCGCTCGATCCGGACTTCGCGTCCGCCGGATCCATAGAAGAGTTGTTTCCCGCGCTTCAGGACCTTCGTCACACACAGCGGCTTGATGCCGAGGAACGCGTGCGTGCAGGCGAAATCGATGCGCGTCTTCTGCTGGTCGGGGGTGATCTCCAGCAGCACCACGTTCTCCGGCAGGCAGTCGCCCAGGATCGCGCTGCGGTAGTCGGAGAGATAACGCTCTTCCTGCTCTTCGTAGGTGGAAACCGGCGCCTGGGCGGGTTGATTCGCATGCGCGCCCCCCGAAAGCGCGTCCGGAGGCCGCGCTCCACCCAGATACGGTGTGAACTCCCGCGGGATTTCCGGAAAGTGCTTCCGATAGGTCGACGTCAGCAGCGCCTGCCAGCAAGCGACCGTCGGGAACCCCTGCAGTTCGATGAGCTGCGGGATGACCCGGCCGCCGGCGTCGTGGCACAGCGCGAAGTCCACGCACAGGAAGTGCGGCCACTCGGTTTCATTGGGCACCGTCAGGCCCGGCGGGATCGCCGATTTGGCGTGGGTGCGGAAGGCCGGTTGCGCGAGCTGGCCGACGATGTCGTTTGACGCGGCCACCAGCGCGCGGGTCGTGGCCTCATCGAGGAACAGCGGCGATTCCGCCACGCGGAAATCGACCGGCCAGTACATCGACTTGTTCAGCTCCGCCATGAACGCCTGGTAGCGGGCTTCGGTGAACGCGGCGTTGTAGCGCTGGCGAACGTCGGGGATCATGGTGACCGCCTCCAAACAAGACGCGCGGCGCGGTGGTTGCAATCCCGCGGAAAACAAATCGCCAGCCGCGGATTTTTTCGCAGGCTGGGCCGCCGTCATGCCCTTGATCGACCTGCCCCTGCCCGAACTCCGGCGCTACGCCGGCCGCAATCCCCGCCCGGCGGATTTTGACGACTACTGGACCCGCGCGCTGGCGGAGCTCGCCCGCACCGACCCGCAGCCCGAGCTCAAGCCCGCGGCGTTTTCCGCCCCCGGGGCGGAGTGTTTCGACCTGTGGTTCACCGGCATCGGCGGCGCGCGGATCTACGCGAAGTACCTCCGTCCGAAAACCAAGGGTCCGCATCCGGCGGTGCTGCAATTCCACGGTTACTACGGCAGCAGCGCCGACTGGTTCGACAAACTCGGCTGGCCGGCGTCGGGCGTCGTTTGCGCGGCGATGGATGCCCGCGGCCAGGGTGGACGCTCCGAGGATCCGGGTGGCACCAAGGGCACAACCGTGCGCGGGCACATCATCCGCGGGCTCGACGACCCCAATCCCGACAAGCTCGCTTACCGCCAGATCTTTCTCGATACGGTCCAACTCGCGCGCGTCGTGATGGGTTTCGCCGAAGTGGATCCGAAGCGGGTCGGCAGTTTTGGCCAATCACAGGGTGGCGCGCTCGCACTGGCGTGCGCCGCGCTCGAGCCGCGCATCGCGCGCTGCGCGCCGGTGTTTCCGTTCCTGTGCGACTACCAGCGTGTGTGGGAAATGGACCAGGCCAAGGAGGCCTACTTCGAGCTCAGCTATTTCTTCCGCTGGTTCGACCCGCGCCACGAGCGCGAGGCCGAGATCTTCACGAAGCTCGGCTACGTCGATTGCCAGCACCTCGCCCCGCGCATTAAAGCCGAAACGCTGATGTTCACCGGCCTGATGGATCCGATCTGCCCGCCGAGCACGCAGTTTGCCGCGTACAACAAGATCACCGCCAAGAAGGACATGGTCATCTACCCCGACTTCGCCCACGAAAACCTCCCGGGCATGATCGACCGAGTGTTTGGGTTCATGACGAAGTGAGACGCGAGGCCGGGTTCCACACGAAGCGGCCAAGCAGCGAAACGAACCTCAGGCTGGATTCGGTAGGGGCCGTTGCCCTCAACGGCCCGGCTCGGGGGTCTGTCTCGGCGGGAGGGGTTTTATACCCCGACGGGATTGACGCCGCCTGCGCAGTCGGGGTGTAAAACCCCTCCCACCATGGCCGGCGCCCACTCGGCCGACTTCGCCCACGAAAACCTCCCGGGCATGATCGACCGAGTGTTTGGGTTCATGACGAAGTGAGGCCCGAGGCCGGTTTCCACACGAAGCAGCCAAGCAGCGAAACGAACCCCCAGGCTGGATTCGGTAGGGGCCGTTGCCCTCAACGGCCCGGCTCGGGGGTCTGTCCCGGTGGGAGGGGTTTTATACCCCGACGGGGTTGAGGCCGCGTTCGCAGTCGGGGTGTGAACCCCTCCCACCAATTAGCGTCCGATGGAGGGACCAGCTCCAGCTGGTCCGAAGGAGCGAAGGGGGGCCTGTTTCCGCAATCGCCATCCTGAGCCGTGCGAAGGATCCAAGCGTACGCGCGCATTCCCTTGGGTCCTTCGCACGGTTCAGGATGACGCGAACGCGAGTTATCCGCGTTAATCCGCGCTATCCGCGGGAAAGCCTCATGAGCGAGGTCGTCGCAAGCGACGACGATTAGACCGGAACCTCAGATCAAAAACTTCCCCTGCGCCATCACCTGCTCGTCATCGAGCCAGATGTCGAAGTTGCGGCCGACGCAGTCGATGTGGGTCGTGCTCTTCCAGGCCTGGCCGGTGTGTTCGGAATACGGGTGACCGAAGGCGATGTGGATGCCGGGGAGCTTTTCGTCCTGCAGGATGTGCCCGATGATGTGCGTGCACGCGAGGTTGGTGCCGATCGCGAACTCGCCGACGCGATTCGAGTTCTCGTCGGTGTGACAATAAGCGTCGAATTCCTTGAGCAATTCCTGGTTCGCGCACGCCAGGCCGGCGATGCGGTTGTCCTTGATGTCGATCGTCAGCGGCGTGGCCGCGAGGTCGCCGTATTTCTGGCAGAGGTAGTCGCCCACCACGCCGTCCACGACGAACCGGCCGTTGGAGTTGAACGGCGACGTGAAGATTTCGCCGCCGGGCAGGTTGCCCCATTTCGCGGGGGAAATCAGGCCGGAGGTCTTCACCCAGTTCAGCTTCGGCGAAAGTTCCGCAACGTAGTTCGTGCTGGCGGCGGTTTTGCAGGTGACGCGTTTGGCGCGGCGGCACTTCTCGATCAACTTTTGCGAGAGCCGGTCCACTTCAAGGAAATCCGCGCGCATGCCCTCGAGCATGATCTGCTTGTTGATGTTCACCATGTGGCCGTGCCGGATGCGGCGCGGGTTGATGACGTCCATCATCTGCATGCGCGTGCGCAGCTCGCCGGTCTGCGTGATGCAGGCGTAGATCGAGACCTGCGATTGCGCGAGGTCCGCCAGCACCGCCGGCGGCATGTCGCGATGCGGGCGCGGGCCGAATTCCTCGAGTACGAGCACGCTGTAATTGGCGCCGGTCTTCTCGATCTCGAACACGAGCGCGGCCGCGATCTCGGCGCTGGCGCGGTCGGTGATCAGCGTGATCCGCTCGTTGGCCTGCAGCTGCAGGCAGACCTGGATGGCGTTGTGGGCCCCCGGGGAAAGGGCCGGGTCGAAGGTCGGCGGGAGCGAGGACGTGTGCGGCATTGCGCCGGGAGACAGCGGATCGGAAATCAAGGTGGACGGAATTTTGGAATTCTTTCGGTTCGGCTTCATGGCGCGGCCGGGCGGAAGGCTCAGAGCGCGAGGCCGTGGTGGGTTTCGGCGATGATGTAGTCGACGACGGATTTGAGGTCTTTCGTGCGGTTGTAAACCTCAACCTGCCGGTCGGCGCCCGTGCCGTTCTTCAAAATCTCCTGCACGTAGTTCACCTCCTGGCGCGAGCCGAGGTCATCCACCACGTCATCAATGAATTCGAGCAGTTCCGCGATCAGGTCGCGGGTGGGGACCTCCTCGGATTTGCCGAAATCGATCATCTTGCCGTTGATGCCGTACCGGGAGGCGCGCCAGCGGTTTTCGTTGATCAGGCGGGCGCGGTAGGTGCGGAAACCCATGTTCTGGCGGTGCAGCTTGTAGAGCTTCGCGATGACCGCCTGCATGATCGCCGCGAGGCAGATGGTCTCGTCAACGCGCATCGGGATGTCGCACACGCGGAACTCGAGCGTGTGGAAGAGCGGGTGCAGCCGGATGTCCCACCAGATCTTTTTCGCGTTGTCGATGCAGCCGGTCTTGATGAGCAGGTTGACGTAGCTGTCGAATTCCTCGACCGACTCGAACAGGTCGGGGATGCCCGTGCGGGGAAAGCGTTGGAAAACCTGCAGGCGGTAGGAGGCGAACCCCGTGTTGCGGCCAACCCAGAACGGCGAGTTCGTCGACAGCGCAAAGATGTGCGGGAGAAAATACCGCGCGGTGTTCTGCAGCTGGATCGCGGTCTCGCGGTCCGGCATGCCGAGGTGCACGTGCAGCCCGAAGATCAGGTTGGCGCGCGCGACCTGCTGGAGATCGTTGATCACGCCCTGGTAGCGCTCGCCGGGCGAGATCTTCTGGTCGACCCAGTGTGAGAACGGGTGCGTGCCCGCGGCGGCGATGCGGAGGTTCGTCTTTTGCGCGAGCTTCGCGAGGTCGGTGCGCAGGCCGGTGACCGACTTGCGGGCGCACACCGTGTCATCGCAAATGTCCGTGCCAACCTCGACGACCGACTGGTGCAGCTCGGGCTTCACGCGTTCCTTGAGGATCATCTTGCCGCCCTCGATGATCTCCTCGATGTGCGACTTCAGCTCGCGCGAGACCGGGTCGACGATTTGGAACTCCTCCTCGATGCCGATGGTGAATTTGTGCTTCTTTTTGGCCATGGGGCGGGGTGCGGGTTTCTGCAGGGTGGAGGGTCGGCCTCCCGGCCGACCGGTCGGTCAGGAGACCGACCCTCCAAAACTGAAATGGAGGGGCGCCGCTTGACGGCGCCCGCGGGCGTCCACCAGGGACGCCCCTACAACGAATACGTGTTGGGGCTGCCAGGCACTCATTTCTTTTTCGGCAGCGCGGCGGGCTGGCCGGTCTTGACGGCGCCCTGGACGTACGAGCCCCACACGGTGTTGTTTTGCGCGGGGTTGTGGGCCTTGGCCTTGCGCACGAGCATGCGCGCGGCGGCATCGACGACCCACGCGAAGTTTTCCTCACCGACCGAGCGGCGGTCGGCGTCGGGCGCGGGATTGCAGAAGTCGATCGCGTACGGCACGCCGCCGCTCACGCCGAACTCCACGGTGTTGAACTCGTAGCCCAGCGCGTGGTTGAGCGTGAGCACGTCGCGCTCGATCCGTGCAAGCAACTCGGGCGAGCCGGGCGGGCGGTCGACGACGTAGCGCAGGTGATGCGGGTTGCGCGGCTCGTATTGCATGATGCGGACGTCCGTGCCGCCGATGCAGTAGCAGCGGTAGTAGTCGTCGAACACGACTTCCGACTGCAGCAGCATCACCAGCTGGCCGGTCTCGTCGTAGGCCTTGAAGAACTCCTCGCGGTTGCGGACCTTGTAGACGTTTTTCCAGCCGCCGCCCGAGTGCGGTTTGAAGTACGCGGGCCAGCCGATGTAGTCGAAGATGCCGTCCCAATCGAGCGGGTAGGCGAGATTGCTGAAGGACTCGGCGCTGCAATCCGCCGGCATTTCCTTCGAGGGCAGGATCACCGTCTTCGGCACGGCCACGCCGAGCTTGGTCGCGAGGCAGTTGTTGAAGAACTTTTCGTCGGCGGACCACCAGAACGGGTTGTTGACGATGGACGTCCCGTTGAGCGCGGCGTTCTTCAGGTAGGCGCGGTAGAACGGCACGTCCTGGGAAATGCGGTCGAGGATCACCGCGTAGGGTGTCGGTTCGCCTTGGCGGACCTGGTTGATGAGGACTTCCTCGGCGGTGATGCCGGGCTCCTTCATGCCGTTGATGCGTTCGATGAGCGCCGCCCCGCGGCGGTGACGGAGTCACCGCCCTACCTTAAGGCCATTTCGCTTAAGCATGGATCAAGGACGCGTAGTGGGGGAACATGTCCCGCCAGTAATTCCAATCGTGTCCGCACCATTTCCGGTCGTCGAGGAAATGCGGGATGCCCTTCGCGTGGAGCTGTTGCGAGAACTGCAGGTTGCGGTCGCGGCAGTTGTCGCGATCGCCGGTCCCCAGCACGATGCCCATCTGGCGGATCCGTTCGAGGAACCACGGGTCCTGCAGGTTTGGCAGGTAATCGACCGGGTTGTTGAAATAGGCGTTGTCGTCGTAGAAGCCGTCGAGGAATGACCGGATGTCGAACGACCCGCTCAGGCTGATGCAGTAACCGGTGAGATCCGGATGGCGCAGCGCAAAATTGACCGCGTGGTACCCGCCGAAACTCGCGCCCGCGACGCACACGCGGCTGTGACCCGTCTCGTGCATGGCCTGCGGCACGACGTCGTGCAGGATCACATTCTCATAACCCAGGTGCGTGCGCACGCGGTCGGCCGGGTGGATGGTCTTGTTGTACCAGCTCTGCTCGTCGATGCCGTCGGGGCAGTAAATCTTGATGCGCCCCGCGTCGACCAGATGGGCGACGGATCCCACGAGACCGAAGTCCTTGTTCTGGTAGTAGCGCCCCAACGAGGTCGGGAACAGGATGATGGGGTAGCCGCCGTGCCCGAACACCAACATGTCGAAATCCCGGCTCAGGTGTCGCGTATACCAGCGGACGTGTTGTTCGTGCATGGCGGGGATTGTGGCGCGCGAGGAACCGGCGCCCCTCCGCTGTCACGCAATTCCCGTGCCGGGTCAACGACCAACCCGCCCGGCCAACCTGTAATATAATACGTTGCACATTGGCCGGCCGCGCCGGGGGCATAGAAACCGCTTGGCTTGGGGCGGCGGCGGCGCTGGCATGCAGGCCCGCCATGCCGCGCCCACGCAAGAACGACTCCCCGCTCCGCCTGCACCGCCGGTTTTTCTCGCGCGGGTTGCGCAACAACCGGGACGTCGTGGTCTGGCTGCCGCCGGGCTACGGGATGATTCGTGGCCGGCGTCACCCGGTGGTTTATTTTCAGGACGGCCAGAACATCTTCGATCCCCTGACCGCCTTCCTCGGCAATGCCTGGCATGCCGGCGATCGCGCGGTGGACCTCATCCGCGCGCACCGGATCGTGGCCCCGGTCATGGTCGGCATCTACAACACCGGCTTCAACCGCATGAACGAATATGCGCCGACGCCCGCGGAGTTCACGGGGTGGGATGGCGAGAAGTGCAAGAGCGCCGGTGACGCCAAGCGTTACGCCAAGTTCATCGTGCAGGAACTGAAACCCTTCATCGATGCGCACTACCTCACGCGCCCCGGGCCGCGCGACACCGCGATGGTCGGATCGTCGATGGGCGGGCTGGTCTCGCTGTACCTCGCGCTGTGGCACCCCCGCGTGTTCGGCCACATCGCCGCGCTCTCGCCGTCGATCTGGTGGGACAACCGCGTGGCCTTCCAGGATTTTGCAAAGCTGCGCAAGAAGCCGGACGTCCGCCTGTGGATCGACATGGGCACCGCCGAACCCGGTTGGGAAGCGATCCGCCTGTTTCGGGACACGCTGGTCGGCAAGGGCTGGCAGGAAGGCGCGGACCTCGCGTATCGCGAAGTCGCCGGCGCCGAGCATTCCGAGCACGCGTGGGCCGCGCGCATCGGCGACGTGTTGGAGTGGATGCTGCCTTTGCGGCGCGGGGAACGACGCTAGTAGGCGCTGCCGTCTGTCTCGCGGGCGAGCCGTCCGTCCGCTCGGGGCTGGCCACCGCGCGCCGGCCGGCGACAACTCGCGCCGTGATCGCCGATCCGACCGCCATGAGTTCATCCGCCGCCCCGTCGGCAGGCGAAGGCAACGGCCTGGTGCCGCGCATGCCGCCGCCCCGGGCCGTGAAACCGGGGCAGAAATTCTCCCCGGCAACCGTGGCGGTCTTTGCGGTTTTTGCGGTGCTCGGCGCGGCCCTCGGGTATTTTGGCATGCGGCTGGGCATTGGCATGCTGGCGCCCGGTGCACCCCTGGGTCACAAGCTGGTGGTGCTGCTCGCCATGCCTGCCATCTGGCTGTTCGTCCTGGGCTGGCACGAGCTGGGTCACCTGGTGGGCGGCTGGCTGACGGGCGGACGCTTTTTGTTGTTCGCGGTCGGGCCCTTCATGGTGCGGCGCACCCCGGCCGGGCTGCGCTTCCAATGGAATCGCCAGGTCAACCTGGCTGGCGGCATGGCTGCCTGCCTGCCGCTCGAACCCGGCCAACTGACCCCCCGGCGGGCTGCGGTCATGATCCTGGGCGGGCCGCTCGCTTCTTTGCTGCTGGTTGCGGGGGCGCTTGGGCTGGACGCGCTGCTGGCGGGCGGGGAGCGCGGTTCCTGGCGAGTATCCTCGCAACACGTCGCGGTCGCCACCGCGGGGCTTTCGTTCGCGATTTTTCTCGTGACGGCCCTTCCGGGAACCGCGGGTGGTTTCAAGTCAGACGGCAAACGCGTGTTCGATTTGCTCCGCGGAGGTCCGCGCTCCGACCAGGAGACGGCGGTGATGGCCATGGTCACCGCGGGCCTGGCGGGCGTCCGTCCGGCCGACCACGATCCCGCGCTCGTCCAGCGCGCGGTGTCGCTCGGGGACGGCTCGCTCTTTGATCTTTATGGCCATTTGACAGCCTTCGCGTGGGCTGCGGATCGCGGTGAGTGGCGGGCGGCCCAGCAGCATCTCGATCGCGTGGTGGCCGGCGAGGCGCAGCTTGTGCCGTATCTACAGGACGTGGCCCGGTGTGACTATGCCTGGCTCCTGGCCGTCGCCAGCAAGGATGTCGCCGCGGCCCGGGCCTGGCTCGATTCAGCGGGAAAAATTGATTTCGAACCCGCCACGCGCCTGCGCGCGGAAGCCGCGGTGCTGCTGGCGGAAGGCCGCCGGGCGGAAGCCGCCAACCAGGCGAAGGCCGGCCTGCTGGCCCTGCGCCATCGCACGATGAGCCCGGTGGAAAACCCGTTTCTCCGGGAAACGTTGGAATCCATTCTCAGCCGCGCGGAAGCCTAAGCGCGCTCCGCGAGAGAGGAATTCCTCAGATGTAGTACATCTCGGTCGGGTTCTTCGACGCGAGCTGGTCCAGGGTGTATTCCTTGGTCTTGTCGATGAGGCTGGCGCGAACGTCGTCCCAAACCTGTTTGAGGCGCCGGCCGCTGCGGCCCGAGAAATTCCCGCTGAGCCCGAGGCATTCGCCCTCGGCCGCGATCATGATGTCGTAGAGCGTGATGTCCTCCGGCGCCCGCGCGAGCGTGTAGCCGCCGAGGTTGCCACGCCGGCTGGTGATCAGGCCGGCCGTGCGCAGGCGGCCGAGGATCTGCGCCAGGAAGTTGGCGGGGACGTCCTCCGTCGTTGCGAGGTGCTCGATCTGCGCGAGCGTGCCCGAGCCATGCAACCGCGCCAACTCCGCCATCACGCGGCACGCGTAGTCAACTTTGACGGAGATCTTCATGGTGGTGAATGGGCGAAGGTGGAACCCGGCCTCTGGGCGGGTTTGGCTTGAGGGGCGTCTTTAATGTGGGGCGGTCAGCGTGAAAACGCGTCCGGAGGCCGCGTTCCACCTGGGGCAATAGGCACAAGAATTCATCGCGCTTCAAATCACGAAATCGCCGCTTTCGGGTTTTACGACGTCCAGCGCGGGCAGGAGCATGCCGGCGGCGACCGTCGCGTTGGTGCCCTGTTCGATGAGCACGAAGGAACCCGTGAGGCGGTTAACGGCGTAGCTGTCGTAGTAGATCGGTTTCGCGACGCGGACCAGGATTTCACCAAGGTCGTTCATCGCGAGCGCGGCGGGCGCTTCCTCGGGGTCGAGCGTCTCGATGTTCAGGCGGTGCACAATGTCTGTCACCACGGCCTGCACGGTGTTCGTGGTCTGCTTGAGAAAATACTTCCGGCCGCGCTCGAGCGGGCGCGCGTGCATCCAGCACACCTTGGCGTGCAGTTCCGTGCCGGTGCCGGCCGGGTTGTCGAGGCCGATGATCATGCTGCCGCGGCCGGCATCGATGTCGTCCGCCAGCACGAGCGTCACGGATTGCGGGCAAAACGCCTCACGCACCGCGCCGTCGTAGGTCCAGATTTCCTTCACGGTCGTCACGATGCCGGCCGGCATCACGAGCACCCTCTGGCCGGTGCGGACGATGCCGCCCGCGATCTGGCCGCTGTAGCCGCGGAAGTCGTGCAGCTGCGGATCGGTCGGGTTGTTCGGCCGGTTGACCCATTGCACCGGCAGGCGGAAGCCGTTCAAGTTCCAGTCGCTGCCGATGTGCACGGATTCCAGGTGGCCCAACAGCGAGGGACCCGGATACCAGGGCGTGTTTTCCGACGGCGTGACGACGTTGTCGCCGTGCAGCGCGCTGATCGGGATGAATTTGACGTCCTTCAGGTCGAGCCGCGGCAGGAACGCCTCGAACTGTTCGCGGATTTCGTTGAAGCGGGCTTCGCTCCAGCCGACGAGGTCCATCTTGTTCACCGCCACGATGACGTGCGGGATCCGCAGCAACGAGGCGATGGCGGTGTGCCGGCGGCTCTGCTCGATCACGCCGAGGCGCGCGTCGACGAGCACGATGGAGACGTTCGCGTTGCTCGCGCCCGTCACCATGTTGCGCGTGTACTGCACGTGGCCGGGGGTGTCCGCGATGATGAACTTGCGCTTTGGCGTGGCGAAGTAGCGGTAGGCGACGTCGATCGTGATGCCCTGCTCGCGTTCCGCGCGCAGGCCGTCGGTGAGGTTGGCGAGGTTGATCGCGCCGCCGCCGGTGATGTCGGCCGAGCGTTCGAGCGCCTCAAGCTGGTCCTCCATCAGCGACTTTGAATCGTAGAGCAGGCGGCCGATCAGTGTGGATTTGCCGTCGTCGACGCTGCCGCAGGTGTTGAAGCGCAGGATTTCAACCGGGATGGGCGAGCCATCGGACCGGACCGGCGGGGTCGAGGAGGAGGAAGGTGAAGCGAGCACGGACATGGTTTGGAAGTAGGAGCCTGTTTACCGGCGACTCGAAGTCGGCGCCGCGCTCGCATCGCCTGTAAACAGGCTCCTACAAAAGTAATGAAATGGGATGGTTTAGAAATACCCCGCCTTCTTGCGGTCCTCCATGGCGGCTTCGGAGGCCTTGTCGTCGGCGCGGGAGCCGCGTTCGGTGACGCGGGCGGCGGCGACTTCGGCAATGATGTCGTCCACCGTGTTTGCCGGGCTCGCGATCATGCCGGTGCTGATCATGTCCGCGATCGTGCGGACGCGGCAGACCATGGTCTTCACCGGTTCGTTCGGCCGCGGGCGCGCGCCGGCGTACGGGTCGGGCTTCGTCGGGTCGGTGTGCGGCGGGGGCACGGGCAGCCACTGGCCGCCGCGGCGGAAGCACTCGCGCGTGTGGCTGAAATAGATGCTCGGGACCTCGAGCTCCTCCTGCCGGATGTATTCCCACACGTCCATTTCCGTCCAATTACTCAGGGGAAACACCCGCATGTTTTCGCCCGCGTTCAGGCGGCCGTTGTACAGGTTCCAGATCTCGGGCCGCTGGTTCTTCGGGTCCCACTGGCCGAAGCTGTCGCGAAAGCTGAAGAAGCGTTCCTTGGCACGCGCCTTCTCCTCGTCGCGCCGCGCGCCGCCGATGGCGCAATCGAAACGGAATTCCTCGATGGCGCCGAGCAGCACCGGAATCTGCAGCTTGTTGCGGCTGACTTCACCCGGCGCCGGCACCGCGGTGCCGTTGGCGATGGCTTGGTCGACGGTGCGAACGATGAGCTTGGCGCCGAGTTGTTTGGCGCGGCGATCGCGGAACTCGATCAGCTCGGGAAACTCGTGGCCGGTCTCCACGTTGAGAAACGGCATCGGGATTTCCGACGGACGAAACGCTTTCTCCGCGAGTCGCAGGAGGCAGATCGAATCCTTGCCGCCGGAAAAAAGCAGCGCCGGGCGTTCGAATTCGCCCGCGACTTCCCGCATGATGTGGATCGCCTCGGTTTCGAGATGTTGAAGGTGGTCGAGATGGTAGGAAGTCACGGCAGAATGGAGGATCTAGGGTCTGGGTTTTCGGGTCCGGGGATCAGCGATCACCCAGGGAACGAATGAGCCCGCTGATGAGTTTTCCGGTGTGCACGCAATGGCCGCTTAACTCGCCATGCTCGGCATCCGAGATAAATTTGTTATCGATGAGAAGGTATCCCATCGAGCGGACTTCTCCGCACGATCGTCGGGCATAGTTGTAGGCCTGACGTTTTTCGCCGGGCTGAAGGCTCTCCCATCCTTCGGCGACATTGTTCATCACCGACACCGCGGCGCGCTGAAGCTGGTCGCGCAGCCCAAAGTCACGGGCCAGCGGATCCCGCCGACAAAGCGCGTAGACGAAATTCGTCAGCGCGCGGGCCGCTTTCCAGGCCTCAGTGTTTTCAAAGGGTTCGCCCATGGTGGTTATCGATCCTGGATCCCAGACCCTAGACTCCGGACCCCACGGCGGCGGCCTTCGCCGCCGTTCCGCCCCACGCGGCGTGCAGGCCGCACTCCCGCTTCTCGTCGGCCTTCGCGGGGTCGAAGTAATCCCACTCGTTCGGGAGTTGGTGCTGCGCGAGGTACGCCTCGAGGTCGGCATCTGACGCGTGGAAGAACGGGCTGACCTTCAGCGCGCCGAAGTTTTCATCGAGAGAAACAATGTCCAGGCCGGCGCGATTCGGGTTCTGCACCTTGCGGAGGGCCGTGAGCCACACCGTGGGCGCGAGCTCGCGCATGCCGCGCTGGAAGGGCTCGAGTTTCATCAATGCGCTGAACTTTTTGAGGCCGGCCTCGTCTTCCGTGGTCGGGATCGGGCCGTGGATGGCGTCGCGATGCGCCGCGGTAAGCTTCGGCAGGTACGGCTTGAGGTTGAGCCCGAGCGACGCGCGGAGCGCCTCGGCGTGCTTGTAGGTCGCAGGGCGGTTGTAGCCGTGGTCGACCCACAGCACCGGGATGTCCGGCTGCACGCGGGTGGCGACGTGCAGGATCGCGGCCTCGTACGGGCGGAAGTTGGTGGAAACGATCGCGCGGCCGGCGGCTTGGGCGACGGCCCAGCGGACGATCTCAAGCGGCGACTTGGTGCGCAGCTCGGTGTTCCAGCGGGAGAGGGCGGCGGTGGAATGCATGGTCAGTTGGAAACTGGGGCGGGAGCGGCATCCCCCGCCGCTCCCGCTTTGATTTGTTCGGGCAACACAACGCGCGAACAAAAGTCGCCGAAACGCTCGCCGGGCAGGCGCTCCTGCTTCCAGCGCGCCAGCACCGGGCGCAGTTCGGTCTCGAGGTCGGCTTCCTTGATGACCTCGCGATAAACCTGGTTGAGGCGGGTGCCGGACGCGTTGCCGCCGAACCAGAGCTGGTACTTGCCGGGCGCCTTGCCGACGAATCCGATCTCGGCCATGTACGGGCGGGCGCAGCCGTTGGGGCAACCGGTTGAACGCACGACGATTTCCTCGCCGGCGAGGCCGAGTTCGGCCGCCAGCTTTTCGATGCGGCTGATCAGACCGGGCAGGGCGCGCTCCGATTCCGCCAATCCGAGGCCGCAGGTGGGCAACGACGGGCAGGCCATCGACGCCGCGTGCAGCACCGACGCCTGGTTCTCGGTCTTCACCCCGTGTGTGCCGAGCAGCGCATCGATCGCGCCGCGGTCCGCGGTCGGGATGTTCGCCAACACCACGTTTTGGTTCGCGGTGAGGCGAAACTCGACGTGCGGAAATTTTTCCGCCACGGCCCGCAACGCGGACTTCATTGCGTGGCCGTCGACGTCCTTGATGCGACCGGTTTGGACAAACAGCGTCAGGAACAGCAAGCCGTCGACCGCGCGGTGCCACCCATAGGTGTCGCTCGTCGAGGTGAATTCATAGCGACGTACGCCGGAGAGCGCGTGATTCGTGCGGCGGTTGATCTCGGCGATGACCCAGGCCACGCCTTTCTCCTCGACGACGTATTTGAGGCGGGCGTGTTTCCGGTTCGTGCGGTCGCCAAAATCGCGGTGAATGGTGAGCACCGCCCGGGCGACATCGACGACGCGGTCGCGGGTCACAAAACCCACGACATCGGCCAGGCGTGGATAAGTCTGCACGTTGCCGTGGCTGCGGCCGAGGCCGCCGCCGACCGTAACATTGTAGCCCAGCAGCTGGTCGCCGTCGGTGATCGCGATGAAACCCAGGTCGTTCGTGAAGACGTCCATGTCGTTCACGGGCGGGATGACGAACGCGGTCTTGAATTTGCGCGGCAGGTAGGTCTGGCCGTAAAGCGGGTCCGTGAAGGTGGTGTTCTCCGGCGCGTCCAGGTTGAGCTGCGTGTCGTCGACCCAAATCGCATGGTACGCGGGCGTCTTCGGCGCGAGGGCCTGCGTGACGAGGTTGGCGTCCCGGATCACCTCATCGCGCGCGCGGGTGATCGCGGGGGTCGGCGAGGCCATGACATTGCGGTTCACGTCGCCGCAAGCCGCCAGCGTGGAAAGCAGGGATTCATTGATGCGCTTGATCACCGGACCGAGGCCGGCCTTCACGACGCCATGAAACTGGATGCTTTGGCGCGTGGTGACGCGCAGCGTGTTGTTGCCGTATTGAGTGGCGAGGTCATCGAAGACCTTCCATTGGTTGGAGGTCATCACGCCGCCCGGAATGCGACCGCGGATCATCACCAGCCATTTCTTGCCCGTCTTGCGAAGGTCGCGGTCGTCCTGTTGGTAGATGCCGTGGAACTTGATGAACTGTTCATCGTCCTCCGAAAACTTTTCGAGCGTCGGATCCGCCAGGGTGGCCGCGATGTTGCCGGCCAAGGTGGGGATCCGCTGTTTCAGGACTTCGTTCTTGGAAAGGGGTGACGTGGAAATTTCGGACATGACTGGGAGAACTGTTGCATTGGAACCGAAATCCGTAAAGGTGATTCGAAGTCATATTGACTAAAGAAGTAATGTTAGATTCAAACAATTCTAAAGCAGTTGGTTATGTCTGGCTCGTCGGGGCCGGGCCCGGTGCTGCTGATCTCATTACTTTACGCGGGGCGAAGCTTTTACAATCAGCCGAAGCCGTTGTTTTCGATGATTTGGCCAACCGCGACCTGCTCGCGCATTGCTCACCGGGCTGTGAGTTTCACGCCGTTGGCAAACGGGCGGGCCACCACAGCGCGACCCAAGCAGAGATCAATTCCCTGCTGGTGTCCCTGGGCCTCGCGGGAAAGAAAGTCGTCCGCCTCAAGGGTGGCGACCCGATGATCTTCGGGCGCGCCGGCGAAGAGATCGAAGCCCTCCGCGCGGCGGGCATTCCGTTTGAAATCGTGCCCGGGGTGACCGCGGCGACCGCGGCCGCCGCGTCGCTGGGTCTCCCGCTGACCCATCGCGATTGCTCCTCCGCGGTGGTGTTCGTCACGGGCCACCAATGCGCCGCGAATACCGGTGGACTCGATTGGGCCGCGCTCGCCCGTTTGCGCGCGACGCTCTGCTTCTACATGGGCGTGCGGCGCCTGCCGGAAATCGCGCATAACCTGGTCCATCACGGCATGCCGCCGGGCACGCCGCTCGCGCTCATCAGCGAAGCGACCCAGCCCGCGCAAAAAATCCGCATTGCCACCCTGGGCGAAGCGGCCGGCATTCCTCCCGAGGAAATCTCCGCGCCCGCGCTCGTCGTCGTGGGCGAGGTGGTGCGCTTTTCCGATTTCGCCGCGCAGATCCCGGGCCTGCTCGCCGCGGCCATCACCGACTAACGCGGCCCAATCCCGACAAACCGCTAGCGCGCCTCGAGCCAGCGATCCTCGAGGATCTCCAGCAGCAGCGGGTGCTCGGCCACGAGTTTTGTCAGGCGGGTCTTGAGTTGCGGATGGGCCCGCTCGGCGCCGCGACAGATTTCCGCCACATCGCCCGCGGGGCCGGCATGCCGGCCGGGCAGCAGGAACTGCATCGCGACGATCACCGGGCCCTCGTTCCACGGCGGCAGGTCGAGCAGGTCGGCCAGCAGTGGTTTGCAGAATTCGTAGTCCGGGCCGGCGCGACGCTCCATGCTGGCGGGTGCGACGACGGCATGCGCGCCGAGCAGGTGGCCAACCTGCTGGGCGAGTTCGTTGCGCACCGCGGTCACGGCGGGCACCGGGCTGCCGTGGTCGACGACCACCACGCGCGCCGCGGCAAACGTCATCATTTCGCTCGTCACATGGTCCACGATGATCCGCGCGAGGCGATCGTCCGACGGGGCATGCAGCGGCGCCGCCACGTTGAGTTTCAGTTCCGGGTATTTGTGGCGCAGCCGGGCGATGTTTTCCGGGATGTAATCCGTCAACGCGCGGCTGGGTCCAAAGAACAGCGGGAGAATCAGGAAATCGTTCTCACCCTTGCTCAGCCGCCGCTCGAGCGCGGGCACCAGGATCTCCGCAGGCTGGCCGTCGAGCCGGTCGGGCTCGATGCCCGAGGAGTGGAGCAGCGAGACCGGCTCCACCGACGTGCCCAGGACGGAAGTCAGCTGCGCTGCCAGCGACCGCAAACCCAGGGTGGCGGCCGGTTCCAGCGATCCGTTGTCGACAAGAAAGGTGAGCGGCGCGGGCACAGGTAATGGATTCGCCGCTTCGCCACCAATGACAAGCCCGGAGGGGTAATTCTCCGGGCCGTAGTGAATCCTCTCTAGGCCCAGGGGGGCCTAAGGGGCCGGGTGGGCAGGGCAGGCACCCGGCGTGGGCGTGGGGCCTACGGTTCCAGCCCGGTCACCGTCACGTCGTTCGGATACTCGATCGTGAACTTCACGGGCAGCTCGCGCTTCTCGCCGGGCTTCAGGTCGAGCGTCCACTTGAGCGAACCCTCGTCCGTCGGCTTGAGCTCGCCAGCGCTGGGCGTGACCTGGCGGATGACGATCTTCTCGTTGCGGGAGATCGGCAGCTGGTCGGCAACGATGACGCGCTCGGCCGTGCGCTTGTTGTTCTGGATCGTGATGAGGTACTCGTAGGTGATGCGCTTGCCGGAGTTCGTGAGCCCGGTGTCCTCGGTGAACTTGTTCACGCGCTTGTGCTTCACGCTGATGCCCTCGTCGGCGCCGAGCGCGAGGTCGAACTTCTCGCCCGCCATCACCGTGCGCAGCCCGCTGGTGGCGACGAAGGTGCCGTCGAGGAAAACATTCATGGCGCCGGCGAGCAGCGGGAACTCGGAGGTGTTCACAACCTTCGCGGTGAGGTAGGCCGTCGCGACGCGCTTCGGCACGGTCAGGTATTCCGGCGCGGTCTTCAGCGCCGTGCTGGTGATCGGCACCTTTTGCGGCGAGTTGTCGCTCGGCACGCTCGCCGTGGTCGCGATCTTGAAAGACGCGCTCGTCGCGCCGGCCTCAATGGTGGCGGAAGCGAGCTGGGCGTCCTTTTCCTCCGGGCCCGCGCCCGCCGCGTCGGCGGCGTTGGTGGTGAAGCTTTGCATGTTCACCGCGGCGGCGGGCATGGCCATTTTGGCGGACATCTCGCGGCGGCGGTCATTCATCTCCGCCTGGCGAAGCAGCATCGGGTTCAACACATCCACGTTCCACACGGACAAGACCGGGGCCGCCCCGCCCAGGCCCGGGCGCGCGGTCGAGAGCGTGAGGGCAACGTCCTTCCAGTCCTCGCCGGTGTTTTGGCGGACGATGCCGAAGTAGCCGAGATTCACGGTGCGATCGCTGCTCAGCACGCGGGCGTCGTAACTCGGCGCCCAGCTGGCGCCGGGGACGGTGTAGGAAAGGGCGACGTCGAGCGAACCGGCTTGGGACGCGGACACGCGGACCGTCACGGTCTTGAACGCCCGGCCGCCGGACCCGCGCAGCTCGTTGAGCTGGTTTTGCGCGGTGTTGACCTTGTTCTGCAGTTCCTCGCGCTGCTCATCGAGCGCGGCGCGTTCGGTCACGAGCTTGCCCTTTTGCTCCGTGAGGTAGGTCAGCGAGCTCGAAAGCTGGTTCAGGTCCGGCCGGGGGACGTCCTTCGTCGGCGGCGCGAACAGCGCGGCTTCCATCCGGTCGAGCATCGCCTGCTGGGTGTTCAACAAATTGCCGCGATCATCGATCCCGCGCATCTGCTTGCCGAGGCTCTTCAGCAGGTCCTCGAGTTCCTTCACGCGCGCGTTGGGCGTGAAGTCCACGTAGGTTTGGCGCGCGCTGACGTCGAGGATGAGCGCCTGCGCCGTGCCGCGGCCGCTGACCTGCAGCGACCGCTCATTGAGGGCCTGCGGCAGGTTGGCGAACACCAGCTCGGTGGTGCCGGCGCCGAGTTGCACGGATGACGTGCGGGTGACGACGGCGCGGTCGGTGTAGACCGTGACCGCGGAGATGGTGGAGTCGACGACGGCGGCGGACAGGCCCAAAGCCGTGGACATGAGGGAGAGAACAGCGACGAAACGACGGGAGGTTTTCATGGGAACAGGAGGGAGGAGAGTCCGGCTATCACGGACAGCCTGCGGAAAGCTTAGGGCAACATGGCCCGCCCACCCGCACGAAACAATCAACAAGTCGTAAAACCCCCGGCCCCGCGCCCGAGCCGGCTTGTAATATAATGGATTACAAGCGCGCCCGGGAGAGACACCGGGAGACGGCGCCTACATTCAGGACCCTTAGTTCGCGAGCGGCGTCACCGCGCGGCTGGATTCCTTCACGACCTCGCGGCGGAGCCAGTCGATCGCGGCGGTGACGGCGCGTGATTTCACGGCGCTGCGCGGGCCGGGCCACGTGAGCTTCTTGCTCCAGTCGCCGCCGGGGGCGTGCAGGCCAATGTAGATTGTGCCGACGGGATTGTCGCCGGTGCCGCCGGTGGGGCCGGCGAAACCGGTGATCGCCACGCCGTAGTCCGCGCCGAGTTGCTCGGCCACGCCGGTCGCCATCGCGACCGCGCACTCGGCGCTGACGGCGCCGTGCTGCGAGAGCAGGCACTCGGGGCAGTCGAGCAACAGCATCTTCGAATCGTTGCTGTAGGAAACGATCCCGCCCTGGAAAAATTTCGAGGCGCCGCACACGTCCGTGAACGAGTTCGCCAGCAATCCGCCGGTGCAGGATTCCGCGACCGCGAGCGTGCGGCCCTGCGCGCGGAGCAGGTCCGCGACGACCTTCACCATGGTGTCGTGGCCGAAGCAGACAAAATCATCGCCGAGCATCACGGAGCATTCGACCGCCAGCGCGCGGAGCGCGGCCATCGAATAGCGTCCGTCGGGTGAACTCACGCGGCAGTCGACCTGGCCGAGGTGCGCGCAGAACGCGATGCCAAGGCCCGGGTGCCGGTCGAAGAGCGGCTGGAACTTGGTCTCGAGCGCGGATTCACCCACGCCCGCCGTGCGGATCTGGATATAAGCCTCGCCCTCGGCGAGGAGGCCGCGGGCGGCGAGCCGCGGCACGACCTGTTCGGTGAACATCGGGCGCAGCTCGTTGGGCGGGCCGGGTAGCATGACCAGCACCTTGCCGTCCTGCTCGACCCAGAGACCTGGCGCGGTGCCGTTGGCGTTGGGCAGGACGTCGCCGCGCTCGAAACGATAGGCCTGCTTGAGATTGTTGGCGGTCGGCACGCGATTGAATTTCGCGAACCGTTCCGTGATCGCGCGCTCGATGGCGGGATCGAAGATCAACTGCTGGCCCAGCGCCTGCGCGAGGACCTCGCGCGTGCGGTCGTCGCAGGTCGGCCCGAGGCCGCCGGTGGTGATGATCACGTCGGCCTTCGCCCAGCTTTCGCGGAATTGCGCGGCGATGGCGTCGGCATCGTCCGAGATGGTCACGTTGCGGGTGAGCTGCACGCCGCGGCGGCCGAGCTCGCCGCCGAGCCAGGTGAGGTGTCCGTTGGCCGTCAGCCCGAGCAGCAATTCATCCCCGAGCGTGAGCAATTCATAGCGGGGTGGGGTGCCGGCCGGGCGCGGGTTTGACGATTCCGAAGTAGCCATGCGGTGTGTGTGGCCGGCAACCGTAGCTCCTTTTTTCCAAAATGCCAGCTGCCTGATGGCCGGTGCGCCGCTCGGCGGCAACGGCTTGCCGGCCACCGCCGCCGCCGCGCGGATGCCGCGTTGCATCGGGCGCGCACGGGCTTCTACCATTTGAGGCGTTGGTGTTTTTGACTCCCTTCGACCTCGCGTGGCCATCCATTCCGACACCCTCAGGGAAAAAATCCGGGCGCTCCCGGACACGCCGGGCGTTTACCTGATGAAGGACCGGCTGGGCCGGATCATCTACGTCGGCAAGGCGAAGAGCCTGAAGAAACGCGTCTCCACGTATTTCCAGGCGGGCCGCGAGCGCGCCCTGCGGCACCAGCCCAAGATCCGCACGCTGATCGAAATGATCACCGACTTCGAGATCCTCGAGGTGAAGTCCGAGCCCGAGGCGCTGCTCCTGGAGGGCAAGCTGATCAAGCAGTGGCGGCCGAAGTACAACACCGACTTCACGGACGACAAGCGCTTCCTGCTTGTGCGCATCGACCTCGAGGCCGAACTCCCGCGGTTCGTGCTCACGCGCTTCAAGAAGGACACGCGCTCGCGCTACTTCGGGCCGTTCGCGCACTCGGGGCTGCTGCGGAAGACGCTGGCGACGATGCGCCAGAAATTCGGCGTCCTGCTGGCGGACACGAACCCCCGGAAAATCGCGCCGGATACTTGGCAGCTCTATGACGACGTCCGCGCCGAGCTCTACGGCTGGCCCAACACGGTGACGACGGCCGAGTACCGCACCCGCGTCGAGCAGGCGTGCGATTTCCTCGACGGCAAGAGCCGCGAGTGGCTCGAGTCGCTGCGGGAGGAAATGCAGCAGCGCGCGGCCAAACAGGAGTTCGAGAAGGCGGCGGAATTGCGCGACGTCGTCCTCGCGCTGCAGCAGACCCTTTCCCGCACCCGGAAATTCACGCGCGACCTGACGCGGCTCCAACCTGACGATACCGCGCTCCGCGAACTGCAGACGGCGCTGGGCCTCGAGTCGCCGCCGGAGCATCTCGAGTGTTTCGACATCTCGCACATCAGCGGCACGTTCGTCGTCGCCTCGATGGTGCATTTCACCCACGGCCGGCCCGACAAGGGGCAGTACCGGCGCTTCGCGATCAAGAGCTTCATCGGCAACGACGACTTCCGCGCGATGGAGGAAGTCGTCTCCCGCCGCTACCACCGGCTAATTGAGGAGCAAAAACAGTTTCCCGACCTCATTGTCATCGACGGCGGCCGCGGCCAGGTGGCGGCCGCACTGAAGGCTTTCGTGGGCCTCGAGTGCATGCCGCCGGCGATCATCGGCCTCGCGAAGAAGGCGGAGACGATCATCTTTCCGGACGACCGGAAACCGTTGAACCTCCCGCTCGGCAATCCCGGTCTCGGTCTGTTGCAGCGCCTGCGCGACGAGGCGCACCGGTTCGCCAACACCTACAATGCCGACCTGCGTTCACGGAAGATCAAGGAGAGCATCCTCGATGACTTCGCCGGACTTGGCGAAAAGCGGAAGGCGACGCTCCTCGATCACTTCGGCTCCATCGATCGCTTGCGCACCGCGTCGGTGGAGCAAATCTCGGAAGTCCCCGGCTTCGGCCGTAAGTTTGCGGAGCAATTGCACGCGTTCCTGCACGAAGTCCGCCCAACCAGCATCACGCCCGACTAAAGCTCATCGGGACGAGATCTTGTAGGAGCCTGTTTACAGGCGATTCGGCGCACGGAGAAATCGCCTGTAAACAGGCGTCCACCAAGGCAGCTGCTTTTAATTCAGCCAGACGATCGCGGTGTTGAGCGCCGTGGCGAACGTCACCCACAGCACATACGGCAGCCAGAGCCCGCCTGCCACGCGATCGCTGCGCCACAGGCCGAACAGCAGCCAGACGAGCAGCGTCCACAAGACGACGATGTCGACCAGCGCCCACCCGGGTCGCTTCAAGCCGAAGAACAGGATCGACCACACCGCATTGAAACACAGTTGCGCGAAATACGCGCGGACCAACCGCGGCGCCTGCGGGCCCTGCCGGCGCCACACCCGCCAGATCGCCACGCCCATCAGCACATAGAGCGTCGTCCACACGGGCGCAAAAACCCACGACGGCGGATTCCAGGACGGCTTGTGCAGGAGCGGGTACCACGTGCGAACGTTGGTCACCGTGGCCCACGAACCGATCGCACCGGCCGCGAACGCGGCACCGATGAAACCGATCAGCGCGGAGACCTGCCGAAGGCGGGGGGAACTCATGGTCCCCTATTTACGCAATCTCACGATAAATGCCAGTGCCCGATCCGGCAGCAGCCACTTGAGAAAGAGGAGAACCTTGGCGTGCAACGGCCCCGCATAGCGTGGCGCGGGGTTGTCGGACGCCACGGCGCGCGCCACCAGCCGGGCGATGTCGTCAGGCGTGCCGGCGATGTGGCGGAGGGTGTCGTAGCTGGCGCGGAAGCCACCGAGATAGGGTTCATAGGGTCCGGCGTTTTCAATCACGTCCGCCGAGGCGGCGTTCGCCGCATCGACAAATTCCGTAATGATGAATCCCGGCCGCACCAGCGTCACCCGCACGCCAAACGGCTGCAGTTCGCCACGCAGCCCGTCGGTCAACGCCTCCAGCGCGTGCTTCGTCGAATCATAGATACTCGAGAGCGGCCGCGCGATGCGTCCCGCGACCGAGCCGATGTTCACGATGATGCCGCTGCCGCGGGCGCGCATTTCGGGCAGCACCAGCTGGGTGAGCGCGATCAGGGAAAACACATTCGTCTCAAAGTTCTTTCGCAGCAGGTCGACCGATACGACTTCCACCGGCCCGCGCGTCCCGTAGCCGGCGTTGTTCACGAGGCCGTCAATGCGGCCGAACTTCTGGCGCGCCGCCGCCACCAGGCGCTCGCGATCGGCGGCGTTGGTGACGTCACCCGCCACGGCGAGGACATTTGCGCCCGATGGGTCGAGCTGCTGCGCCAGGGCCGCGAGGCGTTCGGGCCGGCGCGCGGTGATGACGACCTTCGCGCCGTCGCGGGCCAGCCGCCGCGCCACCGCTTCACCGATGCCCGACGAGGCGCCCGTCACCACGATGACCTGACCATAAATCTGCGGCATCCCGGCAGGCTTGGCCCGAAGGCGCGTGGGGTCGAAACTTTTTCCGGGTTGCGGCGGAACACACCCCGCCCTTCGGGCACCCCTCTCCAGAGGGGATCTACCGGGGCGCAAGTGATCCGCTCTCGAGAGGGGTGGCGCGAAGCGCCGGGGTGTGTTGGGGCATCGCGCCCCAATCCGCCGGAACGCTGCTCTTGCCAGTTCGCGGCGATCGGTGCTCATTTACCGCCTCATGCCCGCCGCCACCAAAAACTTCGCGATCTTCTGCGGGCCGGATGACTTCATCGCCAACCGGCTGGGCAAGGAGCGCTTCGAGGAGGCGGCGAAGGAAGCGGGGGCGGACGATTTCGCGCGCGAAGTCGTCAGCGGCTTCGCCAACAACGTCGACGAAGTCGAGACGGCCGTGAATCGCTTCCGCGACGCCGTGCAGACCGTCCCCATGTTTGGCGGCAAGCGCGTGGTCTGGTTCAAGGACGTCAATTTCCTTGCCGACACCGTGACCGGCCGCGCCGAAGGCACCCTGAAGCAGGTGGAGGCGCTCCAGGAACTGCTCGAGAAAGTAAACCCGGAGGACGTCTCCGTGATCATCACCGCGGCGCCCGTCGATCGCCGGCGTTCGTTTCCGAAATGGTGCGAGGCCCACGGTGACTTCACGCTCGCGGGCGGCGATGGCGAGTCCGCCGGCGAGGCGCTGGCGGGTGTCGCGCTCGCCGAGGCGCGCGCCAACGGCGTCTCCTTCGGTCCGGGCGCGCTGGAAATTCTACTCACGAAGATCGGACCCAACACGCGCCTGCTCACGGAGGAAGTGCGCAAGCTTGCCACCTTTGTCGGCGAGGGCGGCGTGATTGCCGACGAGCAGATCGACGAGCTCACGCCGAATTTCGCCGAGGGTGATTTTTTCGCCTCGGCCGAGCGCTTCTTCGCCGGCGACCTGCCGGGCACGCTCGCCGCGTTGCAGCAGCATTTTTTCAACGGCAACGACGCGCGCCCGGTCCTGAGCGCGCTGCAGAATCGCAACCGCATTCTCATCCAGGTCCGCGTGCTGCTCGACAGCGGCGACCTGCGGGCGCCGGGACCGTACGGTTTCGACAAGTCGGCCTGGGCCCGCGCGCAGGGCGCGTACGCGAAGCACTTCGGCGGCGACGCCGAGAAGAGCGCCTACAACCTCTTCACGCAGAACCAGTGGTACGTCGGCAAACTCGTCGGCTCCGGCAAACTTCCCGCGTTGCGCCGCCTGATCGACAACCAGCAGGAATTCATCCGCGCCTTCGAGGAAATCGTCCGCCGCCCGAACGAGCAGGAAGCCGTCCTCCGCGACATGGCCGTGCGGTGTTTGGGCCCGGCGGGGGTATAGCTCTTTCTCTTAATCTTTATCATTCTCTCGGTGCCTGGAAGAGAACGATTAAGATTAAGAGAACGAGAAAGACTAGCTGGCGCGCGGCGACGAGTGGGCCCGTAGGGCGGTGACTCCGTCACCGCCAAGGTGGAACCCGGCCTCCGGACGGGTTTGGCTATCGCTGACGCCCGGGCATCCGGACTCATCCGCGTCGGTACGAAGCGTTCGGCCGCGCATTTTTCCGTGCCTGTGGCGGGTATCTAAAGAACCCGTCCGGAGGCCGGGTTCCACCTTCATGCCTTACTTCATCCCGCCGAAAATCAGGCACGGAATCTCCCGCCAAAAACATTCGGGATCCGCGAAGCCCGCTTCGCCGACGAGTTTCAACTCGGCGGCCAACGGCGGATAGTAATCCTCATGCGCCCAGCTCGCGAAGTGCTCGCGGGCCTGCGCTTCGCTGATGCCGTGCGGCGCCATGGCGGCGATCCACTCGCGGTAGGAGAACTCGCGCAGCTCGCCGCCGGCGGCGATGGCCAGGTCCGCATTGAGAAAAGCGCCGCCGGGCTTCAGCGCCTGGAAGATATTCCGGTAGATGGCGCCCTTCGCGGCCAGGTCCTTCACATGATGCAACGCAATGCATGCGACCACCGCGTCGCACGGGGTGAGCGGGTTCGCGAAAGATTGTTCAACATACCGGATGCGCGTACCGAACCGCGCGCAGCGTTCCCGCGCCACCGCCAGCATCGCGCGGTCGATGTCCCAAATCTCCACCTCCGCCAGCGGCAGGGTGTCCGCCACCGCCTCCGCGAGCGCCCCGGTGCCGCCACCGAGGTCGAGCACGAGGCAGCGCCGGTCGGCGGGGAGCAGTTTCTTCAACAAGGCCATGTGGGCTGTCCGCATCGCGGCGTAGCCGGGGACCAGCTGCCGGATCAACTTGTCGTAATCCGTAACGTTCAGTTTGAGATGACCTTCGACCGAGTGGCCCATGGAGCGGTGCAGTTGAGAGATGAGAGATGAGAGGTGAGAGGTGAGCGCTGAAAGCCCGGTGCCTGGTGCCACCTTCGACGCTCAACCCCCAGCGCTCAACTCTCAACCGCCTTCCGGCCGGCATCGCTTGTAAATAAGCACCTACAATTTCCCTTCCCTCCGGCGATTGAACGCGCAAGCGTTTCCCCCTCGTGAACACGTCCGCTTCCGCCGCCGAAACCATTCCCAATGTCCTTGCCGAGCGCTACGCGTCACCGGCGATGAAGGAAACCTGGTCGGCGACGGGCCGCATTCTGCTCGAGCGCGATTTCTGGATCGCCGTCATGAAGGCCCAGAAGGACCTCGGCGTCGCCATCCCGGCCGAGGCGATCAAGGATTACGAGCGCGTGCGCGGCGAGGTGAACATCGACCGGATCAAGGAACGCGAGCGCGTCACGCTGCACGACGTGAAGTCGCGCATCGAGGAATTCTCCGAGCTGGCCAAGCGCCAGTTCATCCACCTCGGCCTCACCAGCCGCGACCTCACGGAAAACGTCGAGCAGCTGCAGGTCGCGCGCTCGCTGCAACTGGTGCAGTTCAAGGTGGCCGCCGCGCTGCTGGCGCTCGGCAAGCGCGCGACGCAGCACCGCGACGTGATGATCACGGGCCGCACGCACAACGTGCCGGCGCAGCCCACGACCTTTGGCAAGCGCCTCGCGATGTTCGGCCAGGAACTGCTGATCGCGGCGCAGCGCCTCGACGACCTCGTCGCGCGCTACCCGGTCCGCGGGCTGAAGGGCGCGGTCGGCACGCAGCTCGACCAGCTCACGCTGCTCGGTGGCGACGCGGGCAAGGTCGACCAGCTCGAGGCGCGCATCCTCAAACATCTCGGTTTCAAGCAATCGCTGGGCGCCGTCGGTCAGGTTTATCCGCGCTCGCTCGACTTCGATGTCGTCAGCGCACTGCACCAGGTCGGCGCCGCGGCCGCGAGCTGCGCACTCACGCTGCGCCTCATGGCCGGCGCGGGCCTGCTGACCGAGGGCTTCCAGGAAGGGCAGGTGGGTTCGTCCGCGATGCCGCACAAGGTCAACGCGCGCAATTGCGAGCGCGTCTGCGGGTTCTCGACGATCCTGTCGGGTTACGTGACGATGACCGCCAACCTCGCCGGGCACCAATGGAACGAGGGCGACGTCTCCTGCTCGGTCGTGCGGCGTGTCGCGCTGCCCGACGCGTTCTTCGCGATCGATGGCCTGCTCGAGACGTTCCTCACGGTGCTGCGCCAGATGGAAATTTTCCCCGCGGCGATCGCGTCCGAGAACGAGCGCAACCTGCCGTTCCTCGCGACCACCACCATTCTCATGGAAGCGGTGAAGGGCGGCGCGGGCCGCGAGACCGCGCACGAGGCGATCAAGGAGCACGCGCTCGCCGCCGCCAAGGCGCTGCGCTCGGGCGGTGACGCCGACCTGCTCAGCCGCCTGGCGGGTGACAAGCGCGTCGGCCTCGGCAAAAAGAAACTGCAGGAAATTCTCGCGCAGAACGAACGCTTTGTGGGCGCTGCCCCGCACCAAGTGGACGCATTTGCCGCCGCCGTCGCCCCGCTGGCGAAAAAGCACAAGGCCGCCGCCGACTACCGGCCCGGCAAGCTGCTGTAAGGTGGAGCGCGTTGCCCCCAACGCGCTTTCCGCACGCACGCCTTTCTGACGACCGCTCCCGGCGGCGTTAAGTCCTCGCGACGTGCCCCGGCAAGCTCCTGTAAGGACGCGCATTCCGACGAAAATATTTTTTTGGCGGCAGGGTTCCCCTGGGGGCAATCACCGTGGTCCCGCTGCCGAGGACCGCGCGTATGCGCCGGGTAACCCGAAAAAGTTCGCCGATTAATTTTTGGCCGGCCCAAGGTTTTGGTTTGCTAGTAGCCGGGGCTGCGCCTTTTTTGGACCCTCTTTTCGCTTCTTTAACAGCTCAAAACACCACACACCATGGCAGAAGAACTCGTAGGTAACTGTCTGATCGGCCAATCCGGCGGCCCCACCGCCGTCATCAACGCCAGCGTCGCGGGCGTTGTCGCCGAAGCCCTGAACCATGCCGCCATTGAGGAAGTTTACGGCGCCCTGAACGGCGTGCTCGGGCTCCTGGGTGAGGACCTGGTCGACCTGGCCGCCGAATCCCAACAGGCCATCCGCGGCCTGCGCTACACGCCGGGCGCCGCGCTGGGTTCCTGCCGCACGAAGCTGAAGAAGCCCGCCGAGTTCGAGCGCGTCCTCGAGGTCTTCAAGGCGCACAACATCCGTTACTATTTCCACATCGGGGACGGCGATTCCCAGGAAACCGCCACGAAGCTCGCCGAGACCGCCAAGGCCCAGGGCTACGAGCTCCGCGTCATCGGCATCCCGAAGACGATCGAGAACGACCTGCCGGCCACCGACCACTGCCCGGGCTACGGCAGCGCGATCAAGTACATCGGCGCCACTGTGAAGGAGCTCGCGCTCGACGCCGAGGCCATGGGCCAGGGTGACCTCGTCACCATCGTCGAGGTCATGGGCCGCAACTCCGGCTGGCTCGCCGCCGGCGCCTCGCTGGCCAAGCGCCGCGACCACCCGAACGATCCGCCGCACCTGGTTTATCTCCCCGAGGTTCCGTTCACCAACGAGAAGTTCCTCGATGACGTCCGTCGCGTCCTCAAGCGCGAGAAACACGCCATCGTCGTCGTCGGCGAAGGCCTCGTCGACAAGGACGGCAACTACGTCTCCGTCGAGAACGCGGACGCGGCCGGCCACACGCAGCTCGGCGGCGTGGGCGAAACCCTCAAGGATCTCGTCGAGTCGCAGGTTGGCGCGCGTTGCCGCGTCGCCCGCCTCGGCATCACGCAGCGCTCCGCGGCGCACCTCGCGTCCAAGACGGACGCCGATGAGGCGTTCCTCGCGGGCCAGGCCGCCGTCAAGGCCGCCATCGCCGGCGAGACCGACAAGCTTGTCACGCTCGTGCGCGGTGACGGTGACACCTATACCTGCGAGACCGGCCTCTCCAACCTGAGCGACGTGGTCGGCAACCCGAAGCGGCTCCCCCGCGAGTGGATCAACGAGGACGGCGTCAGCCTGAACTTCCAGTTCTTCCGCTACGCCACCCCGCTCATCCAGGGCGAGGTCAGCGTCCCGTACGACAACGGCCTGCCCGCCTACGCGAAGCTCGCCCGCGAGACGGTCGACAAGCAGCTCCCGGCCTACGAGGGCTAAAGCAGAAACCTGAAGGCTGAGACCTGAAACCTGAGTTCAGGCAATCGATTCAAAGCCGGTCCGCGGGGGCCGGCTTTTTTGTTGGGCGGATTGAGCTCCCCTCTTGAGAGGGGTGGTCCCGCCGTGGCGGGACCGGGGTGTGTAGGGAATGAGCGCTGACAACAGCGCTTTCGAGCGCGGCTCCCACGTCCGTCGCGTTGTGTTACCCCGCTCAAGAGCGGATCGCTGATTGCCCGAAAGTAGCAGCGTTCGTCAGAACGCTGGCGCCAGCGGCGTGACCCCCGCTGCGACTGATGATTCTCCGTTGCCGCGCCGTCGTCGCTCACTACGCCTCTGTTGTGGATCCCACCCGCGAAGACCAGCTGTCATTCGCCAAGCACTTCGCCCATGCGCAGGGCTGGCTGTTGCTGGAAAATTTCCGCGCGGCGCAACGCTCGCTGGCGAAAATCCCGCCCGCGTATCGGCGCCGGCCCGAAGTCATGGCCCTGCGGGCCCATATCCACCTCGCGGCCCACGATTGGGCCAAGGCCGCGCCATTGCTGCGGCGCCTCGTGAAACTCGCGCCGGGCGACCCGGAACATTGGGTGAGCCTCGCGTACGCCGTGCGCCGCGCCGAATCGCTCGCCGCCGCGGAGGTGATCCTGCAGGAGGCCCGCGCCCGCTTCCCCGGGGTCGCGGTGATCTGGTTCAACCTCGCTTGCTACGCGTCGCAGCAGGCGCGCTGGTCCGAAGTAGAAACTTTTCTCGCCGAGGCAATCCACCTGGAGCCGGCCTTCGGGGACGCCGGGAAAACCGATGCGGATCTCACGCCGTATTGGTTTCACGCGAAAAAACAGGAGCGGGCCGCGACGGACGAAAAGCATCCGCCAAGCTGAGCTCCCTGCGCGGACGGTTCCCGTGATCAACGTCCCGAACACTGCGGTGACATTTCCCCGGAAATGATCAATCGGCTCTTCGAAAGCTTTTCGCCACGAAGTAACTGGGCCGGGCACCGGGTTTCGGTGCCCGCCGGTCAGTCGATTGCCGACGAGATCACGGTGCCCGGGGTGACGAAAGCGACGCCACGGACCCTTGGGGCACTTCAACCGCCCGAATTAGGCTCGCCCCCGCGGCGGCGGGACGCAGATTTCGCCGTAGTTCCGGGCCTATAGCTCAACGGTTAGAGCAGGGGACTCATAATCCCTTGGCGAGCACAACTTTTTCCTCTTGCGGCCAGGTATTTGCCCGGTGCTTGGACACTTCTTGGACAGTACAAAAACGCAGTTCATCCGTTTTCATCAGGGGAATGAAGTCACTGGTTCGAGTCCAGTAGCGTCCACCATTTTTCTTAAGCCGCGAACTCTAATAGGTTAGCGTTTTTTTGTGGAATAGAACCGGGCTAGAGTAACAACAAAGTAACAACAGCGAATCGAAGTTATTTTGGTTTTATAGGCAAGAGAGCGGTAATTCCCAGGCGCTTCATTTCCTACGTGTCGCCGCTCAACATGCTGGTCCGTGTGGAGAGGGCCTAAGGCCGTTCAAGGATTGAAAGCCGAGGAGGTCGCCCACATGGAGAAGGAGATGGAAATCCTCGAGCGGGATTTCAAAGTTTACCGGTGCAGCTACAGCGAGAGTGCCCTCACGCTCAACGTCGTCCAACGCTATGTGAAGCGACTCGTCGAGAAAGCGCAAATTAAGCGCTTCCTCCACAAAGCGGTAGGCTGAGAAGAAAATCTCGGGTGCGCTGCTTTAACTCGTCGGGAGTTCCTGCTCCTGCCAAGGCCTCCTCTATCTCGGCGGGGTGTAGTCCTCCGTGTTGGGGTAGGAAGTCAAGCAACCCGAGATCCTTGAAAGCCTCTGTGACCTCTCTTCGATCAAGTCGGCGGGTCCCTGGGCCACAACGCACTCCGATCGCGCTTAGCCGGGGATACGTGCTGCCAAACAACCACGTCCCTACTGAGCCATACTGTTTCGCGACCGCTTTTCGCGTTAGGTAGTCCACGACATTGATGCTTTTCGGGCCAAGGTAACGTCACTGGATCGCGACGGCTTCTCGGCCCGCATTCTTTGCGATCTCTTCAGCGATTTCTTGGAGGTAGGCCTTGATGAGGGCCCGTGCCTGCTTTTCGGGGAGGAGCCTCGCGATTCGACCAACAACCTTGGGGGAAAAATCGCGTTCGCCGGCAAGGACACGATTCAGGTGAGTGTGATTGATATCAATGGCACGGGCGAGGGCCCGTTGGCTTCCCTTAAAGGGCGCCGACGAAATCACGTCATTAAGAAGTGATGTAAATTCATTCACGAAGTGAATGCACCTATATGGCGACAAAATAGCAACACTAAATGTTGACAAATTAGCATCATCCTGGGTAAGCCCTGTGTTTGTGAACCCTCAGACACGATATACTCCCATGAACGTAACCACCCTCACTCGGTCCATCTCGCGGCATGTCTCCGATGCCGCTTTTAGTTCGCTCGCGCCGGACATTGTCCGCGTTGCTCGCATAAAACCTGGCCGGCATGACGGCCTAGCCTCGGCTGATCCGCTGACCGCCGGCAATGCCTTCGCCGCTCTTCTCGAACGCATGGGCGATAACGCGCCGCTCTCTCAGGAGGAGAAGGCATACCTCCCTTGGATGGTCACCTTGCGCAAGATGGTCTGGGATCTTGGCGCGTGGCAGATGGACATCGAGTCGCCACTCGATGCGCTGGGTAACGTGCCTCGCGGAGTCTGCGATCTATTGGTCCACGGCGGGCCCCAGCGTCGGGGTGTCATCGAGGTCAAGGTGGTCTCTCGCGGCAGCGTTCTCATTCCTCGTGGCCGCGATCTCGCGCAGGTTGGCGCCTATGCTCGACTGATCGCCGGCAAGGGGAGCTTCGACCGGGTTTTCGCCGCAATTGCCTACATCGAGTTGGAAACGCGGCTTGTTCGCCTTGTCGGGTTTTCCAACGCCCGGGATCTGGTGACGACCACCCTCAACCTATTTAAAGCCGCTTAGCCGGTGCGAATGCTACCCGAGCGTGCGACAAAGTCAGGACTCCATCTCCATGGATTTTGAGACCAACCATTCCTGGTTCGAAGGCGCATTTCGATTACAGAAAAACAGGGCGCTGTCTTTCATTGAAAAATACAACGCGGCGTTGCCGACACGGTGTTGTCCGGCATGTCACGACACGGGACACGTTCCCGGTCTTCGTTGTCCCGCCTGCGGCTACCGCCACCACACGGCATGGGCTATTCTCAGAGACGGCGAATGGGGCTACGAGGTGATCGCCCTGACGAACCGCCGTAAAATCCTTGCAGAGTTTCGCGTGGAATAGCGCTAGCTGTCTATCTCGGTCCTTGCGGGGACTATGGTCTTATTTCAGTCGTTCGGCTTCATTACTTGTGAGCGTCCGGTTGGCCGAGGTTTCTGCGATCACGAATGATTGGGCACAACACCCCAGCTGAGCAGATTTGACTTCGGGCGGTCCGGCTGAAGCCTGCTCATATATGGGCCAGTCAACGATCCGTCCCGGCAGGGGTGCCGGGGCGGATTCAGTTTCTAGGTGGTTGGCCGAGGCGCCTCCCCTCGATCATTCGCTAGGATTGGCGGCGGCTTCATACCGCATCAATTGAATCATTGACTTTGGAATCCCCTGACAGGATCTGATTATTAAATTTGATGCGATTGATTTAGCTCGGGTGAGCTCCACTTTTGTAAATACAGCGAAGTGGGGCGAGAGATCAGTGCAGTGCCTCGAACAATATTTCCACCGGGTGCTGGGCCACGCGGCCGGTGCCGTCGAGGATCTGGTGGCGGCAGCTGGTGCCCGGGGCGGCGATGACCGTCTCCGCCGGGGCGGAGCGCACGGCGGGGAAGAGGACGAGTTCGCCGATCTGTTGCGAGACCTGGAAGTGCTCCTCCTCGTAACCGAAGGAGCCCGCCATGCCGCAGCAGCCGGAAGGAATCACCTGCACCTTGTGGCCGGCCGGCAGCTCGAGCATCTTCACGGTTGGCACCAGCGACGACAGCGCCTTCTGGTGGCAGTGACCATGGAGCTTGATGGCGCGCGGCTGCGCCTTGAACGAAGCCCGGGTGATGCGGCCGGCGTCGATTTCGCGGGCGATGAACTCGTCGATCGTCAGGGCGTTCTTCGCCAGCGCCCTGGCTGCGTCGAGCAGGCGGTCGGGCACGAGGTCGGGGTATTCGTCGCGGAAGGAGAGGATGGCGGACGGCTCGAGGCCGATGAGCGGGGCCTGGGCGGTGACGGTGTCCTTCAGCAACTCGACGTTGCGGATCGCGAACTGCTGCGCCTCGCGGATGAGGCCCTTCGAGAAATGGGCGCGGCCGCTTTCGACGTGCTTGGGAATGACGACCTCGTAGCCGAGCCGGTTGAGGAGTTGGACGGCCTTGATGCCGACGGGCGTGTCGTTGTAGTTCGTGAACTCGTCGCAGAAGAGGTGGACGCGGCCATTGGAAAATTGGTTTTGTAGGGGCGCCCCTTGTGGGCGCCCGCGGGCGTCGTCAAGCGACGCCCCTACAAGACGAATCCGATTTCCGTGCTCCTTGTGCCACGCGGCCAGCGTCGTCCCGTGCAGGTGCGGCAGGCTGCGCTTGGTCGAGAAACCGGCGAAGCGCTTGATGAAATGCGAGACGCCCGGCTCGGTGACAGCCCAGTTGTAGAGCGACGGGAACAGCGACGCCAAACCCATGGACCTCGTGAAACCGGCGACGAGCCGCGAGCGCAGCGGCACGCCGTTGGCATCGTAATAGTGCTGCTGCCACTCGGCCTTGAGGCGGGCGACGTCGACGTTGGACGGACACTCCGACTTGCAGCCCTTGCAGGAGAGGCAGAGGTCCATGACGTCCTTCACCTGCTCGCTGTCCCAGGCGTTCATGCCCTCGCGCGAATTGGTCAGGACGTGGCGCAGCATGTTGGCGCGGGCGCGGGTCGTGTCCTTCTCGTTGCGCGTCGCCATGTAGCTCGGGCACATCGTGCCGCCCATCAGGTGGGTCTTGCGGCATTCGCCGACGCCGTTGCATTTTTCGGCGGCACGGAGGACGCCCTGCGCGGCGCTGAAGTTGAAAACCGTCTTGTATTCCGGCGTCGGGTGATCGGGACCGTGCCGCAGCGACGTGTCCATCGGGGGCGTGTCGATGATCTTACCCGGGTTGAAGAGGCCGTGCGGGTCGAAGGTTTCCTTCACGCGCCGCATCATCGCGTAGCATTCAGGTCCGACCATGAACGGGATGAACTCGCCGCGCAGGCGGCCGTCGCCGTGTTCGCCGGAGAGCGAGCCGCGGTATTTCTTCACGAGATGGGCGACATCGGTCGCGATGCCTCGGAAGAACTTCATGCCCTCGGGCGTCTTGAGATCGAAGAGGGGACGGGTGTGCAACTCGCCGGCGCCGGCGTGGGCGTAGTACACGGAGCTGATGCCGTATTTGTTGCGCATCAGCGCGTCGAACTCGGCGATGTAGGCGGGCAGGTCCTCCACGGCGACCGCGGTATCCTCGACCACTTCGCGCGGCTTGGCGTCGCCCGGGACGTTCATCATCAGGCCCTGACCGGCGCGGCGCAGGTCCCAGACCTTGTTGGCATCATCGCCCCAGAGCACCGGAAACGCATAGCCGAGCTTCGCGGCGCGCAACTCGGACTCGATGGTCTGCATGGCGGCCTCGATCTGTTCGCGCTTTTCGAGGCGAACCTCGATGACCAGCACGGCGCCCGGATCGCCCACGACGAAGAAACGGTTCTTCACCTGCTCGAGGTTGGCCTTGGTGCACTCGAGAATATGGCGGTCGATCAACTCGCAGCCGAACGGCCGGTGGCGCATCGCGATCAGCGTGGCGTGCAGCGAGTCCTGGATCGTGGCGAAATGCGCGCACATCAGCGCGCCCGCCGGCGGCAGGGGCTCGACGTTGAGTTCAAACTCCACGCCGAGGAACAGCGTGCCCTCGGAACCGGCGAGCAGCTGGCAGAGGTTGAAGGGCTGGTCCGATTTCGGGTCGAAGACGTTGCACTCCATCAGCCGGTCGAGCGCGTAGCCGGTGTTGCGGCGCGTGACGGTCGGCTTCGGGTAGTTTTCGCGGATGAGCTGGCGGTTCTTCGCATCGCCCAGGAGGTCGCGGACGTTGCGGTAGATTTTCGTTTCGAGCGTGTCGGGGCCGGCGCACTTGGCCTCGAACTCGGCCTTGGTCAGCGGGCCGAATGTCACTTCCGAGCCATCGCTCAGGAAACCGCGCGTCGACATCAGGTGCTCGCGCGTCGTGCCGTGGACGATGGAGTTGGCGCCGCAGGAGTTGTTGCCGACCATGCCGCCGATCATTGCGCGGTTGGCGGTCGAGGTTTCCGGCGTGAAGAACAGGCCGTGCGGCTTGAGGTGGAGATTGAGCTCGTTGCGGACCACGCCCGGCTGCACGCGCACGCGGCGCTTGGCGGCGTCAGTGGCCAGAACCTTGTTCATGTACCGGCCGACATCGACGATGATACCGTTGCCGACCACCTGGCCGGCGAGGGAAGTGCCCGCGGTGCGCGGCACGAGGCCGATGCCATGGCGGTTGGCGAAGGCGATGAGTTCGCGGACGTCCGCCTCGGTCCTCGGCAGCGCGACCGCCACCGGCATCTCCTGGTACTCGGACGCATCGGTCGCGTAGAGTTTCCTCATCGTGTCGTCGAAATGCAGTTCGCCCGTGAGGCGGGCGGCGAGGGTCGCAAGGACCGCGGGCCCTGGGACGACCGTAGCGTTTACATTACTTTCCATTATTCTGAGATTGGAGCGAAAGAAAGTGGGCCACATGCTTTCATTCGCGTTGGATCCAATATCCAGAGCATGCACTTTCGCCAGGCCTACTGACCCGGGCGATATTATAGGCTATGGAATAGGCGGCCGCTAAAAGCATGACGATGATTCCCACCGTCATCCCCACGATTAAAGGACTCCGGTGTCATACATCGCTCATCGCTTGTGCTATCTACGCAATGTTGGCTCCAGGGAAAGAGCCTCTTTGATTGTGCGGATGGCGGCTTCCTCGTGCGCTGGAGTCAGGCAGGAGGGAACCGGCAGCAGTACAGCGCGCTCGAAAAGAGCATCGCTGCGCGGGCAGGCACCCTTCTGATAATCATAGACGCTGTCACGGTTTTCTTGCGACAACCAAGGATTGCCCGCAGCTGACAGCGGGGTCTTCTTCACGAGCGCGGCGATATTTGAATAGATGTGAAGTCCGTAATCGGCGATCCGGAATGCATTGTGAAAACCGTTATCCCGAAGGTGCGCCAACAGCCGTTGCGCCGTTTTAGCGTGGTCGAGCAGCATGATCAGGAACGGGCCACTATCCCCTTCGGCGTCGGCGAGCCGGCGGAAAGCGAGCCCGGGTGTATTCGCCAGCCCAGCCTTGATCCGTCGCTTGGAGCCACGCATCCGGTCGACAATGGCGGGCAGCTTCTTCAACTGCACGCCAGCGACGGCACCGCAGAGCTCAGTCATGCGCCGGCCCTGACCCCAGGAGAGGGCGTAATCTTCCGGTTGCGCCAGTCGGCCGTTTTTGCGGACCATGCCCATGTCATGAGCCGAGAACGCGCGTTCGAAGAGACGGTCGTCGTTGGTCACGATCAATCCGCCTTCGCCGCAGGTGATGTTCTTGTTTAGCTGCAGACTGAAGATGCCCATTCGCCCAATGCTTCCGAGCTTGCGGCCTTTATAGGTGCCGCCGTTGCATTGGGCACAGTCTTCTAGCACGGGGATGCCGCGCCGGTTGGCGATCGCCATGATCCCGTCGAGGTCGCATGGAGCGCCGGCCATGTGAATTGCGACGATTAGCTTAGTTCGCGAAGTGATGGCTTTTTCGAGTGTATCGGGAGCGAGATTGAAGGATTCGTCCACCTCGCCAAGTACGGGAATGGCGCCGACCTGGATTACCGCGCCGATGGAGGCCACCCAAAGGAACGACGGCACGATCACCTCGCAGCCCGGTCCGATGCCAAGCGCAGTCATGGCGCAGATGAGCGCCCCAGTGCCGCTGTTGACGGCCAACGCGTGCTTGACGCCGTAGAATTCACGCGCCGCCGCCTCGAACTCGTCCACGTGGCGCGAAGGTTTTAGGCCATAATAACGAAAGAGCGATCCGTTGCGTACGACGTCGAGCACCGCCTGTTCTTCTTGTTCGTCAATCCAATGCACGCCGGGGAATTCGTAAGGCCATGCGATTTTTTGAGGGAGGGGTTTCTTGGTGGTGCTCATTTGAAAAGGGCTGAACGTGGGCGCCGCACAATCGGGTGGCAGCGCTGATCTCTATCGGCATGCCGCCGTGGTGGTCGAGTCGACAGGGTTGATGCGATCAGCATACTTGAATTCTTGGTGCCCCGCTACGCCTATCGCATCAAAAGCTGGCATTTTTGGCTCAGCGCTTCCGTCAATCATGACACGGGCCAAGTCGAGCGATGACTCCTGCCTGGGAGCCATCTAGGGCGTGTTTTAAAATGATGGAACGAGGCTGAAGAGAGGCGGTCGGTGGCCGGGTGCAATCATCAGATCGTTGGTTGATACCGGAGCTGCGCTGGGAGCGGCTAAAAAAATTGATCTGATTCGTGCCAAAAAAAGCGCCGAGGGCAGATTGGCACAGTCCAGCGGAAGGGACGGCCGCCATGGGATGACCGTTTGGTCTTCAGCGGAATCATTTTTGTCATGCGCACCGGATGCCCGTGGCGCGATCTGCCCAGCTACTTTGGAAAGCGGCAGACGGTATATGGTCGGTTTCGGCGATGGTGCCGCGAGGGACTGTTCTGTGCTGCGCTGCTCAAGCTGGCGCGCGGAGCCGTTGGCCGCCTCCGTCACCTTGATTGCTCGCACATCAAGCTGCACCAGCATGGGACCAACCCGGCGGGTGGACAGGCCGCCCAAGCGATCGGTCGCACGAAGGGCGGCTTGAACACCAAGCTTTCCGCCTTGGTTGACGCTCGTGGCCGAGCGGTGGCGGTTAGCTTGGAGCGCGGCCCTCGCCACGATCAGCATGCCGTTCTGCCTCTGCTGAGACACGGCCGTAAATGCCGGATTGTCGCCGACAAGGGCTTCGATTCGGCGACCTTCCGTGCGCACTTGCTGGCCCATCGCAGCCGAGCCTGCATCCCGCCGCGCCGGGACCGACTCCAGCCTGCACGCTACCATCGCGGTTACTACCGGCATCGCCACCAGGTCGAAAACTTCTTTGGCAGGGTTAAGGCCCACCGCCGAATCGCCACTCGCTACGACAAACTCGCCGAGACCTATCTCGGCTTCGTTCACCTCGCGGTAACGCTTGATTGGCTCACTCATTGATTTTTAAAACACGCCCTAGTGATATCGTGCGTATCATTCGAACGACTGAAACGACAGTGGTTATCTCATTTCATTGCTTCATTGTTGTCCCCACGCGATTGGCCGCAAGCAGACCGCCATCAGTTCGGCCTAGCAATCAGCGGACGGCGCCGGCCGCGGTAGGGCCGTCAATAATGTCGGCATAGGGATTGAGAGAGAACCAATGAGTGTTGTCGGAGCCGATCGAGTGGACGCGAATCTGGGCTGGTTTGCCGGCGGCAAGGGCGTCACCGGGGACGGAGAGATAGAACAAGCCGGCAGATACTTCCCACGAGGACTGGTTGATGATCGGGACGAAGCGCAGGACGTAGCGGCCATCGATGCTCCTCCAGGTGGCCGCTTCCTTCGTGGAGTCGAAATCGAGGGCTTTGATTCCATTGATCGACAGGCCGAAGCCTTGGTTACTGCGGATCGGGTCGTGGAACGATGTGCCGCCGGCGAAGACGAACGTCGTCGTCGCGGCTGTCGGCACCGGTGCGGTTTCCCAGACAAGTTCGTGCAAAGCTTCTTCCTGCCGGATGCGCAGACTCGGACCGTCGGTCTCGCGGTAACTGAGGCCGTGCGTCGTCTCGCCCACATGTTTCAGCGTGCGTGCGTAGCCGGAAATCATCGGACCCTTCGTGAAAACGGACTTCTCGACCGCATCACGCAGGGTTTCCAACGGAATCGCATGGCGCGGGTGTGGCAAGGTCTGCGCACGGGCGAGGATCTGGGTGAGTAACCAAGAGCCTTCGGGGCCGCCATGGCGCAGAGCGGCATCAAAGTTGAGGCCGCTGACAATCCACGAGCCCTGGCCGACCGCCGTCTCGAAAAGCAGGGATTTGTTGCGCCAGACGTAATCGAAATCAAGTTCGCGGGTGAAGGGAGTGGGCGCGCTGTGGACATTGAGCGCCCGGATAAGGATATCCGGTTGCGTGGGCAGATCATCGAGGATGACGGTCTGGGCGCCCTGCAGGAGATGAAACCATCCGGCATCGCACCAGCCGTCAGGTGCCATGGCCCGGGTGACGGGCGAATCGTAGACCACGGTACCCGCGTTGCTGTCTCCCGGAAACACTCCAAGCCACCAAGCAGATTTCCACGTGGTTACGTCCGTGGGGAAGACGTTGGCCGGCGAGAGCAACACGACGCTGCTGCCGCGCTCTGCAACTTTCAACAACCGCTCGTCAGGCTGGCGGACGACGTAGACGGCTGGTGACGGCAACTCGCCTTGCACGGGAATTGGTTGCGGTTGGAAGGCCGCGAGCGATGCGAGCAAGTCGGTGCTGACGTAGAGCGGATGCTTCCGTTCCAGTACGGGCGGTCGGGAAGGGTAGACCCACGCATTCCACTGGTTGGAGTAGCGCTGACCTTGCGCGGTCAGCTCGACTCGTACTTGGATTTTTTCCGGGCCGGAAGGCTCGGGCAGAGTGCATTCGATCTCTCCGAGAGACGTGATCTGGCCTTGCGCCGCGTTCTCGGCCGTGCTGCCGCGGTACAATATCTCGCCGCCGCGTACCACTTGCCAGGAAAGCTCGGCATTCTGGAGCGCCGTGGGGGAATAGTTGGAGACAGTTAGCTGAAGCCGGACCTGTTCCCCGCCGCGATAGTTGAGTGCGAGCCCGTCTTGTAACAGCACCACCGGACCGTTGATCTGCCGCACTTGCTCCGGCGTGATGGAAAGGGGCCGGCGATGGACGTCGACCAGGCCGTTCGAGCCGGGATACCACGGTTGCAGCAGCCACCAGTCATAACCCGAGATCATGGGGTTTTTGCGCAGAGCCTCGAGGTTGAGCTTGTGGCAGAGATAATAGAGCTTCTCCGACTGGAGGGACCAGTTGGACGCCTCATCCAGCAGTCCCTGCTGCGCGATCTTGTCCCGGGCGACGGTCAGCCAGAACGGTTTGAATGGAGTCTTGTCGTAAAGCGGGATGGAATCCAGGCGTGGGAACGTGACGAAGTTGCCCTCTTCGTGCGTGATGACCGGTTTAAGGGGTGTGCCGGTCTTGAACTTTGTTGGATTCTCCAGCGGGGTGGTCAGGATGTTGAACATCACCGTGTAGAAATCCATCGTTGCGCGGTCCTTGGTGCCGTCGGTAAAGCCCGGCGGGAAGACGCCGTCGCTGTCGATGATCGGTCGCGTGGGATCGAGTCTTCGAGCGAGGTTGTAGAACTGCGGGGCGAGATCGACGCCGTTCCAAAGCTCGTTGCCGACGCACCAGTCGAAGATGGAGGGATGGTTGCGGTAACGGGTGATGGCGCCGGCCCATTCGGTCAGGTAAAGGTCGCGGCCCCTGCCTTGGGCGCGGTTGTAGTAGCGCATGTAGGCGATTGGCAGCTCGGGGGAGACAAACATACCGACTTCGTCGCAGGCTTCATAGAACTCGGGTGTGAGAAAGTGGCTGTGAAGCCGGACGTAATTGAAGCCATAGTTCTTCGCGACTTTCAGTCGATCGATGTAGAATTGTTTGTCGGCAGGTGGGGCGATGGTATCCGCATATACGGCGTCATCGCCGTAGCCGTTGAGAAAATATTTGGCGCCATTAACATAGAAACTCGTGCCCCGGATCTCGATATTGCGCATGCCGAAGCGAGATTCGACTGCATCCACTGGCTGCTTGCCCTGTAGCAGCGTGAGGCGCGCGCGGTGTAGTCGCGGTGACTCGGGGGTCCAGCGCGGTGCGTTGGGGAGAAGAGCGTCGAGTTCCACCTGATCATTATCCAAAACCCGGGAAAGAGGCAGCTCGCGTTCGACTGCCTTGTTACCTTCCGGTCCGAATACCTCCAGCCGCACGGTGTCGGCGCCAGCGGTATTGCCGTTAAGGCGGGCTGTGACGACGCATCGGCTCGCGGACAATTGCGGTTGCACGAACAGCTCGTCAAGCCAGGTCGCGTTTCTCCGCTCCAGCGTGACATGACTCCAGATACCACCCCAAAAACTAAAAAGATGGTCGGGGATGTCCATGGTCCCCATCAGCGGGTCGAGTTCGATCTGTTGCGCGGAGTCGACACGCAGCGTAATCGTTGCCGGTTGGCCGGGCTGCACGTAGGGCGTTACGTCGAATTCGAATTGAGAAACGTAGCCGAGGTGGTGCCCGGCTTCCCGGCCATTCACCCATGCGCGCACATCGCGATAAATACCACCGAACCTGAGGAAGAGGCGCTGGGCGTCTGCAAGTGCAGGCACGTCGACAGTGCGCTTGTACCAGCCCTTACCGATGAAGTTGTGCCGCATCTTCGGTGTTTCCGGGCCGTGGCCTTGTGCGTCCCAGGCACCTGGCACCTGGATTGTGCCCGCTAGCGGCTTTGCATCACCGTACCATTGTTCCTTTTCGCCGATACTGCCGGGGTCGAGTTGGAAGGACCATTGCCCGTCCAGTGAAACCGTGGAGCGCGCTTCCACGGCAAAGCCGTGGCAGGCGAAAAGCGATAACAGCGGGAACAGCAATAGGGGCAAAAGCTTCTTTGAGGGCATCATGGGGTGGTGTTCTCCGGCTAGTCGCTTGCGATCAACAAGGGGTGGTGACGATACCATGGCGAGACCGGAAAGAGGATCGGGCTCAGGGGCGGTCCAGCCAGCATGCCCGGTCGGGGGTTGTCCGGCTACGCCTATGAACTCAAAGTCTGGCATTATCCTCTCACGGGACACCGCGTTGGATTCACGGTACAATGAGGCGCCATCTGCGCCACGTGCGGCTCACGGAGCCCGGGCTTTCTTGAGTGCAGAGGAATCGTCCGGCTTAGCGCTGCCGTTGAACGCGACGGCAGCATGCTTGCCGGGCGCGACGTTGACATGGGAGTTACATCCAAGCGTGCGATAGCCAGGAATGTCGGGGAGCTGGATACGATGGTCGCCGTAGATCGGATAGGGACTGGTGGCAGCGGAACCAGACCGCACCACGAACAGGACGACGCTAAGGAGAAGGTAACGTATGGCCGCGCCGCTCCGGTCGCAGCGGGCGCAGGGAAAAGGCGAAGGCACGGCTCAATCCGAGCCAAGGCGGGAGCGGGCGGCAGTTGTGAAGCGAGAGAGAAAGCCGGTGAGAGGATCGCCAGCTACGCTTTTGGGAATTTCACCCAGCGTGCGTTGCGGGCGGCGGACTTCACGACGGTCTCGATGAAAATCATACCATCGACGCCATCTTCGATGGTCGGGAAATCGAGATCGGCGGGCGGTTTCCTCCCCTCGATCTCCGCGGTGATGGCCCGGAACGCTTCGCGGTAGATGTTGCCGAATGCCTCGAGATAACCCTCGGGATGGCCTGGTGGAACGCGGGTGAAACGGGCGGCGGATTGGTCGAGGTAGGGGTTGCCATGGCGCCAGAGTTCGCGCGGACGGTCGGGGTATTTCACGACGAGGTCGCCGGGATATTCCTGATGCCACTCCAGCGAAGCCTTGTCGCCGTAGACGCGTAGATTGAAATTGTTCTCGTCGCCCACGCAAATTTGCGAAGCCAAGAGGACGCCTTTGGCGCCGCCGTGAAAGCGGAGCAGGATGTTGCCGTCGTCATCGAGTCGCCGGCCCGGGACGAAGGCGGTGAGGTCGGCGCAGAGTTCCGCGATACGCAGACCGGTGACATAGCGGGCGAGATTCTCCGCGTGGGTGCCGATGTCGCCCATGCTGCCCGCTGCGCCGCTGCGTCGGGGGTCAGTGCGCCACGCGGCCTGCTTCTGACCACTGGCCTCCAGCCGGCTGGAGAGCCAGCCCTGCGGGTATTCCACGACGACCTTGCGTATTTTTCCGAGCCGACCGGCGCGCACGAGCGCGCGGGCCTGCTTCACCATTGCCGTGCCGGTATAATTGTGAGTTAGCACAAAAACCTTGCGGCTCTTCCTTATGATGACGCGTAAGCGGCGCGCTTCGGCCAGACTGAAGGTGACGGGCTTGTCGCAGATTACATTGAAGCCCGCTTCGAGGAAGAGCTTGGCCGGCGGGAAATGCTGGTGGTTGGGCGTAACGATCACCACGAAATCGAGCCGCCGGTCCGCGGGCAGTGCCGCCTCGGCAACGGCCATCTCACGGTAGCTGCCGTAGACGCGATCCGGCGGGAGAAACAGATCGGTTCCGGAAGCGCGTGAGCGCGCGGCGTCGCTGGAAAAAGCGCCGGCGACGAGTTCCGCTTGTCCATCCATCAGTGCGGCGACGCGATGCACGGCGCCAATGAAGGCGCCGCGACCGCCACCAATCATGCCAAAACGAAGTTTCCGGTTCATGGTGTGATGGATTCCCGCGCTGGGTCTGGGTTGGGCGCTTCAGGCCTCAAGGATGTTGCCGGGTTCCGGAAGACTTCAGCGCTTTAGCGTTCTGTTCGAACTTGTTGACGAAGGATTCCAGTCGGCCATTCGGATGATCCGCAGCATTGCCCAGCAGGTGCTGGATTGTGTACAGCTCCAGTCCCTCATAGTCGCGCGCTTGGCGATACTCCTCGACCCGCTTCCGGTCATACGACCGGGCTTTCTCCAGCAGGCTGAGGAAAATTTGGCGGCTCGACTTCAAGTGCTCGACGACTGGGGCACCGTTTTGTGTTCGCATGGCTTTGACATCGAGCCCGACAAACTCTCCACGTTGGCCGTAACCGTTTTCCTCGAGGACCAGCACTTGGTTGAATGCCGCCCGTAGGTTGCTCGCGCCAAAATTCTTGTCCTGGTCGTATTTCAATCCGTTTTGGTCGTTGAGGTGGATGCTTCCAAGTTTGTCGTGTGCCAGTGCAAAGGCCATTTCGTCGCTTGGATCGAGGTTGGCGAGGATAGCGTGTGCGCTTTCGATCACCGTTTTGACGCGGCGGTGATCTTGGGAGGCATACGCAAGCGAGATCGCATGACCGGCGGTCGGCACAAAAGCGAGATCAGTCGGCTCATTCGGCTTGGGCTCGATCCAGATTTCGATCTCCTTGTCGTAAGCAAGCACCTGGTTTACGACTTCAAGGAGACGCTGGTACGCTAGCACCACGTTTTTTGCCTCACGTAAATAAGTGCCTTCCCGCGCCAGCCAAAGCACGATCGCCTTACTACCGATGGTCTTGGCGATATCGACCGTTTGTAATGTCCGGTCGATGGCATACTGGCGGTCGGTCGCGGAATTCGAGGTGTAGCCCCCGTCAATGGTTTGATTAGCAAACCAAAGCCTCGGGGCGACAAATTCGGGAGTTAGCCCCTGATTATTCAGCATTTTCTTAACCGCCGAGGCCTCGGCGAGAATTTGCGGAGCAGTTAGATTCTCCAATCCTGGCACAACATCGTCGTCGTGAAACTGTACTCCTTCGAAGCCCAAGGGACGGTAAAGCGCATACTTCGCCTCGTGCTTGTAGGGTGCGCGTGTGGATGGACCGAAAGGATCTGCTCCTTCACTGATGTTCCAAGGGCCGAAGGAAAAACGGTAGTCAGATGATTTGCTCATGTATGTGATAGATTGTCGAAGTACCGCTCACTTTATCGAGCAACCCTGTCCACTCGCTACGACTATTGACTCAATCATTGGCATTGTCGTCTCAACCTCATGCCCAAACGATTTATTTGTCTCAATCGGCTTTTTGTAGGATGGAGTACAGTCCTCCGTGGCGATTTTCAGGCGGAAAATGACATTAGGTCAAAAAAGCCTAGGTTCTCCACCGAAGATATCCTGGGCGACGCTCAATCGCCGGTACCCGGTCAACTAGCGTTTGGCTTTTCGATACGCGCTGGGGCTGATGCCGAATTCGCGAAGAAAAAGCCGGTTGAAAAACGAGAGCTGATTGAATCCGTGATCCAGCGCGATGTTGCCAACGAGTTCGGTCGTGTCCCGTAGTGCGCGGCAAACGGCCTGGAGTCGGACTTGGTTGAGAAACATGGAGAATGATTTGCCGGCATGGCGGTGAAATTGTCTGGAGAAGGTTGCCCGGCTCATGCTGGTGAGCCGCAGCAGTTCGGGTAGGCTCACCGTCTGACGATAATGGGCGAGGATGTAACTCACAGCTTGGCTGATGGCTTCTTGGTGTTCAGCTGATCCGGCAAGGGAAAATGGGCGGGCGGATAAGGAGCGAACATCGCGGCTTGGCGCACGAGCCAAGACATCCAGAATCTGCAGAAAGAGTACAAGCCGGGTCAGGCCGGTGACGCTTGGCAGTTGTTCCATGAGTTGTCGGGTTTGCTCGGCCGTCCGCCCCTGGATATGCAGCCCACGGCGGGAAAATTCGGCCAGCGTCCGGAGAAGAGAGGACTCGGCGAGACTCCAGATGCCGTGTTCGAGTGGGAAGTCCCACTGGATCGCCAGTCCCGTGGACATCCCGCGTTGGTGCCAATAGTGCGGCACGTTCGAGCCGATGAGCACAAGATCGCCGGGCTCGAAAAGTTCAATATGATCGGCGACAAAGCGTGTGCCAGCTCCACGTTGGATGAGGGTCAGTTCGCTGGCGCGATGATAGTGCCAGTGGTCGCCTTGGCCCGACATGGGCACCACGCGGTTGGGCCCTTGGACGATTTCAACGCGATTGACGCTGCGATTCCAGCGCAACAGGCGCAAGCTGCTGGTCGTTCCAAATTGGATATCCTCGCGTTCGGAGGGCATGCGAGTTGAGTCAGAAGCAGAAATCCCGCGATTGAAAGGCAAGAGTGCATGGTGAGACAAAAGTGCCAGGGTTTGAGCGTGCAGATGTAGCGGGCGATAACGAAGCATGGGATGATGGACGCTTTCGCCGCCTACCGCATAGGCGGCTACGACATTCGCACCATGGAGCTTCCACGATCAACCGACCAGGCTGGGCGCACGCCAAGAAACGAAGCAGACAAGATCCGGGATTAGCTTCTTCGTTTTCTGGTGGTATCTCCAATTCTATGTCCGACGTTTTCATTCTTTCCGCGACCCGCACGCCGATCGGCGTATTTCAAGGTGTCTTTGCCGGCGTGCCAGCGCCAAAGTTAGGAGCCGCCGCCATTAAAGGCGCCCTGGCCCGCGCCGGTGTTGCCGCGGCCGACATCACGGACTGTCTCATGGGCAACGTGCTCCAGGCCGGTCTGGGCCAGGCGCCCGCCAGGCAGGCGGCGCTTGGCGCGGGACTGTCGCATTCGGTGCGATGTGCCACGGTGCACAAGGTTTGCGGTTCCGGCCTGCAAACGGTCATGCAGGCTGCGCATGCACTCAATGCAGGAGCCGGCTCTCTCTACGTCGCGGGCGGCATGGAGAACATGACCCTTGCACCCTACTTGCTACCGAAGGCGCGCGATGGTTACCGCATCGGCCACCAACAGGTCATCGACTCGATGATCTCCGATGGGCTGTGGGATCCTTACAATAACTTGCACATGGGCAGCTGCGCCGAGCAGTGTGCCGCGAAATATAAGTTCACGCGCGAGTCGCAGGACGCCTACGCCATCGAATCCTTCAAACGCGCCAATTCCGCCCAGAAGGACGGCAAATTCGCCGCCGAGATAACGCCGTTCGAGTCAATTGACGCCAAGGGAAGCATCACGAAGGTCGAACACGACGAGGGTCCAGCGAGAGTGAAATACGACAAGATCCCGGCATTGAAGCCCGCCTTCCAGAAGGATGGCACGATCACGCCGGCGAATGCTTCCTCGATCAACGATGGCGCCGCGGCGCTTGTGCTCGCTACTGCTGATACCGCAAAAACCAAGGGCCTCAAACCCATCGCCAAGATCGTCTCGTTCGGCGGTCATGCACACGAACCGGTCTGGTTTACAACGGCGCCCGTGCAAGCAACACAATCGGCGCTGAAGTCTGCCGGTTGGAAGGTGTCTGACGTTGACCTCTGGGAGGTCAACGAGGCCTTTGCCGTCGTACCTATGGCTTTCATGTCGGAGCTCGGCATATCGCACGACAAAGTGAATGTTCGTGGTGGTGCCATCGCGCTCGGTCATCCCATCGGCGCTAGCGGCGCACGCATTCTCGTGACACTCATTGCAGCCCTGCAGGAACGTGGTCTCAAGCGTGGCGTCGCGGCCATTTGCATTGGCGGCGGCGAAGGCCTGGCCGCGTGTGTGGAATTGATTTAACCACAGCAATGCGAAACCCCAGGGGGTCATCCTGTTTGATGCAACATTCTCCGTGGCACTGTGCCTTCGTCGTAATTTAAAACCTTCGGCTTATCTAATGAGCAAAGTCTACCCCAATGCCAAAGCCGCCCTCGACGGCCTGTTGCACGACAATATGACGGTTGCTGCGGGGGGCTTCGGCCTCTGCGGCATCCCGGAGAACCTGATCATCGCACTGCGAGACAGCGGGGTGAAGGACCTGACCATCGTTGGCAATAACGCCGGCGTGGACGGCTTCGGTATGGGCACGCTCCTCACGACACGCCAGGTGAGGAAGGTGATGGCGTCTTATGTCGGCGAGAACAAGGAGTTTGAGCGCCAAGTGTTGGCCGGTGAGCTCGAACTAGAACTCATTCCGCAGGGCACGCTCGCCGAGCGCTTGCGCGCGGGTGGTGCCGGCATCCCGGGCTTCTATACCCGCACCGCTTTCGGCACAAAGCTTGCGGAAGGAAAAGAGACTAAGGTTTTCGATGGCAAGGAATACGTGCTCGAGTTCGGCATCTGCGCCGAAGTTGCCATCGTCAAAGCTTGGAAGGGCGACAAGTCGGGCAATCTCGTATTCCGCAAGACCGCGCGAAACTTCAACCCGATGATCGCGACCTGCGGCAAGATTTGCGTGGCCGAGGTCGAGGAGCTCGTCGAGGTCGGTCAGCTCGAGCCTGACTCGATCCATACGCCGGGCATCTACGTTGACCGCATCATCCAAGGTGGATACTATGAGAAGAGGATCGAGTTTCGCACGGTGCAGGGTGCAGCGGCTTCGAAGAAGGAAACGCCCATCCGTGAATTGATGGCGAAGCGTGCCGCGCAGGAGTTACGCGACGGCTATTACGTGAACCTCGGCATCGGCATCCCGACACTTGTCGCCAATTTCATCCCCAAAGGCATGAACGTTACCCTGCAGTCCGAGAACGGGCTGCTCGGCATCGGGCCTTTCCCAGCCAACGACAAGGTCGATCCCGATTTGATCAACGCCGGCAAACAGACCATCACGACAATCCCCGGTTCGGCGTTCTTCTCCAGCGCGGATTCGTTTGCGATGATCCGTGGCGGCCACATCGACCTTTCGATCCTCGGTGCGCTCGAAGTTGCGGACAACGGTGACATCGCTAACTGGATGGTGCCAGGCAAAATGGTGAAAGGCCCGGGCGGCGCGATGGACCTCGTCGCCGGCGTGCGGCGCGTGGTGGCCGTCATGGAGCACACGGCGAAGGACGGCAGCCCGAAAATCTTGAAACAGTGCACGCTGCCGATCACCGGCAAGGGCGTCGTCAGCCTCATCATCACCGACCTGTGCGTATTCGAGGTGAAGCCCGGCGGTGGACTCGTGTTGATCGAACTGCACCCGGGCGTGATGCTCGACGAGGTGAAGGCCAGGACCGGCGCTTCATTCGAAGCAGCCAAACGCTAGTGAAAAGAGGCGGCACTCATGATTAAGAATAAAGTGGTTTTGGTAACTGGTTCGACTAGCGGCATCGGCCTTGCGATGGCGCGCGCTTTTGCTTTGGAAGGTGCCCATGTGATGCTCCACGGGCTTGGCGAGCCAATGGAGATCGAGCGTCTGCGCAGCACTCTTGCGAACGAAGCCGGTGTCACGGTGCGCTATCACGATGGTGATGTAAGCAAAGCGAAAGAGGTTGCGCGATTAATCGCAGATACCGAGCAAGTGTTCGGTGCGCTCGACGTCCTGGTCAATAACGCGGGCCTACAATTTGTGTCCTCGGTTGAGGATTTCCCGCCTGAGCGCTGGACTGAAATTCAGAATGTAGTTCTGAATTCGAGTTTTTATGCAATTCGCGCGGTGGTCCCGGGTATGAAACGACGCAACTGGGGAAGAATCATCAACCTTGTTTCCGCGCATGGGCTGGTGGCTTCGCCCTTCAAAAGCGCCTATGTCGCGGCCAAACACGGGCAGATAGGCTTGACGAAGAGCGTGGCGCTGGAACTTGCGGAAACCGGAATTACCTGCAACGCGATCTGCCCTGGTTACGTGCGAACACCATTGGTCGAGGGACAAATCGAGAGCCAGGCGAAGGTGCACGGGCTATCGCACGAGCGTGTGATTCGCGAAGTGATACTGGCTGCACAACCCACTCGCAGATTCATTGAAGCGGACGAAGTGGCAGCATTGGCGGTTTATCTCTGCGGGGAGTGCGCACGTTCTATCACCGGAGCCGCCATCCCCATTGACGGGGGGTGGACTGCGCGGTGATGTCGAACTGCATTCTGCGCTTCGATCGACTTCATGGAGAGTCGAACCTTTCTCTGATTTATCGCCTGTCCATGCCCTATTGAACGAATGCTGCTTTGATTTGAGCCAGCTCAACACCAAAGACTGCTTGGGCACAGTGCCCAACTGAGTTTCATTGCGGTGAATCTGAATAGCTTGATGGGTAGGGGAAGCCGTTGCCCGCTTGCTCCAGTTGCTGCGATCATAGTGGCAAACTTTGAGCCGTTAGACGTAGCGGGTCAGCGGGTGACCCAATATCTTCAGGAGCGTGATCTCAAAAAATCGGCTATCCCGCGCATATTGGGGTTGGGTCGTCGCCTTCATGATAGGCGCGAGCACAACGGTTCTGGCGGATCTCCCGCGCAAAAATCTCGTCCGGGTCGTTACACCCCAGTCGCTTGCCAACGGAACGTCCCCATGGCGTCTCGAAACCGCGCCGGGGGCGCAGGCCACTCTCGTTAACGATAGCGGTCCGGGAAACACCCTCGCTCTGCGTCTCGACTATCCGGCGCAGCCTGTGCCAGCTGGTGCCGTCGATCCGCTCGCCGCGTCCGCGGTCACTCTTCGGCAGGACGCCATCGCCCTCAACGTTAGCGATCCGTACACCCTTTCGTTCTGGGTGCGAGGGGCCGACATCAGTGGACGCACCGTTCGCGTTATCCTCGATGACGATTCCGGCCATCCGTACATTGCGCTCGCCGAGGCGGTGTACGCGACGTCGGAATGGAAGCACTACACCTTCAGCTTCCAGTGGTGGTTGAACCAGGCGCCCACCAGGGCGGCGTTGAAGTTCACACTCGCCGAACACGGCACGCTTTGGATTGCCGGCGTCGAGATCGTTTGCGAGGCACACCCCGCCGCGCGGTTCAATCCGCGGGTGTCCGCTGCCGAATCGAGGAACTTGGTGCCGAACAGCTCGTTCGAGACGGGTAGCGACGGCTGGACTACCTTGAGTGCGCGCACCGGTTGGAGCGGACCGCTCGTCGGTCTCTACGGTTCGATTGTAGCCGAGGCGCCTTTCGACGGCCAGCATTGTCTGAAAATCGAACTCGGTCCGGACAAATCCCCCGTCACCTACTCCGGCAGTTTGCCAACTGCATATGTGGTGCAGAACTCGCTCCTCGCTGCGAACAAGGGCTGGATTGATATTGTGCCGGGAAAGGTGTACACGCTCTCAGCGTACTTGAAGGCGAGCCGGCCGGGCGTCGAGGCGCGGCTCAACATCCGGCAAGCCGGCGGTGCGCCGATGGCGGAGCTGCCGCCGTCCGAGCGAAAAGTGACCCTCACAGAAAAATGGGAGCGCTACGCTTTTTCGCTTAAGGCGCAGGCCAACCAAGCCTGTATTGCGGTCGGGCCCGACATCACAAACTCGCCCGACACGCCGGCAATCGTGTGGCTGGACGCAATCCAGTTCGAAGCAGGCGAACAACCGACAGTGATCGTTCCGCACGAGGCGCTGGAGGTAGGCTTCGAGGTCGGTCCGCGTGATCACATCTTTTTGCCGGGTGAACCGATCACCGTGCGGGTGTCCGCCGCCAACACCCAGCCGCAGTCCAGTCGATTGCAGCTGCGCGCGAGCGTCCGCGATTATTTTGGCCGCGTCGTCGCACAGCCGAAGCTCACGCTCGAGGTGCCGGCGGGTTCAACGACCCAACAGACATGGTCGCTGGGTGCATGGGGCAAGGGCATCTTCTTCGTGGCGATCGACTGGGGTCCCACAGACGCCCCTCACCGCACCGAGCTGCGCGTCGCCGCGCTCGATGCCTACCCCGCACAAGATTCAATTTTCGGCATCAACCACGCGCCGCCCAGCGCCGAACTCTGCGCCATGGTAAAGAAAGCCGGTATCCGCTGGGCGCGTGATTGGTCCCTAAACTGGGGTTTCCTCGAGCCCAAGCCCGGCCAACTTTCATTCGAAGCGTCGGACATTCAACTGAACCGGCTCCAGCGGACCGGGTTCAACATCATCTGCCTCACCCCGGCGCTGCCTTCGACCAACTGGTCGTCTGCCGCGCCGGACTCCGTCGCTGCCAACCTCTGGGACCGAATGGGCTACCTGCCGAAGGATACGGGCCAATTGCTTGAGTTCGTGCGCAAGGCCATTGAGCACACGCGTGATCGCGTTCACACTTGGGAATTCCTCAACGAACCAATCTGGACCGGTTTTTGTATGTCCCAGGAGGATTTCAACAAGCCGGAGTCCCGCTACGTCCCGGCTGACTATGTGAAGCTACTCAAGCAGGTGTATCCAGTGATGAAGGCCGCCGACCCGCAGGGCCGCGTCATCGGCGGTTTCGCCGCGCAACCCTGGCACTTCGCCCGCGAGTTCGTCGCTCTCGGCGGGCTTGAGTTCGTCGATACCTTTAACATTCACAATTATGGCACGTACCTGCCACCCGAGGCTTTCATCGGCGATATGACGGAACTCTCGCGCCTCATGACCACGCACGGCGGGCGGAAGCCGATCTGGTTGACCGAGTATTCGTATTACGGTGCGGACGTCCTACCGTGGGAGCCGTGGACGCCGCCGACCGATTCGTGGGCGGCCAACCTACTGTTGAAGGACGAGCGGCAATGCGCCGATTGGACTATCCGTTATAACCTCATCATGTTGGCGAACGGCGTGGAGAAAATCTTCTACCACAGCGGCGTCACCGGCGAACCCAACAGCCTCGCGCTCACGCTGGAGTGCGCGATGCTCGCGGAAGGCGGCGAGCCACGTAAGCTCTTTGCCGCCCAAGCAACTCTGGCGCAGATCCTGGGGCCGGATTGTCGCTTCAGCGGGCAGCTCGCCTTGGATAAAACCATTGCCGGCCACTCCACGTTCGGACTTCATGGCTACGCATTCCAATGTGACCGCCGGGCGGTGATGCCTGTGTGGGCCACGGAAGCCGCGGCCAAACAGCACATTTGGCAGATCGTCGTTCCGAGGGACGTCCATGCGGTCGACCTGATGGGCAACCCGATCCTCGGCGACTACGTCGCGCTCGACACCTCGCCGATTTACCTGATCAGCGAGACACTCTCCGCCAGCCAGCTCGCCAAGGCCTGCGCCGTAAGTCCAGCGGGTCAAGGCGGTTTGTTTATACAGAAGCAGCGGTGATTAACTGGCGAACACAAGATTGGGTCTTTCAGAGAAGCGGTTGAGGACGATGACGATGATCATCTCACGCATGATGGCGACGTGGCAGCCCTTCGCGGGTTCTCCAGAAGCGTGGGCGCGCTGAGAGGAGCCGGGTTGTGGCAATGGCGCCAACAGTGGTCATGTAGAAGACATTGCGCACCGTGATCTGGCCGCCACTAGCGTGGCAGAGCGGTGGTGCCGATCGTCTGGACTCAACCGTCAGCCGCGCGCTGAGCATAGGCATCGCCGACCGTGACTGCCGCCGGCGCCGCCAACGCGGCTTTTCATCGAAGTAGAGGAGGTGGCGCGCTGGTGCTCTTTCTCAGCGGCGAAGCCGCGCGGTCCATTACTGGCGCAGCCATTCCGGTCGATGGCAGTTGGACCGCGCGATGAATGCGTGAGACGTGCTTAGTGGGGAGAAAATGCGATGAGATTATAGTGTCAGTGTTTGAGTGCTAAGGCGTAGCGGGAAACGAATCGCGCTGGCACACTTCAATCAAGGTAGCACATTAGCCAAATCCGCGGAGCTGCCTTTCGACCCCACCAACACGATACCTGCCCACCCAGATCACGAGTTTGTGCGATCGTCTTCCGCGGAAAATTCTTACCCTCGTTAGCAAAAGTCACCTCACCCCCACCGGCAATGAACCATCGAAAACAGAGCAACCTGTTGCACAGCCTTTCCTGCTGTGCGATCCTCGTATTTGCGGGCGCGGCTTCCTCAGCCGTGGCTCAAACGATCACGCCTGCGGACTCAAATCCGCATACGACCAAAACCAAGTCAGAACAGGCAAAGCTTCCGACCGCGGCCGAAGTGACCGGGGAGAACCGGGATAACGATGAGGATAAGCCGCTCCAGCTGTCGCCTTTCACCGTGACGGACGAAGGCGGCAAGGGATACCAGGCGACAAGCACACTCGCGGGTACGCGCCTGAGAACCGACCTGAGGGATGTCAGCTCGGCAGTCAGCATTGTAACGCAGCAATTCCTGAAGGATACTGGTGCGACGAAGAACGAAGATCTCTTGGTCTATACGCCGAGCACGGAGGTCGGCGGCTTGCGCGGCAATTACACCGGCACAGGCAACGGTGCGGTGCTTCGGAACGACAATCTGGTCAGCCCCAATACAAACAATCGCGTTCGCGGCCTCAGTGCGGCGGACACCACGCGTGATTACTTTCTGACCGATATCCCCTGGGACGCATACAACATCGACCATGTCGAGTTACAGAGAGGCCCCAATGCCATTCTTTTTGGCCTCGGAAAACCAGGCGGGATTATCAATGGCAGTCAGAACCAAGCCGGATTCAAGAACCTGGGTTCGGTTGAGTTTCGCGTGGACAACAATGGCAGCCTTCGCGGCTCGCTGGACCTCAACCGAGTTCTGATCAAGGATGAGCTTTCCTTGCGAGTGGATGGGTTGGACGACCACACGAAGTACCAGCAGAAGCCGGCCTATAACCGCGATCGCCGCGCATACGCAGCGTTACGTTACGATCCGGCGTTCCTGAATCGGAATACAGCCCATACTTCTTTGCGCGTTAACTATGAGAAGGGGAAGATCGATTCAAATAACCCGCGCACGCTACCCCCGCTCGACGAGGTAACGCCGTTCTTCGGTTCTGCTGGGAAAAAAACCTATGACTTCCGATACAATGCGAGTTATTTCCCCAATGTACCCAACTCGGGTGCGACCGCAGCGGGCTCGCCTAACTTCAACCCGGCGGTGGGCGACCAGTTCGGCGGCCTCTATGCGTTCTTCTCCGACCCTAATTCAGGGGTGCAGAGCGGCCCCCTCTGGGTGCCTTACACTTCTCTGACTGAGAAGGGAGGCCTCGCTCCAGATGGGAGCGTCGATCGCAACATCGGCGGATTGTTCGGTGGGGCGCGCAACATCCAGATACTGAACACATCTGCGTATGCAATCGCGGCGGGATTACCCTTCGCTGGCGATTACAAGGCCAAGTCACTCACGGATTCGTCCATCTTCGATTTTTATCACAAGCTGATCGACGGCCCGACCAAGCAGGAATGGCGTAACTTCGAAGCGGCTAATATGGCCCTCAGCCAGACATTCTGGAATAACAGTGTCGGCTTGGAGGTCGTGCTCGACAAGCAGCGCTATGAAGATGGGACCGATTCACTGCTCAACGGCGGTGAGGTTGCGATTAACGTGGACATCAACACATTGTTGCCAAACCAGACGCCCAATCCCAACGTTGGCCGGCCTGAGATCATCAGCCGGACCATCTTCGGGAGTGGCGGCCAGCAAACGGAGCGCACCAGCTACCGCTTGACTGGGTTCGCGGAATTCCAGGCGGACAAATTCCTGAAAGAATCCTGGCTGACCAGACTGCTCGGCCGGCACGTGTTCACGGGTGTCCTGAGCGGCGACAAATACGACCGTGCTAATCAGACTTGGGCCCGTTACGCGCTCATGTCGGGCTCGCAAATCGGCCTCGATCGGACCCTCGAGTTCAGTCGTGAGGTGCAAAGTGTGTCCTATCTCGGCGGGAGCCTCGTTAACGCGGCATCGGCCCATGGGCTCAATCTGCCGGGCCTTAATGCTTACCAAACTCCCAATGCGACCAGCATAGTCTCGTTCGATTCCACCTGGAAGCGGCCCACCAATCCGGCAACGGCTGGCTATGTGGATCCAGGCGCCTCTTGGGTCAACCCCTTCAACAACGCTGTTTCAACCCAGTCGGAAAATCCTGACAATTATGTCGGGTGGACTCAAACTCCTGTTTCTATCCTCGATTCCGCAAAGGGCGACCGCCGGGTGCTCACGAACCAGGCGCACAAGTCGCGCTCTGACATCAAGTCCGAGATTCTCGTCTGGCAGGGCTACCTGATGGATCGGTTGATCGTCCCGACGTTTGGTTGGCGGCGGGACACAGCCAAAGCCTATTCTGCCGCAGCCCCGATCACCAGCGATGGATGGGCTGACCAAACCAGTCCCGCTTACAAATTCGCGGACAAGCCCGATAACGATGTCAGCGGGATCACGAAAAGCTACGGCCTGGTGCTGCACACTCCCAAGTTTATCCGGGCTCACCTCCCCGCTGGTTTGGATTTCGACCTTTTCTACAACCAGTCGTCCAACTTCGAGCCGGCGGCGGGAGTCACGGACATGCTGAACAAGCCGATGCCGCCGCCGACCGGAAAGACCAAGGACTATGGCATCGTGCTGAAGATGCTGGACAACCGCGTCAGCTTGAAGGTCAACCGGTATGAAAGCGCCGCGGAAAATGCAGCGGTCAACTGGGCCTCCGGATTTGGCGTCGCCAACTTGTGGCTGGCCGGTGCGACGGAGTGCCGGGCCTGGGTCGCGGCGAAGCGGTATCAGGCCGGCCTGAGCGGCGATCCACGTTATGCCGGCTATGACTGGAACATCGGGACGATGGTGAATGGTGTTTTCGTCCAGACGGCCGCTGATCGCGCGCGGCAGCAGACAATGATCGATAATGTGCTGAATAACTTCGCACCCGAGATATGGCCGGCGTGGACCATGGAGGCCAACGATTACCGGTGGCAGATTGGCGCGTTCGATCCGTGGGGTGGGGGCTTGGCTGGATATCCTCCGGCGGGTTTGTCCACTCTCTCGGATACGTCCTCAAAGGGTTATGAGATCGAACTCAACGTCGTCCCGGTTGAGGGATGGGATATCACCATCAACGCGGCGAAGAATACGGCTCAGCGGACGAATTTCGCCAAGAATTTGGTCGATTGGGTGGAGGCCAGAAACAAGGTCTGGAATGGTCCGGCAGGTGACATCTACACTTACGGCAGCCACACGGTCACCATCAAGGACCACTGGAACCAGTATTTCTATAATGGCTACAAATTGCAGACGTTGCTAAATGGCTCCGACGTTCCCGAGCTTCGTCCCTGGCGTTTCAACCTGGTTACCAACTATCGGTTCAAAAACGAGAAACTCAAGGGACTCAGCGTGGGCGGTGCCTACCGGTGGGAGGACAAGGTGGTCATCGGCTATCCCTCCACCCATACGGCGTTGGGCGATTCATACGACATCACCAAGCCGTTCATGGGGCCGGGCGAGACCAACCTCGATCTTTGGACCGGGTATGAGCGTAAGCTCACCAAGAAGATCGCATGGTCTGTTCAGCTGAACGTGCGAAATGTCCTGGGCAAAAACGAACTGGTTCCGATCAACCTGCAGCCAGACGGCACGGCCGGAGCCTTTCGCATCAAGGAAGGCCCCAGCTGGACGATCACGAACCGGTTGACCTTCTGAGGAGAGCCGACTGATTTTGGCTGGTGGCCCAAGTCAGGGCCACCAGCCCGGATTATTTCCGGGCTGGCCGTTCACGCTCATCGGAAACAAAGAAAACCGTATTCCACGAAGAACGTGGGAAAATCAATTCCATGAACATTCTCGCAGTCGTCGCTCATCCGGACGACATTGAAATCTTCTGCGGCGGCACCATGGCGAAATACGCCAAGCAGGGCCACCGGATCTTCCACGCCTGCTTCACGAGCGGGAATATGGGCGACCTGCACGCCAAGCCCGCAGATCTCGCGGCCACGCGCAAAGCCGAGGCCCAGGCCGGTGCCGACCTCATCGGCGCCAAGCTGATCTGGGGCGGTATAGACGACGAATGCGTCTATCCCAACGAAGCGCAGCGCAACCTCATGATCGACATCCTGCGTGAGTCCGATCCGGACATCATCTTCACGCACAGCCCCGACGACTATCACCCGGATCACCGTTACGTGGGCCGGCTCGTGTTCGATGCCTATCACCAGAAGGGTTTGCCCAATATTCCTGGCCCGAAACGGCCGCCTTGTCGCTTCGGTCTTTCGCAGGTCTTCTACATGGATCACCCGAGCGGCATCAATTTCCAGCCGCAGGAGTATGTCGACATCACGGACTTCTTCGACACCAAGCGCGCGATGCTACGCAAGCACGCCAGCCAGCTTGCCTCGATGAAGGAACATTCCGACGCCGACATCATGGACATGCTTGAGGTTATGGCGCGCTTTCGCGGCCTCAACTCCGGTTGCAAATATGCCGAGGGGTTCCGACGCGAAGAAGCATTCCACCGCGTCAAAGCCTACCGCGTCCTGCCTTGATCCCACCCCGAACCTTCGTCTGTTGCGCGCTCGCAAGCTAAACCATGCATTTTGAACTCTCCGCCCTCGATGTCTCGATCATCATTGGTTCGATCCTGTGCGTGGTGGTGGTCGGCACGCTCGCAGCACGCAAACAGAAGAAAACAGCCGACGACTACTTCCTGACCAAGGGCCGGCTGCCTTGGTGGATCATTGGCGCGGCCTTCGTCGCGACGAGTGTTTCGAGTGAGCAGATCGTCGGCACGGTGGGCGCGACGTACAAGAATGGCATGGGAATCGCGAACTGGGAGATCTTTTCCCTGCCGTGCTATTCGCTTCTGATGATCTTCTTCATCCCGGTCTATCTGAAGGCCCGGATCTCCACGATGCCGGAGCTCCTCACACGGCGTTTTGGACCGGCTTGCGGCAACATCTATAGCTTCACGATGCTGTTCGCCTACATCTTCATCTTCATCCCACCGATCTTCTACGGGGGCAGCTTGGCACTGGCTGACCTGACGGGCTGGCCCCAGCACCTTATTCTCTGGACCACCATCTTGCTGATCGCGGCCTACAGCGTGAAAGGGGGCTACATCTCGGTGATGTACACTGACGCCCTGCAGTGCGCGATGCTGCTAGGCGGTGGCATTTTGTTGTTTTTCCTCGCGCTCAACCATATTCCCGGCGGTTGGACGGCCATGGAGTTGGCCACGCCTGAGCGTTTCCACCTGTACCACCCACCTGGTGACCCGGTGGCGCCATTCCTCGGCCTGATCGCCGGCTCGCTCGGCCTGTTCACCTTCTATCAGGCTACCAACCAGGTGATGATCCAGCGTGTGCTCGCCGCCCGCTCGACGTGGGACGGCCTGATGGGCATTGTTTTTGCCGGATTCATTGGCTTCGTCCGTCCTCTGGTCACCTGCCTGCTTGGCATGGTTGTCTTCCATTACATCAATGTGATGAAGGCGGCGCCAACCCTGGCGAATCCCGATTACACGTTCCCCTTCGCGCTGCGAAATTTCGCACCGGAGTGGGGTCTTCGTGGTATCGTGCTCGCGGGCTTCCTGGCCGCAATCATGTCCGCCGTCAGCGCGCTGGCAAACTCTACCGCGACGATCTTCTCACTGAATGTCTACAAGCCGCTCAAGCCTGACGTTTCCGATCGCGAGCTGATCACCGTTGGCCGCTTGTCCTCCTGCGGTGTGCTCCTCATCGCCGGCCTGATGGTCCCGGTAATCGCCCGGTTCGGGGGCATTTTCATGTATTTCCAGCAGTGTATCACCTTCCTTTCCACGCCGATTATCTCCGTCATCTTCCTCGGCCTAATCTTCAAGCGGACCAATTACGCGGGTGCGAAGTTCGGCCTGATCGGTGGATTTTTTATCCAGGGTGTCGTGGTCGCGCTGAACTACTACTGCGGCTGGAACCTGCATTGGTTCTACCAATCCTTCATCGCCCAGGTGGTCATCATGGTGTCGGTGGTCGTAGTCTCTCTTTGCACGACCCCTCCGGCGCGGGAACAGTGGGAGCCATTCTATTGGCGCCCTTCGTTGCTGGCGCATTATGACGACGGCGCCGTCCGTCCCTGGTACCAGCAGCTCAAGCTCTGGTTCAGCCTCTACGCGGGCATCTGGCTCTTCATCTACTGGCGCTTTTGGTAAGCGATGAGAACCGGACGGTCACGTGTTCCGTGTGCGGTCGCGCCGGACCAGTGAGCAAGCTTGCGCATTTTTCGGCTCAACGTTCCTCCAGCATCAAGTGGATGGTTTCCTCGATCGCGGGTTTCGGTCCACGGAACGCCCAGACGGTGGAACAGTCTTCGCGGATGCCGGCAGGCGTGTGATGCTCGAGTTCGCTGAAACGACCGATGGTGGAATGAACGTTGCATAGCTGGAAACAGTCTCCGGGACCGCTCCGTCGGCGCCAAGGGGTGTCGACATAATGTCCCGCGGGATGTACCGACCACTCACGGATCACCAGGGACCATTCTTTTCCGCTTGTCGGATAAAGATAACCCGCGCGGCCGACGCAGGATGACGCGAACAAACCGAGCTTGTGGTTGCCGGCAGCATCCATCCTATGCCTAAGAAGGCCGCTGGACACCTTCCAGTCGCGTCGACCGATATGGCCGAACAAGACCCGTGCTTGGGCGCGTCCACGGACAGCGACGAGCATCGTGCCGCCGTGCGGCAATTGCAACAATTGCCAGAGAGCGATCGGCGAGGGGGACTTGCCGGTGAGTCGTATTCTCGAAGTGTAACCGGCGTATGCGACTTCCGGACAAGCGCTCTGTGGAAGAGGATTCGGCGCGAGGGCGATCGTCTTGCTGAGACGGAAGTTCGCGAATGTCGCAGAATTTCGCATCGCTAGGCGGATGCGCCCTTCAAAACGTGCGGTGACATTACTGCGATGAAGCGTAAAGTCTCCCGGGTCGAGAGCAGCGGGTATTCGGTAGGTTGCGGGGGAAGGTTCCTCTTCCCCGAAAAACAGCGCGTGCTCGGGCGCGAGCCAAGTGCGATCGCCGCCTGGGTTCGACCAGCCGTTGCGGTCAAAATAACTTCGTAGATCCCTGCGGGTCGACATGGCGGGGTTGACCCAGAAAAAATTGCGATCATCCTCCGGAGGGAAAAGACCAAGCACACGGGCACCTTGCTCGAGCAGCAGTAGGCGTCCGTTCTTACTGCTGGCGATGCCCGTTGTCTTCAGGCCAGCTTCGGCGAGTTTCCTGGTCAGTGCCTCACGGGTGCTCATAGAGGCGGCCCGATTTCGGTACACAGAGGGAAGCGTGGAGCGTCAACGGCTGAAATCCTGAGCGATCGCCAGTTAGTGAAAATGTGGGGAGCGTCATGCCGAAAAACAAAATGGAATGTGCGACATGTTGGAAGCGACTCTAGCAAACGATCACGGACGTTCGCTACGCTTATCGGCGCAATCGCTGCCATTGGAGTCTCATCGTGTGATACGGTGAAATGCGCTCCGAGACGATAGTGTCAGTGATTGCGCTTTAAGGTGTAGCGAGCACGCCCCCCAGCTGATTAAATGAGGCAGCCAATGTGCCTTTTACTCACCGCATGAAAACCGCCCGCTTAAACCGACTTTTCAATCCCCGTACCGGCCGCTGTTTCGACGTGGCAATTGACCACGGATTCTTCAACGAGGCCTCTTTCCTGGCCGGCATCGAAAACCTGCCCGCCGCCGTCGCCGCGCTCGCTGAGGCCGCGCCGGATGCGATCCAACTGACGATCGGCCAGGCGGTGCATTTGCAGAAGCTGCCTCTCCGGCCCAAGCCCGCTCTGGTTTTGCGCACGGACGTGGCCAACGTTTACGGCACGCAGCTTCCCCGCACGCTGTTTTCACGCATGATTGAGGAGCCGGTGCTGCAGGCGGTGCGCCTCGACGCGGCCTGTGTCGTCGTAAATCTTTTCCGCATTCCCGACCAGCCTGAGGTCGCCGACCAGTGCGTGCAGAACATCTTGCGTCTGAAGCCGGCTTGCGACCACCACGGCATGCCGCTGATGATCGAGCCCCTCGTCTTCCAGCCGAACGCCAAGGCCGGCGGCTACATGGTTGACGGCGACCCGCAGAAGATCATTCCGCTGGTGCGACAGGCGGTCGAACTCGGCGCCGATATCATCAAGGCAGATCCGACGGATGACGTTTCCATCTACCACAAGGTCGTCGAGACAGCGGGTGGCATTCCCGTGCTCGTGCGCGGCGGCAGCAAAGCCACCGAGCAACAGATCCTCGCCCGCACGGAGGCTCTGATCGCGCAAGGCGCGTCCGGGATCGTCTACGGCCGCAACATCATTCAGCACCGCAACCCCGCGGCCATCACCCGCGCATTGATGGCCGTCGTACACGACGGCGTTTCGGCCGGCGAGGCTCTGAGGTTTCTCGCATGAGCGCCGTGACTGTTCCCACCGTGCGGGTCGGGGTGATCGGGGCGGGCCTGATGGGCCGCGAGGTCGCCAGCGCTTTCGGTCGCTGGTTCGCCCTCCTCGACTGCCCCGTGCGACCCGAGTTGACCGCCGTCTGCGATGTCAACGTCGCGGCGCTCGACTGGTTCCGCCAGGTGCCGGGCGTACGGCATTTCGACACCGACCATCGCGTTCTCGTGGCCCGTGAGGACGTGGATGTAGTATATGTCGCCGTCCCGCACCAATTGCACGAGGCCATCTATCTTGAAGTGCTGCGGGCCGGCAAGGACCTGCTGGCCGAGAAACCCTTCGGCATCGACCTCGCCGCCGCGCGCCGCATTCGGGCCGAGGCGGAAAAGCTCGGACGTTTCGTGCGTGTTTCCTCGGAGTTTCCCTTCCTGCCAGGCGTCCAGCGGGCGATGGCTCTGGCCGAATCGGGCTCGCTCGGCCGGGTCCTCGGCGCTCGCTGCGCCTTCCTGCATTCGAGCGATTTGGATCCGACCAAACCGATCAATTGGAAGCGCCAGAACCGCACCTGCGGAGTGGCTGGCGTGATGAACGATCTCGGCATGCACGTCGCACATGTTCCCCTGCGCTTAGGCTGGCGGCCGAGCCGGGTGTACGCCCAGCTGCAGAAAATCTACACGGAGCGGCCGGATGGCCGCGGGGGCGTCGCGCCCTGTGATACCTGGGACAACGCTACCTTGCATTGCACGGCCCTGATCGCCGGGCAGACGACTCCGCTCACGCTTGAAATGCGCCGGCTCGCGCCGACCGAGACCAATACCTGGGTGATTGAAGTTCTCGGCACCGAACGGGGGGTGCGCTACTCGACGAAAGAACCCAAGACCCTCTGGCTTTTCCGGCGTGATCGCGAGCAATGGTGGGAAAAGACCGATCTCGGATTTGCCATGCCCTTCAAGACGATCACCGGTGGAATTTTCGAGCCGGGATTCCCTGACATCCTTCAGCAGATGTGGGCCGCGTTTCTCGCCGAGCGGGCCGACGCTTTGGGCGATCGTTTCGGCTGCGCGACGCCGGACGAAGCGGTAGCGGCCCACGGGATCTGGCAGGCGGCCCTCGCCTCGCACGCGGAAGACCGCGCAATGTCGGTAATCTGAGCCATGCGCAAAGGTATCATCGCAGGCGGCAATTGGATCGTGGATCATATCAAGGTGGTCGACCGGTGGCCCGTGCAGGACGCGTTGGTGTCCATCCTGCGCCAGTCCAACAGCGGTGGAGGATCGCCCTACAACATCCTCACCGACTTGGTGCGTCTCGGCGCGGATTTTCCGCTCGCGGGCATCGGATTGGTCGGGGATGACGAAGACGGGCGCGCTATCATCAAAAACTGTTCCGGTCTTGGCATCGACGTTACCGGATTGCGGGTGAGCCCTGTGGCGGCAACCAGTTATACCGATGTCATGACGGTGGAGGGCACCGGCCGACGGACCTTCTTCCACCAGCGCGGCGCCAATGCGCATCTGGGGGTCGAGCACTTCAATTTCGAGGGATCATCAGCGAAGATATTTCACTTGGGTTATTTGCTTTTGCTCGACCAGCTGGACGAAATCGCCAATGGCCGCCCGCGCGCATGTGCCGTGTTGGAGAAGGCGAAGGCAGCAGGGATGATCACGTCGCTCGATTGCGTGAGCGAGGAAAGCCAGCGATTTCAGACCATCGTGGCACCAGCGCTGCCTTGGGTCGACCTGCTGTTTGCGAACGATTTCGAGGCAGAAAAGCTCACAGGTATCCCGTTGCGCGAGAATGGTCGGATTGTTGCCATCTCCGTGGGATTGGCCGCCCGAAACTTGCTCAAGCGCGGAGTGAAGTCCTGGGTAATAATCCATTTCCCCGAAGCCGTCTACGCTTGCAGCGCGTCTGGGCAGCAGGTCTGGCAAGCTAGCCTAAAGGTGCCGCAAGGCGACATTGCCGGAGCGGCTGGCGCCGGTGATGCATTGGCGGCGGGAGTGCTATTTGGAATCCATCAAGATTGGCCAATGACCGAGTGCCTCCGTCTTGGGGTGACGGCGGCCGCAGCTTCGCTTTATCATCCCAGCTGTTCAGACGGCGTGAAGCCAGTGGCCGAATGTCTCAATCTCGCTAAACGTCTCGGATATCATCCGCTACCGGCATGACTTCGCGAAGACCCACCAACCCCGTGACAAACACGCGGGTCCCACCTCGCATCAAAATAGCCGTGGTTGGCGCGGGCACCATGGGGGTGAATATCGCACTGAGTCTCGCCACTAATGGCTGGGCCGTGTGTTTATGCGATTCCGATCCGGCCCAATTGGAGCGGGCTGAAACGGTTGCTCGCTCCAACACAGAGCTGCTTTGCCGCCAAAATCTGCTTGCGGGGGCAACGGTGGAAAACGTGGTCGCTCGGATCGCCATGGTGTCCCGACTGGAACAAGCTGTGGACGGAGTCGGTTTGGTTATCGAAGCCGTATCGGAGAAAATCCAACTCAAACAACAGTTGTTCAGGCATCTGGATCATTTGTGTCGGCCGGATACGATTTTAGCCAGTAACTCGTCCACCTTCGTGCCATCCAGGATGGCCGTTGGATTCGAGCATGCGGAACGCAAGGCGCGTTTCCTAGTGATGCACTATTGGAATCCCGCGCACCTGATTCCGCTGGTTGAGATCGTTCCACATCCCGAGACATCTCCGCATGTCGTGGAGTTCATTCAGACGCTTCTCCGGCAATGCGGGAAGACCCCGGTCGTGGTGAAAAAAGAAATGGCAGGCTTCATTGGCAATCGCTTGGCTTTCGCGCTGCAGCGCGAAGCTATGGATCTGGTGGCCAAGGGCGTCGCTTCGCCAGAGGACATCGATGCGGTAGCAAGGACAGGATTTGGTCGAAGACTTCCGGTCTGTGGAATCTTCGGTACGGCCGATCTCGGTGGGTTGGACGTTTACCTAGAGGCCTGCCGTTCGCTCTTTCCGGAACTTTGCAACGAGCCCACGCCGCCCGCTGCATTGAGGCGTCTGGTAGAGCAGGGGAATCTGGGTGTGAAATCGGGTGTGGGTTGGCGATCGTACACGCCGAAGGAAATTTCGGATATCAAAGAGTCACTGGCTGCCGAACTAATCCACCAGCTGCATCGTGACCGTCGTGAACACAGCAGCCGCTATACGTCTGATGAGCTCCGAGCCAATAGCGCTATATTTTGAGCATTCAGGCGTAGCGGATCAATGCATCGCCATGAAATACTGACGAGTAGTTCGCTTTGAAAGTCCTGAGGCCGGACTAGGACCCCCCTTGGGTTCGGCTTTTGGGAAATAAACCCCGCAAACCCCATGATCCTGACTGCCCTCTTGGCGCGAATCTGCGCCCGCGGAATATGTTCCGCTTTGTACCCGTTCGCGTCCCACAGTACCGCTTGCAATGCAGAATTAGAATCCGCGGGCTATTTTTCCCGCTTCGGCCTGGGTCGCCAGGTTAAGGTTGGCCGATCGCTCTTCGGCGTCTTGATTGCGGTCTCCATCGCGAATCTCGCCGGCGCGACCAACCTTGTGAGCAACGGTTCGTTGGACACTTGGGTCTCCGGCCTGCCAAGCGGCTGGTCTCACACTGTGGATCCAAACAATGGCGTCACCTCAACCCTGACCTCCGATACTGGATATACGGGCCATTCCGGCGACCTGTCCGCGAAAATCAACTGCACGGTCTATCCTCCGCCCAACCAGGTGACCTCGACCAGCCACGCCGATCTTTATCAGACCGGCATCGGTTTCAAGAACGGCACCACCTACAAACTCTCCTTCTGGGCCAAGGCCGGCTCCAACAACCAGACTGCACGGGTCGCAATCTTCGACACTTCTACTTGGGCCTACTCGCCACTCTATCAGTACATGACCCTGGGCACCACTTGGCAGCAATATGTAATCTACATATCACCCACCCAAGATATCTCCTCAAGTTCCAGCCTACTGTGGTTCACCCTCGATGCCGTCGGCACCATATGGATCGATAACGTACAGATCAACGAGACAAACCTAGCGAGCAACGGCTCCTTCGAAACTTGGGCTGGTTCGCTTCCCACCAGTTGGTCGCACACGACCGATCCCGCCAATGGCGTCACCTCAACGGTTACCTCCGACACGGGCCAGGTCGGCCCGTTATCCGCCAAGATCAACTGCACGGCCTATCCCGCTCCCGGTCAGGTGACCTCGACCAGTCATGCAGATCTTTACCAGACTGGATTCTCCCTGGATCAAGGCGTCAGTTATACGGTCACCTTCTGGGCCAAAGGCGGTGCTGGCAGTCCCACGCTTCGTGCGATGATCTACGACACCTCGACCTGGGCCTACGCACCTCTGTATCAAAGCATCTCACTCGGCACGACGTGGCAGCAGTACAGTTATAGTTTCACCACTACGCAGGCGATCACCTCCACCCATTCCCTTCTTTGGTTTACTTTGGATCAGGTTGGTACGGTCTGGCTCGATGGTGTTCAGCTTTCCGTCGCCAAGGCGTCCTACGCTCCAAGCGTCCCATCGATTGGCTCGACCAATCTCATTCCAAATAGCGGCTTCGAAGCTGGGCGCGGCGGCTGGGGCACGCTAGGTCTCACCGCGGGCTGGGGCGGCAACCCCGTCGGACTGACCGGCACCCTTGATGCCTCCGCTCCCTACGCAGGCGGCTCCTCTCTTCGCATCGATCTTGGATCCGGCAACACGAAGACCCTGTACTATGACGTCTGGCCTGCGGTCGCCCAATCCCAAGTCCTCGCCCAAGCCGCCAACTTCGGTTGGATCTCAGTCGATCCATCGCAGCCGCTTACGTTTTCCGTCTACCTCAAGGCGAACGCGGCCAACACTCCCGTTCGACTCAGCCTGCGCACGGCGACCGATCCTGCTGCCGGCAGTCCTCCCGGGTTGATCTACACCACCGTCAATGTGGGGACCTCTTGGCAGCGCTACACCTTTACGGCCAACGTCGTTTCCACTCAGGTCTACGCGGCCGTCGGACCGGATCTGACGGCCAACCCGACCGGCTCCGCTTCGGTATGGATTGACGACGTGCAATTGGAGCAAGGCAGCTCGGCGACCACCTACCAAGCCCGCGAACCTGTCGACATCGCCATCAATGGAAATGCGTTTGGCAATATCTACACCACAGCCCAAACACCTACTTTCACCATTGGCGGACGGAACGACAGTGGCACGTCCGCCACAGTTTCGTTCACGATCCAGCTGACCGACTACTTCGGCACTGCCCTCAGCCCGCAGTCGGCCAGTCTCACTATTCCGGCAAACTCCTCGGCGAATACGACTTTCACGCCCACTCTGCCGAAAAAGGGTTACTATCGGGCAACCTTCAGTTGGACCGCCAATGGGCGCGCGCACAGCCAGGATATGATACTGGCGCAGATCGACGGTTACTCTGGCACGGATTCGCCGTTCGGCATCAACCATGCGCCCGGAACGAGTGAGCTATGCCAGGCCTTGAAACTGGCGGGGGTCACTTGGGCTCGCGACTGGTCCTTGGTTTGGGGAAATCTCGAGCCGACTAGTGGTAGTCTTAGTTTTTCGACTGCAGACAGCCAGATCCAGCGCGATCTGGGTCAAAACATGAACGTACTTGCACTCGTGCCCTTGCCCTCGACCGACTGGTCGTCCGCGGCCCCATCCCAAGTACAACCCAACCAAGCTCCGAATTACACCCCTTGGGCTCGCATGTCCTATGCGCCAACCAGTATCAGCGGGCTGACAGGCTTTATCCAATCGGCCATCAGTCACTATGCGAGCCTGACACCCGGCAGCATCAAGTATTGGGAATTCCTGAATGAGCCCGTGTGGACCAGCTTTTGTCTGCCGAACTCCAGCTACGGACTTCCGTCCCCCAGTTATACTCCCTCCGATTATGTTAGCCGGCTGCAGTCAGCCTACTCGGCAATCAAGGCTTCTGATTCCACCGCCAAAGTAATCGGAGGCTTCAGCGCTGAACCATGGCGTTATGCGACGGACTTCATCAACGCCGGTGGCCTCAGCTACATCGATATCTATAATCTCCACAATTACGGCGGCTTGGTGGCGCCAGAAACCTATCTGTCGCAAATGAACACCCTGCTCAGCCAAATGGGCAGCAGCGTTAAACCGATTTGGATGACCGAGTTTGCCTACTACGGATCGGACTATCTGCCATGGACCCCATGGAACGCGCCTCCAGGGGAATGGGCTCCCAATCTGCTGCTCGCGAACGAATCTCAGGCCGCTAACTGGACCATCCGTAATCAGGCGATCATGCTGTCCCGCGGAGTGCAGAAGATATTTTATCATTCCGGCAGTTATGGTGAGGTCAATAATGGCGACTGGACCTTGGAGTTTCCTTTCTTCAGCGGCTTGAACAACCTTGGCCAACCGACAAAGCTCTACGCCGCACAAGCCGAGCTGGCCCACTTCCTGGGCAACGCGCCGGTTTACGGCGCCGACCTCAGCAAACCATCTACGGTCAGCGGTTACTCAACCAGCGGAGTCTATGGCTTCTCGTTCCAGTGCGGTGGCAATTCCGTCATGGTAGTGTGGAGCGACGAGACCGCTACTCATGCTTGGAGCCTGAGCGTGCCGTCTGGTGTTCAGACTTACGATATCATGGGCAACAGCCTCGGGACTACCACCGTTCCCTTGGGGGTGTCGCCGTGCTATTTCGTAAGCAGCTCGCTGAGCTCCACCTCTCTCGCTACCGCTGGCACGCTAGTTCCGTAGCATATCTTCCTTATTTGGCAGCACAGGAGGCGGCAGAGTTGCCGCCTCCTGTTGTTTCGCCGATTCACGAAGTTCGAACCGGCTTTACGCAGGTTGTGCTCGCTAAGGTGCAATGCACAGCATATCATAAGTGGCACGGCTGATTCCAAAAGCACGACAGTTTAACAAGCGCCTCTGTGGAGCTATGGTCGAATGTGACAAATGTGCGGTAACTGGTGAAAGGCCGAAAAAACATGAGGTTCCTCCGGTGTAGCGTCCGGCAGTTGCTGGCGTTAAGTAATTCGAGATTACTGGTTCCGTCGGTTTGGCCTAAACTAGGGTAAGCGTCGTCCCGGCTGCCTCGTAGTTACGAGAGCTACGATACGGTAGAGTGTCGTAATGGTGACTCATACGACGGCTACGACAGAGTTGGTGGAGACCGGAGAGAAGCGCGACACGCTGGGGCGGCGACGCACACC
>JBGAKQ010000023.1:0-76481 GCA_044224295.1 Lacunisphaera sp. | reverse complement strand
GTGTGCGTCGCCGCCCCAGCGTGTCGCGCTTCTCTCCGGTCTCCACCAACTCTGTCGTAGCCGTCGTATGAGTCACCATTACGACACTCTACCGTATCGTAGCTCTCGTAACTACGAGGCAGCCGGGACGACGCTTACCAGCGAACACAGGGACTTTAGTTTATTCTTTAGTTCTTATATTCTATTAATGACTGGCTACTCCGCGAAAATCGTTATTTACCTCACCGAGATGAGTCAGCCTCCATCTTTCTGACACTAACGCATGACAAGATAATGAGCGACGAACTCCAAAACGCATCGATGCGTCACACTCTGCTCCGCCGGCAAAGTTCACTGGTTAAAGGTATCGAAGCGCTCACCGTTCTCCTCCGGGCCCACCGCTCGCTCGGCATCACTCAAATAGCCAGCGCGCTAGGTATTTCTAAATCTACTGCACATGACCTCCTTAAAGTTCTGTGCGAGCTAGATTTCGTTGACCAGAATACTGATACGCGCCGCTATGCTGTAAGCGCAGCTATATTTGAATTTGTTCATCTGATTTCAACAGAATATGGACTTAATTTGGCATTGAAACCGATCCTCCGGGCTCGTGCAGCAAAGCTCAAAGCCACTTTGGTGATCACTGCGCTCTCCGGAAACAAAACTTACATGCTGTGTGCTACAGGATCCGGTGCAGATACATTTCGTATGGGAGACAACGGCCCTCCGTACAATTCCGCTTGCGGCAAGATTCTAGTAGCCCAGCGCCCTGATTCCGAGTGGCCCGCATTTGCCCCCCAGCCAAATGACAAGCCTTACACCTCCTACTCCAATCTCAGCCCTATCCAGTTCTTGAACGAATTGGCAGCCGCCCGCCAGAACGGCTATGCTGTCAATGTGCGGCAACGCGAAGCGGACTTTTGTTCTATTGCGACACCACTAAACCTCGGGGATAAACCTTGGAATCGCGCAATCGCTATAATGCTACCCTACAGCGAATGGGTGATTCGCGATCGCGCGGAACTGGCGGCAGAATTGAACGAACTTGCAAAAGAAATCTCCAAAGCATTGACCAGATAAGCGTGAGATAACGAGAGCGATTGATCTGCGCGCCGTATCAGTATGGTGGCGACTCTGGCGATCTACAGTCCGCCATAGCGGACCGAAGCAAGATTTTTTAGAAATTGTCGTTGAGGTAGCTTGCTGGATTCACGAATTCAGGTGAACCGATTTCATTATGGAACCACAACCTTCAGTATTTGTGATCAAGGAACCTGCCCGAACCGTCCCAGTGCGTGCGCAAGTCGACGTGCTAGTGTGCGGTGGTGGGCCCGCAGGTATTATCGCCGCCTGCGCTGCAGCAGACGATGGCCTTAAGGTGCTCTTGGTTGAAAGTCGCAGCTTTCTAGGCGGCAACATGACCATTGGGCTCCCTATCTTGGGCTTTCTCGGGCAGAAGAAAAACCAAATCATCTACGGACTGCCACAGAAGCTGATCGACCGACTTAAGGCCCGCAAAGCGTCCAGTGAGCACCGCTATTGCCCTAATCACATGAGTCTCACGCTTGTTGAGCCTGAGGCTGTAAAATCGGTCGCGCTGGAAATGGTTTTGGAAAGCCACGTTGAAGTGCTACTGCACACCTCGGTGGCCGATGTCATCAAAAGTGGGGATCAGATAACGGGGATCATTACGGAAAGTAAATCTGGTCGCGAAGCGATCCTGGCAAAAGTCGTCATCGACTGTACGGGCGACGCAGATGTGGCTTTCAGATCTGGGGTGCCGTGCGAGAAAGGCAATTCCGAGGGCGGTATGCAGCCCCCCACTCTCATGTTCTGTCTAGCGGGTGTCGATACTGAGAAACTCCGGATGAGTATCGTTAACAAGCCGCGCACCTACGTCACTGAATTTATTCCCGCAGAATATTTTGGACAAAACCATCAATTCATTGTGGTTGGGTTCAAGGATCTGATTAAAACTGCCGAGACTGCCGGTCTTTCTATACCGACTGAGCGAACCATCATCATTACGGGTCTTCGAGAAGGCGAAGCTTGGATTAACATGACCCGCGTTATGGGTACCGACGGTACAGATGCACACAGCCTCACTCTCGGAGAGATCGAAGCGCGCAGACAGATCACAGATATCCAGAAATATCTAATTTCGTATGTACCCGGATTTGAGAATGCCTACTTCACGAAAACAGCCCCTTTCCTTGGCATCCGAGAAACGCGCAGAATTGTTGGTGAATACGTGATGAATCGTGACGATATCCTGAGCTGCCGAAAATTCGACGACGCTATCGCAGTGGCAAGTTACCCAATCGACTTACATCGTCCCAATGACCGGGGTTGCACAATGGAATGGTGCGGAGACTGCTACGATATTCCGTATCGATCCTTGGTCCCCAAGAAAATCAAAGGGCTGCTCGTTGCTGGTCGTTGTATTTCTACGACCCACGAGGCCATGGCGGCAATACGAGTAATGGCGCCATGCATGGCTATGGGAGAAGCTGCGGGACGCGCCGCCAAAGCCGCCGTGCGTGATGAGGTTGCCGTTGATAAAGTCGATGTACGTAAGCTTCAGAAAGAACTTGTCGCCAGGGGGGCATATCTGCGTGGCAAGTAAAAGCGTAGCTGCCCACAGTGGGGTCTACTTGCCACATTCTAAGAGCAATCGGACAATGTTCATTTTACGGTCATTACTTTAGGCTTCCTGGGGCATCTATCCTTCGCCGAGCATGGCGTAGTGGATGCCTAGGACATCCGGGGACTAAAGACATCTATGCCGTGCGGCATGGTGGATTAGTACGGTGGAACCTTATGTCGCGACCAATCCAGACTTTCTATGCCCCACCGACCAATCGATGGTGCTTATCGATTGTGGGGCGATTTGTGTCAGCCCAGAGAAGGCCACCGGACGCAAACCTGACATTGTGCTCGGCAAACCCGATCCAAACATGCTCGCCGGTATCCTGCAGCGCCACAGTTTGCAACCTCAGGAGGTGACAATGGTAGTAGCTCGTATTTATACTGTCGTGCTTATGGCGATCCGCGCCGAGCTGTTAGCATCTTGGTACTCACAGGAGAAAGCACGCTCATAGATGCAAAATGGTCTGATCCCGTGCCTCATCAAATAGTCGCCAGCCTGACTGAATTGGGCCGGTTACTCGTTGAATCGCGTCGTTCACCTAGCTCACAATGAAACTCCGTATTCCGGATTCCCGTCAGAGCTTGTTGCATCGACTGACAAAAACCCACCTAGATGTGCTAATCATCGGCGGTGGTATCATCGCATGACTTTCAATTCCATCTCTTACTAATTGTTAAGGGCCAAGGGCGAACTAATCATGAGCTTTCCTCGGCGTCCTCTGTGGCAGGGGCACTTCCCCTACACCCCATTTTGCGCCGTTGACCTGAAGGGCTTACTTCGCAAGTTGAGGTTCTCTGATCCGGAGGAGTGGCTGAGTGGTTAAAGGCACCTGACTTGAAATCAGACGTGGGCGCAAGTCCACCGGGGGTTCGAATCCCTCCTCCTCCGCCACTTTCAATTGTTAGCGAACCAATCGGCCGATCATTAAAATCGGTGCAAGTCGCTGGAATTGAAAGGGCACGCGAGCAAGTGCGTTTCAGCACAACTGACCAAGGTTCGGTTATCCGCGAAAAAACGAGGAAGAAAATCGCACGCGCGCGAGCATGGTGTGCGCTGCCGTTAAAATCCTTCCGTTGATTTTAGCGCGGGCTCTGCGAGGATTTCCGCAGCAAAACGTCGCTATCAAATCGGATCAGGCCGCCGGTTTCCCGACGAGAAAAGGAGAACCCAAATATGCCTGCAATCACACCTTCTGTTCCGTCCGTTTCGACCGGTTCACTGCCCGTCGGGATCTATGCCCGCGTCTCCACCTTCAACCAAGTAGGTGGGCGCTTTGACTCTTGCGAAAGCCAGGCGGTCATGTGCCGGGATTACCTGAACAAGCACGCCGTTGCCGAGGGCTGGCACGAATTCATCACGCTCACGGATGCCGCCTACTCCGGGGCGAACCTGAACCGCCCGGCGATGCAGGCGTTGATGCAACACATCGAGAGTGGTGCCATCAAGGTGGTGCTGATCTTCAAACTGGAGCGCGTGCTGCGCAGCACGCACGAATGGGTGCCTTTCCGGGCCTTCCTCCGCAAGCATGGCTGCCGTCTGGTGAGCGCCACGGAGGACATTTCGGATGAGACGCCCTCAGGGCGGCTCAAGAACAACATCGTGATGAGCGTGAATGAGTATGAGCGCGACAACACCTCCGAGAAAATCCACCTGAAGCTTGTGGAGCAGGCCAAGCGTGGGATGTGGACAGGCGGCAACGTGCCCTACGGCTACACCTACGATGCCGAATTGCAGGGCTTGAAGCCGCTGCCCGAGGAGGCCGCGGTGCTCCGCCGCATCTACGAGCAGGCGGCGCAGCTCGTCTCGCTGACGGACATCGCCAACGCCCTCAATGACCAAGGCCTCCGCACGCGGGCGCGCACCCGTCAGCGCCGGAACGGCACGCAGTATGCCATTGGCGAGAAACGTTTCCGCACGGACATCCTCCGGCGGTTGATCATGCGCCCGCTCTACGCCGGTAGGGTGCGGATGCACGGCATCGAATATCCCGGACAGCACGAGGCCATCGTGAGCCAGGAACTGTGGGAACGGTCGAACGCGGCGATCACCCAAGCGCTCCAGCCGGCCCGCTGCCGGCTGCGCGCGCGGGACAAGAATTTCCATGTGCTCAAGGGCATCGCGATCTGCGGGCGCTGCGGCCGGGCGATGGTCCCGAATGCCAGTGGCAAGCGCGATCCCTCGGGCCAGCTCTATCGTTACTACACCTGCGGCCACGCCCACAAGGAACGCGGGGACGCCCGCTGCCCGGTGCGGCACGTCTCGGCCTCGGCTCTAGAAGCAGCAGTCATCGGTTTCCTCGCGGAATGCAGCCGTCATCCCGATGTGCTGCGCACGACTTCCCTGCAATCCCAACGCCAGGCCGAAGAGGATCGGACTCCCCTGCGCGCGAAGCTGACCGAATTGGATCACTCGCTCTCCGGCCTGACCCAGCAGTTGCGGCACTGCGCGCAGGCGGTATCGCGTGGCGGCATTGATTTCCTCGGGGAAGAACTGCGACAGGAGGCCGCGGCCCTGCACCAGCAAAAGCAAGCCCTCTTGGTGGAGCGCGAACAGACGCGTCAGGATCTCGCGGCCTGCGGAAAGCGCTCCCTTGACCCGGAGCGGGTCCGCCGCTCGCTCGCCCGGTTTGGCGAACTGATGCCGACCTTGTCGCCCGAGCAGCAACGCGACCTGATGCTTCTTTTCTTGGAGCGGGTCGAAGTGCGCCCGGCGGTCCAGCCGGCCCCGGATGCCTGCGTGCGGCACATTGTATTGCGGCTCAAGGTGCGCGTGCACCGGTTGATCGAGGGCATGGAGGAACGGCTGGTCATCGATGCGGGCAATCGCGGGACCTTGCCAGCCGTCGCGGCCACCCGGCCGCTGCTCCTGCAAACCGAAGTCGCCGTGCGGCAAGCGGGCGGCGTGGCACTCCTGAGCCCCTTTGCCCGAAACCTACTCACGTCCAAACGGGCGGCGGCCCCCAAACCAGCCCCGACGCCGGTCCAGCATCCGCTACACCGTGCCCGGGCGTGGCAGCACCGACTGGAAGCCGAACCAAAACTCAAGCGCATCGATCTGGCAAAAACCGAGGGCCTGACGCCGGGTGCGATCACCCATTGCATGAAACTCCTGCAACTGGTCCCCGCCATTCAGGAGCGGCTGCTCAAGCTGAGCACTCCGGAGGAAATGCGCCGCTTCAGCCTGAACCAGATGAAGGCCTTGGCGGAGCTGCCCTCGAGCGAACAGCTCCTGCGCTTCGCCGCGCTGGAGAACGCCTCTTAATTGGCGCTGTATTCGGACCGCAGCCGGTAACACGCCGGGCGGCTGCGATCCTCGACCCGACATAGGCCGGCGGCGCACAACCGCGCGAGCTTTTGCGCGGAGACAGAGGTGGTGAGACCAAGGGCCGCTGCCAGCTCGCGGGCATTGGTGCGACCGGCAACGCGTAGATGCCTGATGATCCGCGCCTCCAGCGGGTCTGTTACGAGTTGGGTGAGGTCGAGAGCCGCGAGGCTTGCATCACCGCCCAGGACGGCCTGCGACGAGCCAGCAAGCGCGTTGAGCCGCCGCTGCTCCTCGCTGCGCCCGATGGCGATGGCGAGCAAGGCGCCGATGCGGTCCAGCACCTCCTCCTCGCTCAGATGATCGAAGCGTTTGGTATCGAGGTAGTCCATGGTCAGGCCTACAGGCGGGCTTGGCTTACATTCCCATCCGCGGCCCCTGGCTTGGAGGGCGCTCGGCGGGCTTTGTGGCTACGCTCGGCGACGGTGCCGGGTGGATTTCTTTCTCCGGCTGCGCAAGCAGACGGTATTGCCAACCGAACGCGGCACGGATGCGCGGAAGCGTGGATTCGGCCAGCTCGGCCGGAATCAACGAGGCGGGCGCGATGCCCTCGGCTCGCAGGGTTTGTGCGGTCTTCGCCCCTTGCAGTGTCTTGAAAGCCCGACTGATCACGGACAGGGATTCCTTTTCCAATTCGGGTTTCTCGATGGCCAGCGCATGGACTTCGCGAAGGTAGAGCGGCACACAGCGGGCGATCAATTGGAGATGCGGCCGGTCATGCCGCGGCGAGGCACCCTCTTGGTTAATGTCCCGGACATTGGCCGCCTTGGCCTTGAGCATCGTGACCGGATCAAGTGCCCGGTAGAGGACACCGTCAATTTTGACGTAGGCCGCATGTCTCAAGTCGGCTTTCTCCAGGCCATGCACTGAATTGAGCACCTCCACCAAGAGTGGCCGGCCGTCGGGGCTCGTGCTGCGCAATGCCCCCAGCCGGGAGTCCATCCAGTTCTTGGTTTCACGCGGTTGGAAAACCCAACCCGGAATCCGTCGGAAATTCGTTAAGCCATCCTTTGCGATGACAATGTCGAGATCCTTGCTCACCAGATTGGATCGGGGAACTTGGGGCAGGTAGTTGATCGCCCACAGATTCACGGCCTGTCCGCCGACCACGGTCGGGGCGGGTTCCCACTGGCACACGACACGATAATCGTGCGGGGTGGTATCTGGTCTAGCCGGGGTCACTCGAACCGGACGCCGTTGAAGCCGACGAGCTTGCCCTTGGCCCCTTCGCGGATGCCCATCAGGCGGCGGTTCCGCGCCGCGATTTCATCCCCGCGACCCTGGGCCAGCAACTCCCGATCCTCCCGGCGGAACTGGTCCTTCAGGGCAGCAACTTCCCGGTCGGCTTTGGTAAGATTAAGCCGGCGGAGTTTGCTGATGAAGTGACGCAGTTTCACAGGGGGAACGGTAGCCGGAACACCTCCCCCGTCAACGCTCATCCCGGTCGGTGCGCACCGGGGCAGAAGCCGGCCGAGGAGAGAAACTTGCGATTGGGTCGGATGGGAAGCGATGGGTCTGGGAGCAAGATTGGTCATGACGGAAGGCTGGGATTGGTCTTCATGATGCCCTCCCCGGTCGCCTTGGCCAGAACCTGGAGCGCACACACACGGCCAGCCTTGTGCGCTTGGTTTGCCGGGAGGCTCAAGTCACTTCATCGCCGGTAGGTGGTGCGCAGCCAGACGGTCCTCGCGCCCTGATCCAGCCCCGCACGGCCGGTTTCCGAACGCAGCCGGGAAAGCCCCGGCAGAAATTCCGCCTCGGCACTCGCCAGATCCGGCAGGCGCCGCCGCACCTGCATCCAGAATTCTGGTTGATCGTCTCCGTGCGAACCTAGCTGCGAGAGGTGCACCACCCGGGACAGCACAGCCAATCGCTCGGCGGCGGCGGCGATCAGCGCCGGGTCGTTGTGGAGGTCGCTCAGGACCATCGCGCCGCAGCGGATCGCCTGGAAGGTTTCGGCGTCCGCCACACCGCGGAGCAACGCACAACCGAGCACCTCATGCGGCAGCCAGTCCGAGTCTTCACGCCTGAGCTTTGGCCACAAGGGCGCATAATGCGTGCAGCCGCGCGCGATCGCCACCACGAGCAGATCATCGCGGGACAGTTTCGCGGCTTGCCGGCACGCGCGCAGAAAAGGCGTTTCCGCCAGAGCGGGAAACCACGGCCGATGGTCTTCGGGCGACATCATGGATTATCAGACGAAATCAGGACCATGTTGGCGCCCGGCACGAACTCATTCTCGCCAGATTGCGCTTGGTATGGTGGCCTCAGTCGCGGCCCGGGGCTGGGGGCGGCCTTCAGCCCCCAGATAGGTGTGCCGGCCCCGAGGCCGGACACACCGCAAGCAAAAGCATCGGGAGCCGATGCGTGGAGCTCCGGCGACTCCCCAGAACGCACGCCCAAATCCTGAAACCACCCCGTCGCCAGTAAAATCAGGATTCACGAGCGCGGCATCAGAGTGGCATCGCCGGACAGGCGGTCGGAGTTGATAGGCTGCCACGCGCCTGCGTTATGAGCGCAATCAGGTTCCGTTGTTCCCACCCGGGCGAGCCGCGGGTGGTCGGGGCCGGACGCCCGCCGCAAAGCCAGCAGGCGAAGCGGCGCGCGAGCGCCAGCGGGCCGGCCCCGATCTCTCGCGCGACGTTCCCGGACTTCCGCCGGCCATCGCAGTGGCACGTTTTTGCCGGCCGAGGCTTGGCGAGCGCCGGCAAAGGCGTGCCCGGATGCCGGCCAAAACCGCCGACTGGCGAAAATACCTCTTTGGGTTATAGTGGCCATTCTGCACTTCGTTCTGCCCAAAGGTTTCAACTCTTGGACCCAAGTTCTCACGGATTGGGCGGTGAGTCGCGTTTGGCTGGCCGCAAAAAGTCCCGGCTGCCTCGCGGACCGGCCGGAACTGGCCGCACCCTTCGTGACGGAAATCAGCGCCGCGATCCGCTATCGGCAAATCCCGCGCTGGGCCGGCTGTCTCGCCCTCATGCAAGCGAAAGTAACTGAGCCGGCCTTCGCCCGGGTCGCTGGCCCCGCCTACGCCACACTTCGTTCGGAGATGGAGTCCGCGCAACTGTCTTTCTTTTCGGCTTGGCAGGTGACACACGGTCAAGTCGAAGCGCCCGTCCTCGAACCGCTCCGCCGCAGAATGGAAAATCTACAGGCCGACTGCGAGGGCACCCCGTTCGCGCGACAGATGGAAAGGGACGCGGCCCGGTTCTTCTGGCAGGAGCGCGATCCGCGCGTGATCACGGACACTTACTTTGCGGACGAGCCGCCGCACGCTCCCGCCGCGCGCATGGCCCGCATCCATCCGCCCTGGTGGGGCGCATTCCATCTGCGCCTGCAAAAGACCTTACGCAAAGGTCACCCGGCCGAGGGACATCTGCTTGATGCCTTGCCAGAGGTGCGCCGCCTAGCCGGCAAAAGAAGCAAGCTCACGCTCGAAGCCACGGTCAGCCGTTGGTGGCACGAGCACCAGGACCGCCTGGGGTGGTATTGCAAAAGGGAGCCCCATTACCGGATGATCGCTGGGCGGGCGGCCAAGCAAAAAGCTCCGAAGTTGATCCAATGGCTCGACCGGACCGCTCCGGGATATCGTCTGGATCAATCGGTGCGCGTTGCGCTTCACGCTGAATTAGCAGAGCGCCTCCGTGCTTCCGATCCGCAGTCGGTCGCTGTTCCCTCTGCCGTGACGGCGCTGCCTTGGGGCGAACACGGAGCCAACTGAGTGTTCGCTAAGCGGGCTCCGTTCGGCCGGCCGGCTCGATCAAGCTGACGGGGTGACCAGTTTATCTCCCTGTCCTCCCAACGGCGTGATGTCCGGCGGCCACTCCGCTGCCTCGCGCGTCTGTAGTTCTGCGACCCGGGGCTGCTACGCCCGCATGGGAATTCCGCCAGGCTCGATGAGGCCGGAGGCCTGTGGCCCGGTAACACCGCCACCGCCCAACCCAGGATCGGACCGGGGCGCGGGCGATTCCTGGGTCAACTCGGCCCAGCTTCTGTCGCAGGCTGCGAGCGTGGGCCTGCCACTTGGATTTACTTTTATGGCGCGCCGTCCCTTGCCTCTCCGGCGTTTCGCGGGCGGGCGGTCCAACTCCCGCTGGAGCCACCGCCGCATGGTTTCGCGGCCGATCTTGATGCCGATCAATCCCAGGCCGATGGCCAGCGTCTCAGCCGAGTCGCCGGATTCGGCCAGCCGCAGCAATTCCTCGCGATGTGGTTCCAACTGGGCCGTCGCACGGTTGCGCGGGTGCCGCGCTTGGGCCATTGCCTGGGCCAGCGTGGTGGGTCGAGCGGTGACGAGTGAGGAGTGGATGGGTAGCGACATGGTATTGGATGAGGAATGGTATGCGTGGCGGTCGGGTGATGCAAGGGGAGCGCCTGAGGCGCAATCTAAGCGGCAAGGCTTGGACGTTGGTGTCCTTACCTATTTCTTTGTTTTATTATTGTTGGGTGAAGCAGGTTACTTTTTTGGTTCATTCATTGGTTGGTTCATTGGGTTGGTTAATTGCTTGGTCTTTGTTAGCGGTGTTTTCGTTGAATTGGTTTCTTTGAGTCGTTGTTTTCATAGGGTTGTCGGTCATTTTTCGTGTAGGTTTGTCCTTGGTTCCCTTGATCCAAGTTTGGTTGACGGAGGTGGCGGATGCTGACGATCCGCACCTGCAAGGCCTTCAGCAAAGCCCTTGGCGAATACCTCCGCCAGGCCGACTACTACGCCCAGGGCATGAAAGTCGAGGGCTCCTGCCACGGCCAGCTCTGCGCCGCCGTCGGCCTGGCCGAGGGTGCCACTATCAGCGACGAGGCCTTTGAGCGGGTTGCCAGCAATCACCACGCGCTTTCCGGCGACAAGCTCACCGAGCGGATGGCGGCCGGCCGTCGGGCCGGCTATGATGCCACCTTCAACGCCCCGAAGTCCGTTTCCATCCAAGCCTTCGTGGGTGGCGACGAGCGGCTCATTGCCGCCCATGAAACGGCCGTCAAGGAGGCCTTGCGCGAGTTGGAAACGTTGGCCTGCCACCAGACCGGCCGCGGGGTCAATAAACGCTACGTCACATCCGGGGCCATCGCCGCCGCCGTCTTCCGGCACGGCGAGAGCCGGGCCCTCGACCCGCACCTGCATTCGCATGCGTTTATTTTCAATGTCACTCGAAGTGATTCGAACCGGCTCCTGGCGCTGGAAAGTTCGAACATCTTCGAGCGGACCAAGTATTTGACGGAGGTTTATCGGAATGTGCTCGCCCGAGAGGTCCGGCGACTGGGCTACCAGATCGAACGCCGCTCGAACGGCTTCGAACTGGCTGGAATATCTTCGGATTTGCTCGAACGGTTCTCCAAACGCGCGCAGCAGCGCGACCGGGCCATCGCGGCCCGCGAGGCCGAACTCGACCGCGAGCTCACCCGCGACGAAATCGCCATCCTCGTCCGCGAAAACCGTGCCGCGAAGCAATATGAGCTGACTCCGGATGAGGTCCGGCAAGGCCAACTTGCTCAGGTGAACGAGGGCGAACTTGCGCTACTCCGGGCCCTCAATTCCGATGCCCCATGCGCGACATCCGAGGCCGTCAGTCTCCCCGACGCCATCGCACGGACCACCGAGCACCTGTTTGAGCGGCGGACCGTTGTGCCGGAATATGAATTCACGGCTCAGGTGCTCCGCGAGACCTACGGCGTCCATTCCCTTGCCGCGGTCAAGGCCGCCCTGGCGGCCGACCGCCACCTGTTGCGCGTCGACGGCCAGGTCTCCACCCAGGCCGCCCTCGAACTCGAGCGCAACCTCATCGCTCAACTCAATGCAGGGGTCGGCGTGCATGATTCCGGTTTCGGCTTTGTTTCCTCGGACGAATCCACCCACCTCACCCGCGAACAGCGTCAGGCCGTCGAAAGGGCGCTCGATTCCCGCGACGCTGTGACGGTCCTGCGGGGCCGGGCCGGCACCGGCAAGACCCAGACCCTCGCCACCCTCATTGAGGGTGTGACGCGGTATAATCGGAAAGTCGCCTGCTTTGCCCCCAGCACCCAGGCCGTGGAGGTGCTCCAGCGGGACGGCGCAAATCAGGCGACCGCCGGCCGTGCCTCCGCCGGCACTGTCCTTCAAGCCACCGCCACCGTCCAACGCCTACTCGTTGATCCGGTCCTGCAACAAGCTCTCCGCCACCAGGTGGTCGTCGTCGATGAATACGGCCTGTTGTCCACCCGGCAGCTCAAGCAACTGGTGGACATTACGGCCGCGCAAAATGTCCGGCTGTTGCTCGTGGGAGATTCGGCCCAGCACAAGAGCGTCGAGGCAGGGGACGCCGCCCGGATCATCGAGCGGGAGACCCGCGTGCGAATCGTGACCCTCAGCGAAGTCCACCGGCAAGCCTCCAATCCGGGTTACCGGAAGGTGGCGGAGGACTTGGCCGCCGGCCGGCTCACCGCCGGCCTGCGCAAACTCGACCGGATGGGCGCCATCGTCGAAATCGAATCCCCCTCCTCCCGCCGCCAGCGAATGGTGGACGAATGGTTCCGTGCCTCTGCCGAAACCAAGCAGGTCCGCACGCGTGACGGGATGCAGGAGCGTGAAAAGACCGCCCTTATGGTCGCCCCGACTTGGAGCGAAATCGATCACCTCAATCTCGAAGCCCGCCACCGGCTCCGCGCTGCCGGCAAGGTGACCGGTCCCGACCGTGAGTTTGTCGCGCTGCGCTCCAAGGATTGGACCCGCGCCCAGAACAAGGACCATCGCAATTACCAGCCTGGCGACATCCTCGTCGCCCACAAGACGACGAAGCATTTCGCCAAGGGCGACGAATTGCGCGTGCTCCGCCGTGAGCAGCGCCGGCTCATCGTGGCCGGTCGCGCCGGGGAGGTGTCCGTGTCACCACGCCAGTCCGGCTTGGCTTGGACCGTGTGCGAGGAGCGCGCGACTCCTGTTGCGACTGGCGACCAGCTGCGCCTCCGCTCAATCGCCCATGTTCAAACCCCGGCCGGCCAGGACCGCCGGCTGGCCAACGGCAGCATGGTCACCGTCCAATCGGTCAACGCTTCCGGCCAACTCGTCCTGCGGGATGGTTCAACCCTCCGCTCCCGCCAAGTGGCCTATGGTTATGCACTCACTTCGCACGCCTCGCAAGGAACCACGGTCGACAAGGTTTTTCTCGCCGGTGCCGCCACCCGCGAGGGGCTCTATGTCGCCGCCACCCGCGGCCGTGAATCCGTCCGGATCTTCGTGCCCGACCGGGAACAATTTCTTGATGCCGCGGGCCTTCGTTCCGAAGCCCGCACCTCAGCGATGGAATTCACCCGGCACCGCGAAATCCGGCCGGCGTTCCGGTCCCATCTCGTCCGCGCGTGGAGCTACCTCCAGCAGGTGCGCGCCCAGATCGGCGCCTACATCACCGGTCATCCGGATGTCCGGTTCCTGCCGCCGCCGGAAGTTCATATGATTCCCGTGCGGGCCGTGGCACGCACCCGGCCCCATTCCGACTCCGAGGATTACTCACCCAGTCACCGCCACTCCGAGACTCCAACCCAAAGCATGAGGATGCGCCTATGAGTGGACTCAAGCCCAAGTTCCCCGGCGAAGACCAACCGCGCAACCCGGGCTGCCTGGTCATCCAGGATGTCCCCGCGGTTTGTCTCCGGCTGCAATCCCAACGGCAGCAGATTGCGCTGCCGTATGCGCTCCTCCTCCGCGTGGAATTGTCCGAGGATGAGAACAATTGTGTGATCATCTTCGCCACCCATGAGATCAGCGTGCGCGGCCGCTACATGCGGGAAGTCTATCTGGCGGTCAGTCAGGCTCAGGCCATGGAGGTCAGCATCGGGCAATCCGCGATCCTGCGGGACGGGACCACCTTCCTCGGGCCGCTCGTCACGGAAGTCCGGATTGAGCCGACGGACGAATCTGGCCGGGCCCGCCGTTAGTGCATCTTCTATTCAGCTATGTGTTGGTCTTTGATCGCGGTGCGGTTCTTTCGCTTTTCCAAGGTGCGATGCAGGGCGGAGGCATTATCCTAACGGGACGGGGCCCTGTTACCGGCTTTAGCTTTAGGGACGAACGCGAACACCCCGGCTTGCTTGGCCAATTGCTTTTCCAAGCCACCACAGACCAACTCACAAAGCTCGATGATCGAGGAATCTGCAATGGAGTAAAAAACCTGGAGCCCCTCCTTGCGGCGCGTTACAATGTGGGCTTGCGTGAGAGTCTGGAGGTGGCGGGAAACATTTGCCTGCGTTGCTCCCATTTCCTTCACGAGGGCGTTTACGTTTTTTTCGCCGTCGATGAGGGCGTGAATTAGCCGCAGTCGCATGGGTGCAGACAAGACGGCGAAGCGCCACGAGATCAGTTCGATGGCTTCAGGGGAGGGGAGGGAGTGTTTCGACATGGAAAAAAAGGAACAGGGCGTTGACATCGACTATCATATATGCATAAGTGCTCATAATCTGTCAATCAATATATGAATATAGACTCACTCATCCGCCTGCTCGCCGGCACGTTTGTTCTGCTAGGCATCGCTCTCGCCCATTGGGTCAGCTCGTGGTGGCTGCTCCTGTCTGTCTTTGTGGGCGTCAACCTCATCCAGTCCGCCTTCACCGGCTTCTGTCCGCCCACGCTCGTGCTGCGCAAACTCGGCTGGGTCGACGCCAACGACGTCATTCACTGGGGCGGCCAAAAATAACCCCATGATTCGCTTCGCCCTGTCGTCCTGGTCGGCGCAGCTCTGGGCGCCGCTGTTGGCTACTATCGTGAATGCGTGAACGGTTCCTGCCCCTTGCATCCAACTTGGTGGACGGGTGCTGTGTTTGGGGCCGCGCTCGCTGCCATTGCCGCTATTGTCTGCCGCTGGTTACGCCGCAAGTTCCTTGCCTGAAAATTCCAACTCTTAACCGATACTCGCTCATGCTCCGTTTTGCCCTTACCCTTCTCGCCGGTGCTGCTATAGGCGCGCTGCTGGGTTATTTTGGCCAATGCACCTCCGGCACCTGCCCACTAACCTCCACGTGGTGGCGTGGCGCGCTCTACGGAGGATTCTTCGGCCTGCTCGTCGCGCTCGACGGCCGCTCCGCCTGATCCCCCATGATCTCCCACCGGATTCTCCTCCCCATCCTGCTCACCGCCTGCCTCGGCTTCGTCGCGCTTCGCGCCGAACCGTGGACCCTTGACCGCGCGCTCCAAGCCGCGCTGAAGGACAACCCTGACGCCCGGCTCGCCCAACAGCGTGCCGAGGTTGCCGAAGCCATAGTGCAGCAGGCCCGCTCCGCCTGGTATCCGCAGGTTTCCCTGCAAGGCCGCTACACCCAGACCAACAGTCCGATGATGGCCTTCGGTTCCATTCTCAACCAGCGGGCTTTCAACTACAGTCTCGATTTCAACCATCCTGGCCGGATCGACAACCTCAATGCCACCGGCACCGTCGCCTACAATATATTTGCCGGCGGCCGACCGACCGCCGGTCTCGCCGCGGCCCGTTCAGGTGTCCGCGCCGCCGAGCAGGATGTCCGCGCCGCGCACAACCAGCTCGGAGCCGCCGTCGTGCGGGCTTACCTCGATATTCGCAAGGCCCGCGAGGCTGTCGGTGCTCTCGACGCCGGCGTCAAGGCCTACGGGGCCGCAGTCGCTGTCGCCCGCACTCGGTATGACGCCGGCCAGATGCTCAAGGCCGACCTGCTTAGTCTGGAAGTGCAGTTCGCCCAGACCCGCGAGCAATTCGCCACCGCCCGGCACGGTGCCGCGCTCGCCGAGCGTGCGTTCAATTTCGTGCTCGGTGTCGAAGCTCCCGCCGCACCCGTCGAACTCGCGACCGAAGATCCCGCGCTCGCCAGCCTTGCCGCCCCAGCAAAGGCCGACTTCTCCGGCCGGCCCGAGTTGCTCGGCTTGCAGGAGCGCGTCAGCGCCGCCGAGGCGATGCTCCGCGCCGCCCGCGGCGGCCGGCAGCCTACGGTTAACGCCTTCGCCAGTTACCAATATGACCAAGGCTGGAAGCTCAACCGCCACGGCGACAGCTGGCTGGCCGGAGTCACGCTCGACCTAAATGTTTTCGACGGCGGCCAGATCTTGGCCAAGATCCGGCAAAGCACCTCCGAGCTCGCCCAGGTGAAGGAAATGCTGCGTAAAGCCACGCTCGGCATCGGTCTCGAGGTCGAGCAGGCCCGCCTCGCGCTCGAAACCGCCCGCGAACGACTGGGTGTGACCGATCAGGCCGTCGCCCAGGCCGACGAAAGTGCCGCCCTCAGCCGTGCCCGTTTTGAGAAAGGCCTTCTGCTCACCGCCGATCTTATCGGCGTGGAAAGCCGCCTCATCGAGGCGCGCATGCGCCATGCCTTTGCTGCGGCCGACGAACGCATCGCTGTCGCCGACTACCGGCGCGCGCTGGGTCTGTCGTTCCACGCCAACCCCTGACTTCCTTCTCCGCATGAAACTCCCGCTATTCCTCGTATCCGCCGCCGCGGTCGTCCTCTTCGCCGGTTGCTCCAAGCACCCGGCCGGCCCCACCGTCGCAGACCTTTCGCCCGTCCGGGCCGCCCTCGCAACGGTCAGCGCCGAACCGGTGCCCGTGCTCACCGAGATCACCGGCACCATCCGGCCCGCCCAGCGCGCGTCCCTCGCCGCCAAGGTCATGGGGACAATCGACGGTTTCCCCGTCGTCCTCGGCCAGCGCGTCGCCGCCGGCGAGGTGCTCGTCCGCATCTCGGCCGGCGAGATCTCCGCCCGCGTCCTGCAGGCCCAGTCGCAGCTCAACCAGGCCACACGCGACCTCGCCCGCGAACGCGACCTGCTCGGCAAGGGCGCCAGCACCGCCGACATGGTCAACAACCTTGAGGACCGCGCCACCATGATCCGCGCCCTGGTGCTCGAGGCCGAGACCATGCTCGGTTACGCCACGATCCGTGCACCCTTCGCGGGCGTCGTCTCCCGCAAGCCCGCCAACGCCGGCGATCTCGCCGCTCCCGGCATGCCGCTGCTCGAGCTCGAGGCCACCGAGGGCTTCCAGATCGAGACCGGTCTGCCCGATTCGTTGGCCGCCAAACTCGCGACCGGTGCCTTCGTCCACGCCGAGGTGCCGGTCGCGGGCGTCACCTTTACCGCCACGCTGGTCGAACTCTCCTCCTCCGCCGACGCCTCCGCACGCACCGTGTCGGCCAAATTCTCCGTGCCGGCCGGGGTGGCCGTCCGCTCCGGACAGTTCGTCCGCATCCAGGTGCCGGGCGCACCCGTGCCGACCTTGTTCGTGCCGGTCGCCGCCGTGTCGCGCGTGGGCCAGCTGGAGCGCGTGTTTGTCGTCGGTGAGGGCAGCCGCACCGTCCTCCGCCTCGTGAAAACCGGCGCCATCCGCGGCGACGCGGTGGAAATCCTCTCCGGCCTGGACGCCGGCGAACGACTCGTGCTCAACCCGCCCGCGGACCTCCGCGAAGGCCAGCCCGTGGAGGCCCGGCCGTGAGCGTGACCCCCGGCAACCCCTTCCCCGACCCTGCCAAATACGGTTTTGCCGGCCGGATGGCCGCGATCTTCATCGACTCGAAGCTCACGCCCATCGTCGTCGCCGCGTCGCTCCTGCTCGGCCTCTTTGCCGTGCTCATGCTTCCGCGCGAGGAGGAGCCGCAGATCAATGTGCCCATGATCGACGTCATGGTCGCCATGCCCGGCGCCAGCGCCGCGGAGGTCGAGAACCGCGTCACCCGCCCGATGGAAAAACTCCTCTGGGAGATTCCCGGCGTCGAATACCTCTACTCCACCGCCAGCCCCGGCGGCAACCTCACCATCGTCCGCTTCAAGGTCGGCGAGGATCTCGAGACCAGCCTGGTGAAGCTCAACCAGAAGCTGCAGACCAACTTCGACCGCATCCCGCTCGGGGTCACCCCGCCGCTCGTCAAACCGCGCACGATCGACGACGTGCCCGTGCTCGCCCTGACGTTCCATAGTGACCGCTACGACCACTACACACTCCGCCGCATCGCCGCACAGGTGGACGACACCGTCAAATCCATCCCGCAGGTCGCCGAGACCACGCTCATCGGCGGCACCCGCCGCCAGATCCGCGTGCAGCTCGACCCGGCGGGCCTCGCCTCGCGCAACCTCAGCGCCGCCCACGTGGTGCCGATGCTGCAACAGGCCAACGCCCAGGCCTTCACCGGCGCCCTCGCCTCCACCAACACCGAGACGCTGCTCCAGACCGGCGAATTCTTTCGCGACGCCCGCGAAGTCGGTGCGGTTGTCCTCGGGGTCTTCGATGGCCGGCCCGTTTACCTGCGCGACGTCGCCACGATCACCGACGGCGCCGAGGAGCCCTCCACCTACGTCATGCACGGCACCGCCACCGGTGAGCAGCCGGCCGTCACCCTCAGTCTCGCCAAGCGCCCCGGGGCCAACGCCGTCGAGGTCGTCACCGCTGTCCTCGCCCGGGTTGAAAGCCTCAAGGGCACCGTCATCCCGGCCGACGTCGGCGTCGCGGTCACACGCGACTACGGCGCCACCGCCAGCGAGAAGTCCAACGAGCTGCTCCTGCACATGGGCATCGCCGTCTTCGGCGTCGCCGTGCTCATCCTGCTCTTCTTGGGCTGGCGCGAGTCGCTCGTGGTCCTGCTAGCCATCCCGGTCACCCTCGGCCTCACGCTGCTCGTCTTCTACCTCTACGGTTACACGTTGAACCGGATCACGCTCTTCGCGCTGATCTTCTCCATCGGCATTCTGGTGGACGACGCGATCGTGGTCGTGGAGAACATCGTCCGCCACATGGGCCTGCCGAGCTGCCGCCGCAAGCGCCTCCTCCAGATCGCCGTCGAGGCCGTGGACGAGGTGGGCAACCCGACCATCCTCGCCACCTTGGCCGTGATCGCCGCCGTGCTGCCGATGGCCTTTGTCAGCGGCCTGATGGGCCCCTACATGCGCCCGATCCCGATCGGTTCGAGCGCCGCCATGCTCTTCTCCCTGCTCGTCGCCTTCGCCGTCACGCCGTGGGCCGCCCTGAAGATCCTGCGCGGCCACGCCCGCCATGACCCGCAGGCCGCCGGCTTCGTCGACGCCCCGCTGAGCGAGGAGGAGGAAGCAGCCGACGAGACCATGCCCGACACCGCCTTCACACGGCTCTACCTACGTTTCATGCGCCCGCTGCTTGACCACCGCGCCTGGCGCTGGGCCTTTCTCGCCGTGGTCGCGGCGCTAACCGTCGGCTCGATGGGGTTGGTCGGAATCAGCGCTGTGAAGGTCAAGATGCTGCCCTTCGACAATAAGTCGGAGTTCCAGGTCATCCTCAACCTGCCCGAGGGCAGCACGCTTGAGCAGACCGCCCGCGTCGCCCGCGAGATGGCCGCCTCGATCCGCACCGAACCCGAGGTGCGCGACTACCAAGTTTACGCCGGCACGGCCTCGCCGTTCAACTTCAACGGCCTAGTCCGCCACTACTTCCTGCGGCGCGGCGCCAACGTCGCCGACCTGCAGGTCAACCTGCTCCCCAAGCACGAGCGCTCCGCCCAGAGCCACGACATCGCCAAGCGCATCCGCCCGCGCCTCGCCGCCATCGCGGCGCAATACGGCGCCGTCGTGGTGGTCGCCGAGGTGCCACCGGGTCCGCCCGTGCTCTCCACCCTCGTCGCCGAGGTTTACGGTCCGACCGGGGAGTCCCGCCTCGCTCTCGCCGCCAGGGTCCGCGACATCTACCGCTCCAGCCCCGGCGTCGTGGACGTGGACTGGTATGTCGAGGAACAGCAGGCGAAGACCATTCTCCGCGTGGACAAGGCGAAGGCCGCGCTCCACGGCATCTCCGAGGCCGCCATCGCCCGCACCATCCAGCTGGCCGTGCAGGGTTACCCGGCCAGCCTGCTGCACATGCCGGACGACCGCGAGGATGTGAACATCGTGCTCGAGCTCTCGCGCGCTCTCCGCGCCCGGCCCGACGACCTGCTCTCCCTTTCGGTCCGCTCCGACCTGAATCCGGCCGCCCCGCTCGTGCCGCTGCGCGAGCTTGTCACGCTGGAGACCGTCCGCAGCGAGCGGAACATCTACCACAAGAACCTCCAAAACGTGACCTACGTGATCGCAGACGTGGCCGGCGTCGTCGAGAGTCCGGTCTACGCGATCTTCGCGATGAACCGGGAACTCGCGAAGCTCGATGCCCGCGACTTCGGCGGCACGCAGCCGGTGGTGAAAATCCACAACGCCACCATGCCCGGTGACACCCGCGAACCCGCCCTGAAGTGGGACGGCGAGTGGCAGGTCACGATCGAGGTCTTCCGCGACCTCGGCCTGGCCTTCGGCGCCGTGCTCATCCTGATCTACATGCTCATGGTCGGCTGGTTCAAAAACTACACCACACCGCTCATCGTCATGACCGTCATCCCGTTCTCCCTCGTCGGCATTTTGCCAGCGCACGCGGCGATGGGCGCGTTCTTCACCGCCACCTCGATGATCGGCTTCATGGCCGGCGCCGGCATCGTCGTGCGCAATTCCATCATCTTGGTGGACTTCATCGAGCTGCGCCTCGGCCACGGCCGCTCGCTGCGCGACGCCTGCATGGAGTCCGGCGCCGTCCGGTTCCGGCCGATGATGCTCACCGCCTTCGCAGTCGTCGTCGGCGGCCTCGTGATTCTGGCCGACCCGATCTTCCAGGGCCTCGCCATTTCGCTCCTGTTCGGCGCGATCGCCTCGCTCGTCATCAGCCCGCTGGCGGTGCCGCTCATCTACTACATGACCCACGCCGGCCGGGAAAAGCCGGCGCCCGCACCTGATGCCGGCAACGAACAGTGCGTCGTCAACCCGTAAGCATTCCCGCCGTCATCCATGAACCTGTTCTTCCTCCTCTTTACAGTCCTCTCCGTCGCCCTTGTCGCGTGGACGCTCTGGCGCGCCCGGCCGGAGATCAAGTCCGAGGCACTGCGCGCCGCGCTCAAGGCCGGCACCGCCGTCCTCGTGGATGTGCGCGAGCCGGCCGAGTGGGCCGCCGGCACCGCCCGGCAGGCCGCACTGCTGCCCTTAAGCGACCTCCGCGGCCCGCGCCGGCAATGGAAAACTTTCCTCGAGCAGAACCGCGGCAAGCAGCTCCTCCTCTATTGTCATTCCGGCATGCGCTCGGCCAGGGCCGCCGACCTGCTCCGCCGCGAGGGTCTCGACGCCCGCAACGCCGGCTCCCTCGCCGCTCTGGACCGCGCCGGCTGGCCCGTGTGCCGCAAGCGCCGCTGACCCTTTCCCCATTCTCACCATGAACCCTTCCCCGCGCTTCATCGTCATCGGTGGTGTCGCCGCCGGCGCCTCTGCTGCCGCCCGCGCCCGGCGTCTCAACGAAACCGCCGCCATCACGCTCATCGAGCGCGGCCCGGATGTCTCCTTCGCCAACTGTGGTCTGCCCTACTTCATCGGCGGCGAGATCAGGCAGCGTGACGCCCTCGCGGTCCAGACCCCGCAGACGCTCAAGGCCCTGCTCGCCCTCGATGTTCGCACGAGCACCGAGGCCGTCGTGATCGACCGCCCCGGCAAGCGCATCCAGTTGCACAATCTCGGCGCCGGCACGAGCGAATGGCTGTCCTACGACAAGCTCCTACTCGCCCCTGGCGCCGTGCCGCTCCGTCCGCCGCTGCCGGGAATTGATGATCCTCGGGTCTTCACGCTCCGCTCCCTGCAGGACATGGACCGGATCAAGGCTGCCGCCATCGGCGCCCGCCATGTCACCGTCATCGGGGCCGGCTTCATCGGTCTTGAAATGGCGGAGCAGTTCATCCACCTCGGCAAGCAGGTCACCCTCGTCGAGTTGCTCGACCAGATCCTGCCCCCGCTCGACAAGCCGATGATCGCGCTGCTCGAGGACGAACTCCGCAAACGCGGGGTGGAACTCCTCCTCGGCGACGGCCTCGCCGGTTTCGACGGCGCCGCCGGCCTGCGCTGCCGCCTCGCCTCCGGCCGCTCGTTCGACACCGATCTCGTCGTCCTGGCCATCGGCGTCCGTCCCGACACCGCGCTCGCTCGCGCCGCCGGCCTCGCCCTCGGGCCGCGTGGTCACATTCGTGTCAACGGCTTCATGCAGACGGACGACCCCGACATCTACGCCGCGGGCGACGCCATTGAGACCGAGGATCTCGTCACGGGCGACCCGGTCTCGGTTGCGCTGGGTGGTCCGGCGAATCGCCAGGGCCGGCTCGTCGCCGACCACATCTTCCGCCCCGACCTCGCCAAGTCCTGGCCCGGCCTGCTCGGCACCGCCATCGTCCGAGCCTTCGACGTCGCCGCCGGGCTCACCGGCTGGACCGAGAAGCGCCTTCGCGCCGCCGGTCGCGCCTACCGCGCGGTCACGGTCAACGACAACCATCACGCCGGCTATTATCCGGGCGCCAAGCCGCTCCTCCTGAAGCTGCTTTGGGATCCCGCCACCGGCCGCGTGCTCGGCGCGCAGGCCACCGGCTTCGCCGGGGTCGACAAGCGCCTGGATGTGATCGCCACCGCCATCACCGGCGGTCTCACCATCGACGACCTTGCCCAGCTTGAGCTCGCCTACGCCCCGCCCTTCGGCGCCGCCAAGGACATCGTCAATCTGGCCGGCTTCGCCGCCGGTAACACCCGCGACGGCCTCGTCACGCCCATTGATTCCCTGCCCGACGATGCCACCGTCCAGGTGCTCGATGTCCGCCCGCCCGCGCTGGTGCATTCCCATCCGATCCCGCGCCACGGCGTGATCAACATCCCGCTCGCCGCCCTGCGCGGCCGGCTCGGCGAACTCGACCACTTGCGCCCGGTCGTCACCGTGTGCGCCCTCGGCAAGACCGCCTATTTCGCCGCGCGCATCCTCGCGCAAAACGGTTTCCAGGTCTCCAGTCTCACTGGCGGCATCCGCGCCCACTTCGACCCGCGCTCGCCCGCCAAGCTGCCAACCCCATGAAAAACTGTCCCCTGCTTGCCCTGCTCGCGGCGCTCACCACCGGTCCGGCGGCCCTCGCCGTGGAAACCCGCATCACCTTCGTGGATCCCGCGGCTCCCGAGGCCGCCTCAATCCGCCAAACCGGCGAAGCCGCTTCTGCCATCGTCGCCACGCGGCTGGTCACCGAGCTCACCGCCGCACTCGGCGCCGGCGGCCCGGAAAAGGCCGTGGAGGTCTGTCACACCAAGGCTCTTCCCCTCACAAACGAGCCTCTGCCCGCGCAACAGCAGGTCGTGGCGATCAAGCGCACCAGCCTGCGCCTGCGCAATCCCGCCAACGCTCCCGACGCCGCCGAACGCGCCGCGCTCGACCACGTCGCAGCCCTCGTTGCCGACGGCAAACCCGCACCTGCGGTGCTCGTCCAGAAGGTCGAGACCGCCGGGGCCGCCGGGCCCGAGTGGCGTCTTTACCGCACCATCGGCATCCAGGCCGCCTGCCTCGCCTGCCATGGCAACCCGGAGGCCCAGTCACCGTCCCTGCGTGCGCTCCTCCGGGTGCGCTACCCGCACGACGACGCCACCGGCTACGCCGTCGGCGACTGGCGCGGCCTCATCCGCGTCACCGTGAGACAACCCTGAACCGCTCCTCCTGCTCCGCCTTATGAAAACACCCTTCTGCCTCCCTCACGCTAGCCTAACGGTCGCCTTGTTCCTGGCGCCCGCTGTTTTCGCCCAGATGAGCGATCCCGACGTCCTCGCCCTGGCCAAACAGGTCTTCAAGCCAGTCCCGGCCGAGGCCCCGGCGATCAAGGACAATCCGGCTTCCCCGGCCAAGGCAGAGCTGGGCAAGATGCTCTTCTTCGAGCCGCGTCTCTCCAAGAGCGGCACCATCAGCTGCAACACCTGCCACAACCTCAGCATGGGTGGCGACGACAACCTGCCCACCTCCATCGGTCACGGCTGGCAGAAGGGCCCGCGCAATTCGCCCACCGTGCTCAACGCTGTTTTCAACGTCGCGCAGTTCTGGGACGGCCGCGCCGAGGATCTCAAGGCCCAGGCCAAGGGCCCTATCCAAGCCGGTGTCGAGATGGCCAACCACCCTGACCTTGTCGTCGAGACGCTCAAGAGCCTGCCCGAATACGTAAGCCGCTTTCAGGCCGCCTTTCCCGGCACGGACGATCCCGTGACCTTTGACAACATTGCCCGCGCCATCGAAATCTACGAGGCCACTCTTATCACCCCCGGCGCCCGCTTCGACCGCTACCTTTCGGATGACGCCACCGCCCTGAACGAGCTGGAGCGCGCCGGCCTGCGCATCTTCACGATGAAGGGCTGCATGGCCTGCCACAACGGTGTCAATCTTGGGGGCCAGTCCTACTTTCCCTTCGGCGTGGTCAAGAAACCCGGCGCTGACATCCTCCCGCCGGGCGACCGCGGGCGCTTCGCAGTCACCAAGACCGCCACCGACGACTACGTCTTCCGTGCCGCCCCGTTGCGTAACATCGCGCTCACCGCGCCTTATTTCCACTCCGGCCAGGTCTGGAGTCTTGAGGAAGCCGTCGCCGTGATGAGCTCAAGCCAGTTGGGTGCGACTCTCACGGATCAGGAGGTTATGGAAATCACCGCCTTTCTCAAGACCCTCACCGGCCAACAGCCCGTCGTGACCCTGCCCGAACTGCCTGCTGAAACCGCCACGACGCCAAAGCCTCAACTCTGAACTCCCTGTCCTGATCCCTCCTGCCGCCCGCCCCTTCCAACCACCATGAAAAAATTCATCCTCGGTCTGCTCGCCGGACTCTTGGCCAGTGTCGCCCTTCTCTTCATTGGACTCCGCGCCTTCGCTCCCTCGCTCATGCTTCCGGAGCAACGCAGCGCCTATCCGCTCGACGAAACCGTCGCCCGCCTCTCATCGGCCGCCAAGACCGCTGGCTGGGTCGTGTCGAGCGTGGTCGAGCTGGAAAAATCCATCGAGAAAAACGGCGGCGGCCGTGTTCGCCCGGTGCACCTCGTCAACCTCTGCCAAGCAAACCATGCCGCCCGGATTTTGCAGGACGACGGCGCGCGGCGAGTGTCGGTGCTCATGCCCTGCACGCTCTCCGTTTACGAGAAGAGTGATGGCTCCGTCTGGGTCGGGGCCATGAACCCCGCCCTCATCGCCCCGCTCTTTGGAGGCGTGGTCGCTGAAGTCATGGGCGGCGCGGTGGCGCGGGATCAGGCCAGCTTCCTCCAAACCGTCGCTCCCACTCCGACTTATTGATTATGTAACCGCCCGCAACTCCGCACCTGTCCCCACCTTGGCCAAGACCGTCATCCTCGGGGCCGGCATCGCCGGCCACACCGCAGCGACCTTGCTGCGCAAAAAACTCCCCCGCGCCCACGAGATTGTTGTCATTTCTCCTGACGCAGAATGGAATTGGATTCCCTCCAACATCTGGGTTGGCGCCGGCACGATGGAGCGGCGCGATGTCGTCTTCCCCCTCGCGCCCGTCTATGCGCGGCAGGGTATCGAATTCCGGCAGGGCCGGGCGACGGTCATCCGTCCGGAGGGTAGCGCCGATCTGCCCGGGTCTCACATTGAATACACGCCCGCCGATGCCCGCCTCGGCTCCGCGCCGAACCGCGAAACCTACGACTACCTCGTCAACGCCACCGGCCCGAAGCTGAACTTTGGCGCGACCCCCGGACTCGGGCCGCACGGCGGTCACAGTTGGTCCGTCTGCACCGCTGATCATGCGGTCGAGACCGCACGTGCTTTTCGCGAAAGTATCGCCCGCATGAAGCGCGGGGAAAAACAAACGCTCGTCGTCGGCATGGGCCACGGCACCTGCACCTGCGAAGGCGCGGCTTTCGAGTATGTGTTCAACATCGAGCACGAGCTGCGGCGCCATGGCGTGCGCGACCGCGCACGCGTTATCTTCCTGACCAATGAAAACGAGCTGGGCGACTTCGGCCTGGGCGGCCTGCACCTCAAGCGCGGCGGTTACGTGACCCCGAGCCGCCTCTTCGCGGAGTCGCTTTTTGTGGAGCGTGGCGTCGAGTGGATCAACCGCGCCCACGTGCAGCAAGTCGCCCCCGGCCAGCTCGCCTACGAGACCGTGGAAGGGCATGAGCGCGAACTCCCGTTCGCCTTCGCCATGCTCCTGCCGCCCTTTCGGGGTGTGGGCCTGGCGACCACGGATCGCGCGGGCGCCGACATCGCGCCGCGGTTATTCGCGCCGAGTGGGTTTATGCGGGTCGATGCCGACTATACCGAACGCCCGTTTGAAGAGTGGTCCCCCCGCGACTGGCCGGCCACCTACCAGAATCCGACCTACGCCAACATCTTCGCCGCCGGCATCGCCTTCGCGCCCCCGCACGCCGTCTCCCGCCCGCTGCGCACGCCGAAGGGCACCCTCGTCGCGCCCGCCGTCCCGCGCACCGGCATGACCGCCGGTATCATGGGCCGCACCGTGGCCCTCTCCATTGCCGACCGCATCCGGCTCGGCGGCGAGTGGCCACTGCACCGCGTGCCCTTCGCCACGATGGGCGCCGCCTGTGTCGCCTCCGCCGGCAAAGGCCTCTTCCACGGCACTGCCGCCACGATTACCATGTATCCGCTCGTCCCTGATTTTGAACGCTACGAATTCGGCCGCGACCTCACACACACCACCGGGGAAATCGGCCTCGCAGGCCACTGGCTCAAACACCTGCTGCATCATCTGTTCATCTATAAAGCCAAGTGCCGGCCGTTCTGGTCGCTGATCCCCGAGTGACTGCTCTCACCATGAAAACCTCCGACCTCAGCAGCCCCGTCGCCTACGCCACCGTCCCGACTCCGTTCACCCGGTTCTGGCGCACCTTTGCGCCCTATCAGGTTCTACGCTTTTTTATCATCAACGTGAAGATGCTGCGCATGATTTCAAAATCCCACGCTCCGGCTCCGGCCTCGCTTCCTCCTCATCCACTCCCATGAAAAACAACATCCAAATAAACACCGGCCTCAACGAGGCCGACCGCACTGAAATCGCTGCTGGTCTCTCACGGTTGCTCGCGGACAGCTACACGCTCTATCTCCAAACCCACAACTTCCACTGGAACGTCACGGGCCCCATGTTCCCGGCGCTGCACGTCATGTTCGAGCAGCACTACACGGAACTGGCCCTGGCGGTGGATACCATCGCCGAGCGCATCCGGTCGCTGGGCATGTCTGCGCCCGGCACTTACGCCGAGTTTGTGCGCCTCAGTTCCATTCAGGAAGTGTCCGGCGTGCCCAAAGCTGAAGAGATGATCCACTTGCTCGTGAAGGGCAATGAATCCGTCGTGCGCACCGCCCGCTCGCTCTTTCCCCTGGTGGAAAAAGCCTCCGATGAGGCTAGCGCCGATCTCCTCACCCAGCGCATGCAACTGCACGAGAAGTCCGCGTGGATGCTGCGCAGCCTGCTGGAAACCTAAACCCCGATGACCGCCTACACCTTCATTCTGATCGGCAGCTTCGTGTTACTCACCGGCTCTGCGTTGCTGGCCCTGCGCTGGGCGCTCCGCTCCGGACAGTTCCGCCACACGGAGCGCGACGCGCTACTGGTCTTCGACGAGGAAGAGCCACTGGGGCAAGTCTCTGATCGCTACCCTGCGCGCAAAGCCCATTCGGCCGCCGGGCGGGAACTACCATGAGCACGCCACCCACCTTGCTGCAGGCGCTTACGCCTTCCGATTCCGGCCATTCGGCCGAGGGCAAAGCGCTGCTCGCGGAGATCGACGCCTCGTGTCGGCGTCCCGTGCTGTTCATGTTTGCGAACAGCCTGCTCTGGCTGTTCGCGGGCACGGTCTTCGCCCTGCTGGCTTCCTATAAGATGCACTCGCCCGAGTTCCTCACGGACTGGGGCTGGTTGACCTTCGGCCGCGTGCGCCCGGCCCACTTGAACGCCATGGTTTACGGCTTTGCGTCACAGGCGGCCCTCGGCGTGGCCATCTGGCTGCTCTGTCGGTTGTGCCGCGTGCCCTTCATGCAGGCGGGCCTGGTGCTGGTGGCCACGGTCTTTTGGAACATCGGCGTGACCATTGGCCTCGTCGGCATACTGACCGGGGACAGCACCAGCATTGAGTGGCTCGAAATGCCCACCTACGCGGGCAGCATCTTATTTGTCGCCTACGCGCTCATCGCGATCTGGGCCGTCATTATTTTCCGCTACCGGCGCGAGCGCCACCTCTACGTTTCCCAGTGGTATGTGCTCGCCGCGCTCTTTTGGTTTCCTTGGCTTTATGCCGCCGCCAACCTGATGCTGCTCGTCATCCCGGTGCGGGGCACCGTGCAGGCGGCGGTCAACTGGTGGTTCGCCCACAATGTCCTCGGCCTCTGGTTCACCCCTATCGGCCTGGCGGCGATCTACTACTTTATCCCCAAGGTCATCGGGCGGCCGATTCACAGTTACTTCCTGTCGATCCTTGGCTTCTGGTCGCTGGCTCTCTTCTACAACTGGGCCGGCATCCACCATCTCATCGGCGGGCCGATGCCGGCCTGGCTGATCACCGTCAGCAGCGTGGCCAGCGTCATGATGGTCATTCCGGTCGTGACCGTGGCGATCAACCACCACCTCACCATTGTGGGACATTTTCATACATTGAAACACAGCCCGACGCTGCGGTTCATCGTGTTCGGCGCGATGAGCTACACGGTGGTGAGCCTGCAGGGTTCCTCGATGGCGATCCGCTCGCTCAACGAGGTGACCCACTTCACCCACTACACCATCGCCCACGCGCACATCGGAGTCTATGCGTTCTTCACGATGGTGATGTTCGGCTCGATGTATTACATCGTGCCACGCCTCGCCCAACGGGAATGGCCTTCGGCTCGTCTCATCTCGATGCACTTCTGGTGCACCGCCATCGGGATCATCCTCTATGTGGTGCCGCTCTCGGTCGGCGGAGTCCTGCAAGGCTTGGCGCTCAACAACCCCGACATTCCTTTCCTGCAAATCGTGGCGCTGACCAAACCCTACCTGGTCACCCGCTCGGTCGCCGGTGTGCTCCTCACCGTCGGGCACCTGGCTTTCATTTGGAACTTCGTCTGGTTGCTCGCCCGTCGCGGTCAAGCCTACCGTCCGCCGGTGCCCTTCATCGCTGCCGGCCTGCGCCCGATTTTGCCGCTGGCCCCCAGTGCTGCCGGCCACGGTGGCTCGGCCATGAACTACGGACCGTTTCTCTTTGCCGGAATTTTCGCCACCGTGGCGGCCTCGTGGATCGGCCTCACGGTGGTTCCCAACTGGCAATATGGCGGGCTGGCGCCTGCGAAAATCGAGGAAACCGACAGCGTCTATCCCGTGACCGACTTCGGTTCCGCCATTCGCGGAGCCGAGGTTTACCGAGCCAATGGTTGTGTTTATTGCCACAGCCAGCAAGTCCGACCCGAAGGTTTCGGCGCGGACATCGCGCGCGGGTGGGGGAAACGACGCAGCGTGACGCGTGACTACATCAACCAGAAAACCGTTTACCTCGGCACCATGCGGACCGGCCCCGACCTCACCAACATCGGCATCCGGCAGCCGAGTGTTTCCTGGCAGATGAACCATCTCTACAATCCGCAAAGCACTTCGCCCGGCTCCAACATGCCGGCGTTCCCCTTCCTCTTTGAGACCCGGAAAATCGGCTCCGCGGCACAACCCTCGCCGGATGCGTTGCAACTGACCGGTGCCTTCGCTCCGGCGCCCGGCGAGGAGATCGTGCCTACCGGAGCGGCCAGGGACCTCGTTGCCTACCTGCTCAGTCTCAAGGCCGACATCGCCCTGCCGGAAGCTCCGCTGGGCAAATAACCGCTGGCCCATGGACCATCCACCGATTGAACCAAAACTTCCCGCTGCGCCTAACCCTGTTGGCGAGGAAACTCACGACGTGGCGGCCATGCATGCCGCCATTCTCCAGCGCGAAAAACCTGAACCCCAGGAAGGCTATGAATCCGCGCCGCGCTGGCTGATCGTGCTGATCGTCGCGCTGGTTTTCTGGGGCGGCTACTATCTTGGCAGCTACAACGGCAGCTATGATCCCATGATCTTCGACGAGAACCCGCGCAATTCCCCCGCCGTCGCCGGTCCACCCAAACCCATCGATCCGCTGGTGCTCGGCAAACGGGTTTACGCCACCAACTGCGCGGCCTGCCATCAAGCGGATGGCAAGGGTGTGGCCGGGGTGTTTCCACCCCTCGCCGGTTCCGATTGGGTCAATACCGAAGGCCACGCCCGGCTCGTGCGTATCGTCTTGGGCGGACTGAACGGTCCCATCACCGTCAACGGGCAGACTTACAACAATGTGATGGTGCCTTGGCGCGATATCCTCAGCGATGAGCAGATCGCCGCCGTCCTGAGCTATGTGCGCCAGGAATGGGGCAACTCCGCCGCGTCCGTCTCCGTGGCGGATGTCGCCGGGTTGCGCTTCTCCACCCAGGAGCGCATCGGCAAACCGTGGACCGCCGACGAACTGCTCGCCTTGCCACTACAATAGTGCCATCCGCCATGGTCACATCTCCGGCCAGTCTCACCGCCTGCGCCTATTGCGCCACGCCGTTGGTGCCTGCGAAAGCGGATGGAACCGCGCCAACGGGGCCCCTTTACTGCAGCTATGCCTGTCGCGTTCTCGCTGACTCCGGTCGCCAGCCGGTGGAACCGGAGGAACCTAAAACGAGCGCCTCCCCCTGGTTAAAGATCGGGATCGGGGCCGCGCTCGCCGGACAAACCATGGTCCTGGGACTCGCCGTGAATCTGACCGGTCCGACGGGCGGGGCTCGGCTGGGTTTTCACCTTGCCCTGATCGCTCTGACGGCCGGCGTGCTCGCCTTGCTGGGTTGGCCCCTGTTGCGAAATGCGGCCGAATCGGTCCGCGAACGCCGCATCACCATCGAACTGCTCTTTCTCACGGGCGTGATCGGCGCATTTGGAGCCTCGCTCCTTGCCAGCATCACGGGCCGGGGCCCGGTGTTCTACGAAGTCGTCGCGGTGCTCCTGACCGTCTATGGCGCCGGCCAAACCCTCAAGGCCCGCGCCAAAGACCAAGCCTTCCGCGAGGCTCGCCGCCTGCGCCAGACCTTTGCGACCGCCCGGCGACTGCGGGCCGACGGACGCGCGGAAACCATCGCCGTGGAACGGGTGCGCGGCGGTGACCGGCTCCGGATTCTCCCCGGCGAGGGCATACCTGCGGACGGCCACATCGAGCACGGCGAGGCGTTCGTGCGTGAAACGCCTCTCACGGGTGAACCGCACCCAGTCGTCCGGCGCGCCGGCGACCCGGTCTTCGCCGGCAGTCATGCGGTGGATGGGGTGCTCATCGTGGTCGCCACCCGCGCCGGCAACCGCCGCCGGCTCGACGAACTTCTGACCGCCGTGGAATCGGCGGCCGAGCGGCCGTCCCGACTGGAGGCGCAGGCCGACCGTATGGTCAGATGGTTTCTGCCCCTGGTGCTGTTGGTGGCCCTCGCAACGTTCGCCTTCTGGAGCCTCCGGGCTTCGTGGTCCGTCGGTTTTATGAATGCCATGGCAGTCCTGCTGGTCGCCTGTCCTTGCGCCATGGGTCTGGCCACCCCGGCCGGTATCTGGAACGCCCTCGCCGCGTTGTCGGCCCGCGGGCTCGTCGTGCGCGACGCCGAATTCATCGGCCGGCTGGCGACGATCACCCGCATCGCTTTCGACAAAACCGGCACCCTGAGCGATGAGCACGTTGCCCTGGTCGACGTCGCCACCGCCGGGAGTGGACCTGACCGAGCACGCTTGCTCTCCCTGGTCCGGGCCGCGCAGGCCGTTTCGCCTCATCCCCTTGCCCGCGCATTTCTCGCGCACGGGCCGGAGCCCGTTGAGCCGAATCCGGTTCAGATCAACGTGCGGACCGTGTCCGGTTGCGGCCTCGAGGCCCATGGCTGCGGCGCTGAAGGAACGCCCTTTCGGCTCCGCATCGGCACCCGGGAGTGGTTAACCGCACCGACGGATGAAATCCCGCTGCTGGCTTCGCTTCACCATCTGGAAGGAGATCGCCTCGTCTATCTGGAACTCGATGGCCGCCTTGCGGGCATCGCCGCCTTGCGCGAACGACTGCGCGCCTCGGCCCCCGAGGCCGTCGCCCAACTTCGCGCACTCGGCTTGCACGTCTCCATCCTGACCGGCGACCGGGCTGAACGGGCGACCGGCCTCGGTTTGGACGAAGTCGCGGCCGGCCTCACCCCGGAGGCCAAGGCCGCGCGCATCCATCACTGGCAACAAGGCGGCGAACAGGTCGCGTTCGTCGGCGACGGCGTGAACGACGCGCCCGCACTCAGCGCCGCGGCGGCGGGAATCGCTCTTGCCCACGGAGCCGAACTTGCCGTCGCCACAGCCGGGGCGACCCTGCACGGCAATGACCTCCGAACGCTAACGTGGGCCGTGATTCTGAGCCGCCGGGTCGTGCGCACCATCCGCACCAATCTCCTCTTCGCCGCCAGTTACAACCTGGTCGGTATCGCCTTGGCCGCCAGTGGCTGGCTGCACCCAGTCGCCGCGGCGCTGCTGATGGTCGGTTCCAGCGCCACCGTGTCGTGGCGTGCGACCGGCGGAGCCACCCGCCAAGATTGAGCCTGTTCATCGCGAGGACGCCAAGCGCCCCATTTATGAAAATCAAAATACTGTTCCTGGTCGGATTGGCCGTCCTTGGCATTCTCCTTGTGTTCCTGCGCCGGGTGCCCGACGCGGGGCAAACCCAAGCGACCCAGGCCGGGTGGCTGACGGATTTCTCCGCCGCCCAAGAACGCGCCCGCGCCGAGAGCAAACCCTTGGTCCTGGCCTTCACCGGCTCCGATTGGTGCCCGCCCTGTATGCTGTTGGAGAAACAGGTTTTCTCGAAAAACGAGTTCGCCGACTATGCGGCGCGCCATCTGGTGCTGCTCCAAGTGGATTTTCCGCGCCGCAAAAAACTGCCGGCCGCGCAGCAATCGGCCAATGACGCCTTGGCCAGGCGCTTCGCCATTCAAGGCTTTCCGACGGTTCTCATCCTGGGATCGGATGGGAAGCTCAAGGGCCAGGTTGAAACCAGCCTGTTCGGCAGTCCGCAGAAGTTTTTCACCAACCTTGAACAGCTCGGGCTAACCCCGTGACCACCACCTCGCGAAGCGAGGGATCGGCAAGCTGGTCCACCTCCATAGCCACCCGAACTCCACCGGCACGCCGGTGGAGCGACGGCTCGTGCAGCACCGCAAACGCATGTCGACATGGGCTAGCGCGGTCACAGTTACACCGGTCCCGAGACGGTGCATGTCGACAAACGCCGCCAAGGATCGACGCCCTAACGCTCTGACGTTTGATGAAACCCCGCGTTGCCGTCGAACCCACCATTGGACATCTCAAGGGTAAACACCGTCTCGAACGCAACCGGCTCAAAGGCGCCACGGGCGATGCCATCAACGCCACCTCAGCGCCGCCGCCATGAACTTCCAGAAGCTTCAGGGCTTCTTTTGGCAACGCCTCCTTCATCAACTCAGTTCCACTCTGGCTCCGCGCCCCTCTTTTAGTCTCAGCCCGTAAACGGGTTTTTCAGGACCGATCAAATATGTCCCAAGCATTGGACGTAACGGCCCGTCTGACCACAAGTTACGCGGCCACGTCCAAAGGGCGGAAAGAAACCCCTTGACGCTCGCCAGAAAGAAAGTAATTGATTACTAACAATGCATAACGCCCAACCTGTAACCCAGCCGAAGCACCTGCCTGCGGACGAGCGCCGGTCCGTCACCGTGGCGACGGTGATTGCGCTGGCCGCCGAGCAGAACCCGGGAGAAATCACCACCACGGCAATTGCCGACCGGATGAACTTAACCCAAGGCGCGCTTTTCCGGCACTTCGCGACCAAGGAAGCCATCTGGCAGGCGGTGATGGAGTGGGTCGCCGAACGCCTCATGGCCCGCATCGACGAAGCGGCGCTGACGGCCGCGTCACCCCTCGCGGCTCTGGAAGCGATGTTCATGGCCCACATCGATTTCGTGGCCCGGCATCCCGGAGTGCCGCGGATTCTGTTCGGCGAACTCCAGCGGGCGGAGGACACGCCGGCCAAGCGCATGGTGCAAACGTGTATCACGCAATATGGCACGCGCCTGCGGACCCTCGTCGAGCAAGGTAAGGCGCAGGGCGAACTGGCAATGGAGGTCGATTCGGCCGCCGCGGCCACCTTGTTCATCGGGTCGATCCAAGGTTTGGTCATGCAGTCCCTGCTTTCCGGCAAGGTCCAGCGCATCCGGACCGCCGCTCCCGGGGCTTTCGCCATCATTGCCCGGGGCATCAGGAGGGTGCCATGAAACTTCCCCCCATGAATCGTCGCACTTGGGCGCTGGTCGGTGTGCTCATCCCGCTGGTCGTGTTGTTCATCTATGTCGCGCTGCGCTCAGGGCCGCTGGCCCCGGTCCCGGTGACGGTGGTCTCGGTCGAAAATGCTTCCATCACGCCGGCGCTGTTTGGTATCGGCACGGTCGAAGCCCGCTACACCTACAAGATCGGCCCGACCATCGCGGGACGTATCATGCGGGTCGACGTGGATGTGGGTGACAGAGTCGAGGCCGGACAATTGCTGGGGGAAATGGATCCGGTGGATCTTGACGACCGGATCGCCGCCCAAGAGGCCGCGCTCAAGCGGGCCGGTGCCGGGGTGCTGGCCGCCGAGGCCCAAATTCAGGAGCTCGCGGCCCGCCAGAGCCATGCCACGACGCAAGCCAGCCGTTACGAAAAACTCCGGCAGGCGGGCTCGGCGAGCGCGGAGGCGGTCGAAGCCAAGCAACAGGAACTTCAGGTAGCCGACGCCGGTCTCGCGGTCACTCGCGCCAATCTGGAAGTCGCCCGGCAGGAATCGGCCCGGCTCCGTGCCGATCTTGACGTGTCGATCCGACAGAGGGCCAACCTGCGCCTGGTCGCACCGATGGCCGGGTTGGTGACCGCGCGGAACTCCGACCCGGGCACCACGGTGGTGGCCGGGCAATCGGTGGTGGAAGTGATCGACCCCGCGAGCCTGTGGATCAACGTGCGTTTCGATCAACTGCGCGCCGCCGGCCTGCGCACCGACCTGCCGGCCCGGATCGTGCTCCGTTCGCAAGCCGGCCGCGCAATCGCCGGACAGGTGCTGCGGGTTGAGCCGGTCGCCGATACCGTAACCGAGGAGACCCTCGCCAAAGTGATATTCGATGCGATCCCCGAGCCGTTGCCTCCGGTCGGGGAATTGGTCGAAGTCACGGTGGCATTGCCCGCGCTGCCCGCCGCGCCCGTGGTGCCCAATGCCAGCGTGCAGAGGGTGGGAGGGAAACTCGGCGTCTGGCTCTTCGAGGACGGCGCCCTGCGCTTCGCGCCGATCAAGATTGGCGCGATCGACCTTGAGGGCCGGGTGCAGGTTCTCGACGGCCTCGAGCCCGGCGCCCGCGTGGTGGTCCATAGCCAGCGCTCGCTCGGTGCCCATACCCGCGTGAAGCTCGTCGAACGCCTGCCCGGAGTCTCGCCATGATCAGCCTCGCCGGACGGGACATCCTGCATTCGTGGGGCAAGTTCGTCTTCACCGGCGTGGGACTGGGCTTGCTGATCGGTGTGACGCTGACCATGGCGGGAGTCTATCGCGGCATGGTGGACGATGCCAAGGCGCTGCTCGACAACAGTGGCGCGGATCTGTGGGTGGTGCAGAAGGACACGCTTGGCCCCTATGCCGAGCCGTCCAGCCTGCCCGACGATGTCTATCGCGGCATCCTGGGCATGCCCGGTGTCGCGCGAGCGGCCAACGTCACCTACCTCACCATGCAGGTGCGCCGGGGAGAAACGGATGTGCGCTCCATGGTGGTCGGCGTGGTGCCCGGTGGGCCCGGCGAACCCGGGCAGCCAGGATACCTGATCGCCGGGCGGCAAATCACCCGCGGGCACTACGAAGCCGTGGCCGATGTGGCCTCCAAGTTCCGGCTGGGTGAGCGCATTCAGATTCGCCGCAATTTCTACACCGTGGTCGGGCTGACCCGCCGCATGGTGTCATCCGGCGGTGACCCGATGGTCTTCATCCCGCTGAAAGACGCGCAAGAGGCCCAATTCCTCAAGGACAACGATGCCATCCTCCAACAGCGTCGCCGCACCACCGCCAGTCCGGCTTTCAATCGCCCGGGGGTGCCGGGCCTGCTCGATGCGGTGATTGCCGCCCAAGGCGCCAACCCCTCGGTCAATGCGGTGCTCGTGCAAACCCTGCCCGGTTACGCCCCGGAGGAAGTGGCCGAGCCGATCCGGCGGTGGAAGCGGCTGCAGGTTTATACCCGGGCGCAGATGGAGGATCTCCTGGTGCGCAAACTGATCGCCACCTCGGCCAAACAGATCGGCATGTTTCTGGTGATTCTGGCTGTCGTCAGCGCGGCCATCGTCGCCTTTATCATCTACACGCTGACCATGGGGAAAATCCGGGAGATCGCCGTGCTGAAGCTGATCGGCACCAAGAACCGCACCATCGCCGCGATGATCCTGCAGCAGGCCCTGGGGCTCGGCGTCATCGGTTTCGTGGTGGGCAAGATCGCCGCCACCATCTGGGCACCCATTTTCCCGAAATTCGTGCTGCTCGAACCGCGCGACACGGCCTGGGGTTTCGTTGCGATGATGGCGATCTGCGTGCTCGCGAGCGTGCTGGCCATCCGCGCCGCCCTCAAGGTTGACCCCGCGGAGGCGATCGGAGGCTGATATGCATTGGCGAGGCATCAAAATCGAAGGGTTGCGCAAGCGCTATGGTGAAGGCGACACCGCCGTCGATGCCCTCAAGGGCGTGGACATGCGGGTCGCTCCCGGCGAGGTCGTCGGGCTGGTCGGCCCCTCGGGCTCCGGCAAGACGACCCTGCTCAAATGCCTGGGCGCGGTCATCGAGCCCACCGCGGGCCGCATGTCACTGGGTGAAGACGTGATCTACGACCATGGGTGGAAAATCCCTGACCTGCGCGAACTGCGCCGCGACAAGATCGGTTTCGTTTTTCAGGCCCCCTATCTGATCCCGTTTCTCGACGTCACCGACAACGTGGCGTTGCTGCCCATGCTGGCCGGGCACCCCGACGGCGAAGCCCGGAACCGGGCACTGGAATTGCTCGAAGCCCTCGACGTCGCGCATCGCGCCAAGGCCATGCCGTCGCAACTTTCCGGCGGCGAGCAGCAGCGGGTATCGATCGCCCGGGCGCTAGTCAACCGCCCGCCGGTGATTCTGGCCGACGAGCCCACCGCCCCTTTGGACAGCGAGCGGGCGCTGGCGGTAATCCGCATCCTCAACAAAATGGCCCGCCAGTTTGAGACCGCTATCATCGTCGTGACTCACGACGAGAAGATCATCCCGACCTTCAAGCGCATCTACCACATCCGCGACGGTAAAACCCACGAGGAAGCCGGCGAAGGCGCGACTTTCGAGTGAGCGCGAGGGATTCAACTCCGTAAACGCAAAGATCATCCCACGAACAACCCAATGCACGAATATGAAAACAACTGGCAAAACGAAACCAAGGAAGACCAACACCGAAGCCGCGCCCGCCCGGCTTGAGACCATCCGGCTCAGCCTGCATTGCCCGCATGGCGACACCGTCAGTATCGCGGGCAGCTTCACTGACTGGCAGCCTACCGCCCTCCAGCGCGAGGGCGAGGAGTGGCATATTGAACTGAAACTGTCACCCGGCACCTACGAATACCTCTTCGTGGTGAACAACCGCTGGCTGCCCGACCCGGCGTGCGCGGAAGGTCGCCCCAATCCCTTCGGCGGCGAAAACTCCGTGCTGCACGTTCTGGCGACCTAATAGAACTAGGGATGTCCCGCCGCAAGCTGCCGTGCCTCTGATCAACTTCCCTCAAATCGGGCCGTGCCCCATGCCATCCGCGCTCAATCCCGTTTGCCCGACCAAACCGAAAGCCTTTTCGAAGTCTCGTAAGCCTCACAAGTGAATACCTGCTCAAAGACGAACCCTCCCACTATGAACACCACCATGCCAATCAATACCGGCCTCAACGAAACCGACCGCACGGAGATCGCCGCTGGTCTCTCACGGTTGCTCGCGGACAGTTATACGCTCTATCTCCAAACCCACAACTTCCACTGGAACGTTTCCGGGCCGATGTTCCAGACGCTGCATCTCATGTTCGAGCTGCACTACACGGAACTGGCCCTCGCGGTGGACGCGATCGCGGAGCGTATCCGGGCGTTGGGCATGCATGCCCCTGGCACCTATGCCGAGTTCGTCCGCCTGAGTTCCATTCAGGAGGTGCCCGGCGTGCCCAAAGCAGAGGAGATGATACGCGTGCTGGTGAGCGGGCACGAAGCCGTGGTGCGCACCGCCCGCTCGGTCATTCCCGTCGTGCAGAAAGCAGCCGATGAGGCCAGCGCTGACCTGCTGACCCAGCGCATGCAACTGCACGAGAAGACCGCGTGGATGCTGCGCAGCCTGCTGGAGTCCTGACCGATGACAAGCGCCCTCGAATCCGGCCCTTTCTCCTCTGCCGTCCGGCAGAAACAATGGAGAATGCACCATGAATGAAAATCGCATTTTGAAATGGTTGGCGATCGCTGCCCTCGCGTTCGGACTCCTTTCCGTCGCGAGTGGCGGCCGGATGTTGTTTGGAAGTCTGGAATTACGCGCCGCCGCGGGCCAGGCGGTCTCTTTCGTGCTCTGGTTCAATTTTCTCGCCGGCTTCGTCTATGTCCTGGCTGGAGCGGGCCTTTTGTGGCGCCGGCCTTGGGCCGTCTATGCTTCGCTCTTCGTCGCGATTTCCACGCTCCTTGTTTTTTTGGCCTTTGGTATTCACATCATTGGCGGCGGGGCCTACGAGCCGCGCACCGTCGGCGCGATGATGCTGAGATCGTTGTTCTGGATTGCTTTGGCAATCATTTCACTCCGCGTGATGAATCGGTCCCCGGTCTCCCAGAAGGGAGACCTGATTGGGTCGTCGTCGAAACCGATCTTCTCCTGAGAATCATGATCACGAAATCACCGGCCGATGCCCGCCACCAACCACTCCCTCTTCGGGGGTGGCTTCTCCCGGTCTGGGAGGCCTTGGGCGTGGTAATACTGGCCGGCTGCACAGTCGGCCGGGATTACCAGCACCCCGCCTCGCCGCCGGTCGCTGGCTACACCACCCAAGCCCTGACGGCGGAAACCGCTTCGGCTCCCGGCCCCATGGGTGGCGTTCAGCGCTTTGTTCGAAGCGAAGAGGTTTCGGCGACTTGGTGGCAGGACCTTGGTTCGGCCAGGCTCAACTCCGTGGTTGAGCAGGCACTCCAATCAAGCCCCACACTGGAGGCGGCGGCCGCGACCTTGCGCCAAGCCACCCAAACCTACGCGGCGCAAGCCGGTGCCACCCGGATTCCGCAGGCGAACGCCAGACTTGGCGCACAACGGCAGGGAGCCAACAACGCGACCGCTGGCCTGCCGGATGGCGAGCGCGTATTCAATCTCTACAATGCCAGCGTGGAAGTGAGCTATAATTTCGACCTGTTCGGCGGCAATCGCCGCGCCTTGGAAGCTTTGGCCGCGCAGGCGGACTACCAGCGCTACCAGTTGGCAGGCGCCCGCCTGACGTTGGTCGGCAACGTGGTCACTACGGCCGTAACCCAGGCCCAACTGGCGGCGCAGATTCAAGCCAGCGAAGCCATCCTGGCGGATCAGGAGGCGCAACTCGCCATTACCCGGCAGCGTGTCGCGCTCGGCGCCGCCGCTCAAAACGAAGTCCTCCCCCTTCAAACCCAGGTCGAGCTTACTCGCGCCGGCATACCTCCGCTGCGCACCGCGCTCGACCAGACGCACCACCTGCTGGCCGTGCTCATCGGCCAGGCTCCGGGCGCAAGCGCCATCGTCCCGTTCAATTTGTCTGATTTCACCTTGCCGGCTGACCTGCCGGTGATCGTGCCGTCCGAACTGGCGCGCCAGCGGCCCGATATCCGAGCTGCCGAAGCTTTGCTCCGTGCCGCCAATGCCCAATACGGCGTCGCCGTTGCCAAGTTCTACCCGCAGATTGCGCTCAGCGGTAATCTCGGTTCCCAGGCCCTGACCACGGCCAGCCTGTTCGATGGTGGCTCGCTGGTTTGGGGGCTGGCGGGGCAATTGGCGCAACCCCTGTTTCGCAGCGGGCTGCGCGCCGAAACCCGCGCGGCCGACGCTGGCTTCGACGCAGCCGCGGCCAATTACCGGCAGACCGTATTGCAGGCGCTGCGCAACGTGGCTGACGTGCTGCGCGCCCTGGATAACGATGCTCAATCTCTGGCCGCCCAAGCCGCCGCCGATGCTTCCGCCCAGGAGTCCATGCAATCGATGCGGCAGCAGTATGCCTTGGGCGCTGCCAGCTACCTGCAGCTGCTTATCGCTCAACAACAGGTCCAGCGGACCCGAATCAGTCTGAGCGCGGCGCAAGCCCAGCGCTTGCTCGACACGGTGGCCTTGTATCAGGCGATGGGAGGCGGTTGGCCGCACGACGGTGCGGCCCTGGCGGTGAATTCGACATCCGACACCTTTTCGGCTGGGATGGGGCAAACTCATTCCACGCCCCCATGAAAATCCCCTTGTTGATATGCCTCTTCATCGCCAGCGCGCGATTGCTGTCCGGTCAGGATATCATAACCACATTGGTGCCGCCGGCAGAACCGGTCACTTCCGGAGCGCTGGTGCGGGTCGCACTCGTCGGCCTCAACCCAACGGCCGGCGACACCCCGTTCAACGCGCCCCGGTTGATCGCGGGCAGGCTGACCGCCGCAACACAATCCATTCCCGTTGAGCTTCACGCCGAGGCCGAGGGGCCGACGACTATCCGGGCAGGAGCATTTGTCCGGCACTACTATGTTTTCAAGCTGCCGCCCGCTGTTGATGGGCGCGTGATCTTGGAGGTCGCCGGCCCCGGCTCCGCGCTGATGTGTGCGGTGCTTCTGGCGCAGGGTAAGGATGCCATTCACCCGCCCGATTCGCCGCCACCCCCCGCCGTTCCTGCTTCGGTGGTGTCAGCGGTCTCCTCCATCGATCGGAGCTTTTGGAACCACTTCGGAGCGCATGAGGCGATCTATTTTCTATACGGTGCCGATGTCCCGGCGGCCAAATTCCAGTTCAGCTTCAAATACCGCCTCCGCGGTTTCGGCACAGGTGATCGGGCGCACTCACTGCGCGCGCTCCAGTTTGGCTACACCCAGCGTTCGCTCTGGGATGTCAACGCCGATTCCAGCCCCTTCTACGACACCAGCTACATGCCCTCGCTGTTTTATGAGTCGTTCGCCCCGGCGTCGGCCGGGAAAGCCGGCCCGGTGACCTGGCTCGGCTTTCAGACCGGTTATCAGCATGAATCGAATGGGCGCAACGTCCCGGACTCGCGCAGTCTCAACGCGCTGTTTTTTCGGCGCGGCGTGATGATCGGATCGTTTGAAAGCTGGCACCTCATCGCCAGCCCGAAGCTCTCGGTCTATGTCGGCGGGTTGTCCGACAATCCCGACCTGACCGACTATCGCGGCTACGCCGAGTGGATGATCGCGCTCGGCAAGGGCAACGGAGCGAAACTCACGTATACGGGACAGGCGGGAAAAGCATTCGACCATTTCAGCACCCAACTCGATTTCACGATCCCCGTGCAAATCAAGCTGCTGGACTTCGCCACGTATTTTACGGTGCAGTATTTTAACGGCTACGGCGAAAGCCTGCGCTCTTACAACCAGCGAACCGAGACCATGCGGGCCGGGTTCTCCTTGGTGCGACTGCGCTAAGATTTTCTCGCGAGTGATGACTTGGTGATCGAGGGCCTGTAACGATCCTCACTTTTTAAACCGGACATACGCACATTGGTCGCGAACGGATGCGGCTACCACCGAGGCATTTCGGCTTGAAGTTGAAATGACATAGGCCGGGTCAGATAGCTGCTGCTATTTATGGTATCGCATAGGCAGATATGACCCAGCTATTTGGCTGGCTCCTGAAAACAGAAATACCTGTTCCGACTACGATCTGGGAGGAGACGTAAATTCCGTTTTTATGGGCAGCATCTGGTTTTGGGTGCGGCGTTAATTCTGTATAATGGAGACCAGACTATTGCGCATGGCCGCGTGGCCTGTCGCCTCAGATAACTGCTCGCCGGCCGCTGCGCTCAATAGCAGCACGCAGTTCAGCCTCCCGCATTGGCTTGCTGACGTAATCATTCATACCAATCGCGAGGCATTTTTCCCTGTCACCCTGCATCGCACTGGCGGTCATCGCGATGATGTGAACCGGGGCTCGCCAGCGACAAGGATGCTGGCAGTCCTGTTCGCGTTCCCGGATGGCGCGGGTCGCCGCATAGCCGTCCATTTCAGGCATCAAACAGTCCATGAAAATCAGATCGTATTTGATGCGCGGAAGCACATCCAGCACTTCGAGCCCATTTGCGACCACATCCACCGCGCAGCCGAGTTTCTTCAACAGGGCTGAGGCGATCTTTTGGTTGATCTGATTGTCTTCCACCACGAGCACGTGAAGTCCGGTAAATGGGCGAGCCGGCAGTATCGGCACGATTGGAGTCTCCGAATTATTCGCGAGTGTCCCAGCAGCTTGATTTTGACCCACAACATCGACGAGGGAATCGAATAGCCGCGACTGTTTGACCGGCTTGACCAAATAGGCGTCGAGGCCGGCAGATCTCAGTTCCTCCGAACTGAACCGGTGCCCCAGCGAAGTCAGCATGATCAGGCGGATATAGCTTAGGGTCGGATCCGCCTTGATGGCTTTCGCCAGCATCATGCCGTCCATTTCCGGCATCTGCATATCCAACAGCGCCACGTCGTAGGCTTCGCTTTCCGCTACGGCAGCGCGCAGGATTTTGAGGGCCTCGAGTCCACCCGCCGCTTCGCCCTGGTGCATTTTCCACGTGCGAACTTGGTGGCGTAGGATCTGGCGGTTGGTGGCGTTGTCGTCGACGACCAGCACCCGGAGGTTAGCTATGCCCGCGGTGGCTGCTCTCTCGGGTTTGGGTTCGCCCGTTTGCTTGTCGAACCGCGCGGTGAACCAGAACGTGGAGCCTTTATCGGCTTCGCTCTGCACGCCGATTTGCCCGTGCATCAAACTGGCCAGTTGACGGCAAATTGCCAATCCCAGACCGGTGCCGCCATATTTTCGCGTGGTCGAGGTGTCGGCCTGACTGAACGATTGAAACAGGCGGTTTTGAACTTCAGGCGGGATGCCGATGCCGGTGTCGACCACGCTGAAGCGCACCATTGCGTAGGCCGCCATCTCGCTCTCCAGCTGCACCCGCACCACTACTTCGCCATGGTCTGTGAACTTGACGGCATTGCTCAGGAGATTGGCGATCACCTGACGCAGTCTTCCGGGGTCGCCCCTCAATCGCGTTGGCACATCTGAGGCAATGGCGTAGGTCAATTCGATCCCCTTCCCCTGTGCCCGCTCGGCAAGCATGTCTAGCGTGCCCTCAATGGCCTCCACCAAATCGAAATCGAGGTCTTCAAAGTCCAGCTTGCCGGCCTCGATCTTGGAGAAATCCAGGATATCGTTGATGACCGTCAGCAGATTCTCCGCGGAATTGCGCACCGACTCGGCGAACTGCCGCTGCTCCTGATCCAACTTGGTGTCGAGCAGCAGGCCGGTCATGCCGATGACGCCGTTCATCGGCGTGCGGATTTCGTGGCTCATGTTTGCGAGAAACTCGCCCTTGGCCTGTGCGGCGGCCTCCGCGGCAGCCTGGGCTTGGCGAGCCTGATACTCGGCATTCTGGGATTTGCGCAGTTCATCAATGCTCAGAAAGCCGGTGCGAACCACCAGGTAAACAAATAGTGCGCCGAGGAAAAAGATCGAACCGGTCAAAAATAAAATCCACGACTCCTGCCCACGCCATACCAGCACCGCGACACCGACATAGCCGAGTAGAAAAAAGAGCATCAGCGTCCACAAAACCTGCCAGGCCGGCCGATACTTGCTGCCAATCAATACCCGTAGGATCTTGCGTGTCTCCAAGGCCGCAAAGACCATGACGAGGGCACCGGCCCCGATTAAGACTAATGTAACGATCAATTTGAAGGAGTTCACCTGTTCGAGCCACCCATGGCGTTAGTCCGCGTAGTTGTAGATTGAGGGTTTAGAACAGGTGGGATTTGTCTATTTCCGCCGAAGCTGGAGACCGAGTGAGTTGCACAGCGTCACGGAGCTAGGCTAGACATACACCGGATATGGCGGTCGTCAGTGCCACAGCAATCACCAAGAATATTGGAACCAAAGGTTGGCCGAGATACCCTTGGCATGTTTGATCAACTGCTATGACGATGATTTCGAGCTGCCTATCGGGAGAGAGGCCAATTCGCGGCTATAAGCCCTCACGAGCAGCCTAGGCATTTGCGGAATGGATCACCATGCAGCGCACGTTGGAAGCCCGACTGACGAACATAAAGGCGGAGACGCCGGATGTTTTGACCAGCGGTCTCTGACCGCCTGCCAAATCGTGCGATGCTGCGCTCCTCTTCAATCTCCTGCACGCCGAGGAACGGGAAGTATTTCCGGCCGGCATCGCAGTCGGTGTCGTTGTTCCGGGTGAGTGCGGACGTCGCCCTGTCGCGGTAGCTTGGGCCGGAGCGGTCACCGCAGCGTCCGTTTGGCGCTGAATTCCCGGTCCAGCCAGTGGTCAAGCAGTTGCTTGTCGTAATAGAGCGGCTGATCCCGGCCGATGATCGATATGTCCTGGTCATAATTCAAATCGCTGAGTAGGCGCTTGCCTTCGCGGATGACCGCGCCGCTGGCATTCTCCCACTTGAAATCCAGCTCCAAGTGCGGGGCATAAATCGCCTTGATGATGCGCACGTCCTGCAATCGTGTCTGGTCGGGACGGAATTCGCCAGCGAGATCAATATGGGTAAAGGTCACCGTGAGTTTTTCTGTGGCTTTTTGGCGGAGGGCGGCGGCCTCCTTGAGGTGCTGGCTCAGCATATCGAGGTAATACTGACTGGTGCCTCCGCCAAAACTCTCACGCACATCGGTGAACTTGTTCGGATCACTGAAGTTGACCGTAATATCGCTCGCGACGGCGTGTTTGGCAATTTGCGGAGCGGACTGACAACCACTGGAGGACAGCGCGACGGCAGCGAGAAGGCTTGGATACGTTTTCATGGGTGGAGGGGTGGAATCTCGATCGGAATACGAATCTAGGGTGGTGTTTGTGCGCATATTCTAAGCGGCGTGTCCGTCGCGGGATCACCGCCGGCGTCCGCCGCGGAAACTACTGGTCCGGTAACCACTGGTCCGGAGGCCCAAGCTGAGCCGGACAGAAACCGGCGGATAATACGGATCGTAGAAATAGTAAACTGGCGATGGTGCCACTGCATAGACCACCGTGGGCGCGGCCGCCTGGGCCAGATTTGCACCGGCATCCGTCAAGAGCCGATACAAGACAACCAGGATCTGCCCATCGGCAGTTTGATAGGTGATGCGCAGATCGTGGGCCGATTGGGTGATCTGCTTGATCGTGAGCCCTTGTGCCGTCGCAGCGTTGGTCAATTCCGCGACGCTTGGCAGTTGCGGGGCGTAGATCGTTTGATCCGGTGCCGTCGACTGGGCCGTGAGGGCGGTTGCGGCGGACGCGGGTGCGGCCGGAGTATTGTCGGCCCATGCCGCAGTGGTGAAAAATCCTGCTGCGATAATCAAGGCGGTGATATTCTGTGTTTTCATGAGAATGTGGGATCTGACGAGATTGAATCGTGCGTTGACGATGGTTTGAGTTCTTGCCGGGGGATGCCCCGGGATGGCCTGGAATCAGAATCGGATCGAAACCGAAGGATACCAAGATGCCTGTTGTTTGTTATCGAAGGAAGTATCCGGCGAGGAAGTCATCGAAAACACCACCCTGGACGTCGTCGCGGCACGGAAGGCACTGGCGTTTGGCCGGACCCGGGACGAACCAAGCGTCTCCTTCCCGTCGGCAGCATTAAACACAAACCCGAGATGGCGATCGGAAAGGATCACCGGATTCACGGCGAGCAGCTGCACTGCGCTGACGCTGGTCTCACCGACGGCACGCGACGGCAACGCAGGGGCGGTGGACGCAGACGCTGGTGTGGTCGGGGTGTTTTCATCCCGCGCCTGCACCTCAGCGGGTTGGCTGATGCCCGCCGTTGTCGCGATCTCCGGCGCTGAAGCCGTGCGTCCAGCGAAGTCTAGCGGCAGTTCATGGTGCCACCCTCTGGCGCACGACATCTGCTTGAAAGACTCCACTTTCCACTTTGCCCCTAGTATGCAGTAAAATCTCCTGGCCACCCGCTCTTCGTCGGTCTGGACGCACAGAGTATCCATAGCAGGCAAACTCAAGGTCAGGGTCAGGGGAGTCGTCGGCTTTTGCTGGGTAGTGCAGGCGCACCCCTTGCCGGAACCACGGCTAACGGGTTGCGCCGCCAGCCCGCCGGCGATAACCAGAAACAAGACCGCCGTGGCCGGAATTTTCATGGACAAGAGGTTCATGCCTGGTGAAACCCCGGTCCGAACAAGGTATTACATACCGGGCTATTTTTTCGTTTCTTTTGCGAGGAACTCCTGGGCCAGTTGGCGCCGGTAGTCTGCTTTCTTTTCCGGAGGCAAGGCCTGCATGTGTGTTTGAATTTCCGCCCGGCGCTCCGGCGTGGCGGATTGCATCATCCGCCGCCAGGCGTCCTGCAACCCATCTTCAAGGGCGCCCCAGCCGAGCCGCAGCTGCCGGCGCTGGGCGTCGGGCAGGCTGCAATATTTCTCCAGTTCGCGGCGCAGGGCCGTCCGTTCATCGGGGCCCATGGCTCGGATGCGGGCGATCACCCGTTGCATCTGATCGAGGTCATCATCAGAAACATCCAGGAAGTGCTCCAAGGCCGCCATTTCCTTCGCCGCAGGTGAGGCGGGCGACGGATGCAACGGAACGGGGTCGGCGGCGCGTAGCAATCCGGACGTAAGCAGGCAGGCTAGAACTAACAGGTGAGTGGATGTTTTCATGACGGATTAAATATCAGGGTTGGCCGGACGCCGGCAAATGCAGCAGCGCCGTGCGGTTGTCCACATCGAGCAGCGGCTGGGCACGGTCGAGCACGGCGTTCATCGCGAAAAGCTCGACGAGCTGCGGAGACAAGCCCGGGGTGGCTAACGCAGGGGCGGGTGGCCGGGCCGAATAAACCACGAAGGCAACGGCGGCCGCCGCCCCTAGGGCGCCGAGCCAGCCGGTCAGTCGCCACGCCGGGAGCAGCCGGGTGCGCGAAACCGGAGCCTGGCGCAGTTCACGCTTCAAGTCCACCCAGCGGGCTTCGAACTCGGACGAGGTGTCGTGGTAGCAGCGCGCGAGCAGCCGGTCGATTTCGCCGTCATCCGGGATTGGGTGCAGATCTGATTTCATGTGATAGCCTCCATTTCGATTTTTAGCATTTGCCGCGCCCGGTGCACGAGCACGCGCAGGGCATTTTCCGTCAGTCGCAGGGCGGCGGCGGCGGCGGGGTAGTCGAGTTGTTGTTGTTGAACCAGGAGCAGCGCCGTCCGGTGTTTCTCCGGCAGGCGCGTGAGCGCCTGCTGCAGGACTTCTTCCAGCTCGGCCAGCCGCCGGCCGGGCGCGTTTTCCTGCGGCAGGTCATCGAACAATTCGGGCGGCACGGCATCCGCCGGCTTGCGCCGGCGTCGGCGCAGTTCGTTGCGCAGCAGGTTTTGCGCAATGTGAAACACGTAGGTAGAGAATTTGGCCTTCGGTTGGTAGTCAGCGGCGGACCGGTGCAGCCGCACGAACACCTCCAGGGCCAGATCCTCGGCGTCAGCGTGCGAGCCCAGCGACCGGTAAAAGAAACTCAGCAGCGGACGCTTCCACCGATCGAAGAGATGCTGGAGCGCGGATTCTTCACCTGCGGCCACCCGGGCCATCCAGCCGGCCTCCTCGCCGCCGTCCGCTTCAGGCAAAACTGCTTCAACCCGTGAGACGAACCATTCGATCAGCCACAGCAGCGGCAAGGGTATGAAGGCAGTATTCACCGTTGGGATAAACCCCGGATTTCAAGGTATATTACAGCTAAGTCGAAGCAAAGACTTTCGAGTATTTTGCCTTGCTTGTAATAGTTCGCCCGGCGCGGGGTTAGACACATTGAAATGAAAACCAAAATCATCCTCCTGACTTCTCTCATCAGTGCGGGCCTTCTGGCCGGCACTTCCGCCCTCGCGGCGGGTCCGCGCGGCGGCAATAGCTCCGGTGGTCGCAACTCCGCCCCGGCGGCGCCCGTTCGCGACGGCTCCGGCCAGTCGGTCAATCCCAACCGCGGCAATCCCAACTCCAACGGCACGCCGCTGAAGGACGGTTCCGGCAAGGCCACCGCCCCGGGCAAGGGCGCCAAGGACGGCACCGGCAATCAGGCAAACTGCCCCATTCCGCCAAAAACCTGATCGGCGCGTCATCCGTTAAATGCCAAAGACCAGGAGCCGGCCCCGCGCCGGCTCTTTTTTGATAAGTTTGTTCCAGCGGCGGTTGCGTTCTCGTTAACTGCGATCATGCTCCCCACCGTGCATGTGCGCAGCCGTGCAGTCCCATGCTCCCGCCCCCTTTTTCCGAGTTCCTCAACCGCCACCCTTGCATCCTCGGCGAAGGTGCCGTCATTGAGCGGTTGCGCCGCCAGCCGGAGACGCTGCTCGACCCACACCTCGCGAACTCAGCCTTCGTTTACGACTCCTCCAAGCGGGCGGCTCTCGAGGCAATATACCGCCAGTATGTGCAGATTGGCCAAGTGCACGGTCTACCCATGCTTTTGACAACCTCCACTTGGCGGGCCAACGTGGAGAACATCGCCTCTGCCGGTTGCGGCGGACTCGACGTCAATACCGACAACGTCCGCCTCCTTCAGGCGCTCCGCGCTGAAACCGGATCCTATGCCGCCAAAGTGGTGATCGGCGGCCTTATCGGCTGCCGGGGCGATGCCTACGACTCGGAGGAGGCCCTGGAGGAAAAGGAAGCGCGCAGCTTCCACGACTGGCAGGCGAAGCAGCTCGCAGCGGCCGGGGTGGATTTTCTCCTTGGCATCACCCTGCCGGCGCTCAGTGAGGCTGCCGGTCTCGCCGCCGCCATGGCCGCCACTGGCCGTCCTTACGTGATCAGTTTCGTGGTCCGTCCAGCCGGCACCTTGCTCGATGGCACCCCGCTCAAGGACGCCATCGCCGTCATCGATGCGGGCGTGCGCCCGAAACCGGCGGCTTACCTGATCAATTGCACCCATCCCGGCTTTTCCCGGGCCGCCCTCAATCACTCGGCCAACTCCTCTCCTCTGGTCCGGCAAAGGATCATAGGTCTACTAGCCAATACCGCCGCACTCAGCCCCGAGACCCTTGATGGACAGGAATGCCTGTTTGGGGAAGTGCCCACCCGCTTCGCCCAGTCCATGCTGGGCTTGCGCCGGGAACTCGGCCTGAAAATCCTCGGCGGATGCTGCGGGACCGATGACCGGCATATCCGCTGCCTTGCCGACCTGATGTCGTCATCCTAAACCATGAGATCAGGGAGCAGGCGGACTTCGCAGGCTACGGGCTAACCACAATAGCAGCACCTCAGCGCGATTCTCCACATGTGTATAAGCTTCACACGCTCGCTCACACAAGGCCGCTTAGACTGACGTTTGCGGCTGTAATTCCCAAATGGCACGAATGTTCATGTTTGATGGACAATTTGACACGTAAGCGGATGTCTTGATGATTCTCCGTGGCTTGTTTTCTTGCGGATTTAGTGCCCAAAAATCACTCATTACAAAAATATTTTTGCTCTAGGTTTTCGTGCTAAAAAACCAATCGCTCCGCCAATTTCTGACCACCATGCGCTGATTAAGGATTAGATGACCGTAAGAGTGTAGGCTGCGTCGCGCAGTTCTGCTCTAGCTTGAGGATACAAATGGGCCAGAACGCGAGCTTGATGCCGAATGTAACCTTCGTGGCGTAATGGTGCATTAAATGAGAGTTCGATGAACCAAGCCTTCACGCATATGGGAAACCGCTGCGGCAATTGACAAAATGCACGCTTTGCGCTGATGTCACGCCAAGCGGCGTAGTGCGATGGGCCCCCGAACTCGGGACGCATGAAGCCGGTCGAACCTATGCCCATCGATTTTCGGATTTCTTCGAACCGCGAACAGCCTGTCAGCCGAACCTGGGAGAATTTCCATGTGGGCTGACAACGAAACGGACGAGGATCTCCTCGGGTTCGGTATTCACGCGAACTTGGTGAAGTCGATCGCGACGGACCCTTCGTTGCTGCCGGTGACGATTGGCCTTTTCGGAGACTGGGGCGGCGGTAAGTCGAGTATCCTCAAGATGCTGGAGCGCGATTTGCGCGACAACGAAACGGAAGATCCGGAGCATCTGGTGGTATATTTCGATACCTGGGTATTTGAAGGCTACGAAGACGCGAAGTCCGCCATTCTCGCGGTGTTGCTGAAGTCGTTGAAGGAGCACCGGACCATCGGGAAGAAGATCAAAGACGAGGCCACCGGTCTGCTGCAGCGAGTCAACTGGATGAAAGCAGCGAAGACGGGCCTGGCGGCCGGCGCGGGTGCGCTTACGGGTAGCCCCATTCCGTTGCTCGCTTCATTGGCGGCGATGGCAGGCAAAGCTGGGCAAGGGAGCGGCGATGATACGCCAGAAAAAGACAAATGGCTGTGGGACGTCGCCGAATCCGCAGAGGACGTGAAGACATTCCGCCTGGATTTCGAGGACCTGATCAAGAAGACGGGGCTTAAGTCTTTAATTATTCTCGTCGACGACTTGGACCGTTGCACCCCGGAGCGCGTGATCGAGAATCTTGAGGCCATCAAGCTCTTCCTGAACGTGAAAGGAGTCGCGTTCATCATCGCGGCGGATCGGCGCATCGTCGAAAACGCGATCAAGATACGCTACATCCACGCGCTTGGGGCGTCAGGCATGACCGAGGCCGAGCGTGAGCAGCTCGTGACCGACTATCTCGAGAAACTGGTGCAGGTGCCCTATACTCTCCCAAAGCTAGCGCCGCACGAGGTGCGGTCCTACCTCAGCCTTTTGCTTTTCAAAAAGCTGCTGCCGGAGAAGTTCGCCGGATTGCAAAGCGCTTACGCCGAGTTCCTGCGTGCGAACCGCTATGCCACTTTCGATCTCCGGCCGCATGTTTCGTTGCCACCCGGTGATTCGCGGCAAACTCAGGTCGACGAACATTTCAGGCTCATCGAAAACGGTTCCGACCCAATCACCGATGCGCTCAAGGGGAACCCCCGCCAAATCAAACGCTTCCTGAATAGCCTGTGGATGCGCATGGAACTGGCAAAGGTCGCTAAGCTCGATACCCTTGACCGCTCGATCCTTATCAAGCTCATGGTGCTTGAATACCTTAGCAGCGACCGGTTCCATGATCTATACGAGTCGCACAAGAAATCCGGAGATGGCTCCTCCGAATTGATCAAGCGTCTGGAAGCCGCGACGGGGAAATCAGACCAGCCCGAAGACCTCAAGCCTTGGCAGCATGGTCCGCTGACCCGATGGATCGGCACCAAGCCCTACATCTCTGGCGTGGATCTGCGGGATTATTTTTGGCTATCGCGCAGCACGCTCGATCATCCCTTTGCTGGGGTCCAAATGATTTCTCCTGCGGTGAAGCAGACTGTGGAGCATCTCCTTTCAGGTGATCTGGGAAGCCGTCAATCCGCGGTAGCGCTTCACACGAAGTTGGAAGCGACCGAACGAATGCAGGTGGCCACAGCTCTCGTTCGCGAAGCATTGCGCGACCCCGGTGAACCGGAGCCATGGCAGGCGCTGTTCGACCTCGCCATTAAAGATGGTGCCGAGGCGGCCGAAGGCCTTCTGCGGGCGATCGGTCAGGCCGATCCCGATCGGATCAATGTGCGAATTGCCGCCGGCCTCGGAGGAATGTCATTTTCGACTTCGCCCTCCGGGCAGTTTCTGACAAAGGCGCGGGCTTCAGCGATCGACCGGAAAGGAAAATTCGGAATGGCCGTCAGTCGCGCAGCGAAAATGTGACCATGGGCACTTCTGGTTCATACGGAGGACCCAAATGGCCGGCATCAAACGATGCGGTGAACAACGCCGCTTCGGCGGGGCTTCCGACCCCCGCGGCGGTAGCGGCCGCGGTCAGGGCATTTGCCAGCGACTATGCCGCCAACAGAAGAATGGCCGATGGAATCGGAGGGAGTGGTTCTCGCATTGGCAGCAAGGGAAGCGGTGGCGGTGGCGGCGGCGGCGGCGGCGGATCATCAGGCAGATCTGCTCGCTCTGGTGCGCGTTTAGCGCAGTTCCTGGGCACTGCCCAACAACACGGACTGGCCGAGGCGCTCAAGGAACTACACCTCGAGGGGCATGAAGACGACGCGCTCGAGGATTTATGTGATGTCCTTCTGGAAGCGCTTACCGAACCAGGTGGGTTACTTGACGACCCGGCGTTGCGGGAGGCGATGAACCGGACACTGGAAGAGCTTTGCAAAGGAGCGATAACTGCGGCGGACTTGGAGAGACTTCTTACGAGCAAATCTATTTCTGTCGAAAAGGTGGTAGCCACGTATTACGCACATGCTCTCGCGGTGAATTTCGAGATCAAAGAGTTTCACCGGATTCGTGAACGCGTCACCGATCAGTCCCGCGCGCGTGATTTCCTGAACCAGTCCCGCGAATATATCCGCGGATTCGTCGAGTATCGGCTCGCTAGTGCTGTCGACCTCACGAAATACAACCTCAACAGCGCGAAGGGCGTGGAAATGGCCGCCGCTCTCAATTTGGAAGTAATCGAGGCCATCGGAATGGATGTTTGATTTCACCGGCAGATTTGGTGGGGGAAACTACTCGAACTCCGGTTCGTCGGTGATTCTTGATCGTCCGGACGGTTCGAACGTCAGGTTGCACCACAGTATCGAGGACTTTACTCGCTTGCGCGGGAAGATCGATCCGCTGGCCCTCGATTTCGTGCTCTTCGCGCTAGTGATTTACGGCTGCGATCGCGCATCCAGTCGTGCCTCTGCTGAGGACGGGTGGACGCGTCAATTCTCAGTAACCATGCCAGTCTCCGACCCTGACGCTTGGAATGCGGCGGCGGGCATAGCGCAGGAAATGGTTTCCTTTCTCACCGGCGACGAATGGCAGATAAGGTTCGTTGCGCAAACGAAACCGGTCTTTGACAAGAAATTCCAGCGTGCGCGTAAGGCGTTCCGCCAGCGCACCAAAATCGGCGGCGAGGTGGTTTCGCTGTTTTCGGGCGGACTGGACTCTTTCATCGGCGTTATCGACTGGCTGGAAGCCAATCCCAACGACGTTATCACTCTATCAGGAGCATACGACCCCGCAGCGGAACCCGCCTGGGCCGATCAGCGGAGCTTGATGGAGCATTTGACTCGGGTATATCCGAAGCGCATCCATCATATCGTTTCTCGCATGGGTATTGAGGCAAAGGGTGAGGAGAACAGCTATCGCAGCCGGTCGTTTTGTTTTTTGAGCTTCGGCATCCTTGCGTCGAGTTTTCTCGAGGAAGGCGCGACCCTAATCGTGCCGGAGAACGGATCGATCGCGCTTAACTATCCCCTGACTCCGTCCCGGTCCGGCTCGCTCAGCACGCGAACGGTGCATCCATTTTTTCTTGATCGGTTGCGAGCTCTCTTGGCGGCCCTGGACTTGTATTGCCCGATTGAGGACCCTTACCGTTTCAAAACCAAAGGGGAGATGATAGCTGAATGCAGCAACCAAGCGCTCTTAAAGAAGGCGTATGGCGACGCGGTTTCCTGCGGCAATCGCAAGCGCTACAAGGCGCATGTCCCGGGAGCGACCGCGCCACATTGCGGTTATTGTGTTCCGTGTATATTCCGGAAAGCTGGTTTGCACGCGGCCGGTTGGCCGCTAGGTGACTACGGTGTCGACATCAGTGTGCCGGCCACTTGGGGGAAGCTCGATCTGAGGGAGCCTAATCTTCACGTGGAGGCGGCGAAGGATTTTGTTCTGCGGGCGGACGCTGACCGGGTCATTTGGAACACGATGCGCGCGAACGGCCGGGTGCCATTGGCGGACAAGGCTAAATATGTCGACCTCGTGAAACGCCAGCGCACAGAGCTGCGTGACTATTTCCAACACATTGGCATCGTCCGATAGCGATGCTCGATTCCCACTGTCACGTCGATTTGCTCTCGAACCCGATCGATCGGGCCCGCGAATTTGATCGGATGCTTTCGGCCTGTGTCGCTGTCACCTACGTTCCAGAGCACTTCGAGCTCGCGAGGAAGCACTTAGCTGCGTTCCCTCGGGTAGTGCCTGGCCTCGGCGCGCATCCGCTCCACGCGTCTCGGGCTTTTTCTCAGCTCACCCGTTTCTGCACTCTGGCGGAGTCCGCCCGCTTCATCGGTGAAGTTGGTTTGGATGCTTCGCGTGAGGGAAAACCCAGCCTGGCACTGCAGAAGAAAGTTTTTGCCGGCGTCGCCGCGGCCGTGCAGCCGGGATCGTTCGTCACGGTTCATTCCCGTGACGCATGGGAGGAAACACTCCAAATCCTGGTGGATCATGGGCTCGGTCCGGTTTGTTTTCACTATTTCACGGCTGGCGCTCCTGCTGTGGAAACTTTGGCGGAGAAAGGCCATTACTTTTCCGTGAATCGCCGCATGATGGATCCAGCGGGAAGGCACATTGAGGCAGTCGGCCGGATGCCTCGACACCGAGTACTTGTCGAAAGCGATGCGCCATTCCTCGGTGAGCGGGCTATTTTACAGGACTTGGACGCGGTGTATCGATTACTGGCCGCACTGTGGCAGGTGAACCTTTATCAGGCGATTCATCAGGTCAGGCACAATTTTGCGCAGTGTCGGACTTCATGACCGTCTTGTCGAAGGACGCATTTAGCGGAGTGCGGCATCAACCTGGTGCGGGTTAAGATCGACCTGTGCGCCCGCAACTGCCCCTGCGAGTTTTTCCAAGCTGTCGGAGGCGCAGCGTTTGGTCAGCTCGTGGGCAAAGTATTTTGCGTGATAGCGCGTGATCACTTGGGAAAGCGGTAGCTGGCAACCCTTGGCCCAGAGCGCCGCAACAAACCTTCTTGCAACAGTTGCCCAGACAACAGTTATTTTACACGAGGATGCGATTCAGAGACTTCAACTCCCTCTCTGCCACCCGCCAGCAGGCGATTGCCAGTTACTTTGTCCGCTTTGGAATCGAACGCTTGTCAGCAAAACGCCGGCGACGGTTTCATGGTAGAATCCAAAAGCTCGTGTGGCGGGCGTTAAAGCAGGGAGAAACGAAAATTCCGGCCAGTCGGATCAAGAGTGCCGTCTTGGGCTGGGAAAAGCAGGCTCAAGGTCAACGCGAGCATTACGCGAAACGAGCCCGTTTACGCGCCTCTCCATCCAAGCCTGAGTCCTGACCCTCGTAAGACCGGCAAAATCATGCTCCGCTCATTTCTCAGCGCTTTTTACGCTTTCGCCCGCAAAATATTGTGAAGCATATCTTTATAATATAGCTAATCCTGCGTCGGACGGTGACGCACTCAACCATGCCAGCAACGCAGACAACGATAGCAGCTTCTCCAAATACTGACATCCAGGGCGGCAACTCAGCAGAGCTAGCCCGACTTGAAAAAGTAGTCAGGCGTGGTTGGGAGGCATTTATTGCAGTGGGCCTCTCCCTTAAGAAAATTCGTGACGAAAGACTCTTCGCGGTGGCGGGATACAAAACCTTTGCCTCCTACTGCCTCGCAAAGTGGGGTTATACCAAAAGCCGCACAAGTCGGGCCATAAGTGGTGCCCTCATTGGGCAAAGCATCAAGAGTAAGATGCCACAGCTTAAACTTAACGAAGCACAGGTGCGAGAACTGATACCGCTTGTCGAGTCCGACATAAAATGCGGACCAAGCTATCAGGCCGCTATAGATGTTGTCGCTGAAGTCGTCAAAGTTCAGAAAAACAAGAAGCGGTTGATCACCGCGAGGGCGATCAGAGCAGCAGTCGATATTCGGTTAAGCCGGAGCACTGGGAAGCCAACGGCCGCAGCCATTACGAATACAATGGCCCTCACACTCATGCGGGGAGTTCGGGGTGCAATCGAGGCACTGCCAAAAGACGGCCGCCTCGGAGGCGTCTCCTCGCGTTCGCCAGCCCACGCAACCAAGGATAAACTTCTCGATGATCTGGATACGGTGGAAGAATGGTTACTCGACAGCTTTCCCTCCGCTCGCGTGGCGTTAGCGCCGATTTTGCAGACGGAGAAAAAAGCCCTCACGGTGTTCTCCGCTGTGCAGGATCCTTACGGGGAATTCGGCAACATGTCTAAGTGCCCATTGATGCACGACGGTGCCGCTTATGGATCAACTGAGGCTCTGTTTCAGTGCCTGCGCATTTCCGGCACTGATCCAGTAAGCACTAACATTCGGAATGAAATCATGAAAGCACCCAATGGATACATGGCTAAACGCAAAGCCTGCAATTCGGTTCCGGATAGCGGCCTAGTCATCGCACTATGCGACGACGCCGATCTCAAGCGAATGGAGAAGTGCCTGCGCCTTAAGCTGCACGCGCAGCCTGCTGTGAAAGCGCTCCTGTTGGCTACAGGTGACAGCGTGATAATCGAAGACTGCACGAATCGTCCGGACGACATCGAAATTGATGGGAAGTCATACGGACGAAATGGCGGCCCATATTGGGGTGCTGCACTCGTTGACGACGTATGGCGTGGCGAGAACAAGCTCGGTGAGATCTGGATGAAACTCCGGAACGAACTTCACGCCGCAGATCGCAGCTGAGGTTGCCAATTGGCAACAAAAACAAGAGCCGCCCATGTTGGCGGCTCGTGGGGTCTAGACGCTTTGGGCTGCGTTAGATAGATTATCTCCGGCATTCGGCGAAGAATTTTCAAAAAATCCTCAGCGCCGCTCGTTGGGATCGGTTACGCTATAAGTGGCACCGTGTCGGACTCGCTCCGGCCGCGTCCACATACCCCATGAGTATCCAACCCCCAACCCCCGATGGTGATGCCAATGGCTCACCGACCCCTAATAACCCGAAGGGCTCCACGCTGAGCGCTTCTTTGACAGACCCTCGCGAACCGTGGCGAATTGCCGTTGCCGCCGCGGAGGCAAGCGCTGATGCACAGCTACGCTATGCAGAAGAGGTTTCGGTGTTGCGCCAGGAACTTAAGTCGGCGGTGGTGCCCGACGACGTAGTGCGCAAGTTGCGCGAACGTGTCGTCGAGGTTGAGCAAATACTGCGCAATCAGTCGGCAGAGCAACCGCCAGCATTGGTCGAGCCGAGCACACCGCCTGTCATAGCTTGGCTGCTGTTCCTTATCATCCTCTGGTTGGCTGCGGTTTCTGGCGTGCTTGCCGGTCGCATCGGCGCCGAAAACGATGCTGCGCGGCACTCAGCAGATACATCAATCGGAGGGTTTCGCCCATGAGCGCTGAAATTCACTCCGACCTCGTCGAGGTCAGCTCGTTCGTCGATGTCCACCGCATCGAGGTCTTTCGCGACCTTGTTGTTCTCTACTACCCAAGGCACACCAAATACCTGACAGGTCCAAGGGTGCACGCGCTCGCTCCGCTTCTAGCCCTGGGCGAACCGATCCCCGCAAGTATTGGACCTGTCCGACCGTCCACATGGACAGGCTCCAGCTCGATTGAGGTCCGGCGTGCGGGCAGCTACCCCGCGCCGAAACTACCTGATGTCCAACTGCGCAGACCGTTGCATCTGCCAACGGGAACGCCGTTTTTCCTGCTGGATGGTGCGGATTTCAAGCATCTCGTCAGGTTGACAGAGTTCTGCCGTCTCGCGTTCGATGCACGCGGTAAGGCATGCCTTGTCTTCAATGACGTTGCCTACGTCATCGAGCCAGTTAAGGGCGCTGTGTCCTCATTCAAGTCTGACGTCATCGCGCGGTTCCCCAAAGCCAAGGCGGGTTGCGCGGCTGGCGAGATGAGCGGGATGTCGGTCTGGCCGGACGTCGCCTTTGCCCTTGCCGCAATGACTGCACACTTCGGCGTGAAGAAGATTTCCCTGATTCCCCCGTTATCTGCGGTGGCCGATCCGTCTTGGTCTTGGGTGGGTCCTTTGATCACGCCAACGCCTCATAGCGCCGGCACGGATATAGGAGTGTCATTTCCATGAATACCCTTTCCCCGACTCCAGCCGCTGTCACCAACGGTGACCCCTACCATCACGAAATTACCCAGGCCGGCTACGTGCCGACTCCTGCCTTAATCGCCGAGGTTCAGCGGCTGCATCGCGCCGCACTGAACGAGGCGCTGGTCACGAGAGCATTCGCTGCCGTTCGGGCAGCGAGCAAACGGAGGCCAAGCCCATGAACGCTTGCCTCCGTTGCAGCCCCCGGCAGGGCAAGAGCGAAGCCGCAAAGCGGCTGGCATTTTCCCGCAGGTGGGAAGGTTTCGGGAGCCGAAATCAACCACCCCTGCGGGAAAATGCGCTTCTTGCAGGTGTGCCCGCAGACGTGGCCACGAGCCATCCGCGGTCACCTACCAATGAAATGCACAACCGCCACCAGGCTACCGCACAAGTAGCGACTCACACCGGCATGAAGAATAAGCGGAAGGCGTCATGCGCAGGGCCGATCACGATCACTCATGGCCACTTACCAAGGGCAAGCGCACTGCGGGCATCGCGGGGACAAACAAAGGCAGGACGATCATGAGCAGAATCACGCAGCGAACCAATGGGGCTCGACGAAATCGCGTCAAGGGACGCACCACGGCGACTGTCGGCAGCGTCAACTCCATCACCCATTTAGATTCATCCAGCGATCTCCATGCCGAGCACCAAGAATTGTCGAAGCGGTTGCATTCTGAGGCTCGTGCTCAGGTGACGGTTCCAATGTCTGTGCCAGAACCCGCGAAGTTTCCAAGCCTTGGGAAGGGCATCTTGTTCAACGGTGAGGGAGCACCTATCGACAGTGAAAGCCATCTTCAGCTGCTGGGCCAGTTGAACCGTGATCGAGGGCACTACATCGCAACGGAGACACGGAAAAATGGGGCCAGCTATCAGCGGAAGCTGCCAACGGTGGGTATCCGCCAGCTGGCAGTGACCTACTTTCCAGTCCACAGCATGACACTGGCCCGCTTGGATAAGAGCGGAATAGCCGTGAGAGATGTCGTTATGGATCACACCCGCCGCCTCGGCCTCGAGTTCGGTCGACTGACGGGATATGAGACGGTGGCCATGCAGATTCACCCCAATGAGGGAAATTTGCACCAACACATCTGCTACGCCACCGTCGATGCCGAGAATCGGCTAATCAATCCCCTCGGGGGACGCGGCCGACGCGGTCTAAGATTCCTGGGGCCATCCTGCATTGGGACGCTGCGGTTGGTAGAGCACGGGCTTTGGCCGGAGTCCGATGCCGGTCTGGCCAGAAATTTTTTGGCCGGTAGTGTCAGGGGTGGTATGGAGCCGGTGGACTGGGTCCTCGCGCGGTATCTCGACGGTCTCGCCGAAAGGAGCCTGCTGGAGATGTCGCATTTCAACCCAGCCGTGAAAGACATCTGGGAAGGGGTGATGAAGGAGTATGCGTCCTACGCAACTGCTCGCCGCGAAGCCCGTCCTGATCTCATGGCGAAGCGGATCGATGCCCTAACCGGTGAGAATGAGGCATTGCGGGCCGAATTGGCTGCGCTGCGAGACAGCAAATGCAATCAGCCAACACTTCCACAACTCGGAATCATGGGACTGCCGCTTCTCGGGATCGACACCCTTTCCGATAGTAAAAAACTGAAGGGGCGCAGGAGCGACAGCTTCCCTAACATCCCCCTTTAGGCGACTCCCTGCAGCGCGCTTCATTCAAGGCAGAACTCGCTTGAAGCAAATAAGCCAGCTTACAGCATGAAACCAATGGAGCTTCACTATGGCTGGATGATCGATCTATGCGATCAGCAAGGACTCAACCCTCTTCAGATCTACACTCAACTTCTTGATTCCTCTCGGTCCTACATTTACGGGCGCTATCAGTTCGGCCAGAGACAGCGAAAACCCGACCAAAGCCAAGAAGACTACGAAAAGAGCTTCGACGACGAAATAGCGAACATGGAGTGCTTCGTGGGAACCGGCACCATATCGAAACTACTGGGAATCAGTGAGAGGACCTTACGGGACTGGTGTGACAATCATCGCGTCACCTACTATCAACCTAATCCGACCGGCGGCAATTTACTCTTCAAGATTAGCGAGATCAAAGCTGACATGGAAAAGATGCGAATCCAATCCAAGTGGCGCTAACGCACCTTGCGAGGTGTAAGAGCGAAATATGCCTCGGCTTGAGGAGCCGTCGCATTGCCCTCGTAGTGCGTCTTGATCACGCTCTCTGAATTGCCGCAATTTTTCGCCACTTGAGCGTAGGAAGCGCCGGGCAGATTGAGCGCATATGTGATGTAGCTGTGACGTGCGAGATTCGACAGCTTGGCCCGGTCCTCTCCTAAGACCGAATGCTTCAATTTCTTTGATAGATACCAGTGAGACTTGCTGAAAAAGGGCTTCTGCTTCGGCTCGATGTCCTTCAGCCAAGCGCGAAGTGTATCATTCATCGTCAATGAGCGGCCACCGATCTTGCCGTCAATTGTGATTCGGCCGGTCTCGAAGTTGACGCACTTCCACCCGCCAGACTCCTCCAGGCGCATGATCTCTTCGGTGCGCACACCACCGAAGAGAGACAACGCAAAGAAGCTAATCAGTTCAGTCTTTTTCGCGGCCTTCAGTAGGCTGTGGGCTTCGGCTACAGTGTAAAAGCCGGGCACCTTGCCGCGAGAGAGCTTCCCGTTGTTATTCGGATTAGGAATCTTCGTAATCGGGTTCTTTGGCACCTCTTCATGATCAGCCAACCATTGCCAAAGCGCAGACATCGTTCGCCGCCGATGTGAATAGGTCAGCAAGCTCATCGTTGACCATTTATGTAGATACTCTCTGGCCCTTTCCACGGTCAGCGTTCCGGTAGGAAACTCCTCCCCGAGTGCTTCTTTGAGATCCTTGAAGTGCCCTTCATACTCGATCATCGAGCGCTCTGTAAGACCCGAGACCCGCCGATCCTCCAGAAACCGTTTGGTAGCGTCGTTGAGCTTGGGGCCTTTGAGGGCGGCACGGTAGTTCTTGTGATAAAATGTAAGCGCCTCCAGTATTTTGGGCACGCCGTGATCATCAGCGAATTTACGACACATTTCGGCTTCCTTCACCTGCTCGTCGGTAAGGCTCGTGAGGCGGGGCAGGACATTGGTGGCATACTTCGCCTCCTCTTTCAGGATCGCGTTGTCGCGAGCATCGCGGGTCTTGAACCGCTTCGAACGATACTTCGTTCCACGATGGCTCCACCAATACCAGAAAGTGTCGCCCCGCTTGCCCTTGTTGGTCTCACCGTGGAATTCAGGAATTTCCATGATGGAATCCGTAATTATTGCCATTTTATATGGCAACTAACTAATTTTCACCTGCTAAATATACGGTCTTGAAAACCGCTGAACCGAAAGGTTCCGGGGGTTCGAATCCCTCCCCTTCCGCCATGCTTCGCAGAGCGCAGCGACCGTGAAGCATGCCCTCCGACTTGTCCGCCCTAGCCTTGGCGACGGCGTAAGCTTAAGCGAAGGAGGGCACACCGGCGGGCAAAGCTACGCATGGCACGGCCATCCATTGCCCACACCCCACTTGGCCCACCGGCCCATGCAAGGATCGAACCCAGCCATTGCATCCGGCCGCGCGGGACTCAACGATTCGTGCGTTCCCTCCCCTCGCCCGCCGGCATGAAACTGCGTCACTTTCCCTACACCCTGGAGCTGCGCCACGCGTTCAACATCGCGAACAACTCGCGCACCACCACGCCTGCCGTGATCGTCGAGGTCGAGCGCGACGGCGTAGTCGGCTACGGCGAAGCCGCCATGCCGCCCTACCTCGGCGAATCCCAGGCCACCGCCGCCGCTTTTCTCGACCAAGTCGACCTCACGCGGTTCGCGGACCCGTTCCAACTGGAGGAGGTCCTGCCGGCCATCGATGCGATTGCACCCGGCAACACCGCCGCCAAGGCCGCGGTTGACATCGCCCTCCACGATTGGATCGGCAAGAAACTCGGCGCGCCGTGGCACCGTATCTGGGGACTCAATCCGGCAAAGACGCCTGTGACGTCCTTCACGATCGGCCTCGACACCGCTGAGGTCGTGCGGGCGAAAACCCGCGAAGCCGCGCCCTACAAGATCATTAAAGTGAAGCTCGGTCGTGACACCGACCGCATGATGATCGAGACCATCCGTTCCGTGACGAACACGCCGATCACGGTCGACGCGAACCAGGGCTGGACCAACCGCGACGAAGCCCTGAAGAAGATCGAGTGGCTCGCCACGCAGAACGTGCTGTTCATCGAGCAGCCGATGCCCAAGGCGCAACTCGACGACACGGCGTGGCTCCGCGAACGCAGTCCCCTGCCCCTCGTCGCCGATGAGAGCTGCCAGCGCCTGACCGACGTCGCCCGCCTGCGCGGGGTCTTCGACGGCATCAACATCAAGCTCATGAAATGCACCGGCCTGCGCGAGGCCCGCGCCATGATCACGCTCGCCCGCGCCCTCAACCTGAAGGTCATGCTCGGTTGCATGACCGAAACCTCCTGCGCCATCTCCGCCGCCGCGCAGCTTTCCCCGCTGGTCGACTGGGCCGACCTCGACGGCGCCCTCCTGATCGCCAACGACCTCTTCGACGGCGCCACGGTGGTCGACGGCAAAGTCACCCTGAACGACCGCCCCGGCATCGGCGCCCTCAAGCGACTTTCCTGACCGGAATTCACACGAAGCAGCCAAGAAGCAAAGGTCGTTTTCTTAGCTGCTTTGCTCCTTATTGTTCCCTTTCGATTTGCCATGACCCTTCGCGAAAAGATCGGCCAGTTGCTCATGATCGGCTTCCGCGGCGCGACGCCCGCGGACTGCGGCCTGATCGTGCGCGACATCCGCGAGCATCACATCGGTGGCGTCATCCTGTTCGATGTGGACATGACGAGCACCATCGACTCGGGCAAACCGGGCGGCCGGAACATCCAATCACCCGAACAGGTGCGCACCCTGCTCAGCCACCTGCAGGCCCAGGCGCGAATTCCGCTCCTCACCTCAATCGATCAGGAAGGCGGACGCGTGAACCGCCTGAAGCCCCAGTATGGTTTTCCGACCAGCATTTCCCACGAGGAGTTGGGCAAACTAAACCAGCTTGCCGAAACGTACCGCCACGCCGCCGCGACGGCACAGACTCTCGCAAGCCTCGGCCTGAACCTGAACCTCGCCCCCGTCGTGGACCTCGATGCGCATCCGGACAACCCGATCATCAAGGGCAAGGGTCGCAGCTTTTCCAGCGACCCGGAAGCCGTTGCGCGCCACGCCGGGGAGTTCATCAAGGCCCACCGCGCGCACCACGTCTTCACCTGCCCCAAGCATTTTCCCGGTCACGGTAGCGCCACGGGCGACACGCACCTCGGCCTGGTGGACGTCACCGCGACGTGGAACGACAAGGAACTGATTCCCTTCCAGCGCCTCATCCAAGCCGACCTCTGCGACGTGATCATGAGTGCCCACGTCTTCAACGCGAAGCTCGACCCCGACCGCCCCGCCACGCTGTCGCGCCGCGTGATCAACGGCATCCTGCGGGAAAAACTCGGCTTCCGGGGGCTGGTCGTGAGCGACGACATGGAAATGAAAGCCATCTCAAGCCACTACGGACTCGAAAACTCCCTGCCCGAGGCCATCGCCGCCGGCGTGGACGTGCTCTGTCTCGGCAACAATCTGAGCTACGACCCTGACATCACGATCAAGGCCGCCAACATCCTCGAGCGCGCGGTGAACTCCGGCCGCCTGCCCGCCACGCGCATCGACGAAAGCTGCGCACGCGTACTCGCCGCCAAGCGGAAGGCCGGGCTGGGTGCCTGAGCTCCCCTCTATGAAGAGGGGTGGCGCGAAGCGACGGGGTGTGTAGCCGACGTTCGAAAACCATCACGGCTGCGAAGAATTCCTACACACCCCGCCCTTCCGGGCACCCCTCTTCGTAGAGGGGATCCAATCTTCGCGATTGAGCCGCTTGCTTCTCTCGATTCAGCTAACCCATCCCCCATGAAACTCCTGCTCCCCTTGCTTGCCGCCGTCCTCCTGCTCAGCGGCTGTCACAATTTACCCCGCACATTTGCAAAGCAGAAGGGCGACGAAATCATCGTCGCCGGCCAGCGCTTCCACACCGGCACGCGGGTGATCACGTGGATGGACCCGAGTGGCTATGATGCCTACCGCGTTGAGCGGCGCTTCGTGCCTTTCGAGAAGAGCAGCTGGGCCGAGACGCTCGTTGCTAACCCGAAGTTCGGCTCCCCCAATCGCTACGGCTTCCGCATCAAGGCCCTCACCCCGGAGGAAATCGAACGGCAGCGCGGCGGCGGCTGGGATCTGCCGACCCTCCAGCGCGTCGTCGACCAGTTTGTCCTCCACTACGACGTGGCCGGCGTCAGCAAGCAGTGCTTCAACATCCTGCACGACCACCGCGACCTCAGCGTTCACTTCATGCTGGATATCGACGGCACGATTTACCAGACGCTCGACCTCAAGGAGCGCGCCTTCCACGCCACGACGTCAAACGACCGCTCGATCGGCATCGAGATCGCCAACATGGGCGCCTACGACCCGAAGGACACGAAGGTCCTCGACGAATGGTATCCCCGCGACGCCAGCGGTCCCTTCATCCAGGTCCCCGCGCGTTACGGCGACCCGATGATCCACACGCGGGACTTCAAGGGCCGGCCCGCGCGGCCGAGCATGATCCGCGGCGTCGTGCAGGGGCAGGAACTCGTGCAATACGACCTGACGCCGCAGCAGTACGAAGCGCTCATCAAGCTCACCGCCGCGCTCGCCACGGTGTTTCCGAAGATCAAACCGGACTACCCCCGCGATGCCGCCGGCAACCTCATCCCCGCGAAATTGCCCGACGATCAGCTCGCCGCGTACCAAGGCGTCCTCGGCCATTTCCACATCCAGACCAACAAGACCGATCCCGGCCCCGCGCTCCAGTGGGACAAGATCATCGACGGCGCGCGCAAGCTGATGAAGTTGCCGCCGATCAAGAAGCCGAAGGCGAACTGACCCAAAATCCCCTCTACGAAGAGGGATGCCCAACGGGCGGGGTGTGCGGGAAATACTCGCCCGCGGATTCGCGGGTGGGAGGGAATTTATACCCCGACGGGATTGATGCCGCGCTCGCAGTCGGGGTGTAAAACCCCTCCCACCGGCTAGCCTCCCCATGCGAACGCAATCGCCAGCCAAACAATCGGCACCAGCGGCGCTGCCATCGGCCACCACAAGATGGCGCCAACCTTGCGCTGCTTCAGCGCGCTGCGGTGCAGCGCGAAGCCCACGCCCCAAAACACCGGGTAGCTCCAGACCGCTCCGGCCAGCGAGTACCGATAGAACTCATCGGCGGCGTTCCGAATCGGCGCATCGAAGAGGAAGATCGCGACGAACGCCGCGATCGGCCACGCGAGCAGCAGCAGGCCGGTGAGCGCAAACACCCCGGTCCCGACCGACCGCGCCGTTTGCAAACGACCCTCGCCGATGACGGGCGGTGCCTCCGTATCCGCCATGCCTCAACCGGTCTTCTTGCCAAAGGCCGGATCCACCTTCAGCAGCGCCGTCGCGAAGAACGACGGGATCGTGCAGACGCATACCCACGCGAAAAACTTCACATAGCCGAAGTGATCCTGCAGCCAACCCGCCACCATGCCGGGCAGCATCATGCCCAGCGCCATGAAGCCGGTGCAGATCGCGTAATGCGCCGTCTTGTTCTCCCCCTCGGCGACCATGATCATGTACAACATGTACGCCGTGAAACCAAAGCCGTAGGCAAACTGCTCAATCACGAGCGCGCCACCGATCAGCGCGAGACTGGTCGGCTGTGTGATCGCGAGATACACGAACACCAGGTTCGGCGTGTGCATGATCAGGATCATCGGCCACAGCATTCGCTTCAGCCCGTGACGCGCGATGACCAACCCGCCGAGGATGCCACCCACCGTCAACGCAATGACCCCCGCGGTCCCGTACACGATGCCCACTTGCTGGGTCGTCAGCCCAAGGCCGCCGACGTCCCGGCCATCGAGCAGGAACGGAGACACCAGCTTCAGCGCCTGGGCCTCCGCGAGGCGATACAACAAAAGATAAGCGAGCGTCACCCCAATGTGGTCCTTCTGGAAGAACTTTCCGAAGACCGAGAAGAAACCGCTCAAGCCGCCGCCACCTTGTTGCACGGCGTGGTCCGCTTGGGGCCGCGGCAACGCGAACAGGTGGTAAACCGCCACCGCGCCAAAAACCACGGCCAGCAGGACAAAGACCAGGACCCAGGCATGCCGGACGTCACCCGTCTTTTCCTGCAGCGAGCCTGCGAGGTACACCAGACCGCCCTGCCCCGCGATCATCGCCAGCCGGTAGAACGTGCTGCGTACGCCGACGAACGCCGCCTGCTGGTGCGACGGCATCGCGAGGAGATAGAAACCGTCGGCCGCGATGTCATGCGTCGCCGAGCTGAACGCCATCAGCCAGAAAACGGCCAGCGTGATCTGGAAGAAACTCGAGGTCGGCACCGTCAGCGCCACGAGCGCGAACGCGACGCCGATCACGAACTGGAGCGTCACGATCCAAAACCGCTTGGTCCGGAACATGTCGACCAGCGGCGACCACAGGGGCTTGATGACCCACGGCAGGTAGAGCCAGCTCGTGTACAGCGCGATCTCGGTGTTCGAGACCTTCAGGTTCTTGTACATGATGACCGACAGGGTCATCGCGACCACGTACGGGATGCCCTGGCTGAAATACAGCGTCGGGATCCAGGACCACGGGCGGGGCGAGGATTCGGCGGGGGCACTCATTTCAGAATCTTTCTCGTTCTCTTAATCTTTCTCGTTCTCTCGATGCAGTCGTAGTCTCCGGAGAAAGAGAACGAGAACGATTAAGAGAACGAGAATGATTCATGGATGGTGTTACGCTTTTTTCGACTTCGGCAGCGTCACCGTCACCCGCGAGCTCTCATTTCCCAGCGAATCCACGGCCGTCACAACGACGGTATCGGCACCTTCGGCGGCGAGATGCGTTTCGTTCGCCGGCTGGATGGCGAAGCGCCAGTCCGCACCAGACCGCCGCCAAACCGCGAAGACCGCGGTCGATCCCGCGGGCTGGTTTTTCGCCGCCTCACCCGGCACGATGAGGTACCGGCCGTCACCCGTCGATTTCAGGGAAGGCGCCGGGGGCGGCGGCGATTTGAGCCACGGAGTCACGGGCACCAGCGCCGCTGTGGCATAGGGGCCGGCCTGTAGCTGCGTGCTGATCCCGCGACGGTTTTCCATCAGCGCAATCATGCTGTAGTGAATGTGCCCGGTCGCGCCCGCTTTGCCGCGCACCAGCTCAAGTTGCTTGAGAATCTCCTCCGTCGCCCAGGACTTCGGGGTATCGTTCAACTGGCTCGTGAAGAAGCCCGGCCACATGTGGCGCTTGGCGGTGTTCTGCTTAACCCAGTAGTCGAGGAGTACCGGGAACTCCTGGCCCTTGCGATCGCGCGGCCAGTAAAGCTGCGGCGCGAGGTAATCGAGCCAGCCTTGCTCCAGCCACTTCTCCACGTCGGCATAGAGCTTGTCGTACTGGCTGAAACCCTCGATGCCCGCCGGACGGCGGTCGGGGCGACCCAACCCAAAGGGACTCACGCCAAACAACACCCGCGGATTCACCGCGTGCACCGCATGGTGCAAACGCTCGACGAGTTGGTCGACGTTCTGCCGGCGCCAATCGGCCCGGCCGAGTTTGCCCCCGCTCTTTTGGTAAACCTGCCACGAAGGATCATCCGGAAAATCAATCGTCGCCGCGGGTTCGCCGGGCTTCGGCTTGGGCGCCTTCGGGTCGACGATGGGATACGGATAAAAGTAGTCGTCGATGTGAACGCCATCGACCGCGTAGCGACGAACGACGTCGGACACGACTTGGATCGTTCGCTGGCTCGCAAACGCATCGCCCGGGTCCATCCAATGGTAGTCACCGTACGTCTTGACCGAGGCGGGATGCGTCTTGGCGATATGCGTCGGTGCAAAGCCCGACTTAGCCTGGAAATGACGCGCGCGATAGGGATTAAACCAGGCGTGCAGCTGGAGCCCGCGCCGGTGCGCTTCCTCGACCCAGAACTTGAGGGGATCGTAACCCGGATCACCGCCCTGCTGGCCGCTCAGGTATTCCGACCACGGCTCGTAGGGCGACGGATACAACGCATCCGCCGCCGGCCGGACCTGCAGGATGATGGCGTTGAGGTGAAGATCGCGGGCCCGGTCGAGGATCGCGACCGCTTCAGCCCGCTGCTGGTCCGCGGACAAACCGGTTTTGCTCGGCCAATCGATGTTCGCGACCGTCGCGACCCACGCCGCACGAAATTCACGCGGTGCCGCCGGCGGATTCTCCGGGGCGGGTTTCGGCGTGCTGACGCAGCCAGCGAGGAAAAGAAGGAGCGCGGTAGGAGCCTGTTTACAGGCGACGTCAAACGCCCGCTTACCCCGTCCGCCCTGAATCGCCTGAAACCAGGCTCCTACAAAACTGTGGAAAGTCATTTGCCGCCTCCGATTGCCTTCCGCACGCTGCCGCTGACGGCGGCCAGCGCGGCTTCGGCTGCGGCCACGTCAGTTTTCTTCAGCAAGGCCACAATCGCCACCTTCACGCGATAGCCGCACGCCTCCAGCGTGCGCTTGGCGGCGGCTTCATCGGCGCCGGTGGCGCGCACCGTGAGGGCGATCGCCCGACGGTAGAGCTTCGCATTGGTGGGCATCAGGTCGACCATCAGGTTGCCGTGCACCTTGTGCAGCCGGACCATGATCGCGCTGGAAAGCGTGTTGAGGACGATTTTCTGGGTCGTGCCGGCCTTGAGGCGCGTGCTGCCCGAGATGACCTCGCTGCCCGTGTCGAGCGTGATGCCGATCTCCGCCTTGGCCGTGACCGGGGCGTCGGGATTGTTGGCAATGCCGATCGTGAGTGCACCCGCCGCCCGGGCCGCGGCAATCGCGCCCAGGGCATACGGCGTCGAACCCGACGCCGCGATCGCGATGCACACATCGTTGGCCGTGGGCTTCAGTGCGCGGAGATCCGCGCCGCCCTGCGCCTCATCATCCTCGGCGCCTTCCACGGCCTCATACATGGCGCCTTTGCCGCCCGCGATGAGGGCAACCGCGCGGTCCTTGGGCCAGCTAAAGGTCGGAAAGAGCTCGACGCTGTCCAACACGCCCAAGCGACCGGACGTACCGGCGCCGGCGTACAGCAGGCGTCCACCCGCCGCGATGCGGGGCGCGGCCGCGTCGACGGCGCGGGCGATCTGCGCGGCGGCCGCGTGCACGACATTCGCGGCGTGCACCTGGTCTTCCGTGAAGGCCCGCACGAGGTCGAGCGTGGCGTATTGATCGAGGTCCGGATGACGGCCGCTGGGGGTTTCGGTCTTAAGCATCGGTGCCGGAAGAATCCTGCGTTGCCGCGCCCGGTTCAACTGTTCATTTCTAAAACATCCCCTAGCCGTCCGACCCATGCCCGACCTTTTCATCGGCACCCTTTCCGGCACCAGTGTGGACGGCGTTGATGCCGCCCTCGTGCGTTTTTCGACTCGGCCCGAGTTGGTGGCGTCGTACGCGCTCAAGTTTCCGGAAGACCTCCGACTCGAGTTGCTCGCGCTCGGCACACCCGGCCCCGGGGAAATTGACCGCCTGGGGCAGGCGGACGTGCGCGCCGGGCAACTCTTCGCCGAGGCCGTCAATGCGCTGCTGAAAAAGGCCGGGGTCGCCGGCGCCCAGGTCCGGGCCATCGGCAGCCATGGTCAAACCATCCGGCATCGGCCGGGTGTTGGCCATCCGTTCACGCTGCAGATCGGCGATCCCAACGTCATCGCCGCGCGCACCGGCATCCCGGTGGTGGCTGATTTTCGCCGCAAGGACATGGCGCTGGGCGGACAAGGGGCGCCGCTGGTGCCGGCGTTTCATGACGCGGTTTTCCGGCAACCCAGCGAAGACCGCGTGATCGTCAACATCGGTGGCATCGCCAACGTCACGGTCCTGCCCGGCGATCGCGCCAAACCCGTGCTCGGATTCGACACGGGCCCCGGCAACACGCTGCTCGACGGCTGGGCCCGCAAGGCCCTGCACCAGCCGATGGACCGCGACGGCGCCTTCGCCGCGAGCGGCCGCGTGCAAGATGGCGTGCTGGCGGCGCTCCTCGCAGATCCCTATTTTCGCAAGGCGGCCCCCAAGAGCACGGGACCGGAGTATTTCTCGAGCGAGTGGCTGCAGCGGAATTTTGCAGCGCTCGGAGATCGCCCGCCCGCGGATGTCCAGGCGACGCTGCTCGCGCTCACGGCCCAGAGCATCGCGAACGCCATCACCGCCCTGCCCGGCCTCTCGCGGCCCGGGGTATACGTGTGCGGCGGCGGCGCCCACAACGGCGCGCTGATGCGCGCCCTGAGTGAACTGCTGCCCGAATCAAAAGTGGCGACCACGGATGCCCTCGGCCTGCCCGTCGATTGGATCGAGGCGATGGCCTTCGCCTGGTTGGCCAAGCAGCGGATGGACGCCCTGCCTGGGAATGCACCGGCGGTCACCGGCGCCAGTCGCCCGGCGGTGCTGGGCGGACTCTGGCTGCCGTGATGTGTCTTTTTGTAGGAGCCTGTTTACAGGCGATGCGGCGCACGCCGACCACGTACGTCCCGAATCGCCTGTAAACAGGCTCCTACAGGTGGCGCGCTAAGCGCGTATCGGTGGGAGGGGTTGTATACCCCGACTGCGAAGGCGACATCTTCGCCTAGCTGGCCAAGCAGCGCATGGACGCCCTGCTTGGGAATACGCCGGCGGTGACGGGTGCCAGCCGCCCGGCTGTGCTGGGCGGCGTGTGGCTGCCGTGATGTGTCTTTTTGTAGGAGCCTGTTTACAGGCGATTCGGCGCACGCCGACCACGTACGTCCCGAATCGCCTGTAAACAGGCTCCTACAGGTGGCGCGCTAAGCGCGTATCGGTGGGAGGGGGTTTATACCCCGACTGCGAAGGCGACATCAATCCCGTCGGGGTATAAAACCCCTCCCACCAATATCACCGCGCTTACGGAAACTTGATTTCCCCCGCCGCGATTCGATGCAGGAACAGCGCGACGTTTTGCGCGCGCGGGGCAATCGTCGTGACGCGGCAATACTCACGCGCGCTATGCAGGTAATCGCCCTCAGGGCCGATGCCGTCGAAGCACGGCAGCCCCGCGGCGCCAAGGAAGTTGCCGTCCGAGGCGCCGCCGCCGTGGACCCAATTGAAGGGTTTGATGCCGACGTCGGCCGCCGCGCGCTGGAACGCCGGGAAGAGCGCGGCTTCGGTGGGATGATTCTCCTTGGGCGGACGGTTGAGCCACGCCTTCAGTTCAATTTTCACCTCATGCGCCGCGCTCACCTCGCGGGCGAGCGCCTCGAGCCGGGCGAAGAGTGGCTCGCGGTCGGACATCTTGGTCACACGCAGGTCCAACTCCGCCTCGGCGAAATCGGGGACCACGTTGGTCGCCGCACTGCCGCCGCGGACATTGCCGACATTCACCAGGACGCCCTCCAGTTCCGCCGGGATCTTGGCGCTCGCAAGCAGGAACGCGGACAAGCCGAGGATCGCGTTGCGTCCGTCGTTGGGAATCTTCGCCGCATGGGCGGCACGGCCGCGGCAAGTGGCGATTACGCCACCTGTGCCCTTGCGGGAATGTATGATGTCTCCGCTCGGACGCGCGGGTTCGAAAACAAACCCGAAGTGATTGCGCTTCGCGGCCTCCTCAAACATCGCGCGCGTCCCATGCGAGCCGGTTTCCTCATCCGGGGTCAGCAAGACTTCCCAACCAATGTTCGCGGCATGCGGCGTTTGTTCGAAGGCCTGGAGCGCGGCCAGCATCGTGACCACGCCGCCCTTCATGTCGGTGACCCCCGGCCCGTTCAGCGTGCCGTCCTCAAGCCAGCGACATTTCTGAAAGGCATCGTCCGCCGCAAAGACGGTGTCGTAGTGCCCGCACAGAAAAACCTGCCGCGCCGCCTTCGGACGCAGGCGGAAACGCAGGGCCTTCGCGCCCGGCGGATTGTAGCCCGGGGCGTCGGCCGACAGCTCCTCGAACGTCGCGGCCGGAAACGCCTGGGAGAACGCCGCGCGCAGGATGCCCGCCATCCGCGCGAGCCCGGCGCCATGGTTCGACCCGGAGTTAACGTTAGCCCACTCCTCAAGCAGCGAGGCGAGCTCCTTGGAGCGGGAGGTGAGAGCAGAAATGGCAGCGGGGACGGACATAAAAATCAGGATCGTTTAAACTGGAGGGTCGGTCTCCCGACCGACCGCGGCCGGCCGGGAGGCCGGCCCTCCACGAGTTACATCAAAATTTTGCCTCCTTGCCGTCGGGAAGGGTTACGTGCGGGGCCTTGTCGCCGTCGATCTCGCGGAGCTTTTTCCACGGGTCGTCGTTGAGACGGAGAAACTTGAAACCCAGCAGGCGGGCCTTGCCGGTCGCGTCGCGCTCGGCGTTGTGCGCGGTTTCGCGCGCGATGAACTGCGCCATGGTTTCCTCGCGAACCATCGGCTCCGCGGAATGGATGATGTGCAGCGTGCCGTCGGGCCCATGCGCGACGAGGCCCGTGTGTCCCACCCAGGCGCTGCCGCCGAAGGTGTCGTTGACCGGCGCGCCGGGCTTCACCACGCCCCGCACCACGTTCACGAAATCGCCATCGCGCAGCAGTGCCGCCGCGCGGCCGATTTCGGCGTACGGCAGGTAGGCATCGTGGTGTTCCTCGAGCGGGATGCTGGTCTTGAGCTTGTAACGCCCGAGCAGGAATTTGCTGCGGTCGATGCGCTCGTGGAATTTCACCGCGGTCGGGCCGGCGATCTCGGCGGTGATCTCGGTGACGAGCCAGCGATTCGAGATGTTCCAATCCGCCTCGGTGTAGTGGTTGCGCGTCGCGACGCCCAGACGGCCGTCGCGATAACGGATGCGCTGGAGCACCTGCATGAATTCGCCCCAGTTGCGGCTCAGCGCCATCGCGTACATGTGCTCCGCGAACACGAGGCAGTCGCTCTTCCCGAGGCAGTAAATCGGCTGCGGGTCGTAGGTCTCGTACGGCGCCTCGCCCAGCAGGTACAGCTCATAGGGCTGGCCGAGGTTCATCCGCGCCAGGTGCATGATGCGCTTCCGCAGGTCCGGCTCGCGGGCCTAGGCGCCGACCTCGGCCTCGGTGTATTGGTAGAGGGGTTTGGTGGCCGTCTCGGCCGAGGCGGCAAGCCCGGTCAGAGTCAGGACCAGGACCAGGCGCGGAAAAAATTTCATGGGGATAGTTGTAGGAGCCTGTTTACAGGCGATTCGGAATGCACGTCATTCACGAACATCCCGAATCGCCTGTAAACAGGCTCCTACAGTTCAACGCGGGAGTCAGGAATAAAAAGGGGCGATCCGCGTGGATCGCCCCGGGTATAAGTGTGCGGGAGTCGTCAGCTCACTTGAGCTTGTACTCGAGCGACAGCGTGAACGCGCGGCCGCGCGGGTCCGCGACGCGCGGCTCCCAGCTGCTGCCCGCACCGGTGTTGGTGTCGTAGCTGATCGAGAACGGCGGGTCCTGGTTGAGGAGGTTCTTGATGCCGGCGACGACCGTGAGGTCCTTGTTGTAGCGGTAGGTCAGGCTCACGTTGTAGGTGATGTATTCGCTGACCTTGGGATTGTAGTCGGGCGCAAACGGCAGGAACACCCCGCTGGCAATGCCGGGCGGCACGTAGTCCATGTAGCCCGCGCGGAAGAGCTGGCTGACGCGGCCGGTCCACTTGCCCTTCCGGTAGGAAACCGCGGCATTGTACTTCCACTTCAAGCCGATGTCGCTGGCGCGGGTGAAGCGCCCCACCTCGCTCGCGCCGAAGGGCGCGCTGGCGATCAGGCGGGACTTCTTCTCGAGGAGCTGGCTGACGTTCATGTCGCCGATCAGCTTGCCGCCCCAGAAGTCGAACTCACCACGCAGGGTGTATTCCACGCCCTTCGTGCTGGTTTCACCGGCGTTGATCGGGCGCAGGTCAATGAACGCAATCGCGTTCGTCGAGGGGTTGCGAATGATCGCATCGGGGAACAGCTGGTAGTTCGCGAGGATGGTGGTGTTGTCCAGCGTCTGGATCGTGCCGGTGCGTTGAATCGACCACCAGTCGACGCTGAAGGTGATGTTCTTGACCGGGGAGAGCACAACGCCGGCGGACTTCATCTCGGCGTCCTCCGGCTTGAGCTCCGGCTTGCCGCCGAAAATGTTGTTCGCGCTGTTCGCGGGGATCGCGGCGTTGGTCACCGGGTCGATGAGGTTGCCGCCCGCGATGATCGACGTGAACGCCGGGTCAAACTGCTGCTTGAACGTCGGGATGCGGAAACCCTTGCTGAACGACGCGCGCACCAGGAATTTTTCGGACGGCGCGAAGCGCAGGGTGTACTTCGGGTTGGTCGTGCTGCCGAAGCCCGAGTAGTCGTCCCGGCGGCCCGCCACGTTCAGGTCGAGGTGCTTCCACAACGGAATCTGGAGTTCGGCGTAAACCGCCTTGGTCGTGCGCTCCAGCGTGCCGGCGGTGGCCAGGCCGTTGTCGAACGGCGCGTTGAAGATCAGGGAGTCAGCCGTGCTGACGTTCGTGCGCGGGTCGCCGGCGAAGAAGTATTCCTCCTTGCGCCAGTCGTAACCCAGCGCGCCCTGGACCGTGCCACCCGCCCAGGTGAAGACCGGGCCCGAGGTGGCGAAGTCGGCGGACGTCGTGCGGAAGGTGCCGCCGTAGAGCTCGACGCCCGAGGCGGACGCGGCCTTGAGGCCGTCCATCGCCGCCTGCGTCTGCGTGTAGGAGAACGGACTCAGCACACCGGTGGCGATCAGGTTAACAAACGGCACGGTATAGTAATATCCGGTAAGCAGCTTCGACTTGGACTTGCTCTCGGCCTGGTAGCCGCCGAGGCGGTATTCCCATTCGGAGAAATATTTCAGCGGCAGCGGGAGCGGCCCCTCGAGACCCACCAAGAAACGCCGTGTGTCGCTAATCGTGCGGATCTCACGGTTGCCACCGGGCACCGCGCGCCAGCGGAACGCGAGCGGCGCGCCGCGGTTCACTTCGAGGGCCGGGAAGTACGCCACGAGCGCGTTGAAGACCCGGTTGTAGTCCGCCCCCGTGCTCGGGTAGACCATGTTGAACAGCGGGTTCGGAACGACCGTGCCATTGGCGGTCGTGGTGGTGGGTTGGGCGCCCGCGGCCGTGGAGGCGGCGGTGCTCCACTGGTTGGGCGAAAAGCTCTTCGTCGAGTCGGAGCGGCCGATCACGGCTTCGATGGAAATGATGTGTTCACCCAGCTTGTAGGCGGCGCGCCCGACAAAATTGGTGTTCTTGACGGGCTGCTGCAGCACGGCCGCCCGGCCGGTATCCCAGGCGGAGCCGTACTTGGCCGAGGCGCTGCCAAACGGACTGGACGCGGTCGCCACGGGGGAACCCGCCGCATTCCACAGCAACTCCTGGTAGGGCCCCATGCCATCCAAGCCGGCGTAGCCCGCCTTGTTGGTCGGGAGGTCGATGATGTTGATGCCGTTGACGTGGAGGAGGCCCGTGGGATCCGCCGGGTCCGACGGACCGGTGCCGCGCGCGGTCACCTGCGTGACCGCTGCACCGTTGAACGGGTTGGTGGTGGCGGTGTTCAGGTAGGACAAAGCCGTGTAGATGCCGTTGACGGCAAACAGCGTCGCAATCGGCGTGCCGCGGGTATCCGGGGAGATGCCGCGATTCGGCTGGAAGGTATTGACGAAGTTGCGCTGGTCGCCGTTGAGGCGGTGGCTGTCGGAGAGCGACAGGGACGCCATCACGTTCCACTTGTCCTTGTTGAGGTCACCCCACCCGCCGACCACGGAGTAGCGGTAGATGTTACCGCCGCCATCCTCCGTGACATCCGCCGCCGCATTGGCGACGACGCCGCGAAAGTCCCGCTTCGTGATGAAGTTGATCACGCCGCCGATCGCGTCGGTTCCGTAGATGGCGGAGGCGCCGTCCTTGAGGACTTCGACCCGCTCGATCGCGGCGAAGGGAATGGTATTCAGGTCGACCACGCCGCCGTTGAGGCCGTGGGAAGCCACGCGGCGGCCGTTCAGGAGGATGAGCGTCGCGCCCGCTCCCTGGCCGCGGAGGTTGGCGGAGGTCGCGCCGTTGTTGCCGCGGGCGGCGCCTTGAACCACGTCGGCGTTCGACGCGAGGTTGTCGAGGCCGTTGCCGTTGATGTTGAGGTTCATGATCAACTGCTCGGCGCTGGCGATGCCCTCCTGCTCCATGTCCAGCTTCGTGAACACGGAGACCGGCAGGGCGCCCTCGTCGGCGATGCGCTTGATCATCGAGCCGGTCACCACGACCTTCTCGAGTTTGACCGGATCACTGGACAGGGTGGTGCTCGACGAAGCGGTGGCAGTCTGCGCCACCGCGGCGGGAATCGCCGCGAGGGTGGCCACAGCAGCCAGCCAAGCGATGCGGCTCCCCAGGGAACAACGTGGGTTCATACAGGTTTGATGTGTGTTTTGCCCCGGCCGGACCTGCGCCAGGGCGGTGTGTGTAGGCTCGCCGGGCGCGGTACGGCCCACCCGGTTGCAGGCCAAGGTGTAAAGCAACCGGCGGGCCGTCCAAGCAGAATCCTCCCGCCACCACCCCACCCACCCCGCGGCGGCACCGGGGAGTTGGCATTTTCGTCAAAAAAATCGTCGCTTCTGCCAAGTGGGATAGCGCCGCTCGCCCGCGGGCTCGCTGGCGCCCGGCCCTTCCGGGGG
>JBGAKQ010000003.1:0-390954 GCA_044224295.1 Lacunisphaera sp. | reverse complement strand
GGCGCCAGCAAATCCAGGACTGGCTCATCGCCGCCTGCCAAAACATCAAACTCATCCTGCGCATGCTACCCACCGGGCCATCGGCGGGGAAAAATCGGGGCGAACCTGGCCCACAAAACCGTCCGGCAGGCTCTTTAGGATCCATTTTGTGGGCCATCTGCACTGGTGGCGCTGGAATTTACATCAGGACCTTTTTCCACGCTCCGATCGTCTGTTTATCACCCTTTGGGCAACACGCCCTCAAGACCTGACGTGTTCGGCTCGGTCTTGATTGGCCAGTGGGTGCATTGCTCCGCTAAGCGGATGGAGAGTGGATCCTCCTGCGGCATTGGCCCCTGCCGCGTTCGGTGCGCGGAAAAGTCAGCGCGATTTCGCTGCGTCAAGCGCTGGTCGCGAAATAGGCAAACACGCCCAGCGATCGTCTGGGGTGTAGGGTCACCTGAAATAAAGCTAAATAAAACGTGGTGAACGGGAGCCGCTCCCAAAAAACCACCAAATCATCCGCGCGCCGTGCCTGGGAGCCTCAACGTCGTCTCCGCGTGGCTCTGGATCACGTGTGAATGAGCGCCGGCCCGAGCTGCTCGAGGATTTCCGAAGTCTCTACGGCCACCTGCCCGCGAGTGCGAGCCAGTAAATCCGCCGCCCGCCCGTGCCACACGACGCCGCGACAGGCGGCCAGCCCGGGGTTGTCCGGCGCCTGGGCAAGCAGGCCCGCGATCAGGCCGGCCAGGATGTCGCCACTTCCGCCACGCGCGAGCACCGGTCCGCCAAACGGACTGTGATAAATCGTTTTCCCATCCGTCACCCGCGTGAGCGGGCCCTTCAGGACCAGCACGCCCTGCGCGGCGGTGAAGTTCCCGTCGGCAAACAAGGCCGGGGCAATGCGCTCGAACTCCCCGGCGTGGGGCGTGCCGATGAAGGCTTTGTCGCGCACACGCGCGACGACTTCCGGACGCAGCGCATCCGCATCGAGCACCAGCGGTACCCGCGCCTCACCCGCCAAGTGCGCGGCCAGTGCGATCGTTTCGGCTTCGGCGCCCATTCCCGGTCCGATCAGAAGGGCGGTCGCCTTCGCGGAACGAGCCGCCACGAGTTCGGCGGTGCCCGCCGCGAGTCCACCGTGCGGCGTCACCGGGCAACCGACCCACATCACCTCCGGATGGCGCGCCGCGTAGTCCGCCACGAGTTTTTCGGGCACAAACGCCGTCACCAATCCAGTCCCGCTGTGCAAGGCCGCCCGCGCCGCCATCACGATCGCGCCCGGGTAACTCCCCGAGCCGCCCACCACCAGGAGATGACCAAAGGTGCGTTTGTCCGACAGGGCCGGTCTCAGTCCGGCCAGAGGACGAAGCAAGGATGGCAACAGGACGCGTTCGGTGGCGTCGGGTGCCGAGTCTTCCTGCAACAGACCGATGTCCACATAGCGCAATCTTCCCACCGCCGCCGCATGGCGCGGCGACAGCACCGGGTACTTCACGCTGCCGGTCGCGTACGTGAAGTCCGCGCGGAACGCGCTGGCGACGCTCGTCTCGCCAATGCCGCTCGGCAGGTCGACCGCCGCGCGGAAGCGAATGCCGGCATGCGTGTTCACCTTGGCGATGAGGGCGACGATCGCCGGATCCATCGGCGGACGGAACTGGAAGCCGAAGAGGCCATCGAGACAAAGCGCGTAGGTTCGCGATGAATCGAGCGCCTCGTCGCTGGAGACGATTTCCGTGCGCCCCGGCGCCAGCCGCCGCAGCTCATCGAGCGCCCTGCCCGCCAGCCGCTTCAACTCGCCGGCGCCAAACGCGAGCACGACGGTCGCGCGCGCTGCCTTTAACTCGCCGAGAATTGCACCCGCGGCGATCAGGGCGTCACCGCCATTGTGTCCCTTGCCCGCGAGCACGAGCAGCGCTCCGTCCGCCGGGAATCCACCGATCTCGCGATAATCCTCGAGAATTGCGCGCGCCATTCCCGTGCCGGCCGCTTGCATCGCGGCCCACTCCTTGGCCTCGTCAGTCAATCGCGCCCGCTCCCAAGCTTTGGCATCGGCGCAGGTGAGGACGGGATGCGAGGGGATGAATTCCATAGGGAAAGGAGCGGGAATCGAGGAGCGAGAAGCGGGAATCCCTTATCGTTGAATCACGGCGGGTGCTCGCTCCTCGCTTCTCAATTCCCGCTTCTTCGTCAGTGCTTCACCAGCGCCGCCACCGCCATCGCGTGCGTGTCGATGTGCGAGAGCGAAAGCCAGACGTGCGTGGCGCCGACTTGCTTGAGCAGAGCTTCGCCCTTCGCGTCGAGGCGCACGAGGGGTTCCTTGCGGGAACCGTGGTACACGGAGACGGACGTCCAATCGAGGTGTTCGCCAATGCCGGTCGTGAAACATTTCGACACCGCTTCCTTGGCGGCCCAGCGGGCGGCGTAGTGCTTGTGCGAGTACTTGATGCTGTCGCAGTACGCGCGCTCCTCCTCCGTGAACACGCGCTTCAGGAAGCGGTCGCCGTGCTTCTCGAGCACGTTTTTGATGCGCTCGGTTTCGATGATGTCGCAACCGAGACCGATCAAAGTGCCACCGGGGGGAAGAGTGATCATGATTTAGGAACCACGGAATACACAGAATACACGGAAGTCAGCAGGCTTATTTTGCCGATTGGACGCGGGGCGCCCTCACCCCGCACTCCGACCGCGGGGGTGAGGGCACCCCGCCTCCAGAGGGATCAATCATGGATTCATTAGCTGCTTCATCGTCCGCACGGCTTCGTCGATGCCGGTAGTCAATGCGCGGCTGATGATGCTGTGGCCGATGTTCAGTTCGTGCAGGTGCGGGATGGTGCGCACCTCGACGATGTTGGTGTAGTTGATGCCGTGTCCAGCGTTGACGACGAGCCCGACCTGATGGCCGAGCTTCGCGCCCTCGACCAGGCGCTTGAACTCGGCGGCGCGACCGGCGTCGAAATAGTGGTTCGCGTACGCGCCGGTGTGCAACTCGATCCACGGAGCCTTGAGTTTGTCGGCGAGTTCGATCTGCGCGGGCTCGGGGTCGATGAAGAGGCTCGTCTTGATGCCGGCCGCGTTCATCGCATCCGTGACGCGGGCGACCTTGTCACGGTGCTTCACAACATCCAGGCCGCCCTCGGTGGTGATTTCCTCACGGCTCTCGGGCACGAGGCAGACGGAATGCGGTTTCAATTTCAGCGCGAACTCCATCATGGCCGGCGTGCACGCCATCTCCAGATTGAGGCGGGTGGTCTTGGAGCGGCCCAAACGAAGCACGTCCTCATCCTGGATGTGCCGGCGGTCCTCCCGGAGGTGCACGGTGATGCCGTCGGCGCCGGCCTTTTCGCACCGGAAGGCCAGCTCGACCGGATCGGGTTCGATCGCGCCGCCGTGGGTCGCCCCGGCGGAGCGATAGCGGGCCTGGCGGAGGGTGGCCGCGTGGTCGATGTTGACGCCGAGGAGGATCATGAGGCTGTTACCACAACATAATTTCAGAAGCCGGGAAATCAGGAAAAAGCTGTGCTTGTCCCCTGCGGTAATCCCTGAATTCCTCAAGCCCGACCCAGCCCCATGCCTGACACCATTGCGCCGCCCCCTCCGCGGGAAAATCTGCTGCTGAACATCGCGTGCAACGTCGTGGCCCCCGGCTTCATGCTCACGAAGGGCGCGAAGCTCCTGCACCTCACCCCAAAGGTCGCGCTGTTGGTGGCCCTCGCCTTCCCGCTCGGTTATGGCGCCTACGACCTGTACCGCCGACGGAACTTCAATTTCCTCTCCGCGCTCGGGTTCTGCAGCACGCTCGCCACCGGCGGATTGGGCCTGCTGAAACTCCAGCCGTTCTGGTTTGCCGTGAAGGAGGCGATTGTACCGACCTTGATTGGCCTGACGGTCATCATCTCGCAGTGGACGAAAAAGCCGCTGGTGCGCTCGCTTTTGTTCAATGAGCAGGTGGTGGACGTCCTGCGCGTCGAAACTGCGCTCGCCACGCACGGCCATCGGGCGGCCTTCGCGAAACTCCTCGACCGGTCCAGCTGGCTCCTGGCCGGGTCGTTCGGCCTCAGCGCGCTGCTGAACTTCGGGCTCGCCCGTTACCTGATCTCGGCGCCGCCGGACACGCCCGAGTTCAATGAACAGCTTGGCCGCATGACGCTCTGGAGCTGGCCGGTCATCGTGTTGCCCAGCATGGCAATCATGATGTTCGCAATGTGGCGGCTGATCAAAGGGCTTGAGCACCTTACCGGTCTGACCATGGACGAAATCCTCCGTCAGCCGGCCGACTCCAAGAAAACCGATACACCCGCCGTGGTGCCGCCGGGCGACGGAAAGTCGTAGTCTGTTCGCCTGTCACGCCGCCCGAGCGTCGGGGTGTAAAACCCCTCCCACCGGGAAAAGCTCAGGCGCGGAAACGCGTTACTTGCGCTGAGCCATCGGGACGTAGTCCCGCTTGACCGGTCCGACGTAGATCTGGCGCGGGCGGTAGATGCGGCCCTTCGGGTTCGAGGCGACCTCGCGCCAATTCGCGATCCAGCCCGGCGAGCGGCCGATCGCGAACATCACGGTGAACATGTTCGTCGGGATGCCCAGCGCGCGGAAGATGATGCCCGAGTAGAAATCGACGTTCGGGTACAGCTTGCGCGAGATGAAGTAGTCATCCTTGAGCGCGGCCTGCTCGAGGTTCTGCGCGATGTCGAGGAGCGGATCGGACTTGCCGAGCTTCTTGAGCACGACGCCGCACGCCTCACCGATGACCTTCGCGCGCGGATCGAAATTGCGATACACCGCGTGGCCGAAGCCCATCAGGCGGTTGCTCTTGCTGCCGCCCTTGGCCGCGGCGATGAAGCGCGTGCCATCGTCGCCCTCGTCGTGGATCGACTGGAGCATCTGCATCACGGCGGTGTTGGCGCCGCCGTGGAGCGGGCCGGAAAGCGCGCCGATGCCGGCGGCGAGCGACGTGAAGAGATTCGCGCCGCTGGAGCCCACCATGCGCACCGTGGAGGTGCTGCAATTCTGCTCGTGGTCGGCGTGCATGAGCAGGATCAGGTTCAGCGCTTTCGTGACCTCCGGGATCGCCACGTAGTCCTGATAGGGCTCGGAGAACATCAGGTGCAGGAAGTTCTCGCAGAACGGCAGGTCCTTCGGGTGCATGAACGGCAACCCGCGGGTGTGCCGGTAAACCATCGCACCGAGCGTGCGGATCTTCGAGATCGCCATCGCGGCGGCCAGGTCGAAGTTCTGCAGGTCCTTCTCGAAATTGTTCGTCGCGAGGTTCGGGTAGTAGCCGGCGAGCGAAGCCACCAGCGAGGCCAGCATCACCATCGGCGGCGTATCCTTCGGATAGCCGTCAAACAGCCGCTGCATCTGCGTCTCGACGTGCGCGTTCTGGCGGAGGAGTTCGCCGAATTTCTTGCGCTGGGCGGCATTCGGCAGCTCGCCGTAGATGACGAGGTAGGCGGTCTCGACGAAATTGCTGTGGGCCGCGAGCTGGTCGATCGGGTAACCCCGGTGACGCAGGATGCCGTTGTCACCATCGAGGTAGGTGATGGCGCTCTCGCAGGACCCGGTGTTGCCGTAGCCTTGGTCGTAGAAGATGTAGCCGGAGTCCTTGCGGAGATTGCGGGCATCGATCGCGAGTTCGCCCTCGGAACCGGTCATCACCGGGAAGGGGAACTCCTTGTCGTCGATCTTGATCAGGGCGTTCTTGGGCATAACTGGGGAACGAAAACAGAGCAGAATTCAGGCCGGTTGCAAAGCAAAGCCTCAGGCCGAAGGCCCGCAAATTCGTGTCATTAGGCGAGGTTCTCACGCCCTTTAAGACCTCGAACAGGCCGCCCCCGAGCGACCCGGGGCGCCGTCCGCGCGAAACTCAGTTTGTCGGCAACGCCGGCACCGCGAAATCCGCCGCGGGGTGGACTTCGTTCAGCGTGATCTTGTCGAACGTCATCGTGACCGTCTTGCCCGACTTCTCGCGATTGCTGACCTTCTTGGGAAACCGGATGCCGGAAGCCATCATCTCGCCCTCCTCGCGGATCTCGACGCCGGCCTCAGTCTCGGTCTTGACCAAGCGGGCCGTCGCCTTCTCGAAGTAACGCGTGAGCTGGATGCGATCGTAATAGGTGAAAACCAGCTTCACGCAGGCCACCCCATCGACCGTGACGTCGCCATCCAGGCGGACGGAGCCCCGGATCTTCTCGATGCCCCGGAAAAAATTCAGGTTGTCCCACGCCTGGGCCCGGAGGCGCTTGATCTGCGGAGCATCCAACAACGTGCGCTGCCACTGGGCGGGATTCTTGGGGTTCGTGCGCTGGCTCCAGCCATCGTAGTCATCAAGGGCGATCACCTCGACGAGTTCCGGGCCCGTGACCGTGATGCGCTGCCGGATCGGCTTCTGGAAAATGATATCGATCGTGCGGGCATTGGCGCCGTCGATTTCGATCGTGCCGGTGAAGTGAACGCTCGTGACCCCCTGCAGGGCGCTCTCGGCTCCGAGCCGGGCCCGGGCCCGGGCGATCCATTCTTCAGCAGTTTGCGCGGCAACCGGGAGAATCGAGGCCAGCATCAGGGCGGCCATGGCAAAACGGGCTTTCATGCGGGGATACGACACGAGGTTTGCCCGCGGGTGCCGCGGGCGCAACGGGAAAACGGCCGGCAATCGGGCCGCAACGCTCAACTTGCAACTCCCAACGTTGAACTTCCAAACCTCGAGTTCAGAACCGTCGCGGGCGCATGCTGGCATGCCTCCAGGACGCCCCGTCCTTGAAAGTTGGGCGTTGTCGGTTGGACGTTGAACGTTTGCGCGGCGCGCCCGCTCACTCCCACTCGATCGTCGCCGGGGGCTTCGAGCTGATGTCCAACACCACCCGGCTTACGCCGCGCACCTCGTTGGTGATGCGGGACGAGATTTTTTGCAGGAGGTCGTGGGGCAAGCGGGCCCAGTCCGCGGTCATCGCGTCGGTGCTCTCGACGATGCGCAGCGCGATCACGTAGTCGTAGGTGCGCTCGTCGCCGAAAACGCCCACCGTCTTGACCGGGAGAAACACCGCAAAGGACTGCCAGACCTTCCAGTAGTCGCCCGTGCGCATCATTTCCTCCTGCAGCACCGCGTCGGCATTGCGGAGGATTTCCAACTTCTCGGCGGTGATGTCACCCATGACCCGCACGCCTAGGCCCGGGCCGGGGAACGGCTGGCGCCAGACGACTTCGCGTGGCAGACCGAGCGCGGCGCCGACACGGCGCACCTCGTCCTTGAACAACTCACGCAGCGGCTCGATGAGCTTGAGTTTCATCCGCTCCGGCAGGCCGCCGACGTTGTGGTGGGTCTTGATCAGCGAGGCCGGGTTGCCCTGGATCGAAACGGACTCGATGACGTCCGGATAAAGCGTGCCCTGGCCGAGGAATTCGGCGGTGCGCCCAATGTCCTTCAGCGTCTTCTCAAACACCTCGACGAACGTGCGGCCGATGATCTTGCGCTTCTGCTCGGGGTCGGTGACGCCCGCCAGGCGCTTGAGGAAGAGTTTCGAGGCATCGACCACGCGCAAGTCGATGTTGAAGTGTTTCCCGTAGAGCTGGCGCACGTATTCGCGCTCGCCCTTGCGGAGGAGGCCGTTGTCGACGAAGACGCAGGTGAGTTGCTTGCCGATCGCCTTGTGCAACAGCGCCGCGGCAACCGAGGAGTCGACGCCGCCCGACAGGCCGAGCAGCACGCGGCCCTTCCCCACCTTGCGGCGGATTTCCCCGACGGAATGGGCGATGAAATCCTTGGTCGTCCAGTCCTGCTTCGCGCCGCAGACCTTGACCAGGAAGTTGCGAATCATGTCCACGCCGCGCTCGGTGTGGAAAACCTCCGGGTGGAACTGGATGCCGTAGAAGCGCCGCTTCGCGTCCTCGATGCCGGAATACGGGGAGTTGTCGGACACCGCGGTGGCGACGAAGCCCGGCGGCAGCTTGGTGAGTTTGTCACCGTGGGAATTCCAGATGCGCAGCTTGCGCGGCAGGCCGGCGAAAAGCTTGCCCGGCTTCTTGATCGTCAGGTGCCCGTGGCCGTATTCGCGCGCCTTGCTCAGGGCCACCTTGCCGCCGAGGAAATGGCCCATCAGCTGGACGCCGTAGCAGATGCCGAGCACCGGCACACCGAGCTTGAAGATCTCCGGGTCCGGATGGGGCGCGGTCTTGGCGTAAACGCTCTGGGGCCCGCCCGAGAGGATGATCCCCATCACGCCGTCCGCCCGCAGCTGGGCCGCGGGCGTGCTGTAATGGTAGATCTTCGAGTAAACCTGGCACTCGCGGATGCGTCGCGCGATGACCTGGGTCAGTTGGGAGCCGAAATCGAGAACAGCAATAGTCTGCGCCATACGGGAAACTGGTAAGGTTTTTTGCCGAAAGAAACCAAAAAAGTGGGCTATGTCTTTCTCATGCAAAACCCGTGGCCCCCCGAGTTGGCCGGCGCTGAATCTCCACCCGCGCGGAGCGCGGGTCCCACCGACGTCCCTAGCGGGCCAGCCGTTCCATCGCTCCCGCCAGCACCTGCACCCCGCGGGCGATTTCCTCAGGCGCACTGTATTCGTCCGGCCGATGGCTGATGCCATCTTTCGAGGGAATGAAGATCATCGCGGTCGGGCACACCTGCGCCATGAACAACGAGTCGTGGTAGGCCCGGCTAATCATTCGTTGCGCCGGCAAGTGGCATTCCGCCGCCGCCGCCTCGATCGCCGTGACGATGTGGGGCGCACAGGCCGCCGGCGCGTCGGCATTGATGAGCTGCTGCTCAAAACCGCAACCCCGGCGTACCGCCGCAGCGGCCGCGGCCCTGCGCACGGCGGCCACGACGGAATCCCGCCGGCTGCCATCGATGTCCCGAATGTCGATCTCCAGGCGTACGTGGCGCGGAATGCTGTTCACCGCACCGGGCAGGACCTGCACGAGGCCGCAGGTGGCGACCGTGTCGCGGCTCTGCGTCGCAAGGGCCGCGGCTTCCACCGCCTGCATGATTTCCGCCGCGGCCAGGGAAGGATCATGGCGATCAGGCATGAGCACCGTGCCGGCGTGGCCACCCGGGCCAGTCAGATCGATCCGCAGCGCGGCGGGCGCGGCGATGGCGGTGACCACGCCGATGGGAAGCTTCTTCTGCTCCAGCAGCGGGCCCTGCTCGATGTGCAATTCGATGAACGAGTCGTAGCAGCCCTTCGGCAGCCGGGTGCTTTCCAGGGAGCCCCGCATGTAAGCCTGCGCGCACACGTCATCGACCGAGAGCCCTTGGCTGTCGCGCAGCCGGTCGATTCTTTCACGGCTAAGCGTGCCTGCCATCAGGCGGCTGCCCAGGCAACCGAGGCCGAAACGCGTGGGTTCCTCGGCGGTGAACATAACGAGTTCCAACGACCGCCGGGGACGTCGCCCGGTGCGCTGCAGGGCGCGGATCGCCTCGAGACCGCCCAGCACCCCGACGACGCCGTCAAAGCGTCCGGCATTGGGAATCGCGTCGATGTGCGAACCCGTCGCGACCGCCGGCAGCGAATGATCGGTACCCTCCCATCGGGCAAACGTGTTCCCCACGGCATCCTCCCGCACGAGTAGGCCGGCCTCGGCGTACAGGAGCTTGAGCCACTCGCGCGCCCGCAGGTCGACCGAGGTGAACAACACGCGCGTCACCGACGGGTACGGCGTGTCGGAGATACGCGCGAGATATTCGAGTTCGGCGGTCAGGCGCTCGGTGTCGATGGGCAAGCTCATGGGAGGGACGGCACGGCGGCCACCCTCCCCTAGCAGGAGCAATGCCGGGACCCCTCGCTTGTAGGACCTTGTTTACAAACGACCGGCTACGCGCGTCGGCAGACCGCGCGTCGAATCGCTTGAAATCAACCTACTTTGATCCGGACACCTGCTCAGTGGGCGTCGGCCCAAGCCTTGATCCGCGCCTCAAGCACGGACAAAGGCAGCGCGCCTTCCATGAGAATCGCATCGTGAAAGGCCTTGATGTCGAACTTCGGGCCGAGCTGTTTCTCCGCGTTCGTTCGAAGCTCCCGAATCTTCAGCTGGCCGATCTTGTAGCCAAGCGCCTGGCCGGGCCAGGACATGTAGCGCTCGATCTCCGCCACGTGACGCTGGTCCTCCGGAGTGCCACCCTCCGCGTCGGCTTCAAACTGCAGCGCCTGCTCACGGGTCCAACCCTTGGCGTGCATGCCGGTGTCGACCACGAGGCGCACGGCCCGGTGGATGTCGCCAAATAGCAGGCCCAGGTATTGGTAAGGGTCCTCATACATGCCAAGTTCCTTGCCGATGCTTTCGGTGTACAACGCCCAGCCCTCGACGTACGCGTTGTTCGCATCGTAACGGCGGAATTTCGGCAGCGCGGTGTTTTCCAGTGCCAGGGAGAGTTGGAAATGGTGACCGGGAATCGCCTCGTGCAGGAACAAATCCTCCATGCGCGGGGTGCGGAATTTCGTCACGTCGGGGATCGGCACGTAGAAGACGCCCGGACGCGAACCGTCAGCCGTGCCGGCGTTGTATTCCGCGGAAGCGGTCGCCGCCCGGAACTTCTCAGTCGCGCGAACTTCAAACTTCGTCCGCGGCAGCTTCCCGAAGAACTGCGGGACCTTTGCCATCACGCGCGCCTCGATGGCCCGGTAACCGTTGAGCACCTCCTCATCGGTTTTGTACGGCGCAAACTTAGGGTCGGTGGCGACGTACTTGAGGAAGTCCGCGAGGGTGCCCTTGAAACCCACCTGCGCCTGGACTTTTTCCATTTCGCGCTTGTTGCGCGCGACTTCCTGCAGGCCGATCTCGTGGATTTCCTCGGGCGTGAGATCGGTCGTGGTCTGCAGCCGGACCGAATACGCATAAGCCTCGCGCCCACCGGGGACGGCTGAGATGCCCGCGGTGGAGCGGCATTTCGGCAGGTATTCGTCACGGATAAACGCATGCAGGCGGGCATAGGCCGGCAGCATCACGGTGCGGATGCCCGCCGTGTACTCGGCGGCCAGGGCCTCGCGCTCGGTCGCGTTCAGGTTGGCCGGGAGGCTCTTCAGCGGCGTGAAAAGAATGTTGTTCGCCGGGTCGTCCGCCATGAGCGGCACGAGTTGCGGCAGGACGCGCTCCATGAGGATCCGCGGCTGCACGATGCCCTTGGCCATGCCCTCGCGCATGTTGGCGATGGCGGTGTCGACCCATTGACTGAACCCGCGGGCGCGGCTGAGGAAGTTGCGGTAGTCCTGTGCGGACTTGAAGGGATGCACATGCGCTCCGGACGCCATTTGGGCGAAGGTGAGCGTCGGGCAGCTGAACTGGTTGACCGGCAGCAGCGCGTAGATCTGCTTCGTGCCCTCGAGGCGCCGTTCGAGGAGCCACTTGAGGGAATCATAGCTCAGCTGGTCCGTCGCGGAGAGCTTCGCGCGATCGAACTTCGCCAGTTCCGCCAGGTACTTCGTGGCCATGGCCGCAACCTTGGAGCGGTGTTCCGCGCCGATCTCGATCGGCCAGACCGCTTCGTAGCGCGGATCATTGTCGCCATTGATGGCGGCATCGATGGGGAACAGGGCGAGGTATTCCTCATAGTAGGCATCGAGCATCGCGGGTAACGCGGTGGCCGCGCGGGCCGCGACGGCGGACATCAGGCAAAGGACCAACAGGATTCGTTTGAGCATGGGGAGGGAAATGGGTCGTCGGTGTGGCGGCCAACCAACGCGGCCGGGACACTCAGAATTTCAGGCGAACGTTCACGTGGCCGCACTTGGGACACGCCGCGGTTTCGGTGCCATCCTTTTCCACGTAGAGGTGATCACAGCGGATGCAGTGAAAACTGATCTTGCGGCGTTGCGTGTCGTAGAGAGCGCGGTCGCGCCGGTCGTAGTAAATCCACAACCCTGAAATCACCCCAAGCACCATCAGTCCGTACAGGACCACGTGCAGGCTGAAGTCAGGAGGGGAAAGCACACCCGACGTTCACAGGAACCCCGGGCCGCGCCAAGGGAAAATCCCGCGCGTGCCGCCGAGCGACCCTGGCCACTCAGGCGCTCAACAGGATCGCCTCGCTGCCGGCCGCCGGCTCGTGCGACATCTCGGGGAGCGTATTGCGCTCGACTTCCTCAAGGGTCGTCCAGCCGAGCAGCGCTTTCTTGAGCCCGTCGTAGCGCATGCTGCAGTAGCCGTGCTGACGCGCCTCCGCGAGGATCCGCGCCGGGCCCTCGCCCGCCGAGATCAGGTCGCGCATCGTCTCCGAAATTTCGAGCATGCTGTACACCCCCACCCGCCCGGAATAACCGGAACCGAAGCACTGCGGGCAGCCGCGGCCGCGGAAAAGGGTGATGGTTTCGGCATCGGGATTCGAGAAATACGGTTTCAACTGCTCGGGCGCGGCCGTGTAGCTCTCCTTGCAGGAAGGGCAGATGCGGCGCACGAGGCGCTGCGAAAGCACGCCCACGACGGTCGGGGCCACGAGGTGCGGCTCCACGCCGAGCTTCACCAGGCGCATGATGGCCTGGACGGAATCGTTGGTGTGCAGGGACGACAAAACCAAGTGGCCGGTCATCGCCGCTTCCGCCGCGATGTTCGCCGTTTCGCCGTCACGAATTTCACCGACCAGGATCACATCGGGGTCCTGGCGCAGGACGCCGCGCAGGATTTCCGCGAAGCGCAACCCGACGTGCGGGTTAACCTGGTGCTGCGTGATGCCGGGCAGGCGGTACTCCACCGGGTCCTCGATGGTGGTGATATTCAGGTCGGGGCGGTTTACTTCGCCGAGACAGGCGTAGAGCGTGGTCGTCTTGCCGCTGCCCGTGGGCCCGCACACGAGGAGAATGCCGTTCGGGCGCAACAGGCAGCGCCGCAGCGCGGCGCGGGTCGAATCAGCGAGGCCCAGCGCGCCGATGCGCGGCAGGGATTGATCCGCCAGCGAGCCGAGCAGACGCAGCACGCCTTTTTCCCCGTAGATGCCGGGCATGGTCGAGGCGCGGAAGGCAGGCCGCCGGCCGCCGAATTCGATTTCAAAACCGCCGTCCTGCGGCAGCCGCGCCTGCGACACGTCGAGCGAGCACAGCACCTTGATGCGCCCGATCATCGCCTCATGCACGGGTCGCGGGAGGCGCACGATTTCCGTCATGTCTCCGTCGATGCGCATCCGGACCGGGCAGTCGTTCGCGGCCGATTCAAAGTGGATGTCGGACGCCTTCCGCTTGAACGCGGTGAAAATGATGCTGTTGAACAGCGCCGCGAACGCCTGCGAGTTCACCAACTCGGCCACATCCTGCTTGGAACGAATCTCGCGCCCGCCCTCGAGGGTCGGCCAATGCTGGCAAACTTCCGCCAGGTTGCCCGCCAGTTGCGACTCGCCGCCGAAATGCAGGTCGAGCACCGCGCTGATTTCGGAGGGGTGCGCGTACACGGGGCTGACCGCGCGGCCGAGAATCTTGCCGAGGGAGGCAATCTTCGCGGCATCGGTCGGGTCCGTCATCGCGACGGTTGCACCCTCCGCCAGGGCGCCGAGGACCACGGCCCCCGCGCGGCGGGCCACCTCCTGCGGCAATTGCATTCCCGGGTCGGCCGGCAGCTCGACGTTGAAAGGATTGACGTGGGCCACGCCGATCGCGTCGGCCCACAGCTGGCAGGCGCGCGCATGCGGCAGCAGGGCGCGATCGATCACGTCCTGGAGGAGCTTGTCGGGACGCCCGGCGTGGGTTTCCGCCAGCAGCTCGAGCATGTTCCGGTGCGCGGGCAGTGTCTGCTTGAGCAGCCCCAAAAAATTGTCGAAGTCGTTCATGTGCCGGCCGGCTTCACCTTGGCCTTCTTGCGAAAGCGCGCGGAGATCTCGCTTTGCTTGAGCAAACGCTGGGACCCGACCTCGGGATTAAAATCAATCCGCACCTCTTCGCGCATCACCGCGAGGTCGTAGCGGATCACCAAATCAGCGAGTGACCGCAGGCGGGGCTGCTTGCCGGAGCTCATGCCGAATGCGCGGGATCCTCCTGAAACTCCGCCAGGACCCGACCGAGTTCCGCGGCCAATTGGTGGGCCGGGAGGCCCTTCGAATGAAATAGCTCGCGCCGTCCTCGATGCACTTCTCGACGACCATCTCGTCCGCGATCGAGGTCAGCATGATGATGGCAATGTGCTCATCCAGCCGGCGCAGGCCGCGCAGGGCCTCCTGGCCGTCCATGTGCGGCATGTTGATGTCGAGGATCACAAACTGCGGCCGCACATCGCGAAACCGCTCGATCGCCTCGTTGCCGTTCGCGCCCTCCGTGATCTGGTGATAACCGTGGGAGCGCAATACGCCGCCCACAAAGCGCCGGAAATACGCTTCGTCGTCAACGAGCAGGACTTTGGCCGCACGCAGGTTCATGAGGGCAAATAAGTTTCCCCATAATCGGCCCAATCGGCTCCGACTGTAGCGGCAAAAGCCTCTAATCGCCTCCGGTTTAGGAAACCGTCACCACGCCTGCGGCAGAGGCGCGGCTGGATCAGCGCGAGCCGAGGTGGCGCGCGAGGAATTCGTCCAGCTTTTGGTAAAATGCGATCCGGTTCTTCTCGTTGTGGAAGCCATGACCTTCATCGGACTCGATGATGATCTCATAAGGCTTTTTGTGCTCCTTAAGCTTCGCCTCCAGCCGGGTCCAATGCCGGAAGTCGACCCGCGGGTCGTTGTAACCGTAGGCATTCAACAGCGGCACCCGCAGGCGTTCGATGAAGTTTACCGGCGATCGGGTTCGCAGGTAGTCCTTCTGGTCACCCACGTACTCGCGATAGAACATCCGGCCGAACTCGCCACTGTCGTTCTTGCCGAGGCCCACCAGGAGCGAGAGATCCGACGGGCCGACGTAATTGGCGCCGCAGCAATAGAGCTCCGGCGTCGAAGTCAGTCCGACCAACGTCGCGTAGCCGCCGTAGCTCGCCCCATAGATTGCCACCTTGGCGGGATCCGCGATGCCTTCCTGGATGACCCATTTCACCGCATCGGTGAGATCATCCTGCATCCGCCCACCCCACTCCCGAAAACCGGCGCGCATGAACTTTACGCCGTAGCCGGAGGAGCCGCGATAGTTCACTTTGAGCACCGCATAGCCGCGGTTGGCGAGAAACTGCGACTCCGGATCGTAACCCCAACTGTCGCGAACGCCGAACGGGCCGCCGTGCGGGATGATGACCAGGGGGACCTTGACGCCACGGGCCGCGGCCGGGCGCGTGAGGTAGGCCTGCAGCGGCAGCCCGTCCCGGGCGGTGAAATTGACCACTTCCATCGGCCGCATCTGCGCCGGGTTGATCGCCTGCTGGACCTTGCCCACCGGCCCCAGGCGCCCGTGCGCGCGATCGAACACGTAGTAAGTGCCCGGATCCCGGTCGCTCGAGGCGAGGATCAGCAGGATATTCTCATCGGTCGAGGCGCCGACCACCTGGTTGAAGGTATCCGGCAACGAGCGGTCGATCGCCTGCTGCAACCGCGCCCGGTCCGGATCGATGAAATGATAGGCGGGTTTGCCCGCTTCATAGGAAACGCCGTACAACTTCGACCGATCCCAGGAGCACAGCACCGAGTCCAACTCGCCTTCCGGCGGACGGTAAATCGGCGGGCTGAGTTCCCGGGTCCGGACATTAAACGTGTGCAGCGTGGGCGTGTCGCTGGCCTCGGTGCTGAAGAGATAGAGGTTCTCGTTGTCGGCGGCGAAAAACATCGGCGACCAGTCGATCTGGTCGGCGGGGAACTCCCTCACCTGCACATACGAAGCGTCTGGCCGCGGCCGGACCTCGACGATGGCGTTCTTGCCCTCGCTGCGAATTCGCACACGCAAGATGCCGTTGTTGTCGGCATAGTCGTCCACATCGCGATTGTTCTGCGAGGCGGGGATGTAACCGGGCGCGTTGGAGCGCCGGCCGTTGCTGACGTCGATCAGCATCATGCCCATCGAGTTCACGCCCTTTTCGCGCCGCCCGTAGATCAGCAGGTGGCGCGGGTCGTATTTGAGCCGGTCCACGATCTGCATGAAGTCCGCGTTCTCGTTGTAGCGCTCGCGATAGGCCTCCGCGAGGGCCACGACGCGGCGCGGTTTGCCCGGCTTGACCGGTTCGATCGGGATCGAACGCCACGCATAACTCTCCTCCCCGCCGATGTCGCCCGCGTAGATGATGTAGTCGCTGCCCTTCCAGAAGAACGTCTTGATGTTCTCATCCCGCGCCGACACCAGCGCGTCGTATTTCCCGGTGGCGAGGTCCATGAGCGCGATGCCCACCTTGCCGAAGCCGAGGGTCGTGAGAAAGGCGAGGTGTTTGCCGTCGGGCGCGAGCTGCATCGACCGACAATCCGGCTCAGCGAAAAAGGTCTCGACCGGGATGCGCGGCGCGGCGGGTTCGGCGCGGGCGAACACGCCAAGGAAGAGCAACATCAACCAACCGAATCCGGATTTCATGGGTTTGCGGCCCGGGTGGCCCCCCGAGGAGGCAGAACAGCTAGGCCGCCTGTTCCCCGCTGGAAACTCCAAAATTCATGTGGGCGGCGCCGGCGGCGGGCGCAAAAAAAGCGCCGGCGGTGAGGCCGGCGCTTTGAAAATGACGGGAGTGACCTTAGGCCTTGGGGGCTTCCGGCGCGGCTTCCGCGGCGGGCGCCGCTTCGGCCTTGGCCTTCTTGCCCGACTTCTTGGCAGCCTTCTTCGGCTTCTTGTAGCCCTGGTCATCGGCGCCCACGAACTCGATCAGCGCGAGCTCGGCGGCGTCGCCGATGCGCTGGGGACCAAGCTTGTAGATGCGGGTGTAGCCGCCGTTGCGCTTCTCGAACTGCTTCACCTTTTCGTTGAAGAGGAGCGTGATCGCACCCTCGTCGCGGATGTCGCCAAGGGCGACGCGGCGCAGGTGGATGGCGTCCTTCTTCTCGGTCGCGACCGCGGCCTTCTTGGCCTTGGTGATGACCTTCTCGATGAAGGGGCGGAGGGCCTTGGCCTTGGTCAGCGTGGTCTCGATGCGACCGTGCTTGATGAGGGAGGCGCCCAGGTTGGAGAGCATCGCCCGGCGGTGTTCGCGGGTGACGCCCAGGGAGGCGTGATGTTTATTGTGACGCATTGTGGTTGGTGGTTATCGCCTCCCGATCGGCAATCCGGTCGCAGCGTTGGGGCGGCAGCGGACGGCGCGAGAAGCGGTAGAGAATTACGATTTTGGATTTACGAATTACGATTTGCCGAAGCCCGGTTCGCGACTGGCTTCGCCAATCGCAAATCGTACTTGGTAAATCGTAAATCCGCTTAGGCTTCCTTCTTGGTGTCGAGGAGGCGCTCGTCGAACTTCATGCCCAGCGACAGGCCGAGGGCTTCGAGCTTTTCCTTGATCTCGTTGAGGGACTTCTTGCCGAAGTTGCGGTACTTGAGCATCTCCTGCTCGGTCTTCATGGCGAGCTCGCCGACCGTGGTGATGTTCGCGTTGTTCAAGCAGTTCGCCGCGCGGACCGAGAGCTCGATCTCGTTGACGGACATGTTGAGGAGCTTGCGGAGCTTGTTCTGCTCCTCGGAGACCTCGGCGGCCTGGCTCTCGAACTCATAGGCCTCCTGCGAGACGCGATCGAACACGTCGAGGTGGTGCTTGAGGATCGAGGCGGACTGCTTGAGGGCGTCGTCCGGCGTGATGCGGCCGTCCGTCCAGATCTCGAGCACGAGTTTGTCGTAATCGGTGATCTGGCCGACGCGGGTGTTCTCGACGGCGTAGCGCACGAGGCGGACCGGGGAGAAGAGCGAGTCGATGGCGATGACGCCGATGGCCTGGTCTTCCTTCTTGTTGTTTTCGCCCGGGCAGTAGCCGCGGCCGGTCTTGATCTCGATGTCGGCCTCGAAGGTCTGCTTGCGGTCGAGCGTGCAGATCAGCTGGTCCGGGTTGACGATCTTGATGTTCGCGTCCGCCTGGATGTCGGCGGCGGTCACGGCGCCCTCGCGGTTGACCTTGAGGTGCAGCTTCACCGGCTCGCGCTTCTCGGAGACGATGAGGATTTTCTTCAGGTTGAGGACGATGTCGGTGACGTCTTCGACGACGCCCTCGATCGACTGGAACTCGTGGTTCACGCCCTCGATCTTGATCGAGCTGATGGCGCTGCCCTCGATGGAGCTCAGCAGGACGCGGCGGAGCGAGTTGCCGACGGTGTGGCCATAACCGGCCTCGAAGGGCTCGGCGATGAACTTGGCGTAGGTGGGCGTGGAACCCTCTTCGACCTTGGTGAGCTTGGACGGGATTTCGAACTTACCGAGACGCTTGGGCATGGGAGGAATGATGGAGTTGGAGAAGTTGGACGAGGCGTGCGAGCGACCCGTCCCGCCGGGGCGGGACGAGGTGAGCCCAGAGGGCTCAGAAGCGGGAATAGTATTCGACGATGAGCTGCTCGTTGATCGAGGGCTCCATCTCGTCGCGCGTGGGCAGGCGGGTGACGGTGCCCTTGAGGGCCTCGTCGTTGCGCGTGAGCCAGGCGGGGACGACGCGGGCGCGGGTCTCCTCGATGGCGCGGGTGGCCAGCTGGCGGGAGGAATTGACGGCCTTCATCTCGACCTCGTCGCCCTGGACGACGGTGTAGCTCGCGATGTCGACCTTGCGGCCGTTCACGCGGACGTGACCGTGATTGACGAGCTGGCGGGCGGCCGCGCGGCTCTTGGCGAAACCGAGGAGGTAGACGACGCTGTCGAGGCGGGTCTCGAGGAGCTGCAGGAAGCGCTCGCCGGTGACGCCGCGTTCCTTCTTCGCGATGGCGAAGGTGCGACGGAACTGGCGCTCGAGCAGGCCGTAGATGAAGCGGAGCTTCTGCTTCTCGGCGAGGCCGACGGCGTATTCGGAGAGCTTGCGGCGGGACTTCGGGCCGTGCTGGCCGGGCGGGAAGTTGCGGCGTTCGAGCACCTTCGCGGAGCCAACGATGTATTGGCCGAAGCGGCGGCTGACGCGGGTGGAAGGTCCAGTATAACGGGCCATGGTGGTATCCTATTTTTAAATGGTTTCGCTGGGCGTTAGACGCGACGGCGCTTGCGCGGGCGGCAGCCGTTGTGCGGCACCGGGGTGACGTCAATGATGGAGGAGATCTCGAGGCCGATGGCCTGGAGGCCGCGGATGGCGGAGTCACGGCCGAGGCCGGGACCGCTCACGCGGATCTGCACTTCCTTGAGGCCGTGCGCCATGGCGTTGCGGGCGGCGTCCTGCGCCACAACCTGGGCGGCGTAGGCAGTGGACTTGCGCGAACCGCGGAAGTTGCACTTGCCGGCCGAGGACCAGGAGATGACGTTGCCCTTCGCGTCCGTGATGGAGACGATGGTGTTGTTGAAGGTGGCCGCGATGTTCGCGATGCCGGAGGTGATGTTCTTCGAACCCTTCGCCTTGCGGACCTTGACGGCCAGGAGTTCTTCCTTGAGCAGGTCCTCGGCGGTGACGGCCTTCGGCACGCCGCCGACGGTTTCAACCGGCTTGGCGTCGGCCGCGGGAGCCGCGGGGGCGGCGCCTTCAGCGGCGGGCGCGCCAGCCTTGGCCTTCGGGGCCTTGGCGGGCTTGGCCTCGGCGGCCGGGGCGGCAGCAGCGCCTTCAGCGGCGGGGGCGGCCTTCTTGGGGGCCTTTTCCTTCTTGGGAGCGGATTTCTCTTCGGACATGGAGATGGTGATTTAAGATTAGGCTTCCTTCGCCTTGGTGACGCCGACGGTCTTGCGCGGGCCCTTGCGGGTACGGGCGTTGGTGCTGGTGCGCTGACCGCGGACGGGCAGGCTGCGGCGGTGGCGGATGCCCCGGTAGCAATTGATCGCCTGGAGGCGCTTGAGATTGCCCGCGATTTCGCGGCGCAGATCGCCCTCCAGCACCCACTTGTTGTCGGTGATGATGTGGAGGATCTTGTTCAGCTGCTCCTCGGAGAGGTCCGAGGCGCGCATGTTGGCATCGAGACCGGCGGTCGCGATGATGTGGTCAGCCCGCGTGGGGCCGATGCCGTAGATGTACCGGAGGGAGTATCCGATCTTCTTTTTGGCGGGGAGTTCAACGCCGAGGAGACGAGGCATGGTTTTCTAGTTGGTTGAAAGTTGAGTGTTGAGAGTTGAGAGAGTGGGAAAATTTTCAGGAGGCCGACGGGATCGTGAGGATCTCGGGGCCGGAATCGGTCGTGAGCACGGTGTGTTCGAAGTGCGCGGAGGGCTGGCCGTCGGTGGTGACGACCGTCCATCCATCGGCGAGCGTCCGCACCGCGTAGCCGCCGAGGTTCACCATCGGTTCGATGGCGAGCGTCATCCCGGCCTTGATCTTCTCGCCGGAGTTGCGGCGGCCGAAGTTCGGGATCTGCGGTTCCTCGTGCATCGCGCGGCCGACCCCGTGGCCGACCATTTCGCGCACGACGCTGAAGCCGTGTTTTTCGACGAAGGTCTGGACGGTGTGCGAGATGTCGCCGATGCGGTTCCCGACGACGGCCTGCTGGATGCCCAGGCGGAGGGCCTCCTCGGTGACCTTCAACAGCTCGGCGGTGCGCGGGGCGATGGTGCCGACCGGGACCGTCAGGGCGTTGTCGCCGATGTAGCCGTTGTATTCAACGACGACGTCGAGCGAGATGATGTCACCGTCGCGCAGGATGCGCTTCAGGGAGCCGATGCCGTGGACCACCTCTTCATTGACCGAGAGGCAGGTGTAGGCGGGATAGCGGCGCGAGTGCAACTGGTAGCCGTAGCAGGCGCTGCGGGCGCCATACGAGGCGATGAGATCGCGGCCGATTTGATCCAAGTCGTAGGTCGTGATACCGGGACGAACCTGTTCCTTCAGCCGCGCGAGAACAGTCGCGGCGACGGCACAGGCCTCGCGCATCCGCTTGATGCCTTCCGGGTTTTTAATCGGAATCATTTAGGCGGCGGCGGAAAGGTTTCCGCGGAGGAAACCGAAGGTGCGGTAGTGGGTGACGATGTCCGCCGGAGCGGTCGGGGCCGCGAAGACGGCCGTGAGGGTTTCCCCACGGGCTTCGAGCCACTCATCGAACACCAACGCTTGGAGCAGCGTAGCCGGGAAGCCTTCGAGAAGGAATCCCGCATCGGGTTTGCGCGCCCAGAACCACTTGCGCATGAGCGTAAGCGTGATCTGCTCCGCCGCGGACGAACCGCGGGAGAGCGCCGAGGCGGCCTGCTGGCCGAGCGGCGTGCGTCGCGAAATCTCCTGTTGCACAAGGGACGCAGGAGAGACGTGCTCAAGATTCAAAGAACGGGCTTGGGCGAACAAATCCGCGAAGTGCGGACCGGCCGGACCAAGGAGAAGGAACTTGGCTTTCGCCGAGGCGAAAGCGGAAAGGGGGCTGGAGTGTTCAGTCCCTTTCACCGAAGTAAAGGGTTAAAGAGCGAAATGACGGATCAGCCAGGCTGCGATACCAACAACCAGCATAACCACCATGAAGATAGTGAGTTGCATAACCGCCTTCTCGCTGGCGGCCTCGCCGAGCGCGACGGTGGCGGAGGTGCTGCGGCCCCGGATGCGGCCCTTCTTTAGGAAGCCGTCATAGTGGCGCTGCAACAGGAAGGTCTCGATCTGGCGCATCGTGTCGAGGATGACGCCGACGGTGATCAGCATGCCGGTGCCGCCGAAGAAATAGGCGACGCGGGCCGGCACGCGCAGCTGGAACAGGAGCAGGTCCGGCAGCACGGCGATGATCGTGAGGAAGACGGCGCCCGCGAGCGTGAGGCGCGTCATGATGAAATCCAGGAAGCTCGCGGTCGGCTCGCCCGGACGCACGCCCGGGATGTAGCCGCCGTACTTCTTGAGGTCGTCGGCGATCTGGATCGGCTTGAACATGACCGACACCCAGAAATAGCTGAAGAAAAGGATGAGGCCCGTCATCAGCACGTAGTGCAGCCACTCGCCCTGCAGGAGCTTGTTCGCGAACTCGACGAGGAACGGCATGTTGAAGGCCGCGCCAATCTGCGAGAGGATCGTCTGCGGGAAGAGCAGGATCGCGTTCGCGAAGATGACCGGCATGACGCCCGAGTAGTTGACCTTGAGCGGGAGGAAGGAGCTCTGGCCGCCGTAGACCTTCTGGCCGACGACGCGCTTCGCGTACTGCACCGGGATCTTCCGCTGGCCCTGCGTGATCGCGATGATGCCCATCGTGACGACGAGGAACAGGGCGATCATCATCGCACCCTGCGGAAGCCCGAGCTGGGCGACGCCGATCGGGGCGAAGAAGAGCTGGTAGGTCGCGACGGCGGCGCTCGGGATGTCCGCGAGGATGCCGACCGTGATCAGGAGCGAGACGCCGTTGCCGATGCCGCGCTGGGTGATCTGCTCACCGAGCCACATGAGGAGCATGGTGCCCGCGGTCAGGTAGATCGTGGAGAAGATGAGGAACGTCCAGTGGCTCATCAGCACGAGCTGGCCGTAGGTGTTCGCGTCGTAGCCCTGGAAGATCTTGCCCGGGTTCTCGAGGGTGAAGACCAGGAGCACGCTCTGCACGATACAGATCACCACCGTGAGGTAGCGGGTGTACTGCGTGAGTTTCTGGCGGCCGACGTCGCCCTCCTGCTGGAGGCGGCTCAGCGCCGGCACGACCGCGGTCATCAGCTGGAAGATGATGGACGCGCTGATGTAGGGCATGACGCCCAGCGCGCAGACGGCGCCCTTGAGGAGCGCGCCGCCCGTGAACATGTTGTAGAGGCCCATGAGGCCCGCCGACGGACCGCTGTTCGCCGTCTGGGCCTTGAAGAAGGCCAGCAACGGGCCCGGATCAAGACCCGGGAGCGGAATGTGTGCACCCACGCGCGCGATGAAGAGCAAGGCGAGCGTGTAGAGGATCCGCGCGCGAAGCTCGGGGATCTTCAGGGAATTGGCGAAGGCGGAAAACACGTTGGGGAAATTACGATTTAGGATTTACGAATTACGATTTTGGAACCGATCCGCAGTGCGAGCCGCGTAAATCGTGATTCCAAAATCGTAAATCAAAACGGCCGTCAGGCCGTGATGGCCTGGCCGCCGGCCTTCTCGAGCTTGGCCTTGGCCGAACCCGTGAACTTCTGGGCGGTGACCTTGAGGGCGCGGGTGATTTCACCGTCGCCGAGCACCTTGAGCGACTTGACGCCCGGGCGGATCAGGCCGGCGGTGGCGAGCACCTCGGCGTTGACTTCCGTGACCTTGGCATCGAGCGCGGCGAGGTCGCCGACGTTGACGACGGCATACTCGGTGCGGAACTCGTAGTTGTTGAAGCCGCGGTGCGGGAGCTTGCGGTAGAGGGGCATCTGGCCGCCTTCGAAGCCCGGGCGGATGGAGCCGCCGGAGCGACCCTTCTGGCCCTTGCCGCCGACGCCGGAGGTCTTGCCGTGGCCGCCGCCTTCGCCGCAGCCCACGCGCTTCTTGCGGTGCACGGCACCCTTGACGTTAACGAGATTGTGGAGACGCATTTTCTGATTTCCTAAGTTTGGCGCCGATCCCGCAGGGCGGGAACGACTCGGATTATGGGATGACGATCGTTTAGGCGCGGATGGACTTGAAGTCCTCCTCGAGGCGCAGCTTGCGCAGGCCGTTGAGGGTCGCGTGGACGACGGCGATGTGGTTCTTGGAACCCATCGACTTGGTGAGAACGTTGTGGACGCCCGCGGCCTCGAGGACGGCGCGCACGCCGCCACCGGCGATGAGGCCGGTACCGTTGGACGCCGGGCGGAGGAACACCTTGCCGCCGTCGTATTCGCCGAGGACCTCGTGCGGGATCGTGGAGCCCTTGAGCTTCACGGAAACCATGCGCTTCTTGGCGTGCTCGGTGGACTTCTTGATGGCGTCGGGGACCTCGTTGGCCTTGCCGTAGCCGATGCCCACGCTGCCCTTGCCGTCACCAACGACGGAGAGCGCGGAGAAGCTGAAGCGACGGCCGCCCTTCACGACCTTGGCGCAGCGGTTGATGAAAACCACCTTCTCGAACATGCCGGGCTCGGCGGATTCAGCACCCGCGGGGCCGGAGGAAAACGAACGATTATTGTTAGCCATGGACGTAAATTAGAATTGGAGACCACCTTCGCGGGCGGCTTCGGCGAAGGTCTTGACGCGACCGTGGTAGGGACGACCGTTGCGGTCGAACACCACGGAGGTGATGCCGGCGGCCTTGGCCTTGGCGGCGAAGGCGACGGCGAGGGACTTGGCACCGGACAGGTTGCTCTTCGCGCCGCTCTTCTTCACCTCGGCATCGAGGGTCGAAAGGAACACGAGGGTCTGGCCGGCGTCGTCGTTGATCGCCTGGGCGTAGATGTGCTTGCCGGAGAACTTCACGCTGAGGCGCGGGCGAGCGGCGGTGCCGGTCACCTTCTTGCGGATGCGCCATTTGCGCTTCTGGAGGAGCTGGGCTTTGTAAACAGTCTTCATGGTTTTGGTTCCGGTTAGGCGACGGTCTTGCCTTCCTTGCGGCGGACGCGCTCGGCGTGCTCGCCCACGATGCGCACGCCCTTGCCCTTGTACGGCTCCGGCGGGTAGTAGGCGCGGATCTCGGCGGTGACCTGACCGACGAGCTGCTTGTCGGCACCCTCGATCTTGAGCTTGGTCTGGTCGGTGACCGTGACCTTGATGCCCTCGGGGATGTCGTGGAGGATCGGGTGCGAGTAGCCGAGCGCGAGGTCGAGCTGCTTGCCCTTGAGCGCGGCCTTGAAGCCGACGCCCTGGATTTCGAGCTCCTTCGCGTAGCCGACGCTCACGCCCTTGATCATGCCGGCGATCACCGAGCGGGCGGTGCCGAACATGGCTTTGGAGAAACGGGATTCCTCGGTGGGGGCGACAACGATGGCGTTGTCCTTCTTCTCGATCTTCACGACGTTCGCGAAGGTCTTGGAGACTTTGCCCTTGGGACCTTCGACGGACACCGTGGTGCCCTTGATGTCGACCTTGATCTTGTCGGGAATCTGTACGGGTTGTTTGCCAATTCTGCTCATGGTGGTGGTGTCCTTGGTTACCAGACCGTGCAAACGAGCTCGCCACCGAGCTTGTTGCGACGGGCATCCTGGTCCTTCATGAGACCCTTGGAGGTGGAAACGATGGCGATGCCGAGGCCGTTGAGGACGCGCGGGATCTCCGTGTAGCCGGTGTAGAGGCGGCGGCCGGGCGTCGAGGTGCGCTTGAGGCCGGTGATGACCGGGGCGCTGTCGACGTACTTCATGGTCACGACGAGGGTCTTGTGGCCCTTCTCGTCGGTGCCGGTGGCGACGTCGCGGACGTAGCCTTCGTTCTTGAGGATGGTCGCCAGGCTCTCCTTGAGCTTTGAGTGCGGGGAAACGCACTGGGCGAGACCGGCCTTCGACGCGTTGCGAAGGTGGGTCAGGAAATCACTGATCGGGTCTGTCATGGATGGATGTTGTTCGGGTTGGTGGCCGCGCGGGTCATATCCGACCCCCGTGGGCCAAAAAGATTACCAGGAGGACTTGGTGACGCCCGGGATCTTGCCGGCGAGCGCGAGCTCGCGGAGGGCGATGCGGGAGACGCCGAAGCGGCGGTGGAAGCCACGCGGGCGGCCGCTCAGCGAGCAGCGGTTGCGGATGCGGACCTTGGAGGAGTTGCGCGGCAGCTTGGCCAGCTTCTTCTGCGCGGCGAAGAATTCCTCGTCCGTGGTCGCCGGATTGGCGAGGATCGCCTTGAGCTCGGCGCGCTTGGCGGCGTGCTTCTCGACGAGGCGGATGCGCTTCTTGTTGCGTTCGATGGCGGAAGTTTTCGGCATGGTCGGAAGGATTAGGCGGCGGAAGACTTGGTGGGGGCGGCGGCCGACTCGGTGCGGCGGAACGGCATGCCGAGCAGCTTGAGGAGCTCGCGCGCCTCGTCGTCGGTCGGGGCCGAGGTCACGAGGGTGATGTCGAGGCCCATCTGGCGCTTGTTGTTCTCGACGACGATCTCCGGGAAGATGGTGAAGTCGGTGACGCCGATCGTGTAGTTGCCCTGGCCGTCGAGCTTGTTGGGCACGCCGCGGAAGTCGCGAATGGTCGGCAGCGCGACCGCGAGGAGGCGCATGAGGAAGTGCCACATGTTCTCGCCGCGGAGGGTGACGTGGCAGCCGACGACCTGGTTGGGCTTCAGCTTGAAGTTCGCGATGGCCTTGCGGGAGCGGTTCAGGACCGGCTTCTGGCCGGCGATGAGCCCGATGTCGCGCGCGGTGTCGGCGATCTGGTTCTTGTCGGCGTCGGAGGAGATGCCGGTGTTGATGACGATCTTCTCGAGCTTCGGAACCTGGTGCTTGTTCTTGTAGCCGCGCGAGGCGATCAGCGCCGGGACGACGGTCTCGACGTAGTGTTTCTGGAGAGGAGTGAGAGTTTTGCTCATGGTGCTAACCGGATTTCCGACCCGGATGCGATTGGTTGATTAAAGGATGGGTCCCCTCGCCTGCTCAGGCCTTCGCCGCGGGGGCGGCGGACTTCTTGCGCTTCGAGGCGTCGAAACGCGACTGGAGCATGAGGTTCGAGACGTGGATGGTGCCCTCGCGCTCGGCGATCTTGCCCTGCGGGTTTTCCTGGGACTTCTTGAGGTGGCGCTTGATCATGGCCACGCCCTCGACGACTGCGCGGTTCTGGTTCGAGCGGATCTCGAGGATCTTGCCCGACTTGCCCTTGTGGGCCCCGGCGATCACGACCACGACGTCGTTCTTCTTGATGTGAAATTTCTGGGACATGTTAGAGGACCTCCGGCGCGAGCGAGATGATCTTCGAGTAGTTCTTGCCGCGGAGCTCGCGGGCGACGGGCCCGAAGATGCGGGTGCCCTTCGGGTTGCCGTCCTCGCCGATGATGACCACGGCGTTGGAGTCGAAGCGGAGGTAGCTGCCGTCGGGACGACGGAGCGGCGCCTTGGTGCGGACGATGACGGCCTTGTGGACCTCACCTTTCTTCACGGTGGCGTCGGTGCTGCTCTCCTTGATGTTGATGGTGATGATGTCGCCGACGTGGGCGTAGCGGGACTGGTGCCCGATCTTGCCGATCATCGACGCGCGGCGCGCGCCGGTGTTGTCGGCAATATCGAGGATGGAACGCATCTGGATCATGGTGGTGTCTCCGGCTAAAGGTTAGGCCTTGGCGGCCGCGGTGTTGGCCTTCGTGGTCTTGGTCGGGACGGCCTCGGCGACGTCCTTCTCGGACACGGCGGTGACGTCCATGCCGACGGCGGCCTCGACGACGCGGATAACGCGCCAGCGCTTCAGGCGGCTGATCGGGCGGGTTTCCATGACCTCGATCTTGTCACCCAGCTTCGCCTCGTTCTTCTCGTCGTGGACGTGGAGGACGGTCTTGCGGTTGATGACCTTGTGGTAGAGCGGGTGCGGCGTCTTGTACGGCACGGTGACCTTGACGGACTTGTCGCCCATCTTGGAGCTGACGAAACCGATGAGGGTCTTGCGGCGGTTGTGGCGTTCGTGAGTGGACATGATTAGGCGGCCTTCGTGGTTTTCTTCTGCTGCTGGGCGGTGAGGAGGCGCGCGATGTCCTTGCGGTAGGTGCGCAGGAGGTGCGGCTTCTCGACCTGGCCGGCGTTCTTGCGCAGGCGGAGCTGGAGGAGCGCTTCGCGGGTCTCGCGGAGCTTGGTGGTGATCTCGGCCGGGGCCAGATCGCGGATTTCCTTGGAAGTCATGGTGGCGTATCTCCGGTTAATTAGGCGGCGGTGCCTTCGCGCACGATGAAACGGCAGCGGAACGGCAGCTTGGCGTCGGCGAGGCGGAAGGCCTCCTTGGCGATGGTGAGCGGAACACCGGCGAGCTCGAACAGGACGGCGCCGGGCTTGATGACGGCGACGTAGAACTCGACAGGGCCCTTGCCCTGGCCCATGCGCACCTCGGCGGGCTTCTTGGTGACGGGCTTGTGGGGGAACACGCGGATCCAGAGCTTGCCCTTGCGCTTCAGGTGGCGGGCAATGGTGACGCGGGCCGCCTCGATCTGCTGGCCGGTCATGGGACCGCGCGAGAGCGACTGGAGGCCGAATTCACCGAAGGCGAGCGTGTTGCCGCGCTTGGCATTGCCAGCGCGGGAACCTTTCATCGACTTGCGGAATTTGGTGCGGGAGGGAGCGAGAGCCATGAGATGTACGAGTTAGGATTTACGAGTGAGGATTTGGGCGGCGGACGGCGGATGCGGGTCGGCGTAATTCGTCCTTCGTAAATCGTAATTGGATTAGTTGGATTCGTCTTTTTTGCAGATCCAGCACTTCACACCGATCTTGCCCCAGACGGTCTGGGCCTCGGCAAAGCCGTAATCGATGTTCTCGCGCAGCGTGTGCAGCGGGATGCGGCCCTGGCGCTGCCATTCGCGGCGGGCGATGTCGGCGCCACCGAGGCGGCCCGAGCACTGGATCTTGATGCCGTCGATGCCGAGCGACATCGCGATCTGGATGGACTTCTTGATGGCGCGGCGGAAGGCGATGCGGCGCTCGAGCTGGAGCGCGACGTTCTCGGCCACGAGCTGGGCCTCGACCTCGGGCTTCTTCACTTCCTGGATGTCCAGGAGGACCTCCTTGCCGGTGAGCTTGCCGAGCTGGACCTTCATGTTCTCCACTTCCTGACCCTTCTTGCCGATGACAATGCCGGGACGGGCGGTGAAGATCTTGACGCGGACGCGGTTGCCGGCGCGCTCGATGAAGATGCGCGGCACCGAGGCCTGCTTGAGTTTCTCCATCAGCGTGGAGCGGATGACCTGGTCCTCATGGAGGAGCTTGGCGAAGTCCTTCTTGCGGGCGAACCAGCGGGACTGCCAGTTGCGGCGGACGGCGAGGCGGAAGCCGGTAGGATTGGTTTTTTGACCCATGGCAGTAGATTAGTTGGATTTGCCGTCGGTGAGGACGATGCGGAGGTGCGACATGCGCTTGACGCGCGGCTTGGCGGAGCCCTTGGCGCCGGCCTTGAAGCGCTTGAGCACGGGGCCGTTCTCGATCAACGCGCGGTGCACGGTGAGCTGGTCGGCGGCAATGCTGTTGTTGTTCTCGGCGTTCGCCACGGCGCTCTTGAGCGTCTTGACGAGGAGGCGCGAGGACTTGCGCGGGATGAGCGTGAGGAAGTCGATCGCCTCGTTGACGGGGCGGCCCTGGATGAGGCGCGCGACTTCGCGAACCTTCTTGGGCGACATGCGCGCGTTGCGGGTGAGAGCTTGAATTTCCATTGTAGTGTCCTGTTGGGGCAACGGCCTCAGATTTCCTTGCGGGTCATGCCGCCGTGCGCCTTGAAGATGCGCGTCGGGGCGAACTCGCCGAGCTTGTGCCCGACCATGTTCTCCGTGATGTAGACGGCGATGTGCGCCTTGCCGTTGTGGACGCTGATCGTGTGGCCGACGAACTCGGGCGTGATGGTGGAGCGACGGGACCAGGTCTGGATGGGCTTGCGGGCGCCACCGGCCTTGGCCGCCTTCTGGATCTTCTCCAGGAGGTGGTAGTCGACAAAGAAACCTTTCTTGATGGAACGTGCCATGGTGCGGAGTCGTTGGGATTACTTCTTGCCGCGCGGCGGACGGCCGTTGGCGCGAATGAGGATGAACGGATTCGACGCCTTCGAGCGGCGGCGCGTCGGGAAGCCCTTGGCGAGCTGGCCCCACGGCGAAACGAGGTGCTGGCGACCGCCACCACCCTTCGACTTGCCCTGACCGCCACCGTTCGGGTGGTCGACCGGGTTCATCGCCATGCCACGCACGCGCGGGCGGCGGCCGAGCCAGCGGTTGCGGCCGGCCTTGCCGAGCTTGCGCTTGCTGTGGTCGGGATTGGAAACCTCGCCGATCGTCGCGCGGCAGTTCGCGTTGACGAGGCGGGTTTCACCGGAAGCGAGGCGGATCTGCGCGTAACCGTTTTCGACGGCGACGAGCTCGACCGAGGTGCCCGCGGCGCGGGCCAGCTGGGCGCCCTTGCCCGGGAGCAGCTCGACCGCGTGCAGCTTCGTGGCCGGCGGGATCGAGTGCAGCAGGAAGGAATTGCCCGGACGGAAGTCGTTGGTGTCGGTCTTCACCGCGCTGTAGATCGAGTCACCGACCTTCAGGCCCTGCGGGGCCAGGATGTAGGCCTTGGTGCCATCGGTGTAGGCGATGAGCGCGAGCAGCGCCGAGCGGTTGGGATCGTATTCGATCGCCTGGACCTTGGCGGGCAGGTCGAGCTTGCCGCGCTTGAAGTCGATGATGCGGTATAGCTTCTTGTGGCCACCGCCGCGGCGACGCGACGTGAGGCGACCATAGGCATTGCGACCACCGGTCTTGTTCTTGGACTCGACCAGCGAGCGCTCCGGGCGCTTGTCGGCGATGTCGTCCGGCCGGTTCAGCGTGGTGAACCGGAGGGCGGCGGTGAGGGGACGGAAGGATTTGAGGGCCATGTTGGGTGGGCTCCGGGAATCAGGTGAGTTCGATCTTGTCGCCCTGCTTCAGGGTGACGATGGCGCGCTTGCTGTCGGACGCCTTGATCGGGCGGCCCATGCGCGAACGCTTCGGCTTGCCCTTGCGGTTCTGGATGTTCACGCGCGTGACGGTGACCTTGAAGGTCTGCTCGACGGCGGCGCGGACGGTGTGCTTCGTGGCGGTCGGGTACACCTCGAAGGTGTACTGGCCGTAGTTCGACGAGAGCTGGTTCGACTTCTCCGTCAGGCGGATCGTTTTGAGAACTTGTTCGGCGTTAATCATGACTGACCTCCGTTGGCGCGGGCGATGATCTGTTCGAGGGCCTTGCTGGAGACCACGATCGAGCTGTACTGCACGAGATCGAGGGTGTTGAGCTTGGCGGCCTCCTGCAGCGTGACGCGGTCCAGGTTGCGCGCGGCGCGCTGGGCTTCCGTGGTGAACGGGGCGTCGACGATGAGCACGCTGCCCTTCGGGGCGATGCGCTTGATGACGCCGCCGATGGCCTTGGTCTTGGCGTCCTTGGCCGTGAAGGCCTCGATCACCGCGACTTCGCCGGCCGTGGCGCGGTCGAAGAGCGCGCGGCTGAACGCGAGGGCCTTGACCTTGCTGTTGATCTTCTTGGAGAAGTCGCGCGGCTTCGGGCCGAACACGACGCCGCCGCCGGACCACAGGGGCGAGCGGATGGAGCCGGCGCGGGCGCGGCCGGTGCCCTTCTGGGCCCACGGCTTCTTGCCACCGCCGGACACTTCGCCGCGGGTCTTGGTGGAACGCGTGCCCTGGCGGGCGTTGGCGCGGTGCGCGACGACGACTTCCTTGACGGCCTGCAGGCCCTTGTCGCCCTCGAAGGTCGGAAGGTTGAACTCCTTTTCGGAGCTCTTGCTGGCGTCAGACGTGAAAAGTTTGAGCTTCATGGTATGCGTTCTCCGGTGACTTACTTCTTGGCCGGCTTGGCCTTCTTGCCGGAGCGGATGATGACATCATCGCCGTTCGCGCCCGGGATGGCGCCCTTGACGAGGATGAGGTTCTTGTCGGCGATGATCTTCACGACGCGCAGGTTCTGCACGGTGCGCCACTCGGTGCCCATGTGGCCGGGCATCGTCTGGTTCTTCCAGGAGCGGCCCGGGGTCTGGCGCATGCCGATCGAGCCGATGCGGCGGTGGAACATGGAGCCGTGGGAGGCGGGACCGCCGGCGACGCGCCAGCGCTTCACGACGCCCTGGAAGCCCTTGCCCTTCGTGGCGCCGAGGACGTCCACGATCTGGCCTTCCGAGAAAACCGCGACGGTGATGACATCGCCCGGTTTGCCGGTGAACGCCTCGTTGAGGCGGACTTCGTTGATGAGGCGCGGCGTGACTTCGAGACCGGCCTTCTTGGCGTGGCTCGCTTCGGCCTTGGAGGCGTTCTTCGCCTTCTGGGCGCCGAAGCCGAGCTGGACGGCGTTATAACCGTCGTTCTCAACGGTCTTGATCTGGACAACCGGGCACGGGCCGGCTTCGACCACGGTGACGGGCACGAGCACGTTCTGTGCGTCGTAGACCTGCGTCATGCCGATTTTTTTTCCGAGTAGTGTAGCGATCATGGGCTAAGCGGTAGGTGGCGCGGGGCGCCGTTTGTTAGACCTACTTTAGCAAGGGCCGGGATGAACCGGCTGGCTGGCTAAGAGAGGATGTGGGTTAAGGATTTCAGACGTTGATGGTGATATCGACGCCGGACGGGAGGTTGAGTTTTTTGAGCTCGTCGACCGTCTGGGCGGTGGGCTCCAGGATGTCGATGAGGCGCTTGTGGGTCCGCGATTCGAACTGCTCCTGCGACTTCTTGTCGACGTGCGGGGAGCGGTTGACCGAGAGCTTCACAATGTGCGTGGGAAGGGGGATCGGGCCGGAAACGCGGGCGCCGGAGCGCTTGGCGGTTTCGACGATTTCGAGGGCCGACTGGTCGATGACGCGATAGTCGTAGCCCTGGAGTTTGATGCGAATGCGTTGGCCTTTCATGGCGTGATAAAGAACGAGGGTTAAAGTTTAGGAGCGAGCGGGGCCCTTGGCGTTGGACTCCACGATCTTCGCGAGCTGCGCGTTCGGAACCTGCGCGAAGTGCGACGGCGTGATGCCGGCGCTGGCGCGGCCCTTGGACAGCGAGCGGATGTCGGTAACGTACCCGAAGAGCATTTCGAGCGGGATGTGCGCCGAGATGATGCACGCGCCGCCCTTGTTCTCCATGCCCTGGATCTGGCCGCGGCGACGGTTGATGTCGCCCATGAGGTCGCCCTGGTACTCTTCCGGGGTGGTGACCTCGACGCCCATGATCGGCTCGAGCAGGATCGGGTTGGCCTTCTTCATCGCCTCCTTGAAGGCGAAGATGCCGGCCATCTTGAACGCCATTTCCGACGAGTCGACCTCGTGGAAGGAACCGTCGGTGATGCGAATGATCGCGTCGACGACCGGGAAGCCGGCGATGACGCCGTTGTTGGCGCCTTCGAGCAGGCCGTCGGTGGCGGGCTTGATGAATTCCTTCGGGATGGAGCCGCCGACGGTCTCATTGATGACCTCGACGCCCTTGCCCTTCTCGTTCGGCTCGATCTTGACGACGACGTGGCCGTACTGGCCCTTGCCACCCGACTGGCGGATGAACTTGCCCTCGCCCTCAGCGGGCTTGGTGATCGTCTCGCGATACGCGATCTGCGGCTTGCCCGAGGTCGCCTCGACCTTGAACTCGCGCTTCATGCGATCGATGATGATTTCGAGGTGCAGCTCGCCCATGCCGGCAAGGATGGTCTGGCCGGTGTCCTGGTCGGTCTTGACGCGCAGCGTCGGGTCCTCGGCCACGAGGCGCTGGAGCGCCACGCCGAGCTTTTCCTGGTCGCCCTTCGAGTTCGGCTCGATGGACATCGAGATGACGGGCTCCGGGAAGGAAGGCGGCTCGAGGCGGATGTCGAATTCCTCGTCGCACAGGGTGTCGCCCGTGATGACGTCCTTCACGCCGACGACGGCGCAGATGTCACCCGAGAACGCCTTGTCGATTTCCTCGCGCTCGATGGCGCGCATCAGCACGAGGCGCGAAACGCGCTCGCTGCGGCGGGTGCGGGGATTGTACAGCGCGGTGCCCTTGTTCAGGATGCCGGTGTAGACGCGGAAGAACACGAGACGACCGACGAACGGGTCGTTCCAGAGCTTGAACGCGAGGCCGGCCATCTTCGACTTGTCGTCGACGACCGCGGCCACTTCCTTGCCGTCGCTGTCCTGGCCGGTCATCGGCGGGACGTCGATCGGGCTCGGGAGATAGTTGACGACGCAGTCCAGCAGGCGCTGCACGCCCTTCTTCTTGAAGGCGGAGCCCGGGATGACGCCGGTGAACTTGAGCGAGATCGTGGCCTTGCGCACCGCGAGCATGAGCTCCGGCGTGGTGATCTCTTCGCCGCCGAGATACTTCTCGGCAATGGTGTCGTCGAAATCCGAAACGGCCTCGATGAGCTTGTCGCGGTATTCCTTCGCCTGCGCCTGCATTTCGGCCGGGATCGGAATCGTCTTCGGATTCATGCCCAGCTGGTCCTTCGGGTCTTCCTCGAAGGAATAGGCGACGTTCTGCACGAGGTCGACGAGGCCGGAGAAGTTCTCCTCCTTGCCGATCGGCAGGAAAATCGGGTGCGCGTTGGCCTTCAGCTTCTCGCGCATTTCGGACACCGCGCGGAAGAAGTCGGCGCCGGTGCGGTCCATCTTGTTGATGAACGCCACGCGCGGCACGCGGTACTTGTTGGCCTGGCGCCAGACCGTTTCCGACTGCGGCTGCACGCCGGCGACCGCGCAGAACACGGCGACGGCGCCGTCGAGCACGCGGAGGGAGCGCTCCACCTCGGCCGTGAAGTCCACGTGTCCCGGGGTGTCGATGATGTTAATGCGCTGCTTGATGCCCTTCCACGGGCCCCAGGAAGCGTTCCAGGCGCAGGAAATGGCGGCGGCGGTGATCGTGATGCCGCGCTCGCGCTCCTGCTCCATCCAGTCGGTCACCGTGGTGCCTTCATGGACTTCGCCCATCTTGTGGACGGCGCCGGAGTAGAAAAGAATGCGCTCGGTGGTGGTCGTCTTGCCGGCGTCGATGTGCGCGGCAATGCCGATGTTGCGCGTCCATTCGAGCGGGAACGGACGGTCCTTCGAGTTGACCGGCGAAATCTTCGCCTTGTCGGTGACGATGGTGATGGTGGGAGCAGCGACGGACATTCGAAAAGTTTCCTTACCAACGGAGATGGGCAAAGGCGCGGTTGGCCTGGGCCATCTTATGCATTTCTTCCTTCTTCTTCACGACGGAGCCGGTGTTGTTGTACGCGTCGATGATCTCGGAGGCGATCGCCTCGCGCATCGGGACGCCCTTGCGGCCGGTGGCCGCGTCAACGATCCAGCGGAGGGCCAGGGATTCCTGGCGCTCGAACGAAATCTCGACGGGGACTTGGTAGGTCGCGCCACCGACGCGGCGGCTCTTGACCTCGAGCTTCGGGCGGGCGTTTTCCATCGCGCCCATCAGCAGGTCGACCGGGTCGCCCTTCTGCAGCTTCTCGCTCACGCGCTCGAAGGCACCGTAAACGATGCGCTCGGCGAGCGTGCGCTTGCCGCTCTTCATGATGACATTGATGAGGTGCGTCACCAGCGCGCTGTTATAGCGGACATCCGGGACGGTGGGACGATGAGTGGCTCTGCGGCGACGTGACATGGCAGCTTAAAAAGAACGAGGGTTACTTGGCGGCTTTCGGGCGCTTGACGCCGTACTTGGAACGGGAACGACGGCGCTTCTCGACGCCGGTGGCGTCGAGCGTGCCACGGACGATGTGGTAGCGAACGCCGGGGAGATCCTTCACGCGGCCACCGCGCACGAGCACGATCGAGTGCTCCTGGAGGTTGTGGCCCTCGTCGGGGATGTACGAAATCACTTCCGTGCCGTTCGTGAGGCGGACCTTGGCGACCTTGCGGATGGCCGAGTTCGGCTTCTTCGGCGTGCGGGTCATGACCTGCACACAAACGCCGCGGCGGAAGGGGTTACCCTGCAACGCCGGAGCCTTGGACTTCGCGACAACTTTGCGACGTCCCTTTCTCACGAGTTGGTTGATGGTTGGCATGTAATTGGATGGAAGGTTGGTAAAAGTGGAAAAGGCGCGGAACCTACCGGAGACGATGCCTCCGGCAAGCACTATTTCGCGCTTTATGTGGAAACACGAATTTCAGAGGGAAAATCCGCCCGAAATCGTGGCGTCAGGTGCCTCGCAGGTTTGGCCGGCGCGGCTGTAAGTGACGAATGGGACGGTCAGAAAAGCAGGCGGCCTCCGCCCCTATCAAGTGCTAAATGAAAAAAAGTCCGGAAAAGTTATTCACAAGGGCCGACGGGCGGGTTGCGCCTATTGTAAAAACGCGGGCCCCACCCCGCCGCAGGTGGCGCGTGGCCTCCGGACGCACTTTCAGGACTCAGGTCATGGGGCCGGGCGTGGCTTTTGCCCCTAGCACACCTCCTGAAAACGCGCCCGGAGGTCGCGTTCCACCTCGACGCACCCGAGGCCGCCCTACCCGCCTTCGCCCGGTGGGCTCCGGCGCGGTTTGTTTCGGACGAGCCGAAACAAAAAAAGGCCGCAGCGTTCGCTGCGGCCTTTGAAGTTGTTTTGAGGATCCTTAGCTGGCCTCGACCGTGGCCTTGGGGGCCTCGTCCATCGGGATCTCGCCGCCGAGCGGCAGCGTCACGCGGAGCTTCTTGTAAGCCGGGAGGCCCGTGCCCGCCGGGATCAAGTGACCCATGATGACGTTTTCCTTGAAGCCCTTCAGGTTGTCGACCTTGCCCAGCGTCGAGGCGTCGGTGAGGACGCGCGTCGTCTCCTGGAAGGAGGCAGCCGAGATGAAGCTCTCGGTCTCGAGCGAGGCCTTGGTGATGCCCAGCAGGATCGGCTCGGCCTCGGCGGGTTTGCCGCCGGCGGCCTCGATGCGCTTGTTCTCGCGCAGGAAGGCCGTGCGATCGATCTGCTCGCCCCAGAACCACTCGGTGTCACCCGGATCGCTGATGCGGACCTTGCGGAGCATCTGGCGGATGATGACCTCGATGTGCTTGTCGTTGATCGACACGCCCTGGAGACGGTAGACTTCCTGCACCTGGCCGATGAGGAACTCGTAGAGCGCCGTGGGCCCGAGGATCTCGAGGATCTCGTGCGGATCGGCGGAGCCTTCGGTGAGGTGCTGGCCCTTGTGGACGACGTCGCCGGCCTGCACGATGATGTGCTTGCCGTGCGGGATCAGGTGTTCCTCCTCGGCGCCGGTCTCTTCCTGGCGGACGACCAGCTTGCGCTTGCCGCGGATGGAGCCTTCGAACGAGACGACGCCCTCGATGCGGGCCATCTCGGCGGCTTCCTTCGGGCGACGGGCTTCGAAGAGCTCGGCGACGCGCGGGAGACCACCGGTGATGTCCTTGGTGACGGAAGCCTGACGCGGGGTCTTGGCGAGCAGCGCACCGGGCTGGATGATGTCACCCTCGGCGACCGCGACCTGCGCGCCCGTCGGGATGGAGTAAGCGGCGACCGGCTTGCCGTGATCGTCGCGAACTTCGATCTGCGGGTTGAGGTCTTCCTTGTGCTCGATGACGACGGTCGCGATGCGGCCGGTCGATTCGTCGAGCTCGCGCTTCACGGTCACACCCGGGATCATGTCCTTGAAGTGGAGCGTGCCCGCCTTCTCGGAGAGAACCGGGATGTTGTACGGGTCCCACTGGGCGATCGTCTCGCCCTTGGTGACCTTTGCGCCGTCGGTGACGGAGAGGAAGGTGCCGACCACGATCGGGTAGGATTCCAGTTCGCGATCGTTGTCGTCGATGATCTGGAGCGAGCCCGTCTTGTTGAGGACGATGTTGTGGCCCTCGGCCGTCTGCACGAGGCGGAGGCCGCGGTACTTCACGAGACCGGAGTTACGCACCTTGATCTCAGGGTTCTTCGAGCCCGCGGACGCGACGCCACCGATGTGGAACGTACGCATCGTGAGCTGCGTGCCCGGCTCGCCGATGGACTGCGCGGCGATGATGCCGACGGAGTCACCGATCTTCGCGACCTTGTTGGTCGCGGGATTGATGCCGTAGGACTTCGCGTCGATGCCCTGCTCGCTCGTGGAGGTGAGCGGCGAGAGCACCTTGACGCGCTCAATGCCGGAGTCGTCGATGCGCTTGGCGAGTTCCTCGGTGATGAGTTCGCCGGCGCCCACGATGGCCTTGGTCGGGTTGAGCGGGTCCATGACGTCGTCCGCCGAGAACCGGCCGACGATGCGCTCCGCGAGGGAAACCAGCATGGTTTCGCCTTCGAAGATCGCCCGCTTCCAGATGCCCTCGCGCGTGCCGCAGTCTTCCTCGGTGATGACGGCGTCCATGGCCACGTCGCAAAGCTTGCGGGTCATGTAGCCGGCGTCCGCGGTCTTGAGCGCGGTGTCGGCGAGACCCTTGCGGGCGCCGTGCGTCGAGATGAAGTATTCGAGAACGGTGAGGCCCTCGCGGAACGAGGACAGGATCGGGCGCTCGATGATTTCGCCGGACGGCTTGGCCATGAGGCCGCGGAGACCGCACAGCTGGCGAACCTGCTGTTTGTTACCGCGCGCGCCGGAATCCATCATGATGTAGACGGGGTTCACCTCGACGCGGCCGTCGTTGTTCTCGAGCTTCGAGAACACGGACTTTGCGATGCGGTCGGTGGCGCCGGTCCAGATGTCGATGATCTTGTTGTAGCGCTCGCCCGACGTGATGATGCCCTTCTTGTACTGGGATTCGACCTCGTCGACCTTCTTGCGGGCGTCGGACACGATCTCCTTCTTGTTCTCGGGGATGATCATGTCGTCGATACCGATCGAGATGCCGGCCTGGAAGGCGGTCTGGAAGCCCAGCTCCTTCAGCTTGTCCAGCGTCTCGACGGTCACGCGGTCACCCGCCACCTTGTAGGTGTTGAGGATGAGGTCGCCCAGCTTGCCCTTCGGCACCGGGAAGTTGATGAAGCCGAGACCGACCGGCCAGATCTGGTTGAAGATCACGCGGCCCACGGTCGTGAGGAGGTGCTTGCGCTCCTTGTTGCCGTAGACGGTGTCCTTGCCGTAGTCCGGGTTCGGGAGCTGGATCCAGTCGTGCACCTTGAGGGCGCCGTCGGCCTTCGCGTACTGGACTTCCTGCAGGCCGGAGAGCAGCGGCACGCGGACGCCCTTGGCGGGCTTGCTGCGCGGCTCGACGGTGAGGTAGTACGCGCCGAGGACGATGTCCTGCGAGGGCGTGAGGATCGGCTTGCCGGAGGACGGCGAGAAGATGTTGTTCGTGGACATCATCAGGAGCTTGCACTCCAGGATGGCCTCGAGGGACAGCGGCACGTGGACGGCCATCTGGTCACCGTCGAAGTCCGCGTTGTAGGCGGTACAGACGAGCGGGTGAACGCGGATGGACGAACCCTCGATGAGCACGGGCTCGAAAGCCTGGATCGAGAGGCGGTGCAGCGTCGGCGCGCGGTTGAGCAGCACCGGGTGGCCCTTGGTGACTTCCTCGAGGATGTCCCAGACTTCCGGGGACTTCTTCTCGATCATCTTGCGGGCACCGCGGACGGTGTGCACGAAGCCGAGTTCCTTGAGGCGGCGGATGATGAAGGGCTCGAAGAGCACGAGCGCCATCTTCTTCGGCAGACCGCACTGGTTGAGCTTGAGCTCGGGACCGATGACGATGACGGAGCGGCCGGAGTAGTCGACGCGCTTGCCGAGCAGGTTCTGGCGGAAGCGGCCCTGCTTGCCCTTGAGCATGTCGGAGAGCGACTTCAGGGCGCGGTTGCCGGCGCCGGTGACCGGGCGGCCGTGGCGGCCGTTGTCGAACAGCGCGTCGACGGCCTCCTGGAGCATGCGCTTTTCGTTGTGGATGATGACGTCCGGCGTCTTCAGCTGCATCAGGTTCCGCAGACGGTTGTTGCGGTTGATGACGCGGCGATAGAGGTCGTTCAGGTCGGACGTCGCGAAGCGGCCGCCCTCGAGCGGGACGAGCGGGCGCAGGTCCGGCGGGATGACGGGGAGGACCTCGAGGACCATCCATTCCGGACGGGACTTCGAGCTGATGAAGCCGCCGATCACCTTGAGGCGCTTGGACAGCTTCTTCTTGATCTGCTTCGAGCGCGTCGCGCGCATCGTCTCGTGGAGTTCCGCGACAACGGCCTCCATGTCGATCTGCATGAGCACGTCGCGGACGGCCTCGGCGCCCATCTTGGCGGTGAAGGCATCGGCGCCGTATTCATCGACGGCCTGCTGGTACTCGGTCTCGGTGAGGAGCTGCTTCAGCTCGAGCGGCGTCTTGCCGGCGTTCGTCACCATGTAGTTCTCGTAGTAGATCACGCGCTCGAGCGAGCGGGCGGTCATGTCGAGCAGGAGGCCGAGGCGGCTCGGCATGCTCTTGAGGAACCAGATGTGGGCAACGGGGACGGCGAGCTCGATGTGACCCATGCGCTCGCGGCGGACGCGGGCAATGGTCACCTCGACGCCGCAGCGATCGCACACCACATCCTTGTACTTGATGCGTTTGTACTTGCCGCAGGCGCACTCGTAGTCGCGCACCGGGCCGAAGATCTTTTGGCAGAAAAGACCACCCGGCTCGGGCTTGAAGGTGCGGTAATTGATCGTCTCGGGATTCTTCACTTCACCCTTCGACCAGGCGCGGATGGTTTCCGGCGCGGCGACGGTGATGGAAACGTTGTCGAACTGATTCTCGTCCGAACCGAGGACGGAACGGACTTCTTCGCGGGCGTGTTCGGTGCTCATTGCGATTTTGCTCCCAATATTGTGTTAAGTGTTAGCGGGTGCCCGTGCCACCGAGGGCCTCGCCCAGCGCGGTGCGCTTGGCGAGTTTGATGTCGAGACCGAGGGCCTGCATTTCCTTGACCAACACGTTGAACGATTCCGGCGTGCCGGCGCTCAGCGTGTTGTCGCCCTTGACGAGCGACTCGTAGATCTTGGTGCGGCCGTTGACGTCGTCGGACTTGACGGTGAGGAGTTCCTGGAGGGTGTGCGCCGCGCCGTAGGCTTCGAGCGCCCACACTTCCATTTCGCCGAAGCGCTGGCCGCCGTACTGGGCCTTGCCGCCCAGCGGTTGCTGCGTGACGAGCGAGTACGGACCGACCGCGCGCGCGTGGATCTTGTGCGACACGAGGTGGTTCAGCTTCATCATGTAGATGTAGCCAACGACGACCTCCTGATCGAGTTTCTCGCCGGTGCGTCCGTCGTAGAGCGTGGACTTGCCGGTCGAGGGCAGCTTGGCCTCCTTGAGGTAACCGCGCACCTTGCTCTCCGGGATACCGTCGAACACGGGGGTGGCCACCTTGATGCCGAGCTTTTTGCACGCCCAGCCGAGGTGCGTCTCGAGCACCTGGCCCACGTTCATGCGCGAAGGCACGCCGAGGGGGTTGAGGCAGATTTCGATCGGGGTGCCGTCCGGCAGGAAGGGCATGTCCTCTTCCGGCACGATCTTGGCGACGACGCCCTTGTTGCCGTGGCGGCCGGCCATCTTGTCACCGACCTCGAGCTTCTGCTTCGTGGCGATGTAGACCTTGACCTGCTTGATGACGCCCGGGCCGCCCTCTTCGCCGGTCTCGATCGTGGCGATCTTGCGCTCACGGTCGCCCTCGAGCTCGTCGAACTTCGATTGGAACGAGGCGATGATCTCCATGATCTTGATGCGAACCGGGGACGGATCGATCTCGATGTGCTTCGCGACCGCCGCGAGTTTGCGGAGGAGCGTCTTGGTGATCTTGCGGTTGGCCGGGATGATGATTTCGCCGGTCTGGCCGTTGATGACGTCGAGCGGGATCTTTTCGCCGAGGAGGATGTTCGACAAGGCCTCGGTCAGCTGCTCGCGCAGCTTGTCCATCTGGGTCTTGTAGTCTTCCTGGATCTGCTTCACCTGGCGGCGACGATCGGAGGGCGACATGCGGTCGCGCTCGGCATCGAGGCGCGAGGTCGAAACCTTCACGTCCATGATGATGCCGTTCACGCCGGACGGGACGATGAGGGAGGTGTCCTTCACATCCGCGGCCTTTTCACCGAAGATCGCGCGGAGCAGCTTCTCTTCGGGCGCGAGCTCGGTCTCGGACTTCGGGGTGATCTTGCCGACGAGGATGTCGCCGGGCTTCACTTCCGCGCCGACGCGGATGACGCCGTTGTGGTCGAGGTTCTTGAGCGCTTCCTCGCCGATGTTCGGGATGTCGCGCGTGATTTCCTCGGGCCCGAGCTTCGTGTCACGAGCGGTGACTTCGAATTCCTGGACGTGGATGGAGGTGAAGATGTCTTCCTTGAGGACCTTCTCGGAGATCAGGATGGCATCTTCGAAGTTGTAGCCGTTCCACGGCATGAAGCCGACGAGCACGTTGCGGCCGAGCGCGAGCTCGCCGTGGTCGGTCGAGGGACCGTCCGCGATGCACTCGCCCTTCTTGACCTTCTGGCCTTTCTTGACAATCGGGCGCTGGGAGAAGCAGGTGCCCGCGTTCGAGCGCATGAACTTGCGGAGTTCATACACGAACACGTGGTCCTTCGGGTTGTGCTTCGGGTTGCGGGGCAGCTCGCCGTCCTTGGTGACGATGATCTGCTTGGCGTCGACGGACGCGACGACACCGGCCTCTTCGGCGATGACGACGGTCTTGGAATCGGACGCGAGGCGCGCCTCGAGACCAGTGCCGACGAACGGCGCCTCGGTCTGCAGGAGCGGCACGCCCTGGCGTTGCATGTTGGAACCCATGAGCGCGCGATTCGCGTCGTCGTGCTCAAGGAACGGGATCAAGCCGGCGGCGACGGACACCACCTGCTTCGGCGAGACGTCCATCAGGTCGACCTCGTCCGCGGTGACTTCGAGGAAGTTGCCGGAGTTACGGGCGGTGACCTTGCCGATGAAGTGACCCTTGTCGTCGACCTCGGCGTTGGCCTGCGCGATCGTCTTCCCTTCCTCCTGGTCGGCGGTGAGGTAAACGACTTTGTCGGACACGCGGCCCTTCTCGACGAGACGGTACGGGGCTTCGATGAAGCCAAACTCGTTCACGCGGGCGTAGGTGGACAGGGAGTTGATGAGGCCGATGTTCGGACCTTCCGGGGTCTCGATCGGGCAGATGCGGCCGTAGTGCGACGGGTGCACGTCGCGGACTTCGAAGCCAGCGCGCTCGCGGTTAAGACCACCCGGCCCAAGGGCCGACAGGCGGCGCTTGTGGGTGAGCTCGGCGAGCGGGTTGATCTGGTCCATGAACTGCGACAGCTGCGAGCGCGCGAAGAAGTCGCGGATCACGGTCGTCAGGGCCTTCGGGTTGATCAGCTTCTGCGGCGTGATCGAGTCCACGCTCTGGTCATAGAGCGTCATGCGTTCGCGGACGAGGCGCTCCGTGCGGCTGAGGCCGACGCGGCACTGGTTGGCGAGCAACTCACCGACGGTGCGCACGCGGCGGGAACCGAGGTGATCGATGTCGTCAACGATGCCGTCGCTCTTCTTGAGGCGGACGAGATACTTGGTGGCGGCGACCACGTCCTCGCTGGCGAGGATGCGGTTCTCCAGGTCGATCTTGAGGTCGAGCTTCTGGTTGATCTTGTAGCGGCCGACGCGGCCGAGATCGTAGCGCTTCGGGTCGAAGAACAGGCGCTTGAGCAGGGCCTTGGCGTTCGCCGTGGTCGGCGGCTCGCCCGGGCGGAGCTTCTTGTAGATTTCCTTGAGGGCCTCCTCCTCGTTGCGGGTCGGGTCCTTCTTGAGCGCGCGGATGATGGCGCCCTCGTCGGCCGTGGTGTCGATGACGCGCATCGACTTGATGTCGTGCTTCTCGAACGTGCGGACGATGGCCTTGGTGAGCGGCTCGAAGGCGCGCGCCAGCACGACGCCCTTCTGGGCATCGATCACGTCTTCAACCAGCACGAGTGTCGAAACGTTCTCGAGGTCGAGGGCCTTGGAAACCTTCAGGTCCTGGATCGTGTAGAACAGATTCAGGATGTCCAAATCGTTGCTGAAGCCGATCGAGCGGAGCAGCGTCGTGATGAGGAATTTGCGGCGACGGCGACGGCGGTCGAGGTAGACGTAGAGCAGGTCGTTGTTGTCGAACTGCACCTCGAGCCAGGTGCCGCGGTCCGGGATGATGCGGAAGGAGTGCAGCAGCTTGCCGTTCGGGTGCGTGGCGACCTCGAAGCAGATGCCGGGCGAACGGTGGAGCTGGGAGACGACGACGCGCTCGGCGCCGTTGATGATGAACGAGCCGCGCTCGGTCACCATCGGGATGTCGCCCATGAAGATCTCCTCGTCCTTGATGAAGTCTTCCTCGCGGAGGCGGAGCTTCACGTAGAGCGGCACGGCGTAGGTCGTGCCCTCGCGGAGGCACTCGATCTCGGAGCTCTTCGGCTCGCCGATCGTGTAGGAGACGTACTCGAGCGTCAGGCGCTCGTCATAGGAATTGATCGGGAACACCTCGCGGAACACGGCCTCGAGGCCGAAGGGCTTGCGCGCCTTCTCGGCGGTGTCCTTCTGGAGGAACTCGAGGTAGGAGCTGATCTGCAGCTCGATGAGGTTCGGCGGCTGGATGACTTCGCGGAGTTTGCCGAAGTTAATGCGTTCGGAGTGAGTGCGGTCGGCCATGGAATTTCCCGTTTGGATGTGAGCGAAAAGAAAAGGGCGGACTCAGTTGTTCTGCGGCGAACAACCGGCGATGGGGCGCCAGGACCCGAGGGCCTCAGGGCGCGGAAAGAACGAAAGAAAGCCGAAAGACAGGCCGCGGTTGCACACGGCCTGTCTCGGCGAATTGAGCTGACTTGAGGTCGGAAACGCCAAGTAGGGTTACTTGAGTTCCACTTTGGCGCCGGCGGCCTCGAGCTTCTTCTTGATTTCCTCGGCCTCGGCCTTGGCGACAGCCTCCTTGACGGGCTTCGGGGCGCCTTCGACGAGGTCCTTGGCTTCCTTGAGGCCCAGGCCGGTGATGGCGCGGACTTCCTTGATGACGCCGATCTTGTTCGCGCCAGCGTCCTTGAGGACGATGGTGAACTCGGTCTGCGCCTCGGCAGCCGGGGCACCGGCGGCGGCGGCACCGCCCGCGGGAGCGGCGGCGACGGCAGCGGCGGCGGACACGCCCCACTTGGCCTCGAGATCCTTCACGAGGGCGGCGAGTTCGAGAATCGGCTGGGCGGACAGCCATTCAATGACTTGGTCTTTGGTGATGTTGCTCATGGTATTTTCTCCTGGAGAGAATAGCGGTTCCGGAGGGAACGCGTTTAAGGGACGTATCCCCTAGCCTCTCCTGTGGATATTGGGCTTCCCGGCTTGCGCCGGAAAATGGGTTGGATGGTTGGTTAGGCGGCCGGAGCAGCGGGCTGCTCCTTCTTGACCTTCGCGTCGAGGACGCGAACGAACGCGGCACCCTGCATGGTGAGCAGGCCGAGGAACATCGAGCGGAGGGCCTCGAAGGACGGGAGGTCGGCGAGCTTGTCGAGGTCGCCGGCGGTCATGACCTTCTTGTCCATGACGCCAACCTTCACCTCGAGCTTCTGCTTTTCCTCGATGAACTTCTTCAGGGCCTTGGCGACGCCGGGGGCGTTCTTGCCGCCGACGACGATCGCCGTCTGGCCGCTGAGGGACTTGTCGAGCTCCGGCAGGCCGAGCGCCTTGGCCGCGACGCGGAACGAGCTGTTCTTGACGACGTGGAACTCGGCCTTTTCCGGGGCCAGGCGCTTGCGGAGGTCCGCGGCGTCGGCGACGGTGAGCTTCGTGAAGTTGGTGAGGATGACGTAGTCGGACTTCTTCAGGTGCCCGCTGACTTCATCGATCAGGTATTGTTTTTCGGCTCTCATGGTGGGCTCCTTAGAACTTGTTGTATTCGGTGGCCGCGAGCTTCACGCCCGGGCTCATGGACGACGAGAGCGTGACGCTCTTGATGTAGTGGCCCTTGAAGGTGGCCGGCTTGGCCTTGCCCACCGCGTCGAGGACGGCGGCGACGTTTTCCGAGATCTGGTCGACCGTGAAGGAGCGCTTGCCGACGCCGACGCCGATGTTGGCGGTCTTGTCGACCTTGAACTCCACGCGGCCCGCCTTGACGGCCTTGATGCCCGCGGCGATGTCGTCGGTGACGGTGCCGGACTTCGGGTTCGGCATGAGGCCCTTGGGACCGAGCACGCGCGCGAGCGTGCGGACCTGCTTCATGGCCTCGGTGGTCGCGATGGCGACGTCGAAGTCGAGCCAGCCTTCATTGATCTTCGCCATGATTTCGGCGAGACCGGCATGATCGGCGCCCGCGGCGAGGGCCTTGGCGGGGTCGTCGGTGAAGACGACAACGCGGACCTTCTTGCCGGAACCGTTGGGCAGCGGCGTGGTGCCGCGGACCATCTGGTCGCCTTGCGCGGGATCCACGCCGAGGCGGAAGGACAGCTCGACGGTCTCGTCGAATTTGGCCTTCGGGAATTTGCTCAGGATCTCCACGGCTTCCTTGAGGGGATACTCCTTGGAGAGATCAGCGACGGTGACGGCGCTACGGTATCTTTTGCTTTGTTTGACGGGCATTTTTGACTCCTTGCGGTGCGAACGTCCGTGAGGACTCCCGCGGTGAGTGGATTGGTTGAACTAAAACTTAGTCGACGACTTCGATGCCCATGTTCTTCGCGGTGCCGGCGATCATGCGGATCGCGGCCTCGTCGGAGTTGGCATTGAGGTCGGCCTTCTTGATTTTGATGATCTCGAGGATCTGCTTCTTCGTGACCTTGCCGACCTTGTCCATGTTGGGCTTGGCCGAGCCGGCCGCGATGCCGGCGGCCTTCTTGAGGAGCACGGACGCCGGGGGCGACTTGAGGATGAAGGTGAAGGACTTGTCGGTGTAGACGGTGATCACCACGGGGATGATCATGCCGTTCTGATCCTTGGTCTTCGCGTTGAACTCCTTGCAGAAGCCCATGATGTTGACGCCTTGCGCGCCGAGGGCGGGACCGACGGGAGGAGCCGGATTGGCCGCGCCAGCCGGGAGCTGGAGGCGGACGTAACCTTGAATTTTCTTGGCCATGTTAAGTTAGGGATGACTGGTTGGTGGTGAGGGCGGCTGGATCAGCTTTCAGAGGCGCGCTGGACCTGCCAGTATTCGAGTTCGACGGGCGTAAACCGACCGAAAATGGAGACGGAAATCTTGAGCTTGCCGCGGGCGGGATCGACCTCGTCGACGCGACCCGTGAGGTTCGCGAACGCGCCGTCGGTGATCTTCACTTCCTCGCCGACCTCGAAGGTGACCTTCGGGATTTCCTTGCCGGAGGCGGCCTCGACGCGGGCCTTGATCTCGTCGATCTCGGCCTGGCGCAGCGGGGCGGGCTTGTCGCCGCCCACAAAACCGATGACGCCGCCCGCGTCCTTGACGAAGTAGAACGGCTTGATGATCACCTGGCCGGCCTCGTCGTAGAGCTTCATGTTGATGAACACGTAGCCCGGGTAGAGTTTGCGGACCTTGGTCGACTTCTTGCCGCCCTTGACCTCGGACACGACCTCGGTCGGCAGCAGCACCTCGGCGATGTAGTCGTCGAGCTCCTCGGCCTTTTTGAACTTCTCAATGTAGTTCTTCACCTTGTTCTCCTGGCCGGAGAGCGTGTGGAGGGCGAACCATTGGCCGGTGGAAGTCTGGGTGGTCATCGAACGAAATGGGTTAGCGGCGGACGAAGTCGGTGACCATGTCCACGACGCTCAGCAGCGCGAAGTCGCTGATGCTGGTGAAGAGGCCCAGGAGGAGGCACGCGACGATCACGACGATCGTGGAGTCCTTGAGTTCGGACTTGGTCGGCCAGCTGGCTTTCTGCAGTTCGCCCACGAGCTCGCCGGCGAAAATGCGGATGGTGCGGAAGGGATTGGCCATGAGAACGGAGAGGGAAGCGGAAGTGGCAGGCGCGGAGGGAATCGAACCCCCAACCAACGGTTTTGGAGACCGCTACTCTACCAATTGAGCTACGCGCCTGTGGTTATTTCTTTTAGACGACACAGCCGGGACCCCCGAAAGGAGCCCCGGCAGTGCGGTTGAAGGAGGTTAAGGGAGCGTTATTCGACGATCTCGGTCACGCGGCCGGCACCGATGGTGCGGCCACCCTCGCGGATGGCGAACTTCTGGGTCTTCTCCATGGCGATCGGCACGATGAGCTCGATGTCCACCGAGATGTTGTCGCCCGGCATGATCATCTCCACGCCCTTCGGCAGGTTGACGACGCCCGTCACGTCCGTGGTGCGGAAGTAGAACTGGGGACGATAGCCGTTGAAGAACGGCGTGTGGCGGCCACCCTCGTCCTTCGAGAGGACGTAGATCTCGGCCTTGGCCTTCTTGTGCGGCTTGATGGACTTCGGGGCCGCGATCACCTGACCGCGCTCGATGCCGTCCTTTTCAATACCACGGAGGAGGATGCCGACGTTGTCGCCCGCCTGGCCCTGGTCGAGGAGCTTGCGGAACATTTCGATGCCGGTGACGACGGTCGTGGTCGTGTCCTTGAGGCCGACGATCTCGACGGTGTCGTTGAGCTTGCAAACGCCGCGCTCGATACGGCCCGTCGCGACAGTGCCGCGGCCGGTGATCGAGAAGACGTCTTCGACGGACATCAGGAACGGCTTGTCGAGCTCGCGAGCGGGCTCGGCGATCTCAGTGTCCAGCGCTTCCATGAGCTGCTGGATGGCGGCCTCGCCCTCCGGCTTGCCCTCGAGGGCGGCCGTCGCGGAGCCACGGATGATCTTGGCGTTCTTGCCGTCAAACTGGTACTTGGTCAGGAGGTCGCGGATTTCCTCTTCGACGAGCTCGAGGAGGTCCTTGTCATCGATGAGGTCGACCTTGTTCAGGAAGACGACCAGCTTCGGCACGCCAACCTGGCGGGCCAGGAGGATGTGCTCGCGGGTCTGCGGCATCGGGCCGTCAGCGGCGGAAACCACCAGGATGCCACCGTCCATCTGGGCGGCGCCGGTGATCATGTTCTTCACGAAGTCAGCGTGGCCCGGGCAATCGACGTGCGCGTAGTGGCGCTTGTCCGACTCGTACTCCACGTGCGCGACGGAGATCGTCACGATCTTGGAAGCGTCACGCACGGTGCCGCCCTTGGCGATATCGGCATAGGTCTTCACCTCGGCGAGACCCTTGCGGGCCTGGCAGGCGAGGATGGAGGTCGTCAGGGTCGTCTTGCCGTGATCGACGTGGCCGATGGTGCCGACGTTAACGTGCGGCTTCTTGCGTTCGAATGTTCCTTTAGCCATGTGGAGCTGGAGTAGGTTGTTTGTGGTTGAAGTTGTTGATCTTGATTAACGTCGGAGATCACCGACGTTTGCCCTGGAGCCCAGAACCGGATTCGAACCGGCGACCTCGTCCTTACCAAGAACGTGCTCTGCCAACTGAGCTATCTGGGCAGACCAAGGCACTGGGAAAAAACAAAGAGAACGACGAAAGAATGATGCCCAAAATAGGGCGTCAACTAGATTCTTCCAAATTCCCCAAAAAAGCTAGGGGCCGATGAAAACGCGATACGACCCGGGATTGAGTCTCTCCCCAAGGCGCAGCGTTTTTACCAAGTAGGTCCGGAAGAAGCCGTCCACATCATCCAACCCAGAGCCAATTGCAAGCAGCGGCTCCCCCACCACCCCAGCCGCACCGACCAACACGATGAACTCGACCGGCTGAAAATCCGAGCGTGGCACCGGTACTCCCACAAGTGCCTGTTCAATAAAGAGTTTTCCGCCTCGAATCCCTCTGACTTCAACAAACGCGCTCCTTTCCGGCAAGGGCTGTCGCGGCACGTCAACCTGGCCCATCCCGGCAAAGGGCGACTCATTGCCCTGACTCAACAGGTCAGCCGGCTTGTCCCGGTTCTGTTGGGTGTCTCCAGAGGTCAGCTTTAGCTCCTGGTCCGGGAAATTCCATTTCGGATCGAAGGAGCCAAACACCTGTCCCGGCTGGCGTCGCAGGCGCTCGGGCAACTCACGTTGTCCGTAATTCCATTCGGTCGGAAAAAACAGCGGCGTCGGATCCAACAGGTTCGCCCGCTCGCGCAAAATCGATTCAGCGGATTTGTCACCCGACCCGGTCAGCCGAATAAATGCCTCCGGCGTGGGCTTGGCCGCAGCGACGGCGCTCCGCCGGTCGACGGTCCAAAGCCATGAAGCCCCAACTACCAGCGCCGCGCCGCCGAGGACGACCCACACGCGCCGCTTCACATCGATTTTCCCCAGACGCACGGCACCCTCACTTCCCGGGCGCGGTTTCGTCCGCCCGCTCGCCCGACACCAGGATATTCTTGAAACCGGCCGCGGCCGCGATGTCGCCCAGCCGCAGCAGCGCCTCGGAAGACACCTGCTTGTCCGCGATCACCTGCAGGGTGGATCCCGGGTGAGCCTTCGCGTACGCGGTGAGCGGGATCTGGATGTCGGTGAGGGTATAAATGCCGGTGCCAAAAACGATCATGCTCTCCCGGCGGTAATTGAGCAGCGCCGAAGTCTCGACCGCGGTCATCAACGATCCGTCCATCTTCGGCAGCTCCACCAGCATGCCGGGCGCGAGCACGAAGCGCGATCCGAGCAGGCTGAAAAAAAGCACGACCAGGCCGACGTTGACCCACGCGACCGCGCTGAAATCCCGCGGCGGCGGACTGAGCCGCGATTCGAGGTCGAGCGGACGGGTGATCACTTTTTCTCCTCCGCCGAAATCCCGCGATTTTCCTTCAGGAGAAACCGCATGAGTTCGCCGCCCGCCCACTCCATGTCCTGCACAAGCGCGCGCACGCGTCCGCTGAGAAAATGCCGGCCGGCTTGCGCGGGGATCGCCACCGCGATGCCCGCCGCGGCGGTGAGCAACGCCTCCCACATGCCACCCGCGAGGACGACGGGCGTCGCGTAATTGCCACCTTGGTTGAAAAGCCAGAACGTCTTGATCATCCCGAGCAACGTGCCGAGGAGACCGAACATCGGGGCGATCTGCGCAATCGCCGTCAGCGCGCTGATGCGCCGCTCGAGGATCGGGATCTCCACGACGGCCGCCTCCTGGATCGCGAGCCGGAGGCCGAGTTCATCGTCGCCCGCGTGCCGCAGGCCCGCCTTCACGATCCGCGCCACCGGGCCGGGCGTTTCCTCGGACAAGGTCAGCGCTTCCATCAGCCGCTGCTTCCGCAGCAGGTTCTTGATGCCATCGAGAAACTCCGTGGACCGAATCTGCGCGCGATGCAGGAACAGCACCCGCTCCACGAAGAGCACGAGGGCCGCGAGGCCCAGCAGCACCAGCAGCCACATCACGGGGCCGCCCTTGGCAAACACACTGTAGCTGAAAACCGTCATGGAATCGCGCGCATCATGCGTCGGGAGGATTGCGGGTAAATGCCAAAGCTCATCATGGCCGCGCTCCCGTGAAACGCGCGAGCTTCGCCTGCGCCTGGGCGGCTCCGGGCAGGCCCTGCTCGATGATCAACTGGTAGGCGCGTTGCGCCTCGGCCCGGCGGCCGGCGTCCTCGTGCAGCTGGCCGAGCTCGAGCAGGGTGCGCGTGAGCCAGTAACGGCCCTTGGCCCCGAGCTTCGCCGCCTGCGCGGGGTTGAGGAGAAAACCGTCCACGACCGACCACCACACGGTCTGGGCCTTGGCCGGCTGCGGCGGCTGGGACCGGCGCGCGAGCGCGTAGCCCCACTTGAAACCAGCTTCCGCCCGCAGGTCGACGGGCGCGGTCGGCAGGTCGCGCAGCCGCTCGTAGCGCGTCACCGCGCTCTCATAATTCACCACATTGTTGGCGCCCTGCGCGAAAAGCGTGTCGGCGAGCGCGAGGTCCGCGAGCAGGATATCGGGATGCTGGCTGTAGCGGTTGAGCAGTTCCTCATAGACCTGCCGGGCCTGCGGAAAGTAATTCAGCGTGCGCAACAGGTCGCCCTGCTTCAGCCGCGCATAGAAGACGAACTCGTCCTGCGGGTAATCCGCGATGAGGCGGTCGTTCAACAAACGGTTCGCCTCCTCGAGGTGACGGTCGAGTCCCTGCCGCTCGAGATTCAACGCCGCTTCATAGATCGCCAGCGGCGCATACTCGCTCTGTTGGTATTCCTTGGTGTCGACGAAGCTGATGAGCACCCGCTGCGCGCCGGCCAGGTCACCGCGCTGCGTCAGGTGATTCGCCTGTACAATATAGGAGTACTGCGCGGCCGACGTCGCGCGGAAATCCGCGCGCAGCTTGTCGAGCATCGCCAGGGCCTCTTTCTCCCGGTTCATGGCGAGCAGGGCCTGGGCCTTCAGGAGCTGCGCGGTGCTCGTCACATTCACGCGCAGTTCCGCCGCCAGGCTCGTCGCGCCCTGCAGGAACGCCAGCAACTCGTCCGCCTGACGAAGCGCGAGCTCCGGCTGCTGGTTGTCGTACGAAAGCTTGGCCCGCAGCCAGAGAAGCCGGACCCGCAGGTCATCGGGCACCCCGGCGGCGCCGGTCCCGAGCAGTTTTTCGACGCGTGCCTGCGCCGCCTTGGTCTGGCCGCGCAGCTGCATTTCCTTCACGAGATTCCATTCCGCCTGCCAGCGGCTCTGGAGATCGAAGTTGGGATTTGCCGCCGCCTCATCGAGCTGGCGGGCGGCCGCATCGAGCTGGTCGGCACGGATGTCCGCCAACACGCGCTGGAAAATCAACGTCCCCGCCGGCGCCACCGCGGGCATCTCGTACAAGGCGGCCGCATAGGTGTCCGCCGCGTTGCGATAGTCCTCCGCCCGGAAATAGGCCTCGGCCAGGAGCACGCCCAGCTCGGCCCGCAGCCGGCCCTCCTCGGTGATCTGGCGGAGCTGCGTGATCAGATCCGCCGCCGTCCGATACCGCTTCTGATCCCACGCCACGGCGAGGCGCACGAGCAGGGCCCCGCCCTTCTTTTTGCTGCCGGGGTAAAGCTCGACCAGGGTCCGGGCATCGACTTCCGCCGCGGCGTAGTTCTTGTCGTCGAGGTACGCCTGCGCCCGGGCGAGATAAAGCTCGTCGATGAGCGGATGCTGACCGAGCAAAATTAAATCGCCCAGGTCCTTGATCAATTGGGCGCGTTCATTCGGGTTCTTCTGCGCGGCCCGCACGAGGAGGAGCAGCGCGATCTGCTGGGTCTCCGGTCGTTGCGCATCGCGCAGGAGTTGGCGAAACGCCTGACGTCCGGCGCCGCTGTTTTCGCCGGCGATCAGGCCCAACAGCAGTCGCAGCTGGTCGGCCTCGGTGCGCTCGCCGGCAGGCAGGATGGCGAGCTGCCGCTGCAGCAAACTCTCCGCCTCCGCCGTGCGGCCGAGCCCGGCCAGCGCCGTGGCATAGGAACGCAAATACGCGTGGCCCGTGGGCTGGCCCTGGAACCGCTCCATGTTGGTGCGCAACGGCGCCAGCTGTGCCTCCGAAACCTGCCCGGCCTTCAGGCGCAATTGCTCCTGGCCGAGCCGGAAGCGGGCGCGTTGCAGATCGGACACCGCAGCCTGGGCCGCCTGCTCATAGAAGCCGTTAGCGGCCGGCACCTGATTTTCGAGATCGGCCACGCTGGCCTGCAGGAAATACCACCACCCCCGGTCGGCCGGCGGCAGTTCTTCCAGGCGTCCCGCCGCCAGCGCCGCTTTGGCCGCGGCCAATCGACCGGTCGCGCTCGCCAGCAAGCCAAGCCGCAACTGATAGGCGGAATTGCGCGGACCGCTGTACGCCTGCAGCGCGTTTTCGGCGGCGGACAGGTCCGCGGCATCGAGTAGCGCGGTGACGAGCGAAAGGCTCACGCGCAACCGCGCGTCGGCGGGCAGCGCGGGGTCCCGCAGCAACTCGCGGTAGGCGGACGCCGCCGTGACCGGAAAGCCCGTTTGCAGCGCGGAGTCGGCGCGACGCTCGGCGACGATCCAGCCACCGGGCACCATCTGGGCCGTGGCGATTTCGCTCGCCAGCGGGCTCGGCCCCGCGACCTGCGCATGCGTGCGGGCCGCCGCGCAAAGCAGCAGGATCAGGAAAACGCGCGCCGGCATCGTCATCGGAGGCAAGGAACCCCAGCGTGCAGCCCCCACCCCGGCTGGCAAGCCTCCGCCGCGCAAGTCGCGGGGTGCAAACATCGCGGCGCCGTGTAACGGGAAACTGCTCGCGCCAACCGGCTGCTTCACGCAATCTCCCGGCGTCGGTTAAACCTAATCCACCTATGAGTGCTGTCCTGATTGTCCTCGGAGTCCTGCTCCTTTTCGCCGTCGTCCTCGGTCTGTGGGTCGCGGGCATCTACAACTCCCTCGTCACCCTGCGCAACCGCTTCAAGAACGCGTTCGCCCAGATCGACGTCCAGCTGAAGCGCCGCTACGACCTTATCCCTAACCTCGTCGAGGTCGCCAAGGGTTACATGAAGCACGAGAGCGGCACGCTTGAGGCCGTCATCAAGGCCCGCAACGTCGCCTACGCCGCCTCGCAGGCCGCCGCCGCCAATCCCGCGGACGTCGGCGCGGTGAAGAACCTCCTCTCGGCCGAGACCGGCCTCGCCGGCGCCATGTCGCGCCTGATGGTCGTGTCGGAACAGTATCCCGACCTGAAGGCCAACCAGAACATGATGCAGCTGACGGAGGAAATGACCTCCACGGAGAACAAGATCTCCTTCGCGCGCCAGGCCTACAACGACTCGGTCATGGCCTACAACACGCGCCGGGAATCCTTCCCGACCAATATCTTTGCCGGCATGTTCAACTTCACCGAGGCGCAGCTCTTCCAAATCGAGAACGCCGCGGAACGCGCCGCGCCACAGGTCAAGTTCACCTGAACCATGGGCTGGGGACGCATGCTTTTGCTCGGCAATGTCGGGCAACAGCTCGACATCCGCGACCTCGAGCGCGAGATCACGGACATGGCCGCGCACCTGCGCCACGTTGACCGGCAGACGGTCGATGCCATTACCCGCCTGATGCGTGAAAATGCGGAGATGAAACTCCACCTCGTCGCGCTCACGCGCCTGCTCCTCAGCAAGGGCGTGCTGACGCCGGAGGAGCTCGCGAAGTGGGTCGATTCGGTAGATCGCGCCGACGGCCAGGCGGACGGCCGCTACGCCGGACCCGCCGGCGGCGGGTAACCGTCCATGGACTTCTTCGAGGCCCAGGAGCGCGCGCGCCAGCGCACCAAGCGGCTGGTGTTGCTCTTCGTGCTCGCCGTGGCGGGCACGGTGGCCGCGGGCTACATCGCAAGCTGGGCCATCCTCAACTATGCCGGCGGCGGGGGCTCCTACCGCCGGGACGCCTCCGGCCAGCGGGTCTATGTCGACTCGGGTCCCCGGCCGTTGTTCGACCCGAAACTCTTGCTTATGGTCACCGGCGCCACGGTCAGCGTCGTGGGCCTCGCCTCGCTGTTCAAGTGGTCGCAAATGCGCGCGGGCGGCAGCGCGATTGCCGAGATGGCCGGTGGGCGCGCCGTTGACCTCAAGACCACGGACCTGCGCGAGCGCCGCCTGCTGAACGTCGTCGAGGAAATGTCCATCGCCTCCGGGATCCCGATGCCGGCCGTGTACGTGCTGGACAACGAACCCGGGTTGAACGCCTTCGCCGCCGGCCTCACGACCAGCGACGCCGCCGTCGCGGTGACGCAGGGCACCTTGGAAAAACTCACGCGTGATGAACTCCAGGGCGTGATCGGCCACGAATTCAGCCACATCCTGAACGGCGACATGCGCCTGAATGTGCGCATCACCGCGATCGTTTTCGGCATCCTCGTGATCGGTCTGCTCGGCCGCGGCATCCTGCGCGGTCTTTTCCACGGACGCGTCCGCTCGAGCGGCAGCGGCAAGAACAAGGGCAATGGCGCCGCCCTGATCGTGGCGATTGGCGTCGCCCTCCTGATCATCGGTTACGTCGGCTTTTTTTTCGGCCGGCTGATCCAGGCCGCGGTGTCGCGCCAGCGCGAGTTCCTGGCGGATGCGTCGGCCGTGCAGTTCACGCGCAATCCCGGCGGCATCACGGGCGCCTTGAAGAAAATCGGCGGCTACGCGCTCGGTGGCAGCGTGACGAGCCGGCACGCCGATGAACTCGGCCACTTCTTTTTCGCGCAGGCGTTCAAGTCCAACTTCGGCGGCCTGTGGGCCACGCACCCGCCGCTGGACGAACGCATCCGCGCCGTCGAACCCAACTGGGATGGGAAACTCTTTGAGCCGGAGGAGGTCGTGGACATCAAGAACGAGACCTTTGCGACCGCGGGGTTCGCCGGCGGTCCCCGCTACTCGGCAAACGAGACCCTGCAGCGTGTCCACGACGCGCAGCCCGACCTGCCGCCGCGCCGGGACGTGACGCCGGTGCCCTTCAAGCCCGCTGCCGTGGTGGCGGACATCGGTGCGCTCACCGAATCGCATTTCCGCCACGCCCAGCAGCTCCTCGACTCGATCCCCGTTTCCCTGCGGCAGGCCACGCGCGACCCGCAGTCGGCCCAGGTGCTGGTGTACGGCTTGCTCCTCGGCAATGAACGCGCCGGGCGGGACCAACAACAAGCCCTCGTGGAAAAGCACGCCGGGGCCGATGCCGCCGCAATGCTGAAGAGCCAGCGACCAGCCCTGAGCATCGTCGACCCCGCCGCCCGCCTGCCGCTGCTGCAGCTGGCATTGCCGGCTCTGCGCCAGCTCGATGCGACCGCCGTGGAAAAGTTTGCGCACACCCTGGATGAACTGGTCCACGTCGATGCGGCGGTGACGCCCTTCGAGTATGCCGCGCAGAAAATGCTGCTCCGGCAGCTGCGGCTGGCGAACGAGCCCAAAGTGCAGGTCCAATACGATTCCTTCTCTGCGGTCCGCCAGGAAATCGGCGTCGTGCTCTCCGCCCTCGCTCATCTTGACGCCGCCGATGCCGCCGGCGCGTTCGCCCAAGGGGCGGCGCAGATCCCGACCATCCGGGACCAGCTGGCGTTGTTGCCGGCAGACCAGTGCGGGCTCCCGCAGGTCGACGCCGCCCTCGACAAACTTGCCCATGGCTCGCTCCCGCTCAAACAGCGCCTGCTGGTGGCGGCGGGGCATGTCATTGGAGCGGACGGCACTATCACCATGGCCGAAGGGGACCTTTTCCGCGCCCTCACCGCGACGCTGGATTGCCCGATGCCGGCGCTGGGCCAATCGGCCTGAGCATTTTTCGCAAAAGTTTTCAGTCGCCCGCCGCCGGCTTCCGGTATTTTTTTGGGGTAGCGCCGTGCTCGTTACGCGGCGCCGGTTTCGTCCGGTCGCTTTCCACGCATGACTTACCCGATCCCCGCCAACGAGGGGCAGCGCTTGGCTGCGCTGCGCGCCCACGCCATCCTCGATACGCCGCCCGAGCAGGAATACGAAGACCTGGTCGCCCTCGCCGCGCACATCTGCGGCACGCCCATGGCCTCAATCACGCTGGTCGACGAAACCCGCCAGTGGTTCAAGGCCCGGCTTGGTCTGACCGTCGCGGAAACCCCGCGCGCGATTTCGTTCTGCGCCCACGCCATCGCCGCGCCCGGCGACGATGTCTTCATCGTGCCCGACGCCCGCGCGGACCGGCGTTTTCGCGACTACGAGAACGTGATGAACGACCCGCGCATCCGCTTCTATGCCGGCGCCCCGCTGGTCACGAGCGACGGTCTGGCGCTGGGGACCTTGTGCGTGATCGACCGCGAGCCGCGGGAACTCAATGAGGAGCAACTCCGCGCCCTGCGGGTCTTGCGGCGGCACGTCGTGAACTCACTGGAGCTCCGGCGAATCGCCCAGTCCGCCGACGCGGCCACCCGGGCCAAGAGCCGTTTCCTCGCATCGATGAGCCACGAAATCCGCACCCCGATGAACGCCATCATCGGTATGAGCACGTTGCTGCGCGAAACGCCGCTCAACGAGGAACAGCGTGATTGTGTGGAGACGATCGCCGCAAGCGGCGACCTGCTCCTGAATCTGATCAACGACATCCTCGACTTTTCGAAGGTGGAATCGGGACTGCTTGAACTTGAGCGCGCGCCGTTCTCCCCCGGCGAATGCGTCAGCCAGTCGGTCACGATGGTGGCGGCCGCGGCCCGCGCCAAGGGCCTCGAACTGACCGCCGTTCCCAATCTGAACCTGCCCGGCATTGTGGTGGGCGACAGCACGCGCCTGCGCCAGATCCTGGTCAACCTGCTGGCCAACGCGGTGAAATTCACGCGCCAGGGCCGCGTGGCGATCACGGCTGAGGCCGGCGCCGTTGGGAGCGGCGAGACGGAACTGCATTTCGCGGTCGCAGACACCGGAATTGGCATTCCCCCGGATCGGCTCGGGCGACTCTTCCAGGAATTCAGCCAGGCGGACACGTCCACCACGCGTCAGTTCGGCGGGACGGGCCTCGGCCTCGCGATCAGCAAGCGCCTGGCCGAACTGCACGGCGGGCGCATCTGGGTCGAAAGCAAACCCGGCGTTGGCTCCACGTTTCATTTCACCATTCGGGCCGCTCTGCCGGTGGACGCCGCGCCGCCCTGCGCACCTGCCGTCAGCCACACCCTGGACGCCCGCTTTGCCCAGCGCCATCCGGCGAACGTACTGGTGGTGGATGACAATGTCGTTAACCAGAAGGTCGCGGTGCAATTGCTCCGTCGACTTGGCTATTCGCCCAAAGCCGTGTCCGGTGGCGCGGAAGCGGTGCGAGTCGTGTGCACGGAAAAGGTCGACCTGGTGCTGATGGACATGGAAATGCCCGAACTGGACGGCGCCGAGACGACCGCGCTGATTCGGCGGGAGGCACCCGCGGCGCTCCAGCCGTTCGTGGCGTCGCTCACGGCGAACGCCATGGCGGGGGATCGCGAGCGGGCGCTTGCCGCCGGCATGGATGACTACCTTACCAAACCCATCCGGGTCGGGGAGCTGCAACGCGTGCTCGCCAGCCTCGCCGCTTGGCGGCAATCCCGCGCGCGTTAAGGTCCCGGCCGCAGCCAGGCGATGAGCATCGCGACCACGATCGACCCGATGATCAGGCTGCGCGCGTACAGTTTGCGCTTGGCCGCATCGGGCAGCCATTCGGGCTCCTTGCGGCTCAGCCACGAGAACAGGAAAATGGGAATCAGCAGAACGTAGAGCCAGTGGATGCCCAGGGCCGCCAGCAGGTGCTTGAAACCACCGGCAATCGACGCGCCCAGCAACACGGAGGCGAACAGCGCCGCAAACGTCACGCTGTTCCCCATGAGCCCGCGCCAAAACCACAACGGATTGACCATGGCCGCGATTCAAACGGTCACCCGCCCGCTTGCAAGCCGCCGGGTGCGCCGCATGCTGGCGGCGTGTCCCTTGCCGAAAAACAGCAGCGCCTGATCGACGACTACTCGGTCATTCCCGATCCCCAGGAAAGGCTGGCCGCGGTCGTTGACCAGGCGAGACGCCGCCCGCCGCTGGGTGAAATGGATCGGACGGAAGCGCATCGGGTGAAGGGTTGCGTTTCTCAAGCCTGGGTGGTCGGCGAGGTGCGCGAGGGCCGATGTTACTTTCGCAGCGACGCCGACTCGCCGCTTGTGCGGGGGCTCGTGGTGTTGCTTTGTGATTTCTACAGCGACGCCACCCCGGCGGACATTGTGGCCACCGAACCCGCCTGGCTCGAGGAACTCGGGCTGGCGCGCAACCTTTCCCCCACCCGCCTCAATGGCCTGCGCAGCGTGCGCGCGCGGATTCGCGATTTTGCTTCGGCGCTGAATTGAGCGGGTCGTGTGGCCCGCGTCCGACGGCCATCAAGAAAACCGATAACGGCATCGGACTTATCAACTCACGCCTTTCGCGGCGGTTCGGATATTCTCGGGACGTTCCGGCCAATCTGCCGGCCAACCAACGCTCCCGTCCATGAATACACTTAGTACCGTCCTGATCATCGTTGCCGAAGCCATCCTCGTCATCGGTCTCGCGGATTTCGCCGCCGGCGTGATCCACTGGCTGGAGGACGCCTACTTCACCGAGGAAACGCCGGTCATCGGGCCGATGCTCATCCGCCCGAATATCGTCCACCATCACTTCCCCCGCTACTTCACCCAGCTCAGCTGGTGGCAGAGCTCGCGGGAACTGTTCTTGGTCGGCGCGGGCCTCGTGCTCGTGGCCTGGCCGCTGGGTCTCCTGCGCTGGCCGCTTTGGCTGTTCGTCGCGGTGAGCGTGAACGCGAACCAGATCCACAAGTGGTCCCACCGGACCCGCGCCGAAAACGGCTGGCTGATTTCCAAACTGCAGGACTGGCGGATCCTCCAGACACCCCGCCACCACGGCCTGCACCACACCGACCCGAAGAATACCTACTACTGTCCGGTCACGAACTACGTGAACCCGGTGTTGGAACGCATCCGCTTCTGGGATCATGCGGAGGCCGTCGTCGAAAAGCTCACGGGCATCAAGCACCGCCATGACACCGCGGTGCGCGGCCAGGGTCCCGGTCCGGTGTGGCTGGCGGAGTACAAACCCGCGCCCCGCACGCCCTGCGGCCACGATTGCGCCCGCTGCACCGGTTGCGCCAAGCGCGCGGCCTAAGCTTCCTTTGACGAATCTCCCTGCCTGGGTCACTGTGCGCGCCGGTGAATCTCTACGACGCCCACCAGCACCTGCATTTCGACCCGCTGACGCCCCACCGCGCCGCCATCGTGCGCGACCTGGTCGCGGCCCACGTCAAGGGAGTGGTCGTCAACGGCACCAACGAGGAGGAATGGCCGGTCGTTGCGAACCTGGCACGGGAATACCCGTGGGTCGTCCCGAGCTTCGGCATCCATCCGTGGGACTGCGGCAACCGCTCGCCGCGCTGGTTGGAAAACCTGCGGGCGGCGCTGCTCGCCACGCCGGCGGCGGGCGTCGGCGAGGTTGGCCTCGATCGGTGGCTGCTCGAACTCAAGCCCGACGACCCGCGCGTGGCCGGACTGCGCGTCGCCCCGCTGGAGGAACAGGCGGAAGTTTTCGCCGCCCAGCTTGCACTCGCCGCGGAGCTGAATCGCGCCACCTCGATCCACTGCGTGCAGGCCTGGGGAGCGCTGAAGGACGTCCTGAAAAAATCCCCGCGCCCCGCCCGCGGCTTCCTCATCCACGGCTATGCCGGCCCTGCCGAGATGATCCGCACGTTCGCGGACCTCGGGGCCTATTTTTCCTTCAACGTGGAGTTGCTCGCGCCCCGGCGGCAGGCGCGGTTGGACAACTTCCGCCACATCCCGGTGAAGCGCCTGCTCGTGGAAACGGACGCGCCCACCAAGCCCCCGCCGCCCGAGCTCAATCGTTACCCGCTGCCGGCCACGCCGGAGGGCACCGCGATCAATCACCCGGCGAACATCGTGGTGGCGTACGAAAAACTCGCCGCACTGCGCGGCGTGCCGCTGTCCACCCTCGCGCCTCAAGTGGAGCAGAATTTCCGCCGGCTGTTTCTCTGAACCGGGCCCTGCGCATTATTTGGCAATTGCTGCGCCCGCCCCATTCGCGGCTTTCCATGTCCGCCGCGGGCACAAAAATGAGCTAACTTCCGCCGCAATCGCCGTGCGGGAGCCTCATGCACTCGCCCGCGGTTCAACCAACGATCATCCAAGGAGGCATGGGCGTCGCCGTTTCCGGCTGGCGCCTGGCCCGCACCGTCGCCGCCACCGGCCAACTGGGCGTGGTTTCCGGCACGGCCCTCGCCACCGTCTTCGCCCGCCAGTTGCAGCTTGGTGATCCCGGCGGCCACCTGCGGCGCGCCACCGACCGTTTCCCGCTGCCCGCCTTGGCCGAGCGGGTGTGGCAGCGCTACTACGTGCCCGGCGGCAAGGCCGCCACGGTGCCGTTCAGGCCGACGCCCCTGCCGTCGCTGGACGCCAGCGATGCGCTGATCGAACTCACGGTACTCGGAAATTTCGCGGAGGTCTTCCTCGCGAAAGAAGGTCACGACGGCCGTGTGGGTATCAACTTCCTCGAAAAAATCCAGCTGCCGACCTTGCCTTCGCTCTACGGCGCCATGCTCGCCGGTGTCGATTATGTGCTCATGGGCGCCGGCATCCCGCGGTCCATTCCCGGGGTGCTCGACGCGTTGGCCCGCGGCGAAGCCGCGGAGCTCAAGATCGACGTCACTGGCGCAACCCCCGCGGAGGACTGCCTGGCGCGCTTCGATCCCGGCCAGCTGTTTCCCGCTGGCGCTCCTGCGCTGGTGCGACCGCAGTTTCTCGCGATCATTTCATCCGCCACGTTTGCGTTGACGCTGGCGCGAAAGTCCAACGGCCGCGTCGATGGTTTTGTCGTCGAGGGCGCCCTTGCCGGCGGACACAATGCGCCTCCGCGCGGACCGATGCAGCTGAACGCGCGGGGCGAACCGGTGTACGGTTCCCGCGATGTGCCGGAGCTGGCCAAGATTCGCGAAATCGGGCTGCCCTTCTGGCTGGCGGGCGCCTATGCGCACCCGGACAAACTCGCGGAGGCGCTGGCCGCCGGCGCCGCCGGCGTGCAAATCGGCACCGCGTTTGCCTTCTGCGAAGAATCGGGCGTCGATCCCACCTGGAAACGCGAGGTGCTGCGGCTCAGCCGCGCGGAAGCGCTGCGTGTCTTCACGGACCCGCGGGCCTCGCCCACGGGCTTTCCGTTCAAGGTGCTGCAACTGCCAGGCACGCAGTCCGAGGAGTCACGCTACGAAAGCCGGCCTCGGGTCTGCGATCTGGGCTACCTGCGCGAGGCCTATCGCCGGCCCGATGGCACAATCGGCTATCGTTGCGCGGGCGAACCCGTCGACGAGTACGTCCGCAAGGGTGGCGCGTTGGAAGACACCGTCGGGCGCAAATGCCTTTGCAACGGCCTCATGGCGACCGCGGGTCTGGCTCAGGTCAGGGGCAATGGCACGGAGGACCCCATCGTGACGGCCGGGGACGACGTCGTGCAACTCGCCCGTTACCTGCCGGCGGATCGTGACGCCTACACGGCGGCCGATGTGATCCACTGGGTCCTTGGCCGGGGCAGTCGCAACTAGCCCAGCGCGATCCGACGGACAACTTCCCCCGCCGCGGCGAAGCCAAAAGCACCGGTGATGAACACGGCCGTGCCAAAACCCGTCGCGCAATCGAGCCGCAGGTTCGAACCGGCCTCCGGCTCCGTGGAGCAAGTACCATCGGTCCACGGAAACACCGGAGACTCCTGCGAAGAAACGCAGGGGATCCCGTAGTGGTTGCCCTCGCCCTTCGCGAACCCGTAGTCGCGGCGGAGCTTCTTGCGGACCTGCCGCAACAACTCGTCGCCGTGCCCGTCGCCGAAATCCGTCACCACGATCTTCGTGGCGTCACGTTTGCCGCCCGCCGAGCCGACCGTCAGGACCGGCAGGCCCCGCTGCGTGCACTCCGCGATGATCAGCGCCTTGTTCGACATGAGGTCGATGCAATCGACCACCCAGCTGTAACGTGTCGCGAGCAATTGGTCCGCCGTCTTGGCGGTGAAGAACTCGCTGATCGTCGTCACGACGCACGCCGGGTTGATCAGCTTCACGCGCTCGGCCAGCGCGGCGACCTTCGGCCGGCCGATGTTGCCGTCGAGCGCGGGCAGCTGCCGGTTGACGTTGGTCAGGCAAACGTCGTCGAGATCGACCATCGTGATCGCCCCCACCCCTGAGCGCGCCAGTCCCTCGACCACCCACGAGCCAACGCCGCCAACGCCGACCACGCAGACGTGGGCCGCCTGCAGGCGCGGCAGAGCGGCCGCGCCGTAAAGCCGGCCGAGGCCGCCGAAGCGCTGGAGGTAATCTTCCGTGAGCATGGAATGGCGTTCTGGGGAATTCGCCGCCCGCATCAACGCACAACTCGTCCAATGCTGCGCATTTTTTGGTCCGGCGGATTTATTAGGCGCGTGTTTCGCGCCGGCGCAAATCCATCATGACTGCTCAGGCAGGCCGGATCGCCGTTGGTTCACGTCACGCCAAGCGGTAGTCTGAGGTCAACCAAACCGCTGCCATGAGCACCCTCCTCACCTCCAAACGCGGCGCCGATCTGTTGCATGATCCGCTGCTCAACAAAGGAACTGCCTTCACCGACGCCGAACGCGACAAGCTGGGCCTGCGCGGCCTGCTGCCGCCGCGCGTGTTCCCCCAGGAACAGCAGGTCACCCGCGTGCTGGAAAGCTTCCGGCGGAAGTCGAGCGACCTCGAGAAATACATCTACCTGATCTCCCTCCAGGAGCGGAACGAGGCGCTGTTCTACCGCGTGGTGTTGCAACACCTGCCGGAGATGATGCCGATCATCTACACGCCAACCGTGGGCCTCGCCTGCCAGCGCTGGGGCTACATTTTCCGCCGCTCCCGCGGCATCTACCTGACGGCTGCCGACCGGGGACGCATCGCGACCGTCCTGCGCAACTGGCCGCACCTCGACGTCCGCATGATCGTCGTCACCGATGGGGAACGCATCCTGGGGCTCGGCGACCTCGGCGCGAATGGCATGGGCATTCCCGTCGGCAAGCTGGCCCTCTACACCGGCTGCGCCGGTATCCACCCCGGGCAATGCCTGCCCATCATGCTGGACGTCGGCACCGACAACCGCGAACTCCGCGAAGACCCGTTCTACATCGGCACCCCCGTGGCGCGCCTCCGCGGGCCGGCCTACGACGAACTGCTCGAGGAGTTCGTGCAGGCGGTGCAAGAGGTGTTCCCCCACGCCTGCCTGCAGTTCGAGGACTTTGGCAATGCCAACGCGTTTGCGCTGCTGCACCGGTACCAGGACAAGGTTTGCACGTTCAACGACGACATCCAGGGAACCGCCGGTGTCACCCTGGCCGGGCTCTACTCCGCCGCGCGACTCTCGGGCCGGTCGCTCAAGGATCTGCGCATCCTGTTCTACGGCGCGGGCGAAGCCGGGATTGGCATCGGGGACCTCATCGTCGATGCGCTCGTCGCCGAGGGCGTGCCGCTCGAGACGGCACGGCGCCAATGCTGGTTCGTGGATTCAAAGGGCTTGGTCGTGAAAAGCCGCACGGACCTCGTGGAGCACAAGCTGCGGTTCGCCCATGACCACGCCCCGGTGCGTGAATTGAGCGCGGCCATCGAGATGCTGAATCCCCATGCGTTGATCGGCGTGTCCGGCCAGGCGGCGACGTTTACCGAACCCGTCGTCCGTGCCATGGCGCGGCTCAACGCCCGGCCCATCGTGTTTGCACTATCGAATCCCACTTCCAAATCGGAGTGCAGCGCGGAGCAGGCGTACACCTGGAGCGACGGCAACGCCATCTTCGCCAGCGGCAGCCCGTTCCCGCCCTGCACGCTCGGCGGGCGGACCTACGTCTCAGGCCAGGGCAACAACTCCTACATCTTTCCGGGCGTCGGCCTCGGCGTGGTCGCCACGCGGGCCAGCCGTGTGACGAACGAGATGTTCTTCGCGGCCGCGCAGGCGCTGGCGAGTTTGGTGACGCCGGAGGATCTCGCGATCGGCCGGGTGTACCCCGCGCTCACGCGGATCCGAGAGGTTTCCGCCGCGATTGCCGTCAGCGTCGCGGAGGTGGCCTACCGGCGCGGGCTCGCGCGGGTGGCTCGTCCAGCCGACCTGCCGGGCTACGTGCAGGCGCAGATGTACCAGCCGGACTACCCGGACTATTGAGCGGCGCGCGGCCGGTTATTTGCGTTTGATGCCGAGCTTGATGACCTCGGGCTCGAGCTGGCTGCTCTTGAGGCCGGCGCGCACGAGCGTGCCCTGCTGGTTGAACAGGGCCGACATCGGCACGTTCTTCGCGTTCACCTTCACGCTGAACTCGCCCTTGTTGCCCAGGCCGTCGCAGAGGACCGGCCAGGCATATTGCTTGGCCTTCACGAACTTCGCGAGGGCCTCGCGATCGGTGTCGTGGGCGATTGTGATGATTTCGACGCCCAGTTTTTGGTACGGCTTGTAGAAATCCTGCAGGGCCGCGAGCTCCTTGACCGAAGCCTCATTGGTGGAGGACCAGAAGACGAAATAGAGGACCTTGCCGCGCAGGGCCGCGGCGTCGAATTCGCGGCCGTCCAGCGCGGTCGCCTTCAACTCGAGCGGCGTGCGGCCGAGCTCGATGAGATTGAGCTCCTCCTGGCCGACCGCCGCGAGCCGCTTGTCTCCGCCTTCGATCAAGCGGCGGGCCTGGGCCTCGGCCTGCTTGGTGCCGACGAGGAGCAGCGTCTGGATGTATTCGCGCTCATGGTTCGGCAGGTAACGGCTGCCGCCGGGCAGGTCGGCGAGCCGGTCGATGCGGTCGCGATAGGTGTCGAGCGATTCGCGGGAGGTCGCCGTCCGGGCCACGTAGCACGCATAGGCCGCGTCCAGCGAACCGATCACGGCCCGCACCTCGTCGCTGGCGTCCGACTTGGTCCGGCGGCTGACGATTTCATAGTTCAGCTGGCTGCCCCAGTAGTCGCGCATCGACTGGAGCTTCTTGTCGCGGATCGTGCTGCCGAAATTGGCGAGTGCGCTCACCACGCTGTTGGCGCGGGGATGCGTGGGATAGGCCGTGAGGAAATCGAGGCCGGCTTTCTGGAGCGCGATGACGCGCGCGCCGTCCAGTTTGGCTTCCTTGTCATCGCGGAGTTTGAAGAACGCCTCGGCGGCGATGTCGCCGGGGGATTTTTCCTTCACGGGATCAGCGGCAACGGAAACGGCAAGGCTCAAGGCCAAGCCCAGGAGCAGACGGGCAAGCAGACGAAGCATGGGTGCGGGGGGGTGTGGGGTGTGTGCGAAATCCCGCCCGAAGGGCGGAACTGGAAAGATGAACCGCGGAATTGCCTATTGAGGCGTCCTGAGCCGTGCAAGGCTAAGCCTTGCGCCGGAGCAGATCCTCCACCGCCTTGATCGCGGCGACCTCCCGGGCCTGCCAATCGCCACGGATGAGCACAAACGGAAGGCGGCGTCTTTCAAGCGCCCCGTGCCAAACCCGCAGGCATTTCTCCCGATCGGCCGGGTCGGGAAAACAGCGCTGCGGGTCCGGTGCGAACGGCACGTCTATGTCCAGCAGCAGGTACAGCGCATAGTTCCGGCAACGCAGCTCCGCGCCGCGGCGCACCTGGTCGGGGCAGGTCCCGTACAACAAGTCACTCCACAGCGTCGTCGTGAGCGCCTCGGTGTCGCAAATCACCAAACGCCCGGCGCCCGCGGCGGCGGCGTCCTCGCGCCGCCATTGCTCGAGGGCGACGGGCACCATGTCCTCAAGGCCCAGCGCCCCCTGTTGGTCCCAGCGCTCCCGGGCGTACTCGGACACGAGCGGCGCCGAGAAATGCGCCGCAAGCTTTTCGGCGAGCCAGGTTTTCCCGGTCGACTCGGGACCGTACACGGCAATGCGAAGGGCCCCGAGGTTCATGCGCGGTCAGGAGCTGGGGGCGCGGACCGGCGCCATTCGCGCCAGCCCCACCACGCGAGGAACCAGAAGATCACATAAAGTCCGGCGGTGAGCCGGAGGTCCTTCACCCAATACACGCCCACCGCCACGGAGTTGACGAGGAGCCAGCCGGGCCAGTTCTCCAGTTTCTTCCGCGCCTGCAGCCACTGCGCGATCAGGCTGAACACCAGGATGAAGGCGTCCCAGTATGGCAGCGCGGCATCCGTGGTGCGGTGCATCAGCGTGCCCCACCCGGCAGTCGCCACAAGTCCAGCCACCACCGCGCCGGCGGTCGCCGCCGGTCCGAGTCGCGTCACGGGCAGCGCCTGCGCGGGCCCCAGCCCGCGCCACCAATGCCACCAGCCGTACGCCTGGATGAGGAAAAACGCGATCTGCAGGAGCGCGTCGGAATAGAGCCGCGCATCGAAAAAGACCCAGGCGTAAACCGCCACCTGCACCAAGCCGACCGGCCACCCGAGGATATTCTGACGGATCATCAGCCAGACGCCGATGACGCCCAGAACGGTGCCGAGGATTTCCCAGGTGCTCATGCTTGGAGTGAAGGTGTCCGCGCGCAAACGGCGCGGCCGGCAGCGTGGCAGCTGCCGGCCGGTCTGCAAGCAGGCTCCGGAGCCGGAAAACTACTCCTTCCCGGCGCCCGCGAGGTAAGCCTCCATCGCCTCGCGCGTCAGCGTGTGCGCCGCGGCGCAACGCGGACACTCAACGCGAATCGCCTCCCCGTCGCCAAATACGCCTTCCGGATCGGCCCGGAAAGCGGGCGCGATCGCCGCCAGGATCTTTTGCTGGGTGCAACCGCAGTGCCATCCGTAGTTGCGGCTCTGGATGCGCGCCACGGTCTCGGCCGCGGCGGGTTCGCGCACGCCGTCCGCGTCCACGGAGCTGAACCACGCGAGGTCGCAATCCGGCTGCGCCACCAGCATCGCGTAGTGGTCGCCGCCCAAATCGAAGAAGCGCACCGGTTGCTGCTCGCTGCGGGCATAGTAGCTCGCCACCGCGGCCAGCACGTCGCCACCGGTGAAATTCACCACGCTCCGCCGCGCTTCCCGTCCACGCCGGGGCACGATGTCGCTGTAGAAAACGTTCTCCGCGGCCTCACGCACGTTCTCCGTGAACAGCCGGCCGGTCACGACGCAGTCCTCGTTGTCACCCGCGAGGAACAGGTTCAACCGCGGTTCCTGAAAGTTGAGCGTCCAGGCGATGTGCTCGTTCAACGGGCGGTACGCGCAATGCAGCGTGAAGGCCGCGAGGGCAGTCTTGAACAGGTTCGCCTGCTCCGGCGTGTAGCGCAGCTGGTTGTCCGCCAGGTGCAGGTAGTAGTCGGTGAACAACGCTCCGAGGTCGGCGCGGATCAGCAGCGCGTTGCGGTGGCGGATGAAGTCCACCGTCACCAGGGCTCCGTTCACTTCTTGGGCGGATTGGTCAGGCATGCCTGCAGTGTACGCAGAAATCCCCAAAGTCCAGTCGGGGGACAGGCAACAGCCTAGAGGCGAGGGAGCCACGAGCGCACACGTCCGGCCCTTCAGCCTTTGGCCGCTCGCCCAGCCCTCAATTCTTCGGGATCACGCCCTTGGCCTCGAGCTTCTTGACCTTCGGTTTGATCACGAAGGTGCAGTAGCCCTGGTTGGGGTTCTTGCGGAAGTAGTCCTGGTGGTAGCCTTCGGCGGGATAGAATTTCTTGAGCGGCGCGATTTCCGTCACGATCGGGTCCGGCCAGAGGGCCTGGGCCGCGATCTTCGCGCGGCCGGCGGCTTTGTGCTGCTCCTCGTTGTGATAGAAGATCACCGAGCGATACTGCGTGCCCGCATCGGCGCCCTGCCGGTTCAAGGTGGTCGGGTCGTGGGCCTCGAAGAAGACCTCGAGGATCTTTTCGTAGGTGATGACGGCGGGATCGAACTCCACCTGGATCACCTCGGCGTGGCCGGTTTCGCCCGTGCAGACTTCCTCGTAGGTCGGGTTGTCCACATGCCCGCCCGCGTAGCCGCTCGTGACCTTTTTCACGCCCGCCAGCCGTTCCAGCACGGCTTCGGTGCACCAGAAGCAACCGCCACCGACGGTGGCCAGTTCGGTTTTCGACGCGGGTTTGGAGTCAGCAGCTTGGAGGGTCATGGCGGTGAGGAAACTCAGGAAGGCAATCCAGGCACGGGATTTCATGGAAAGTGGGAGGAGGCTAGTTCGATTTTATTCCATTGCAACCGCCGCGCGTTCGCGCGGCGGTAAAGGCCAAAGGTCAAATCACAAATTACAAATCAACGGTCGGTCTTCCCGGGCGGAGCGCAAAGCGTGCTCGATTTGATTTGGAATTTGGCGTTTGGCCTTTGGAGTTTGTCGCAGAAAGCGACCCTCATGGACGACCCCCGGCTCGACAAATGGCTCTGGAGCGTGCGCGTGTTCAAGACGCGATCCGAAGCGACGTCTGCCTGCCGCGCCGGCAAAGTCTTGATCGGCGAACTCGAGGCCAAGCCCGGGCGCGATGTCCACGCCGGCGAGACCGTGACGGTCCGCGTTGGCGCGATGACGCGCACCCTCAGGGTGATTGCCCACCCGCGTTCGCGCGTCGGCGCGAAGCAGCTGCCGGAGTTTATGGAGGACCTCACGCCTGCCGCGGAATACGAGCGCGCGAAGCAAGCCGGGATCGAGCACATGCTCGCCCGGGAGCGCGGCAAGGGCCGTCCGACCAAACGCGACCGTCGCGAAATGGGGCGACTGTTCGGCTTCGACTAGGCCTAGCCACCACGCTAACGCGTCAACTTGCGGTACTTGATCCGGTGGGGTTGCTCCGCGTTCCTTGCCCCGGTTTCGCGTAGCGAGAACCGGGGACAAGCACCGGGCGGCCAGCAGGCCGCAACGGTGTTTGCCACGCCAACCGACAAAAAACTACCGCGTCAATTTGCGATACTTAATCCGATGAGGCTGCTCCGCATCCTTCCCCTTCCGCTTCCGGTAGTCCTCGAGGTAGGCGGAGTAGTTGCCGGCGAACCAATGGACGTAGCTGTCGCCCTCGAACGCCATGATGTGCGTGGCGGTGCGGTCGAGGAACCAGCGATCGTGGGAAATAATCACGGCGCAGCCGGCGAAAGTCTCGAGGGCTTCCTCCAGGGCGCGGATGGAATTCACATCGAGGTCGTTGGTCGGCTCGTCGAGCAGGAGCAGGTTGGCCTCGCTCTTGAGCACCCGGGCGAGCAGCACACGGTTGCGCTCACCGCCGGAAAGCACGCCGACCTTTTTTTGCTGGTCCGCGCCCGTGAAGCCGAACTGCGCGCAATACGCGCGGCTGTTCACCGAACGCTTGCCGATCTGCATGATTTCCTGGCCGCCACTGATGACTTCCCAAATGGTCTTGTCGCCTTCGAGTGAATCGCGCGACTGCTCGACGTAGGCGGTCTTGACGGTATCGCCGATCTTGAACGACCCCGCGTCGGGTTTCTCCATGCCCGTGATCAGCTTGAAAAGCGTCGTTTTGCCGGCGCCGTTCGGGCCGATGATCCCGACGATGCCGCCGGGCGGCAGCGAGAACTCGAGGTTGTCGTACAGCAGCTTGTCGCCGTAGGCCTTCGCCACTTTTTGCGCCTGCACGACGAGGTTGCCGAGGCGCGGGCCGGGCGGGATGATGATTTCGAATTTCTTCTCCTGCTCGGCGACGTCCTGCTTGAGCATCGCCTCGTAGGCATTGATGCGCGCCTGGCCCTTGGACTGGCGGGCCTTGGCGGAGGAGCGAATCCACTCGAGTTCGCGGGCCATGGCCTTCTGCCGCTTGCTCTCGGTCCGCTCGGCGACGGTCGCCATTGCCTGCTTCTGTTCGAGCCACGAGGAATAGTTGCCCTTGAACGGCAGGCCGTGGCCGTGGTCGAGCTCGAGGATCCAGCCGGCCACGTTGTCGAGGAAGTAGCGGTCGTGGGTCACGGCAATGACCGTGCCCTCGTAGCGCGACAGATGCTGCTCCAGCCAGTGCACGGAATCGGCATCGAGGTGATTGGTCGGTTCGTCCAGGAGCAGGATCGACGGCTTTTGCAGCAGCAGGCGCGCGAGGGCCACCCGGCGGCGTTCGCCGCCCGACAGCTGGTCAACCACCTGGTCGGGAGGCGGGCAACGCAACGCGTCCATGGCCTGCTCGACGAGCGGGGCCACGTCCCAGGCGCCGAGCCGCTCGATCTCCTCCTGCAGCTTGGCCTGCCTGTCGGAAATGGCGTCCTTGGCCGCGTCGTCCGCCGCCTCGGCCAGTTCGTCCCAGCTCGCGTCGTACGCCGCCGTGAGGTCGGTCAGGTGCTTGACCCCCTCCTCCACGCACGCACGCACCGTCGCGCCGGGCGTCAGGGCCGGTTCTTGCGGCAGGAACCCGACGCTGTAGCCGGGCTCAAAGTGGACGCGGCCATCGATCTCCTTGTCGATCCCGGCCAGGATGCGCATGAGCGAGGACTTGCCCGAGCCGTTGAGGCCGAGGACGCCGATCTTGGCGCCGTAGTAAAACGACAGGGAGATGTCGCGGAGGATTTCCTTGCGCTCGATTTTCTTCGAGACGCCGAGCATCGAGAAGATGATCTTCGGGGCTTCGGGCTGGGCCATGGGTGCGGAAACAAAAGCACCCCGCCGCCCGTGGCAACGCAATCATGCGGCCCAACCGGGCGGACGACGGTCGGGCAAAAAAAGCCCATGCGGCGCACGGGCTGGGGAGTGGCTAGCGGGATTTTGCCGCCGGGGGTGGTGTCGGCTGCTCGGCCGGGCGTGACTTGAAGTAGTACACCAGAATTGCGGCGACGATCACCACGGCCACGGCCACCACGGCCTTTACGGCAAACGGCTTGTGGCGGCGGATGGCGCGGCCGGCGGCATCACCGCCCACCGGATCGACGAGGAAGATCCGCATCTTTTCCGGGATGTTCTTCAGTTTCTGCGGCGGCAGGTAGGTGCCCTTGAGGTCGAGCTGGTTCTCGACCTGCGAGTAGATGAAACTCGACATCGCGATGCCACCCGGGTCGGCCAGCGGCTGGATGCGGGCGGCGACATTGACCGCGTTCGAGAAAATGTCATCCGCGCGGTCGACCAGTTCACCCAAGTGAAGGCCGATGCGCACCGAGTACCGCTTCTCGGCGGGCACCCAGGCGTTGTTCGACTCAACATCCTGCAGGACGCTCTGGCTGCAACGGACGGCCGCCAGGGCGGTGGGAAACTCCATCATGGAGCCGTCGCCGAGGAACTTGACGACGCGGCCGCCAAACTTCGGCACCTCGGCCCGCAGCAGCTTTTCCAGCTCCGCCACACACGCCAGGGCGCGTTCCTCGTCGTTCGCCATCATCGCGCTGTAGCCCACCATATCGAGGAACATGACCGCGGCGAGGCGCCGGTTCGGCTGGCCCTGCGGGGGATTGCTGCCGGTCAGGCCGGGATTGGTGGTACCGAAGCCCGAGTTCGTCTGCCCAAATCCAGAGGAAGATTGTCCGAATCCAGATGAGGTATCCATGCGCGTCAGCCCCTTTCGATAACCGTTCCCGTTCGGGGCACAAGCGAGGAATCGGCCCCGCCCCCGGGCCGGCCGGCCCGGTTACTGCATGCCGGCCTGCACCATCCCCACGGAGGACGGGACGGCGCGGAGGACCGAAACCTTGCCCTTTTCCTCGGACGGGGTTTCCACGAGGGCACGCAGGAATTCCGGCTCCGCATTCAGGCGGGCCCGCAGGATGCTGCCGTAAATCTGCGCCTTCGAGCTCGCGAGTTCCTTCTGCGTCAGGCCGAGCAACTCGATGCGGTTGAGGGCCTGCTGCAGGGTCTTCAGGTAAGTCACCACGCGAACTGCCTCCGGCGACTGGCTCTTTTCCAACCAGACCCGGAAGTCCTTCGCCTCCTGGGAAAGCGACATCACCGAGAAGGCCGCGTAGCTCTCCGCCAGGGCGCGCGCAATTTCGTCCAGCTTTTCCTGGCTTTCGCCAATCAGGCCCGCCTCGGCGGCGAGGCGGAGCACGTCGCGCACGGCCCGGTCCTCGACGCGGGCTTCCGCGACCTCGTAGTCGGGTTCACGGGGACGCTCGCGTTCCGGCACGGTCACAAACAGGCCTCGACGGAGATCGCGGGAATACTTCTCAGTCGGACGCAGGGCGCGGGCATAGATGCCGAGCGCCTGGAGCTGTTCGCGCACCGCCGGCGACAGGTCGATTTCAACCGGCGCGGCTTCACGGGTTTCGAGCGGGACGTTCGGCGTGAAGGCAGACTGCAGGACCGTGCGGGGCGCGGCACCCTGCGAGGAAAGGGCCCGCATCGGCGCCACGCCAACGGTGCCAAACAGGCTGTCGGTCGGTTCGATAAACAAACCGAGGTTGCTGATCGTGCGGGTGGCCAGACCCGCCGTGCTCAAGTCCAGATAGGTGAGGAACGGCAACGTCGGACGATAGCGATTCGTGACCACGAGATCAGCCACATACACGATGTGGTTCGTACCCGAGGTGCCGTCCGGACCGTCCGGCAGGACGCTTACGACCGTCGAGCCGAGGCTGCTCTGGATGTTACCGGTGCTCAACTGGTAGTCGAAGGTGTTGGCGGTGTTCGGCACCGGGGCGAAGGCGTCACGGGTCGGCACCACCCGGAGACCGGAATACAGCGAGCTGTAGAAGTAAACCGCGCCGGCAATGATCTCGGTGCCCTGGTCCTGGACGGTCCCGTTGGACGACTCGACGCTCGCGGGCGAGCGGGACTGGATGCGGATGCCCGGGCCGCCCGTGACATTGCTCACGACCACGATGTAGTTCGTGGCGGCGGCGCTGCTCAGCGTGATGCCATCGGTGGTGGCAGTGCCATCGGCGATCGCGATCAGCGAACCGTCACGCACGACGAGGCGCTCGTTGGGCTTCATCGTGATCTTGCGGGCAAAGAGGAAGAGGTCGCCCGTGTTGGACTTGAAGATCGAGGAACGGACCGGCGCGCCCGTCTTGGCGCTGCCGCTGACGGCACCCGTACCGAGGACGATTTCACCCGTCTGGGAATCGATGACCGTATTCTGGCCCGAGGCGCCCGTGAATTGCAGGAAGTCGTTTTCGCCCGAGGCCGCCGAGCCCATCCCGAGCTTGATATCGTTTTGGGCGAAGATGCTGCCGCCAAACACCAGGTAACGGCCGGTCGCCGAGAGCGAGTTCAACCGCGCGGTGGCGGAGCCGACGTCGCCGCCCACGCTGATGGTCGCGCCCGGTGCGTTCATGGCCACCGTGCGGCCGTTCGCCGTGAAACCTTGGGCAAAACGGATGCCCTCGGCGGCGGTGGGCGTCGAGGACGGGAACACCTGGCTCAGGTTGGAGTTGAAAGTCATGTTGCTGGCCAGGGTCGCGGCACCGTTGTAAGCCTGGGCACCCGTCGTATCGACCGTGATGGCCGTCGCCGTGTCGAACGTCACCGGACCGGTAACGGTCAGCTTGGTCGAGCGGAAGTCGGCGCGGATGTTGGTCGACGCGGCCGTCAGGCTGACATCCCCCACCCGGCTGGTCTGGCCCACCGGCGCGGCGAACTGGATCGCCCCCGTGGCGGTGGCGATGAGGTCGCTTTCGCCCGTCGTCGCGGCAAACACGCCGGACGGCAACAGGGTGCCGGTGTTCACGGTGCTGTTAAACGTAAACGCGGAGCCCGCCATGGTGGTGTTTGTGCCAAGCAACAGCGGATGGTTGTAAGTCTGCGCCCCGGACGTGAGAACGGAGCCGCCGCCCGCGGTGTTGAAGGCAGTCCGTCCCGTCGTACCGGTCGTAATGGACGCCAGGCGCTGGCCGTTCCCGCCGATTGAGCCGTTGAAGATAATGTCGCCCGACTGGTTCAGGGTCAGCGCCTGGCCGCCATCGCTGGCGCCACGCACCGTGCTGTTGAAGCGACCGCCCGGGCCGGTGATCGTCAGGTTATTGCCCAGCACGACGGCGTCGTTGAAGGTAAAATTGCCGGACAACCCGAGGGTCACGCCGGAAATAGTCGTGGAGCCACCGGCATCCGTAACCAGCGAACTGAAGCCCGACACCCCACCGCCAAACGTCGTCACACCGGACGTATTGACGGTCAAGCTACCACCGCCGCTCAAGGTTCCGAAAGAGGCGCTGCCGCCCGCCGTCACCAGGAAGGCGCCGTTCGCCGAAGCGCCCGCAAGCTGCACATTGCTGCCCGCCGTGACCGTCAGGGTACCACCGGAGCTGATGTTGCCCGCGCCATTGGCCGTCACACTGCCCACGGTGGCCCGGAGATCCATGTTCCCGCCCGAATTGATGCCGGCATTGATGATCAGGTCCCCACCTGACGAGACGAGCGACACACTGGCGCCGCTGTTGATGGCCGAACTGATCGTCAGGTTGCCGGAGTTTTGGAGACTGAACGAGGAGCTGGCGTTGACGCCGGCCAGGTTGACCGCCGTCACGTTGACGAGGGTGATCGTGCCGCCTGCCAGACTGACCGTGCCAAAGCTGTTGCCGGGTTCATCCAGCGTGATGTTGCCGCCCGCATTCAGGACCGAGGTACCCGGCACGATTGACGGGCCGCTGTCGGTGATCGAGGCACCGGCCGTGATGGTCAACGTGCCGGAAGCCGTCAGGCCCGGCAGGTTGATCGACGTGTTGGGATAGATCAGGGTCAGGTTGCGGAGGCTCGTGAGGCCGCTCAAGTTGGTGGTCGCCGGCGCAATGACCGGGACGAGCGCGCCGGCGTTCACGTTCTGGAAGCTGACGTCCCGGATGTTCCCGAGCGTGCCCGTGAACCGCGGGGCCGTGGCGCCCAGGTCGTTGGCAAATGAGCCGAGCAGGATGTCGGTGCCCGCGGTCGTCAGGTCGATCGTCGAGGTGCCCGTCACATTGAGCACGCCGCTCTGGGTAATCGAGCCGCCCGCCGTGAGACGCAGCGTGCCGGACACCGTCGAGGCCCCGAGATCCAGGGCGTTGGTGTCGACGAGCTGGACGTTGTTGGCGTTCGTGACGGCCACCGTGCTGAAGTTGTTGGCGTTATCCAACGTGATGTTGTTCGCCGCGCCCGCCGCCAGCGTCGTCGTACCCGTGATGGCCAGGTTGCCACTGTCGGTGATCGCGCCGGCGGTCGTCACGTTCAGCGTGCCGGACACCGTCGAGGCACCGAGATTCAACGCATTCACGTCGTTCAAGGTGACGTTGTTGCCGTTGGTGATCACCACCGTGCTGAAGTTGTTGGCGTTATCCAACGTGATGTTGTTCGCCGCACCGGCCGCCAAGGTCGTCGTGCCGGTGATGGCCAGATTGCCACTGTCGGTGATCGCGCCCGCCGTCGTCACATTCAACGTGCCAGACACCGTGGACGCACCGAGGTCCAGGGCGTTCACGTCGTTCAGCGTGACGTTGTTGCCGTTGGTGACGACCATCGTGCTGAAGTCATTGGCGTTATCGAGGGTGATGTTGTTCGCCGCGCCCGCCGCCAAGGTCGTCGTGCCGGTGATGGCCAGATTGCCACTGTCGGTGATCGCGCCCGCCGTCGTCACATTCAACGTGCCGGAAACCGTGGACGCACCGAAGTTCAGGGCGTTCACATCGTTCAGCGTGACGTTGTTGCCGTTGGTGATGACGACCGTGCTGAAATTGTTGGCGTTATCCAGGGTGATATTGTTCGCCGCGCCCGCCGCCAACGTCGTCGTGCCCGTGATGGCGAGGTTGCCACTGTCGGTGATGGCGCCAGCGGTGGTCACATTCAACGCACCGGAAACCGTGGACGCACCGAAGTTCAGGGCGTTCACGTCATTTAGCGTCACATTGTTGCCGTTGGTGATGACCACCGTGCTGAAGTCGTTCGCGTTATCGAGGGTGATGCTGTTCGCCGCCCCGGCCGCCAGGGTCGTCGTGCCCGTGACCGCCAGGTTGCCGCTGTCCGTGAGCGCGCCGGCGGTGGTCACATTCAACGCGCCGGAAACCGTGGACGCGCCCAGGTCGAGGGCGTTCACGTCGTTCAACGTAACGTTGTTGCCGTTCGTGACGATGACCGTGCTGAAGTCATTGGCATTGTTGAGCGTGATGTCGTTGCCCGCGCCCGCGGCCAGCGTGGTGACGCCGGTGATGGCGAGATTACCGCTGTCGGTGATGGCGCCCGCCGTCGTCACATTCAGCGTGCCCGACACGGTCGAGGCGCCGAGGTCCAGTGCGTTGACGTCATTCAACGTGACGTTGTTGCCGGTGGTCACGACCACCGTGCTGAAGTCGTTGGCGTTATCGAGCGTGATGTCATTCGCCGCACCCGCCACCAGCGTCGTTGTCCCCGTCACCGCCAGGTTGCCGCTGTCCGTGATCGTGCCGCTGGCCGTGACGTTCAGCGTGCCGGACACCGTCGAGGCGCCGAGATTGATCGCGTTGGCATCGGTCAGCGTGACGTTGTTGCCCGAAATCACCGTGACCGTGCTGAAGTTGTTCGCCGCGTTGCCCAGCGTGATGTTGTTCGCGCCACCGGCCGTGAGGGTGGTCGTGCCCGTGACCGCCAGCGCCCCGCCCTGCGTGATGGCGCCCGCCGTGGTGACGTCGAGCGTGCCGGACACCGTCGAGGCGCCGAAGTTAAGGGCGTTCGTGTCATTCAGCGTCACATTGTTGCCGCTGGTGATCACGACCGTGCTGAAGTTGTTGGCCGCATCCAGCGTGATATTGTTCGCCGCGCCCGCCGCCAGCGTCGTCGTCCCGGTGACCACCAGCGCGCCGCTGTCGGTGATCGCACCATTGGTCGTCACGTTCAACGTGCCCGAAACGGTCGAAGCCCCGAGGTCGAGGGCGTTCACGTCGTTCAGGGTGACATTGTTGCCGTTAGTCACGACGACCGTGCTGAAGTCGTTGGCATTATCGAGGGTGATGCTGTTCGCCGCGCCTGCCGCCAGGGTCGTCGTCCCGGTCACCGCGAGGTTGCCGCTGTCGGTGACCGCGCCGTTGGCCGTGACATTGAGGGCGCCCGAAACCGTGGAGGCGCCGAGGTCGATGGCGTTGGTGTCGTTCAGCGTAACGTTGTTGCCGGTGGTGATGACCACCGTGCTGAAGTTGTTCGCGTTGTTCAGCGTGATGTCGTTGGTCGCGCCCGCCGCCAGGGTCGTGACGCCGGTGATCGCGAGGTTGCCGCTGTCGGTGATCGCGCCGGCGGTCGTGACGTTGAGCGTGCCCGACACCGTTGAGGCGCCGAGGTCGAGCGCGTTGACGTCGTTTAGGGTGACATTGTTGCCCGAGGTCACCGCGACCGTGCTGAAGTCATTGGCATTATCGAGCGTGATGTCATTGGCCGCACCCGCCACCAGGGTTGTGGTGCCCGTCACCGCCAAGGCACCGCTATCCGTAATGGTGCCCGCCGTGGTCACGTTCAGGGTGCCCGAGACCGTGGAGGCGCCCAGGTTCAGGGCGTTCACGTCATTCAGGGTGACGTTGTTGCCGTTGGTGATGACCACCGTGCTGAAGTTGTTCGCATTGTTCAGCGTGATGTCATTGGCCGCGCCCGCCGCGAGCGTCGTCGTGCCGGTGACCGCCAGATTGCCGCTGTCCGTGATGGCCCCCGCGGTCGTCACGTTGAGCGTGCCCGACACCGTCGAGGCGCCCAGGTCCAGCGCGTTCACGTCGTTCAAGGCGACATTGTTGCCCGTGGTCACGACCACCGTGCTGAAGTTGTTCGCGTTATCCAACGTGATGTTGTTGGCCGCCCCAGCCGCGAGCGTCGTCGTGCCCGTGACCACCAGCGCGCCGCTGTCGGTGATCGCGCCATTCGCCGTCACATTGAGCGTGCCGGACACCGTCGAAGCCCCGAGGTCGATGGCGTTGGTGTCGTTCAGCGTGACGTTATTGCCGGTGGTGACGACCACCGTGCTAAAGTCGTTGGCATTATCCAGGGTGATGTTGTTGGCCGCGCCCGCGGCCAGCGTCGTCGTGCCCGTGACCGCCAGGTTGCCGCTGTCGGTGATGGCACCCGCGGTCGTCACGTTGAACGTGCCCGAAACCGTGGACGCGCCCAGGTCAATGGCGTTGGTGTCATTCAGCGTGACATTGTTGCCGGTGGTGATGACCACCGTGCTGAAGTTGTTCGCGTTATCCAACGTGATGTTGTTCGCCGCGCCCGCCGCCAAGGTCGTCGTGCCCGTCACCACGAGTGCGCCGCTGTCGGTGATCGCGCCACTGGCGGTCACATCGAAGGTGCCCGAAACCGTCGACGCACCGAGGTCGATCGCGTTGGTGTCGGTCAGAGTGACATTGTTGCCGGAGTTGACCGAGACCGAGCTGAAGTTGTTCGCCGCATTGCCCAGGGTGATGTTGTTCGCCGCACCTGCCGTGAGCGTCGTCGCACCCGTCACCGCCAGCGCCCCACCCTGGGTGATCGCCCCGGCGGTCGTCACATCGAGCGTGCCCGAAACGGTCGAGGCGCCGAAATTAAGCGCATTGGTGTCGTTCAGCGTGACGTTGTTGCCGCTCGTGATGACCACCGTGCTGAAATTGTTGGCCGCATCCAAGGTGATGTTGTTGGTCGCACCCGCTGTCAGCGTCGTGGTGCCGGTCACCGTGACGGCGCCGCTGTCGGTGATCGCACCGCTGGTCGTCACGTTCAACGTACCCGAAACCGTCGAGGCGCCGAGGTCGAGCGCACCGGTATCATTCAAGGTGACGTTGTTGCCGCTCGTGATGACCACCGTGCTGAAGTTGTTCGCGGCATCCAGGGTGATGTTGTTGGCCGCACCCGCCGCGAGCGTCGTCGTGCCCGTGACCGCCAGGTTGCCGCTGTCGGTGATCGCGCCGTTGGCCGTTACATTAAGGGCGCCCGAAACAGTGGAAGCGCCGAGGTCGATCGCGTTCGTGTCGTTAAGGGTGACGTTGTTGCCGGTGGTGATGACGACCGTGCTGAAGTTGTTCGCGTTGTTCAGCGTGATGTCGTTGGCCGCGCCCGCCGCCAGCGTCGCCGTGCCCGTGATGGCCAGGTTGCCGCTGTCGGTGATCGCGCCGGCAGTCGTCACATTCAGCGTGCCCGACACCGTCGAGGCGCCAAGGTCGAGCGCGTTCACGTCGTTCAGGGTGACATTGTTGCCCGAGGTCACGGCGACCGTGCTGAAATTGTTGGCCGCATCGAGCGTGATGTCATTCGCAGCCCCGGCCGTTAGTGTGGTCGTGCCGGTGACGACCAACGCGCCGCTGTCGGTGATGGCTCCGGCCGTCGTCACATTCAAGGTACCCGTGACCGTCGAGGCCCCGAGATCCAGGGTGTTCGCGTCGGTGATCGTGGTGGTGGCGCCGGTCAGGCTGACCGCGCCGGTAAAGTCGTTCGCCGCACCGTTGGTCGTCAGGTCAATCGCCTGACCAGCCGCGCTGAAGGATGAGACCCCCGAGGTGATCGTGCCCGTCTGGCTGACCGCACCCGTGGAGGTCACGTTCATCGAGCCGGCGGTGGTCGCGCCGAAGGTCGTCGTGCTGCCCGCACCACCGGAGGTCGTCGTGGTGAGCAGGCCCGTTGTGCTGCCCGAGGTCACCAAGGCGCCGCCGGCGACCAGCGTGCTTGCGCCACCATCGGTCAGCACCGTCGTGAGGGCGTTGGCGTCCGTGATCTGGATGTTGGTGCCGGTCGCCGTCACCGTGCCCTGGAAGTCGTTCGCCGCCTGCGTCAGCGTGATCGCGGCACCCGTGGCCGTCAGGCCAGTCGTGCCCGTCACGGTCAGCCCGGCGGCCTGCGAGATGGCCGAGCCGCCACTGTTCGCGGAGAGATTGCCCGTCACCGTGCCCTGCCCGAGGTTGAGCACGCCGGTCGACGCGACCGTCAGGTTGCCTGTGGCCAGCGTGCCGAGGGTCAGGGCGTTGGCGTCCGTGATCGTGGTGGTGGCGCCGGTCAGGTTGACCGTGCCAGTGAAGTTGTTGGCGGCACCGTTGGTCGTCAGGTCAATCGCCTGGCCGGTCGCACTGAACGTCGCCGCACCAGTACTAATCGTGCCTGTCTGGCTGACGGCACCCGTTGAGGTCACGTTCATCGAGCCGGCGGTGGTCGCCCCGAAGGTCGTCGTGCTGCCCGCGCCACCGGAGGTCGTCGTGGTGAGCAGGCCGGTCGTGCTGCCGGAGGTTATCAACGCGCCGCCGGCCACCAGTGTGCTCGCGCCGCCGCCGGTGAGGACCGTGGTCAACGCGTTGACGTCGGTGATCTGGATGTTCGTGCCAGTCGCCGTCACCGTGCCGGTGAAGTTGTTGGCGGCACCGTTGGTCGTCAGGTCGATCGCCTGGCCGGACGCACTAAACGTCGCCGCGCCGGTCGCAATCGTACCCGTCTGGCTGACCGCACCCGTGGAGGTTACGTTCATCGAGCCGGCGGTCGTGGCCCCAAAGGTCGTCGTGCTGCCGGCGCCGCCCGTGGTGGTGGTGGTCAGCGTGCCGGTCGTGCTGCCGGAGGTCACCAGCGCGCCGCCCGCGATCAGCGTGCTCGCGCCACCGTCGGTCAGCACCGTAGTGAGGGCGTTGGTGTCCGTGATCTGGATGTTGGTGCCGGTCGCCGTGACCGTGCCGGTGAAGTTGTTGCCCGAGTCGGTCAGCGTGATCGCGTTGGCCCCGGCGTTCAGGGTGGTCGTGCCGGTGACGGCAACGGGGCCCGAATGGTCAATGGCCCCGCCCGCCGTGACGTTCAGGTTGCCCGCGCTGGTGATGGCGTTGCCCGAACTGAAATTGTGCAGGGTCAGCGCGCCGGTGTTGCTGACCTGGATGTTGTTGGCGGTGCTGTTCGTCGCCTTGAGGTTGGTCGCCGTGGTGACAATCGGCGCCGCCGTACCGATGCCGTTGGCGGCGGACAGAATCACGTTGAGGCTGGTGAGGGTGCCGGCGCTGCGTGTGATCTGATTGCCGGCCGTCAGCGTGGCCGTGCCGCCACCGCCGCCGTTGCCGGCATCGATGTTGGCGCCGATGGCGACCGAGGCGTTGGTGCTGGTCAAGGTGGCGTTGGTGCTGGTCAGCGTCTGGTTGATGGCCAGGTTGCCGCCCGTGGTCTGCAGGGAGAGCGCCCCCGCCCCGGTGTTGACGGCGCCGGTCACGGTCAGGCCCAGGGTGCTGTCGGCCAGCGTCAGGGCGGTGGAAGTGAAGGCGCCGAGGTTCGTGAGGACGTTGGCGCTGCCGAGGACCACCGTGTTGCCGGTGTTGCCGGTGAGGGTGCCCGCCGTGATGACGCCGGTCTGCGTGACGGCGCCCGAGAGGTTGTTGCCGGCGGCAGCACCGAGGGTCAGGGTGCCGGTGGCGCCGGTCGTGACGTCACCGTTCAAGGCCAGCGTCGTCGCGTCGACGATCTGGATGGCGGTGGCCGTGGCATTGCCGGTGATGACGTCGCCCAGGAGGACGCCGGTATCATTGCCATCGATCAGGATGGTGCCGGCCATGCTGCCGCTGCCGACGGTGTTCGTGCCAAGCTGCATGTCGACGCCGTTGCTCGAGGCCGTGCCGGTGCCGGTGATGGCGATATTGCCCGTGCCGGTGGAAGCCACGCTGCTGCCGTTGACGATGTGGACGCCGAAGCTGTTGATCAGGCCGGAGGCGCCGGCGGTGCCAGTGATGGAGGTGTCGCCGTTCACCGCGCTGACCGCGGCGCCATTGCCGATGCGGACGCCGACCATGTTGTTGCCGGCCGTGTTGTTGCCAGTGCCCGTGATGGTCACGGTCGCCGCATTGGTGGCCGCGACCGTCGTGCCCGCGCCGTCCATGAACACGCCGGCGTTGTTATCGGTCGAGCCCCCCGCCCCGCCGCCGGTGCCCGTCAGGGTGATGGCACCGCCCGAGGAGGTGATGTCGCCGCTGCTGATGATTCGCAGGCCATGGTTGCCGGTGGTGCCATCGCCGCCCGTGCCGGTGACGGTGACCGTCGCCGCGCCCGTCGAACTGATCGTGCCGCCCAGGAGCGTGACGCCGGCGTTATTGCCGGCGGTGACCGTGCCGCCGGCGTTGCCGGTGACCTGGATGTTGCCGGCGACCGAGGTGACGTTGCCGTCGATGAAGACGCTCTCGTTGTTGGCCACGCCATTACCGCGCGTGCCGGTGATGGTGATGGTGCCGGTGCCGGTGGAGTTGACCGTGGCCCCGCCGGTGCGGATCGCTACGCCCACGTTGCTGTTGCCCGTGCCGTTGCCACCGGTGCCGGTGATGGTGATATTGCCGCCCGCGCCGGTGCTGGTTACGCGGCTGCCCGTGCCGTTGATGTCCACGCCGATGTTGAGATTGTCGCCGTTGCCGCCGGTGCCGGTGATCGTCACCACGCCGGTGGACGACTCGATCACGCTGCCGTTCGCAATGCTCACGCCATAACGGCTGTCACCGGCCGAGTTGTTGCCCTGGCCGCGGACAGAGATCGCGCCGGCGCCGGAGAGGAGTTGGGCGTTGTCGAGGAGCACGCCCTCGACATTGGTCGCCGTGCCGATGGCCGCGACCGTCGCGGGGGTCGCCCCGCCGCCGAGGGTAATGTTGCCGCCCGCGCTGGTGATGACCGTGCCGCTGCCCAGGGCGATCGCGCCGCCGGACGCGGCATTGCTGTCCGAGTTAAGGGTCACGGCATAGGCGCCGCCGCCCGTGCCCGTCACGTCCGCGCCGCTGTTGAACAGGATGCTGCGGCCCGCCACCAGGGACAGGGCGCCAGCGGCCGCGTTGTTGTGGGTAATACTATTGGAGATGGTGATGTCGTTCTCGCCGGTGGCCGTCAGGCTGAGGTTGCCATCGACGTTGAGCGCCCCGGACGTGGTGATGCTGCCGCTGGCCGTGAAGCTGAAGTCACCGGGGGTGGTGATGCCGGCGAGGTCCAGGCCGCCCGTCTGGGCCAGGTAGATGTTCTGGGCGTTGGCCGCGACGCTGGTGACCGTCAGGTCCAGCGGATCGGCCACCGCGCCGATGTCACCGGCGGTGGCGGTCAGGGTGGCGAGGTTCGCCGTGATGTTGTTGGTCCCCGCGTTGCCATCGAGGATCGACCCGGCGGTCGAGGTCACCGTCACGTTGCCGGCGCCGCCCGCGGTGATCGCGCCAAGGGTGATGCTGTTGGCGTCGGTGAGCTGGATGGCGTTGCCGCCGCTGTTGTTCGCGTTAACCGTGCCGGTGAAATCGTTGGCCGACGTGAGGGTGATGACGCCCGCGCCGCCGTTGAACGTCGCGGCGCCAGCGGAGGCGGCCTGGGTGATCGCGCCGGTTTGCGTGATACCGACGGCGGTCACCGTCAGCGTGCCACTGCCGATACCCGAGGTGCCGAGCACCAGGGCGTTGGCGTCCGTCACGGAGATATTATTGGCACCGCTGTTATTGAGGCTGACCGCACCGGTGAAGTCGTTGGCCGGGTCCGTCAGGGTGATGGCATTGGCGCCGGCATTCAGGGTGGTCGTGCCACTCACGGTAAGGGAACCCGACTGCGTGATGGCGCCAACCGTCGTGACGTCCAAGGCCCCCGACACCGTCGAGGCACCCAGCACGATCGCGTCGGTGTCGTTCAGCGTGACATTGTTGCCGGAGGTGATGACCACCGTGCTGAAGTTGTTCGCATTGTTCAGCGTGATGTCGTTGGCCGCACCCGCCGCCAGCGTCGTCGTGCCCGTCACCGCCAGGTTGCCGCTATCGGCAATTGTTCCGTTCGCCGTGATGTCCAGCGTGCCCGACACGGTCGAGGCACCCAGGATGATGCCGTTGGTGTCGTTGAGCGTGACGTTGTTGCCGGTGGTGACGACCACCGTGCTGAAATTATTGGCGGCATCCAGCGTGATGTCGTTGGCCGCGCCCGCCGCCAGCGTCGTCGTGCCCGTCACCGTCAACGCGCCGCTGTCGGTAATCGATCCGTTTGCCGTCACGCCCAGCGTGCCCGATACGGTCGAGGCGCCCAGGATGATGCCGTTGGTATCATTGAGGGTGACGTTATTGCCGCTGGTGACCGCCACCGTGCTGAAGTTATTGGCGGCATCCAGGGTGATATTGTTGGCTGCGCCCGCCGCGAGGGTTGTCGTGCCCGTCACGGCGAGGGCGCCGCTGTCGGTGATCGCGCCGTTGGCGGTCACGCCCAGGGTGCCGGAAACCGTCGAGGCCCCGAGGTCAATCGCGTTGGTGTCATTCAACGTGACGTTGTTGCCGGTGGTGATGACGACCGTGCTGAAGTTGTTCGCATTGTTCAGCGTGATGTCGTTGGCCGCACCCGCCGCCAGCGTCGTCGTACCCGTCACCGCCAGCGCACCGCTGTCAGTGATCGCGCCGTTCGCGGTCACATTGAGCGTCCCGGAGACCGTGGAGGCCCCGAGGTCGATCGCACCGGTGTCGTTCAAGGTGACGTTGTTGCCCGAGGCCACCACCACCGTGCTGAAGTTGTTGGCGTTATCCAACGTGATGTCGTTGGCCGCGCCGGCTGCGAGGGTCGTCGTGCCCGTCACCGCCAGGGCGCCGGTGTCAGTGATCGTGCCGTTGGCGGTCACGTCGAGGGTGCCCGACACCGTCGAAGCGCCGAGGACGATGCCGTTCGTGTCGTTCAGCGTGACATTGTTGCCGGAGGTGATGGCCACCGTGCTGAAGTTGTTCGCGGCATCCAGCGTGATGTCGTTGGCCGCGCCGGCCGCCAGCGTCGTCGTGCCGGCAATCGTCAGGGCCCCGTTGTCCGTGATGGCGCCGGCGGTGCTGATGCTCAGCGTCTGGGCCGTGACGGCAGGCAGCGCAACGCCCGCGGCCGTGTTGGTGATGGTAAGGGTATCGAGGCTGTCGACCGCGCCGACCGCGCCCGTGAAGCTCACGCTGGCGGTGCCGGTGTTCAGCGTGAGGTCGTTGGTCTCGCCCGCCTGGCTGTTGACCGTGCCGCCGAAGGAAATCGTGTTGTCCGTGGTGGTGAGCACCGCGTCATCATCAATGCGGACATTGCCGGAGTAGGTCTGCGTGCCGGCGGAGGTGACGTTCGCCGCGATCGCTGTGGTGCCGGAAACACTCAGCGTGCCGAGGCCCGTGACCAGGTCGACGGGGCCGTTGCCGAAGACCGCATTGCCGGTGACATCGAGGTTGTTCGTGCCGCCCGCCAGGGTGTTGTTGAAGGTTACCGTTGATGCGGTCAGGGCCGTGTTGGCTCCGAGCGTCACCGCGTCGTTGAACGTCTGCGCCCCGGTGGTAGTGATGACGCCGCCATTGATCGCGGTGGTGCCGGCGGCATCCGTCGTCACGCTGGCCAGGACCTGGGCGTTGCCGACCGCGCCCGCAAAGAGGGTGTTGCCGCCGGTGTTCGCGGTCAGGGTCCACGGCCCGCCGCCATCACCGTCGACCGTGCCGTTGAAATTGATGTCGCCCACGTCGGTAAACGTGGTGTCGCCGGTGAGCGTAAGGTTGCCCCAGTTCTGGGTGTTGCCGGAGGTGTTGATCGTGCCGATGACCGAGGCCGCGCCGGTCACGGCCAGGCTGGTCAGCGGGGTGACGGTGCCGACGCCCCCGAGGATCGCGACGCTGCCGGCGCCGGAATTGATCGACAGGGCATGCGCGCCGTTGATGGCGCCGTTGAAGGTCAGGGCGCTGGCGTTGGTAAAGCTCGCGTCACTGCCCAGCGTGACGGCGCCGTTAAACGTCGTGGTCTGGCCGCCGGTATTGAAGACCAGCGTGCCGCCGTTGTTCAGCGTGACCGCGCCACCGAAGGTCGTGAGGCCGGTGAGCGTGACATTATTGTTGAATGACATGGCACCGGCAAACGTGCCACTCAGGCTGAACGTGCCGCTGCCCGAAGCGGTCAGGCCGTTGGTCGTCAGGTTGCTGATCGTGATGGCCCCCGTTGAGGTGATGTCGAGCGCGCCGGCGGTCGAGCCACTCAGGGAAACCGCGCCGGTCTGGGACAGGTAGGAATCGCCCGCGGTGGCGGCCTTGTTGAAGCTGATGGCGCCGGCGGCGGTTGCGATCCGGCCGGCCGGGCCGGCGCCGACGGCGCCGAGTCCGTTCAGGTTGAGCGTGGTGGCGGTCACCGTGCCGGAGCCCGTCAGGCCGCCGCTGTGGTCCAACGTGACCGTCCCACCGGTAAGATTGTTGGCGCCCAGGTCCAAGGTCGTCGTGTTGATCGTCACCGTGTTGGCCCCGGCATTGATCGCCCCGCCGAGCGTGAAGCCTGCGGAGGTGACGCTCAGGTCGCGGGAGAAGGCGACGGACGGCAGCGTGACCGCCGCGTTGTCAAAAATCAGCGTCAGGTCCCGCAGGTTGGTCAACCCACTGAAGTCCGGCAGCGCCGCACTGGCGTTGGTGTTGCGGAGGCTGACGTCCCGGATGTTGGTCGCCGTGCCGCCAAAAACCGGCGCCGTGCCGCCAAAGTCATTCACCTGGGTGCCGAGCAGGATGTCCGAAGCCGCACTGGTCACCGCAAACGTGCTGGTGCCGCCAGTCGCGGTGATGGCCCCGGTCTGGGTGATGTGGCCGCCCGCGGTCACCGACAAATCCCGGCCGATGGTGGAAGCCCCCAGCACCAACGCGTTCGCGTCGGTGATCGACACGTCGTTGGCGCCGCTGTTGTTGAGGCTGACCGCGCCGGTGAAGTCGTTGCCCGTGTCGTTCAACGTGATCGCATTGGCGCCCGAATTCAGGGTGGTCGTGCCCCCGACTGTCAGGGCCGCCCCACCCTGCGTGATGTCACCCGCCGCCGTGACCTGCAGTGCGCCGGTTCCCGTGGAACCTTCGAGCGAGATCGCGCCGGCGTTACTGAGGAAGGTATTGCCGCCCGACTTCCCGAGGACAAGGGACGGCGTGTCGATATTGATGAGGCTGCCGCTCGTGCCGACGTTGCCGCCGCCCTGGAGTTGCAGGGCCACCGCCGCCGCCAGCGTGCCGGAACCGGTGAGGTCGCCGGCAAAATTCAGGACGATGGTCGGGCTGGTGATGCCGCCGGTGAGCACCAAGGTCGAGCCCGTGAGGGAAACCGAGCTGCCCGCGCCGGAATTCACGAGGTTGCCGCCGCCGATGGTGACGCCGGCATTGGCACTGTTGCCGGTGTTGCGCGACACCACCGCGATGGCGGTGCTGCCCGCCGTGGTATTGCCGGTTAGCGTCACGCCGCCGTTGAGCTGGTTGGTCACGTAGACGTCTGCGCCGCCCGAGGTGTTCACCGAGATCGCGGGTGTCGCGGTGTTCAGGTGGGTGCCGCTTGAGCCGGCATCGTCGCTGCCGTTGAAGTTGACCAGGGTGCCCGCCGCCACGACGCCCGAACCGGTCAGGGTGCCGGTATTGTTAAAGGTGACCGTGTTGCCGCTCGTGATGCCGCCGGCGAGGGTGACGTTGGCAGCGTCGATGGTGAGCGTGCCCGTGCCGACCGTGGAGTTGCCGATCGAAAGGTCGTTCGCGTCCTTGATCGCAACATCATTGTTGTTGCTGTTGTTCAGGACGACATTGCCCGTGAAATCGTTCGCCGCGTCCGTCAGCGTGATCGCCGCATTGCCCGTCGTGAAGGTCGCGGTGCCATCAACGTCAAGCGGGCCGGACTGGGTGATGGCACCCCCCGCGTTCACGTCGAGATTGCCGGAAATCGCCGAGGTGCCGAAATCGATCGCGCCGGTGTCAACGAGCGTGACGTCCTTGCCGGAGCTGACCGTCAGCGCGCCGCCGAAGTGGTTGCCCGGATTGTTGAGCGCGATGTCATTCGTCGCTCCGGCCGCCAGCGTCGTCGTGCCGGTGATGGCCAGCGGACCGGCATTGGTGATGTTGCCGGAGCTCGATACATCCAGGTCGCCTGAAACCGACGCGGTGCCCAACACGATGGCATCCGCGTCGACGAGCGTGACGTCCTTGCCGCTGGTGATGGTAACCGCCCCGCCGAAGTTGTTGGCCGCCTGGTCGAGCGTGATGTCGTTCAGCGCGCCGGCCGCCAGCGTCGTCGTGCCCCCCACCGAAATGTCGCCGCTATCCGTGATGGCGCCGTTCGCGGTGACCCCGAGGTTGCCGGTCACCGCCGCGCCCGCGAGGTCGACGGCATTGTTGCTGTTCAACGTGACATTGTTGCCAGTGGTGATGGTCACCGCCCCCGACAGGTTGTTCGCGTTATTGAGGGTGATGTCGTTGGCCACGCCGGCCGCGAGCGTCGTCGTGCCCCCCACCGAAATGACGCCGCTATCCGTAATGGCGCCACTCGTGGTAACGTTAAGGTTGCCCGTCACAGTCGAAGGGCCGAGGTCGAGGCTGTTCGTGTCGACCAAGGTGACGTTCTGGCCGCTTACCACCGTGAGCGTGCTGCCGAAGTCGTTGGCGTTATCGAGGTCGATATTGTTGCCGGCGCCGGCCGTCAGCGAGGTGGTTCCCGTCACCGTCAGTGCGCCCGCGTCAGCGATCCCGTTGGCCGTGACATTCAGGTGCCCGGTAGCGGTGAGGCCGGGCAGCACCATGCTGGCGGAACCAAAGTGCAGGTCGAAGTTGCGGCCCGAAACCGGCAGGCCGTTGAGCGAAGCGCCGGCGTTGTCGTCCCGCAGCCCGATGTCCCGGATCGAGCCGCCATTCGCCGTGGTGTAGGTCACCAGGCTTCCGCCGAAATCGTTCGCCGCCGTGTGGAGCAGCACATCCTGGTTGGTCGCCGTATCGACGGTGAACGTGGAATTGCCGCCCGCCGATTTGTTGATCGCACCGCTCTGGCTGATGCTGCCGTTCGCGGTCACGTTCAGGAAACCGTCGCCCAACGTGGAGGCGGCGATCACCAGGCTGGTATTGTTAAAGAGGGAAACGTTGTTCGTGCCGGAATTGTTCAGGCTGACCGCGCCCGTGAAGGTGTTGGTGGTGTTGGACAGCGTGATTGGGTTGGCGCCCGCGGAGAAGAAGGAGGTGCCGGGGACGGAGAGCGCGCCCGACTGCGTGATCGCCCCACCCGCCGTCACGCTCAGGTTGCCACCGGTCGCCAACGTCAGCGCCGGCAGGTCGATCGGCGCGCCATTCTGGACCAGCGTCAGGCTGCGGAGATTGGTCAGGCCGGCGAAACTCGGCAGAACCGCCCCGGCGTTGATATTGCGGAGGCTGACGTCGCGGATGTTGGCCACGGTGCCACCAAACACGGGCGCCGAGGTGCCGAAGTCATTTGCCTGGGTGCCGAGCAGGATATCCGAAGCCGCACTGGTCACCGATACCGTGGTCACGCCACCCGTTGCCGTGATGGCACCGCTCTGGGAGATGTGGCTGCCGGCGGTGAGGGCCAGGTCCTGACCGACATTCGTCGTGCCGATCACCAGCGCGTTGGCGTCGGTCACCGCCACATTGTTCGCGCCGCTGTTGGTCAGGCTGACCGCACCGGTGAAATCATTGGATCCATCGGTCAGCGTGATCGTGTTGGCCCCGGCGGTGAAGGAGGCGGTGCCCGGGACGACCAGCGGACCGGCCTGCGAGATCGGGCCGCCCGCGGTCACACTCAAGTTGCCGCCCGTGGCGAGCGTCAGCGCCGGGAGCGCGATCGCGGTATTATTGAAGGCAAGCGTGAGGCTGCGCAGATTGGATAGGCCTGCGAAACTGGGGAGCGTGGCGCCCGCGTTGGTATTGCGCAGGCTCACGTCGCGGATGTTGCTGGTGGTGCCACCAAAAGTCGGCGCGGTCGTACCAAGGTCGTTGGCTTGCGTGCCGAGCAGGATATCCGAGCCGGCGGCGGTCACAGCCACGGTCGTGGCGCCGGTGACAGTCAGCGCGCCGGTCTGCGTGATGTGGCTGCCGGCGGTGACGCCCAACGTGCCCGTGACCGACGTCACGCCAAAGTCCACCGCGCCCGCGGCGGTCACGGTGAGGTTGGCGCCGGTCGAACCTTGCACGGTCAGGCCACCGGCATCGCTTACAAAGGTATTCCCTCCGGACTTGTTGAGAGTAAGCGTGCCGAGGTCGGTCACCAATGGCGTCCCGCCCGTGGCGACCGCGCCGCCACCCTGCAGCGTCAAGGTGCCCGCCGTGACCGTGCCGCCGGTCTGCGTGAGTGCGCCCGTGTGGTCGAGCGTGACAGTGGCGCCGGACAGGTTGGCGCCGAGTCCGAGCGTGGTGCCGGTGGTCACGGACACATTGCCCAGCGTGCTGACGCTGGCGTTCAGGCTGGCCGCCGCCCCCGCATTGAAGATGACGTCGCCAGCACCCGAGTTCGTGATGGCCGAGCCGATCGTGAGGAGATTGCCGGCGGTCAGCGTCAGGGAATTCGTCGAACTATAGTTGATGACGTCAGAAACGGTCAGGTCGCCACCGCTCGGGGCCGCGCCAGCCGAAGCGGTCGTGATCACGACGTTGGCGGAGGCCAGTTGCTTCAGCAGCGTGGAGTTGGTGTCGCCCGCGCCGTTGCCGATGAAAATCGTCGAGACGTTGTTGGCGCCGGCATCGAACACGCCCAACGTGAAACTGCCAAACGTCGGCGCCGAGTCATTGCCCGCGCCCGTGATGGTGATGTCGGTCGGGTCCAGCAGCAGCGTGCCGGTCGCGCCACTGACTGACGTGAGGTCCGCCAAACCGCGGTATTCGAGATAACCCTTGCCGGACACTTCGGCCATGCCGCCGCGGCCCGACGCCGCACCGCGCGCCGTGATGAGGCCGCCGAAACGCGTGACCTCGTCCGCCCACACGACGACGTTGCCGCCGTTGCCTGCGGTAATCGCATCCGCGCTGAGTATGACGTCGCGGCCGACAAACGTGCGCGCGGCGTTCCGCACCGTCGCGTCGGCGCCTTGGAAACCGCCACCAATCAGAATGTCGCCGCCCCCGGTCGCACCCGAAGCGTCCACGCGCGCGCCGTCCAGCAGCGCCACGCGCTGGCCGGTGATTTCCACGTGTCCGCCGTTGCCATTTGCATTCGTCGCGTTGATCGAGCCGCTGACCAGCACGTCACCGCTCCCCTGCCCTTGCAGGCGGACATCGCGGCCGGAAAGCTTGCCGTCCTGGGTGATCGCCACGGCATACAAGTCACCCGCGGCGAGGAGCACGGAGCCCTGGCCGGCATCAATGGTGCCACTGTTCGCCACGCCCGTGCCGGCGGCATTGGTCGTGGCGCCCGTCCGGCCCGCCTCGACATAAATGTTGCTGCCGTTCTGGCCGAGCAGGACCTGGTCGCCGGACGCGAGGCTGACGAAACCGTTCGGGGAAACGATCGAGCCGGTGTTGCTGACCGAGCGACCGACCAGCGCCACGAGCTCGCCGCGGATCGAACCCGCGTTACGCACGTCACCCGTCACGCCGGTGAACCGGTTCAGGCCGGCGAGAAAGTCCTCCTTCGAGAGCGAACCGCCGGCCGCGTACAGGGCGCCGACGTTCACGATCGCCGTCTGGCCGAAATACACACCCGACGGGTTCATCAGGTAAACCTGGCCGTTCGCGAGGAGCGAGCCGTTGATCTGCGACGGCGTCTGGCCGCCGATCCAGTTCAACACGCGCGAGGCCGCGCCGGGCTGCACGAATTGCACCGTTTCGCCGACGCCGACATCAAAGGTGTTCCAACGCAGCACGCTGTTGTTGCTGGCCGTGATCACCGTGGTCTGCGGCGCCGACGTGATCGTGACCTGTCCCGCCACCACGGTGCCCCCCGTCGGCTGCTGCGCATGCGCGACCACGGCCGCCAGGGCCGCGAACACCAACCCAAGCGCGCCCCACCCGCGTCGGAAGGACGCAGGCCGCGGCGTGACTGGGGTGGAGGTGAACATGGGTCGGGAAAAAGTTGGGGTGCGGCGGGGTTACCAGGAGAAACTCGTGGACAGGTAATACCGGACGTCGCCCGCGGGGACGACGAGTTGTTGGGCCGCTTCGCGCGTCTCATCACGCAGCTCCGTCAGGCTCACGCCCACATCGCACCGGATGGACAAATTCTGTTTCACCTGCAGCTCGAGCCCGCCGCCGGCACCGGCGATCGAGAGGCTCCGCTCCACCAGGCCAAGGTCGTCCACGGTCTGGCCCGGGTCGGGCGGCAGCGGCGTCACCTGGCGGTACGCATAGTCAAAGAAGGCGCGCGCGACGAGGTCCCAGTCCGGTTCCTGGCGCTTGTCCTTCGGCCGCCAGCGGAACGGCTGCTTGAAGAGTTTGCCCTGCTCACCGGGCTTCAAAACCCGGGGGAAATGAAACGCATACTCGATCGAGCCGGCGACAAACTCGTCCGCGGACAGCACGGACTCCGCGTAGCCGCGCACCGAGAACGCACCGCCGATCGGCTCCTGCTCGTGCGGGATAAGTCGCGAACCCTTGAGCAGGGTGCGACCGCGGACGCGAACCGACAGCTGGTTGGCCAGGTAGCGCGCGTTGGCGTCCCCGTGCATGAAGATTGGCTCGAGGTAAATGGAACCGGTCAGGCTCCACCGGAGTGAAGTCCAGTCCGCGTCGGCATTCGTGCGGCCCAGCGCCGGGATGCCACTGGTGATATCGCGGTTCGCATAATCACCCACGGTCTGGTCGTACCGCAGGCTGCCGGACAACGACCACCACGTGGCGTTGCGCGTGAGGGTGGTGGAAAAAAACGGCAGAAGGAAGTTTGACGAGCCAGTGACGAGCGGGACCTCCTTGTCGGTCTGAACGACGCGGCTCTGAATTCCGTAATGGGTGAAGTTGGCGCCGAGCGCAGAGACGAGCTCCCAATCGCGCGGCAGCGCCAACCGGTTGGTGAACTCCACCCCACCCAGCCAGTTGCGCCCCGCGTAACGAAGCGACTGGATCGCGACGTCGCTGGCAATGAAGTCGCCGTAAGAACCGTACACGCGCGCCAGCAGCACTGCCGGCCGCAGGATCGGGATGCGGTAGGAAATGAACGAGCCGTACGTCTTGAAATCCGGCGTGGAGATCGCATCGATGTTGAGGATGTCATCGTGGTTGGTCAGCTGGTTGTCCTGAAAGCCAACGCGCCCGCGCCACACGCCCGTCGCATCCGTGCCGAAATTCGTCACCTGGCCGAAGATCTGCCACGGCCGCGATTCGTTCACCAGGTAGTCGAGCACCACCTTGCCCGGCTCACCCGCGGAGGCGATCGACGCCTCCACCAATCGACCCGGGTGCAGGCTCAGGCCGTGAAGATACTCATTGAGCTGGCGCTGGTGAAAGAGGCTGCCGGGCGCCGTGCCCTGGGCTGCGTGCAGCGGCGAATGCATGATCACGCCGCGATGCCGGCGATTGTTCACTGAGTCCTGGGCCTTGAATCGCTTGCCGCGCGCCAGCGTGCGGACTTCGGCCACCTGGCTGGCCCACACCTTCAGGCGGGCCACGCGATCATCGGCCGGCCGTCGGTCGGTCATTCCCGCCGACGAGGCCTCAAGTTCGCTGAAGGCCACCCACACGCCATAGAGGTCACGCGCGTTGTACCAGCGGACCACGTCCTGAGCAACCTGGCGCAAGGCACCGGCATCGAAACGGCTGCCCGCCGGGATCTGGCCCACGGTCACGATCTCGCCGGCGTTGCCATTGGCCGGGACCCGCCAGACGCCGTCCGCGTCGCGCATCAATCGCACGGACACGCGATTCAATTCATCGATCGCCGGAAGTTCCGGATGCTCGAGGCCGTATTGAAATTCAAACCGATCAACCGCGACCCCCGGGTCCGCCGCCACCGGCGCTTCCGGACGGGGACTTGCCTCTTGGGCCCGCAGCGTCGTCAGCGCACCCAACACTAATAGAGAAGCCAGCACCAAACTCGTGCCGGCTCCGCGCTTAAAACGATTTGCTCCAGCCAATAAAGTATCTGCGCACCGGGATGAACGGAGCGAACGCTGGCCCGCGGTGCTGGCTCCGCGACTATTAAAGCCTGTTATCACGCTGTGACTTCCCGAACTACTAGGGTCCAAAGAAATCGTTACCCCCCCGGGGGCGTCAAACTCGTAATCGCAGCATTTGGGCCGGGGTAAACACCCCAGCACGCTCTACCCTAACGGCTTAGGAAAACAGACGGCTGAAAAAACCCGGCCTCGATCCCGGACGGTACCGGATCAGCCACTTGGAGGCAGCATCCCGATTCGCCGCCGCCGACTGTCCGTTAAGACACGAAAATTCCGGAAGCTGGCCGCGGGCAGCCGCCGCGGTCATGCGTTCATCCTCCGCCTGGGCCTCGGGACCGAACTCGTAGGGAATCTCCGACACGATCGGCATTTCCGTTGCCCGCGCCCGGAGCAGATAGAAGTCCGCCGCCGTTGGCTCACCCACGATCACATCCAACCATTTCTCGCCGACCGGCAGCAGGCCGAGCACCGGGACTGACGCATCCAGCTGGGTGGACAGGAAGGAAATCCACGCATTGAGCGACTCCGCCGGCGCGGCTCCCGGCAATTGCGGCAACCGCAGCGTCTTCGCCGCATTCCGGTCAGTCTTGCACCATTCGGATGTGCCCGGCGCGAAGACCGCGAAATTCCGCCGCAGGTGATGCAGCACCCGGCGCAGCAACTGCGGCTCCTTTGCCACATAGGCCGCCCAGGCCGGCACGCCCAAGCCGGCGCTGGTTTGCACGCGGTTCGGGTCAGGCAACTTGGACTGGAGGTTCTGCTCGATGCCGCGGATGTGCGCGACGACGACGCCGGACGACGTCGTTTCCTTGCACTTGGCCTTCACGTTTTCGAGCGCGGGGAGGACATCACCGGCCAGCCAGCTGAAGGAGCGCGTCACGGAATGCGCGACCGCAATCATCGGGTAAAGCGCGCGACCCTTGCCGTCCTGCGACGACCACATCAGGCCGGTGAGGCTTTCGTTCAGGCGTCGCCAGTGGATGACGTGGTCGAATCCCGGCAGCACCTTGGCGGCGCCGGCCTTGTCCCACGCGGCGTGCTCGATCTGGTGGGCAATGCCTCCGTAGATCATCTCGCGGGCCTCGACCAGCGTAGCCGTCACCAGCCCGACCGGATCCATGTGGTCGTTCCAGCCCGGGTGTTTCCCGAACGCGCCCAGGAACACGCGCGGCGCGGCCTGCACGCTCTTCCAGTCCTCGTTGAGGAAAAACTTGGCGAAGTTATTCATGAGGGGCACGCGCGACGTCGCTCAGCGGACCGGCCACTGGTCGACGGGCGGAAGACCTTTCTCAAAGACCAGCGTGATGGGGAGAACGAGATCGGTGCCCTTGAAATTCAGGCGGACGATCGCATCCCATTCCTTGCCATCCGCGCGGCGCACGGCGTTCTGCTGCAGGAGGCGGAGGGCGCCCCAGGCCGCGCCCGGTTCGACGGCGGCATCCGCCACCGACTTCGGGCCGACCGTGGTGAAGAACTCCAGGCGCGGCAACGCGCCGCCGACGGAGACCTTCTCGAGGTTGAGGCTCTCCGGCAGGCCGGAAAGCGGGTAACTGCGATCATTGACGCGCGTGGATTTCAAGGAGCGGGTGATGGCCTGCTTGGCGCCGGCCGAGCCGAGCACCTTGCCGATGATGGCCTCCTGTTCCTGGTCGCTCGGCAGCACGAGGCGCACCGTGACCGGCGCACCCTCGGCGTTGGCGAGCGCGTTGGCGAAGTTGGCCATCTGCTCAAGTTTCTTGAGCCGGCCCTCGAGCGAGCGGCGGACCTCCGCCGGCAATCCGGCCACGGCCGTCGCGTCCGCGCGCACCTTGGCGAGGAGCGTTAGGTTCGCCTTCAGCTGGTCGGCGGACATCGGCGCGCCCGAGCCGAGCGGGTAACCGAGGTTTTCCGGGAACGCGCGGTCGAGTTCCTTGCGGTAACCGTCGACGGTGGCTTCGACGCCCTGGGACGCCGCCACGTCCTGCAAGGTGCGGATCGTGCCGAGGAATTCCTGGCGCTTCGCGCCGCTGTACTTGCTGCTGCGCTCGCGCACGGCCGTGAGGGTCGACGCCTGTTGGGCGATCGCTTCGCCGAGGCGGCCGATCAGCGACCCGGCATCCGGCGACGGCGCCATGATCTGCATGATGTCGTTGTAGGCGGAGTAACGCTGCGCATAGACCGCGCTGCCGTTCTCCGGGAGCAGCGTGGCCAGGTCGGCATCGCCGAGCTGCGCCTCATCGTCCTTCGAGATCAGTTGCGACGCCTGGCCCGAAACCTGGGCATCGAGCGTGGCGAGGCGACGTTCGAGATCGCGAAACAGCGTGAAGTCCGCGGCGGCGCCATTCGAAGCCGCGGCGGCATCGGCCGCGGCCTTCTGCTTGGCGAGGGCGGCACGGATGAGTTGCGAGGCCGCACCGGTCTCGCTCTTCGCGCGCTCGACGGCCGCGCGATAACTCGACTCGAGGGTCGGGTCGCCGGTGACGCCGGTCTTGGCCTTTAGGTCGGCCACGAGTTTTTCGACGCCGTTGCGACGGGTCGCCAGATCACTCCACGCCGACAGAACGTTTTCGGTCCAGCTGCCGTTGCGCGGGCCCGCGACCGCGGCTTGGAAGGCGCGCTCGGCCCGGCTGAAGTTTTCCAGCGTGCCGCGGCCCTTCGAAATGGTTTCAATTGCCTCCTTCTGGCTGACCTGCGACGCCTGGACTGCGCGGTCCAGCGATTCCCAACCGCGCGCGATGGGCTGGTTGTCGCGCAGGCTCGGGCCGCGCGAGAGCCACGCCGCGGGCCACAGGCCCTTGCCGGCGCCGCCGCGGAAATACGTCCACTCATGGATCTGCATGAGCTTGGCCATCGTGTCCTGGCCGTCGGCCTGGCCCTTGAGCGTCGGCGAGATCAGCGGCATGTAGAAATCCTCGGCGGGGTAATCGGCATCGTAGCCCGGCTGGCCCTTGAGATGCACGGCGCCCTCGAGGCGGATGAGCGCAGCGAGGCGTTCGGAATCCGCGGCGTTCCAGGTGTCGGAATTGATCAGGCGGTCGCGATTCGCCTCCACCACCGGGGAAATCACACTCGCCTCAAACAGGATCCGCTGCGCCTGCCGGCGACTGGGATTGGCCTTCATCGCGAGGGCCTCGACGGGCTTGAAGATCGCGGGGATCCGCAGGTCGGCGCTCGCGAGCTGCTGCAGCCGCTCGTGGTACTGCATGATCGTCATTTCCTGGTTCACATCGAGCTGCACGACGTCGTTGCCGGTGTACTCGAGGCGGTTGTTGACGACCGGGCGCCACTTGTCGCCGGACCAGTTCTCCGCCTTCGCGCCCGCGCGCCAGAAGGCGAGTTCGCTGCCGACGCTCGACTTGAGCGCCTTGTAGCCGAAATAGCTGATCGCCAGCAGCGCGAGCGTGCCGACGGCGACCACGCCGCCGAGGATGCGCTGCCGGTTCTTGAGGACCTGCGTCGTGTTGGTCGCGCGCGTGACCAGGCCCTTTTCCTTGAAGATCTTTTGGAGGAAGAGGTCCTTGAGGAAGTAGGAACGCTCGCGTTCCCACGCCTTGCTGGTGGGCAGCTGGTCCTCGCTGAGGCCAAGGGCCGCCGCGAGCTCGGTGTCGAGTTCCTTGCCCTCCGTGAGCGCGGACGTGAAGTAGATGCCGCGCAGGAAGAGCGGCTTGGCGGACTGGGCGCTCGTGCCGAAGATCGTCTCGAGGTACTTGCGGAGGCGCGGCGCGAGCGCGCCGATGCTGGCGGACAGCGCGAAGAGCGCGTCGACCTCGTCCGCGCGGCGCTTGCCGGCCTCGGAGGGCACCGGGTCCTTCAGCATGCCGAGGCGGCGGCGGCCGATGCGCTGGACGACTTCCGCGAGGTGGCGGTTGACCGCCTCCATCTGGAAAGGCGTGTCGAGCGGGGCCGGGTTCGACCAGCCGGTCATCTGGTCCTGGAGCTGCGGGTCCTTGACGCCGCTGAAGAATTCGCGGAAGCCGACGATTTTGTCGCACTTGGTGATGAGCACGAACACCGGGAAGCGGACGTCGAGCGTGCGCTGGATGGTGTCGAGCTGGCGGGCGATCTTGCCGGCCTTCGCCGTGATCTCATCCATCGAGTCCTTGATGAGGCTTTCCGACGGGATGACGAGCAGCAGGCCGTTGATCGGGCAGTTCGGGCGGGTCTTGCGGAGGAGGCCGAGGAATTCCGTCCACTCGGTCGTCGTGCCCGGGGGCGCCTCCTGGAAGAGCAACTTGCCGGCCGTGTCGATGAGCACCGCGTAGTTCGTGAACCACCAGTGCATGTTGATGGTGCCGCCCGCGCCCTGCATTTCGTCCTGCAGGCCCGGCGGGAAACCCACCTTGCAGCGGCGCACGGCCTCGGTCTTACCCGAGCCCGGCTCGCCGCAAACGATGTACCATGGGAGCGAATAGAGGTCCTTGCCCACCGCCTCGAACTTCTCGATGCCGCGCGCGAAATTCTCGCGGAGGCGGTCGAGGGTCGCGAGCAGCGCGGGGTCATGGATGGACTTCGGCGCGCCCGAGGAATGGGCGGCCAGCTGGCTGCTCAGGGCGCGGCTGCGCTTCTGGCCGCTGACCTTCTGGTAGATGGACCAGAGGAACATCGCGCCGGCCGTGATGGCGAGGCCGATGACCGCGACGATCAGCGCCTGCTTGCCGATGACGGCGGTGATGCCGAGGACGGCGACGGCGGCGAGTCCGCCCATCACCAGCTTCATGTTTTTCGGGATCTGTTGGAATTGGTCGAGCATGGCGCCAGTCGGTTAAGGGGTGGCCTTGGCGGGATCGTGCGTGATCACGGCGCCGAGCGCGTCGTTGAGTTCGGCCGAGGCGCTGCGGAAGGTGTAGATGTTCACGCCCACGACCACGAGCAGCAGGCCCGTCAGGATGATCAGCAGCGGCACGAGGCTCGCGGCCATCGGCATCGGGAGGTTCGCCAGGTTGGTGTGTTGGTAGGAAGCCGGGGTGATGAAGGCCGACTCGTCCGCGTCGATGTGCGCCTTCACGCGGGGCGCAATCTCGTTCATCTTCTTCCGCAGGAAGTCGGGCTGATTGCCACCGGTGAAGCCGAGGCCGATGCAGATGTAGAAGATCGCGAGGCGCTCGTCGGCGGCCGGGCCGGTCTCCGCGAGGGTCTCGTCCAGCAGCTGGAAGAACTTCTCGTCGCCGGCGCGCTCGTTGCGGCCGAAGGCGATCCGGTTGTTGTTCCACTTCTGGGCGAAGGGCAGCGCGCTTTCCGCCAGCATCGAGTCCACGAAGAACACGAGCGGCAGCTCCACCTTCCGGTATTGCTCGCCGAGGGCGATGTCCCCGCGGGCGATGCGCGCGAGCACCTCGAAGTGCTCCTCGATCTCGGTGCGAGCCTGCGTGTACTCGATGGTGGAGCCGCGCTGGATGCGGCCAATGCGGTTGAGGCGACAGACCGCCTGGAACAGCGGGTCACAATGGGCAATGAGACTGGCGGACGACACGGCAGGGTGTGGGTTGGAGGTGATTGATTAAAATGAACCGCCGGGCACCACCGCCGTCACTCGCGCTGCGAGCCGCGCATCAGGTCCTCGGCATACTTGACCACCGCGGCCTGGACGTCGTCCTCGATCACGGTCTCGGTGATCTCGGCGGCCAGTTCGGTGTGCTTTTTCCAAAATTGGACGTCGGTCTTGCCGCCTTCCGCGCGGACCGCCTCGCGCACCGCGTCCGGCGTGTAGCGCTGCTGGTACCGGCGGGCGAAGTTCTTGCCCGCGGGTCCGAGGCCGGCAAGCAGGCCGGCGATGAGCTGGCGCGAGGCCTCGAGTTGCTTCTGCACGTGGCCCAGCATCGCCGCGGATTCCGCGTCGCCCGCCAGCGTGCGGCGGGTGACCGTGCGCAGATCGCCCTGGGCGACGTCGCGGCGGATCGGCGACTTGGGCGCGGCGTTGCGCCACACGTTCCATGCGAGCTGGTCGAGCGCCAGCATGGCCTCGGCGTAAGCGGCAAAGAGTTTGGCCAGGTCGGGACCGCTGATCGGGTCCTCGGCGTCGAGCTTCAGTTTCGCGCGCACCGCGACGAGTGCCTCGCCATCGATCGGTGCATTCGCGGCCTGCACGAGACCGGCGGCGGCGAGCTGCTGTTTCACCGCCTCGCGCTGGGCGGGCGTCAACTGCGGCACCAACTGTACAAAGGCACTGATCAGCTCTTCGGGCGAAAGCCGTTTGGCAGCGGCCGGCGTAATCGCCGTGGCGGCGGCCGTTTCCCATTCCGGAAACGCGTGGGCCAGCGCATACAAATGCGAGCCGCGCTTCTCGATCGGCAGCCCCAGGAGGGCCCGGCTGAGCTCCTGCTCGATCTGCACCTGGCGGGCCTCCGGCGTGGCGTCCGGCAGGTTGGCCTGCAGGTACTTCAAACGGGTAGCCAGCGACGTCGCCCAAGCAGCAGGCTTGGCATTCGCCACGTCGATGGGTGAATCAGGCGGCACGGGATTTACCATGTCAGAAAGCCTTGTTTGCGCACAAGCTCTAAGAACTTATAGCGCTCCTTGAATCCCGGCGGGGCGTCGAAGGCCGGGCGGATGCCGACGTCGCTGTACGGTTCGGTACCGGATTTGCCACCGATCAGATTCGCCCCCTCAACTCTTTGCGGTTGGGTGAAATCGATTGCCGGCGGCGACAGGACGGAGCCCCCGGCCACATAGAACGTGCTGCCTTCCTGCAGGAAGATCGAGATGTTGCCCGTGAGGTTGACAAACCCCTTCGTGGACGGGCCCTCGTCCACCGGGGTGAACCAAAAACGGTTTTCGGCCCGGTCCGCGCTGGCCTTGCCGTCATCCTCGTACGGAACGCGGTTCAACCTCGCCCGGAACGCGCCGGCACTCGGGCGCCACGCAATGACCTGGCCGGCGACGTTGTAACTGCGCAGGTAGTTGAACAGGTCCTGGAAATTCTGTCCCCGGAAATTTCCCGAAACCGGCTTGCCGACCTCGGCCAGGACCGCCTGCCACTCGCGCGGCGACGGCAACCGCGCGCCGAGCATCTTCTCGGCGATCAGCCGGGCCGCATCCGGTGAAACCTGCTGCAACGGACTGCGCCGCGTCGGCACCTCCGTGAGGGCTTGGTTGAGTGCCGGGTTGGCCGACTTGAACGCTTCGTCCGCCTTGAGGTTGTCCTTCAGGCCGTTCACCAACGCGGTGTTGAGGTAATACCAGGAGGAGTTCAGCTCCAGGCCAATGAACTTGCCGTCGTTGCTGAACCGCGGGGTCCACGCCGTGGGCATATCATAGGGCTTGGCCGCGGCATTTTCGTTGGTGGCCCAGACCGGCAATGCCGCCAACACGGCCTCGACCTCCTCCTTGGGCCGCGTGGCCAACAGGTCCAGGAATTCACCCACGGCAAGGGGCCGGCGCGCGAGGTAGAAGGGCGGCAAGTCGTCCTTCGGCTGGATGACCGCAAAATCCAATTTCACCGTCTTGCCACGGCTTTCCCACGTCGCGGTCAGACCAAGGCCAAGATCAGTCATCTCCTCCTTCCAGCGCGCCTGCCTCGGCGACGGCGTCTTCGCGCGGTTCGGGTCCACGACCAGCGAGATGCCGCTGAGCTCATCCAGGAGCTGCTTCACGGGCGCCAGGTCCATCGCCCCGGGAATGGCCCGGACCTTGCGCACGAAATCGTCGCGCCGCTCGCGCAGCGGCGCAATCTCCACCTCGCTCCAGTCGGCGCGCTTCAGTTTCCAGAGGTTCAGGTTGATCCGCGCCGGCGTCTCGAGGTCCTCCTCGCTGATCTTGTACTTCTCCATCCGCTCGAACACGGCGGACATCTGCTCGATGTTGCTGGCGGAATTCCGCGCCGCGCGGTTCCAGCGCACCCGGGTCTCGCGACCGAGTTCGTCGAGGACCTTGGCGCGGCGGGCTTCATCGGTGACCGTGGCCGGCACAATCTGGCGAAGGCTCTCCACCACCCCGCCGTCGACATCCAGATCCGCCGCATTCGCGGGCCACCCCGTGAGCGCCCCGAGTCGCCGCCAAGCCGTCAACATGCGCGAAAGTTTTCCGCTTTGCGCCGCCGTCACGAGCGCCGCGCGGTCGTTGCTGGCCACCAGCTGGCCCAGCAGGCGCGACTCCGTGACCGATTCCGCGGGTTTGCCGGTCAATGCATCAAGGCCCGGCCGCGGCGCCAGACGCGCCGCCACGTCGCTCACGCCCTCGGTCCAGCTGAAGCCGCCGGCGAGCAGCGCCGCCAACTGATCAAGATCCGTCGCGAACGCCGGCAAATCCGCCAGCCACTGGCGATGGGCATCGAGCGGCGCGCGCACCGCCGCGCTCGCATTGGCCCACGTTGCTTGCGGCAGGCCGTTCCGCCACTCGACCGCGGCCGCCGACTGCGTGGCGGTTTGCTCGCGACGCGCGGCTTCCACCTGACGCAGCACGTCCGCGGTTTCCGTCGTGAATCCACCCAGATCGGGCACCTTCAGCGCAGCCAGTCCATCCGGACCCTCGAGCCCGCTGATCCACGCCTTCACCTGCCGCTCATGGGCGCGGAGTTCGCGGAACTTCTGGCGGTTGGCGGCGCCGCGCAGCGAATCGGCCGTGACGGTCGGCCCGACCTCCGCCGCCAGCCACGCCGCCCAGCGCCGGCGCGTCTCGTTGAAATTGCCAAACGGCTGGCGCACCTTGTCGAGCCAGGTCTGGGGATTGAGCAAGGTCAGCGTGTACGCCACGCGCTGCTCGAGCACGCTGAGGCGCTCGGCGACCGCCGTGGTTTCCTTGCCGATTCCCGGAAGATCGAAACGGACGATGTCCCGGCCGCGCAATTGCTGCAGCTCCGACCGACGTCCAGCAAGCTCCCGGTCGAAATCCGCGCGACTCAACGTGGCGACGTTGCCCGGCTCGCCTTCCGGCGCATCGGCCTCGAGGTCATCCGCGTTGCCCTGCAGCTGGTTCGCCGCCGCATCCAGCGCCGGCGACAAACGCGGGTCCTCGGCCGCCGGGACCTTCGAGAAGAGCGTGAGCTGCTCTTCCCATCGCGCGAAATCCGCCGGCGTGACCTCGGCCGTTTCCTTCAGCAGCGGCGAGTCGGCGAGAAAGCGCTCCTTGACAACCTGCGGGTCCAAGTAGCGATCGCGACGCTGCTTCAACTCGTCGAGCGGCGCCCCCAACGATTCCGCAAAATTGCCGATGGACCCCGTGTCCCGCAGCTGCTCGAGGATCAGCCGCGGCATCGCGATCTGCACGCGATCGCCCGCGGTGCCTTCCATGTCGGTCTTCAGTTTCGAAATGGCATTCCAGCGCGAAGCGAGGAGCAGCGTGCCAGTGCTATCCAACGACACATCGTTGAAGAGTTTCCAGGTTCGTGCCATGTCCAGCTTGTAACCCGCGGTGCCACGGGCCTGCGGCAGCTTGGGCTGGAGAGCTGCAACCGCTCGTGAGAATCCGCGGGCTTCCAAACGGGTTATTAATTCGCGCATTTCTTCCCAGCGCGGCCAGGTTTCGAACTCGATGGAAAGTTTCCGCACGCCCTGGACCTCCGGCGCGCCCTCGGCAACACGACCACCGTTCATCGCGGCGGCAATGCGTTCCTGCGCGGACACGAGGAGCAAAGCCTCATAGACTGGGCTGCCTTGGGCCGGCTCGGCCAGCAAGCCCATGCGTTTTTCTCCCGCCGCCTCCGGGACCAACGCACCCGGTTTGATTCTCTCCGCTTCGCTGACAAATTTCTGCAAAGCGACTCGCAATGGATCGGACGGTCCGGACCACAGGGCTTCGGTTCGCAGCAAGCGGGAAGCATTGCCCTGGAGGTCTCCGAGCCAGGTGTCCCAAGCTCGGCAAAGGGGTGCCCAGTCCGCTGACGGCGCCTCGCGCCGCGTGCGAGGGTTCTTCAGCGTTTCCGCCAACTTGTAGATGGGGCCCGGCATGTACACGGGATTCCCAAACCTCGCGAATCCCATGACGCTTCCCGCCAACACCAACATCGCCGCCACGCCGATGATCGCGGCGGTCTTCGCCGGGTTGGCGTCCTTGGGAATCGCCTTCAGGCGCTTCCGGGCCTCGGCGACCGTCACCTCGCCCGTCGCCGGCTGGGGATCCATCAGGAAGTTGACGTAGGCGAGCCAGGCCTTGCCGGCGCGGCCGAGCGCCTTCCACTCGGGCGCGTCCTCGATCGGCCAGGCGGCCACCTCGCGGCGGCGGACGATTTCCGCCAGGATCGCGCCGACGGCGGCCAGGTCGTGACGCCGCGCCTCCGCCTTGGTTCCGAGTTGGAACCACGGGTCGGACAACACCGCCGAGTTCGACTCGATCGGCCCGGATTTCGTCAGGAAAACATTCGCCGCCTTCAGCTTGCGGTGCGATCCCCCGGTCTGCGTGCCCCACTGTTCGAGGGCGTTGAGCAGCAATTCCGCGACCGCGCGCAACAGGTCGCCGCGGGCGGCCAGCGTCGTGACGAACGGCTCCAGCGAGCGCTCCTGCCACGGCGTGACCATGAAGGCGCCCTCGGGACAGCGGCCAAAGGCCAGCACTTCCAGGACGGCGCCGTCCTTCTTGTACGCCTTTTGCTGGCGCTCGGCAGCCAGCAGGAATCCCTCGATCTCGTAGGCCCTCCGGATGCGGGTCGAGGCCGGCGGATGAAAGACCTTCAGCGCAAAACGCCCGCTCCCGTTCGGCCCGGTCGCCTCATAGACGCTGGCGAATGGACCTAGCGCGTGGGCGCGCTTTTGTTGGTAGCCGGCGTAATCGGACATGCGGTTCGGCGCGGCGCAGCGGTTCAAGCCATGCCCCAACTGGCCCGAACGCGCCCATGGCGCAGCCGAGCGGCGGGGGTATCAAGGCCAGACCGTGGCCCTTCGGTGCTGCCGGTGATCGTATGCAAAGCAACTGCAGGAGAGCGGTTTTCACAACCGCACGCAAGACCGGCGTGACACTATCGGGCGATCGGCCCACCCAAAAAAAATGGCGCCGGCCCTTGCCAGGCCGGCGCCTAACCTATGACCCAAAACTTAGAACTCGTACTTGGCGCCGATCGAATAAAGGACCGGGTCCAGCTTGGCCGTCGTCAGCCGCGCCGCGCCGGCGAGCACATCGCTGCCGAGTTTCGCGTACTTCAGGTCGGCGTTGAACGACCACCGGTCGTTGACCTTGCAGTCAAAACCGGCCTGCAGGGCAAAGCCCATGCTGGAGTGCTCGAGGGAGAGCGGCACGCCGGCCACGGCGAGCTTGTCGTTGAAGATGAGCGTGTAGTTCACGCCCGCCCCGACGTAGGGACGGAAACCGCCGCCCGGATTCGCGCGGTACTGGAACAGCAGGGTCGGCGGCAGGTGCTTGAACGTGCCCAGCTTGCCCGCGCCGGCCAGCGTCACACTGTGCTCCTGCGGGATCGTCAGTACGAGTTCGGTCGAAAACACGTCGGTGAAGTTGTAGGCGACGTCGATCTCCGGGATGAGTTTGTCACTCACGGAAACCGCGCCGGACGCGAAGTTCAGGCCGAGCGCCGAGAACGCGTCGGACTTGTCCGCGGTCACGAGGTACGTCGCGCGAACGCGGAGCGACCACGGCGAGGCGGCCGAGGCAGAGGTGAGGAACGCCAGCGCGACGGCGCCGGCAGTCAGGATTGAACGGATTTTCATGGCTTGGTGGCGGCCCGGGAAGGGGCTTCGCCGGGGCGCGCGAGACTACGCGGGACGCCCCGGATGGGCTAAGCATCATTTGGCGATGTCTCCTCACCCGTTGCCGAACCGGCGGCCTTCCGTCTCGACTCGCCGCGAGGCGTGGCTTGTATCGCGCGACCCACCCACCCCATGAAAAAATACCTCGTCGAGTTCATCGGTACTTTCTTCCTCGTGTTCACCATTGGCATGACGGTGCTCGCGCCGGGCGCCGGGGACATGGCGCCCATCGCGATTGGCTGCGCGCTCATGGTGATGATCTATGCCGGGGGCCACGTTTCCGGCGGCCATTTCAACCCGGCGGTGACCCTGGCGGTTTTCCTCCGCGGCAAGTGCCCGGCCGGCGATGTCGTGCCCTACATGGGCGCCCAGCTCGCGGGTGCCACCGTGGCCGCGCTGGCCGTTAAGGCGCTGAAGACCGGACTGGTGGCAAAAGCGGCCGCGCTCGGCGGCGCGATGTCGCCGGAAATCCTCCCGGCACTGCTCGCGGAGTTCGCCTTCACCTTCGCCCTCGCGTGGGTCGTGCTGAATGTGGCGACCGCGAAGGGCACCAGCGGCAACTCTTTTTACGGCGCGGCCATCGGCATGACAGTCACCACCGGCGCGTACGCCGTCGGCGGCATTTCGGGTGGCGCGTTCAATCCCGCGGTGGCTCTCGGCATCTGCATCATGGGCATCGTTTCCTGGGGCAGCATCTGGATCTACCTCGTTGCGTGCTTTGCGGCGGCCGCGGTGGCGGCGACCGTTTATAAGATCGTGAATGGAGCGGAGTGACGCGCTCCGCGCGCAAACCTCAAACGCCAAAGCGCCAAAGTTCAAATAACCGCAGCGAAATACAAAAAACCGCGCAGGGCCTTTGGGATGCGCTCGCCGGATTTTCCGCTCGTGGTTTGGAGGTTGGGCTTCTGGGGTTTGTAATTTCCCGCCCTCGGGCGGTCCGTGTTTGGCGTTTGGACCTTTGGCCTTTGTGATTTAATCACCTTTGCCTTGCCAAGCGGCGCGCGCTCGAAAGCATCCCGTCCACTTCGGCATGAACAACGAGATCCTTTGGCTCATCCGCCTCGGTGTTGACGGAAACATGTTCACGCGCGAGCAGGCCGTCATCGTGCTGCGAGCCGTCGGTCGCGACGCCCAGCTGATGGACTTCGCGCAAAAGCTCATCGACGACGGCATCGTCACCGACGTCGAGAAGCTGGAAAACATCGCCGGCGCCGCCATGGCCAAGGCCGCCGGTGGCCCGCCTGATGCGAACCCGCTGCTCGAAGGCAAGACGCCGATCGTCTCGGGCGGCAGTGCCGCCCCGATGGCGAAGGCTCCGGCCGGCGCGCCGCAATTTCCTTTCGACCAGATCGCTTCAATGGACGACCAGGCGCTCGCCGCCGCCATGCGCAAGCTGCTGATCGACGCGGGCAAATTCGGCGCGAGCGATCTCCATCTATCCGCTGGCTCCAAGCCCTTCGTCCGCCGACTGCGGGCCCTGACACCGATCACGGACCACATCCTGAAGGAGGATGAGTCGCTCCGCTTGAACACCGTCCTTCTCGCCGAGCACCAGAAGAACGTTTACTTGGAGCGCCGCGACTACGACCTCGCCCTCGCGCTCGACGCCACCAACCGCTACCGCGTCAACCTGATGTTCCACAAGTGGGGCCCGTCGGGTTCCTACCGCATGGTGCCCGCGGGCATCCCGAAACTCGGCGAACTCGGCCTGCGCAACCTCGACGCGATCCGCAAGCTCCTCTCCTACCACAACGGCCTCATCCTCATCACCGGCCCGGTCGGCTCCGGCAAGACCACCACGCTCGCGGCGATGGTTGCCGAGCTCAACGAGCAGCGCGAGGACCACATCATCACCGTCGAGGACCCGATCGAGGTCGTGCAATTGCCCAAGGGCTGCAACGTCACCCAGCGCGAGGTCGGCCCGCACACCAAGTCATTCTTCACTGCGCTGAAGGGCGCGCTGCGCGAGGATCCGGACGTGATTGTCATCGGCGAACTTCGCGACCTCGAAACCATCGAGATGGCGATCAGCGCGTCCGAGACCGGTCACTTGGTCATCGGCACGATGCACACGAGCGACGCGTCCACGACCCTCAACCGCCTCCTCGACGTGTTCCCGCCGGCGCAGCAAACGCAGATCCGCGCCTCGGTCGCCGAGTCGCTGCGCGGCGTCGTCTGCCAACGCCTCCTCCCCGGCACCGACGGCGGCCTCGTGGTGGCGTGCGAGATCATGGTTTCCAACACCGCCATCCAGGCGCTGATCCGCGAGGGCAAGACCGCCGGCCTCCGCAACACGATGGAAACCGGCGTGAAGGAGGGCATGTGCATCATGGAAAACGTGGTGCTCGAGCTCTACCAGCAGAAGAAGATCAGCAAGGAGACCGCGCTGATCAACGTGACGACGAAAAACGTCCGCAACAAAATCGACCCGCCCCCCGCGCCGCCTCCGCCCCCCGCCGCCGCCAAGAAATAGCGGCCCCGCGCCCGCCGGCACCGGTCTCTCAACCCTCATCTTTCACCCTTCTACTGCTGTAGCAGCCCATGGCCGCCATCGATTCTCTTCTCCGCACCATGCTCGAAAAGGGTGGCTCCGACCTCCACCTCACGGTCGGCCTGCCCCCGAAGTCCCGCATCTCCGGCTCGCTCACGCCGATCGCCGAAAAACCGCTCTCCGGCGCCGACATGGAGGCGCTGCTGAAGGAGATCTGCCCCGAAAAGCGCTGGAAGGAATTCCTTGAGAAGAAGGACCTCGACCTCGCGCACGAAGTCCCGGGCCTCGCCCGCTTCCGCGCGAACTACCTTTATAACCACTGGGGCCAGGCGGCGGTGCTGCGCCAGATCCCGGCGAAGATCCTTTCGTTCAGCCAACTCAACCTGCCCGAGGCGCTCAAGAAGCTCTGTCACCTCGACCAGGGGTTGGTGGTGGTCACGGGCCCGACCGGCTCGGGCAAGTCGACCACGCTCGCGGCGATGATCGACTACATCAACGACAACCTCGCGAAGCACATCATCACGATCGAGGACCCGATCGAGTTCGTGCACCCGTGCAAGAAGTCGACCATCGTGCACCGCGAGGTCGGCGAGCACACCGAGACCTTTGGCGCCGCGCTGAAGGGCGCGATGCGGCATGACCCCGACATCCTGCTGCTCGGCGAAATGCGCGAAATGGAAACCATCAAGCTCGCGCTCTCCTGCGCCTCGATGGGCATGCTCGTGTTCGGCACGCTGCACACGAACAACGCGCCGAAGACGGTCGACCGCATCATCAACACCTTCCCCGCCGAGGAACAGAACCAGGTGCGCGTCATGCTCGCCGGCTGCCTGGCGGGCGTCGTTGCCCAGTTGCTTTGCAAGAAAGTGCCGAAGGGCCGCGTGGCCGTGCACGAGATCCTGCTCCAGCACGAGGCGCTGCCGAACACGATCCGCATGGGCCAGATTTCCAACATCCGCGGCATCATCGAGAGCGGCTCCGCCGACGGCATGGTCACGATGGACAACAGCCTCATGGCCCGCGTGAAGGATGGCACGGTCGAGCCGAAGGAAGCCTACATGAAGGGCAGCAACAAGGCGCTCTTCGCCCCGCTGCTCAAGCCGGGCGATCTCGACGGCGGGCACTAAGCCTTCGATCCATTTACAGCAGGCAAACAAGTTAACAAAGCGGTGCTTCGTTCGCTTCGTTTCCTTCCATAAGTTCGCCTCGTTTGATCCTGCCGCAACCTCAGCGGCGATTTGTCTCCTGGGTATTCCGACTTTTCCGTGGCTGCCCCCGCATGAGCTCCCCAACCCAGCCGCCCGCGATTCAGGCAATCGTTGAATCGATCCTTTATGTCGACGACCTGCCGCGCGCGATCGCGTTCTATCGTGACGTCTTTGGATTCGAGCCGATGACGGGCGACCCCGCGCGCTTTCAGTCGTTCAAAGCTGGATCGCACCAGGTCCTCCTGCTCTTCAAGCGCGGCGGTACGCTGCAGCCGACGCCCGTGCCCGGCGGGATCATCCCGCCCCACGACGGCGCCGGGCCGCACCACATCGGGTTTGCGATCGACTCCGCCGACTATGACCGCTGGCGCGAACATCTCATCAGCCGCGGCCTCAGGATCGAAAGCGAAACTCACTGGCCGCGCGGCGGCCGCAGCTTCTACATCCGCGACCCGGACCAGCACCTCGTCGAACTGATCACGCCCGGCATCTGGCCGAACTACTGACCCGGGCCCGGCTCAGTTTTTGCGCGGGGCAAACAGCGCGTCCTCCAGGGGCACGTTGTGCTTCACCGATTTCGTGCGGGTGACCGTTTGCACCGCCGGGTTGGTCACGGTCACGGTGTGCGGGATCAGGACGCCGTCGACCCGCCGGTGGTCCGAAAACTCCGCGAGGACCTTCAGGCGACCGTCCGGCCCGCTTTGCACGAAAGTCTCGACCTGCACGAGTTCCCCGGAGCGGCGATCGAAATAGAAGTTCCCCTCGGGCCCGGCGATGCTCGACATGGCCACCCCGATCAGCGAGCGGCCGCCCACCACTTTTTCGTCGAGGAATTTCCGCAACGGACACAGCACCCCGATCTTCAGCGGGCCCTCCAGGTCGGTGCTCGCGAGCATCTGCTGCAACTCCGCGCCCTGCATCTCGCGATAACCCTCGAGTTCGTTCCAGGCCCAGCCGACCTTGCCGTCGTAGCCCCGCCAGGAACGCCCCACGCCGGGCGTGTCCTGCTCCACCATCAGCAGGTTGGGTCGTTTCTGGTAGATGGTCGTCGCGACCTCCTGACCCGAGGTGAGGACGCGCGTCACCTGCTCGGTCACGCGGGTCTGGATTTCGCGCAACGCGCTGCCCCCCATGACCGAGAAACTCGCGGCCAAAAGGGATTCCAACTTGCGGTTGTCTTCGGTCGGCCCAAGTGGCGGCGCGAACAACAGCGGCTCCATCGGCTCGTTGTACAGGATCATGTCGAGCATCACGACGACGCGGCGGTCGCCCTCGGTGCGGACGACGCGAAAGGGCTCCTTCACGGCGGCGCCAAACGCGGATCGAAAGTCGTCGAATTCCAGGATCTGCCGGTGGGGCCCACCGAGCACCTCGACCCGCCGCCGGTAGCCCGTCGTCGGATCAAAGTACCATTTCTCCTCGCGACCATTCGCCGTGGTCAGGAGGACCGGCTTCAGTTTCCGGCCCGCGACCATTTCCTCGGGCAGCGCCTTGCGCTGGGGATACCACGACCCGACCCGCACCGGCGCCCGGAAATCCGTCATCGCAAAATTCAGCTGGTTTTCCGTCGGCGACAGGAAGCCAAAGCCCAGCGTCTCGTTGAACTGCCACGCGGTGCGCCCATCGAAGGCCTGGATCAGCGTGCCGAAGTTCGGCAGCTTGTACTCGAGTCGATAGAATCCCGGGCCGGCCTGCACCAACATGTCGATGGGCGGACGGCCGTTGTTGAAGTCGATCTTGCCCTGGATGTAGCCCGTGCGCAGCCCGTTCACGGCGTTGGCTCCGCCGATGGCGTTCATCCACTTCATCAGGATCTCCTTGGCCTCGCGCGCCCCCTCGTCGCCGGCGGCAGGCGCGGTCGACGGTTCCGCCGGCAGTCCGGGCGCGGCGACAGCGAGCACCCCGAAACTGACCGCCGCGGCGTGGAGAAAGCGGCGCAAACTGCGGGTCATGGCGTGGTTTCTTTTCGGTCGCGGGAATGCTCAAGCCAAACCCGCGCGGCTTCAAGCACGGGATCCCGACCCGCCAGCAGGTCCGCGCGCGTGCGCTGCACCGGTTCGTCCGGCGTCACCCCGTTGCCCTCGATCAGGCGGCCGCGGGGCGTTTGCAGATCGGCAATCGCATATTGGAAGAGATCGCCGGTCGGCAGCGCCTGGAAGTTCGATGGCAGCGCCGCGCCGGCACTCGTCTCCCCAAAGATCCGGGCCCGGCCGGCTTCCTGCAGGCCGGCGGCCATGATTTCGCTCGTGGAACCCGACCCGCCGTCGATGAGGATCGCGACCGGTCCGAGAAAGGCCCGCGCCTGGGGCGACACCGTCATGCCGAAATGCCCCTCACGCATATGCATCGTCGCGAGGAGAAACTGATGATCGCTCAACCAGCCCGAGATGCCGGAGGCCATGATCGAGATTCCGCCGGGATTGCCGCGGAGGTCGATCACGAGGCCGCCATTCTTCGGGACGTTTTCCAGCGCCGTCCGCACCGTCTTCATCACCTGCCGGGTGAACACATTGAAGCGGAGGTAAACGATGCCGTTGGGATCCGTGCGGGTGAGACATTCCACCGGCTGCGAGGGAAAATCGCCCATCGGCTCCGACCAATCGCCTTCGTGCGCCAGCACCTTGACCGCGACCACCCGCTCGCTGCCGTCGCGTTTTCGAACCCGCAGCTCGACCACCGACCCAACCGCGCCACGCAGCCGGCTGTCCACGAGATGCGTCAGGTAGAAACCGGCGCGGGCCGGGGACAACTCGGTGCCCGCCAGGTAAGCTTGCAGCGGCGCGAGTTCGAGCCCGTTTGCCGCCAGCACCACGTCGCCGGGTTCCAGGTCACTCGTCCCGGCGGGCACCGTCAGGACGGTCACCGCGCCGTCCACGCTGGCGAGGTCGATGCCGGCCGTGCCGATGCGCACGCGCTCGGCGGGCGTGAAGACCGCCATTTCACGCGGCAGGATGGAGAAATGACTTTTCCGCAGCTCGCGGAGCATCTGCCCGAGCAGGACCCGCAGGGCCGGCTTGTCGGCAATGGCCTCGAGCCGGCCTTGGTATTTTTCCTTCACGCCAGCCCAGTCGACCCCGCCGAACGTGGGATCGAAGTAGGCTTTGTTCACGGTTTCCCAGACCATCGCAAACGTGCGGTCGCGCACCGCCGGCCACTCAGCGGACTGATCATCCTTCCCTTGCGCCCGGCCCTCGCGGGTGACGACCAGCGCCAGCACCACGAGCAACGCGACACGCCAGTTCCGGAAAACCCGCTGCATGCACCGAGGCTTTTCCAAGCAAGGGCGAAGTCAAGGCCGGTGGGCGTTGGCCGTGCCTCGCGCCCGCCGGGGCAATCGAATCCCGCCTCGATTTTTCTTCTGGCGACTGATTCAGCGGGAAATAGCGGTTGCCAGTAGTCGTCGGGACCGGCTCAACGAATCCTTCCCATGCAACGATTCCTCGCCCCGATGCTGGCTCTCCTGGTGGCCGTGTCCCATGCGGCGCACGGTCAGACGGAAGCGTCCGCCCAACTCCCCGCGCTGGCGGTGGTCTCACCCGGAGTTCCGGGCGAAAACAAGATCGTCGGTACCTACGCCCAGCCCGAATGGTCCGCGCGGCGTCCCTTCCCGGGCGTGGCGGTGTACGTCGCGCCCGCCGAGCAGTACGAGGTCGAGGCCGGTTTTGTCGACGTCACGACGCCGAGTGGCCGCCACCATCGGGAGTGGACACAGGAATTTGAAATCGGTCTCGGCCACCGGCTCCAGGCCGGCGTTGAAAATACCTACGCCAATTTTCGCGAGGGACTCCCGGGATTGCGCTGGCGCGAAGCTTCGCTCCGGGTGTCGGCGCGCTACGCCCTCGCCGACTGGGGTAAGCTACCGTTGAACCCGGCCGTCGGCCTGGGTTGGCGCTTTAATTCCGGCGGGGCGGACGCACCGGTCGGCCAGATCGTGCTGGGCGCGGAACTGACGCCCCGCCTGCACTGGGCGGCGGATTGCCAGTATGAACGCCAGGCCGGCAACGTCCGGCAGCGCGAGCTCACCGTCGCCACCGCGCTGACCTACAGCGTCACCAATGAAACCCTCAACGTTGGCCTCCAAGCGCAATGGCGACATTCCCGCGATGTGACCGACCCGGTTTCCCGACGGGCGGAGCTTGGGCCCTGCATTCAATACCGGCCCATTGACCAGCTGCACATTGATGGGGTGGTCATGTGGGGCCGCGAAAGGCAACGAAGCACCGAGACGTTCCTGCTTTCAATCGGCTTCGAGTTTGGCGCTGGCGCCGATGACCACGACGACGACCGCGAGCGCGGAGGGCGCCTGGCCCACTAAGGTCATCGCAACGCTCCGGCCGGGGAAATTGACCCCACGGCGAATCAACCCCGGGTCTGGTCCTCAAGCATGGTCAGGTATCGGAGAGCGTCGTCGCGAGTTTCACCGCACATCTCCTGCATCGGGCGCAAACTCGCGCACACCGCCGGCCGTTCCGGTTTGCCGAAGAGGCCGCAGCGCATGTCCGGCAAAAGCTGCACGCACGGAATGCCCGCGGGCTTGCCATGCGGCATCCCGGGAATCGGCGAGCTGATCGACGGCGCGATGCAGCAAGCCCCGCAATGGGGTCGGCAGTTCATTGGGTGGCGGGGAGTTGAAAGTTGAATGTTGAATGTTGAAAGCAGGGAATCGCTGCCAACCCAGATGTTCCCGCTGCTTCTGAACCGCGGCCTTTCAACTTTCATCCTTCAACTTTCAACCACGGCGCGCCCCGCGCCGCATCATTGCAACCCCAGAAACGCCCGCGGGCCCTTGTTCTCGGGCTGCTCCTTGCCCTTCGCGAGGAAGACGCGGTCGGGGGCGATCTTGCCGGCATTGATGAAATAATCGCGCACCGCCTGCGCGCGGGTGGCCGCGAGCGCGCGCAGATCGTCGTCGGTCACCGCCATCGTCTCCGCCAGGCGTCCGGTCATTTCCTCGAGCGACGGGCCGCCGGTCGCTTCGGTGGCCACCGCGGCCGGGGTCGCGGCCTTGGTTTCCGCGGCGGTCGCGGTCGTGGCGCCGGATCCGCGGAACGTCACGACGTCGACCACGCGGCGCAGCAGGCCTTTCTTCGGGGCGGGCGGAGCCGCGGCGGCCACGGGCGCCGGCGGCAATGGCGCACCGAACTGGGTCCCCGGGGGAAACTTTTCATCGAACAGCTGCTTCACCTTCGCCGCGCTGGCTTCAGCCGCGATCTCGAGTTGCTCGGGCGGCGGGAGGTTGGGATCGACGGCGCGGCGCTCCTCCCAGATTTTGGCGCGCACCAACGCGTCAAGTTTCCGCCGCTTCAGCGCGTAGGTGTCGGCCGGGCCATCATAACCGCCCTCGATCGCCACGCTGAGTCCCGGGCGATTCGTGAGCGCCTGCACCATGGTCGCGAGCTTCTTCACCTCCGTGGCCTGGAGTGCGCTGGCCCCGGGTGCGAACTCCTGGAAGGCGAGTTCGTCGCCGCCGCCGCCGAACATCGAGCCGAGCAGCGCGAAGGGTGACACCGCCGCTTTTGCGAGGAGGTTGGTGATCACGCGCAACACCACGCGTCCCACGCCGAAACTTGGGTCGTCGAGCCGGCCCGAGACCGGCACGTCGATCACGATCTTGCCATCAAGATCCTTCAGCAAAGCCACCCCGAGCCGCACCGGCAGCTTCGTCGCCTCGGGACTTTCCACCGGCGCGCCAAAGGTGAATTGGTTGAGCGTGACGAGGTTCGTGGCGTCGAGTTGCTCGCCGTCGAGCCTCGCCTGCACCGCGACATTGAGTTTGCCGCGCGCCAGCTCATAGCCGGCGAACTTCCCGCTGTACGGACTCAACGGCACGAGGTCCACGTGCTGCACGTCGACTTTCAGGTCGACGAATTTCTTTGCGCCCAGGGGATCGAGCTCGCCGGTGATGGCGATCGGGCCAGTGCCATCGACCGCGGCGCGGAGGTCGACCTTGGCCTTCGCGAAATTTTCGGACGACAGCCCCGCGATGGAGCCGCCAAACTGGTTCACCGCCACGCGCACCGCCGGCGACACGGAGCGATCCGCAAACGTGAAGTCGCCCTCGGATACCACCACCCGTGCGATTTCAATCTTCGGCCGCGGCCCGGCCATCGCTTGCTCGGTGGCGGGGGCTTTCTGCCCCGACGGCTCGTTCTCCGGCGCTGACTTCGCCACCGCCGCCAGGTTGAGCGTCTTGTCCGCCGCGACGACCACCCGCGCATACGGCGCGGTCAATTTCACTTCGTCGAGCGACACGGCCAGCGTCGGCGCCGTCGTTGCCTTGAGGCCGTTCAGCGCCAACTCGCGAAAGCCGGCGAGCTGCTCGCTGAGCGCGCCATCGACGAGGCCGAATTTTTCAAGCGTGACGCCGCCCGCAAACGAAATTGCGGGCGCCCCCGCTGTCGGCAACTCCACCTGGACATTGCCCTGCGTCGATACGGCGCCCTGCGTGATCCGGGCGTTCACGAACTGTTCCAAGTAGGGGCTCAGCGGCAGCAGCTCCACGCCACCGACGTCCAGCTTGAGGTCCGCCCGAACCCGCGGACGAAGTGCCAGCGTTCCACGCACGTCGATCGCGCCGCGCGGCGACCAATTCAGGGAAATCGCGAGCGGCATGACGGCGCCGTCGGCCAGCGTGACGTCCTTCACCGAAACCTGCAGGTTCTTCAGCGCGAGCTGCGCGGGCGTCGGCGCCGCGAGGTCCGCCAACTCCACCGAAAAATCCTTCACCGCGACCTCGCCAACCCTGAGCTCCGGCAAAGTTCCCGCTGTCGCCGGTTCACTGGTGGGAGGGGCTTTAGGGCCCGACTCCGCCGGCGGCTGCAGCAGCGCCAGCAAATTGATCGTGCCATCCTTTTCCCGCCGCGCCCGCACCTGTCCGCCCGACAGCGTCACCGCGCCGATGCTCGCCTGGCGCGTGAGGCCATCGGCCTCGATCCCGGTGATGTCCAGCGTGGGCAACTCCAGGGCGTTTTCGCTGCCGCCGGGTTCGCCCACCTTGAGGTTGCGCAAGTGCAGCTCGCCGCCGGTGAGCTTCAGGGTCTTGGGTGCGCCCGCCACTTCCACCTCGTAGCGACCGCGCAGGCTCAGCGCGCCATCGGTGACCTGGGCGCGCACCTTGTCGTCGGCGTAGGGCGTGTACTTCTTGAGCAGCAGGTTCTCGATCGCGAATTCCCCGCGCGAGGCCACCGGGTCGGCGGCGAGCGAGCCGGACCACAAAAACTTTTCGCCGGCCTCCGTCACCGCCTCGAAACGATACGGCGCGCCGCGGGCACCGGCGGTCACGAACTCCGTCAGGCTGAAACTCACCGGCCCGAGGCTCGTCGTGAACGGGCGCTTCGGGGTGCGATCGACAAAATCGAGGCGGGCCCCCGCAACCTTCAGGCTACCTACGCGCAGCGGGCGCGCGGGTTTGGCCGGGGCCGTCGTGGGCGCGGCGGGAGCGCCGGCGTTCAGCTGCGCAATGATGTCGGCAAAGTTGAAAGAGCCGTCCGCGCGGATCTCCGCCGTCACATGAAAGCCATCAAGCTCCACCGCCCCGAGCGTCCACGTCCCGGTGAGCGACGCCAGCGGGTCGGCGTTCACATACAGGCGGTCCCAGCCCAGGAACGAACCGGTGCCGTCCTTCAGGCGGATGTCGAGCCGTTCGATCGTCACCGACACGGCGTACGGATTCACCGCCACCCGACCCACGGTCACGGTGCGGCCCAGCAGCGCGCTGGCGCGCTTTTCGATCTGCGCCTTGATGATCGGCGGCGCGACAAAGAAACCGGCAATGGTGAAGGCGGCAATCAGCCCGCCGGCGACCCAGAGGAGCCGCCGACGACGCGAGCCCGACGGTGTGTTGGTCATGCGGCGAACGTAGGCGGGAGCGACCTTGGGGCAATGCGGTTCTCAGTACGAGAAACACCCAAGCCAGCTTATTTACAGGAGGAAACAGAGGTAACAGAGGAGGTGATGTCCTCTGCGATCTCTGCGGCCTTGTATGTCTAGGCACGTGAACACTGCGAGGGGTAAGACGGCCGGTGGCTTCCGAGAATGGGCCGCAAAGCTCGTCGGAGGAAGCCGCCGGCCGGGGATTGCGATGGTGTGCGGTGCCAGCCACGCTGGAGCAATCCCGCCAGGGTGTTCCGCTTGCTCGCTACGAGCGGGACGACAAGACCGACAGACCGATCTGCGACCAGGGGCTCGACCTCGAACAGGAGCAGGCGTCGCGGTCTTGTACCTGGTTAAACTCGAACCGCTGACAGAGTCATGAACTCGCATCACAAGACAGAGTCGACCGAACCTGTGAGGTATGTGCCGTTGGATGTGTCCAAGCATCGATTGGACTATGGCTTGGAGCCGGGCCGGACGGCCGCGGTGGCGAACACCCGCGAGGGAATCGCCACTTTGATCAAGCGACTGGAGGCGTGTCCCCGGGCACGCGTGGTCTGCGAAGCAACCGGCGGGTACGAGCGAGCGTTGCTCGCCGCACTGGGCCAGGCCAAGATCGCGGTCAGCCGGGTGCATCCGGGGCGTGTGCGGGCGTTCGCGCGCGCCGAGGGATTGAAGGCCAAGACCGATAAGATTGATGTCGAGCTGTTGCGCCGCTACGCCGTGGCCATGCAGCCGCGAGTCGAGGTTTTGCCCAGTCCGGAAGTCGAGGTCCTGCGCGAGCTGCTGGATCATCGCCGTCAGCTCGACGAACAACGGGTGCTCTTCGGCAACCGGCGGGAAAGCGCCGGACCGACGTTGCTTGGCCTGATCGAGTGCGAGCTGGCGCACTTGGAAGGCAGCCTCAAGGAGATCGAGGCGCGCATCCACGAGCATATCCACGGCCACACGGCCCTGCGCGCCAAGTTTGAGCGCCTGCAGCAGCTCCAAGGCTGTGGTCCGGTACTCGCCGCCACGCTGCTCGCCTACTTGCCCGAGCTCGGCATCCTCGAGGACAAGCAGATCTCCGGCCTGGTTGGCGTCGCCCCGCACGCCAACGATAGCGGCGAGACCGCCCGCCCACGCCACGCCCACGGTGGTCGGATCGCCGTGCGCAACGTCCTCTACATGGCGGCGGTATCTGCTTCTCATCATAATCCGGTGCTGGCCCCCTTCTATCAACGGCTCCTTGCCGAAGGAAAGCCGGCCAAGGTCGCCATCGTCGCGGTCATGCGCAAAATGATCGTCGTGCTGAACAAACTCCTCAAAGACCCCAACTTTACCCTTGGCGGATGACACCGCTGCTCCTGTGAAAATGGCCGGTCCGATTTTTGTACTTCTGGTGTTGCCCGCCCTTCTGTGTATTCCGTTTGTTCCGTGGTTATCCCCTTCTCCCCTTCATGAGCGAAGTCGTTCCCGAAAACATGTCCACCAAGGCGCTCGAGGCCTTCCTGCACGAAAAGATTCCGCTCACGAAAGCGATGGGCCTGCACGTGGCCGAAAGCAACGCGCAGCGTCTCGTGCTCGAGGCCCCGCTCGACAAGAACGTGAACCACGTCGGCACCGCCTTCGGGGGCTCGCTGCACGCCTTGCCGACGCTGGCCTGCTACGCGGGCTTGTGGACGCTCCTGCGCGAGGCCGGCATTGACGGGCACGTCGTCGTCAAACACAGCGAGGCCTTCTATCGCCAGCCCGTGACCGGCCGGCTCCGGGCCACCTGCGTGCGCCCACCCGCCGCGTTGGCGCAGGAGTTCATCCGCGACCTTGAGCGCCACAAGAAGGCGCGCATGAACCTCACCGCCGTCGTCGAAGGCGCCAACGGCAAACCCGCGGTCGAGTTTTCGGGTAGCTTCGTGGCGGTGGTGTGATACACCGCCGTCATGAAACGGCTGCTCCTGTCGGGCTTGCTTGCCGTCACCGTGCACGCGGTGGACGTTTCCGGAACCTACGAAAACCTCGGCTCGGTCCTTGGCGCGACCGATGAGGTCGTCTCCCTCCACGGGCTGCTGGGCTTGGAATTCGAGCCAGCGACCGCACGCACGTTGTTTGCACAAACTGATCGCGTGGTGATCCGACAGTCCGACAGCGGGTTCGTGATTCGCTGTGTCGATGCCGACGGCGAGCAGACTTGGGGCGGCCGCTGGGATCGCGAGATGGGCTACGACACCGAGCGCGAACAGGTGAAGCTGCTGTTTTCGAAACGAAAGGAGAAAACAGGATACTTGTTTCTGCTCAGCAGCGCGGGCGACCGCCGGCTGCTTGTTGTCGAAGTGCACCGGGTTGAGGCGAGCACGTTTGGACCCGTGGGCCAACCGATCGGCACGTATCTCTTCAATCGAGTCTCGAAGATAACCGCCTCCCGGAACTGAGACGGCGGCGCGATTCGGACTGCCACATCGTTTTCTCTTCGCGGTGATGCCAATCACCGGCGACGCTGGGCGAATTCCCCAGGGCAAGCGCGAGCCCCATGGCAGGTTCGTGTTGGTGCCGTAGGAGCCTGTTTACAGGCGATCCCGCAGTGCCCGCCAACTCACCCCTCTCTGAATCGCCTGCAAGCAGGCTCCTACCCCTCCCGATGAACACCCGACCCCTCCTTGCGCTCTTCGTCTTCGTCGCCACCGCGGCCTTTGCCGAACCGGCTCCCCCGTTTCCTGTCACGATCACGGTCGAGGCCGCGCAGTCCCGCGGGACCTTGCGCACGTTCTGGCGGTACTTCGGCGCCGATGAGCCTAACTACGCGACGATGAAGGACGGGCAGAAGCTGCTCGGGCAGCTGGGCGCGCTGGCCCCGAAGCAGATTTATTTCCGCGCGCACAATCTCCTCACGAGCGGCGACGGCACGCCAGCATTCAAATGGGGTTCGACGAACGCTTACACCGAGGACGCCGCGGGCAACCCGATCTACGACTGGCGCGGCATCGATCGCATCTTTGACAGCTACCTGCAGCGCGGCGTGCGCCCGCTGGCGCAAATCGGTTTCATGCCGGAGGCGCTGTCCTCCCAGCCGCAGCCCTACCGCCACTCGTGGCGCCCGGGCATGCCCTACAACCAGATCTACACGGGCTGGACCAAGCCGCCGAAGGACTACGCCAAGTGGGGCGAGCTCGCCTACCAGTGGGCGAAGCACGCCGTGGAGAAATACGGCGCGGACGAAGTGAACACGTGGTGGTGGGAAGTCTGGAACGAGGCCAACAACCAGCCGACGGGTTACTGGGGCGGCAGCGCCGAGGATTTCCGCAAGCTGCACGACTACGCCATCGCGGGCGTGCGCCGCGCGCTCCCAACCGCCCGCGTCGGCGGTCCGCACACCGCCGGGCATGGCGGGCAGTTCATGAAGGACTTCCTCGAGCACTGCCTGCGTGGCACCAACTACGCGACCGGCCGGAAGGGCACACCGCTCGACTTCGTGGCGTTCCATGCGAAGGGTTCGCCGACGCTCGTCGACGGCCACGTCCGCATGGGCATCAGCGCGCAACTGAAAACCATCGAGACGGCCTTCAACACGATCGGCTCGTATCCGGAGTTGAAGAACATCCCGGTGATCATCGGCGAGTCCGACCCCGAGGGCTGCGCCGCGTGCCAGGGACCGCAGAACGCCTATCGCAACGGCACGATGTACTCGAGTTACACCGCAGCCGTGTTCGCGCGGAAACACGACCTCGCCGACGCGCACGCGATCAACCTCGAGGGCGCCGTCACCTGGGCGTTCACGTTCGAGGACCAACCGTGGTTCGCCGGCTTCCGGCAAATCGCGAGCAACGGCGTGCCGATGGCGGTGTTCAACGTCTTTCGCATGTATTCGCAGATGGGCACCGAGCGGGTGAACGCCACGAGTTCCGGTCAGGTGGAACTCGCCGATATCGTGGCCAAGGGCGTGCGCGGCCAGGCGGACGTCGGGGTGCTTGCCTCACGCTCTGCGAACAAGGTCACGATCATGGTGTGGCATTACCACGATGACGACGTCCCGGGCCCCGACGCCGCCGTGAGCCTCGCGCTCGCCGGCCTGCCTGAGACGCTCGCGAAGGCGCGGCTCACGCACCACCGCATCGATCAAAACCACAGCAACGCCTACGCCGAGTGGCTGCGAATGGGCTCACCCGTCGCCCCCGATCCCAAGCAATACGCCGTACTCGAAGCCGCGAGCAACCTCACGCCCTTGGAAAACACCCCCGCGGAAATCACCGTCGCCAACGGCACGGCCAAGCTGGAGTTCGTCCTCCCGCGACAAGGGGTGTCGCTGGTGACGGTGGAGTGGTCGGGGAAATAAAATCCAAACGCCAAATCCCAAACGCCAAAGAAATTGGAAACGGTGGAGCGAGATGTCCCCAACGCGCTATTGCATACGATACGCCCTATCCAGCGGGTTGAGGGCAACACGCTCCACCTGTTTGTGATTTGGCCCTTTGGCCTTTGCGATTTGCCGGCGCGATGCGCCGGTCAAATGTGTTTCGAATCCGCCTCGTCCTTCTTCACGTAGCCGGTTTCTTGGCGCTGGTGGTTGACGGCGTTCTTCTTCACGTAGGCTTGGTAAACATCGTCCGGCGTCATGCCGAGGGTCTGGGCGAGCGACACCAAGAAGTGGAAGAGATCGACCACCTCGACCTTGGCGTTCTGTTCGTCGAACTTCTGGTACTTGGCCCACCACTTCCACGGCACGCTGTCGATCAGCTCGGCCGTCTCCTGCTGCATGGCCCGGGTATAATTAAGGATCCACTTCCCCTTTTCCTCGTCGGTCGGCGGGGGCAGATTTACTCCAATGCGCTTGTTCAGCGCATCTTGCATACGAAAGATCTCCTCAAGTTTGTCCATGGCGGCCAGCGTGGAAGCAGTCCGGACGGCTGGCAAGCCCGGCTCCCGGGAAAATTAGGTTGCCCCGGGAGGGCACTTGACCGACTTTGCACGCGTTATTGCCGCTGTCCTGCCCCGAGCTTGCGAGGGGTTGAGCACGTTTCCCGAGCTCCGGCTGGCATCCACTACCCGCGCCGCCACCTGCTGGCAGGCGCTTTCAACCAACAACATAGATAGACATGTCCTCCACAGAATCGTCCGGTGCTCCTGCCGAAGCCACCGGGACCCCTTCGGCGCCAGCCGCCGCGTTCCCCACATTCGGCTCCACCCGCGGCTCCGGCCTCGCCCGCGGTAAGCGTCCCGCCGCCGGTCCCGCCGCCTCCACCGCGGCCGCCACTGAATACACGCCGACCGCCATCGAAGTCGTTAACGCTCCGCGTGAATACCAGAACCCGTTCGCTCCGGCCGAATCGACCCCCGCCCCGGCTCCGGCCGCGGCTCCCGTCGAATCGTTGCCCGTGATCACGCCGGCCCCGGCCGCCGTGACCCCCGCTGCTCCCGTCCAGGAAGCCGCCCCGGCGGAACTCAACATCCTCGAGCCCGCCCAACCCAAGATTGTGCCCGCCCAGATTTGGGAAAGCGAAGGCTTCAAGCCGAACCGCGAACCGCGCGCCGATCGTCCGCGCCGCGAAGAGCGGTCCGAACGCCCGGCCGACGAGCCGGTCGACATCGCCTCGATCCCGCCGCAGTTCCTCTACGTGCGCCCGGGCCACACTTACGTCCCGACCCCGCGCAACTGGGGCGGCGCCCCGCGCGAACGCACCGAGCGCCCTGAGCGCAGCGAGCGTCCGATCCACGGCTCGCCCGAGCACGCACTCGAAACCACCGCGGAGGTCCCGGCCAAGTCCGGCGGCTTCTTCGGCTGGCTCAAGTCCCTCTTCGGCGGCTCCGCCAGCGCCCCCGAGTCCGTCCCCGCGACGGCCGGCGCCGGCGGTGAGCATCGTCGCGAAGGCGGCCATCGCCGTCATCGCGGCGGTCGCAACCGCAGCGGCGGTCCGGGCGGCGAAGGCCGCGGCGGACGTTCCCGTGGCGGCCGCGGCGGTCGCAGCGGCGGCTACCGTTCCGAAGGCAGCAGCCAGGGCGGCGTCTGAGCCCACTTAAACCTTGCTCCGCGCTCCCCGCGCGAATCATTTCAAGGCGCCTGCACCCGCAGGCGCCTTTTTGTTTTTGGTGCGCTGAATCTCGCTCTCAGCCCTCAACTCTCAGCCCTCAACACCTTAGATGTCCGACCTCATCATCCACGGCGGCAAACCGCTCAGCGGCACCATCACGCCGTCGGGCAACAAGAACTCCGTCCTGCCCATCCTGTGCGCGACGCTCCTCACGGACGCGCCGGTCACATTGCGGAATGTGCCGAACATCACGGACGTCGAGAAGCTCGTTAATTTCTTTTCCGAACAGGGCTCAAAGATCGCGTGGGACCACGCGTCGGGCGTCCTGCAGATCGATCACTCGGGCTTCGATGCCGACAGCCTGAATGGCGAACTCCCCGCCGGCATGCGCTCGTCGGTCCTGCTCTTCGCGCCGCTGCTGCAGCGGATGAAGAAGATCGTCCTGCCGACCAACGCCAAGGGCTGCTCGCTGGGCATCCGCGAACTCGACCCGCACCTCGAAATCCTCGAGCACCTCGGCGCGAAGATCACGCGCTCGGGCGACGACCTGAAAATGTCGCTGAAGGGCCGCTTCCAAGGTGCGCGCCACTGGCCGGATTACATGTCGGTCACGGCGACCGAGAATTTCGTGATGGCGGCCGTGCTCGCCGAGGGCGAGTCGGTCCTGATCAACGCCGCCAGCGAGCCGCACGTGCAGGACGTCTGCGCCGTGCTCGCCGCGATGGGCGCCAAGATCGCCGGCCTAGGCACGAGCCAGCTCACCGTCACCGGCGTCGCCAAACTCAAGGGCGGCACGTTCACGATCAACACCGACCACCACGAGGTCGTCACGTTTCTCGCGCTCGGCGCCATCACTGGCGGCGAGGTGCGCGTGAAGCACTCCCTGCCCCACCACTTCGACCTCATCAACCGCTCGTTCGCGAAGCTGGGCGTGAAGGTCGAGTACGACGGCGACACGGCCTTCGTCCGCAAGAACCAGAAGCTGGTCATCACCGAGCCGTTCACCACAAACCTGCTGCCGAAGATCGAGGCGGCGCCCTGGCCCTATTTCCCGGTCGACCTCCTGCCCTGCATGATCGCGCTCGCGGTTCGCGCCGAGGGCACGGTGATGTTCTGGAACAAGGTGTATGAAGGCGGCTTCACGTGGATGTCCGAGCTCTCGAAGTTCGGCGCGCACGTGGTGGTCAGCGACCCGCACCGCATCACGGTTTTCGGCGCCAAGCCGCTGCGCCCCGCCGTCGTCGAGGCCCCGTACATCATCCGCGCCGCCGTCGCCCTCTACATGGTCGCCGCCAGCATCCCGGGCAAATCGGTCGTGAAAAACGCCGACACCATCAAGCGCGCCCACCCGAACTTCGTCGAAAACCTCCGCAGCCTCGGAGCCGAGGTGGAATGGAAGTGACGGATTTTAGCCACAGAGAACACGGAGCTAACACCGAGATCACCGAGCAATGCTCCCGTTCAGTTTCTATTTCCGATCGCGGCTGAGTCTCCCCAATCTCTGTGGTCAGCACTCTGTGACCTCTGTGTAATCGTCTTCATGCCTGCTCCTGACAAAGCCCCGAAAGGAACCGACTTTCTCGCGACCGCCCTCTCCTCGCCGGTCTCGCCCGCGGAGGCGGCGCTGCGACCGCTGTCGTTTGCGGATTTCTCCGGCCAACCGAAGACCGTCGAGCGCCTGCAGGTCATGGTCGGCGCTGCCAAGCGTCGCGGCGAGGCGCTGAACCACATCCTGCTCTCGGGTCCGCCCGGCCTCGGCAAGACGACGCTCGCGTTCATCCTCGGCCACGAGCTCGGCCGCAATGTGCGCGTGACGTCCGGCCCGGTGATCGAAAAGGCCGGCGACCTCGCGGGCCTGCTCACCAATCTCGAGGAAGGCGACATCCTGTTCATCGACGAGATTCATCGCATCCCGAAGACCGTCGAGGAATACCTCTACAGCGCGATGGAGGACTTCCGCCTCGACATCATGATCGACCAGGGCCCCAACGCGCGCAGCGTGCGGCTCTCGATCCCGAAGTTCACGCTTATCGGCGCCACCACGCGTTCCGGCCTGCTCACCGCACCCCTGCGCTCGCGCTTCACGTTGAACACGCGCCTCGATTACTACGACCGCGGCACGCTCGAGAGCATCGTCCGCCGCAGCTGCGGATTGCTCAAGGTCGACCTCGACGCCGGCGGTGCCCAGGAGATCGCCCGCCGCGCCCGCGGCACGCCGCGCATCGCGAACAACCTTGTTAACTTCGTCCGCGACTACGCTTCTGAAAAAGCCAAGGGCAAGATCACCCAGCCCGTCGCCGCCGCCGCGCTCGAGCTCCTCGAAATCGACGCCGCCGGCCTCGACGAAATGGACAAGCGCGTGTTGCGCCTCATGGCGGAGAACTACGCCGGCGGCCCCGTCGGCCTCGGCACCATCGCGATCGCCGTCGGGGAGGAAGCCGACACCCTCGAGGAAGTCCACGAGCCCTTCCTGATTCAGGAAGGCTACCTCGCCCGCACCGCCCAGGGCCGCATCCTCACGCCCAAAGGTTACGCCGCCATCGGCTTGAAGCCGAGCGGGGGCAATCAGCAGACCCTCTTGTAGGAGCCTGTTTACAGGCGACCGGGACGCACGCTGACCGCGCCCACCCTGCATCGCCCGTAAACAGGCTCCTACCCTTCCTGGCTCTCGCCCGGGGTCGTTACTTTTGAAGAGCAAACGACCCCGGGCGGCACACACCTCCTCACCGGTTGAGCACGGCAGCCGGCGAGGCTGCGGTATTCATTTCGAGTGAATACCAATTGATCCGCCGCGTGCAGAACATCACCAGGGCCAGGGCGGCGAAGAGCGCGGCGGTGCCGGCGAGCAGCGCGTAATCCTGGGATTGCAGGACGAAATACAGGTACCCGTAGGTCGCACCGAGCCCGCCGGCGATCACCAGCGTGCGCCAGCCGGCCTGCAGGAAGCTCCACGTGTAGAGCGACACGAGCAGCGTGCACGCACCGGCCGCGAGGCCGTAGGCGGCTGCCGTGCTCAGGAATTCCGACAGCGCGAGGAAACCGAGGAAGAACAGCGCGAGCGCCGCGCCGACCATCGCGTATTGCAGGGGATGGATGCGCAGCGCCGGGGACGTCACCTCGAAGAGGAAGAACACGGCGAACACCAGGACGAAGAACAGCACGCCGTACTTCTGCGCGCGCTCGGCGAGGCTGTAGCCGTCGACCGGCTGCGCAAAGCGCACGCCAAACGCCGCCGCGCCGATCTTGCGGACCATGTCCGCATCCGGGACGCCCCGATTGGTCCAGGCCTGCGGGAAACCGCGGCTGAAATGCGCGCTCGCCCACTCGGCCTTGAAGCCAGCCGCCCCGACGGTGCGCGTCACGGGCAGCGACGCGCCCATGAACGACGGATCCGGCCACGTCGACGCGAGCTTTACGGCCGTGGTCTTGCCGAGCGGGGCGATTTCGAGTCGCTCGCTGCCCTGCAACACCGCCGTCAACGCAAACTCCACCTTCGCCCCGGCCGTCACGCCGGCCGCCTTGGCCGCGAGCGGCAGGAATGCATCCGGCGCGCCGTCGGTGGACTCGAACGAGGCCTCCGGTCCGTTGGCGGACTTGAACGCCCCCACCGAACGCACGCCATGCAGGTCGCTCACGCCGAACAGCACGCGGGCCTTGTCCCAATCGATGCGCTCGGGCTCGATGCCCGCGGCGGCGAAGTCGGGTTGAAACCAACCCGTGAGGTTGAGCTTGGAGGTATAGACCACTGCCTCGTAAATGCCGCGCTTGCGGACTTCGGGGTCGATGTTGCCGTTCACGTCCAGCGATTCCGGCAGGAAATAGGCGACCGCCGTCGCGAGTTCCGTTTCCTCCACCTGCACCGCGCGGCCGTTGACGACCTTCGAGCGCACGACCTGCGTCTTGTACGCATACGGCACCGCCAGCACCGGGCCGCTCACCCGCTGCGCACGGCCCCAAATGCCGGCAATCTCATCGGTGGCCTGCGCCTGGTAGTTGCGGCGCTCCCGGAGCACGCCATACGTCATGAACAGCGGAATGTGCAGCAGCGCGATGAGCAGGCAGATGCCGGCGACCTTGAGAAAAACCGCCAGCCGCCGGGCGCCAGCAGTGGGAATCACGGGAGGTTGGACCATTTCCATGCGCCAATCCTGCCCGGGTTGTGTGAAGTGCGTATGAAGTGGCCGTGAAAAGACGCAGAAAACCGCAGGCCGCCACCTTTCGTAGCCACCGGCTTCCGCGCCTGTGGTTTCCAGCCTGCAAACCCCGGCAGGCAGGGACGCCTGCCGCTACCCCACCGGCACCCAAAACTCCGCGCGCGCTCCACCCTCGTCGCGATTGGCAAGCGCCGCATCCCCGCCGTGCAGGTGCGCGATTTCCTTCACCAAGGCGAGGCCCAGGCCGGTGCTCTTCTTTTCCGTACCGGGACGCGGCAGCGAATAAAACCGCTCGAACACCCGCGGGAGCGCGTAGTCCGGAACCCCGGCGCCCCGATCCTCGACCGTGAAACCGACGCGACCCGGGGAAGCGGCGACCGCGAGGCCGACTTCTCCGCCCGACGGGGAAAATTCGACGGCATTCTGCAAGAGGTTCACTAGCGCCTCGCGCAGCAGCACCACCTCGCCGCGCACGTTTGCGTCGGGTCCGGACGCCACCTTCAACGTGATCCCGCGCGCGGCCGCGGCCGGACGCACGACATCGGCGGCCTCCGCGGCCAGGCGGACGGCGGACACCGTTTCCGTCTGGCGCAATTGTTTTCGCGCCTCAAGGGACGACAGCTCAAGCAGGCGGTCGATGATTCGCTGGATGCGCGCGACCTCGGTGCGAATGTTGCCCAAGAACTTCGCGCGCTGCTCCGGCGGCATGTTCTCGTCCAACAGCTCGGCTGCCCCGCGGATGGCGGCGAGAGGCGCCTTCACCTCGTGCGCCAGCGTCTGGGTGTAGCGCTCGACATGCTGCCGGCCCTCGAGCGCATCCCGCATTTCCTCGAAGGCGCGGCTGAGTTCCGCGATTTCCCGGGCGCGCGATTGCACCGGCGCGGCCGGACGCCCATCGCGCACCTCGCGGGCGTAAGCCGTCAGTCGCTCGAGCGAATCCGTCAGCCGCGCCGCGATCCACCAGCCGGCGATGACCATTACGAAGGCGATCGCCGCGGCCGACCACACCAGGCGCCACCGCGCGTTGGCGATGCCCTCGGTGACCGTGCCGAGCTGGCGGCCCACGCCCACCCAGCCCACCAGTTCACCTTGAAAGCGGACCGGCGCAAAAACGCGCAGCTCGTTGCCCTCGATCGTGACGTTGGCCACCGAGTAATTCTCGGACGCGAGTTTGCCGCCGCCATACATGTTGCGGGCATAGCCCAGGCCCACATCCCGGCCGGCCGAGTCGAAAACGACGTGGTCCGTCTTGTCCGAGGCAAATACCCGCAGCACATCCGTGCCCGGCGGCAGTGCCGCCAACTTCTTCACCCAATCATCGCCCGGTGCGGTCGGCGTTGCATAAGCGGCCAGGTACGCCGCCGTGTCGCCCAGCGTCCGCCGCATCGATTCAACATACCGCAACCGCACATCACGCAGCACGAGGCCCATCATCACGACAAACCCCACGGCCGAGGCCGCGACGTAGACCCCGAAGATCGCGGTACGAATTCTCATTCGGCCAAGGCCGGTTGAAAGTTGAAGGTTGAAGGTTGAAAGACGTCGCGCCCCGGTCGCGCGAAGCGCAACCCAGGCGGGACCCGCTGAATGCAGCGTTCAACTTTCATCTTTCAACATTCAACTTCTCAGGCCTCCTCCCTCAGCGAATACCCCAGCCCCCGATGCGTCACGATTGGGTCGTCGTTCGGCGCCACGGCGCGGAGCTTGGCGCGAACGGTCTTGATGTGCGCGTCGACCGTGCGGTCGAGCGAGGCGCCGGGATCGTCCCACGCGGCGGTCATGAGCTGGTCCCGACTGAAAACCCGGCCCGGTGCCGCGAGCAGCGCGCCCAGCAATCGATACTCGTTGCGCGTGAGGTCGAGGGGCTGCCCATGAAAGCTGATCCGGCACTTCGCCTCGTCGTGGACCCACCCGACGCCCGCCTTCGTAGCCGCCGGGGGCGCAGGCTGTGCCCGCCGCAGCACCGCGCGCACGCGGGCCGTGAGTTCGCGGGGACTGAAAGGCTTGGCGACGTAGTCGTCTGCACCGAGTTCCAACCCGACGATTTTGTCCACCTCGCCGCTACGCGCGGTGAGAAAAATCACCGGCACCGCCTGGCGCTTCCGCAATTCGCGACACACGTCGAAGCCGCTCATGTCGGGCAGACCGACATCGAGCACAACCAACGCCACCGCCTGGGCCGCGAGCACTGCCAGGGCTTCCCGACCCGTGGATTTCCACACGGGCGCGAAGCCCTCCGTCTGCAACGCATACGTGATCGTCTCGGCAATGGCGGCCTCGTCTTCGACAACAAGGATGGTCAAGCGGGGATCGGGCATCGCGCACTTCTGGACCGCAACCCGGCCGCAGACAAGCCGACACGCGGAGATGGTTTGGCTTGTATCCCCATCGGCTCCCGGAATGCTTCGCGATGGATGCCACCCCCTCCGCTCCCCACCTCGGCGGAAAAAGCATCGGCCCGTCGACGTCAGGCTCTTTGGCGTGGGTTGTTGCTTGCCGTGATTTGCTGTCTGATCTGGATCGCCCAGAACGGGCGTTGGACCGCGGAAAGCTGGCAGACGCCCACCGCCTACCAGGGCGACGCTTATGAGACTCTGGCCCGCATCAAAGCCGCTTCGGAGGGAGACACCTTGCCGCTGCGGCCGCAACTGATCGAGCGCTTGGGCGCTCCGTTTGGGGCCAACTGGAGCACTTATCCCACCCCGGAGAAGCTGCAGCTGCTCGCCTTGGGAGGAATAGCCCACCTGACCTCGGTCTTTGTGGCCGCCAATCTCGGCCTGATGCTGGTGCATCTGCTGAACGCCCTGACCTTCTATTGGGTGGTGCGCCGATGGCTGGCCGTCCGATGGGAATGGGCCGGTACCGGCGCGCTGCTGTTTTCTTACAACTATGCGGTTTTCCACCGCGGGCTGTCGCACTTCTCCTTCGTCTTTTCCTGGGTGGTACCTTTGGGACTGCTGGCTTGCTGGCTGGTGGCCCGGAGTTCGCGGCTGCGCTGGCGCAGCACGGGCACCGTGGCCTGCCTCGGCGCAGGTCTCGCCTTGGGCTGCCACAATACCTACTACCTGTTCTTCTGGCTGCAGCTCATGACCTGGGCGCTGGCCGCCCAATTTCTGGGTCCCCGCCGCCGGGAGAACCTTCAGATCGGTCTTGCGACAGTGGCCATCGCCCTCGGGGCGTTCTTCCTCGCGAACTTCGAATACTGGGCCTTCGCTGACACCTCCGCCGCGCGTCCACTGTTGGAGCGCAACTACGGAGGCACGGAGCGCTATGCGCTCAAGCCGGTGGAGCTCTTCATTCCGCCGACGGTCCATCGGATCGAGCCGCTTGCATTCCTAGGGAAGCGCTACAACCGCTGGGCCGAGTGGCGCGGTGAGGAATTCCTGCCCTATCTTGGCCTGATCGGCATTGCCGCACTCATATTGCTCACCCTGCAGACGGTGCCGCGCCTGCTTCGTGGTCGCCCGCTTCCCGGGGCCGCGCTGGCAGCCGGCTGGCTGACCGCCTTTTCCACCGTGGGCGGAGTAACCAACCTCATGTCGTTCTTCGCGGGATTCTTCATGTTCCGGGCCACCAACCGGGTCATCATCTTTCTCGCCGCCATCCTGCTGATCTACCTCATGGTCCGCCTTAGCCGGGCGACCGCCGCTTGGCCGGCCTGGCGGCGCGCGGTGGCGGCGCTGGTCGTCGTCGTCGTCGGGGCGGCCGACCAGCTGCCGGGCCGGCTACCCCCGGAAGCCCGCGCCGAGATCACGGCGGCCGTCAGTTCCGACCGGGAATTCATGCGGCACGTCGAGGCCAAGCTACCGCCCCGCGGCATGCTCTTCCAATTGCCCGTGCTCGGTTTCCCCGAGGTGGTGGCGCCCTGGCGACTGAGCGATTACGAGCATTTCCGTCCCTACCTTGCCAGCCACGACCTGCGCTTCAGTTACGGCGCCCCAAAATACCGACCCCGCGGCCGCTGGCAGCAGGAAATCGCCCAGCTTCCCCCGGAGGAGATGGCGGCACAGCTCGAACGCTTGGGCTTCGCCGCACTTTACCTGAACCTGAAGGGCTTCGAGGACCGCGCCGCGGATTTTCTGCAGCGACTCGCCGCGGCCGGTTACACCCAGCGGATCACCAGCCCGCTGCGCAACCAGGTTGTCGTGCTCCTCCATCCCACGTCCCGGCCGGAACTACCCGTGGCGCGCAGCCTCACCTTCGGTCGCGGCTGGCTGAACCGGCCAGTGGACGGCGCCCGCTGGGCGTATTCCGACGCCACCCTGTTCTACCACAACCCCCACGATGAGACCCGCATGGTGACGCTCCACCTGCGGCTGCGCGCGGAGGATGAGCGCCGGGTGCAGCTCCAGCTACCAGCGGGGCAGACCGCCCAGCATGATCTCCTCACCGGCGAAACCGACTGGACGATCACGGATGTGCGGCTCGGGCCCGGTCTGAACCGGTTCACCCTCGTTTCCGGCGCACCGTTTCGCACCGGGTCGGAGGCCAACCAGCTGCGTGCGGTCGGCTTGATCACCTCGGCGGTGGATTTTTCCGGCGGCCAGCCCTAAGGCGGAACGCCCGCAGCCGATTTCCGGTCGGGTTCCCGGAAAACCCCGCAGCCGAGATAATGCATTGAAATCCTGCGGCGGCCTGCGGACACTGGCTGGTGTATGCCGACTTGCCCGCGCGGTTGATCCAGCGCCTGCCGCCCAGAGCCCGCCCCTGGGTGGTGGCCGTGGTGCTTGGCTTGGCTGCCGGCCTGGCGGCGGTCCTATTCCACCAGGCGATCCACTTCGTCTATTCCCAAGGAATCGAGCGCCTTGCCCGCCTGCCCCTCCCCGACTTCCTCGTCGGCAGCTTCCTGATCCTCACGGGCACCTCGGCCGTGTCCGGCTGGCTATTAACGCGCTTCTGCCCGGACGCCGCCGGCAGCGGCATCCCGCAGCTGAAACTGGCGTTCTGGAAGGATTTTGGCGTGGTTGCCTGGCGCGTGGTGTGGGTGAAGTTTATCGCCGGTACACTGAGCGTGGGCGGCGGTTCCAGCCTTGGGCGCGAAGGGCCTTCAGTACAGCTGGCCGGCGGCCTTGCCTCCAATCTCGCCGGCTGGCTGGGCACGGCCCGGAACGAACGCCGGGCGCCCGCGGCCGCCGGGGCAGCAGCGGGCCTGGCTGCGGCGTTCAACACCCCGATCGCCGCCGTCACTTTTGTGCTCGAGGAGATCATCGGCGACCTGAACAGCCGCATGCTCGGCGGCGTGCTGCTCGCTGCGGTGCTGGGCGCGCTCGTGACTCACGGCCTGCTGGGGGCGCAGCCGGCGTTCATCCTGCACGGTCAGGGCGCGCCGCAATGGATCGGTTACGCGCTGACCCCGTTCGTGGCCGCGCTCGCTGCCGTGGCCGGTTGCTGGTTCCAGTCGTTGGCCGTCGGCCTGCGCGGCTTCAACCGCCGCCCGCATCGGCTGCCGGGCTGGAGCCGCGTCATGCTCGGTGGCATCGCCGTGTGGGCCATCGGCGCCACGGTCTTCATATATACCGGCCACCTTGGCGTCTTCAGCCTCGGCTATGCCGACCTCTCGCAGGCGCTCGACGGCCGTCTGGCTTGGCAGATCGCCCTGCTGTTGCTCACCGCGAAGCTCGTCGCCACCGCAGTCTGCTACGGCCTCGGCGGCTGTGGCGGCATCTTCGCCCCGACCCTTTTCTTCGGCGCCATGGTCGGGGCGGCCGTCGCGGGGCTCGCCGGCCTGGCCCTGCCGCTCAACCAGGCCGACCACGTCGCGCTAGCCGTCATCGGCATGTGCGCGTGCCTCGGTGCGGTGGTCCGCGCGCCGGTCACTGGCATTCTGATCGTCTTCGAGATGACCCACGAGTTCGCCCTGGTGCCCGCCCTGATGGTCGGCGCCCTCGTCAGCCAGCTCATCAGCCGTCGGATGTCGCACGAGAATTTCTACGAGGCCGTCCTCGCGCAGGACGGCCAGCACGTCGAGCACCTCGTGCCGCCGCGCAGCCTGCGCACCTGGATGGAGCTGCCCACCGCGCGCATCGCGAACTTCTCCCCCGTGGTGGTGACGGACCTCGCACCCGAGGCCCTGCGCCGCTCGCTCGAGGCGCATGCGCACGACCGCTTTCCCGTTGTCACGGACGGCGGGCTGGCCGGCGTGCTCACGCGATTGGAAGCCACCGCCGCCCTCGGAGAGGGCCGGACCCCGGTCCTCGAGCCGGCGGTCACCTGCACGCCCACCTCGCCGGTGCGGGAAATCGCAGCCAAGATCGTCAACTCGCCCAGCGGCCTGATCGTCGTGCTGGGCAAGAACGGCGGCGTAAACGCCGTCGTGACCCTGCACGATCTGCTCCGCGCGCAGTTGAATTTCGCCGACAGCCAACAGGATTGAACGTCCGCCGCGCCTGCTTTCACGGGACCGGCGTGGCATTCGGTTTCTGAACAAATTGTCAGGCCGTGCGGTTTGGCGGAGCGCACCGCCCGGTCACGCTGAAATCCCATGGAATTCTCCGCGTTCAGCCCGCCCAGTCTGCTGCCCCGCATCGGCATGGTTTCCACGCATGGTTACGTCGCCGCCGAGCCGCCGCTGGGCGCAGCCGACACCGGCGGCCAGGTCGTGTATGTCCTGGAATTGTCCAAGAAACTCGCGCAACTCGGCTTCGAGGTCGATATCTGGACGCGCCGCTTCGAGGACCAACCCGCGATGGATGTCGTCAATGACCGCGTGCGCGTCCTCCGCGTCCCGTGCGGCGGCCGCAACTTTCTCGACAAGGAATACCTCGTGCGGCACCTCGGCGAGTGGTCGGAGAACGCCCTGCGCCTGATCCAGCGCCTCGGTCTCAGGTACCAGTTCTTCAACAGCCATTATTGGGACGCGGGTTTTGCCACCCGGCGCCTGGCGGACACCCTCAACGTCCCGCACGTCCACACGCCCCATTCCCTCGGACTTTGGAAAAAGCAACTGATGGAAAAGGACTTTCCGGACGACGCCGCCAACTTCGAAAAGAAATACAACTTCACGCAGCGCATCAGGGAAGAGACCGGACTTTACCGCAGCTGCGCCGAGGTGATCGCGACGACGCCCAGCCAGGTCGACATGATCGTCAACGACTACGGAGTGGACGCGGACCGGGTCCACATGATCCCCCCGGGCTACGACGACAACCGGTTCTTCCCCGTCAGCGCCGCGTCACGCAATGCCATCCGCCAGCGCCTGGGCTTTGCGGGCAAGGTGGTCCTCGCCATCGGCCGGCTCGCGCGCAACAAGGGCTATGACCTGCTGATCGACGCCTTCAGCCTTGTGGCCCCGCGCATCGAGGGCGCGAAACTCCACCTCGCGATCGGCGGCACCGAGCTCAACACCAACGAGCAGAAGATCCTCCAGGAACTGAAGGCCCAGGTCGCGGCGCTCAACTTAACCGAGCGCGTGGTCTTCAGTGGCTTCGTGGCGGACGCTGACCTCGCCGACAACTACCGCGCCGCCGACGTCTTTGTGCTCAGCAGCCGTTACGAACCGTTTGGCATGACCGCCATCGAGGCCATGGCCTGCGGCACGCCAACCGTCGTCACGACGCAAGGCGGCCTCTACCGGGCGCTGACGTTTGGCCGCCACGCGCTCTATGCCGATCCCTTCGACCGCGAGGACCTCGGCATCTCCATCGTGAAGGTGCTCAAGCACCCGCGGCTCTCGACCCGCCTCGGCCGCATGGGGGCGCACAAGGCCCGCAGCCTGTTCACCTGGACCGGCATCGCGCAGCAACTCACCAGCCTCATCGAGGAACGCGCCACCGCCCTCGCCTTCACCGACAACGAGTGGGACGAACCGTGGAATGATGGGGACTGAGCGCGCGGCGCTGAGTCACGATTTATGAATTACGATTTACGATTCCAGCGAACCGACGGCATTTTGCGCGCGATAGACGGCGTGTTACCTGCCGCGCTGCAATGCTCGCACGGTGGCAATCGTAATTCGTAAGTCCCAAATCGTAAATGATGCAGTCCGTCCGCCTTTTCAGCTCCGACCTCGACGGCACGCTACTGGGCAACCCCGAGTCGAGCGCCCGCTTCAAGAGCGCCTGGGAGGCGCTTTCGCCGGAAGCCCGGCCGCTCCTCGTCTACAACAGCGGTCGACTGGTCGACGACCTGCGCCGCTTCGTCGACGACGGCACACTGCCCGCCGCAGACTACTACATCGGCGGCGTCGGGACGCAGGTTTTCGACGTCAAGGCCGGGCGCCTCCTCCACGAGCTCCACGCCCACCTGGCCGCGGGCTGGGATCTGGCGCGGGTGCGGGAAATCGCGGGACGCTTTCCCGCGATCCGGCCGCAGCCCGAAGAGTTCCAGCATGAGTTCAAGTCGAGCTGGTTCCTCGAACGGGCCAGCCCCGGCACGATCCGGGACCTGTCAGACCGGCTGGCCGCCGCCGGCCTGCAAGTGACGCTCGTGTATTCCAGCGGGCGCGATCTCGACGTGCTGCCGCGCAACTCCACCAAGGCTGGCGCCCTCGCCTGGCTGTGCGCGCGCCTGGGCGTGCCGCTCGACACCGTGCTGGTGGCGGGAGACACCGGCAACGACGCCTCGATGTTCCGCCTGCCCGGCGTGCGCGGCATCATCGTGGAGAACGCGCTGCCCGAGCTCTTCGAGGCCACGGTCGATGTGCCGACCTACAGCTCCCGCCAGATCCTCGCTGACGGCGTGCTCGATGGCCTCTGCCACTACGGCGTGATCTGCGTGCTGCCCAAGAAGGAGCAAACCCGCGTGCGCCGGGCCAACATGGACCGGGGCTTCCAGATGCTCTTCACGGGCACCAAGCTCGGCTCGCTGACCGACAAGGAGAAGTCCTTTCTCGCCACGGCCTACGACCGGGCCCTTGCCGCCCTCCGCCGCAACATCACGCCCCTCGGCTTCTCCGCTTGCTCGCTGGCCGACAACACCGTCACCGGCACCGACGCCAACTACCGCAGCGTCTGGGCCCGCGACGGCGCCATCACCGTCTGGTGCACGCTCCACCTCGCGGACGACGATATCCGTGCGGCCCAGGTGGCCACGCTCGAGACCCTGCTTAACGCCGCCACCCCCAACGGCCAGATCCCGGCCAACGTGCGGATCGACGACGGCACACCCGACTACTCCGGCGTCGGCAGCATCGCCTCGATCGACAGCGGCCTATGGGTGGTGATCACTCTCTACAACTTCGCCCACCGCACCGGCGACCACACCCTGCTCTACCGCTACGCCGACCGCCTGCAGACCATCATGAACTGGCTCAGTGCCCAGGACTCGAACAACGACGGCCTGCTCGAGATCCCCGAGGCGGGCGACTGGACCGACCTCTTCGGCCGCAGCTATAACGTGCTCTACGACGAGATCCTCTGGTTCCGCGCCAACGTCTGTTACGGCCGCATCCTCGAGCTGATGGGCCAGTTCGACAAGGCGGCCGACTACCTCCGCTGGTCGCAAAAGATCCGCAGCCGCATCCTCGACCTCTTCTGGCCCACGACCAAGCCCGGCGAGGAACCGCCGCGCCCGGCGCACAACCGGTTCGCCGAGCGCCAGACCGGCCTCGGCGACACTCAATACCTCCTCGCCGAGATCACGCCCTTCTCCTTCAACTGGCGCTGCGACACGTACGGCAACATCCTGGCCTTCATCATGAACGTCCTCGACGTCGAACGCGCGCGCACCGCCTTCCGTTTCATGTGGGGCGTCGGCGTGAACCAACCCTGGCCAGTCGCCAACCTCTACCCCGTCGTCCAAGCCGGCGATCCCGACTGGAAGGCCTACTACACGGTCAACCTCCTCAACCTGCCGCACCACTACCACAATGGCGGCATCTGGCCCTTCGTCGGCGGCATGTGGGTGCGCTTCATCCACCGGCTCGGCTTCCACGAGGTGGCCTGCCGCGAGCTGGTGCGCCTGGCCCAGCTCAACCAACTCGGCCGCGACCACGAGTGGGAGTTCAACGAGTGGGCTCACGGCACGACCGGCCGGCCCATGGGCAAGGCCTACCAGGCGTGGAGCGCCGCGTCCTTCCTCCGCGCCTGCCATGAGCTCGAGGCCGACCCGCGGTCCCTCGCCGACCTCTAGCCCGCCGGCCGACGCTCTTCGCGCGGCAGCGCTGCGAGCGCGATGATCGTCACCAGCAATCCGGTCAGCAGCAGCCAGGCCGCCAACCCAGCGCCTTCCTCCGCCGCCAGCAGGGCCTTGGCCGCCAGCGCGACCAGCGTGAAATTCGGGCAAAGGAGCAAGAACGTGTTATTGTCACCCCCGGTGCGGGCGAAACGCAGGTGCAGCACATGCCGGAACGCGATGAGCATCGCCGCCGCCGACACGGCCAGTAGCATGGTCCGGGAGAACAGCGCGGCCAGCGGCACCTGGGTGCCCAGCGCCGTGAAAAACAGCGGGATCAGGAAGCGCCGGCTGATTGGCGCAAGGTAGTCCTCCAGGCTCCGGCCCTCGTGGCGAACCCGGCTGGAAAACAAGCCCAGGAAAAAGGCCGTCTTCGGCCCCGAGAGGCCGAAGCGCTCGCCAACCGCACAGATGGCCAGCACCAACAGCGTCACGAAGTGCAGCCGCCAATGCGTGGCCTTCTCCACGGCCAGCTGGAGCAGCCGCGTGACGTGCACGGCGGTCCGGCTGCAAAGGTAGACGACCAGGGCCATCCCCGCGAGCTTGAGCCCGAACAACCAGGTGGGCGCCCGGCCGAGCACGGCCGTTTCGACCGCCAGCAGGACGACCGCCACCACCTCCAGCAGCACCATCACTTGCAAAACGAAGCTGCGGGCCGGCTCTGGCAGCCCCGGGTAGCGCTTCCACGCCGCATGCGCCAGGCCCACCGAGCAGGCACTCAGTGCCGCGGCCGCGACGAAGGACTCGAGCCAGGGCAGACCCGCCAGCCGGGCCAGACCCAGCAGCACCGGGTATTGGGGCAATATCCAGCGCAGCAAGAACGCCCCGGGGCGCCGCAGCGCGCGCCAGTCGGGCAAGTCGATCTCCAGCCCGACCTCAAAGAGCAGCAGCACGAAGCCGACCTGCCCGGCCTCCTGGACCATGTTGAGCACCTCGGGCCGGAGCAACGGCCCGATCAACAGTCCGAAAACCACGAAGGCGGGATAGGCCAGGGCCGGCCGGCCCAGCCACGCGCAGGCATCCGGCACGGCCATCACCAACAAAAGGAGGACGACAAGCAGTTCGATGCCGGTCATGCCGTCAGGGTCTTGGGCAGGACCAGGCTGAAACAACTGCCATTCGGCTCCACGCTCCTGTATTCCAGCCGTCCACCCAGGGCATGCATGTAGGCCTTGGTGATGGCCAAGCCGAGCCCCACCCCGCCACGGCCGCGCACGCGCGAGTCCTCCACCCGGAAGAAACGATCGGCCAGACGCGCCACGTGATCAGGCGGAATGCCCGGACCCTCGTCCGCCACCGCCACCCGGCATTCCCGCCCCGCCATCGCCACGGTCACCCGGATTTCGGCCCCGACGGGGCTGTATTTCATGGCATTGTCGACCAGGTTCTGCAGCGCTTGGCGCAACAATAACGGGTCGGTCTCCGTCTCTGCGGGCTGGGTCGCGATGCTGACGCGCTGGTTCTTGTATTCCGCCAGAATGCCGATCTCGGCCACGCAGGCTCGCACGAACTCGTCGAGCTGCAGCTTTTCACGGTGCACACTCCGCGCCCCGCCCTCGATACTGGCCAGTTCAAGCAGGCGCTCGACCAGCAGGTGAAGGCGCTCGGCTTCCTCAAGCATGCTCCCGATGATCTCCCGGTATTCCTCCACCGTGCGGCTCCGCCTCAGCCCCACCTCGCCTACGCTGCGCAGCGTGGTCAGCGGCGTGCGCAGCTCGTGGGAGGCATCGGCCACGAACCGGTCCAGTGTGCGGAAGGAATCCTCCAGCCGGCCAAGCGTGCGGTTGAAAGCCGCGGCGAGCCGGCTCAGCTCCGCCGTTTCCCCCTCAGGCAGCCGGGCCCCGAGGCTGTCGGCGGTGATCCACTCCGCCTGCGTCGCCATCAGCTCCAGGGGCTTTAGCCAGCGCCGGGTGATCAAATATCCGCCAGCCACCAACAGCGCGACGACCAGCGGCAGCGAGACGAAGATGATCACCAGCAGCGCCCCGAGAGCGTCACCCGCCGGCTCGTGGATGCGCATGACCCGGATCATCCAGGACTGGCTGCGGCCCGGCACTGAATAGGGCGTCGACAGCACGCGGAGCGGGATGTCAGCGGCGATGCGGAAGACCGACAGCGTGTCGCCGCCGCGGCTGGGCGCGGCGGGCACCCGGTCGAGCCGGTTCTCACTGAAGGGCCACAGCCGCCGCACGAGCCGGTCGTTCTCGTCCCAGAGCTCGAACCATGGGTTGCCGGCATCCCATGCGGCGTCCGGGGCGATCTCGGCGCCGTCCCAGCGGAGGCGCCCATCGGGTCCGACCGTGAGCCGCGCCTGGATCCGCGCGAGGTCCGCCCGCAGCGGCTGACCCAGCGGCTGCGCCATGCGCTCGGCCACGAACAGGTAGATCCCGGCGCTGAAGGCCGCGAGTAGCACCGTCCCGCCCAACGCATACCACAACGCCAGCCGGAACCGCAGAGAACGGCGCAGCCACCACCGCGTCACGGAAAACCGCCTCCCAGGAGGTAGCCGACGCCCCGCACGGTGCGCAGCAATGGCACGGCGCCCTCGACGTCGATCTTGCGCCGCAGGCGCATCATCTGGACGTCGATCACGTTGTCCAGCGAGGTGAAACGACGCGTCTGTTTCCAGACGTCGCGTTCGAGCATGCTCCGGGTGACGTTTTGCCCCTGGTAGCGCATGAGATACTCGAGGATGTCCACCTCGCGGGGAGTGAGCGCGATCTCCCGGCCGGCGCGGCGGGCGACTCGCGTGCGGACGTCGAGCTCGAGGTCACCGCAGGTGAGCGCGCCGGCCCCACCAAGCAGCGGCCGACGCAGCAGGGCGCGGCTCCGCGCCAGCAGCTCGGCGAAGGCGAAGGGCTTCGCCAGGTAGTCGTCCGCTCCGCCCTCGAGACCTGCGACCCGGTCGTCGAGCGAGCGCCGGGCCGTGAGCAGGAGCACCGGCGTGGGATTGCCACGGGCGCGGGCATGACGGAGCACCGCCAGGCCATCGGGGCCCGGCAACATCCAGTCCAGGATCAGCAGGTCAAAGGCGGCCTGCTCCAACGCCGCGAGCGCTTCGGTGCCCGAGGCCGCTGTCGTCACCCGCCACTCCTCCAAGCGCAGCCCTTCCGCGACGGAATCGCGGGTTTTCTCCTCGTCCTCGACGAGCAGCACATGCGGCGTGGAGGCGGCAGCGGACATGACACGCCCCGGAACGGGGCCGACGGTCGTCATGCTTTCCATTTCAACCGGCCTGACAACCCCGAACCGCGGCCCGCCGGCGCCACCAAACCGCGGCCAGGGCCAGCGCCAGCAAGGCGGCGCCGAAGGCACGCGGCTCAGGCACCGGCGTAACCTGACTGTCGTACGACTGCCACTTCGTGTCGTTCGTAGTCCAGCCTTGGAATTGGATCTGGTTCAGCGGCGCGCTGCCCTGCACGTAACCCGCTTGGCTAAAGAAGTAGTCTGCGGCGTCGGTCCAATTCTGCACCGCGAGCTGTACGCCGCCCGAGCCGAAAGTGAGCGCGGTGATGTCGAATACGGAGGGTGCGCCCGCGGCGAAGTCGATGATCGAGTTGCTGGTGACGTCAAGTGAACCGGCGTTGAAGCTATGCCCCGCCAGTCGGAGCGTGCCACCCGCCAGCGTGATGTTCAGGTTGGTGTTGGCGAAATCGGCGCCGAGCGTGAGGGTGGCCCCGCTGCTGATGACCAGCGTGCCGCTGCCCAGGAACGAGCCGGCGAAAGTGCTCGTGCCGGCTCCGAGCGTAAGGAAGCCATCGGCCCCGAGGTCCACATTGCCCGTGCCGCTGATACCGGCGACCGTGTCGCTGTATCCGTCCAAACGGAGCGCGGCTCCGGTGCCGATGTCGATGACCGAAGCATCAGAAAAGACGTTGGCCGCCTCGAGCACGATGGCTCCGGCGTCAATGCGGGTCGGCCCGGTGTAAGCGTTGCTTCCGGACAGGCGCAGGCTGCCCGCCCCATCCTTCGTCAGCGTGCCGGTGCCGGTGGTAATGTCCCCAGTCACGCGGATGTCGGCGGCCGCGGTAAACGCCAGGTCGCGGTTGTTGCCCGTCAGGTTCGAGTCGATCGTCAGCATGCCGGTGCCGGCGGTGCGAAGGGTCGCGTCGCTCTGGAACTGCAGGGTGGCGATGCTGATGAGCTGGTCGGAACCGGAGAGGTTTTCGACAAAGCCGGAGCTGCCGTTGCCGATCCTCAGCGTGCGCGCGCCGTTGTTGTCCCCGACGTCATAGGCCGCGGCGCCAGAACTGAAACGGAGGCCGCGGACCGTCAGGTTGTTGGCGTTGAGTTGGGGGTTGAGCTGGGTGCCGGTGCCGAACTGGGCAATCTCGTTGTTGGTGTCGGGCGCATTGTTGCCGGACCAGTTGGCGCCGCGGTTCCAGCGCTGGTCCGAGTTGCTCGTCCAGGTGCGCACGGTCTGCCCGGAGACGCCTCCGACCAGACCGGCACAACCCAACGCGAAGGTGACCAAAACAACTCGCACCCCACGAACCTAGGCTGGCGGCAGCGGGCAAGAAAGGCCCGCCGCCTGACTAAATTGTCAGACGGCGCGGTGCGCGCTCCACCGGCAAGGGCTGAAGTCCCGCGGTGACGAGCTCCTCCTCGATCTCCTCATAAAACGCCATCGCCGGCCGCAACAGCTGTGTCGGCGCCAGCCCCGTCGGCAGAGCCGGACGCCACTTTAGCGCGCGAATGGCGGCAGGCACCACGCGGGCCCACAGTAGCCAGCCGGCGCCCGCGGCGCCGTTGACGGCTCCCATGACCTGCAGCCAAAGGGCGCTCGTGTTCGCGCCCGACTCGAAACCGGCAAAAGAGGCGGGAATCAGTTCGGGCAGCAGACACATGCCCGCTCCCAGCAGGCAGAAGACGAAGGCGTGGACCGTGTTCATATCACGACCGACCCGCCCACCCGCGGCCGGTGCCGCCGGCGGCAAAAAAATATGATTTACCGGAACCTCACGAACGGGGTCAAAGGTCCCCAAGCTGCGGCCGCAGCACGATCTCCTCGACGACGGTGCGGCGGCTGAGTTTGTAGACGGCGAGGATCGCCTGCGCAATGTCCTCGGCGGGCATGATGCGCTGGGGTTTCACGCCGCTCTTGGACCACGACGGCGACCACGTCGCGCCCGGATGCACGCAACAGACGCGGATGCCCGCGTCCTTCGTTTCGGCGCGCAGGACCTTCGCGAGGCCCGTGACACCAAACTTCGCCGCGCAATACGCCGCCGCCTGCGGGTACGCGCCCAGGCCGGCGATTGAGCTCATGAAGAAAATGTCGCCGCGCGCCCGGCGCAGCATTGTCGGCAGGAACGCGTGCGTGACCAGAAACGCGCTGCGCAGATTCGTGGCGATCATGTCGTCGAACGTCGCGACGCTCGTCTTCACAAACGGCGCCATCGCAAAGGCGCCCGCATTGTTGATCAGGATATCCACCGGCCCAAAGTGCTTCGTCACCGCGCGCGCCATGTTCGCCACGGCCTTTTCCTTCGTGACGTCGCAGGGAAACAACTCCACCTCGGCGCCCAGCTTCAGGCATTCCCGGGCCGTCGCCCGCAAATTTTTCTCATTCCGCGCCACCAACGCCAGCCGCACTCCCGGCAGCGCCTGGGCAAACGCCAACGCAATGGCGGCGCCGATGCCTTGGGATGCGCCGGTGATAAGGACGAGAGGTTCAGGATTTCCCGCGGATGACGCGGATAAACGCGGATTAGTCATGGATTTCTCGGACCACTCGACGCCAATCGAGTTTCGCATGTTTGAAGTTAATAAGCAGCGCCAGCTGGAGCTTGGTGATGGCGAGGTAGCCTATCATCTGGCGAAAATGGGTATCATTGAAGATTTCGACCACCTTGGGATCAGCAATGACCAAGCCATCGACAATCGTGTCTGGAATCAAGGTGCCAATGAGTTCACCCGCGTAGTGGACGGGAAAGGACTTTTGCTGCTCGACGTTGTGACCGCGTTTCCTGAGTTCGATCACCAAGGCGTTTTCGTAGAGACGTTCATCAAGCCCCGGCCCCAGTGCATTGTGCACAGTCATGGCGGCACCGATAATCTCACCACTGAGTTTCTCGTGGATCATCGGTCTTATCCGCGTAAATCCGCGTCATCCGCGGAAAATCCATTCAGCAAACCAAAGAGCCGAAATCCATGAAATCCGCGGTGAAGCCGCCCTTCACGCCTTTGCAGATCACGCTGACGGCGTCGTGGGAGTGGAGGGACTCGAGGTGCGAGCAGGCGATCCGGAAGTCGGCGATGCGCTTGTCGCGGTCAAACTGGAGGTACAGCAGGCGCGCGGCGTCCTCGACGAACTTCAGGTAGGCGCCGTTAAGCTCGGCGAACGCCTGCTCGTCCTCGCGCTTCACCATCACCTGCGTCTCGGTCTGCAGGGCGGCGAGGCAGAGCGCGTGCACGTCCTCGATCCAGATCTTTTTGCCCTCCGCTTCCTCGAGCGTGATGCGGGCCTTGCTGCGCTGCGAGTGCGGCACGCCGTAGGCCTGGCGCTTGTCGCGCGCGTGCTCCGTCAGCTCGGCCGAGCAGGGACACGCCGACGAATAAACGAAATCGAAATGGATGAAGCGGCGGTAGCGGCCATCGCGGGTCATCACGCCCTCGAACGCGACGTTGTAGAACTGGTATCCCTCGAGCTTCGTCCGCAGGCTCGGCCGCAGCATCGGGTAGGAGAACGCGATCTTCAGGCGCGCGTCCTTCGTCTCCACCTTGCGGAGGTAGGCCTTGAGGATCTTGCCCATCCACTCTCCGGTGGTGACGCCGTTCCGGTGCTCGTAGAACGTCCGCATGATGCGGCTCATGTTGATGCCCTTGAGGTCGGCCTCGAGGGACACCGTGCCGGTCACGCTCGTCTCGAGCGTGAGCGTCTTGCCGGCCTTGGTGCGGTACTTGAGCGGCAGCTTGAAGTTGTGGATGCCGACCTGCTGGATCGGCACGTGCGCGCCTTGGATGGTCTCGTGGGCCACCTCCATCATGTCCGGCAAGGTCGCCCGGTACGCCGCGTTCGGCACAAACTTGCGGTCATAGCCGCGCTTGATGGGCGGCTCCTGCCCGCAGCTGGAGCGGTGGAGATACATTTGTTTCATGGCGGCGGTCGTTTTTGGTTGGGAGCGGCGGGTGACGTGACCGCCGGGAAAAATCAGGCATTCGGGCCGAAGTATTCGGCGTAGTTGCGCGGGGTCTCGTACAGGCGCACGCCGTGCAGCTGCGCCGGCGCGGGGATGTGCGGTTCGATTTGTTGCCAGAAGGCGATCACCAGGTTCTCGGTCGACGGGATGATGCCGCGCAGGAAATCGACCTCGTCGTTGAGGTTGCGGTGGTCACACTTGTCCACGACCGTCTTGTGCAGGATGCGCTTCAACTCACCGAGGTCGATGATGTACCCGGTTTCCGGGCTGGGCGTGCCCTTCAGCGTGACTTCCAACACGTAATTGTGTCCGTGCCAGTGCGGATTCGTGCACAGCCCGTACTGCTTCGTGTTCCAGGCCTGGCTCTTCGTCGGGTTGTAAAGCCGGTGGGCGGAATTGAAGTGGACCTGCCGGGTAATATAGACCGTCCCGGTCAGGACGCGCACCGCGGACTTTTTTCGTGTGGAGGCCGGCTTCGGCATGAGGGGTCCAAGGCAAGCCAGATTCAGGTGCGCGTCAACACCGCCGGCAGGCCGGGCGCCCGGAACACACCCCGGCGCGGTGCGCCACCCCTCTCAAGAGGGGACCTTGGTACTCGTGGGTCCCCTCTCTAGAGGGGTGCCCGTAGGGCGGGGTGTGTAGAAAATGTGCATACGCCCCCGGTAGCCAAAATAACCATTGCACGCGCGCTCCGGAGGCTCGTTCAATCCGGCCATGCCCATGCGCTTCAGCATCCTCGGCAGCGGCAGCGCCGGCAATTCCGCCTTCCTCCAGACGGACAATGCGCGCGTGCTCGTGGATGCCGGGTTTTCCGCGAAGCGGCTCGACGGCCTGCTCGCCGCGCTGGGCGAAAAACTCGCGGCCATCGATGCGATTTTCCTGACGCACGAGCACAGCGACCATGCCGCCGCCCTGACCGGGCTCGCGCGCTTTCCACAGATCAAGGTGTTTGCCAACCGCGCGACTGCCGAGGCGCTCCAGCGCGGGCTCAAGCACCGCATCGACTGGCACCTGTTCGAGACGGGCGCGACGTTTCGCTTTCGCGACCTTGAGGTGAGCAGCTTCAGCGTGCCGCACGATGCGCAGGATCCCGTGGGCTTCCGCATCGCGCACGGGGACGACGACCTCCTGTCGCCGCGCCGCAGCCTCGCCTGGCTGACCGACCTGGGCCACGCGCCGCAACACGTGCGCGAACACATCCGCGATGTCGACGTGCTCGTCATCGAAGCCAACCACTGCCCGCAGATGCTCGAGGCCGACACGCGCCGCCCGTGGTCGACAAAACAGCGCATCAGCGGCCGGCACGGCCACCTCTCCAACGCCGCGGCGCGCGAACTCCTGTCGAGCATCGCCACGGCGCGCTGGCGCCACGTTTTCCTCACGCACCTGTCGCGCGACTGCAACTCCCCCGCCGCCGTCGCCGCGGCCTGCGGCGACGTCCTTTCGGCGCGCTCCTGCGGCTTCTCGGTCGTCGCGCCGGGCGGCGGAACTCCTTGGTTCGACTGCTGATCGGCAAGCCGCCGCGCTTCGGGTCATATAGCGCGACATAAAAGCCAGCGTACGCGCAGGCTTTTGCTTTGCGGGCTGGCAACCGGCCTGCTTCATTCCCAGCCTATGCCCGCTTCGCTGCGCCGCACCAAGATCATCGCCACCCTCGGGCCCGCCACTGAAAGCGAGGACATGTTGATCAAGCTGATCAACGCGGGGGTGGACGTCGTCCGCCTCAACATGGCGCACGCCAAACATGACTGGACGCGCATGATCATCCGCCGCATCCGCGCCGCCTCCCAAAAGGCCGGGCGCGAAGTGGCGATCATGATGGACATCAAGGGCCCCGAGATCCGCACGGGCGACGTCGAGGCCCCCATCGAACTCAAGCCGGGCGAAATTTTCGACTTCACCGTCAAGCCGGGCGCGGAACGAGAGGACGCCGTTGAGATCCGCTCGGTCGACGTCAATTACCGCGACCTCGTCAATGACATCAATGTCGGCGACACCGTACTCGTCGACAACGGCCTCATCCGCTTGGAGGTGCTCGAGAAGGACCACGCCAAGATCCGCTGCCGGGTACTGACGCCCGGCTCCCTCACCTCCCGCCGCCATATCAATTTGCCCGGTGTAAAAATCAACCTGCCTTCCTTCACCTCGAAGGACCGCGGGGACACGCTCGTCGGCATCGAGGAGGGCATCGACTTCGTCGCGCTGTCGTTTGTGCGCGAGGCGTCGGACGTCGAACTCCTGCGCCTCTTCCTCAAGGAAAACAAGTCCCGCGCGCGCATCGTCGCGAAGATCGAGGACCAGACGGCCATCGACAATCTCGACGACATCATCCGCGCGACGGACGTCCTGATGGTCGCCCGCGGCGACCTCGGCATCGAGGTGCCGCTGCAGGAACTCCCCGTGATCCAGCGCCGCGCCGTGCGCCTCTGCCTGTCCATCGGCCGCCCGGTCATCATCGCGACGCACATGCTCGAGTCGATGATCAGCCAGCCGATGCCGACCCGCGCGGAGATCACCGACGTGGCGAACGCCGTCTACGAGCAGGCCGACTGCGTGATGCTCTCCGGCGAGACCACTGTCGGCAAGTATCCCCTCGAATGTGTCTCCGCGCTCCACTCGATCGCGCAGCGCGTCGAGGGCGAGCTGGCCGCCGATTTCCCCGAACCGACGGTTTTCCTGCCCGAACGCATGAAGGTGTTCCGCGCCGCCGTGGTGCTCGCCAACGAATTCCCGCGCTCGCTGATCCTCGTCTTCACCCGCCACGGCACCAACGCCGCCGGCATCGCCGCGCACCGTCCGCCTCGCGCGCCGATCCTCGCGGTGACCGACTCCGTCGAGACCCTGCGCCAGCTCAAGATGGTCCGAGCCGTTGAACCGTTCCTCCTCGCGCCCTTCGGTGACCCCGAGGCCACGATCGAACGCGCCACCGCCTCGCTGCTGAAACTCGGCCGCATCGCCGTCGGCGACAAACTCGTGATCGTGTCCGACGTCCAGGCCAAGGACCGCCGCATCGACAGCATCCAGCTGCGCACGGTGGAGTGAGCCGCCGCCACCCGCGGTTAAAACTGTGGGAGCTCGCTCGCTCGCGACTTCCGGCATCTGAAAGTTGAGCGTTGAGAGTTGAACGTTGGACGTTGAACCTTCCCCGCCCCATGAAGCCTTTCCTCCCCTGCCTGCTGTTCCTGGCCACCGCCGTCTCCTCCCTCGCCGCCAACTACCTCGCGCCGGACGCCCTGAATTTCGCGGCCCTGCTGCCGCCGCCGCCCACCGCGGATTCGCCGACGACCAAGGTGGAAATCGACCAGATCCTCGCGCTGCAGAAAACCCGCACGCCCGAGCAGGCCGCGCGCTGCGCCCAGATCGAGGGCGAGGATCTTTGGCTGTTTGGCTCCGAGGTCGTCGGACCATGGTTCAATGCGGCCAAGCTGCCGAAGACGGCCGCGTTTTTTGCGAAGGTGCGCGAGGACTTCATCGCCGTGAACCGCGCCGCCAAGGACCGTTACCCCCGCAAGCGTCCGTCGTTTGTCGACCCGCGCGTCCAGCCGTGCGTCGAATGCAAGGACACCCCGGCCTACCCGAGCGGCCATGGCATCCAATCTTCCGTCTGGGCCGTTTTGCTCGGCGCGGTCTTTCCGGAGAAAGCCGATGACTTCGTCCTGCGGGCCGCGACGACGCGCAACTACAAGGCCATTTCCGGCGTGCACTACCCGAGCGACCTCGCCGCGGGGCAGGCGATCGGCGAAGCCATGGGGCGTGAACTGCTAAAGCTCCGCGAGGTCCAACGAGTTCTCGCGGAGGTCCGCGAGGAAGTTGCGGCCGCCCGGACGAAGTAGTTCATCGCTCGCCAGAGCGACCCTCTCCAAGGCGTCATTGCGAGGATCCCGCCTCGGCGGGAGACGTGGCAATCGCGGGCGCCGGCGTGGATCGTCGCGGCCCTCCTGGGCCTCGCGATGACAGCCATTTGAAACCATCCCGATGCTCGCGCGATTTCGGTGGGAGTTGTTCTACACCGTGACTTGGGATGCACGCCACTAGTCGGGGTATAAAACCCCTCCCACCAACAGCTACCCGCCAGCCGCCCCCCGCATTTCTTAGCAATCCCTGCGCGTGGTTTGCCGCCAGCGCGAAATCGGTTGCCCCGACCCGCGAAGCGTCTATCGGTAGCCGGCGTGAAACGACTCACCTGGCTCCTCCTGCTCGCCTTCAGCGCCGCCATGGCGCAGGTGCAGCCCGTGGATGTCCATGTGCTGCCGGTGCAGAAATGCTGCTGCTGCGAGCAGAGCGGCGACTGCGGCATGTCGGACTGCGCCCTCCCGCCCGTAACCGGCCAGCGCGTCGTCCCGGTCGCGGAACCCACCTCGGTTGTGCGCGCCGCCGCCGAACGGGTCGCGCCGGCCACGCGCCTGGCCACCCCCAAGTTTTTCGCCCTTGCCCTGGCTCGCCCCGTTGCGAGTCCGCTCCGCCCGTTCGCCGCGGCGGCCCCTGCGAGTGTCCCTTTGTTCAAGGAGCACTGCAGTTTCCGGATCTAAGGCCACGGCCGTGGTGTGTCCGCAGATTGCGGACGCCTTCCTCCTGATTGGCGCTGCCCCGGGCAGCTTGCTGTCAGATTCCCCGTCCACGTCCGTCTCCCTTCGATCCCATGAAAACTTTCCTGCTGTTTCTTTCCCTGCTCACCACCGCCGTCCTCACCGCAGCGCCGGGCACCGTCTACCAGTGCCCGATGCACCCGTGGATCAAATCCGACAAGCCCGACGCCAAATGCACGATCTGCGGCATGGCGTTGGTCGCCGCCAACGCCGCCGGCGCCGGCGACCAGTCGGTTGATCCCAACCTTGTCACGCTGACCGCCAACCAGGCCGCCGTCACGGGCGTCCAGACGGCCGCCGTCACCCGCGGGCCGCTCGTGCGCACGCTGCGCGTCAACGGCGTGATCGATGATGATGAGACGCGCCACCGCATCCTCGCCGCCCGCGTGCCGGGCCGCGTCGAGAAGCTCCACGTCAACTACGTCGGCGCCGAGGTGACCGAGGGGGAGCCGCTCGCCACGATCTACAGCCCGGAGATGCTGACCGCCCAGCGCCAGTACGTGGAGCGCATCCGCGCTGGCGAAAACGCCTTCACCGTTTCCGAGCGGGCCGCCGCGCGCGAACGGCTCCTGGAGCTCGGCCTTACGGGCGAGGAAGTCGCGATCCTGGAAAAAACCCGCGAGCCGGTCGCGATGGTCACGGTCCGCGCCCCGATGTCGGGCACGGTCGTCTCGCGTGCCGTGTACGAGGGCCAGTACGTCGAAACCAACGACCGCCTGTTCGAGATCGGGGATTTTTCGCGCATGTGGTTCGTGTTCGACATCTATGAGGCCGATCTCGCCTGGGTGCGCCCGGGCCAGACGGTGGAAATCTCGCTCGCCTCACTCGGCGGACAGATCCTCACCGCCCCGATCACCTTCATCGACCCCAACCTCAACGAGACCACCCGCACCGCCCGGGCGCGTGTCGTGCTCGACAATGCCAGCCGCCGGCTGCTGCACCGCCAGACCGGCTTGGGCCGGGTGCTCGTCAGCTCGCCCGAAACCCTCCTCGTGCCGCGCTCCGCCGTGCTGCAGCACCTTGGCCACCCGGTGGTCTTTGTCGAGCGCGGCAACCGCAGCTACGCCGCCCGCGAAATCCAGCTCGGCCGCATTGGTGACACCCAGGCCGAAGTGCTCGGCGGACTGGCCGAGGGCGATCAGGTAGTGACGCAAGGCGCGCTCCTGCTCGACGGCCAGGCCCAGCTCGCCCACGCCGCCATCGGCGGGTCGCACGACCACGGCACGCCGGCGCCCGGCAAAGTCCCGGCCGGCGAACCGGCCCATGACGCCGCCGCCTACGCGCTGCTGAAGACGCTCGCGCTTGCCGGTGCGGATGCCGCCGCGGCGCTCGCCGCGGACGACCTGGCCGCTTACCAAAAGCAGTTCCCCGCCCTGCGCGCCGCTTACCAGGCATACTTGACCGGTTACGCCCCCGCCGCGCGTGGACCACTGGCTCCGTTCAAGGAGAACCTCGTTGACGGCCCCGACCTGCGCGCGGCGCGCCGGGCGTTCGAGCCGTTCAGCACCGCCCTCGCTGACCTCGCGCGGACGCAACACGTCGCCCATCGGGAAGGCTTGCACGCGTTCCAGTGCCCCATGACGCCCGTCCTCGGCACCGGCCGCTGGCTCAGCCGCTCGGCCGAAGCGCGCAATCCGTTCTTCGGCTCCGCCATGCTCACCTGCGGTGAGGAACTCGATACGCCGCCCGCGACCAACGCCCACGGAGTCTCGCCATGATCAACCGGCTCATCCACTGGTCGCTGCACAACCGCTTCATTGTGCTCGCGGGCTTCGTGGCCCTGTGCGCGTGGGGCGTCGTGGCGCTGACGCGCGTCCCGGTCGACGCCATCCCGGACCTCTCCGAAAACCAGGTGATCGTCTACGCCGACTGGCCGGGCCGCTCGCCGCAGGAGGTGGAGGACCAAATCACCTACCCGCTCAGCGTTTCCCTGCAGGGCCTCGCGGGCGTGAAGACCGTGCGGGCCACGTCGATGTTTGGCTTCTCGTTCCTCACGGTGATCTTTGAGGACAAGGTCGACACTTACTTCGCCCGCACCCGCGTTTTGGAAAGGCTCAACTCCCTCGGTGACCTGCTGCCATCGGGCGTCGTCGCGCGACTCGGCCCGGACGCCACCGGGCTTGGTTGGGTTTACCAATATTACCTCAAGGACGAGTCCGGCACGCAGGACCTGGGCTCGCTGCGCGCGCTGCAGGACACCTATGTGCGCTACCAACTCGCCTCCGTGCCGGGCGTCGCCGAGGTCGCCAGCATCGGCGGCTTCGTCCGCCAGTGGCAGGTCGAGGTGTCCGCGCTGAAGCTCAAGCAATTCGGCGTGACGCTCGGCGAGGTCATGGACGCCGTGTCCGCGAGCAACCAGAACATCGGCGGCAAGACCATCGAGGAAAACGGCGCGGAGTACATCGTGCGCGGCGTGGGCCTCGTCCAAAGTGCGGCCGACCTCGAATCCGTCGCGCTCCAGCCGCGCAACGGCACGTCGTTGTTCCTGCGCGACGTCGCCACCGTGCGGATCGGCGGCGATTTCCGTCGCGGGGCACTGGACGTGAATGGCAAGCAGGCCGTCGGCGGCATCGTCGTCATGCGCTACGGAGAAAACGCCTGGCGCGTCATCCAGGACGTGAAGGCCCGCCTTGCAGCGATCGCGCCCGGCCTGCCCGCGGGCGTGACGGTGGCGCCGTTCTACGACCGCAGCGACCTCATTGGCCGCGCGATCGAGACGCTGAAGCGCGCGCTGACCGAGGAAATCATCCTCGTGACGCTCGCGCACATCATCTTCCTGTTCCACTTCCGGAGCATCCTGATCGTCACGCTGCCGCTGCCGGCCTCGATCCTGATCTCGTTCATCCTGATGGACCGCTTCGGGATCCCGTCGCACATCATGTCGCTGACGGGCATCGCGATTTCCATCGGCGTGCTGGTCGACGCGGGCATCGTCATGACGGAAAACGTGATTCGCCACTGCGAACGCGCCGAGGAGGAACTGAAGCGCCGGCTGACGTCCCCGGAGGTTTTCCGGCACACGCTGGAAGCGGCCACGCAGGTGGGACGCCCGATGTTCTTCTCGATGCTCGTGATCATCCTGGCGTTCGTGCCGGTGTTCCTGCTGACCGGCCAGGAGGGCAAGCTCTTTCATCCGCTTGCGTACACCAAGAGCTTCGCGCTGCTCGGCGCCGTGCTGCTGGCCATCACCGCGGTCCCGGTGTTCTGCACCTACCTCGTGCGCGGCCCGTTCAAGCCCGAGAGCGAGAACTGGCTGATGAAGGTCCTGCTGAAGATCTACGAGCCCATGCTCGACTGGGCCCTGGTTCACCGTCGCACCGTCCTTCTGCTCGCCGCCGCCCTGCTCGCATTCTCCAGCCTTCTCGCATTCGGCGTGCCGCGAGTCCTCCGCGCTCAACTCTCAACCCTCAACCCTCAGCTGGCCGCAAAGCTGCCCACCGGCTTCGGCAGCGAGTTCATGCCCACCCTCGAGGAGGGCTCGCTGCTGTTCATGCCGGTCCTGCTGCCCGCGACGTCCCTCACGGAGGTCCAGCGCATCATGGCATGGCAGGACAAGGTCATGAGCGAGCACCCGGCGGTCGCCTCGGTGGCCGGCAAACTGGGCCGCTCCGAAACCGCCACGGACCCCGCGCCGGTTGAGATGATCGAAACGACCATCATGCTGAAGCCGGAGAGCCAGTGGCCCAAGGGCACGACCAAGGCGTCGATCATCGCGGACCTGTCCGCCAAGCTGATGAACGTCCCGGGCTACGTGCCGGGGTTCCTCCAGCCGATCGAGAACCGCATCCTCATGACGAGCACCGGCATTCGCGCGCAGGTCGGCGTGAAGATCTACGGCGACAACCTCGACGCGCTGCAACAGAAGGCGTTCGAGGTGGAGCGCGTGATCACCAAAATCGACGGCGCCACCGGCGTCGCGCCCTCGCGCGTGCAAGGCAAGCCCTACCTAGAAATCGCCGTGCGCCGCGCCGAACTGGGCCGCTACGGCCTGAGCGTGAAGCAGGTTTATGAATACGTGGAGGCCGGCTTGGGCGGCTCCACCGTCGGCACGACGCTGCGCGGCCGCGAGCGCTGGCCGCTCTCGGTCCGGCTTGAACAGGCGGACCGCGAGGACATCGACAAACTCGGCGAGCTGCCGCTGCCCACCCCGTCCGGCGCGGTCATTCAGCTGCGACAGGTGGCCGACATCAAGCGCACCGTCGGGCCCAATGAGATCCAAAGCGAGAACGGCCGCCTGCGCGTCTTCGTGCAGGCCAACGTCGGCGATCGCGACCTCGGCGGATTCGTGGACGACATCAAGGCGAGCATCGCCCGCGAGGTGAAACTCGATCCGGGCATGTCGATCGAATACTCCGGCCAATACGAGCACCAGATCCGCGCACGGCAGACGCTCACCTACGTATTCCCCGCCGTCATCCTGATCATCTTCGTGCTGCTCGTGATCACCTTCCGGTCCGTGCCGGAAGCGGCGCACGTGTTGCTCGCCGTGCCGTTCGCCCTCACGGGCGGCGTGATCCTGCAGGCCCTGCTTGGCTACAATTTCAGCGTCGCCGTCTGGGTCGGCTACATCGCCCTGTTCGGCACCGCCATCCAGACGGGCGTCGTGATGGTCGTGTACCTCGAGGAAGCCGTGGCGAAAAAGCGCGCCGAACTCGGCGCCGCCTTCGACCACTCCGCGCTCATCGCGGCGATCAAGGAAGGCGCCCGCCTGCGGCTGCGGCCCAAGGTCATGACCGTCGCCACCACCGTCGCCTCCCTGCTCCCGATTTTCTGGAGCAGCAGCACCGGCGTGGAGATCATGCGGCCGCTCGCGGCGCCGGTCGTCGGCGGCATGCTCTCAAGCCTCGTCCATATCCTGGTCGTCACGCCCGTCATCTTCGCGTGGCTGCGCGAACGCCACGGGATCACTCCTCCCTTGCCTGCTTCCGGCAACTGAATTCGTTCTCAGCCATGAAATCAAAATCGTTCCCCCTCCTGCTGGCGCTCGCCGCCGGCCTCGTTTGCGCCGGACCGGCCCTCGCGGCCGACCATGAACACGGCTCGGCCAAAACCGCCGCCGCCAAGACGACCGGCCAACTCGTCGCGCCGAGCGACCAGGATGCCGCTTGGTTGGAAAAGGCCCGCGCCAACTACCCGCTCAAGACCTGCGTCGTCTCCAACGAGGAACTTGGCGGCATGGGTGGATCCAAGGACCTGATCTATCGGCAGGCCGGCCAGCCGGATCGCCTCGTCCGTTTCTGCTGCAAGGACTGCGTCGAGGATTTTGCGAAGGAACCCGCGAAGTTCCTGCAGGCGATCGATGCGGCCGCCAAGCCCGCCGCCGCGGCCTACGTGTGCCCGATGCACGCGGACGTCACCTCCACCAAGGCCGACGCCAAGTGCCCGAAGTGCGGCATGGCCCTCGTGCCGGCGAAGGCCAAGTCCAGCCACTAGTCGTTCCATGTCCCGCGCCGACACGCTGGCCCGCGAACTCAACGCGCAACGGGAGGCCTTCAAGGCCTTCCTGACGGCGCGCGTGGGCAGCGCGGCCGAGGCGGAGGACATTTTGCAGAACGGCCTGGTCAAGGCCGTGCAGCGCGCGGGTGAGTTGCAGGACGACGCCAAGCTGAGCGCGTGGTTCTACCAACTGCTTCGCCACGCGATCATCGACCACTACCGCAGCCGCGGCGCCCGCAAGCGGCGCGATGACGCGCTGGGGCAGTTGGTGGCCACGCTCGGCGAGGACGTCGCGCCGCCGCCGGCCGTCTGGGACGCCCAGATCTGCGGCTGCCTCGGCAGCGTGGTCGACACGCTGAAGCCGCAGCACGCGGAACTGCTCCGCCGCGTCGACCTGGAGGGCGAAGCCGTGCAGTCCGCCGCCAAGGCCCTCAAGATCAGCGCCAACGCGGCGAGCGTGACGCTCCACCGGGCCCGCAAGGAACTGCGCCGCCGGCTTGAGACGTTTTGCGGCGCTTGCGCGGAAGGCGCCTGCCTGGACTGCAATTGTTCGCCGACGACGGAAAAAGAGTGAAGGCTGTAAGGTTACCCCACGACGTCCGTCTCCGGGATGAACCCATCATCCCATGAACAAAAACACCTCTGCCACCGTCCCGCCGCCCTGCGGCTGTGAAAACTGCTCCTGCCGCCGCGGCCCCCGCTGCCGCTGCCACGCCTACAACGCTCTCCTGGCCCTCGCCCTCTGGGACTTCGGCCGCGCCGTTCGCCGTCAACTTTCCCCGCTCGCCCGGGGCCGCCCATGAACCCGTCAGCGCACCACGATCACGCCGCGCCCGCCCACGGTGGTCACGGCCATCACCACGGCCACGGCTCCTCCGATGAGCTGCCGGCGGCTAACGAGCCGGTCTACATGGGCCTGCCACATGAGCGGTACCTGCGGCCCAAACTCTACGTCGCCACGGCGCTGACGCTGCCGGTGCTGGTCCTCGCCATGGGCGAGATGTTCGTGCCGGACCTCGTGCACCGCATCAGCCCGCGCATGAGCGGCTGGCTCCAGCTGCTGTTGACGACCCCGGTCTTCTTCTGGGCCGGCGCGCCTTTTATCCGCCGCTGGTGGAAATCGATCCGCGAGCGCGACCCGAACATGTTCACGCTCACCGTGACCGGCACCGGGGCGGCGTACTTCTACAGCACCGCCGCCGTCTTCCTCGGCACGTTTTATCCCAGGGACTTTCACGGCGCCCACGGCGTGCCGCTCTATTTCGAGGCGACGGCGTTCATTACGACGATCGTCCTGCTCGGCCAGATCCTCGAGCAACGCGCCCACGCCCGGACCGACGCCGCCATCCGCGCCCTGATGCGCCTGGCGCCGAAGGTCGCGCATCGCGTCCGGGCCGACGGCATCGAGGAGGATGTTCCCGTCGAATCCGTGCAACCCGGCGACCGCCTCCGCGTGCGGCCGGGCGAGAACCTCCCGGTCGACGGGAAACTCGCAAGCGGCAGCGCCGAGATTGATGAGTCCATGCTGACCGGCGAGCCGCTGCCCGTGGCGAAGTTCGTTGGCGACAAACTCAGCGCCGGCACGCTCAACACCACCGGGAGTTTCGTTTACCAAGCCGAACGCGTCGGCGCCGACACCCTGCTCGCCCAGATCGTGCGCCTCGTGCGGGAGGCCGCGGAAAGCGAAGCCCCGATCGCGCGCCTCGCCGACCGCGTGTCCGCCTGGTTCGGGCCCGCCGTGCTCACGATCGCCGTGCTGACCTTTTTCGGTTGGGGCCTGCTCGCGCCCAGCCAGGGCTGGCTCTACGGCCTGCTGAACGCGGTCGCGGTGTTGATCATCGCGTGCCCGTGTGCTCTGGGTCTCGCCACACCCGTCTCGCTCGTGACCGGCATCGGCCGGGGCGCGCAGGCCGGCGTGCTCGTCAAGGATGCCGCCGCGCTGGAGCGCCTCGCGGACGCCACCACCCTGCTCGTCGACAAGACCGGCACGCTCACCGAGGGACGTCCACAGTTGGTCGCGCTCGCCCCGACGCCCGGCTTCAGCGAAACCGAATTGCTGGGCGTCGCCGCCGCGGCCGAGCAAGCCAGCGAGCACCCGCTCGCCCGCGCAATCGTCGCGGCCGCGCAGAAGCGCGGCTTGAACCTCCCCTCCGCGAGCGATTTCACCGCACAACCCGGCGCCGGCGTGCGCGCGGTCGTGGGTGGCCGCCAGGTAGTCGTGGGTCGGGCGACTGCGAGCGCACACGCGCTGCACCCGACCGCCACGCTCATCCGCGTTGAGATCGACGGTCGCGACGCCGGCGTGCTGGCGCTCGCCGACACTGTGAAGGAGACGACGCCCGGCGCCGTGCGCGCCCTGCAAAAACTTGGGTTGCGCGTCGTGATGGTGACTGGCGACCGCGAGGCCACGGCCCGCGCGATCGCGGAGGAACTTGGCCTCGACGGTTTCCATGCGGAGGTCACCCCCGCCCGCAAGCAGGAGCTGGTGCGCGAGCACCAGGCCCGCGGCGAACGCGTGGTGTTTGCCGGCGACGGCTTGAATGACGCCCCGGCCCTTGCGGCCGCCGACGTGGGCATCGCGATGGGCACCGGCACCGACGTGGCCATGCACAGCGCGGGCCTCGTGCTCGTGAAGGGCGAAATCCCCGCGCTGGTCCGCGCCGTGCACCTCAGCCGCGCGGTCATGCGCAACATCCGCCAGAACCTCTTCTGGGCCTTCGCCTACAACGCCGCCGGCCTCCCACTCGCCGCCGGCCTCCTCTACCCGTTCACCGGCTGGCTGCTCAGCCCGATGTTCGCCGGCGCCGCCATGAGCCTCAGCTCAATCAGCGTCGTTACCAACGCTCTCCGCCTCCGCCGCCTCAAGCTTTGAGCCCGATTGCTGCGGGCACCGGGCCAAGGCCCTCCGGGTTGAACGTTGAAAGTTGGGCGTTGAGCGTTGGACGTTGAGCGTTGGCGTTGGATAATTCGAGCATCGCCCGCGGCTTTTTGCGCAGGTGGAAGCTGTTTCGGTGTAACTCGTCGCGATCTGTGTGGTTGTAGTCGCTGCCCATGGTTTTTCGGTGTTCCCCACCCCCGAATATTCGCTTTGCTGCGACTCCCCCTATGCCCACCCGCCTGATCCTGGCGGTCGCGTCAGCTTTCGCTTGCGCGGTCGTTGCGTTTGCCCAAGTCCCGCCCGCGGCCTCGCCCGTGCTGGACGTGCGCCCGACGGCCGCGCCGCCGAAGATCGACGGCGTGATTTCCCCCGGTGAGTGGGCCGACGCGGCCCACAGTGATGCGCTCCGGATGGTCGAGCCCGTCGAGGGCGGCATGCCGACCGAACGCACCGAGTTCTGGGTCACCTACGACGCCGACACGTTCTACGTCGCCATCCGCTGCCACGACTCGGCCGGTCCGGCCGGCATCCGCGCGTATTCGATGCAGCGCGACCAGGACAATGGTTCCGATGACCTCGTGCGCATCGTGCTCGACACGTTTCACCGGCAGAACGACGGCTATTACTTCGCGCTCACGCCGGTCGGCGGCAAACACGACGGCCTGATCCAGAACAAGGACCAACCGAACGATCAATGGGACGCGATCTGGCAGGGCCGCTCCACCATCGACGCCGGCGGCTGGACCGCGGAGTTCGGGATCCCGATCAAGAGCCTGTCCTTCGACCCCGCCAATACCACCTGGGGCTTCAACCTCGCCCGCGCGGTGCGCCGCAAGCAGGAGGTCATGCGCTGGACGGGCATCATGCGCAACCGCTCGACCCTGACGCTCCCTTTGCTCGGCGAACTGCGCGACATCAGCGGCCTGCGCCAGGGCCGCGGGCTCGACTTCAAACCCTACGCCAGTTTCACGCGGCGCTCCCAACCGCGGCCCGATGAGAAGGAACTCGATTTCAAGCCGGGGTTCGACCTGATCTGGCACGTCACGCCCTCGCTCGCCGCCACGCTCACCGTGAACACCGACTTCGCTGACGCGGAGGTCGACGAGCGGCAGGTGAACCTCGGGCGCTTCTCGCTGTTTTTCCCGGAGAAACGCGCCTTCTTCACGCAGGACGCGTCGCTCTTCACGTTCGCCGGGATCAACCAGGACCCACTGCCCTTCTTTTCGCGACGCATTGGCCTGGCGGACGACGGCACGAAGGTGGACGTGCTCGGGGGCGTGAAACTCACCGGCCGCGCGGGCCCGTGGACGCTTGGGTTGCTCGACGTGCAGATCGATGAACATGCCGGCGTCGATTCCAAGAATCTGCTCGCCGGCCGTATTTCGCGCCAGGTCCTGGATGAGTCCAGCCTCGGCGTGGTCTTCACGCACGGCGACCCGCGCATCAATGGCGACAACACGCTCGTCGGGACCGACTTCAACTACGTCAACAACCACGTCATGGGCAAAAAATCCCTGTCGATCCGCACCGGCCTGCAGGCCACCGAGAGCGACGCCGCCGGCGGCCGCGGCGACGCGGAGACGGTCAGCATCGATTTCCCGAACGAGCCCTACGGCTTCTTCGGCTGGTTTTCGCGCGTCAGCGACCGCTTCGATCCCGCGCTCGGCTTCGTTTCCCGCACTGGCGCGGGCAACATGCACCAGACGCACACCTACAATTTCCGCTCGGACGATCGCTGGCTGCGGCTCACCCAGTTGTTCGTGGAGAGCGACCACACCACGGACCTCGATTTCAAGCTGCTGGACCACACGATCTGGGTCGGCACCTATTTTGAAAACAAGTACGGCGACTTCGTGAACATCTGGGTCAATGACGCCGCGGAAACCTACGATGCGGCGTTTCCCATCCGGCCCGGGATCGTCATACCCGTCGGCGAACACCATTGGAACGCCGCGCAAATCCAGGTCGGCACGTCGCGTTCGCGGCCGACCGACGTTTTCCTTCGCTGGCGTCACGGCGGGTTCCTCACCGGCGATGCCGACGACTACCAGGTCACGGTCGGCTACCGCCCGACCAACCGCCTGCAGTTCAACCTCAACGCCAGCCTCCGCGACATTCGCCTGCCGCAGGGCGATTTCCAGGTCCGCCTCGCGTCGGCCCGGTCCGTGTACACGTTTTCCCCCGACCTCCAACTCAGCCTGCTCGGCCAATACGACAACCTGTCCGACCAACTCGGCGTGAACTTCCGCGTGAAGTGGATCGTCCAGCCCGGCAACGAAGTCTTTTTCATCATCAACCAGGGCTACGACACTTCCCTCGACCGCTTCCGGCCCACGCAGAATGAAACCTCGATGAAGGCCGCGTGGACCTTCCGCTTCTGAGCAAAAAAGGGATGTCACGCAATACGTGACATTACGGGCAACCACCCCAATCCCCCGGTGCGATCGGCATCCGATCGGCGGCGCGCTTGACAATCCCCGACCCGTGGGCAGATAGCAGCGCCGTGCCCCGCCTGATGAAATTCGCCGCGCTGCTGCTCGCCGTCCTGTGGCAGCCGGCGACGCTGCACTGCAAAATCGAGCAACTGGGGCTCGACGTCCTCTTTGCGTGCCCGGCGGAATCCGTCGCGCACACCGACGGGGCGGCCTGCGCCGATGACGCCTGCGTGACCCTCGAGACGGGTCAGTTCGCCCTGGCCAATTCGCGCGTGGACTTCAGTGCGTCGCCGCTCCTGTTCACCGCGGCCTTTTTTTGCATCCTCGCGCTTGCGCCCCCGGCGCTCGCTCCCGAGATTGCCCCCGTCCGCCAGGATGTGACGCTGCCTTTGCAGCGCACCTGGCAGTTCGCCCGCCGCGCCGCCCTGCCGGCGCGCGCCCCCTCGCTCCTCGGTTGATCCGTCCCGTCGCGGACTGATCGACCTGCTGCTGCCCTGACCTCCCGTGGTGGGACGCCTGCGCGCGTCCGCATTCCGCGGGCTGTTCCTGTTCATCCGTCCTGATCCGTTTTCCACGATTGCCCATGAATTCTCCCTTTTCCACGCCCTCCCCCTTGCTTCGTTCCGTCGCCGGAGGGATGCTCCTCCTGGTTGCCGGCACCGGCCGCGCCGCGGATGCTTCCCGCGAGGAGCCGGCCGCCGTCTCCGTGCCCGCGCTCATCGCGGAGATCACGGCCCGAAATCCCGAGCGCCGTTTCTACCTCGAGGAGATCACCGCCGCCAAGGCCGGCGTCCGCCTCGCGTCCCGCCTGCCCGATCCCGAATTGAATCTGGAGGTCGGTCGGAAACGTCTCCGCGACTCCACCGGCGCCCGGATCGACGACGGCGCGGTCTGGTCTGTTTCGGTCACGCAGACCTTTGAGTGGCCCGGCCGGCTTTCGCTCCGCAAGGCCATCGCGAGCCGGCAGCTCGAGCTGGCCGAGCTGGGCGTGGCCCGATTCGAGCACGCGCTGGCAGCCCGCGCCCGCACGCTGGCCTTCGGTTTGCATGCGGCCCACGTCAAGGCCGCGGCCATCCGCGAGGTGGCGGAGCGCTTCGCGGCGCTGAAGGAAACTTTTCTCGCCCGCGACCCGGCGGGTATCACGCCGCTCCTTGCGACGCGCGTGATCGAGGCAGGCGAGCTGGCCCTGCAGCGCCGCGCGACCGCGGCGGAGCTGGCCGTGCAGGCCGCGCTCATCGAGCTCAACCAGCTGCGGGGTGCCGCCGTCGATGCGCCCCTCCGCGTGGCCGCGCCGGCCCTGACCTTCACCGCCCTGCCCCCGCTGCCGGAACTGCTGGCGGCCGCCCGCGAGCGGAATTTCGACTACCGCATGCGGCTGGTCGAGCTGGAGCAACAGGGCTTCGCGGTGAATCTCGCCCGCAACGAGCGCTATCCCGGCATCCGCGTCAGCCCGTACCTTTCCCGCGACAACGTCGGCGACCGGGAGTCGATCGCGGGAATCGGCCTGAGCGTACCCTTGCCGGTCCCCGGCCGCACCGGGGCGGCGGTGGAGACGGCCTCCACCCGCCTGCGTCAGGCGGAGGCCGCGGCGGGGGTCGCGCTGCGCGAACTCGAACGCGCGGTCCTCACCACGGCCCAGACGTTCACGGCCCTGCAGGCGGAGACGCAACGCTGGGCGCCCGACACAGTGCAGCGTTTCCGCGAGGCCGCCGATCTCGCCGACCGCCACTATCGCATCGGCGCGGTGCCCGTCGCCACGTATGTCGAGCTGCAGAACAGCTACCTCGATGCCGTGGAGGCCCTGCTCGACACGCAGGCTGAGGCGCTGGCCGCCGGCCTCCGGGTCCAGCAGCTCACCGGCCTCGAACTGAATCCCGTCGAGCTCACGCCATGAGCGCGCGATACTTGTTCTTGACCGGTGTCATCGCCGCCGCGCTGGCGCTGGCCGGCTGTGGCAAACCCACGTCCGGCGAACACAACCATGCCGAGCACGCCGGAGCCGAAGGGACCGGCGAAAGCGGCGTGGCGTTCAAGGCCGGCCGTGGCCTCCGGCTTTCCCCGGAGGTCATCCCGGCGTTGGCGCTCACCACCGCCGAGGTGGAGACACGCCCACTGGCGGGCGGGCTGAGCGTCACGGTCCAGGTCTTCGCGACTGCGCCCCGCGTGCTCGCGACCGCCCGCGTCCCGGCCGAGCAGGCCGCGACGCTCGGCGCATCCCCCGTCACCGGCGCCCGTCTGGTGAAACGGGACGCCGCCGCCGCCACCGCTACCCGACTCGTGGATCTGGTCTTCGAGCTGGACGCCGCGACGCACCGGCAAGTCGGCGATTTCGTGACACTCCCGCTTGCCGGTGAAACGGCCGCGGTCCTCGTGGTTCCCGCGTCCGCCGTCCTCGACGGCGCCAGCGGCACCTTCGTTTACGTCGTCAACGGCGACGCCTACCTGCGCACGCCGGTCACGGTGGGCGCCCGCGCCGACGGTCTCGTCGGCATCACCGACGGCCTCTATGCGGGCGACGTCGTGGTCGTCACCGCCGTCGACCGGCTCTGGCTCACCGAACTGCGCCTGACCAAGGGTGGCGGCCACAGCCACTGATCCCTCGTTTCGTATTCAAACTCCGTTCTCTTTCCCATGATCGACAAGATCCTCGAGTTCGCCCTGCGCCAGCGCGCCTTCGTGCTGCTGGGCACAGCGGCGCTCCTTTTCATCGGCACTTGGTCGGCCATCCGCCTGCCCATCGATGCCGTCCCGGACATCACCAATGTTCAGGTCCAGATCAACACGTCGGTGCCCTCGCTCGCTCCCGAGGAGATCGAAAAACTCGTGACGTACCCAATCGAGGTGGAGATGGGCGGCATCGAGAAGCTCCTTGAGGTCCGTTCCCTCTCGAAGTTCGGGCTCTCCCAAGTCACCCTGATCTTCCAGGAAGGCACCGATCTCTACCGCGCCCGGCAGCTGACCGGTGAGCGCCTCCAGGCCGTCCTGGAGGAACTGCCGCCCGGCGTCACGCCCAAGCTTGCCCCGATCAGCACCGGCCTGGGTGAGATCTACCACTACACCGTGCGCTACCGGGCGAGCTTCGCCGCCGCCCCGGCCGATCCGGTCGACCGGCTGCGCGAACTGAAGCTCGCGCAGGACTACGTCGTGAAGCCCGCACTGCGCACCGTGCCCGGCGTCACGGAGGTCAACACCTCGGGCGGTTACGACCGGCAGATCGTCATCCAGCCCGACCCGGCGAAGCTCACCAGCGTGGGCCTCACCGTGGGCGAGGTGGCCGACATCGTCGCGGAGAACGTCGCCAATGCCGGCGGCTCCGTCGTGGAGAAGGGCGGCGAGACCGTGACCGTGCGCGCGATCGGTCGCGTGCAGACGACCGAGGAAATCGCCAACCTGCCGATCCGGTTCGCCGGGGCGCGCCCCGGCCCGCTGCGCATCGGGGACGTGGCCACGGTGGGCATCGGCTCGGGCGTGCGCACGGGCGCCGCGACGCACGACGGCGAGGAGGCCGTGCTCGGCTCCGCCCTCATGCTGATCGGCGAGAACAGCCGGCTGGTCTCGGGCCGCATCCACGCCCGCATCGCGGAACTGCAGGCCAAGCTGCCGCCGGGCATGGAGATCGAGACGGTCTACAATCGCACCGACCTGGTGGACGCCACCATCCGCACGGTGGAGAAGAACCTCTTCGAGGGGGCGATCCTGGTGATTGCCGTGCTCATCGGCCTGCTCGGCAACTGGCGCGCGGCGCTGATCGTGGCCACGGCCATCCCTCTTTCCATGCTCGTCGCGATGACCGGCATGCTGCGCTACGGCGTGTCGGGCAATCTGATGAGCCTCGGCGCGGTCGACTTCGGCCTGATCGTGGACGGCGCCGTCGTCATGGCGGAGAACATCGTGCGCCTGCTCGCCCAGCGGCAGCACCAGCTCGGCCGCCTGCTCACCAAGCCGGAGCGCCTCCACACCATCTTGATCGCGTGCAAGCAAGTCGGCACGCCGACCGTCTTCGGCGTGGCGATCATCACCATCGTCTACCTGCCGATGTTCACACTGACGGGCATCGAGGGAAAGATGTTCACACCGATGGCCTTCACCGTGGTGTTCGCCCTCATCGGCGCGCTCTTGCTCGCACTCACGGTCGTCCCCGTGTTGTGCTCGTTCTTCCTGACCGCGAAAGTGAGCGAGGAGGACAACCTCCTCATCCGCCTCGCCAAGCGGACCTACGCGCCGGTGCTGCACTTCAGCCTGCGCCGGCGCTGGCTCGTGTCGGCCGTCGCTGCCGGCATCTTTGCCGTGTCACTGGGCGTGTTCGCGCGGCTCGGCGCCGAGTTCATCCCGCAGCTCGACGAGGGGTCACTCGCCGCCCAGATGATCCGCACGACCAGCATCGGGCTCGGGCCTTCGGTGCAGATGCAGACGGCTGCGGAGCGTCTCCTGCGGGAGAAGTTTCCCGAGGTCACGCACACATTCGCGCGCATCGGCACCTCCGAGGTCGCGACCGACCCGATGGGTGTGAATGTGGGTGACAGCTGCCTCATGCTCAAGCCGCCGGCCGAGTGGCGCAAGGTCGACGGCCGCCCGATCACCAAGGACGAGCTGACCAACCTCATGGCGCAGGCACTCGCCGTACACTTCCCCGGCCAGAGCCACCTGTTCTCCCAACCGATCGAGCTGCGCTTCAACGAGCTGCTCTCCGGCAGCCGGGCCGACATCGCCATCAAGGTCTTCGGCGATGACCACGACGTGCTCGCGCGGCTTGCCGGCGAGATCCGCGAGATTGTGGAAAAAATTCCCGGCGCGGCCGACGTGGAGTTCGACGCCGCGGGCAAGGCGCCGGTCCTCCAGGTCGTGCTCAACCGCGGGGCGATGTCGCGCTACAACGTTCAAGCCGACGAGGTGAACAAGGTCATTGAGACCGCGTTTGCCGGGGTGGAGGCCGGCACGATGGTCGAGGGCAACCGGCGCTACCCGATCATCACGCGCCTGCCGGAGGCGGCCCGGCAGGATTTCGCCAACGTCGCCAACCTCCCCGTGCGCACGACGGACGGGGGCTTCATCACCCTTGGCCAAGTGGCCGACGTGACCGTGACCGAAAGCGTCAATACCATCACCCGCGAGGCGTTTCAGCGTCGCATGGCCATCCAGGTCAACCTGCGCGGCCGGGACGTGCAGGGCTTCGTGCAGGAAGCGCAGCAGCGCATCGCGACCGGGGTGAAACTGCCGGCGGGTTACTTCGTGGAGTACGGCGGGGCTTTCCAGAACCTTCAGGAGGCGCGCACGCGCCTCGCCATCGTGGTGCCCGCCGCGCTGACCCTGATCTTTCTCCTCATCTTCCTGGCGTTCGGCAGCGTGCGCCAGGCCCTCCTCGTCTACACCGGCATCCCGCTGGCCGCGACCGGCGGCATCTTCGCCCTCTGGCTCCGCGACCTGCCATTCTCCATCTCGGCCGCGGTCGGCTTCATCGCCCTCTCGGGCGTGGCGGTGCTCAACGGGGTGATGATGATCTCCTTCATCAACCAGCTCCGCGAGGAGGGCAAAGACGTCCGCGACGCCGTCATTGAGGGCGCCCTGACGCGCCTGCGGCCCGTGCTCATGACCGCCCTCGTCGCCGCGCTGGGGTTTGTGCCGATGGCGCTGGCGACCGGCGCCGGCGCCGAGGTCCAGCGCCCAATCGCGACCGTCGTCATCGGCGGCATCATCACCGCCACTTTCCTCACGCTGGTGCTGCTGCCCTCGCTCTACTGTTGGTTTGAGCGCGACCGCGACACCCCGCCCGGCCCCATGCCCCACCCCGCTGCCTCATGAAAACCAAACCCTCGCTGTTCGTTCTCGCCACCGCGGCCCTCGCCGGCTGCGTAACGCCCTTCCCAGCCCCCTCCGACGTGGCGCACATAAAGCTCGACCGGCTCGACTCGCCGTCCGGCGTCGTTGAGAAAATCTGGCTCGAGCGCACGGCCGGCGTGCTCGTTCTCACCGGCTTTGTCCTGAAGGACATCGATCCGGCCCAGACGCACGTCGATGTAAGTCTCTATGCCGCCGACGGCCGTTTGCTCCGTGCGACGGTGGCGCCCCTCGAGCCCCGGCGGACCACCGCACAGGCTCGTCGGCATGGCGATGCGCGTTACCGCGTGGTGCTTGATCCCCTCCCGACCGACACCGCCCGCATCCTCGTGCAAGCGCACGACGGCAACCACACCTGAACCAAACCCTGCCCTACCATGAAGACAAAGTCCCTGCTGATCTCACTGGTCGCGCTGGCCGCGGCCTCCTTGTTGCATGCCGAAAACCCCGTGGGCGGCCCCAAGGGCGGCCGGCTGTTCGAAACCCGTCCGCTGAAGACCGAGTTCTTCGTGACGGCCGACCGCAAGCTGGAGATTACTTTCTACGACGACGCCCGCCAACCCGCGCGCCCCGGCAACCAGGTCGTCACCATCATCGCCGAGCCCGGCACCGGCCGCACCCCGATCGAGCTCGCACCAACCGCGATGGGCTTCGTTTCCAAGGCCCCGCTGCCCGCCGGGGAGCCGTACCGGATCGTCGTGCAGGTGCGCGCCGCGGCCGACGCCAAGCCGCAAAACTTCCGCGTCGACCTGAACCTCGGGCTCTGCGGCGAGTGCCAGCACGCCGAATACGCCTGCATCTGCGAAGGGCACTGAGTGCCCCGGCCCGCGGACACCTGCCGCTTCTGAGTAATAACGAATGTCACGTAATACGTGACATTCCCCTCAGTCGCCGACGCGGGCAAAGCGCGGGATCCGTTTTCCGCCGACCTCGACGGTTTCGACGAACATCGCGGCGGGACGGACAAACAGGCCGCCGTCGCCGTAGAGCGCCTCGTAAACCACCAGCCACTCGCGGGTCTCGGAGTGTAAAGCCAGCCCGTGGACACGGTAAGGGTTGTCCTTGTAGTGACGGTACAAGCCGGGACGGGGCTCGGCGGGTTTCGGGGGCGCATCACGCATGGCGGGAGCCGAAGGGAAACTTCTGCCCGTGGCAAACCCGCGCTGGGCGACGCGACGCAGCAACTTACCGCCGCCATTAGTTTTTCCACAATCGGCCCCGGACCCGCGGGCGGACCGGCCCGGACCTCAATCCGCCCGGCGGGAGTGACGAATAGAAAGGTGGCAGCCCGAAGCCCCGGCCTCGGGACGCCCCGCCTCGCGCCGGCTCCCAGTCGACGCACGCGCACTTGCCCATGACTCTCCAACGCAAAATCGTCCTGTCGCTGCTCGGCAGCATCTCGCTCATCTACCTTGGATCGCAGGGACTCCAGTACTATCGCAGCCAGCGCCTGATCGAACGCCTCGCGGCCGAAAACCTGGAACGGGCGGAGCAAATGGAATGGACCTGGATCACCACGCTGGAGCGCGCCACATGCACCGCGATTGTGGACGACATGGAGCAGGGCGACATGGAGAAGGTCCGCCGCCTCCTTGATGAACAGGGCAAGGTGTCCGGCGTTCGTGAACTTTCCGTGTACAGCACGGCTGGCACCGTGGCGCTCTCGTCGGACCCTGCGGCGCTGAAGAAGCCTCTGCCCGAGGACCTCCGCGACGGATTGCAAACTTCCCCGGCGGTCGTTCGCCGCAAGACCGCCGACTCATTTGAGATCTACCGGCCGATGGCGGTCACCGAGGCGTGCTATGAATGCCACAAGAACTACCGCGGCAAAGCCGTCGCGGGTGTCATTGCCTACCGGTTCAGCACCGACTCGCTCAACGCGACCCGCGCGCAGTGGATGGATTGCGCGCACGAAATCGAAGCCGGCGCCCTGTCCGGGACCATCGTCACTTCCGGCGCGCTGCTCGCCGGCATCGGCGCGCTATCGATTGTCCTGATCCACCGGCAGCTCGTGCGCCCTCTGAGCCGATTGGCGACGGAGCTCTCAAAGGACGCCGATACGGTCAATGCCACGGCCGGCACGATCGCGGACAGCAGCCAGCGCCAGGCCGCGGGGGCCACGGAACAAGCCGCGGCGCTCGAGGAAACCAGCGCCTCGCTCGAGGAAATGTCCGGCATGACCCGCCAGAACGCCGAGGCGGCGGGCAAGGTGGACCACTGCGTCAAGCAGGAGGTCATGCCCAACTTCCATCGCATCACCGGCCTTGCCGCGCAGATGGAAGGCACGCTCGGGCAGGCCGTCCAGGCAAGCGCCCAGAGCGCCAAGGTCATCAACGCAATCGACGAAATCTCCTTTCAAACCAACCTGCTCGCGCTCAACGCCGCCGTTGAGGCCGCGCGCGCCGGCGAGGCCGGGGCGGGTTTTGCAGTGGTGGCGGAGGAAGTCCGCAGCCTGGCCAAGCGCGCCGCGGAAGCCGCGAAGAACACCCAGGGCCTGCTCGAGAACACCCGCCTCCACCTGGAATCCACCCAGCGTGATTTCACCGGCGTGCGCAGCGCCATCGGCGAAAACTCCGAACTCATGGAAAAAGTCAGCGGTCTCGTCGCGAGCATCAGCACCGCCAGCAACGAACAGGCGCAGGGCGTCGTGCAGATCAACCAGGCAGTCAGTGCCATGGACAAGGTCACGCAGGAAAACGCCGCCAGCGCCGAGGAAAGCGCCGGCGCCGCCCGCCAGCTCACCGCCCAGTCGCAGGCGATGGTCCGCGCCGTGGACGAACTCGGCGCGCTCATTGGCGCGACGCACCACACTCCGCCCACCCCCGCCCACCGCTAGTGGGCGGCACGGGCGGCGCATCGCCGTCCCAAGGTTGCAAACCGGCGCGCACCGGCTTTGCTAACGGGTCCGTCCTCCGTTCCCGCCACCGCCTTTCGCCCACGATGTCCCAGCCCATTCCCGTCACCGTCCTCACCGGCTTCCTCGGCGCCGGCAAGACCACGCTCCTCAACCGCATCCTCACGGAGCAGCACGGCAAGAAGATCGCCGTCATCGAAAACGAGTACGGCGAAGTGGGCGTCGACAACCAGCTGGTCATCCAGTCCGACGAGGAAATCTTCGAGATGAATAACGGGTGCATCTGCTGCACCGTGCGCGGCGACCTGCTCCGCATCCTCGGCCGGCTCATGAAGCGCAAGGACCGGCTCGATGCGATCCTCATCGAGACGACCGGCCTTGCGAACCCCGCGCCGGTGGCGCAGACGTTTTTCACCGACCCGGAGATGAAGGAGCAGTTCGTGCTCGATGCGATCGTCACGCTCGTCGACGCGAAGCACATCCACCTGCATCTCGAGGATTCGCCCGAGGCCAAGAAGCAGGTGGGCTTTGCCGATGTGATCGTGCTCAACAAGACCGACTTGGTCTCCCCGGCCGACCTCGACGCGCTGGAAAAGCGCCTGCGGAACATCAATGCCGTGGCAAAGATTCACCGCGCGAAGAATGCCGATGTCGCGATCGACAAGGTGCTCAACGTCGGCGGCTTCAAACTCGAGCGCGCGGTCGAGGTCGACCCACAGTTCCTCGAGATGGAATATCCCTTCGAGTGGGCCGGCGGCTACGAACTCGCCGCGGGCGACCACGAACTCGAGATCGGCCACGATCCGGACGAGAAGGACGACGGCCATGGCCACGGTCATCTCCACCACGCGCATGACCACGAGTGCGGGCCCGATTGCGGGCACGACCACAACGAGCTGGATGTCGTGGTGCTGCCGGTCTCGTCGCTCGACGAGAAGGTGCTCGCGCCCGCGATCAACGCGACCGTCCAGACCTTTTCCGATTGGGAAAACGTGAAGCAACCCGGCGAGAAACTGGAAGTCGGCGCAAAGCTCAATCGCCTCAAACTCAAGAGCGAGTACGGCAAGTTCAAGGTGCCGATCCCGGCCGCGGGGAAGTACCTGCTCTTCACAGGCCACGACGTGCCCACGCATTTTTATCGTCCGGCTGGAGGTGGGGTGCCCTCACCCCGCATGGAATTTATCAAATATTCCTGGGACCGCACCTTCCGCCACGTGCATTCGCATGACGAGGAGGTTTCGTCCGTCGGCATCAGCGTCGTCGGCGAACTCGACGGCAAGAAGCTCAACGACTGGATTTCCAAGCTGCTCGCCGAAAAAGGCGGCGACATCTTCCGCATGAAGGGCGTGCTTGTCGTGAAGGGCACGAAGAAGCGCCTGGTCTTCCAGGGCGTGCACATGCTGTTCGACGCGAAGTTCGACCGCGAGTGGAAGGACGGCGAGAACCGCACCAACACCCTCGTCTTCATCGGCAAGAAGCTCGACCGCGCGGCTCTGACGGAAGGCTTCAAGGCCTGCATGGCGTGAGCGTTCTTGGTGGTACGGAGTCGGTGCCACCCAGCTTGGGCCTCGGCGCGTATAGTCCCAACAGTAGCAGGGGCGGTGACACCGCTGGCCTCGCGCCAGCCGTCTCACGACGGCCGCTACTTTAGAAGCGGGGCCATTGTAGGAGCCTGTTTACAGGCGATCGAGGCGTGGTCCGTGATCGCGCGCTGAATCGCCTGTAAACAGGCTCCTACAACTGGAGGCCAAACCGGGCCTTGCCTTCGGTTGCTTTGCGAGCTTCGTGTGGGGGCGAATGAATTTCGCCAAGCACTGGGCCGCGACCCTCGACGACTATGCCATCGACCTGGCGTGGTCGCCCGATGGTTCGCTTCTGGCTGCCGCGTCCGCCGCGGGCGGCGTGACGCTCTACGATGCGGCCACCGGCGCCGTGAAACACGCGCTCCCCGGCCACGCCGACGGCGCCAACTGCCTCGCCTGGCAACCGGCCCCCTCTCAACCCTCTACTCTCACCCCTCAACTTCTGCTAGCCACCGGCGGCCAGGATGGCTGCGTGCGACTCTGGAACAGCGCCACCGGCGCCCAAGTCGCTGAGGTCAAACTCGGCAATGCCTGGGTCGAGCATTTGGTGTGGGTCGTGGCGGCGCGGACGACCTCCCTGTTCGCGGCGGCGGGACGGAAACTCGTAGCGCTGAAACCGGACGGGCAGGTCGTGCACACATTCCCTGACGCCCCCAAAACCATTTCCGCCCTCGCCGTCCGCCCAGCCCTCAGCCCTGAAGCGCCCGCCCTCGCCGCGGCTTGCTTTGGCCACGTGGCGGTTTGGGACGTGAACACCTTCGCCGCGCAGAAGGAATTTTCCTACGGCAACGCGATCTACGCGCTCACGTGGTCACCCGACGCGCGCTGGCTGGTCGCGGGCTGCCACGACAATGCCGTCCACCTCTGGGCGCCTGCGGAGGACCTTGAGTTGCACATGAGCGGTTACGAGACGCGCCTGAAGGAACTCTCGTTCAGCCACGACTCCAAATGGCTCGCGACCGGCGGCGGTCGCGATGTGTGCGTGTGGGATTGCTCCGGCGCCGGCCCGGAGGGCCGCGAGCCGCTCCAGCTTCCGCAAACCAACCGCACCACCGCCGTCGCCTTCCAGACGCAGCACAGCCTGCTCGCCACCGGTGATGCGGGCGGGGTCTTCACCCTCTGGGGTCCGACGCGCAAGAACCCGATGGTCGCGGAAGTGAAAATGCCCGCGGCCGCGACGAAGTTCGCGTGGAACGCCGACGACTCGCGGCTCGCCGTGGGCACCGAGAAGGGCGCGGTGTACGTGTTCAAGACCGACTAAGGTCGGCCGGCCCAATTGTAGGAGCCTGTTTACAGGCGATATTCAGTGCGTCCGTTCGCCGGCGCCGAATCGCCTGTAAACAGGCTCCTACAAATTGACCCCCACTGTACTGGTGCTGTATCGGCCGCATTAGGCGGAAGCCGTATGCGCAAGACACGGAAACGCGTTGCGGTGGGACCGGACGTGAAAACTGTCGTCCGATGCCCGCCATGCTTCCGCTCCGCCACATCCTGCTGGCCGTCCTCACGGTCACGATCTGGGGCTGTAATTTCGTGGCGATCAAACTGGCGCTGCACGATTTCCCGCCGCTGTTGCTGTGCGCCCTGCGGTTTGTGTTCGTCTCCCTGCCGCTCGTGTTTTTCCTGCCCCGCCCCGCAATCACGTGGCGGCAGCTGGTGACGTACGGGCTGACGATGTTTGCGTTGCAGTTCGCCTGCATGTTCATGGCGATGCAACTCGGTCTTTCCGCCGGCCTCGCGTCGGTGATGCTGCAACTGCAGGTGTTCATCACGCTCGGCCTGTCGGTGGCGTTCCTGAACGAACGCCTCACGTTGCCCCAAATCGGCGGCACGCTCATCGCGGTGGCCGGTTTCGGCCTCGTGGCCCTGCACTCGGGCGGCGACGTGTCGCTGGCGGGTGTCGGCTGCGCCATGCTGGCCGCGTGTTCCTGGGCCTACGGCAACTTCATGTCCCGCGGACTGGGCAAGGTGAACTCGCTCGCGCTCGTCGCGTGGGGCGGGCTGGTCGTTCCGTTGCCCATGGGCCTGGCGTCCCTCGTGTTCGAAGGACCCGCCCGCATCGGGCAAAGCCTGACGCACGTCGGCTGGCCGGCCGCGCTGTCGCTGGCGTTCATTGTCTATGTGTCGACGCATGTCGGCTACACGCTGTGGAGCTGGCTGCTGGCGCGACACCCGGCCTCGGCCATCACGCCGTTTGCCCTGCTCGTGCCGGTCTTCGGCATGCTCAGTTCCGCGCTGTTCCTGCACGAGGCCCTGCCCGCGTGGAAGCTGGAGGCCGCCGGCCTGGTGCTCATCGGCCTGACCGTCACGGTGTTCGGGCCGCGCCTCCGCCTGTCGCGACCCCGGGCGGCCTGAAGCCGTTTGCCCGCCCCCGGGCGCCAGGCGCATGTGACGCCTTGACCCCCTCGGGGCCGTCGGTGAGGTTCTCCGCACCATGCCGGGCGAACAACCGCCACATTCGGTTTTCATCAGCTACGCTTCCGCCGACCGGGCGGCCGCGCGGCTGTTGCGCGACGCCCTCACAGAGGCCGGGTTGGAAGTGTGGTTGGACGAGGATGAACTCGCTGGCGGCGAGGCGTGGGACGCCAAGATCCGCAACCAGATTCGCACGTGCTCCTATTTCATGCCGGTGATTTCGGCCACGACCGAGACGCGGCGCGAAGGCTACTTCCGACGCGAGTGGCGTCTGGCCGTGGAGCGCACGCTCGATTTTGCGGATGACGTGATGTTCCTCGTGCCCGTCGTGATCGATGACACGCGCGACGCCGGCGCCCGCGTGCCGGAAAAATTCCTCACCGTGCAGTGGCTGCGGGTGCCCGGCGGGAAACCCACGCCCGATCTGCGCAAGCTCGCGGAGCGACTCGCGCATGGCGAAGCCGAGGCCATCCCCGAACCGGCGCCGGTCGTCGAGCCGCGCGGGCGCAAGGCCCGCAAGGTGCGCAGCGAACCGCCGCCGTTCCCCAAGTTTCCCGCGTTCCCCGAACCCGGTCACCGCGCGCGCTTCGTGTACGACCTCGTCGTGTGGGCCGGCCACCTCTTCCTCGCCTTCTGGGGTCACTTGCCGCGCTGGCTCCGGGTGCTCGCCGCCGTGGTGATCATTTTCAACGTGATCAGCATGATCTTCCGTGACCGCCCGTCGGCAGCCGACCGGAAGCGCGCGGAGGCGGCCGAGGAGGTCAACCAGGTGCTCGACAACAAGCGCATCAAGCCGAGCGTCCGCGACCGGGACAACAAACTGCCGGCCGCGATTGAAAAACTCGTCGGCGGCGTGGCCAACGCGATCCAGGCCGGGCGGCCCGTGGCGCTTGTCACGTTTGATGGCCAGGGAGTGGAGGCGGCGAATTACGCGCGCGAGGTTTTCGGGGAGGTTTGCGGCGAGTTGCAGGACGGCGGCAGCCCGCTGTGGGGCCTCAGCCCCATCCCCCTCAAGGCCAGCGCGACGGACGCCGACGTGGTGGCGCGCGGCATCAAGATGCACAGCCGCTTCGTCCTGACCGCTCACGCCGGCGTCCCCGCCCCGGGCGCGCCCCCCGCGCTCATCGTGCGCCTGTTCGGCACGCGCACCGGGGAACTCGTTTGGAAGGAGACTTACGAAATCGAAAAGCATGACGCCGACGATGTCGCCGCGCTGATCGCCACCGAGGTCCGCAAGCGCCTCGCGGAAGATCCGCCCCCGACCCCGCCGCCCGCCCCCACACCGGAGCCGAAGTCGGAGCCCGGAAAATAGTCCCGCCTCGCCAGAAGCGTTCGCCGAATTGGCAAATCGGAGGGATTTCACTCGCTCCTTTCACCCGATAGCGGCCCAAAAGCTGCAGGGCGGTTTTTTGCGGACGCAGCACCGCCTAATCTGAGGCGGAATAACTGATGGAACAACCAGCGTCGCGCCGCTAGTACTTCGCGCATGAGGCCATCAATCTTGGCAAGCATCTACGCGATGGCCGGCGCCACGCTTTGCAGTTGGCGGGTCGGCGGGGCCATCCATTCGGAATGGATGTATGGCTTGCGGCCCGGCGGCCCAGGGCACGACTGGTGGAGCTTAGGAGGACTGTGGCTGATGATCGGGTTGCCGCTAACCGCCCTTGCCGCGGTCTATTTCGGCTGGCGGCGCGCGACAACGGCCGACGTCCGCCGGTTGGCCCTGTGGGGTGCCATCGGACTGTTCTATAGCGGCCCAGCGTTGCACGCCCTCGCGGGCTCCAGAGCCGTGCCTCTCACGATTTCCGCGTGGGCGTTGCTGGCTTACTTGGCGTACGGGTTCGTTTTTCTCCCGCGAAACCTCGCCGCGAAGAGCCCTATCTGAGGAGTTCTTCGCCCACGCGCGTTGGTCATGCAATGGACACCAACGCGCTATCCGGGTAGTGCCGGAAGGCGAAATTCCTGACCGGTGGTTAGAAATCCAATCCCAGCAGCAGCTTCAAGCGGTCGTAATCCTGGGCCCGGCCGTCGGGGCTGCCGCGGCGGAGTTCGTGGCGGATGGCGGTGCTGAGCGTCTCGGTGAACTTCTTCGTCAGCTCGACGCGGTTTTCCCAGCCATCGCCCCGCGAGGAACGCGAATAGTAGTAGACGCCGCGGTCGGTCAGCAGCAAGCCCCAGGGCAGCTTGAGCTCTGTCTCGACGAACGCGGACTCCGCGGTGCGCGCGGTGTGCGCGGTGGGGGGCGACGTCGTCCAGACGTCGAACAAGTTCTCCGAAAGACCCAGCCGGAGCTTGCGCGCGGGTGAGGTGAGCAGGTTTACACCGAAACCGATTTCCTGCTGCAGCAGGAAATAATCGGTGGGCCGGCCCGACTTGAAGCTGGCCCGGTTCGACTCAAACGTCGGCCGGTACTGCGCAAAGCTGTTCTTGGAGAAATTGTGCCGCCAGAGGCCGTCAGCCTTGAGCATGTCGGTGGTGGTGAGCTCGTTGGTCTGCGCAAAATCATAGCGTCCGCTGAGCTGGACTTCGTCCTTCTTGAACTTGCGGCTCAACCGGGCCTCGAGCGACAACGTGCTGCGGTCCGCGGTGTCGCGGATCACCTCGGTCGAAAACGCCACCCGGCCCTTCCACGGCCCGAAGTACTCGCGCACCTTGGCCGTCAGCACCGCCGGCGAGAACCGTTCCCATACCGAGACCCGCTCGGCCTCGGCCTGCTCGGCGACCTTGCGCTCCGCGGCCACCGGCGACTCGGCCGGGGCCGGCGTGGTGGCGACAGCCGCCGGCTGGGCGGGGACGACGGGATGGTCCGCCTTGATGACGACCGCGAGCTCGGTGGACACGCGCTGCTCGCCAAAACGGTCCGATTTGAAGACCAGGATGTCGCCTTCCTGCCGCAACAGCACGCCGTGCAGGCGATCGCCGTCCTTGAACACCAGCACGTCGCGACCGGCGGGTTCCTCGGTTTCCGCCGCGCCGCAAACCACGAGAGAAACCACCAGCCACCCCAGCCCAAAAATGAAATTTCTCAGCGTCGCGCGGATCATGCCGCTTGGACGTATCGAATGCGCGCTTGTTTCAAAGATTTTTCCGCCGCTCGCGGCATAAATTTTGGCGGGCCGCGCCGGTGAAATTGCCGTTGCACGCACCGGCGGGTGCTTCCGTCATCGTTCCATGCCCATCCGTGCAATTTTCGCCTTGTTGATCGGCGTGCTCGCCCCTGCCCCGTGCCTGGCCGCCGTCGCAAGCACGCGCCCGGTGCCGCCGCCGTCCGCGGCAGGTTCGCTCGGTTCGACCTTGGTGCTGGCGCCCGATGGCACCCCGTACCTTTCGTGGCTCGAGCCGGTGGAAAAGGCGTGGGCGCTTAAGTTCAGTCGCTTCAACGCGGATCATTCCACGTGGTCCGAGCCGCGTGTGATCGCGCAAAGCGAGGAGCTCGTCGCCAACTGGGCGGATTTCCCGCAGCTGGCCGTCGCAACGGACGGACGTCTCACCGCGGTATGGTCCGTCAACAACCCCAAGCATGCCATGATGCCCGGGCACCACGGAGCGGGCTACCGCGCGATCTATGCACAGTCTGCGGATGACGGGAAAACCTGGAGTTGGGAACTGCCCGTGAGCGATGAGGCGCTCCCCGTGGAATTTGTCTGCCTCCAACCCCTGCCCGGCGGCCGGATGCTGGCCGTGTGGCTGGACGGCCGCGCGCACCAGTCTGGTGGGGACCGCCAGGCGTTGTACGCCCGCCTGCTCGGGGCGCCGGGTCCGGACATGGCGGTGGATCCGTCGGTGTGTGATTGCTGCCAGATCTCGCTGGCACCCCTCGCCGGCGGCGGGGCCTTGATGGCTTATCGCGGGCGGACGACGGACGAGATCCGCGATATCCAACTGGCGCGCTTCGATGGCAAGGCTTGGACGAAATTGGGGGCCCTCCACGCCGATCACTGGAAGATCACCGGCTGCCCGGTCAACGGGCCGCAACTCGTCGCCGCCGGCGACCGGGTCGGGGCGGTCTGGTTCACGGCGGCGGACAACCAAGCCCGCGTGTTGGCGCGGTTGTCCAGCGATGGCGGCCGCACCTTCGGTTCCCCGCTGCGGGTCGACCTCGGTCGTCCGCAAGGACGCGTCGACAATCTGCTCCTGGCCGATGGCACGCTGGTCATCACCTGGCTCGAGACGACGGGCAAGGACGGCGGGCCCGAAGGCGGCGTGTATATGCGCACGGTGTCCGCCACCGGCGAATTGTCCGCACCCCAACTCCTGGTGCCGACCCGCACGACGCGGTCGAGCGGATTTCCGCGGATCGTGCCGCTGGGCGGGAAAAAATTCCTGCTGACGTGCACACGCGATGGTGAATCCACCCAGGTACTGGCTTTTTGCGTGGAGCTCGATTGAGTGACGGCATGAGCCGCCGCTTGTTTGTCGCCCTGGTGCCGCCGCCGACCGTGCAGGCGGAACTCGCCGCGCTTGCCACGCCGCTCACTGGCGTGCGCTGGACGCCGGCGGAGAACCTTCACCTGACGCTGCGCTTCATCGGCGAAACGGACGCCGACAAACAGGCGCGGTTCGAAGACGCCCTCGCGCGGGTGCGGGTGGAGCCGTTCATCCTGCCGGTCGGCCAGCTCGGGACGTTTATCGGTCGCGGGCCGGCGAAGGTGCTGTGGGCTGGGGTCGGCTCCGGCCACACGCGGCTCTTCCAACTGCGCAAGCAGGTTGACGAAGCGCTGCTAACGGTCGACAGCGGCTTGCCGATGCCCGGTTTCCATCCGCACTTCACGATCGCGCGGCTCGACCCCAACCATGAACCGAAACACCTGGCAGCGTTCGTGGAGCGACACGCGGACTTCGAGGCCCCGCCGTTCCGCGTCGCGACCTTCCAACTGGTCGCCAGCGAGCTGCGCGCGGGAAAGCCGCCCGCTTACCGCGTGGTGCGGAGCTTCCCGCTCGCGCCCTAGTCCTCTGGGTTGTCATTCGGAGGGGCTTCACGCCCCGACTCTGTAGCCACCGGCGTCGCTGCCGGTGGGACGCCAGGCACGGAGGTTCACCCGCCAGAGGCGGCGCCGTCGGCGACCAGGGCCTGTCGCTACAAACGGGCGGCAACGCCGTCGGGGTGCAAAACCCCTCTCACCTCGTGCCCGGAACCGTCATGATGGTCGTTTGGCTGCTTCGCTTCTTCGTGTCGCTATTCCCATCATTCGTCACAAAGAAAGGCGTGCGGCCGCCCGGGCCCGCTGCTTCATTCCGCGAATGCCGCCGCGCCCAACGTTGTCCGCCCTGTTTCTTGCGGCGCTGCGGCTCGGCTGCACGTCCTTCGGCGGCCCCATTGCGCACCTCGCCTATTTCCGGGAGGAATATGTGCAACGGCGGCGTTGGCTGGACGACGCGCAATACGCGGACCTAGTGGCCCTATGTCAGTTTCTGCCCGGCCCCGCGAGCAGCCAGGTCGGCTTTGGTGTTGGCTATGCACAGCGCGGCCTCACGGGCGGACTCGCTTCGTGGCTGGGGTTCACGCTGCCGTCGGCACTCTTGATGATCGGGTTTGCGCTGGGCGTGACGGCCCTCGGGGACGTGAGTGGCGCCGGCTGGCTCAAGGGCCTCAAGGCGGCCGCGGTGGCGGTCGTGGCGCAGGCCGTCTGGTTGATGGCCCGATCGCTTTGTCCGGACTGGCCCCGCCGGCTGCTGGCCCTCGCGGCGGCCGCCCTCGTGCTCGCGCTCCCGGCCGCCTGGAGCCAACTCGCGGCCATCGCCGGTGGCGCGCTGATCGGTTGGCTTTGGCTCGGCGCCGACCGGAAAGCGGCCGCACATCCGGCGACGAACGACGGAGCCCGCGCCAGCGGATCTATGCCCATCGGCCGGGTGTTGCTCGGTACATTCGGCCTTATGCTGGTGGGCCTCCCGCTGCTGGCTTCCGTCACGCACCAGCCACTCGTGGAAATCTTCGATCGATTCTACCGCGTCGGCGCGCTGGTGTTCGGCGGCGGGCACGTGGTGCTGCCGCTGCTCGAGCGGGAGGTGGTGGCGCCGGGTTGGCTCACGCACGACCAGTTTCTCGCCGGCTACGGCGCGGCGCAGGCGCTGCCGGGGCCGCTGTTCACCTTTAGCGCCTACCTCGGTGCAATCATGACGCACGGGCCCGGGGGAATTGCCGGCGGCGCGTGGGCCCTGCTGGCGGTGTTCCTGCCAGCGTTGCTGCTGGTCGCGGGCGCGCTCCCGTTTTGGCAAACGCTCCGTCATCAGGCGGTCGCGACCGCGGCGCTGCGGGGCGCGAACGCCGCGGTGGTCGGCGTGCTGCTCGCGGCTTTAATCAAGCCGATCGGCACAGCGGGAGTGGTGAACATCGGCACGGCCGCGATTGCCGCGGCCGCGCTCGCCGCGTTGCTCGGAAAAATTCCGGCGTGGCTGGTGGTCGCGAGTGCGGCGGCGCTGGGAAGTTTGCTGACCTGACACACGCGGCGCTTGCTTGTTGGGAACGGCGCGCTTTGCTGCCTTGGTCACCTCATGCCGATTTCGGCTCCTTCTTTGCCTCCGGCCAGTCTCTTGATCGCCCTCACGGGTGGACCCGGCACGAGCAAGACTCGCCTGATGGCGGAACTTGCCGCGGCCCAAGTCGCCCGTGGGCAGCGCGTCGAGGGTGTTTTGTCGGTTGCGGGTGACCGCGAGGCGCCCAACCGGGGCGCGGAGGAATACTGGCTCCGCATTATCGGCACGGATACAGAGCTGCCGTGGGCCACGCGCGACGAGGCGCTGAACCCGCCGTACTTTTTCGAGCCAGGCACCGCCAAGAAACTGCAGGCGTGGGCCGAGCGGCTGCGCGCGCTGCCCCCGCCGGCCATCCTGCTCATCGACGAATTTGGAAAATTCGAACTGCGCGGCCAGGGCGTCATGCCCGTCTGGCCGCTGCTCGCCGCCACCGGCGCGCAGGTCGTGGTCATCACCGTGCGTGATGACCTGGTGGAGGCCATCGAGGAATTGCTTGGCCGGAAATTCGACGTCCGCATCGCCGCCAGCGCCCCGGACGCCCTGGAGCAACTCCAGACCGTGTGCCAGGATTTCGGCGAGTGGACCCGCATCGGCCTGTTCGGCAGCACGGCGGGCAGCCTCGAGATGACGGTCGGTTCCGCGCTGCACGCGGCGAAAATCCCCTTGCGCGGGTTGGCGATGTCCTCGCTGCAATCGGCGATGATGGTGTTCGCCGGGACCGGCGTTTCCCAACCGGGCCGGGTCGTCTGGGTACCGTTCATTTCAGGCGGCCTGAAGTCCCTCTCGCCCGCCGGCAACCGCGTGCGCCCGATGATCGCGATCGTCATGCAGGGCCTGCTCTTCGGCGGCGCGGTGCAGGTGCTCGGCTGGAATTTCCTGTCCCTCGGGATCGCCGGCGCGCTGGTCGGCGGGTGGGCGGCGCTGCAGGGCATCGCGCTGCAATACCTCCTGATGGGCGACGAGTTGATCAAGGCCTACGACACGGTCGTGTTGTGGCTCGCGGAGAAGTGGCAGATCGCCGCGCCCGCCCTCCCCTGGCTGGTGGGCGCGTGGGCGGCCTGGCACGCGTTGGTCGTCGCCGCGATCACCATCGCGGCCTGGCGGCTGCGCCGTCCACCGCCGGCGCTGGAGCGACTGATTGCCAAGGAGTCCACGCGGACGCCGCCGGCGCCGGACGTCGCCACGTCGGTGTGGGGTCGCCGGCTGCGCGAGTTCGGGCGCTGGCAGTTCTGGCTCCCGCTCCTCGTAGTCGCGGCGATTCTCCTCGGCAGCGGCCGTTCGTGGGAATCCGTGGCGTGGCTCAGCCTGCGCTTCGTGGCGGTCGGCTTCGTGCTCATCACCCTGGTGTCGCTGCTGCGGCCCGCCCGCTGGGCGGAGGCCCTGCGGCGGCGCGGCTGGTGGGGTCCCGCCCTGGCACTCTCGGGCGCGCTCGCGCGGCGCGAAGAGAAAAAATAATGCGCCCCGGCGGGCGCCGCCCAAAAAAAAACGCGGGGCCGGTCGGCCCCGCGCTCGCGAAAAATTCGCCCGGCCTTACTTCCAGTTCAGGATCAGGCTGGTGAAGTAGATCGTGTCGAGGCGGTCGACGCCCGGCTGCGGTACGCTGGTGTAGTCGTTCGCGATGCCGGTCTTGAGCTTCCACAACGACGCCGTGATCGGCATCTCGTAGGTCGACTCGTGGTGGAGGCGGTAATTGCCAAAATCCTTGAACGTCGGCGTGTAGTTCAGGCTGTTGTTCAGCTTGCCGGTCTTGAACTGGTACGAGTGGATCAGCGAGAGGTCCAAGCCGGGTGAATCGAACTTCTTGCCGCTGGCGTAGCTCTCGTAGACGTAGCTCAAACCGCCGCGCAGCTCGAGGTCCTGCTTGTCCTTCTTGATGAGCTTGCGGCCGAAACCGAAGGCGCTGGTCGAGCGGAGGTCGAGGGCCTTGATCGTGTCCTTCTCGAGCGAGGTGCGGGCGTACCAAACGCTCTTGTCGCTGAAGAAGGCGGAGTAATCGACGCTGGCGAGCTGGCGGTTGGCCGTCTCGACGCCGTTGTCCTCGGCCTTTTCGGCGGCGAGGCCGAAGATCAGCTTGTCCTGCGAGCTCTCGAGCGTGGCCTTGAACGCCAGCGCACCCGCGAACTTCTCGCTGCCCCCGGTGCGGCCGGTGATGGCGACGGCGGCCTCGTAGGCCCAGTGACGCGCGGCCTTCGCGGCGGCTTCCTTCAGCTTGCGGACCTCGGGGCTGTCGCTCCCGGCGCGCCAGACGGCCACGACCTGGGCGGGCGTCGCGGCCAGCTGCCCGGACGACGCGGCCACCACGATGCCGGCGTCGGCGGCCTGCACGCGGCCCAGCGCGGTGCTGCCGGAGGCGAGTTGCACGTTGACGGCCTCATCGGTCGTGAAGCTTTTCACCTTGTCCTGCGCGATCGAGATGGTCGCCGCAAAGGTGGTGTCGACTTTGATGACGCCCGCCTCGGCACTGACGATCTTGCCGTACACGACCGAGCCATCGGTCAGTTCAAGACGGTCGGCCGCCCGCGCGGCGAGTGCCAGGGCCAGCGCCATCGCAGTGTTCAGGAGGTACTTTAGGTTGCTGATTTTCATGTGTGGGTTGCTCGTTCAAACGGCCGGAGCGCAGGACTTCAACCCCAAAGCCCTGTTGGCGCTTCCGGGTTGCGCTGGCCGGGGGCCATTGGTTGCCTCCTGCCCATGCCAACGCGAGCCTGGTTCCCGACCTTGATCTACCATGAAGCCTTGCAACGTTCCGGGCTGGAGCGATTTAACGAAAGCCTGGCTGAGGAATGCCGGAACCTGCGGGAGTACGACCAAGCCGGCCGTAAATGGTCCGCAAAAAACTACCCGGGCGGCTATACGTCCTATGCGTCGCTCAACCAGCTGCACCGCTTCTCGTCCACCTTCGCCGGTTTGGAGCGCAAGATCACGGGGCATGTCCGGAAATTCGCGGCGGCGCTCGACATGGATTTGCGCGGGCGGACGATTGCGATGACGGACTTCTGGGTGAACATCATGCCGGAACATGCGGCGCACAGCCTGCACCTGCACCCGTTGTCATTCGTCAGCGGCACCTACTACGTCACCACCCCGCCCGGGTGCCCGGGATTGAAGTTTGAAGATCCCCGTTTGAGCAAATTCATGGCCGCGCCGCCCAAGACGCCCGCGGCCCGCCCGGCGAACCGCCCGCACATCACTTACCCGGCCAAGGCCGGCCACGTGATTCTCTTTGAGAGCTGGCTCCGCCACGAGGTCGCCGCCAACCGCATGACGGCCGAGCGGATCAGCGTCAGCTTCAACTACAATTGGAGCTGAGCGCGAAATCGCGCGGCACAATTTTCCACCCCGCGCGTCTGACGGCGCCCATGACACGCAAGAGGAGCACACCATTTCGCAGGCTGCCGGTCGGCCTCGCATCAATCGCCATCACGTTCGCGGGGCTGGCCGCCGGTTGCAGCAGTGAACCCAAGCCCGGTCCCGCGGGCGAGGCGCGGATCACGCGCGAGCCGTTCACGCCGATTGCCGGCCAGGAGGAATTCTTCTCCGGCCAGATCCTGGCGGAAATTCATGTCGGCACCGAAGGCATGCCGGACGTGAAACCCGGCGACCCGGCCAATCACGGCGGGGGCGGCGATGGCCGCGGTCGGCGCGGCCATGGGGGCGGCCCCGGCGGGCAAATGAACGTCGCCGGTGGTGCCGGCGGCTTCGGCGGCAACCTCAGCGGCGCAGTCCCCTTCGGCGAAGGCGGCCGTCGCGAAGGCGGTCCCGGCGGCGGCCCGCGTTTCGCGGGCGTCGGCGGCGGGGGACGTCCGGTGATGATCCACCTACGCTTCACCAACCGCACCGCTGAAACGGTGACCCTGGTGATCGCGGACTTCGTTTCCCCGCTCGGCAATTTCGCCGTGCGTCCGGAAAAACTCCTGCTCGAGCCCGGCCAGTCGCTCGAAACCGAACCCATGACCTCGCAGCTCGCCGGCGCGTCAACGGAAACCCCGGCGACCCTGGTGCTGCGCACGGGCGGCAAATCGGAAAAAAAGACGCTCGCCCTGAAGCCAGTGGCCCCGCCCCCGCCGCCGGCGAATTAGGGCAAAGTCACGTATTACGTGACATTGCGCCGGGCTAAGCGCCGAAGCCGCCGAGGTCCTGGATCTCGTCGGAGTTGTACAGCAGCAGGCCCTGACCGGGGCGGCCGAAGGAGCAGCGCATCATGGCGCGGGCCACGACCGTGGCCTCGATGCTGCGGTATTTCCGCAGCCGGCCGACCAGCAGCGGTTCGAGGATCCAGAGCAGGGCCGCGCTGAGCCGTTCGCCCAGGCGAAACTGCACGCGCCGGCCGAGCAGGAGGCTCGGGCGAAAAACCGCGAGGGTCGCAAACCCGAGCACGACCAGGGCCGCCTCGGTTTCGCCCTTCACGCGGCTGTAGAAAATGCGCGAGGTCGGGTCCGCGCCCAGCGACGAGACGAGGAAGAACCGCTTCACCCCACCCCGTTGCGCGGCCCACGCGAACGCCAGCACCGCGGCATGATCCACCGCGCGAAACGCCTCGCGCGAGCCCGCCGTGCGGATGGTCGTGCCCAGGCAGCAAAACGCATCGTCGCCGTTCAGCTGCGCGGCGACCTGCTCGAGCGCCGCAAAATCGGCCACGACGACCACCAGTTTCGGGTGGCGGAGCGCCAGTGGCCGGCGCACCACCGCGACGACGCGGTCATACTCCGCCGCGGCGAGCAACTGCGTGAGCAGTTCGCCTCCCACCAACCCGGTTGCCCCGGCAATCAATGCGGTCGCCATGACCCGCGAGCCTTGTGGGCCGGGAAACGAGCGCAATCCCGGACCGGCGCGCCGGCGCGTCATTCCCACTTTTGGGACGGCTGGCGCAAAAAATTTTCGCGCGCCAACCCGGTCCGCAGTTGCGCGCCCACGGCCAGCGCGTAAGGTGGTGGCATGAAAAAGCTCGTCGAAGTGAACGATGAGACGTACGCGGCGCTCGAGCGCCTCGCGATTGCCAAGGGGCTTACCCCGGCCGAAGTGATAGCCGCCATGGTCAACGAAGGCCGTCCGCCCCTCGCCGGCGACCACCTGCTCTTTTATCTAACCAGCCCGGAGTTTCCCGCGGCCGCCGGGGCGAGCGACCGTTACGTGGCGTTGCTCGCGTGGTGCGCGACGCATTACGCCGCGGATTTCGCCGATTTCATTTCGCACCAGGAAAGCGGGCTCCGCTACCTGATGTTCAATCGCGACGAGATCAACGAGGCTCGCGCGCGCAACCTCGCGCGCCAGATCGGCGGAACACAATTCTGGGCGGTCATGACGATCGATGACGAGGCGCGCCGCCGCTTTGTGTGCCGCCTGCTGGAATTCATCGGCTGTCACGACGAAACCGTGGTGCACGCCTGCCGGGCGCTGGGTTTTGCCGAACCCGCGGGGTTCAGGTTGCTGAGTGCGTGATGATTGGGAGGGTACGCCCCGCGCAAAGGGTCGTAACCCCCGCAGGCACTCCCGCCCACAATTTGGATTGTCCGTCCCGGCGGCGCCAATGACACTGCCGCCGTGAGCGAACCCATTCCACCGCCCGAGACCAAGCGTCGCGATTTCCGGAATTTCTTCGCGTCGGTGCAATACGCCCTCGAGGGCTTCTGGGCCGCGGTGCGGCACGAACCGTCGTTTCGGGAGGACCTGATCTTTGTCGCGATCCTCACGCCCTTCGCAGTGTTCCTGCCGGTCAACGCGGTTTCCACCGCGGTGATGATCGCGTCGCTGTTCATGATCGTGATGGCGGAGCTGCTCAATTCGGCCATCGAGTGGACGATCGACGACATTTCCCTCGAGAAGCGGCCGTTCGCCAAACGCGCGAAGGACATGGGCAGCGCGGCGGTGTTCATCGCCTACATCAACTGCATCACCGTGTGGGGCCTGATCCTGTATTCCAACTGGGACCGCATCGCGAAGTTGGAATTCCTGCGCTGGCCGCCGCCGTTTTTGCCGTAGGGACAGGCGTCCCTGCCTGTCCGGGTTGGACGAGCCCCACAGGCACGGAGGCCTGTCGCTACTTAGAGATGGAACTGGCGCTTAGCGCATCTTGCCGAAGAACCAGGCGGCCAAGCCAATCATCGCCAGGTTGGGCATGAGCGCGGCCCACATCGGCTCCAGCACCCCGCGGCTGCCGAGCACGCTCGCGAGGTTGGTCAGGAGATAGTAGAGGAAAAAGAGGCCGATCGACTTGGAAACGCCCACCGCGGGACTGACGCGCACGCCCGCGACGGAGAATGGGATGGCGATCGCGATGATGATCAGGGGCCCGATCGTGTCGAAGAGCACGCTGTAGTAACGAACCTCGTAGCGCAGCACCTTCGTGTTGTTCTCATCGCGGAAAAAATCCGTGATGCGCTGGAGTTCGTTGAAGGAGAGTTCGCCGGGCTTGCGGTCGATCAGCAGCATCAGCGTGGGGTCCTCATGATAGTCGCGCATGATCCGCGTCTCAAACGGCTGCGGGCGCACGAGGTCGCCCTGGTCCGGGTCAAAGGTCGATTCGCGGCCGTCCTTGAAGATCCACCCGCCGTGCTCGCGGTCATACCGGCCTTCGCGCGCCATGATGCGGCTGAGTTCGCGCCGGTTCTTGTCCAGTTGCGAAACGGTGATCCCGTACGCCGTGCCGGTGAAGCGGCTGTAGCGATTGATGAACCAGATGCGGTTTTCCTTCCGGTTGTCGAAGGTCACGGTGGACACCACGCCAACCGTGCCGCCCGGCATGGCCTCGGCCTCCGCCCGGAACTGCATGGCGTCCTTGAGCCCGCGCGAGGTCTCGACCGACCACGGGACGACCTTGGCGTTGAGGAGCAGCGAGACCGCGCAAAGCACGACGGCGGCCAGCCACAGGGAGCGCGTCGTGGCGAAGATGTTCAGGCCGGCCGCGCGCACGGCCGTGAGTTCGTTGTTGCGGTGCAGCTTGCTCAGCACGAACAGCAGCGACAGCAACATCGACAGCGGCAGCACCACCGAGAAATCGCTCGGCATGCGGGTCGCATAATACATCACGATGTCCCCGGCGGCGGCGTTAACTTCCCGGAGATCGCGGAAGTCATCGTACAACGCCGCCATGAGCAGCAGGCCCATGGTCGCCGCCAGCAGGAGGCCGAGCATTTTCAGCCATTCGGTCAGCAGGTAGCGGTCAAAGAGGTTCATCGGCGCGCGGTCAGACAACCAGTGCGACCGTTGGTGGCAAAGCTGAATCGTGGAATTCCCATTCGCGCAGGTGCCGGCACGGCTAAACGGCATGATCGGGCGGGCACCCCGCTGCCCGCCTCGGCGCGGACGGAGTCCGCGCCCTACCGGGAACAAGACCTGCTCAGGGGCACTCTGAAGCCATGCCAGTTGCAGGTTGAAAGCCCGCCCGGCCTTCTTATCACTCAACGCCCTTCCCCCATGCCCATCCGCCCCCTGCTCAAGGCGTCCCGCTTCCTTCTCGGCACCACCCTGCTTTCCGCCGCGCTCCTCGCCCAGGAAACCATCAAGATCGGCGAATTCGCCTCCCTCACCGGCAAGGAGGCCGTCTTCGGCCAGAACGCCCACAAGGGCACCCTCCTGGCGATCGAGGAGGTCAACGCCGCGGGCGGCGTCCTGGGCCGGAAGCTCGAGTTGATCACCGAGGACGACCAGTCGAAACCCGGCGAGTCGGCGACCGTGGTGAAGAAACTCATTTCGCGCGACAAGGTGATCGCCGTCCTCGGCGAAATCACCTCCGGCCGCACGCTCGAGGCGGCCCCGATCGCCCAGCAGGCAAAGATCCCGCTCATCTCGCCGGGCGCCACCAACGTCGCGGTCACGACCAAGGGAAACTACATTTTCCGCGTGTGCTTCATCGACGACTTCCAAGGCACCGTGATGGCGAAGTTCGCGGCCGAGACCCTGAAGCTGAAGAATGTCGCGATCCTCTCCTCCGTTTCGTCGGCCCAGGCGGTCGGCCTGACGAAGTATTTCCGCGAGGGCTTTGCCGCGGCCGGTGGCGCCATCGCCATCGACCAGCGATACACGGAAGGCGACAAGGACTTCCGGGCGCAGCTCACCGCCATCAAGTCCTCCGGCGCCGATGGCATCTACGTGCCGGGTTACTACGCCGAGGCGGCGCTCATCTGCAAACAAGCGCGCGAACTCGGACTGACCGTTCCCATGTTCGGCGTCGATGGCTGGGAATCGCCGGAGCTCATCCAAATCGGCGGGGCCGCGGTGGAGGGGACCTATTTCTCCACCCACTACTCTGTCGACAACCAGTCGAAGGACGTCGTGGATTTCAACGCGCGCTTCAAGGCGCGCTGGGGCATCGATTCCAACGCGCTCTCCGCGCTGGGCTATGACTCCGCCATGGTGCTGGTGGACGCCCTCAAACGGGCCGGCACCACCGAGGGCCCGAAGTTGCGCGACGCACTCGCCGCGACCAAGGACTTCGTCGGCGCCACCGGCCGGATTACCTTTGACGCCCAGCGCAACCCAACCAAGTCCGCCGTGGTGCTGACCGTCAAAGACGGCCGCTACGCCTTTGTGCAGGCGGTTCACCCCTAACCCGTTTCCCCTATGAAAACACCCGCTCTCCTCCGCTTAGCCCTCGGCCTTTCGCTGGCGTCCGCCCTCACGTCCGCCCGGGCCGCCGAACCGATCAAGCTTGGTGAATACGCCTCGTTGACCGGCAAGGAAGCCGGCTTCGGCCAGACCTCGCACCAGGGCGTGCTCCTCGCCGTCGAGGAAATCAACGCCGCCGGCGGCGTGCTCGGCCGTCCGCTGGAACTTTTATGGGAGGACAACCAGACGAAGCCCGGTGAATCCGCCACCGCCGTAAAGAAGCTCATTTCCCGCGACAAGGTCGTGGCCCTCATCGGCGAAGTCTCCTCCGGCCGCTCCCTCGAGGCCGCCCCGATCGCGCAGCAGGCCAAGGTCCCGATGGTCGCGCCGGCCTCGACGAACCCGAAGGTCACGCAAACCGGCAACTACATCTTCCGCGTGTGCTTCATCGACCCGTTCCAGGGCACGGTCATGGCCAAGTTCGCCAAGGAGGACCTGAAGGCGAAACGCGTCGCGATCCTTTCCAGCGTCTCCAACGCCTACAGCCTCGGCCTCGCGAAGTTCTTCAAGGAAACCTTCGCCGCGGGCGGTGGTGAAGTCGTCATCGAGAAAAACTTTTCCGAGGGCGACAAGGACTTCCGCGCCCAGCTGACGGCCGTCAAGGCCGCCAACGTCGACGCGGTCTTCGTCCCGGGCTACTACACCGAGTCCGCCTTGATCGTGCGCCAGGCCCGCGACCTCGGGCTCGCGATGCCGTTCTTCGGCGGCGACGGCTGGGAGGACGAACAGCTCCTCAAGATCGGCGGCGACGCGCTCAACGGCTGCTATTACTCGACGCACTTCTCCTCCGAGAACACCGACCCGGCCGTTGCGGCCTTCACCGCCAAGTACAAGGCCCGCTGGAAGGGCGAGGTCCCGGGCGCGTTCTCGGCGCTGGGCTACGACGCGGTCTATGTGATTGCCGACGCCCTCAAGCGCGCCGGCAGCACGGAAGGCCCCAAGCTGCGCGACGCGCTCGCCGCGACCAAGAATTTTGTGGGCGTCACCGGCGCCACCACCATCGACAAGGACCGCAACGCCTCAAAGCCCGCGACGATCATCGCCATCAAGGGCGGCAAGGCGGAGTTCCACAAGACCGTTGCACCCTGAGCCGTCGCGCGGGCGCGACGGCAAATCACAAACGCCAAAGGTCCAAGTTCCAAATCGATCACGGATGAATCGCTTCGTATCCAAGTTTTGCTCGTTCCGCATTTTGTTTGGCGCTTTGGCGTTTGGCGTTTGGGGTTTGGCCGCCTCGGCGGCTTCCGAGGAACCCATCAAGTTTGGCCACTTCGGGTCGCTGACCGGCAAGGACGCGTCCTTCGGCATCGTCAGCCGGAAGGGCATCCTGCTGGCGGTCGAGGAAATCAACGCCTCAGGCGGCCTGCTGGGCCGCAAGGTGGAATACCTTTCGGAGGACATCCAATCGAAGGCCGGGGAGTCGGCGACGGCCGTCAAGAAGCTGCTCTCCCGCGACAAGGTGGTGGCGATCCTCGGCGGCAACCCGTCGAGCAACTCGCTCGAAGCCGCGCCGCTCTGCCAGCGCGCCGGGGTGCCGATGATGGCGATTTCGTCGACCAACCCGAAGGTCACCACGATCGGCGACTACATTTTCCGCGTCTGCTTCATCGATCCCTTCCAGGGCGAGGTGCTCGCGAAGTTTTCCCGCCAGAGCCTGAAGGCCCAGCGGCTCGCGCTGCTGACCCCCACGACGCCCTATGGCGTTGGGCTGGCGAACGAGATGCGCAAGAAATTCGAAGCCCTGGGTGGCGAAGTGGTGGCGGAACAGAAGTACGCCGAGGGCGACAAGGACTTCAAAGCGCAGCTCACGGCGTTGAAGCCGCTGAAGCCCGACGTGATTGCCGTGCCCGGTTATTATACCGAGGCCGCGCTCATTTGCCGCCAAGCGCGCGAACTGGGAGTGACCAGCACCTTTCTGGGCGGCGACGGCTGGGAGGCGCCGCAGCTGATGGAACTCGGCGGCAAGGCCGTGGAGGACACCTATTATTCCACGGGTTTCTCCGCCGACAATTCCTCGCCGAAGGTCCAGGACTTCGTCCGTCGCTTTCGCGAGCGCTGGGATAACGAGACCCCCGACAGCACCGCCGCCCTCGGCTATGATGCGATGATGCTCTACGCCGACGCCATTCGCCGCGCCGGCACCACCGACGGCCCCGCGTTCCGCGATGCGATTGCCGCCACCAAGGATTTCCCCGGCGTGACCGGCCGCATCACCATCGACCGCGAACGCAACGCCACCAAATCCGCCGTGATGATGCGCGTGAAAGCCGGCCGCACGGAATTTGTGGAGAATGTAGATCCGTGAGGCCGCTGGGCGGCCTGGTTGAAAGTTGAAGGTTGAAGGTTGAAAGCCCGGAACCGGCGTGCGGGAGGAAAGTTGAAGGTTGAAAGTTAAGAGCGAACCCGCCTCTTGCGGCGGGTGTATGTTCAACTTTGAGAAATTGGACGTCTGGAAGAAGAGCGTGGCTCTTGCTGGTTTGGTCTACGCCTTGACGAAGGTATTCCCGGACGACGAACGGTTTGGGCTATCCATTCAGATGCGGCGCGCAGCCGTCTCGATTTCGTCCAACATTGCCGAAGGCACGTCACGAACCTCCCGGGCGGACTATCGCCGCTTTGTTGAAATCGCGACCGGGTCAGCCTTCGAACTCGTGTCCCAAGCCCGGATCGCGCGGGAGCAGGGTTTGCTTGCCGAGGAGGCCCACAGCCGCCTCTATACCGCCACCTTGGAAATCGTCCGAATGCTTTCGGGATTGCGCAACTCGCTGCGCGAATAAGGCTTTCAACCTTCCGCTTTCAACTTTCAACTGTCCCCCGTTTGTCCGAGTTCCTCCAACAACTGCTTAACGGCCTGTCCCTTGGGGCCATTTATGCGCTGATCGCGCTGGGTTATACGATGGTGTATGGCGTGCTGCGCTTCATCAACTTTGCGCATTCGGACGTGTTCATGGTGGGCGCGTTCATCGGTTATTACATGGGCAAGCTCGTGCCGGAAAACACCGTGTGGGGCGGCCTGACCGTCCTCGTGGTGGCGATGGTGGGCTGCGCCATCCTGGGCATGGTGATTGAGCGGCTCGCTTACCGGCCGCTGCGCGGGGCGGCGACGCTCAACGTGCTGATCACGGCGATCGGCGTCTCGCTGTTGTTGGAATATTCCGGCCAGGTTTTCTTCGGGGCCACGCCGCGCACGTTCCCATCCGTGTTTCCGTCGGTCAACTTCGCCTTCGGTGACCTCGTGATCTCCTCCAACCAGGTGGTCGTGATCGTCGTCACGACGCTGCTGATGGTCGGCCTGCAATTCATCGTGTACCGCACCAAGATCGGCACCGCGATGCGCGCCGTTTCGCTGAATCCGCGCGCCGCGCAGCTGGTGGGCGTGAACAATGACATCGTCATCTCCTTCACCTTCGGCCTCGGCTCGGCCCTCGCGGCCGCGGGCGGCATCCTGTACGCACTGAATTACCCGTCGATCGATCCGCTGATGGGCGTCATGCCCGGCCTCAAGGCCTTCGTCGCCGCGGTGCTCGGCGGCATCGGCAACATCCCGGGCGCCGCGCTGGGTGGCCTGCTCCTCGGCACGGTCGAGACCTTCGTGAACGGCAGCCAGTGGTCGACTTACAAGGACGCCATCGCGTTCGCGATCCTCATCATCATCCTCCTGTTCCGCCCCGCCGGGTTGCTCGGCAAGGTGAGCGTGGAGAAAGTCTGAGCATGCCGCGCCCGCATCTCTATCTCCTGCTTGGCATCGCCGCGGCCTACGGGCTTTCGTATTTTTCCGACCGGATCGATCCCTACCACCTGGACATCCTGATCGGCGTCGGGATCAACATCATCCTGGCGGTTTCGCTGAACCTGGTGAACGGCTACACGGGCCAGTTCTCGCTGGGTCACGCGGGCTTCATGGCCGTCGGCGCCTACGGAGCCGCGGCGGTCTCGCTTTTCCTCGGGCCCAAGCTGCTGGGCGAAGAGGGCGGCACGGCTTTCCAACAAGGCCTCATGTTTCTCGCCGCGCTCATGGCGGGCGGGCTGGGCGCCGCGCTCGCGGGCCTGGCGGTGGGCATTCCGTCCCTGCGCCTGAAGGGCGATTACCTGGCACTCGTGACGCTCGGCTTCGGCGAGATCATCCGCGTGATCTTCCAAAACGTCGAGGTCCTCGGCGGCGCCCTCGGCCTCAACGGCATTCCGGCTTACACGTCGATCTTCTGGGTCATGTCGCTCGTTGCCCTGAGCATCTTCACCGTGACGTGCCTCGTGCACTCCACCTACGGGCGCGGCTTCCTGGCGACGCATGACGACGAGGTCGCTTCCGAGGCGGTCGGGCTCAACACCACGCGCTACAAGATCGTGGCGTTTGTCGTCAGCGCCTTTTTTGCCGGCGCGGCGGGCGGTTTGTACGGTCACTTCAAGATGACCATCACCCCGACGGGCTTCGACTTCACCAAGAGCATCGAGATCGTGGTCATGGTCATCCTCGGTGGCATGGGCAACACGATCGGCGTCATCCTCGCCGCGATCCTGCTGACGCTCCTGCCCGAGGTGCTCCGTCCGATCGCCGAGTACCGCATGATCATCTACTCGCTCCTGCTGATCGTGCTGATGATCGTCCGTCCGCAGGGCCTGTTTAACATCAAGTTCGGGAAAACCAAGCTGTGAACCGCGCCCCCCTGCTCCATCTCGACAAGGTCACGATCAAGTTCGGCGGGCTCACGGCCGTGAACGCGGTCGACTTCTTCGTGGGCGAAGGCGAACTCTGCGGCCTGATCGGCCCGAACGGCGCGGGCAAGACCACGGTGTTCAATTTGATGACGGGCGTTTACCAGCCGACGTCCGGCGCGGTGATCTTCAATGGCAAGCCCCTCGCGGGCCTGCGGGTGAACGAAATCGTCGAGCTCGGCATCGCGCGCACGTTCCAGAACATCCGCCTTTTCGGTTCCCTGTCGGTCTTCGACAACGTTCGCGTCGCCTGCAACCTGCACCGCGAAACCGCCGCCATCCAATCGCTCGTGCGGCTGGGCGCCTTCCAGCGCGACGAGGCCGCCATCACCAAGCGCGCCGAGGAACTCCTCGATATCTTCAACCTGCGCCGCTTCCGCGACGCGCCTGCGAAGAGTCTTCCCTATGGCGAGCAACGCCGGCTGGAGATTGTTCGCTGCCTCGCCACCAAGCCGAAGCTCCTGCTCCTCGACGAGCCGGCCGCCGGCATGAACCCGACGGAGAAGGTCGATCTCGTCCGCCTGATCCAACAGGTCCAAAAGGAGTTCAATCTCTCGGTCCTGCTCGTGGAACACTCCATGAAGGTCGTGATGGGCGTCTGCCAGCGCATCGCCGTCCTCGACTACGGCGTGAAGATCGCCGAGGGCAACCCCGCGCAGATCCAGTCCGACCCGAAGGTGATCGAAGCCTACCTCGGCGAGGACCACCACAAGCTGGCGCACCACTGAGGAGATTTATGATTTTGGATTTACGAGTTACGATTGGAGGCCGCAACGCAACGTCGCGGCACCTGACCGGTCGTTTCCTCGTAATTCGCAAATCGTAAGTCGTAATTCCAATATCCCCGGATGCTTTCCGTCAAAAACCTCGAAGTCTGCTACGGCGCGATCAGCGCGCTGCGGGACGTTTCGTTCACCATCGAGACGGGCCGGATCGTCACGCTCATCGGCGCGAACGGCGCGGGCAAGACGACGACGCTGCGGACGATTTCCGGGCTGCTGCGCGCGAAGCGCGGCGAGATTCGTTTCAAGGACGAGGACATCAGCAAGCTCCCGCCGCACCAGATCGTCGCGCGCGGGTTGTGCCACGTACCCGAGGGCCGCATGGTGTTTGCGAACCTGAGCGTGGACGAGAACCTCGCGATGGGCGCTTACCTGCAGACCGACAAGGCGAAGATCGCGCAGAACCGCGAGTACGTGTTCAGCGTATTCCCGCGCCTGAAGGAACGTCTCACCCAGGCAGCCGGCACGCTCTCCGGCGGCGAGCAACAGATGCTCGCGATCGGCCGCGCGCTGATGGGCGACCCTAAGTTGCTTATGCTCGACGAGCCCTCGCTCGGCATCGCGCCCAAGCTCATCAGCACGATCTTCGAGAAGATCGTCGAGATTAACAAGAATCACGGCATCACGATCCTGCTCGTCGAGCAGAACGCGAACCTCGCGCTGGAAATCTCCCACGACGCCTACGTGCTCGAAACCGGCGTGGTCGCCATGCAAGGCGCCTCGGCCGAGCTGCGCGCGAACCCGGAATTGAAGGCCGCGTACCTCGGCGGCTGATGACACACCCCGCCCTTCGGGCACCCCTCTCAAGAGGGGATCTGGGTCGGCGCGGGCTGAGGTCCCCTCTTGAGAGGGGTGGCGCGAAGCGACGGGGTGTGTTTGGTTGAACCCTCTGACTGTCCGCCCATTCCTCCGTTGCGGCGGCCTGCGCCCAACGCACACTCGCCGGACCCCTTTATGAAGACCCCGCGCGTGTTGATTGCCCTGTTGTCGTGTCTTGTTGCCAGCACCGCACTGGCGGCGGAATCGTCCCCCTGGCCCGAGATCACGACCGAAAACAAACCGTGGATCCGCTGGTGGTGGCCGGGCAGCGGCGTGGACCCCGCCAGCCTGACGGCGGAACTCACCGCGTTCCGCGCGGCCGGGCTCGGCGGCGTGGAGGTCACGCCCATCTACGGGGCCAAGGGCTATGAAAGCCGCTACATCGATTTCCTCTCGCCGAAATGGATGCAGATGCTCGAGCACACCGGCCGCGAGGCCCAGCGCCTTGGCATGGGGGTCGACATGGCGACGGGCACCGGCTGGCCCTTTGGCGGCCCGTGGGTCACGCCCGCCGACGGTTCCGCGAAAATCGCGCTGGTTGACGGCAAACTGACGGGTGAGCCCACGAAGATGATGGTGAAGCGCGCCGCTCCCGGCGATGAAGGGCTCGTCGTCGATCCGTACTCGCCCGCAGCCTTGGAGCGCTACCTCGCGCCGATTGGCGCGGCGTTCGAGAAATTCCCGCGCGGGCTCATTCGCAGCCAGTTTCACGACTCGTTCGAATACTACGGCTCCGAGTGGACCCCTGCCCTGCCGGCGGTTTTCCAGGAAATGCACGGCTACGATATCCAGAGCGTCGGCGCCGAGCTGCTCGGCAAGAAGCCGACCGATCCCGACACCCTCGCCCGCATCAAAAGCGACTACCGCGAGGCGCTCGCCAAGCTGCATGCCGATTACCTGAACACCTGGATCAAGTGGTCGCACGATCGTGGCTTCAAGGTGCGCAACCAATCCCACGGCGCGCCCGCCAACGTGCTCGACCTCTACGGCGCCGTCGACATGGCCGAAACGGAAACCTTCGGGTCAACGGCGTTTCCCATCCCGGGCCTGCGCCGCAACGAGGATGAAGTCCGCAAGGGCCTCGACCTCCCGCAGCCGCTGGTGATGCGCACCGCTTCCTCCGCCGGGCACGTGATGGGTCACCCGCTCACGTCCAGCGAGACCTGCACTTGGCTGCGCGAACATTGGAAGGTCGCCCTGTCGTACACGAAGCCCGAGATCGACGCGCTGTTCCTCAACGGCATCAACCACATCCTCTACCACGGCGCCGCCTTCTCGCCTCAAGACGCGCCCTGGCCGGGCTGGTTGTTTTATGCGTCGACGCAGTTCAATCCCCGCAACACGTGGTGGCAGGAATTCGGTGAGCTCAACGCCTACGTGGCACGCGTGCAGTCGTTCCTCCAGCGCGGCGCGCCGGACAACGACGTGCTGATCTACTGGCCGGCCTCCGATGGCTGGGACGCCACGACCGGGCCGCTCATGCAGCAGCTCGGGGTGCACGACGTGAAATGGCTCATCGACCAGCCCACCGGCAAACTCGCGCAGAAACTGCTGAACGGTGGCTACAGCTTCGACTATATCTCGGACGCGCAATTGCAGCAGACCCGCGTGGAGCAGGGTGAACTTGTCACGCCCGGCAACCGCTACCGCGTCCTGCTGGTGCCGACGACCCGCCGGATGTCCGTAGCCACGATCCAGCAGATCGCCAAGCTCGCCCAAAGCGGCGCCAAGGTGATCCTCGAGGCACTGCCCGAGGACGTGCCCGGTTACGGTCGTCTCGCCGAGCGGCGGGCGGAATTCCAAAAAGTTCGCAGCACGCTCACCTCGCTCGTGCAGGCCGACGTGCCGGCCGCCCTCGCGAAGACCGGCGTGTCCCGCGAGCCGCTGAGCGAGAGCGGCGTGGGATTTATTCGCCGCACGTTTGAAGACGGCCATGTCTATTTCCTCGCGAACCTCACCGGCCAGGCCTTCGAGGGCTGGGTGACGCTCGGACGTCCCGCGGCCGCGGGCCTCCAACTCGACCCGCTCCGTGGCGGGTCCGGCGCGGCGACGCTGCGCCAGCGCGCCGGCGCCAGCGAAGTGTTCCTGCAGTTGGCGCCAGGCGAATCGCTTCTGCTGAAAACCAGCACGAAGGGCCGGGTCGCGGCCAAGCCCGTGACCCACGACCGGCCGGCCGGCGAAGCGATCACGCTCGGCGGTGAGTGGAAAGTGACCCCGCTACGCGGCGGCCCCGTGCTGCCGCCGGCCTTTACGCAAACTGGCTTCGGCTCCTGGACGGCCCAGGGCGGCGAGTGGGAACGCTTCGGCGGCACCGCGCGCTTCGAAATGGAATTCGATCTCCCCGCCGGCGCGAAGGCCGACGATTGGTTGCTGGATCTGGGCGACGTCCGCGAAAGCGCCCGCGTCACCGTGAACGGCCACGAGGTCGGCACGGTGTGGTCGCTGCCGATGCGCATTCGCGTTGGCGCGCAGCTGAAACCCGGCAGGAACACGTTGTCCCTCGACGTCACGAACCTCGCCGCGAACCGCATTCGCGACCTCGACCGGCGCAAGGTGGATTGGAAGATCATGCGGGAAATCAATTTCGTGAACATCAACTACCGACCCTTCGACGCGTCCGGCTGGGCCCTCATGCCCGGCGGCCTGCTCGGCCCGGTGAAGCTGGTGCCGTTGCAGGCGTTCGCACCCTGAGGTAGGTCGGTGACTCCGCTCACCGCCGAGGCGCGGACGGCCGCGCCCTCCGTAGCCTTGGCGCAGGAGGGATTCCGCGCCCTACCGTGCCCTTGCGAAAGCGGCGGCGACCACTAGTTTCTGACCCATGAAACTCCGGCTTTTGCTCCCCCTATTCGGCGTGCTGGCGCTTTCCGCCGCCGCGGCCGTGGTCGACGTCAACCTCCCTTGGAAAAACCTCCAACTGAAGAACGGCCTGATGTTCGCCGAGGCAACCGTGCGCAGCGTGAACACGACCGCCGGCACGGTGATGCTGCTGGTCGACAAGGATCTGGTCAGCGTGCGGACCACGCAGCTGCCCGAGGAGCTGCTGACGAAATTAAAGGAGCTCACGCCCGTCCAAACGGAAGCCGAGCTGGCCGAAGCCAAGGCCCAGGACGCCGCCGATCGTAAGCGGGCCGCCGATCGCGCCGAGCGGCGCCAGCTGCAAGCAGAGGACGAGGCCCGCGCCGTGCGCACCGCCAGCCGCGAGCTCAACGTGAAGCAGGCCGCGGAAACCGCCGCGCGTTACGAAGCCATCCCCGACGAAGTCGCGAAATTTGCCGAGACGCGCGCGCGCGCTTATTTCCGCTACCAGGCCGACCCGCACTCGAACATCGGCGCAGTCATTAACTCGGATATCGTCCTCGACACACCCGAACCCGTGCCCGGCTGGGGTGGCCGCTACCGGGTCGAAGGCGCCGCCTACCGCCAGTTCGTCAACAACCAGGCCAGTGGCTTTGGGCGAAACGGGCAGGAGTTCGAGATGCTGATCCAGACCCACGAGAACAAGAAACCGGAGCTGATCGAAATCCGGATCAAGTAGGCCGGGGCAATTTTTGCCCCGGATCCGACCGGGATCCAAGCCTTGGTGGCGGCCCGCGCCAGCCGCCTAAGTAATACTTTGCTAAGATGCTGCACCTCATCGGATAACGGTTGAGTGAGGTTCCTTGGACTGCGGTTTGCTTGAGGAGGCAATTCGCATGCGCCTCTCCGCTGTTTTCTTCGCCCAACGCCGATGCCCGGACCTGTCCCGGCAGGCTCGAGGAGTTTGCCCATGAGCCTGAGTGCCGACGAATCCCTCTCCCGGAGCCGGCGGCGCATTCGCGTCTGCTACTTCAACACGTGGGCCGGCCCGCTTGAACCGGCCCCGGCGTATCTCGAACGTGTCGCCACGTTGGACCTGCGTTCCCTGGTGGCTCGTCCCGACGATGCGGCGTTGATGCAGAAAGCGAGGCTGGATTGCGATTGGTACGCGGCAAATCTCCAATGCTTCGCGGCCTTGCGACATGAGGAAATCGAGTTCCTACCGGCGTGGACTTGCGGACGACAGGGAGTTCTCGAACTCGCCAAAGCCCCGCGCGAGCCCGGCGAGGAGCGGTGGTTGATCACCATGGCGCACCAGCCCCAGTCCTTCGGGCCGCTCGCGGGAAAAGTTTTCGACATGCTCGCACGGTCCGGCGTGCATCACCTGTTTTATGCGTTCGATGAGGCCAGTCGCGAGATGCCGTGCTTCCCGGAGATTGCACCGACGCTGCGCGTGCTGATCCACGACGAGGCCCCGCTGGCGCGCGGCGCCCTGCTCCGCCCCAATTGCCTGGCGATTCACCGCAGCTGGGTCGCCAACCTGCTGCCCAAGGAAGCACCGTTCAACGAATCCCCGGAGGAGAAGATCCTGTTCCTCGGCTCGGCCTTGGGCCTCACCCCGCATCGCCAGCGGCAAATCGATTTCCTGAAGGACGAATTCAAGGACCGCTTCGTCGCCAGCACCGACCACAGCGTGGCCGTGGACCAACGCCTTTCCCTTGGCCGTTTCAAGGTCGGGTTTTGCCCGGAAGGACGAAAATTCACCACGCCCGGCATGTCCGCAACCCACACCGACCGACCATTCTGGAGCGGTTGCCTCGGGTTGGTGCCGGTCAGCGAGGATTCCCGGTTGGGTGGACGCTTGGAGGAACTTCATCGCGCCGGCCTGCTGGAGCGTTACCCCCACGGCAACCTGCCCGCGTTGAAGGAAGCCTGTGAGCGCGCCTTGGCCGCGACGGTGGACGAACGGCGGCGCATCTACGGTCACTACAACCGACACGAGACCGTCGGAACGGTGGTCGCCAACGCCCTCGCCTCAGCCGTCAGGCCGGCGCTCCGCCCGGCTCGCGAGGACCTGGTCGAGGCCGGCGCAAGGTAGGCCCGGCGCCCGGGGCAAAACGCCGCGTCCGCGCGGCCACGCGCCCCCTTGATTTTTGCCGGGAGCTTGGTAAGTTGCGCGCCCCTATTTCCTTACCATGTCCACCACGACCCCGCAGAAGTTCGAGTTCCAAGCCGAGATCAAGCAGCTCCTCGATATCGTCATTCACTCGCTCTACACGGAGAAGGAAATCTTCGTCCGCGAGCTGGTGTCCAACGCGTCCGACGCGCTCGAGAAGCTCCGCCACACCCAGCTGACCGAGAAGGAAATTTTCGGCGACCAGCCGCTGGAGATCAACGTCACCACCGACGACAAGGCGAAGACCCTGACCATCCAGGACTACGGCATCGGCATGACGCGCGCCGAGCTGATTGAAAACCTGGGCACCATCGCCCACTCCGGCTCGAAGGCTTTCCTCAAGGCGCTCGGCGAAGGCGGCGCCAAGAATTCCAACCTGATCGGCCAGTTCGGCGTCGGTTTCTACTCCGCGTTCATGGTGGCGAAGTCCGTGAAGGTTTACTCGCACTCCTGGAAGGCGGGCGAACCGGGCCACGTGTGGACGAGCGACGGCTCGGGCAGCTACGAAGTCGAGGAGGCCGCCGATGTCTCCCGCGGCACCAAGATCGTCGTCGAACTGAAGGACGATTGCAGCGAGTTCGCCACCGAGAGCCGCATCAAGGAAATCGTCGAGCGCTACAGCGCGTTTGTTTCCTTCCCGATCAACGTCAACGGCAAGCGCGTCAACACCGTCCAGGCCCTCTGGCTGCGCAACAAGAACGAGATCAAGGACGAGGAATACACCGAGTTCTACAAGTTCCAGTCTCACGCCTACGACGACCCGATGCTGCGCCTGCATTTCTCGGCGGACGCGCCGCTGTCCATCAATGCGCTCGTCTTCGTGCCGCAGGAAAACACCGAGCGCCTCGGCTTCGCCCGCTTCGAGCCGGGCGTGTCGCTCTACTGCCGCAAGGTGCTGATCGATGCCGCGCCGAAGGACCTGCTGCCGGAGTGGCTGCGTTTCCTGAAGGGCGTCGTCGACAGCGAGGACCTGCCGCTGAACATTTCGCGGGAGACGATGCAGGACAAGGCCCTGCTCGAGAAACTGGGCAAGGTCATCACGAAGCGTTTCCTGAAGTTCCTCGACGAGGAAGCCACCCAGCGGCCCGACAGCTACGTGAAGTTCTACGCGCAGTTCGGCATTTTCCTCAAGGAAGGCGCCGCGCTCGACTTCACGCACAAGGACCAGCTGGTGAAGCTGCTCCGGTTTGAGTCGTCGCTGACCGACAAGACGAAGCAGACCTCGCTGACGGACTACGTGTCGCGCATGGGTTCCGACCAGAAGGAGATTTATTACCTCGTCGGCAAGGACCGCGCCTCGATCGAGAGCGGCCCGTACCTGGAGGCCTTCAAGGCCCGCAACCTCGAGGTGCTCTTCTGCTACGAGCCGGTCGACGAATACGTCATGAACAACGTCCGCGAATTCGACGGCAAGAAGATCATCTCCGCGGACCACATCGACGTGAAGCTGAGCGAAATCCCGAAGGCCGAGGGCGCGCTCAGCGAGGACGACGCCAAGAAGCTCACGACCTGGCTCAAGGACACGCTCGGCGACCGCGTCGCCGCGGTGAAGGTCAGCGACCGCCTGGTCGACTCGCCCGCGCTCGCGATTAATTCCGACGCGTTCATGTCCGCCCACATGCGCCGCATGATGAAGGCGATGAACAAGGAAGGCGCCGACCTCCCGCAGAAGGTGAACCTCGAGATCAACCCGCGTTCCGCCGTGATGAAGCGGCTTTTCGAGACTCACACCGCGTCCCCCGACAAGGCCAAGCTCGTCGCCGAGCAGATCCTCGACAACGCCCTCATCTCCGCCGGCATGCTCGAGGACGCGACCCCGATGGTCGCGCGGCTATATAAGTTGCTCGAAACCGTCTGAGGCCGGCCCGCCGCGTTGATCGCCGCCCAGGCGGTCGACGCGCCCGCGCGCTGATCACCTCCGAAGGAGGCGGCGGCGCCAGAGGGCGATCCCCAGCGCGGCAAATCCCGCGAAGGCTGCATAGGTCGACGGCTCGGGTACTGCCGTCCCCGTGACCCCCAACCTGCCGGTGGAATAGAGACCCGCGGTGTCCCATGACAGGCCGCCGGTGAGAACTGGCAACATCACGTTGCTGAAGGTGCCGCTGAAGGTCCCAGCTTCGAACAGGTTGAAGGTAGCGCCGGAGACCGGCGTAAAGGCGTTGACCAGACTCACGTTCAAAGTGCCGCCGAAGATCAGAGTGCCGCCGACGTCGATGTTGTCGTAGGTGACGCCCTCGACGAGTCCGCCGAGTTCCATCAGCAGAGTGGAGGTGCCCTGCAAGGTGAGATCACCGGTGACGGTGAGGAGCCCCGGGGAGTGGCCCGGAGAGAGGGTGGCCGCGTTGATCAGGCTGCCGGTGAAGGTGCCCGAGCCGAGGATCGTGCCGGTGTTGGTCAACCCGGCAGAACTAAATGCGCCCGACAAGTCGAGGACTCCGCTGTTGGCGAACGTCGACGTCGTGCTGAAGCTGCTGCCGGCGCCGATGACCAACGTGCCACTGTTCGTGAAGGTGGCGGCGGTGCTCCACACCTTGCCGTCGAGCAACCGCAGCGTGCCAGCGTTCGTGCTGATCGAATTCAACGGGGTGTAATCGCCCGAGCCGTGCAAGGTGACATTCGCCTGATTGCTCGTATAATTCGTGGTGTTGTCCTCGCGCAGGCTGGCGCCGTTGCGGACGATCCACGTGCCGCCGGTCAGAGTGCTTCCACTGTGCTGGACCAGGCTGCGGTTGAGCTGCAGCGTGCCCTGCTGGACGTCCACGGTGCCCGTGTTCGAGAACCTCGGGCTGTTGTAGAAGTCAAACGTCGTGGTGCTGGCACCCGTCTTGATGAATGCGCCGGTATTCCCGACCAAGCCTTGCAGGTCACCCGAGCTGCTGATGGTGGCGCCGCTGGACTCGGTCCAGGTGCCATGATTGCTGACCGTGCTGTCGGCATTCAACACTAGCGCACCGTCGGTGTGGGTGATCTCGCCGTGATTGACGAAGCTGCGATTCGAGATGTTGTTGGTCGCGGCTCCGAACTGCCAGGTGCCGTCACTTGCGATGGTCGTCGTGCCGGCGGTCGCAATGTTGGGATAATAGAGCAGCTTCCAATTGCCGTGGAGCGTATGAGTGCCGTTGAGCGTGCCGCCGCCGAGGGAGGCGTTGTCGGCGTAGATGTCGCCGTTGAGGTTATGGGTGCCAGCGTCGCCGAGGCTGAGCGTGCCGGCACCTTGGAAACGGGCGCCCGACTGGATGTTCGCGGTGCCGTCCCGCAGCTCGAGCGTAGCGCCCGAGGAGAGGTTCACGACGGACGAACCAGAGAACGTGCCTTGCCCTCGTATGCTCAGGATACCGGATAGCACGTTAACGGTGGCGTGATTAGTAAAGTCCGGTCCGCTGTTGTTGCTGCCCCAGTCGAGGTTGTTCAGGCCGCCCTTGGTGAAGGTGCCATAGTTGACGAACGAGCCTCCGACCGGCTGGCCGCCTTCCGTCCGGTAGCCTCCGACAGTTCCGGTGCCGGGCAGATCGACGGTCCAGCTGCCCCGATTCTCCACCGTGGTGCTGGCGTTCATGTAGAGCGATCCCAGGATGTGATTGACCGTGCCGTAATTGATGAAAGTGCGGTCGTTCAACCGTTGGCTGCCCGCCGCGAAAGTGAAGGTGCTATCGCTGGCGATGGTCGTCGTGCCCGGGGTGCCAAGATTGAAATAATCCTGGTAGCGCCAGCTGCCGTGCAGGGTGTGCGTGCCGTAACCCGTGCCCTCCGAGAGCGTAGCCTGATCCGCATAGATATCGCCGGTCAACGTGGTCTGGCTGCCAAATCCGAGGATGAGACTCCCGGCGCCGGTGAACCGAGCACCGGACTCGATGGTGTTCACCCCGTCGCGCAGGAGCAGGCTGGTGCCCGAAGCGAGGTTGACCACTGACGTGCCCGAGAAGGTGCTGCTGCTGCGGATCTGCATTTCTCCGGAATTCACGTTCAGGGTCCCGCGATTGGTGAAACTCGGCCCGGCGCCATAACTGCCGAAGTAGAGCATGTTGAGGCCGTTCTGGTTGAAGGTGCCGTTGTTGATGAACGCGCCACCGAGCGGCTGGCCGCCCTCCGTGTTGAAGCCGCCGACATCCCCCGTGCCCGCCAGGGCGACCGTCCAGGTGCCATTGTTCGTGATCGTGGTGCTGGCGTTCATCGCAAGCCCCGCCGCGGTATGCATCACCGTGCCGTCGTTGGTGACTGTCCGGCTGTTAAATCGGTGAAAACTGTAGGATCGCGAAGCCAGATCCATGCTGCCACCGGCCGCGATGGTGATCGGCCCGCCGCCCGAACCATCGAAGGAACCGCCCAGGACCAATGAACCACCGCTGGCGACGCGCACCTCACCACTGCCATCCAGGTAGCCGCCGTTGCGCTCCAAGGTCGCCCCACTTCCGATGATGAGCGTGCCCTGAACCGTCATCGGGTTGCCGCCGCTCGTGGAGCGGTCCCGCAATTCGATGGTGGTTCCAGCCGGGGTGTTGAAGTCCCCCGCGAAGAGTGCAGAGCCATTCTGGGTCACACCCGCCGTCGCACCATTGAGCAGGAGTCTGCTGCCGGAGTTGAAAGCGAAGGCGCCAGTGGTGGACAAGTTGCCGGTGAGCCGCAGGTCGCCGCCGCTGTTGTTGTTGAAGGCCCCGGTGAGGCTGAGCCCCGCCGAGCCAACCTGGAATATGCCCGCGTTTTCCACCGTCGGCGTGACGAGCCGCCCGCTGGCGTTGACCGTGCCGCCGAGGATCGAGAACGAATCAGCCTGCACGAAGGGTAGGTATTGGGATCCGGCACCCGTCGTCTCCAGCGTGGTCGTGCCGGCGGTCTGGGTGTAGGTGCCGATCCGAAGCGACACATCATTGTAAGGGTCCGCCGTCGTCTCGGTGGCCTTCAGGGTCGCCGTGCCGGAATTGGTGATGTTGCCGAATCTGACGCCGCCGTGGTATTCTGCGAATGGGATGCTTTCGTCCCGGGTCCAAAGGGTGAGCAGACCTTCATTCACGACTTCCAACAGCATTTCCTGGGCGGCCGTGCCGAAGTCGCTGATTGCCAAAGCCACGCCATCAGCCCGGTTGAGCACCCGCCCGGTGCCGGTGACGGATCCGGGCACGACCGTAAGCGTGCCGTGGTTCTCGATATCTCCCCGGCCAGACTGGCCGGCGACGGCGTTGAGGATGTTCGGCTCGTCCGGCCGCGTGTGGTTGGTGGGATTGCTGTAGGAGTCACCCAGCCGCATCGCGCCGCCGTGTTCGACGGTGATGGCGTTGGTGTTGGTGCCTCCCATCAATTCGAGCGTGCCGCCGCTGCCAACACGCACCGGCAGTGCCGGCACCGAGCCGGCGATCCGCAGCCAGCGGCCGTCGCCAACTGCGAGACCGGTGGCCTCCGGCATCGCCAGGTTGCCCAGCAGTTCGAGGTTTACCGTCGGCACATATTCGCCCGTGGCCGTGTGCAACGTGCCTCCCTCCATCGAGACAAAGCCACCGCTGCCGGTGAAAGTTGCGCCGTTGTCGTAAATCGTCGCACCACGGAACACGGCAAACGAGTTCGCCTCGGGCCCGAGGGCCAGCGTGCCCTGCAGGGTGCCGCCGCCGAGTGCCGTCAGCTGGGAGGCGTTGGCCAGGGTGATCGCACCACTGCTGGTGAAGGCCCCCTCGACAGTGAACGTCGTGCTCTGCAGCAAGGAGAGGGAACCCGTGTTGGTGAAGGATTGGTCGAGCCAAAACCACGGGAGCGCGGCACTCCCGGACTGGGGCGTGAGCGCCCCGATGGTCATCGTTCCGGCGTTGACCACGTCCAGGCCGGTCGCACGCAGCCGGTTGTAGTTGCTGTCGGTCTCAAGCAGGGGCTCGTCGAGGATCCGCAGCGTGCCGTCGGACTCGTTGGTCAGCGTGGCGCTTCCGCCGAGCATGAAGCCCGGCGTGACCACGGCGTTGAGGCGGGTCTGCCCGTGATTGCTGATGTTCCGGTTCAGCGTCGTGCCATTTCCGATGATGTCGAGGTGCGCACCGGCATCGACGGTCAATGTCCCGCCGCCGGTGAGGGCCGCGCGGCTCAGCAGCATCGTGGAATTGGCCGTGAGATGCCAGGCCCCATCGCCTTGCAGGGAGGTGGTCTGCACGCCGTCGCCGCTCACCACGACCTCGTCCGGCAGGTTCAGGGCCGCGGTCGGGCCACTCGCATTGAAGCTGACGCCGCCGCCCGCGGCAATGGCGAGGCGGGAATCCGCGGGCGGAACCCACACCCCCGGTCCGAGATCCAGCCAGCCGCCCGACCCCACGGTGATGGATTTGGCGTCGAACACGGTGCCGCTGGCGATCGATACCGAGCTGTTCTCCACGTTGAGGACATCGGCAATCACAAGATGACCGCCCTGGATGTCGGTGCTGCCGCCGCCCAGATTGAGGAGGTCGGTGAACAGCCAGCTGTCCGGCTTCATGGTAAAATCACCGCCGGCATTGTGCAGGGCATCGACGTCAATGACACCGCCGGACTCGACCGTCAGGTCGCCGGAATCGATCTGCAACCCGGGGGTGGCGAGGACGCCGCCGTCGATGATGATAGTGCTCCCGGAATTGCTGAATCCGAGCGAGGGGGAGAACGACTGGTCCAGTGTGAAGGTGCCGCCGTTGTCCAGCGCCCCGTTGAACCCGGAAACCGACGAGTCGACGCTTGTGGCGCCGGTTGTCCTGATATTTCCGGTGATGGTTCCGCCGCCGAGGAAGAGATCGCCGACGGTTAGCTGGCCGCCATTATTGGTCAGCGTGCCGCCCAGCAACGCGAGTGAACCGAGATTCATGGTGCCACCGGTGAGCGACAGCGTGCCGGTCGTGAGCAGATTCAGCGACAAGGCGCTCAGCGTGCCGCCACTGAGGCTGAGAGATCCGGTGCCGGCCGCGGCGGTCCCGAGTCCCACGCTGCCGGAAAAAGTCGCAGAGCCGGCGCTTTGCTGCCAGGAACCCGAACCGTTGCCACCGATCGTCGCCTGGTTACCAAGGGTGATGCTGCCACCAGCGACCGAGACGTCGCCGGTGCCACCAACACCGAGCAGTAATTGCCCACCCACTGTAACCTGACTGGGCCCCAGAATCGTAAGCTGACCCTGACCCATCGCACCCACCTCCAAGTTGCCTGAAATATTTAACTGCGCCGCGTCAGCAATGGTGGTGGCGGCACCCAGGGTCACACTGCCCGAGCCGCCTGAACCCGCACCTATGCCCAGCCGACCGCCGATGCTCATCGTCCCTGAATACATGCTGAGCGTGCCTTGGCCTTGGTTGCCGATGAGGGCGTTTCCGGTCACGGAGAGAGAAGAACCTGAATAAAGTTCAGGCGAGGTCATGCCAACGGTCTGCCTGCCTACTTCCAGTGCCCCCACGCCCGTCGATTCGCGGCCAACCTCCAGGTCATGGCCGACGGTCGCGGTGTTGCCCAAGGCCACCGTGCCGGTGCCAGTGCCGGCGTCTCCAATGACAAGATCCGAGCCGACTTCTAGCGACACCCCGGAAATCGTTCCGGTCGAGCCAACTTGATGGCCAGCGATCAGGTCGGCCTGAGTGGTGGCGGTCGGTGCGAGCGGATCGATCGGGCCGGTGCCGAGGAGACCAGTGCCCGCGTCACCCACTATGATAGACCCGGTGGCAGCAATACGGGCGGCGGGAGCAAGTGATAGCGTGCCGCTACTCCCTGCGCCCAACCCGAGCACGATCCGGCTGCCCACGGTCGGCGTCGGCGCGACCGCGGTAAACGCCAGCAAGCCCTCACCATAACCGCCTACGATCAGGTCGTTCCAGACTTGGAATCGCCCGGCAATGAGACCGGAACCGTGGCCGCCGGTGGATTTGCCGAACCACAGGTCGCGCTGCACGATGGTCTCACCGAGGACCTGTTGGAGCAAACCCCGGCCCGCATCACCGACGACCAGATCGCGCCGCACGCGGAATACGCCGTCTACCGGCGCGTCAATCAGGTAGAGACCGAATGCGGTATCCAGCCGGCCCAGGGTCACGTCGTTTTCCACCGTATGCAGGCCGCCGGTTTGGAGAAAATAGCCGGACTTGTCGTCGCCGTAGATTTCGCTCGTCGTGCGCAGCGTGAGCCCCTCCTGATGGATCCCGCGGGAGAAATAAGGAGAAAGCTCCGGAACCAACGACGGCGCTAGACCCACCAGCAGAAAACTACCCGGATCCGAGACCAAGGCTGCGTTGATCTTCAGGTTCCCGAGGATCGTGCTGTCGGGCTGAAGCGTGGTGTAGATGATCGGGGCATTCTGCAGCTGAAACGTAACAGGATCATCGACGGTGTCGCCGATCGAGACATCGTCAGCGGCCCCTGGCTCTCCCGCCGGGCTCCAAGTCGTAGGCGCGTTCCAAATAGTGGGTACCGACAGGCTGACGATGCTCTGCTTCTCTTCCGCGCGCGTTCCGATCACCGCAGCCAAAGCAACCAACCAGGAGCACCCCAGGGCAGCGTAACGCCAGCGCCTCATCGAGTGAGAATGGGGCGAATGCAAAGGATGGGGGAATAAGGGCATGGCGCTTCCTGCAAGATATTGACTTCAGGGGGGGGGGATTTCGGAAAAAGTCGCGTGTCCGGACTCTCGCAGGAGGAAAGCCGCGACCCCGCCGCTGTAGGAAAAGGCGTGATACAGACCGGATCCGTTCTGGGAGTAGCCGACGACCTGATCCGAGGCGTTGACCGCATAGGCAAGGCTGTAGGCGCCACCCAAGGTGCCCAAATCGGTCATGACGCCACCACTATAGAGGAAGGCGCTGGTCACCCCTCCACCGTTCTGGGAGTAGCCCACGCTATCACCGGCAGTATTCATGCCGTGGCCCCCACTGAAGCTGCCGCCAAGGGTGCCCAATTGGGTGAGCCCCGTCACCATCACCTGCCCCGTCATTGAGACCGCAAACAGGCCGGCACCGGCCATGAACAGACTGCGGCAATATCTTAGCGTGGTCATTGCTCCGGAAGTATCCCTGATTTCTTCCCCGGCGACCATCGTCCGCGGGGACGAATTTCTTCCCTTGAGATTGCTTTTCGGTTTGGCAGGCGTACCGGCACCCGCAATCTCGGCGCACCACGCATGCGAGCCATTGATGCCGCCCTGGTCGCGCTCCAAAGAAGCGTGACCCCCGAGGATTTGTGGTCAGCGACGCGCCGACTCCTGACCGCCGCCACTCCAGGGCGTTATTATGTGCTCGGCGTACCCTCGCTGGGGATCACGCCCATGTTCCTGCGCACGACCATGCCGATGCGTAACATGGCACGTTTCGCCGAGCTCGCCCCGCTCAATCGCGTGATCGCCACCAAGCCCGGGGTGAAGGTTGCGCGCATGAGCGATTTTTACGACGCGGTGCCCGGCGATCCGTTCCATGACGAATTTCTCGTGCCGGATGGCTGGATGTTCGCCGCGGCGCAACTTTTCTGGGACCGGGACCGCAGCTTCATGGGCCAACTCGCCTCCCTGCGCACCCGCGCGCAAGGCGACTTCACCAAGGCCGAGCTTCGCCTGCTGGGTGAACTCTACCCGCACGTCAACGCTGCCATTTCCCGCCTGCTGGAACTGCAGCATGCGGCGGGGACGCAGGTGACACTCGAACACTCGCTCCACGCCCTGCCGCTGCCCCTCGTGGCGGTTTCATGGGACCTGTCGGTTCGATTCGCCAACCAGGCCGGCCACGGCGCATTGCATGCGTGGGTGCACGGATCCGCACGGGGGCGAGCACTCAAAACCGGGACCCCGCGCCTGCCACCCGACCTGCACGCGGCCTGCGTTGAACTCAAGGCCAGCGTCGACCGAGCCGTGCGCACCGCCGGAAACTCGTCGGTCCGGCGCGAACACACGGTGACGCATGCCCGCGAGCCGCGACTGGTCGCCACCTTCCGGCTGGTGGAACCCGCCGCCGGGCGCGCCTTGCACCCGTCCTGGATCATCCATTTCGAAACGATGCAGGCGCCCAACGGGGAGGTCGCCCGCGCCCTGCATCAATTCACCAAGCTCAGCCCGACGGAAAAAACCGTCGTCATCCAGGCCGCCGCGGGGCACAACAACGACGCGATCGCGGCCCGCCTAGGCCGCTCTCGCAGCACGATCCGGACGCACCTGCGAAACACCTTCCGCAAACTGGGCATCACGTCGCGCACCCGCCTAGCGCCGCTGCTGCACGCGCTCCAAACCGGGGCCGCGAGCCGCGGAACGCAGACGCGACGGATCTGATCTGGCTTCGCCGGCCCGCGTTGCTATTGCCAACCCATGAGCAGCACGCCCGCCGGAACCCCTTTTCCATTTGCGATGCCGGCACCGGCGGGACCGGTCACGGTTTTCTCGACGGAACAAGTGGCAGAGGCGGTCGCCCTGTCCCGACAAAGCCCGCGCGGCCGGATCGTTCGTCCCTATCATCCGACCGCGGTAGATTCGTTGCATCGGATGCTGAACGCGCTGCAGCCCCATACCTACGTCCAGCCCCATCGCCACAGCGCGCCGCCCAAGGCGGAAACCCTGGTCGTGCTGCAGGGCGCGATTGGCTGCGCGATTTTCAACGAGACGGGCACGGTGGAGGCGATGCATGTCCTCGGTCCAAACCGCCGCACGTTTGGCATCGATATTCATGCGGGGGTTTTCCATACCTTCGTGGCCCTGGAACCGGACACCGTGGTGTTTGAGGTCAAAAACGGGCCGTACGAAAAAGTGTCCGACAAGGACTTCGCCCCTTGGGCCCCGCGCGAAGGCGCCCCCGGGGCGCCGGAATACCTCGCCCAGCTGGTGCGCTTGTGCGCGAAAGCGACGGCGGGCGGGAGTAGTTTCGCGCCGTAAGGGCTTTCCTAGTCCGTGGCGGCGTGGTCGCGCGCGGCTTTATGCGCGCCGCCGGCGGCGCCACGCGGCTGCACCGAGCGCGGCGAGGCCGGCCAGGGCGGCGTAGGTCGAGGGCTCGGGCACGGGGGTGACCAGGAACGCGCGGTTCAAGACGTCGGAGCCGTCGAAGTACTTGCCGAAACCCGTGATCCAACCCGCGTCGTTGATGGCCGTGTAGTCAGCACCGGGAAAATTGGTGAAGCCGGGATTCGTGACCCCATCGCTCAGCTGCGGCGCCAGCAGGGCATCGAGACTGGTCATGACTCCGCCGCTGTAGAGAAATGTCTGGTTCGCCCCGTCCGACCAGCCGACGACCTGCCCGCTCGAATTCACCCCAGTGGCGATGCTGTTGCCGCCCAAGGTGCCGAGATCCGTCATGATGCCACCGCTATAAATGAAGGCATGGTAGGCCGCATCGCCCGGCAGGTAGGAATAGCCGATCACATCCCCGTTGTCATTGATGCCCGTGGCATAGCTGCTGGAGCCGCCCAGTGTGCCGAGCACGGTGAAGCTGCCGCTGTTCCAGATCCAGGCCTTGGTGACGCCCAGGCCGTAGGAATAACCAACGACCTGCCCGCTCGAGTTGATGCCCATCGCCTTGCTCTGCGATGTGCCTCCCACGGTGCCGAGGTTGGTCATGACCCCGCCGCTGTAGAGGAAGGCGCGACTCACGGCATCCCCGGTGAGCCAGGAAAAGCCAACGACCTGACCCGAGTTGTTGATGCCCTGCGCCTGGCTGAGCGAACCCCCGAGGGTGCCGATATCCGTCATCACGCCGCCGCTGTAGAGAAAGGCGTGCACCGCGGCATCACCGGTGGTCTTGGCATAGCCCGCCACCTGCCCGCTGGCATTGATCCCGGTGGCCCAGCCGTCGGTGCCGCCGAGCGTGCCGAGGTCGGTCATCACCCCGCCGCTGTAGAGGAAGACCCGACCGACGGCATTGAAGGAATCATAACTCTCGCCGACCACCTGGCCGCTGGCGTTGATGGCCATGCCGTAGTTGTAGCGATCTCCACTCAAGATGCCCAAGTTGGTCAGCGTTTGCCCCCGCGACACGCCCACGAGCAATCCACCCGCGAAAAGAAGTCGGCTCAGAATTTTCTGCATAAAGTGACTTGGAGCGACGCGCGTTTGCGACGCAGCGCCGCGAGGCCCAGGGCCAGCAGGCCGGTGCAGAGGGCGGCGGTCGAAACCTCGGGAACGGCCGCAAGGGAGGCCGTGAGCTCGAGCGTGTTGCCGTTGAGCGCGAGGCCGTATTCGTAACCGACCGGCGCGGAACCCAGCTGGAAAGAGGCGACGCTGAAGTTGGACAGGCTGGCTCCATTGAAATCGAACAGGATGTAGGTCGCCGGGCCAAAGCCGCTCGCGGCGGCGAGGTTCAACGTCACCAACCCGCTCGCGGGCCCGCTCAGCGTGCCGCCGCTGACCCGAATCAAATCGCTCAGCGTGCCGAGTTCAAAATCCAGGACCGCATTCTCCTCCAGCGTCAGCCCGCCGGTGAAAGTGAGCGTGCCCGGCGAGGCGCCCGGGGCGAGATGTCCGCCATCCGCGATGGTAGTCAGTCCGGCGATCGAACCGGTGCCCCCGAGCGTGCCGCCGGAATTGACCTGCACCTGGCCCGAGCCGAGACCGGAGCCCGTCGGATTGTTCACGCGGAGCAAGCCTTCGGAAACAACGGTGCCGCCCGAGAAGGTGTTGGCGCTGGTCAGGGCGAGAATGCCCGCGCCGGTTTTTTCGAAACCATTGGCACCACTGATCAAGCCGGACAGCGTTAGCGTCGTGCCGGCTTGGACGACATCGATTGCGCCACCGCCCTCGAGAGCCACCTCGCGGTTGGTCGTCGCGGATGCACCGGTGTAATGAAAATTGCCCCTGCTGGGCCCCTCGAGGTTTTCGCCCAGGACCAGGCGCGTGCCCTGGCCGAGAGGGCCAGCCACGCCCGCGTTCGTGACTTGGGCGACGGTGATGCCATTCCCTTCGGCGATCAGATCACCCGTGAAGGTGTTGGTCCCGGTCAGCGTCGCGCCCCACACCACAAGGTTGCGAGGTCCACCCGCCTCACTGATGACGCCGGATACCGTCATGCTCGCATTAAACTCCGGCCGGCTGCCGCCCAATGCGCTGTGTTCCTGCAGCACGACCGGGCCGGCCAGGTTTACCTGGCGAAGGGTGGAGCTTCCGTAGTCGGGTTCCACGTAGATGCCGCCGCCATTCAGAATCATGGTTTCGTTGGTCGTCTCCGAAATCGTGAACCGGAGGCTTCCCCCACTGTTCACTTGGGTCTCGTTGCCGGCACCGGTCGCGCCGAGCGCGCCGACATGGCCGACCTTCAATTCGTTTTGGTAATCGATGCGGGTGAGACCCGTGTAGGTGTTGGCGCTTTCCAAGATAACCTCGCCCCCGTTGCCGGCGATCCACAGGCCGGCGCTCCCGCCAATCGGGGCGGAAATCTTCAGGAACGAGGACGACCCGCCGGTGCGAATGAACCCCTGACCCGTGAACGTCAGGCCACCGCCACTGGCGTCGATCGTCATCCCGTTGGGAGTGTATCCGGTCCAGAGGCCTTCGAGCGTGATGTTGTCCGTGACGGTCACGGTGGACGGCAAGTTGTTGTAGTAGAACTTGGCAATCGCCCCGTCGGTCCAGCCGCTGACGCTCGTGCCCACGGTGTTCACCGTCCAGTTGCCGGCACTGTGACTCCATGTGCCGCTACCCTGCGGCAGGCCGGAGGTCGAACCATTGGCGTCCCAGCTCAACTCCGTCGCAATTGGCGTGAGTTGCACCACGTGAATGGCGTCGCCCGCCGTGCGGCCGGTGCCGATGATCGTGCCGTTGTCGAGGATGCGTGTGGCCCGCTCGATGTTGGTGATCCCCGTGGATCCCTTGTCACTGAAGTCGGTCAGCCGGATCAATTCGACGAGATTGGCGTCGGCGCGATACGCGTAGTTCGTGCTGTAGAAAAGGTTCATCGCCCCGGCGACCATGTTCTTGTCGTTGATGCCGTAGGCGGCATCCAAGTAGAAGTAGGCCGTTCCAAAGAGCGCGCTGAAGCCGCTGTCGCCCGGACGCTTGACGGTCGAATAGCTCGTATAGGGGAAGGAACTCGAGAAGGTGCTGACCTCCCAACCGGCCGTATTGGTGCTCGGCCCGTAGATATCCTGGCCGGTGTAGAGCCCGAGGTCGGTGACCGTGTAAAGGTTCTGGGCCGAAATCCGGATCCCGCCCAGGCACAAGAGCAGGAGCAGACAGTGGCGGAGGAGGCGGTGCATAGTGGTGGCCGCCCGCGCGGAGCGAGGGTGGGCTCGGCTAGGTATTGACTCGTGCAGCGGGAATTTCGAAGAAAGTGCCCAATGTCACCGCCCTCGCCGGATCCGACCCCCGCCGCCGAGGGTCGGCCGCCCCTGGGATCGGGCGCTTTTGAGACGACCGACTGGAGCATGGTGCTCGACGCCGGCGCAGATGGCACCCGCAAGCGCCACGCCCTTGAGAAGTTATGCCGGACGTACTGGCAGCCGGTGTACGGGTTTATCCGGCGGCAGGGCCATGAGGTGGAACCCGCCAAGGACCTGACCCAGGCCTTTTTCGCCCACCTATTGGCCCAGGATTTTTTCACCACCGCGGACCCCGAGCGCGGCCGGTTCCGCAGCTACCTTTGCCAAAGCTGCCGGCTTTTCCTGGGCAACGCATGGCAGAAGCGCACCGCGGAGAAACGCGGCGGCGGCCGGTCGAACATCCCGTGGGAGGCGCTTTCGAGTGAGGACGAAGCCGCCTTCGCAACCGCGTCCGACCCCAGCCGCGAATTCGACCGGCAGTGGACCCTGGCCCTGCTGCGCAGCGCGCTGACGCGCCTCGAGGCCGAGTACGCTGCCGCGGGCGAGAGCCGGATCTTCAGTCATCTCCGTCCGTACCTCACGGCCCGGCCGGGCCCGGGCGAGTACGAGCGGCTCGCGACCGAACTCGCGGTGGCCCGTGGGACGATCCCGGTGCTGGTGCACCGGATGGGCAAGCGTTACCAGGAGCTGATCCGTGCCGAGGTGGCCGCCACCGTCGCACTCCGCAGCGAGATCGACGCGGAATTGCGTCACTGCCTGCAGGCGCTCGGCTAGGTTCGCTGAAAGCCGCGCCGGAAAACCCAATAGTATTCCGCGCCGCATGCCCCAACTCTGCCCCCATTGCCGCACGGTGTATGAGCCCGCCGCTTCAGGCGGCCCCTGCCCACGCTGCGCGCTCACGGGCGCGCTGGCCGGCGGTCCCGGCCTGGTCACCCCGGCGGACTACGACTTTGTCGCGGAGCTCGGACGCGGCGGCATGGGGTCGGTCACGCTTGCCCGGCAGCGCAGCCTTGACCGCCTGGTGGCGCTTAAGGTCCTCGCCCGGACCGGGCCAAACGACCCCGGTGCCGCGGCCCGCCTCCTGCGCGAGGCCCGCGCCGCGGCGGCGATCACGCACCCCCACGTGGTGGCGGTCCACGAGGTCGGCGAAAGCGCCGACGGGACCTTCATCGCGATGGAGTATTGTGAAGGCGGCAGCCTCCGCGAACGCCTGCAGGGCGGGCCGCTCGCGCCGCGTGTGGCGGCCACGCTCGTGCGCAAGGTCGTTGACGCGGTGGCGCACGCGCACGCCGCGGGCATTCTCCACCGCGACCTCAAGCCCTCGAACATTCTCCTGAACGGACTGGGCGAACCCAAGCTGTCCGATTTCGGCATCAGCACCGCGCTGGCGGGCGCCACGGGCGAACACACGCGGACCGGCGAGATCGCCGGTTCACCCTCCTACCTGGCGCCGGAGTTGTTGAGCTCCACGGCCCCGGCGAGCGCCGCGGCCGACGTCTATGGTCTCGGCGCCGTGCTGTACGAATGCGTGACCGGCCGCCCGCCGTTCACTGGCGAATCGCCCGCGGCCGTGCTCGCGCAAATCGCCACCGTGGAACCCGTGGCGCCGCATGCGTTGAACCCGGCGGTGCCGCGCGACCTCGACACGATTATCCTCAAGTGCCTCGAGAAATCCCCCGGCGCGCGGTATGCGACGGCCGCGGCGCTGCGAGACGAACTGGATCTTTTTCTGGCCGGCCGACCGATCACCGCGCGACCGCCCTCGGCTGCCGGCCGGGCCGTGCGCTGGATGCGCCGCAATCCCGCCCTCGCGGCTGCCCTCGGAACGATTTTCACCGGCGCCGTCGTCGCCGCTGTGCTGCTGGCCGAGCGCAACCACCTCCTGCAAGAAGCCCTCGCCCGGTCGGAATCGTCCGAGGCGGCGGCCCGCGCCGCGCTGCGCGAATCGCTGCTGGCGCAAGCCCGCGCCACGCGCTTCACGGCGCGGGAAGGCCAGCGCCGGGATGCCCTCGAGGCCGTCCGTCGGGCGGCGGCGATTCGCCCTGGCCTCGACGCCCGCAATGAAGCCCTCGCGGCGCTCAACCTGCCGGACTGGACGCCGCACGATAACGTCAAGGTCTGGTCCGACCCCGGCATTTCCACCGCCACTCCCCTGCCCGGCTTCGGCGCCTTTTTGCACGAAAACGACGCGGGCGTTTTCAGTCGGCGCCGCTATCCCGGCAACCAGGTCGAGTGGACCCGAACGATCGCGCCTGCCCACTCGGCTGGGCAGACGATCGTTTCCCCCGATGGACGTTGGTTTGCCGTGCGCCTGCAGAACGACGAAATCCACGTGCTCGACGCCGGCACAGGCCGAACGATCTTCGCGCTTCCGGACCGGCCGTTCCTTTTCAAGTCTTCACGGATCTGGGGCTACGGCGTCGACATGGCATTCTCCCCGGATGGCACCCGCTTCGCCGCCACCGGCGCCGAGGGCGGCCTCTCGATCCACGCCGTTCCCAGCGGCGAGTTGGTGGCGCGCTGGACGTCGCCCGCGAAGCTCGTCTGCCTCGCGTGGTCCAACAACGGCCGTTGGCTGGCCGCCGGCGGCAGCCAGCAACGCGAGCTCAACACCGTGGCGCTGCTCGACGCGGCCACCGGCAAGGTGCTCGTGGAGGACAAGCCGCTGGCGCGCGTCGATTTCCTCACCTGGTCGCAGGACGATCGCTGGGTCGCCGTCGGTTCGCGCCCGGTCCAAGTGCGCGCTTCCGTGGATTTCAGCGTCCGCGCCGTCGTCCCCGATCGCTCCGCGCTACACGGCTGGTTTCTGCCGGGCGGGGATCGCCTCGTGCTCTCCCAGCAGACGGGACAAACGCGGCTCTGGGATATCGACACGGGCCGGCTATTGCTCACGAAACACGACACCGGCAGGCCGGGCGTGTGGTTTGAAGGCAATCCCGTCAGGCAGTGGCGCTACAATTCCTTCGGCATCGTCGACGTGCAGACCCTGGAACCGAGTCCCATCCTGAAGGTGCAACGCGCCGACGCGGCGCCCTACACGGTGCCCAGTATCGCCGACCCGATGGATGTCTCCCCCGACGGCCGGTGGTTGCTGCTCGGCGGTTGGCAACGCCCGAGCCTGCTCGACCTGACCGCCACCACGGTCACACCCCTCGGCGAAAAAGGGCCCGCCGGCGCGATGGCGGTGGCGCGTTTTTCAGCCGACGGGAAAACCGTGTGGATTGGCCTCAGCGACGGTCCGCTGCGCGTCCATCGATTGCAGTTTGGCGCCGACGGCCAGCCCGAGATTGATGCGGGCGAGGAAATTGCGGGGCAGGCCGGTTTCCTGCCCACCGCGTTCCATCGCGCCTCCGGGCGGCTCGCGCTCACCCACTACCGCCGCGGGATGGTGAGGATTCTCGACACCGCCACGCGCGCCGTTCTCGCTGAGTGGCCCCTCGATCGTGCCAGCCACGCGGAGTTCTCCCCGGATGGCAAATGGGTCGTCAGCAACGCCGAGCGCGGCAGCAGCGGCCGGGCGGAAATTCGCGCTGCCGCCAACGGTCAGTTGGTCCACGTCGCCGGCGAGAAGACCGGCCGCGTAACCGCCCTGAGCCCGGATGGCCAGTGGCTCCTGGTCGGCGTCGGCGAACATGATGTGCGATTGCTGCGCAGTGGCACGTGGGCGCCCGGCCCGGCGCTGCCGGACGACGTGCAATCGGACAATTTTCTCGCAACGTTTTCCGCCGACAGCCGGCTGATCGCCATCCGCACCGACGACGGGGTCGTCCTGCTGCGGACGGACACGGCGGAACCGCTGGCCCGGCTCGAACATCCGGACGGTTCGCTCTATGGCTGCGGCCTGCGATTCACTTCCGACAACCGCCGCCTCATCATCGCCCGCCTGGACGGGCGCGTCGACCTGTGGGACGTGGTCGCGATGCGGCGCGAGCTGACCGCGCTCAACCTGGACTGGCCGGATTGAGCGCGGGCGCGCGGACGGTTATTTCTTGATGCCGACGTACTCGAGGAACGGTTCCTGCGAGCGTTTGCGGCCGAGGAACTTTTCCACGGACTCGGCGACGTCGCGGGTGTTGCCCACGGCGTAAACTTCATCGCGCAGGCGACGGCCGACCTTCTCGTCGAGGAAACCGCCCGGGGCGGACTGAAAGATGCTGGCCATGTCGATCGCCATCACCTTCGCCCAGAGATAGCCATAATAACCGGCGTCATAGCCGGCCATATGGCCAAAGTAGGCGACGAACGCGGTGTCCGGCGGCGGAGCGATGGCGACGCGCTTCAGGACGGCATTGGTGACGGCCACCACATCCATGTGCTGCGCATCGGCGGCGGGCGCGTTGTGCATCGCAAGGTCCAGCAGACCCAGCGAGAGCTGGCGGCGGGTGGCGTAACCCTCGGTTGCCTGGCGCGCGGCGACCAGGGCCGCGATGGTTTCGGCCGGGATCTTCTTGGCAGCGTCGCGGTAGTCGGCGGCAAACGTGTCGAGCACGGCCTTGTCCCAGACCCAGTTCTCGAGCATCTGCGACGGCGCCTCGACGAAATCCTGGGGCACCGTGAACCCGCCCAACGTGACGAAGCGCGAGCGGCTGAGCATGCCGTGCATGACGTGGCCGAATTCATGGAAGAGTGTCACGACATCGCTGTGCTTGAGCAGCGACGGCTTGTCGGCGGACGGCGCCGGGAAGTTGCAGAGCAACGCGGCGACCGGCAGGTCATAACGGCCGTCGGCCATCACGCCACCCGTCTTCTGCGGGAAGCAGGCGAAGTGGTTGAACTTCCCCTCGCGCGGGAACATGTCGAGGTAGAACGCGCCCATGGGCGCGCCGGTGGCAGCGTCCTGGACGACATAGAGCTGCACGCCCGGCGCCCACACGTAGGGCGCCTGCACCTCGCTGAACTTCAGGCCGAAGATCTTCTGGTAGATGGCAAACATGCCATCAAGCGTCGCCTGGTACGGGAAGTACACGCGGAGGGCCTCGGTATCGACGGCGTATTTTTCCTTGAGCAGCTTGTTGGTGTAGAACCCCACGTCCCAGGCCTCAATCGTCGCGTCGGCCTTGCCGGTGTGCTTTGCCTTCAGGCCGCGCAGCGTTTCCATTTCCGCGGCAAACTTCGGCTGCAGGCCGAGGGTGAGTTCCTCCTCAAACTTGACGGCCGTCGCGCCGGTCTTGGCCATGCGCGTCTCGACCTGATAGTCGGCCCACGTGGCGTAGCTCAGGCGGCGCGCGATTTCCGAGCGCAGCGAGACCAACTTGGTGAGGACCGGGATGTTGGTTTCGCGGGCGAGGGAGTTGCGCGCGATGTTGACGGCGCGGCGCGTGCCGGCGTTCTCGGCGTTGTCGGCGATGGCCTGGGCGTGCCAGGTGATGTTGGCCATCACGCGGTAGCGTCCGTCGGGCTGCTTGACGCCGGGGCTTTCGAGGAAGCTCTGCGGCACGCCGGCCATTTCCTCCGCGGTGAAGTCGAGCGGGGCGCGGGCGTTGTTGATGTTGATGGCGAACTCGGTGTTGAGGCCCGCGAGGTCCTTGCGGAGTTTCTCGACCTCGGCGCGCTCGCCGGCCGGCAGGGCGAGGCCCGCGCGGCGGTAGTTGCGCATGAGTTCGTCGACCAGGCGCTGTTCCTGGGCTTCGAGCTTCGGCTTGGTGTCGGCAAAGGCCTTCAGGGCGCGGTAGATCGGCTCGCGGTAGTCGAGGCCGACGCTCCACTCCTGGATCTTCACCGACATTTCGTTGGCGGTGTCACGCATCGTCTTGTCGACGGCCGACTCGGCCACGGTGCTCACGACCAGGTAGACGTCGGTGACGCCCGCCGTGATGCTGTCGTAGGCGGCGAAGGTGCTCGCAAACGTCGCCTTCGCGGGATCCTGCGCGGCGAGTTTCGCCAGCGCCTCGTCGGCGTGCTTCAGCGCGTTCTCGGCCTGGGCCTTGATCTGGTCCGGCGTGGTCGGGTACGTCGGCAGGACGAGGGACATCTTGTTGGCCGCGGCCTGCGCCTGGAAGGGGGCGAGATCGACGGGTTTCGCGCGCGCCGTGACCAGCAGGGCGGCGGGCAGGAGCAGGCACAGGGCCGGCCGGAACAAACGGGAGGGGGAGATCATAGGGGGGATGATTGGGCTGACCCTACCGAGCGGGCGCCGGGCGCCTCAACCCCTAAAACCCGACAACCCGTAGGCCGAAAGGAGCAAGCGAAAGCAGCGCGGGCGAATGGCTCATCCGGAGGACTCGCCCTGCCTTGGTTCCGCGCCAATTGCATGCCCCACTTCGCTAAAGCTACGTGGGGCACCCTTCGACGAACCTCCACCTCGCAGTGTTCCATGCGCAGTAATCCGGTGTATGGCCTGCCACCCGAAGCTCCAAAGGAGCGAAGGGTGGCGGAGAGGGTGGGATTCGAACCCACGGTACCCTTTCGGGCACGCCTGATTTCGAGTCAGGTACGATAGACCACTCTGCCACCTCTCCGTGACACGGGCGCCGAAAGGTAGGCCACGGGCTCAAAAACGGAAGCAGAATCTTTCGGAACGCGTAAACCCACCCTGCCCCGGTCCACGACCCTGGCGGGGCCGATCGCCAACCCCGCCGACACCGGTTGGGCGAATTGTCGCCCTCCGGGCTCGACCTCAGACGTTTTCGTCCTCCAACCCGTCGAGTTCCCGACGGTTGGCCGGGAGGTGCTGCGGGAGGAAAAAATAATAGATCATCAGCTGCCAGCTGCGGGACGAGCGGTACATCGCCAGCGGCGCGAGCAGAGCGAGGCTCATGGCCAGCACGATCGCGACTTTGCCGGAGACCACGCCGTAGTACCACAGGACCGCGACCGGCGTCAGGAAAAACACGCACGTCACCCCGTAATTCAACGCCATCGCACCAAGGAAGAAACCTTCGTCCTTCTCGAGCTTGAGGCCGCACTGGCGGCACGAGCGGTCGAGTTCGAAGAGCTTGCCCTCCTTGAAGAGCGTCTTGCCGCCGCAATTGGGACAGCAATTGGTGAGGCCGCGGGAAATGATCTGGCCTTGGGTGACTTGCATGGAGGGAGGCTACGCAGCGCCGGCGAAAATGCTCGCCCGAAAATCGCCGGCGCGAGCGATACATATGGCACCGATGGGCCCTATAAGGCCTCTAGGGCCCCATAAAAAAGGCGCTCCCTCGCGGGAGCGCCTTCGAAATCTTCAGCGAACGCCTTAGGCGCCGAGCTGGTAGCGCGTGAAGCGGCGGATGACCATGTTCTCGCCGAGCTTGCCGACCTTCTCGGAGAGGATGTCCTTGATCATCTTTTCCGGGTTCTTGACGAACGGCTGGTCGAGCAGGCACACCTGCGAGTAGTACTTCTCGAGCTTGCCCTCGACGATCTTCTGCACGGCCGCGGGCGGCTTGCCGGCCATCTGGGCGGCGGCGATGTCGCGCTCCTTGGCGAGCTCGGTCTCGGGAACTTCCTCGCGACGCACGTAGGACGGCGACGCGGCGGCGATCTGGAGGCAGAGGTCCTGGCAGAACGACTTGAAATCGTCGGTCTTGGCCACGAAGTCCGTCTCGCAGTTCACCTCGACGAGCACGCCGACCTTGCCGCCCACGTGGATGTAGGCGTGCACCAAGCCTTCTTTGGTGGCGCGGGTGGCGAGCTTGTCGATCTTGTTGCCAAGCTTCTTGCGGAGGATCGTCGTGGCCTCCTCGATGTTGCCCTTGGCCTCATCGAGGGCCTTCTTGACGTCGAGCAGACCGGCCCCGGTTTTTTCCCGGAGCTCGCTGATCATGGAAGTGGTGACGGTAGACATGATGAATGAAATGGCGGTGGCTTAGACCTCGTCGGTGGTGACGGCGGACTTCTTCGCGCCGGTGCGGGCCGTGCGCTTGCGCGGCGTGGCGGCGGGCTTCTCCTCCTCGACGACGTCCTTCAGGTTCGCGGGGATGGCGACCTTATCGAGGTCGACTTCGCCGGCGGCGTTGACGCCCGACGCCGCGGCCTTGGCCTCGGCGTGCGCGTTGCGGCGGGTCTCGCGGTGGGCCAGGCCCTGCGTGATCGCCTCAACGATGGTGTCGACGATGATGCGCACGGACTTCGCGGCGTCGTCGTTGCCCGGGATCGGGTAAGTGAGCTGGGTCGGGTCGGAGTTGGTGTCGACCAGGCCGATCGAGGGGATGTTCATGCGCTTGGCCTCGGCCACGGCGATTTCCTCGTAGCTCGTGTCGATCACGAACATGGCGGCGGGCAGGCCCGTGAGGCCGGCGATGCCGTCGAAATTGCGGGTCATGCGGGCCATCTCGCGACGGATCGCGGACTCTTCCTTGGAGGGGAGCTTGGCCAGCTCGCCGCTCGCGTCCATCTGCTGGTACTTTTTGAATTTCGCGAGGGACTTCTTGATGGTCTCGAAATTGGTGAGCGTGCCACCCATCCAGCGGGTGGTGACGAAGGGCATGCCGGTCGCGGCCGCCGCTTCCTTGACCAGTTCCTGCGCCTGGCGCTTGGTGCCGACGAGGAGGACGTCGCCGCCGCCGGCGACGAGCTGCTCGATGAAGGCCGTGGCCTTCTGGAGGGCCGCGTGCGTCTTCTCGAGGTCGATGATCGTGATGCCCTGGCGGTGGTCGAACACGTAGGGCTTCGAGCGCGGGTTCCAGCGCTTGGTCTGGTGACCGAGGTGGACGCCGGCGTCGAGGAGGTCTTTGGGAGTTACGTTCATGATCTATGTAGTTGCTACACAGGTCGGCCGATGGGCCGCCTTGCGATCGCAGTTTTGCCAGCTACGCCATCCTGTTGTGGAGCCGCCGGCGGGTTTTGGTTGGTTGGATTAAAAGAACAGGAAGGGCGAAAAGACAGGACGGCCCCACCCTTGGCAAGTCCCATTCCTTAATTTTTCCCCACTGCCGGGCGCGCCACTCAGGCGACGAGTGTTTGGCCAGGGCTAATTCCTGCGTAAGAAAAAGCGCTGCAACAAGATAAACACGAGCAACAGCGCGCCCACGACGATACGCATCCACCAGGAACTCAGGCGTCCATCGAACAAAATCGCCGCCTGGATGGTGCCAAAGATGAGCACCCCCAGCAGCGTGCCGAGCATGTGCCCGCGACCGCCGGTGAGGAGGGTCCCGCCGATCACGACGATCGCAATGGCGTCCAATTCGAGCCCGATGCCCATGCTCGGGTTGCCCGAACCAGTGTACAAGGTCGCCACGATGCCCGCGAGCGCGGCGCAAAAGCCGTTCACCGCGTACACGACCACTTTGGATGTCCCGATCGGCAGACCCATCAGCAAAGCCGACTGCTCGTTGCCACCCATCGCGAGCAACGTCCGGCCAAAGCGCGTGTGATGCGCCACCGCCCACCCGGCGAGCATCACCGCAATGAGGAAAAGCGCACTGGCGGGAATAGCGGCCGACCCGAGCGCCCATTCATAACCGGAGATCTTGCCATAAAGCGGATGATTGATGCCGACCGAGTCCGTGTTGATCCAGAATCCCGCCCCGCGCGCCAGGAACATGCCCGCCAGCGTGATCAGGAACGGCGGCAACCGGAAAAAATGAATGAGCGCGCCCATGCCGGCGCCGAGCCCGGCGCCCGCCGCGAGTCCCAACAACCAAGCCAGGCCCGGTGCGACTTGGTGTTTCTCGATCAGGGTGGCCGTGAAAATCGACGTGAACCCGATCACCGCGCCGACCGACAGGTCGATGCCGCCCGAAAAAATCACCAGCGTCATGCCGACGGCCGCGATCCCGAGAAACGCATTTTCCGACAACAGGCTGATGAACACCCGCGCCGAGAAAAATCCCTCGTAGAAATGCGCCGCCGTCGCGAACAACAGCGCGAAGATCGCCGCGGTGACGAGGAGGGGGAGATGGCGTTTCATGGGCGAGCCCCCCGAACACACCCCGTCGCTTCGCGCCACCCCTCTCGAGAGGGGATTTGCCTCGCGGGTTGCCCCCAAGATCCCCTCTCGAGAGGGGTGCCCAACGGGCGGGGTGTGTTCACGCCGCCTCCTTCTTCGGCCACAGGCTGCCGAGCCACCGGCCGACCTTTTCCGACTGCAGCAACGACACGCCAATGATCAGCAGCGCCTTGGGCACGGGCGCGATGGCGGGTGGGACGCCGAGATTGTACATCGTGGTGGTGAGCGTCTGGATGAGCAGCGCACCGACCGCCGTGCCGACAATCGAGAAACGTCCGCCGGTCAACGCGGTGCCGCCGACCACGACGGCGAAGATCGCATCCAACTCCATGTTCTCACCGGCGCGATAGGCATCCGCCGCGCGGATGTTCGCCGCCGCGAGCACGCCGGTCAGCGCGGCGCACACACCGCAAAACACATACGCCAGCGTCTTGATCCGCGCCGCCGCCAGGCCGGCGAAACGGCTGGCGGTTTCGTTGTCACCCACCGCTTCCACGAACAGCCCGAGCGCCGTGCGCCGCAACGTCAGGTGCGCCAGCACATACATCGCCACCACGAGCAGCGGCGCGACCGGCAGGCCCAAGAGAAAACCGTTGGCGAGGTATTCAAAGGCGGCGTGCTTGATGATGATCACCTGGCCATCGACCAGCAGCTGCGCCACGCCGCGCCCCGCGACCATCAGGATCAGCGTCGCGACGATCGGCTGCACGCCAAAGCGCGCGACCAACACCCCGTTGACCGAACCGGTCAGCAACCCCGCACCAACCACCGCCAGCAGCGTGACGAATAACGAATGCCCGCCCTGCAGCAGTACAGCGCAAATCGCGCCCGTGATCGCGACGACCGACCCCACCGACAAATCAACGCCGCCCGTGGCGATCACCAGGGTCATGCCGAGCGCCACGAGCATCGTTCGCGACCCCTGCGTGAGGATGTCCACCGGCACGCCATAAAGGTGTCCGTCCAACAGCGTGATCTTCAGGAACGCGGGATCGTGGATCGCGTTGAGCAGCGTCAGCGCGACCAAGCCGAGCAGCGGCCAGAAGACCGGGAATTTGGCGCGGGGCTTGATGCCGCCTTCGCAGTCGGGGTGTGAAACCCCTCCCACCAGGAAATCACGATTGAACGATGCCTATTCATGCGTTCCCGCCATCAATTGCATGAGCCGTTCCGAGGTGATTTCGGCGCCGGCGATCTCGCCGATCAGGCGCCGCTCGCGCAGCACGAGCACGCGCGAGCAATTGCGCACGACCTCATCGATTTCCGAGGAGATGAACAACACCGCCAGGCCGTCGGCGCGCAACTTGGCGATGAGTTGCTCGATCTCCTGCTTCGCCCCGATGTCGATGCCGCGCGTGGGTTCGTCGAGGATGATCACCGCGGGCTGCGTCGCCAGCCAGCGCGCGAGCAGGACCTTCTGCTGGTTGCCGCCGGAGAGATTCTTGATCGGCACCTCCGCGTCGGCGGTCTTGATGCGCAATGCGCGGATGTAGTGTTCGCAGAGCTGCGCCTGCTCCGCCGCGCTCAGCGCGCGCCAGGCACCGCGCTTGCCCTGCAACGCGACGATCAGGTTTTCGCGCACCGACAGGTTCGGCAAGATGCCCTCGGCCTTGCGATCCTCCGAACAAAACGCGAGGCCGAGCTGCACCGCCTCACGCGGTGACGTCAGTCGGGCCTCTTCTCCGCGCACCGCAATCGCACCGGCATCGCGCTGGTCGATGCCAAAGAGCAACCGCGCGGTCTCCGTGCGCCCGGAACCGAGCAGGCCGCCCAAGCCAACCACCTCGCCCGCGTGCAAAGCGATATCCGCCGACGCGAGCGCGCCACGTCGCTGCAGGCCGGTTGCGGCGAGCACCGGCTGGCCCGCCGCCGGCGCCGCGGGTGCGTGGCTCGTGAACTCCGCCGCCGTCACCTCGCGCCCGAGCATCTTGCCGACCAGTTCGAGCCGCGGGAGCGCCGCCGTGGCGTACTCGCCCACGAGTTCGCCGTTGCGCAGCACCGTGAGTCGATCGGTGACCGCATAAACCTGGTCGAGAAAATGGGTGACGAATACAATGCCCATGCCCTGCGCGCGCAGCTTGCGCATCACGCCGAACAGTTCCGCGACCTCGTGCTCGTCCAAACTCGCCGTCGGCTCGTCCAACACCAACAAGCGCGCCTCCGTGTCGAGGGCGCGCGCGATGGCGACCATCTGCTGGTGCGCGACGGAGAGCGAGCCCAGCTCGGCATCGACGTCGCACGTGAACTCCAATCGCGCCAGCGCCTCGCGCGCCCGCCGGCGGATGGCGCGCCAGTTCAGCCAGCCAAAGCGGCCGGGTTGGCGTCCGAGGGTGATGTTCTCCGCCACGGACAGCGACGGCACCAGGTTCACCTCCTGGTAAACCGTGCTGATGCCCAGCCGCTCGGCATCCTTCGGCGAGCCCGGCTGCACGCGCTGGCCCGCCAGGCGAATCTCGCCGGCGTCGGCCTGATAAACGCCCGTCAGCACCTTGATGAGCGTCGACTTCCCCGCCCCATTCTCACCGAGCAGCGCATGAATCTCCCCGGCGCGAACCGTGAAATCGACGCCCGCCAGCGCACGCACGCCCGGGAAGGATTTTCCGATGTCGCGGAGTTCGAGGAGGTCAGCCATGGTGGAGGCGGGGTGCCTTCACCCCGCAATCAGCCGCGACGTCGCGTCCCAAACCGCGGGGTAAGGGCACCCCGACTCCAAACGCGAGCGGCATAGAATCCCCCCTCAATACTGCCGCGTCGGCAGCGCCGCGGCGGCGTTCGTCGCGTCGAAGAGCTCGTCCTTGTTGAAGGCCTTGCGCGGGACCGTGTCGCCGGCGAGGACCTTGGCGATGGTGTCGTAAACCTTGGGGCCGAAGAGCGGGTTGCACTCGACGACGCAGTTGATCTTGCCGTCGACGACGGCCTGCACTCCCTCGCGAATCGCGTCGATCGACACGATGACGATGTCCTTGCCGGGCTTCAGGCCGGCTTCCTCGATTGCCTGCACCGCGCCGAGGGCCATGTCGTCGTTGTGGGCGTAAACCACGTCGATGTTCTTCCCGTGCTTCTTGAGGAAGGCTTCCATGACTTCCTTGCCGCCGGTGCGCCGAAAGTCCCCGCTTTGCGAATCGATGATCTTGAGTTCGGGAAACTTCGCGATGCCCTCCGCGAACGCCTTGCGGCGATCGTTGGCCGGCGCGGAGCCGGGCGTGCCCTGGAGCTCGACGATGCGGCCCTTGCCACCCGTGTGCTTGGCGAGCCACGCGGCCGCCATCCGGCCTTCCTCGAGGAAGTCCGAGCCGAGGAAGCACACGTAAAGCGACTCATCCGACGTCTGGATGCTGCGATCCGTGATGATCACCGGGATCTTCGCGCGCTTGGCGTCACGCAGCACCGGATCCCAGCCCGTCTCCACGAGCGGAGCGAGCACGATGGCATCGACCTTCTGGGCGATGAACGAGCGGATCGCGCGGATTTGATTCTCCTGCTTCCCCTGCCCGTCGGAAAACTTGAGGTCGATGCCCCGTTTGGCGGCCTCGGCCTTCATGGATTCGGAATTGGCGGTGCGCCAGGCGCTCTCGGCGCCGGTCTGGGCGAAGCCGATCTTGAGCGGGGCGGCCGGGGCGAGCACGGCGGCGGCCAAGGTGGACACGACGGCAATGGCCTTGAGCCAGGGGGTAAGTTTCATGGCGCGATCAGGGTAGGTTGATGGAGCGAGGGAAAACGAACACTGTTTTTGCCAACCGGCCGCGCAAAGCCACTGAAATATGACTGTAAAGTAACGCAGCCGTTTTCCTTCCCCAAACGCGAATTCAACCTACCCGTCCCCGTGTATACCCTAGGCATCGATTATGGTACCAATTCGGTGCGCGCCCTCGTCGTCCGCTGCGCGGATGGCGCCGAGCTCGGCACCTGCGTCGTCAACTACCCCTCCGGCTCGCAAGGCATCCTGCTCGACCCGAAGGATCACCACTTGGCGCGACAGCACCCGGCGGACTATTTGTTCGGACTGGAAAAATCCGTTAAGGGCGCGCTCGCCGCCGCGAAGAAGACCCGCGGCTTCGATGCGAGCCGCATCATCGGCCTCGGCGTTGACACCACGGGCTCGAGCCCGATCCCGGTCGACGAAAAAAACGTCCCGCTCGCATCGTCGAAAAAGTGGACCAAAAACCTTCACGCCCAGTGCTGGCTGTGGAAGGACCACACCAGCTGGCGCGAAGCGGCCCAGATCACGGAACTCGCCGCCAAGCATCGGCCGCAATACATCGCAAAGTGCGGCAATACCTATTCCTCCGAGTGGTTTTGGTCGAAGCTCTGGCATTGCAAGAACGTCGCGCCGACCGTGTTCAACGCCGCCTACTCCTGGGTGGAACTGTGCGACTGGGTGCCGGCCGTCCTCGCGGGGGTGACGGATCCGCGCCAGGTAAAGCGCGGCATCTGCGCCGCCGGCCACAAGGCGCTCTACTCGCGCGAATGGGGCGGCCTGCCGGACAAGGAATTCCTTACGCTGCTCGATCCCGCGCTGGCCGACCTGCGCGACCGATTGTACGACGAAGCGCACGACGCCACGCAGAGCGCCGGAAACCTCACCGAGGCTTGGGCCAAAAAACTCGGCCTGCCCGCGGGTATCCCGATTGCGATCGGCGAGTTCGACGTCCACTACGGTGCCATCGGCTGCGGCGTCGCCGAAGGCACGCTCGTCAAGGTCATCGGCACATCCACGTGCGACTGCGGCGTCGTTTCGCTGCAGAAAACCGTGCCGGACATCCCGGGCATCTGCGGCATCGTCCCGGGCGCCATCCTGCCGGGCTTCTACGGCATCGAGGCCGGTCAGTCCGCGGTCGGTGACATCTTCAAGTGGTGGGTCGAGGTCGTCTGCCGGGGCGATGCCAAGACGCACGTCGCGCTCACGGCCCAGGCGGCCAAATTGCCGCCCGGCCAAAGCGGCCTGCTCGCGCTCGACTGGCAAAACGGCAACCGCACCATCCTCGTCGACCCGCTGCTCACGGGCCTGATCCTCGGCTGCACGCTGCACACCTCGCAGGCGGAAATCTACCGCGCGTTGATCGAGGCCACGGCCTTCGGCGCCCGCGCGATCATCGAACGCATCCGCCAGTACGGCGTGCCGATCGACCGCATCGTCTGCGCCGGCGGCATCGCGGAGAAAAACCCGATGCTCATGCAGATCTACGCGGACGTCACGGGCTGCACGATGCTCGTCTCCGGCTCCAGCCAGGCCTGCGCGCTTGGCTCGGCCGTCTCCGCCGCCGTGCTGGCGGGCGCGCACCCGGATTTCGCGACGGCCCAGAAGAAGATGACCTCCCTCAAGAAGGTCGCCTACCAGCCGAAGCCCGCCGCCCAGAAAACCTACAACGACCTCTACCGCCTCTATCGCCAGCTCCACGATTCCTTCGGCGGCATCGAAAAATCCGCAGACTTGTCCGGCGTGATGAAGGAGCTGCTGAAACTAAAAGCGGCCGCCCAATCCTAACCAATCGTTCTCGTTCTCTTAATCTTTCTCTTTCCCCCCATCACGAGCGAACAATCAGGATGAAGAGAACGACTCACCCCATTACCCCCATGAAATCCCCCGCCCACCACCTCCTCATCGGTGCCACCCTGCTGTGCTCGGCCGCGTTCGGCCGCGCAGCCGACGCGACCGCCACGATCGCGCTCGACGCAGCCAAGCCCGGCCCGGTCATCAACAAGAACATCTACGGTCAGTTTGCCGAGCATCTCGGCCGCTGCATCTACGAGGGCATCTGGGTCGGCCCTGACTCGCCGATTCCAAACACCAAGGGCTACCGCAACGACGTCCTCGCCGCGCTCAAGACCCTGCAGGTCCCGCAGCTCCGCTGGCCGGGCGGTTGCTTCGCAGACGAGTATCACTGGCGCGACGGCATCGGCCCGCGCGAGAAGCGCCCGTCGATGTACAACTCACACTGGGGCGGCGTCGTCGAAAACAACCACTTCGGTACGCATGAGTTTCTCGATCTCTGCGAAATACTCGGCATCGAGCCCTACGTCTGCCTCAACGTCGGCAGCGGCACGGTCCAGGAACAGATGGAGTGGGTCGAGTACATGACCTCCCCCGCCAGCTCCCCAATGGCCAACCTGCGCCGGGCGAACGGCCGTGAGCAACCGTGGAAGGTTCCCTACGTCGCCGTCGGCAACGAGAGCTGGGGCTGCGGCGGCACCATGACACCCGAGTTCTACGCGGATAATTACAAGCGCTACAACACGTTCGTCAAAAACTACGTCCCGGGTAACGAAAACCGCATCCAGCGCATCGCCTGCGGCGCGAACGGCGAGAACTACAACTGGACGGAAGTCCTGATGAAAAATGCGGGCCGCAACATGAACGGCCTCGCGTTCCACTACTACACGCTGCCGTCGGGCAGCTGGCAGGGCAGCAAGGGCCCCGCGACGGGATTCGGTGAAGCGGAATACCACCGGACGCTCGTGCAGACGCTGAAGATGAAGGAGCTGATCGAAAAGCACGGCGCGATCATGGACAAATACGACCCGCAAAAGCGCGTCGGCATGGTGATCGACGAATGGGGCATCTGGACCGACGTCGAGCCCGGCACCAACCGCGGCTTCCTCTACCAGCAAAACACGCTGCGCGATGCGATCCTCGCGGCCATCAACCTGCACCTTTTCCAGGAGCACGCCGACCGCATCACCATGGCGAACATCGCGCAGATGATCAACGTGCTGCAGGCGATGATCCTCACCGACAAGGAGAAGATGATCCTCACGCCCACGTACCACGTCTTCGAGATGTTCAAGGTGCACCAGGGCGCCACCTCGCTGCCGCTCACGCTGACGACGCCTGACTACGTCGTCGGCGACAAGGCGATCCCCGCGGTGAGCGCGTCCGCTTCCCGCGACAAGACCGGCAAGATCCACGTCTCGCTCGCGAATTCCAATCCCAACGCGGCGATCACCGTCACCGCGACGCTGGCCGGCGTCACCGCCAAGGGCGTGTCCGGCCGCGTGCTCACCGCGCCCGCAATCGATTCCCACAACACGTTCGCCGCTCCCGAGGTCGTGAAGCCCGCCAGGTTCGACGGCGCCAAACTCACCGGCGACCAACTGATGATCGCCCTCCCGGCCAAGTCCGTCGTCGTGTTGGAGCTCGAATAATCCCGCCCGTGCTCCTTTTCCGTCATTCTGAGCCGTGCGAAGAACCCAAGGGATTGTGTACGCCCGTTTGGATCCTTCGCCCGGCTCAGGATGACGGGTTGGGAAATCCGTCCGTCTCTCTCATCCGCGCCATCTGCGGATAAATTCCTTCCACATGAAACTCCTCGCCTCCCCCGAAATCTGGTTCGTCTGCGGCTCGCAGCACCTCTACGGCCCCGGCCCGCTCAAGCAGGTCGCCGCCAACGCGCAAAAGGTCGCCGAAGCCCTCGCGGCCTCGAAGACGCTGCCGCTGAAGACGACGTTCAAGGCCTTGCTCACGACGCCGGACGAAATCACGAACGTGATGCTCGCGGCGAACAACGACGCGAACTGCGCGGGCCTGGTGTTGTGGATGCACACGTTCTCGCCGTCGAAAATGTGGATCCGGGGCCTGAGCGTCCTGAAGAAGCCGTTCCTGCACCTGCACACGCAGTTCAACCGCGACCTGCCGTGGGAGACGATCGACATGGATTTCATGAACCTCAACCAGGCCGCCCACGGCGACCGCGAGGCGGGGTTCATCCACACGCGCATGCGCCTCGGCCGCAAGGTGGTCGTCGGCCACTGGTCCGACCCGGAGGTGCACGAGCGCATCGCCGCGTGGCAGCGCGCCGCGCGCGCGTGGCATGACTGGCAGGGCGCGAAGTTCGTGCGCTTCGGCGACAACATGCGCCAGGTGGCCGTCACCGAGGGCGACAAGGTCGCCACCGAGATGAAATTCGGTTTCGCGGTGAACACGCACGGCGTCGGCGACCTCGTGGCCGTGGTCGACGCGGTTTCCGACAAGGACATCAACGCGCTCTGCGCCGACTACGAGAAAACCTACGCGGTCGTCCCCGACCTGAAAAAGGGCGGCAAGCGCCACGAGGAGCTGCGCTACAGCGCGCGCCTCGAACTCGGCATGGGCAAGTTTCTCGAGGACGGCGGTTACAAGGGCTTCACCGACACGTTTGAAGACCTGCACGGACTCCGCCAGCTGCCGGGCATGGCCACGCAACGCCTCATGGGCGCGGGCTACGGCTTCGGTGGCGAGGGCGATTGGAAAACCGCCACGCTGGTCCGCGCGATGAAGGTCATGGCCGGCGGCGAGCGCACCTCGTTCATGGAGGACTATACCTACCACCTGTCACCCAAGGGCCATCAGGTCCTCGGCTCGCACATGTTGGAAATCTGCCCGTCGATCGCGGCCGGCAAGCCGGCGGTGGAAATCCACCCGCTCGGCATTGGCGGCAAGTCCGACCCGGTGCGCCTCGTGTTCGACGCCACGACCGGCGAGGCGCTCAACGCGTCGCTCGTCGACCTTGGCAATCGCTTCCGGCTGATCGTCAATGAGGTCACCGCCGTGAAGACCCCGAGGCTCCCGAAGCTGCCGGTCGCCCGCGCGGTGTGGGAATGCAAACCCGACTTCAAGACCGCCTGCGCCGCGTGGATCTACGCCGGCGGGGCGCACCACACGGGCTACAGTTACGTCGTCACGACCGAGATGCTCGAGGACTTCGCCACCATCGCGGGCATCGAGACGGTGGTCATCAACGCTGACACGACGCTCGCGCAACTGAAGCAGGACCTCCGTAACAACGAAGTCTATTACCACCTCGCCCAAGGCATCCGGGTCTGATTAAATCTTTCTCGTTCTCTTAATCTTAATCGTTCTCTCGAGAGAAAGAGCACGAGAACGATTAAAAGAACGATATTCTCTGTACCTCATGAAACTCCTCCGTCTCCTTCCCCTTCTCCTCCTCGCCCTCCTCACCGGATGCGGCAAGAAATCCGCCGACACCGCGGCCACCCCTGGCGCCACGCCGGCGGCGGCCAAGATCAAGATCGGCTTCCTCGTGAAGCAACCCGAGGAACCGTGGTTCCAATATGAATGGAAGGGCGCCGACAAGGCGGGCGCGCAATATGGGTTTGAAGTCATCAAGATCGGCGTGCCCGACGGCGAGAAGACCCTCGCCGCGATCGACAGCCTCGCCGCCAACGGCGCGCAGGGCTTCGCGATCTGCACGCCGGACGTCCGCCTCGGACCCGCCATCTATGCGAAGGCCAAGGCCGCCGGCCTCAAGATCATCACCGTCGACGACCGGTTCGTCGGCGCCGACGGTAAGTTCCTCGAGGAAGTGCCCTACATCGGCATGTCCGCCACCAAGATCGGCCAGCTCTCAGGCCGCACGATCGCCGAGGAATGGAAGCGACGCGGCTGGGCCGCCGCGGACACCGCGGCGTGCATCATGACGTTTGAGGAGCTCGACACCGCACGTGAGCGCACCGACGGCATCATCGCCGCGCTCAAGGAAGCCGGCTTCCCGGCGGATCGCATTTACAAGGCGCCGCAAAAGACCACCGACATCCCGGGCAGCTTCGACGCCGCCAACGCGCTCCTCGCGCAGAAGACCGGCGTGAAGCACTGGCTGGTCGGCGGCATGAACGACACCGCCGTCCTCGGCGCCGTGCGCGCCACGGAAGGCAACGGCTTCAAGGCCGCGGATGTCATCGGCGTCGGCATCAACGGCACGGACTGCGTCGACGAACTCCGCAAGCCGTCGCCGACGGGTTTCTACGGCTCGATCTACGCCTCCGCCCCGACCGAGGGTTTCAAGGCGGCCGAGATGCTCTACTTCTGGATCAAGGACAACAAGCAGCCGCCCCTCGATACCCGCGTCGACGGCACGCCGATCACGCGCGAGAACTTCGAGAAGCTCCTGAAGGCCGAGGGGATTCTCTGATTTAGGTAGGGCGGTGACTTCCTCCTTCGCAAAAGCTTCGAAGGACACGGCCGTCACCGCCTAGGCGCGGACGGAGTCCGCGCCCTACCCGCCATGCCCGACGCCACCACCACCCTCACCTTTGACTCCCTCACCATGGAGTTCCCGGGCGTGCGCGCGCTCGACGGGGTGTCGTTCGGCGTGCGCGCCGGCAGCGTGCACGCGCTCATGGGCGAGAACGGCGCGGGCAAATCCACGCTACTGAAAATTCTCAGCGGCGCCTACCACCCGACCTCCGGCGGCCTGCAACTCAACGGCACGGCCACCGCGTTCCGCTCGACCGCCGACGCGCTCGCGGCCGGGGTCGCGGTGATCTACCAGGAGTTGCACCTCGTGCCGGAAATGTCCGTCGCGGAAAACCTGCTGATCGGCCGCTACCCCCGGCGGAGCTTGTTCCTCGACCGCGCCGCGCTGCGCGCGGAGGCGACGCGCTTGCTCCAGTTGGTGGGTGAGGCGATTGATCCCGACGAGAAACTCGGCCGCCTGCCGCTCGCACAGCGCCAGATGGTCGAGATTGCCAAGGCCCTCGGCCGCGGCGCCCGGATCGTGGCGTTCGACGAACCGACCAGCTCGCTGTCCGCGAAGGAAACGAAGCGCCTGTTCGAAATCATCCGCGACCTGCGGGCGCGGGGCCATGCGATCCTGTACGTCACGCACCGCATGGACGAAGTTTATGAGATCTGCGACGCCGCCACCGTGCTCCGCGACGGCCGCCACGTGGTGACCCACGCCGAGTTGGCGGGCGTGACGCGCGATGCGCTCGTGAAGAGCATGGTTGGTCGCGAGCTGACGAACGTCTACAACTACCGTCCGCGCGCCCACGCTCCCAACGGCCTCGAGGTCCGCGACCTCGCCGGGCCGGGCGTCCGCCAGCCGGTCTCGTTCAGCGTCGCGCGCGGCGAGATCCTGGGCTTCTTCGGCCTCGTCGGCGCCGGCCGCAGCGAGCTGATGCGTTTGCTGTGCGGCGCCGTGACGCCGACCAGCGGCGAAGTCCGGATCCACGGCAACGTCGTGCCGTCGGGTTCCCCGCGCACCGCGATTCGCGAAGGCCTCGTGTTTTGCCCGGAGGACCGGAAGAAGGAAGGCATCGTCGCGATCCGTTCCGTCGCCGAGAACATCAATCTCAGCGCGCGCCGCTCGCGCCTGCGGGCCGGGCTCTTCCTCGACCACGGTTGGGAAAAAACGAATGCCGCGGAGCAGATCAAGCGGCTTGGCGTGCGCACCGCATCGGCCGACACGCTCATCGGGTTGCTCTCCGGCGGGAACCAGCAGAAGGCGATCCTGGCCCGCTGGCTTTCCGAGCAGGTGCGCGTCGTGGTGCTCGACGAACCCACCCGCGGCATCGACATCGGCGCCAAGAGCGAGATCTACGCGCTCATCCACGACCTCGCCGCCGCCGGCACGTGCGTGGTGATTGTTTCCAGCGAACTGCCCGAGGTCCTCGGCATCGCCGACCGCATCCTCGTGATGCGCGAGGGCGCGGTCGCCGCGGAGTTCCCCCGCGCCGGCGCGACGCCGGAGATGGTGCTGCAAGCGGCGTTGCCGGTGGGGGCGGTCGCCGAATAACTCTTTGGATGATGACTTCGCGCATTCCTAACACACCCCGCCCTGACGGGCACCCCTCTCTAGAGGGGACCTCGACCGTCGCCAGCGGAGATCCCCTCTCGAGAGGGGTGGCGCAATGCGCCGGGGTGTGTTCTCCCGCCCGCGGCTAATCCACCGAAGCCTCCATGACCGCCCAGTCCCTCCCCACCCCTTCGAAATTCGCCCGCACCTGGGAAACCGCCGGCATGCTGCTCGTGCTCGCGGTGCTGTTCCTCATCTGCTCGCTGTTCGTCGAAAATTTCCTGACGGTCACGAATCTTCGCGGGCTGGCGCTCGCCGTCGCGACCATCGGCATGGTGGCGTGCACGATGATGTTCTGCCTCGCGGCCGGCGACTTCGACCTGTCGGTCGGCTCGGTGGTGGCGTTCGCCGGGGTGCTCGGCGCGACGGTCATGAATTCCACGGGCAGTGTTGCGACCGGCATTGCCGCCGCGCTCGGTGCCGGCGCGCTGATTGGCCTGGTCAACGGCGTGTTTGTCGCGCGCGTGGGCATCAACGCCCTGATCACGACGCTCGCGTCGATGCAGATCGTCCGCGGACTCGGCTTCATCGTTTCCGACGGCCGCGCGGTCGGCGTGCGCACGGACGCCTTTTTTGCCCTCGGCAACACCGCGTGGCTGGGCGTGCCGGTGCCGGTGTGGCTGACGGTCGCGTGCTTCGTGATCTTTGGCGTGTTGCTGAACCTGACGGTCTTCGGTCGCAACGCGCTCGCCATCGGCGGCAACAAGGAAGCGGCCCACCTCGCCGGTGTTCCCGTCACGCACATCAAGGTCGTCATCTTCACCCTGCAGGGCCTCGTCGCCGCCTTCGCCGGCCTCGTGCTCGCGGCGCGCATGACCAGCGGCCAGCCGAACACGTCGCAGGGGCTCGAACTCGAGGTCATCTCCGCCTGCGTGCTGGGCGGCGTTTCCCTCAGCGGCGGCGTGGCGCGCATCGGGGCCGTCATCGCCGGCGTGCTGATCATGGGCCTGGTGCAAAACGCCATGAACCTGCTCAACATCCCACCCTTCTACCAATACGTCGCCCGTGGCTGCATCCTCCTCGGCGCGGTGATGCTCGACCGCCTCAAGAACCGCGCCTGAGGATTCACACCAAGCAGCGAAGCAGCCAAGAAAACCGACTCCTCATGCCGTTTCGCTGCTTGGCTGCTTCCTGTTCCATTCCTATTTCTTTCCAGCATGCTGACTGAACTTAAGCGCGAAGCCTACGAGGCCAACGTGGCCCTGCCGAAGCACGGGCTCATCAATCTGACGTTTGGCAACGCCAGCGCGATCGACCGCGCGAAGGGCATCTTCGCCATCAAGCCGAGCGGCGTCGCGTACGCTGACCTCAAGGTGGCGGACATGGTGCTCATCGACCTCGAGGGTAAGAAGGTCGAGGGCAAGCTGAACCCTTCCTCGGACACGCCCACGCACCGCCGGCTGTTTCTCGCTTTCGCATCCATTGGCGGCGTGGTGCACACCCACAGCTCGCACGCCACCGCGTTCGCACAGGCCGGCCGCGAAATCCCGATCTTCGGCACGACCCACGCGGATTACTTCAACGGACGCATTCCCGTGACGCGCAAGATGACCAAGGCCGAGATCGGGCACGGCGCCTACGAATGGGAAACGGGCAACGTCATCGTCGAACGCTTTGCCCGGGGCAAACTGGACCCGCTCGATTTCCCGGGCGTGCTCGTGAATCGCCATGCGCCGTTTACCTGGGCGAAGAACGTGGCCAAGGCCGTGGAAGTCGCGGTGGCTGTTGAGTGCTGCGCACACATGGCGCTGATGTCGCTCCAGTTGGAGCCGAAGCTCGCGGACATCGAACCGGAACTGCTGGCGAAGCACTTCAGCCGCAAACACGGTCCCGGGGCCTATTACGGTCAGAAGTAATTTGGCTCGGACCGACATGCAGACTGTACGAGGGTTTTGGGTCAGAGGAGCTTTAGTCCCCGACCGGCCAGCCCTCGTCCAAGAAGTCGGGGCCTAAAGCCCCTCCCACCCCATGCCTTCTCCAGTCACCGTTCGCCGCGAAAGCGTCGTTCTGCCGACCTACGAGCCCGCGGCGCCGGACCGCAATCCGATGTTTCTCGAGACCCGGGTGTACCAGGGTTCGAGCGGACGCGTTTACCCGCTGCCGTTCATTGATCGGATTGCGGAGAAGTCCGTGCCGCGAACCTGGGACGCCGTTTACCTCGAGAATGAATTCCTCCTCGTGATGATCCTGCCCCAGCTGGGCGGACGCATCCATCGCGTGCAGGACAAGACCAACGGTTACGACCTTGTCTATTACCAACCGGTGATCAAACCCGCGCTCGTCGGCCTCGCCGGGCCCTGGGCCAGCGGCGGCATCGAGATCAACTGGCCGCAGCACCACCGTCCGTCGACGTTCATGCCGGCGGAAGTGCACATCGAGAACCATGCGGACGGATCCGCGACCGTCTGGTTGTCGGAACACGACCCGATGGCGCGCATGAAGGGCATGCACGGCGTGTGCCTGCATCCCGCCCGCGCCCTGCTCGAGCTCAAGGCCCGCGCGTACAACCGGACGGCCGACGTGCAGACTTTCCTCTGGTGGGCCAACGTCGCGACGCGCGTCCACGAGCAGTACCAGTCGTTCTTCCCGCCCGACGCGACCTACGTCGCCGACCACGCCAAGCGCGCCATGAGCACCTTCCCGCGCTGCTCGGGCCACTACTACGGCGTCGACTACGCCGCCCGCGGCAAATCCGGCATCCCCGCGAACGAAGTCCCCCGGCACTACGTCCCCCCGCACTGCCAGCCTGCCGCCGCGCAGCGCCTTTCAACTTTCAACCCTCAGCTTTCAACCACAAGTCAGCCGGCCTACCGGCCGGATGACTTGTCTTGGTACGCCAACATCCCCGTCCCGACCTCGTACATGTGCATGGGCACGTCGGAGGATTTTTTCGGCGGGTACGATCATCGCGCGCAGGCCGGCTTGGTGCACGTCGCCGATCACCGGATAGCACCCGGCAAAAAGCAATGGACCTGGGGCAATCATGAGTTCGGCTACGCGTGGGACCGCAACCTGACCGATGCGGATGAACACGGGGAATTCCGTCCGTACATCGAGCTCATGGCGGGCGTGTTCACCGACAACCAGCCCGACTTCTCTTTCCTCCAACCCGGCGAAACCAAGGCGTGGAGCCAGTATTGGTATCCGATCCAGAAAATCGGCCCGGCGCACCAGGCGAATCTCGACGCGGCGGTTTCAATCAACGTCAGCAAAGGCGGCGTGCGCATCGGCGTCGCCGTGACGGCACCTCAGCCCAACGCCGTGGTCACGCTCGCTGCCGGCGGCCGGATCAAAGCGACGTTCACGCGCGACCTGTCGCCCGCCGCGCCCTTGGTAGAGACCTTGAGCCTTCGCCAGCCGAACCGCCTTTCCGTCACGATCACCGATGCGGCGGGTCGCATCCTGCTGCAGTACGCCCCGCAGGACAGCAAACGCGACCAGGTGCCGGAGCCGGCCACGGAGCCGGCGGCTCCCGCGGACATCGCGAGTGCCGACGAACTCTATTTTGCCGGTCTGCATCTGGAGCAATACCGTCACGCCACGCGTGCCCCCGAGACCTACTGGCGCGAGGCCTTGCGCCGCGACCCGAGTGACGCGCGCTGCAATCTGGCGCTGGGCCGCTGGCATCTCCGGCGCGGCGAGTTCACCGCGGCCGAGCGTTTTCTCCGCGCGAGCATCGCGCGCCAAATCCGCCGCAACCCCAACCCGTCTGACGGCGAAGCCTTTTACCAGCTGGGACGCTGCCTGCTTTTGCAAGCCTGGGCCGGTGGGAGCGAGCTTGCTCGCAACAACACGCGTCCAGTCGCGAGCAAGCTCGCTCCCACAAGGTCCACTCACCCGACGGAGCAACTCCTGGCCGAAGCCAACGAGGCCTTCGGCAAGGCCGCGTGGAACCAGGCGTGGCAATCGGCGAGTTGGCACGCGCAAGCCGAGATCGAGTGCACGCAGCAGCGTTGGCCCGAGGCGCTCGACCTGCTCGACCGAGCCCTTCGCCTCAACGTTGATCACCTCCGGGCTCGCAACCTGCGCGCCCTCGTCCTGCGGCAACTGGGCCGGGACAATGAGGCCACCGCGCAACTGTCCGCCAACCTCGCGCTCGACCCGCTCGACAGCTGGACGCAGCACCTGCTCGGCCGGCCGATCACCGGTGACACCCAGATCCGGCTCGACGTCGCCCTCGACTACCGCCGCGCGGGTTTCCACCGCGAGGCGCTCGCGATCCTGCAGGACGCCCAGCCCGAGCCACACTCGGGCACCGCGCCGCTGGTGTCCTACTACCGCGCGCACCTTTGTAGTCTCATGGATGACAAACGGGCGGCGACCGCGCATCTCATCGCGGCGGCCAAGGCCTCGCCCGACTACTGTTTTCCAGCGCGACTCGAGGAGATGGCGATTCTCGAGCACGCGTTGACGCTGCGCCCGCGCGATGCCCGCGCGGCGTTTTACCTCGGCAATCTGCTTTATGATCGCCGCCGGCACCGCGAGGCCATCGCGCTCTGGAAACGCGCGGTGCAATTTGAGCCGCGCAATGCGGTCGCGTGGCGCAACCTCGGCATCGGCGCGTTCAACGTCCTGGGTCAGCCCGCGCTCGCGCGGCGCGCCTACGAGGCGGCCTTCCGCGCGAATCCCTCCGATGCGCGCCTGCTCTACGAACGCGACCAACTCTGGAAGCGGCTCGGCGTGGCGCCCGCGACGCGTTTGCGGGAGCTCGAACGCCACCCCTCGCTCGTCGCCCAGCGTGACGACCTCACGGTGGAATTCTGCGCGCTCCTCAACCAGTCCGGGCAGGCAGGCCGCGCGCTGCCGATCATTGCGGCGCGGAAATTCCAGCCGTGGGAAGGCGGCGAAGGCCAGGCGCTGGGCCAGCACGTGCGCACCCACCTGTTGCTCGGGCGGACGGCGCTCGCCGCCGGCCATGCCTCCGAGGCGGCGAAAGATTTCTCCGTCGCCCTGATCGCGCCGAAGAATCTTGGGGAAGCGAAGCACTTGCTCGCCAACCAGTCGGACATCCATTTCTGGCTCGGCGAGGCGCTGGCCGCGACCGGCAACCACGCCGCGGCCCGCGAGCAGTGGAGACAGGCCGCGACGTTCCGCGGGGATTTCCAGGAGATGAGCGTGCGGGCGTTCTCGGAAATGACGTATTACTCGGCGCTCGCCTGGCAACGCCTCGGCCAATCGGCGAAAGCGAAGAAACTGCTGCGCGATCTGTTAGCCTATGCCCGCCAGCTTGCGCGGACGCCGGCGAAGATCGACTACTTCGCCACGTCGCTGCCGACGATGCTGCTGTTCGCCGATGACCTCAGCGCCCGGCAGCAGAACACGGCGCGGGTCCTCGAAGCCCAGGCGCGCCTCGGTTTGGGCGAAGTCGCCGCTGCGCGGAGACTGCTGCGTCGCGTGTTGGCGGAGGACCCGAGCCATGCGGGGGCCCGGGACCTGTTGGCTCATTGATTCGGTTGGACCGGACTGCGTGCGCCGGCCCGCGCCACGACCGATCCAGGTCGGCCGGGAGTCCGACCCTCCACTGCGGGGGATTCGGCGGCTGAGCCCTGTCATATGCGTCGGGACTCACCCGTTTGGGCAATTTCTGGACCGCGTGAAGGGTTGACGCGTCGACGATGCCCGGGCCAAGTAAGTGAGTTACGCGCCTCCCCGGCCCCACCCCATGTCGCCCCTTCGCAATCTACTGAAGTTCCAGGAAAGCGGCCTCCTGCTCGTCATCCTTGCCCTGGGCATCCTGCTGACCGCGTTCAGCGGCACGGTGCGGACGCCGCTTTTTGAACGCACTGCCGACGGTGGGCGCCAACGGGTGTTTACGACCGGGCCCGACGGCGAGCGCGTGCCCGCTTTCGTTGAGAAGAACAAATTCCTCAACGCCCAGAACCTCGCCCAGCTCGCCAAGGACACCAGCTTCACCGCGATCATGGCGGTCGGCATGGCGGTGGTGATAATCGCCGGCGGCATCGATCTTTCCGTCGGCTCCGTTTACGCGCTGGCGTCCGTGTTGGGCGCGCTGGTTCTCCGCCACTACGGCCCGGAGGGGGTGAACTCACCCGCCTTGGGTGTCGCCTTGGGCATCGGCGCCTGTCTGGGCACTTCACTGCTCTGCGGACTTTTCACCGGCGGCCTGATCGTCGCGCTCCGGGTGCACCCGTTCATCATCACCCTGGGCGGCATGGCGATCCTGCGCGGCATCGCGTTTGTCGTCACCAAAGGCCAGTCCGTCGGCGGATTTCCCGCGGGCCTGCGCGACTTCGTGCGCTATGAAATTGGGGATGGCCTGAGCTTCGTGCCGCTGGCGGCCATGGTATTGGTCACTTTTTTCGGTTGGATCTTCCTGTCGCGCCTCGCCGCCGGCCGGCGGGTGTACGCCATCGGCGGCAACGAACTCGCGGCGCGCTTCAGCGGCATCCGCGTCGAACGCGTGAAGCTCGGCATCTACCTGATCTCCGGCCTGACCGCCGGCATCGCGGCCCTGCTCTCGCTCGGCTATTACGGCGCGGCCACCTCGGGCGATGGCCAGGGCTACGAACTCAACGTCATCGCGGCGGCCGTCGTGGGCGGCGCCAGCCTGAGCGGCGGCCGCGGTTCGGCGCTGGGTGTCGTGCTCGGCGCGCTGATCATCCAGATGATCTCCAGCGGCATCGTCATCCTCGGCATCGACCAGAACTACAGCCAGATCATCATCGGCTCCGTCGTGATCGCCGCGGTCGTGCTCGACAACTTCAACACCTGGCTGGCGAAGCGTCGCCTGACCCAAGCCAAATAATTTTCACAGCAGGCAACGAAACAAAGAAAGGTCTCCGCCCCGCCGCGTTTCTTGGTTTCCTTCGTTACCTTCTGTGAAAGGACCGTTCTATTTAACCTCATGAAAAAACTACTCCTCGTTCTTGCCGGCCTTTCGGCCGCCGCGCTCGCCTCCGCCGCACCGCGCGTGATCACCATCGGCTTGGTGGCCAAATCCCAGGGCAACCCCGTGTTCCAGGCGGCCCGCGTGGGCGCCCAGGACGCCGCCAAGGAACTGAGCGCCAAGCTCGGCGTCGATATCCGCATCGACTGGCGCACGCCCAATGAAGAGGACGCCCAGAAGCAGGCCGAGGCCATCGAGCAGCTCGTGCTCGCCGGCGCCGAGGGCCTGGCGGTCAGCTGTTCCGACGCCAACAAACTCACCGACGCGATCAACCGCGCGGTCGACAACGGCGTGCCGGTCGCGACGTTTGACTCCGACGCCCCCGCCTCGAAGCGTTTCGTCACCTACGGGGTCGACGACGTTGAGTGTGGCAGGCAGACGATGGACGAGCTCGCCAAGATCATGAACGGCAAGGGCATTGTTGCCATCCTCGCCGGCAACCAAAACGCCCCGAACCTCCAGAAGCGCGTGCAGGGCGCCAAGGAAGCGGCGAAGAAATATCCGGGCATCACGATCCGCGACACTTACTATCACAAGGAAACCCCGCAGGACTCCGCCGCCAAGGTCGAGCAGGTCATGCAGGCCAACCCGGACATCACCGGCTGGGCCATGATTGGCGGTTGGCCGCTGTTCACCCAAAACGCCCTCAAGTGGCAGCCCGGCACCGTCCAGTGCGTCTCGGTCGACGCCCTTCCCGCCCAACTCGACTACATCCGCAGCGGCCACGTGCCGGTCCTCCTCGCGCAGCAGTGCTATGAATGGGGCCATCGCTCCGTCGAGTTGCTGATCGAGAAGATCGTCCAGAAGAAGAACCCGCCGGCCGTGAAGGAAGTCAGCGCCCTGATCCCCGTCACCAAGGCCAACGTCGACGAGTTCGCGAAGAACTGGACGAAGTGGCTGCCGCGGTAAAACCCCGTAGCCACAGGCCGCCGTGCCTGTGGTCCGGCAGGCAGGGACGCCTGCCGCTACGTTAACTCCCCTTGAAACTCCCCGCCCTGCTTATGGCCGCCCTGATTACCGCCGTCGTCGCCCGCGGCGTGGAGATCATCGCCCACCGCGGGGCGTCGCACGACGCGCCGGAGAACACGGTCGCGGCGCTGCGGCTCGGCTACGCGCAGGGTGCCGACGCCGGGGAGATCGACGTGCACCTGTCCCGAGACGGCCACGTCGTGGTCATTCATGATCACGACACGCATCGCGTCGGTGGCCACAAACAAGCCGTCGCGGAGCAGACCTTCGACGAACTCCGCGCCCTCGACGTCGGGCAGTGGGGCCCCTGGAAAGGCTCCGTGTTCTCGGAAAAGATCCCGGCCCTCGCGGAAATCCTGGCCCTGGTCCCCGCCGGCAAACGCCTGTTCATCGAGGCAAAGGCCGGGCCCGAGCTCGTGCCCGAGTTGGAACGCGTGATTCGCGCGTCCGGCCTGAGCGCCGCGCAACTGCCGCTGATTTCCTTCAACCTCGACACCGCGCGGAGCCTCAAGCTCCGCCTGCCGGCGCATGAGGTTTGTTGGATCGTCGATTACTCCGCCAAGAAGGCGCCGACCGTGGCCGACCTCATCACCACCGCGAAGTCGGCCGGCCTGGACGGACTCGATCTCAACGACCGCTTCCCGATTGATGCGACCTTCGCCGCGGCGATCCATGCGACCGGTCTCAAGCTCTACACTTGGACCGTGGACGACCCCGCCGTCGCCCGCGCCCTTGGCGCCGCCGGCGTCGACGGCATCACCACCAACCGCCCCGGCTGGCTGCGGGAGCAGGTCAACGCCCCCTGAGCGCGCCGCCCCACCTGCTCTCAACCCTCACCGCTCAACTCTCAACCCCGACATGGCCTTCCTGGAATTCCAAGCCATCACGAAACGCTTCCCCGGCGTCCTCGCGCTGGACGGCGTCAGCTTCACCATCGAGCGGGGCACGTGCCATGCGCTGATCGGCGAGAACGGCGCTGGCAAGAGCACGCTCGGCAAGATCCTCGCCGGGGTGCAGACCGCCGACGGCGGCCAGATCCTCATGGACGGCCAGCCCATCGCGCCGGCCACGCCGCTCGCCGCGCGCGAGCTGGGCATCGCGATGGTCCATCAGGAACTCGCCTTCTGCCCCAACCTCTCGGTGGCGGAAAACCTCTGCCTCGGTGATCTGCCGCGGCGCGCAGGCTTCGTGGACCGGGGCGAATTGCGGCGGCGCGCGCTGGCGATGCTCGCGACCATCGGCGCGGACATCGACCCCGACGTCATCATCGGCACGCTTTCCACCGGCCGCGAACAGCTCGTGCAGATCGCCGCCGCGGTCGGCACCGGCGCCAAGGTGATCGTCATGGACGAGCCCTCCAGCTCGCTCTCCGCCGCGGAGACCGCGGAACTCTTCCGACTCGTACGCGAACTCAAGTCACGCGGGATCACCCTCATTTACGTTTCGCACCGCCTCGAGGAACTCTTTGCGCTTTGCGACCACATCACCGTGTTGCGCGACGGCAAACACGTCGCCACTGAGCGCATCACGGATACGAAGCCGCAGCGTGTGGTCACGCAGATGATCGGCCGTGAACTGCTGTTCGCGACGCCCAACCACCTCGCCAAGCCTCTCGGCGAGGAGCGCCTCGCCGTGGAACAACTCACCTCGCCCGGGAAATTCTCAAACATCAACCTCACCGTGCGTGCCGGCGAGATCGTGGGCATCGCGGGTATCGTCGGCGCCGGTCGCAGCGAAGTCGTCGAAGCGATCTTCGGCCTCGATCCCGCCGCGACCGGGCGCATCGCCGTCAAGGGCGGCCCCCTGCCCTGCGGCTCACGCGATGCGGCCCTCGCCGCGGGCCTCGGCCTCGTGCCTGAGGATCGGAAGCGCCAGGGACTTGTTCTCGGGCTCAACAACCGGGAAAACACCTCGCTGGCCGCCCTCCCGCAACTGACGTCGGCCGGCTGGGTCCGGCGCGCCGACGAACGCGAATTGGCCCAGCGTTACACGTCACGGCTGCGCGTAAAGGCCCCATCCCTCGAAACGATCACCGCCGGCCTGAGTGGCGGCAACCAACAGAAGATTGCCCTCGCGAAGTGGCTCGCGCGCTCCTGCGACGTGCTGCTGATCGACGAGCCCACGCGCGGCGTCGACGTCGGCGCCAAGGCCGAGATCTACCAGCTGCTCGACGAGCTCGCCTGCGAGGGCAAGGCGCTGCTCGTGGTGTCGTCGGAGCTGCCCGAACTCATCGGCCTCTGCCGGCGGATCATCGTCATGCGCAACGGCGGCATCGCCGGCGAACTGCCCCGCGCCCAGTTCAGCGAAGCAGCCCTGATGCAGCTGATGGCGGGAGTGGCCGCCGCGTAGCGGACAGGGTAAAATAACAAACGCCAAAGGTCCAAAGACCAAACCAGCCGGACGAATCTCAAATCACAAAGCTCCAAACGCCAAACAAACACTCCGTCTTGGTGCTTTGGAATTTGGACCTTTGTGTTTTGGGATTTCGCCCGGGGTTAGCTTGACGGTAATGCGAATCCGATTGGACTGCGGGAATCGCCATGCGCCCGGTCACGATGCAGATGATTGCCGACGAGGTCGGCTTCTCGAAGAACACGGTGTCGCTGGCGCTGCGCGATGATCCGTCTATTTCAGCGCCGACGCGGGAACTCATCAAGAAGACGGCCGACCGGCTGGGCTATCGGCCCAACGCCATCGTTTCGCACCTGATCGCGCAGCTGCGGGCGGGACGCACCGCGCGCTTCCAGGCCAAGCTCGCGCTCATCAATGCGCACCGCGACCCCAAGGCCTTCAAGGCGCATGCCACGATTCCCGCTTACGTCGAAGGCTGCGAGCGGCGCGGACTCCAGCTGGGATACAGCTTCGATCCGTTTTGGCTGCATGACCCGAAGCTCAAGGCCGAGAGCCTCATTCGCATCCTGAAGACCCGCGGCATCAAGGGCATCATCCTCGTCGGTCTGATGGACAGCAACCAGCTGCCTGCGCACCTGCAGCCCGTGTGGAATGAATTTCCGTGCGTCGTCACGGGCGTGCGCACGCGGGACCCGGCGCTGTCCTTCAGTTGCGTCGATCACCACGACCTCGTGATCCAGGCTTTCGAGCGCGCCCTCGCGCTCGGCTACGAGCGGCCCGCCCTCGTGGTTGAGGAGCGAATCGACGCGCTGGTCGAAGGACGGTTCTCCGGGGCGATGCTGACCGCGCAACGCTCACTGCCCGCGGCGCGCCGCGTGCCGGCCTTCATGGGTGACCAGCAACCCCGCGCTGACGGACGTCCCTTCCGGCAATGGCTCGACCGCCATCAACCGGACGTGCTGCTCTCGCTCTACAACATCGTTTTCCCGTGGCTCAAGGACGCCGGCCGGCGCGTGCCGCAGGACGTCGGCGTGATCCAGCTCGAGTGGCGCGCGAGCCACCCGGAGATCGCCGGCATGAACCAGCACAACGACGCCGTCGGCGAAGCCGCCGTGGACATGGTCGTCGGCCAGATCCACCGCAACGAATCCGGCATCCCGGCCTTCCCCCGCGCGACCCTCATCGGCGCCAGCTGGGTGGAAGGCGCGTCCGTGCAGAAGCAAGGCTAGGAATGGCTCCCGTAGCGGCAGGCGTCCCTGCCTGCCGGTGCGGCCGGCTCACAGGCATGGAGGTTTACCCGCCAGAGGCGGCGCCGAAGGCGACCAGGGCCTGTGGCTACACACATCATACGCGGCCTAAAACAGTTCGCGCAGCGCGCTTGCGGTCGGCGCGGACTTCGCATCCGCCAACAGCCAGGTCTCGCGGTGGTCGATTGTGGCGCCGGGCTTCAGGGTCGCGAACGCGCCCATCGTTTCCATCTCGACCATGAAATTCGCGGGGCCGACGTACAGCGCGAGATTGGTGCCGAGGGGATAGTTGCCTTCGGGCACGTAGGCCGCGTGTTTGGCGAAGAGCAGTTTCCGCGCGGCGTCGTGCCAGGCGATGATGCCGGCATCGGCCTTGAGCATGCGCTTGTTCTCGCGGCCGGAGGGCGTCAGCACCATCGCATCCTTCGTGAAGCCGAATTGCGGGTCATCGAAGCCGACGCCGCCGTGGCCGCCGCCCCAGGTGCGGAAACTGACGATCGTCGCGTAGTCCCAGGAAGAGCCGTCGCCAAGCGGGAGCGTGTACGTCGATTTCTTCGAAGGCACCGTGCACGTCAGGGCCCAAAGGCCGCCGCTCCACAGCATGTCACTTTCGTTGCGGAGGAAATGGTCGATCACCACGCGACCGTCGCCAAGGTCGGTCACGGTGAATCCCCGGCGGATCTTCTGCACGGGATCCAGCGCGCCGGTGACCGTGAAGCCATGGGCCGCGAGTCGCACCGTGCACGGCTCGTTGTCGGTCGCGTACGTTTCCTCCGCTTCGTCGGCCCCGGGCCGCGCCGCCCACAGGCGGTGACCGCCCAGGAGGTCCCACGCGCCGCGCCGATATTTGCCCGGCGCCCAGAGCAACAGGTTGTCGCCGCCCGGCCGGCCGAAGAAGGCGATGCGCGGGCCCTTGGCGGTGAGGGCGACGATCCGCACGCGGGACGTGCGCAGCTCGACCGCGTCGAGCCCGGCAAAGGAGATTTTTTGGACGACCGGCTTCGATTTCATGACCCGGCATGATGACGGGCCGGCGCGGCGTCAGGCAATCCCCGAGCTCGGCATAAGTGCGCGCGCTCATGGGTTATTGCAACGCTCTCGGCGGGCGGGTGTTTCCGTGTGGGACCGCTTCGGCACCGCCACTCCACCCAAGCTAACTTCAGCGAACCAAACCACCCCGCCGGGATCGGCCACCCCGGTTACAATCGGGCAAACTCGTCGGGATTCGGGTTGCGGGCCGGACCTAACTCTCGAAAATCACCGGCGATGTTTCAGCTGGTTTATACGAGCGCGGCCTCGCCGCCTTTTAGCCCGGCCGACGTGGCGGATATTCTCAAGGTGAGCCGCGAGAAAAACCTGCACCATGGGATCACCGGCGTGCTGCTCTATAAGTCCGGCTCGGTCATCCAGCTCCTCGAGGGCGAGGAAGCACCGGTGCGACAGCTGTACGCCAACATCCAGCGCGACCGCCGGCACCGGGATGTCACCCTCATCTACACGCGGTCGGTCCTCGCGCGGGAGTTCCCGGAATGGACGATGGGCTACAATTGCGTGGAGATCGGCTGGAACGAGCAACCCGACGGCTTCAACCCGGTGTTCCACCAACCCGGAAGTTTGTCCGGCGCCGGCCGCGGCGCCGCCGTTTTGCGAACGTTCGTCGAGACGACGCGCTGAGTATTTTCGCCGGCACCCGCGGCGGCCTAAAATAAAAAGTCGCGTCAGCCGGTGCAATCTTAGCGGCCTTGTTCCCCAATCAGGGGAAGATGTCCATTTCTTCCCGCCTGATTTCCGCCCGGCGCTTTCGGATCCTGGGTCTGCTTGGAGCCGGCTTTATCGCCGCGAGCAACACCTCGGCCCAGCTGACCGTAATCTTCCAGCAACGCTTTGATACCCTCGCCCAGCCGTGGGCGAGCACCGGGGCCGTGACGCCTCTCTCGACTTCGGGCAATCCCACGCTGCAGAACGCCCAGCTGGCGCCGATTGCCGGCAATGTCTACTCCGCATTCTTCAGCGGTTCCGCTTCGGAGTTCGGCGTGCCCGCCAACAGCTTCGGCAGCAGCGGCGGCTACGGCATCGAGCTTTGGGTCAGGTCCGGCGCCCTCACCAGTTCCACCTACGCGCCAATTGTGTCCTTCGGCAATCCACTCAACAGCGGGGCGGGCGACGGGCTGGCGATAACCCTGAGCGGCGGCGGGACGCCCCTCTTGGGAGCGGAGGTTTTCAATGCCACGCCCAGCACGCCATTCAGCGCGGCGACCCCCGGCGGGGCGGGCGCAATCAACGGGTGGGACCACGTTGCCGTCGTGTACGACGGCATCACTACCACGACGTTTTTTGTGAACGGAGCCGCCCAGGGCACTTTTAATGGCATCCCCGCAACGCCGAGCACCAGCTGGCACCTGTTTGTCAAACCCGGCGGAGGCGTGAATTTCACCGGCTATGTCGACGACCTGAAATACTTCACGTTCGCCACCGGCACTTTCTCCGCGGGCCAACTGGACTATTACTCCGCCATCCCGGAGCCCTCGGCTTGCGCCATGTTGCTTGGCCTCGGGGTCCTGGGGACAGCGGTCTGGTACCGGCGCTCCGCCCGGACATAAGCCAAGTGCCGCGCGCAGGCTCAGGCCGCGATCGAGAAATTGCTGCCCGTGAGCGCGAGGCTGCCGTTGGCGATTGCGCTGTATTGCGCGATTTTCTTGGCCACCCCTTTGCCACGACCGTCCGCGTCGTAGAAGACCTCGCCCGTCGTGGTGTTCACTAGGATGCGGGTGTTGGTCTTGGTCGCAGCCGCGCCGAACTCGATGTTCGCGGTGCCGCTCAGGCCGGCAAACAGGGATTTCTTGAGCACGATCTTGTCGGCCGCGGCGTCGAAGGAATTGATGACGTCAAAGCTGCCGGTCTTGAAGGCGCCGTTGACCGTGACCGTGTCCGCCACGTTGGCGGTCCCCGAGAGCGTGACGTTGTTGATCTTGGCGCCGAAGGCGATGGCGACGTTGCGCTGGCCGGAATAAAGCGTGCCGCCGGCCGTATTCCTCACGTCGATGTTGGAATAGGTGCCGGCGTTCAGGTTCACCGCGCTGCCGCGCGTGGTGCCGGTGAGGTCGATGGTGTCGTTGCCGGACGTGGACCACAGCGTCTGGAGATAATTTTTCGAGCCGTCGAAGGCGAACACGCCGTTGGTCGCGGTGCTGCTGTTGCCGTTCACGCCGTAGAGCGTTTGCAGCGCCGCGACGTCGAACAACATGGGCGTGGTCGGGTTCACGCCGCGGGAGTAGTTGTTGTCGTTGTACGACATGATCGTCATCTGCTTGTTGTCGTTCGCCGCCGTCAAATACGGACCCGGCGTGCCGCCCCCGCCCGCATTGTAGTTGCCCGGGTGCTTGAGGCCGAGCGTGTGGCCGATCTCGTGGAGCACGGAGAGATAGCCGTAGCCCCCGTCCTGCATCCCCGCGTCGTTGTTGGACGCCTGGTTGTTCGCGAGGAACATGTACGTTTTGCCCTTCGCGACGGAATTGGGATAGTAGGCGTAGCCGGCGCTGCTCGACTGGACGTTCGTGCCGAAGTTGATGTTCCCTTCGCTCCCGTCGGTCACTTCGGTGAACGTGACATTGATGAGCTTGCCGTAGAAGGCGAAGGCGCGGCGCACCGCATCCTTCTGGGCCGCGGTCATCTCCTGGAAACCCGTCATGCTGAGCGTCGAAGGCTGGGCGGAAAGGAAGCTAAAGGTCAGCTGCTGCTTGGAGCTCCCGTCCGCGAGCACCTTCGCGCCGCCGACGGTCGCGGCGGTCTGCAGCGGGGCCTGGTCCCAGTCGTGCCACCACTGCGTGGTGCCCCCGTTGAGCAGGGCGTCGATCTGGCTGTTGCCGGTGGACATCGGCAGGACGGAGCGCGCCCGCATTTGCAGCGAGTTGAGTCCGTAAACATCCTTCAGCGAATACGGCGCATCGAACACCAGCTGGTAGGTGCCCGACTTGGCGACCTTCAGGGTTGAGGCCAGGTTGACGCCGGTGACCTTTTTGCCCTGGGCATCGAGCAATGTGACCTTGGGGCCGTTGGCCGGCCAGTAGCGGTTGAACGTGTAGTTCTGGCCCGCCTTGAGGGTGACGTTGAGCGCCAGCCGGGTAGTGGCGCCATCGAGGCCCACGTCGGCGAAGCTGGCGACCGAGTCGAAACTGCTGTCCTGGACAAAGGACAGGGTCCCCGCCTGGGTATTGCCCGCCGCCTTGGTCGGCGACGCCATGGAAATCTTCTGTGCAAGGCTGAGCAGCGTGCTGCCCCTCGGAAGAGACACGGTGGACATGGCGAACGTCGATTAAAGGTGGGCGGTTGGCGGTGACTGGGTGGAGGGTCCTTTGGCTGGACTGCAACGCTCTTCATCGGCCAGTGACGACGCGACTTGAGCCCCAAAAAAAGGCCGCTTGACAGTGGCGCGGCCGTGGGCACTTATGCCCCTCCCTCACCGGACTCTACCAGGGGTTCGATGATCACTTTCACTGCAGGGTGGAGCAGCCTGGTAGCTCGTCAGGCTCATAACCTGAAGGTCGCTGGTTCAAATCCAGCCCCTGCACCCAATTTAAGCCCGGTGGCCAGCGCCACCGGGCTTTTTGGTTTTCATTTACCCTGCCAGGGGGCTTCCGGACCGGGAAAATCGAGCCGGCCGAGGCCGCTGCAATCTATCGGGAAATCTATGATTTCACCGCCCATCTCCTGAAACGCTATTCGGGAAGCGGGAAAACTTTCTTCCTCGGGAATTGGGAAGGCGACTGGCACATGCTGAATGAAATCTACGACTACCAGCTGGACCCCACGCCCGAGGCGATTCAAGGGGCCATTCAATGGTTCAACCTGCGCGAAAAGGCGGTCGCTGACGCGCGACGCAACACCCCCCACGCGGATGTCGCCGTGTATTTCTACGTTGAGCTGAATCACGTCCGCAAGGCGATGGAAGCAGATCGCCCAACGATCGTGAACCGGGTGCTGCCCCACATTCACACCGACTACGTTTCGTGGTCGAGCTACGATGTCACCAAGCCAGCGGCCGTGCTTGGCGGGGATCAGGGGAGGGCGATGATTTTCCGCGCCCTGGACTACATCGAAGCCCGTTTGCCCAAGAGCGAGGTCAGCGGCAAGCGGGTCTTCATCGGCGAATATGGCTTTGAATTAACGTCCCTGGAGAACGCCGGCCTCCAAAAGAAATACTCCGCCTCCATTATGAAATGGGCCCTGGAATGGGGATGTCCGTTCGTTCTTTATTGGGAGCTGTACTGTAACGAGGTGGATCCGGGGACGCGAAAGCACCGGGGATATTGGCTGATCGATGACAAGGGAGTGCGCCAGCCAGTCTGGCATCTGCACGCAGACCTTCTGTCTCGAAGCCGTCAATTCGCGGACGACTACCGCGCCAAGCACGGCAAATGGCCGAGTCAAAAACTCTTCAACGACACCGCCGCCGGTTGGATCGATCTGACCGACCGCTAGCGTTCAAACGCGCATTACCACCGGCGAACTGCGCGCGATCGTTCCAGTGCGCGCCGGCTCGACGATAAAATTCCCCAAAGGACAGAACGTCGCCGCGGCCCCCTCGAATGAGGGATTACGTGAAGCTGAAAATGCGTTGCCCCAGCGTGAGGTAATCGGCTGACTCGGCGCACCCCTGTATGGCGTTACCCACTTCCTCGCAATACGACGCGATCGTCGTCGGCTCCGGTGTCAGCGGCGGCTGGGCCGCCAAGGAGCTCACTGAAAAAGGCCTGAAGGTCCTGCTCCTCGAGCGCGGCCGGAACATCGAGCACATCAAGGACTACGTCAACGCCCTCAAGGGCCCGTGGGAAGTGCCCCACCGCGGGCGCGACACGATCGCCGACCGCGCGGCCCACCCGGTCCAGCGGCGCGACTACATCCTCAACGAATCCAACCGCGACTACTGGTGCGACGAAAAGGAGCACCCGTACACGGAGAAAAAACCGTTCGACTGGTTCCGCGGCTATCACGTGGGCGGCCGCTCCCTCATGTGGGGCCGCCAGAGCTACCGCCACAGCGACCTCGACTTCGAGGCCAACGCGCGCGAGGGCATCGCGGTCGACTGGCCGATCCGTTACGCGGACATCGCGCCGTGGTACGACCACGTCGAGAACTGGGCCGGCATCAGCGGCTCGATCGAAAACCTCCCGCAGCTGCCGGACGGCCAGTTCATGCCGCCGATGGAGCTCAATTGCGTCGAGAAACACGTCGCCGCCCGCATCAAGGAAGCCTTCAACGACACCCGCCGCCTGATCATCGGGCGCGTCGCCAACATCACCCAGCCGATCCAAAGCCGCGTCAACTGCCAGTACCGCAGCAAGTGCTGGCTGGGCTGCCCGTTCGGCGCCTACTTCAGCACGCAGTCCTCCACCCTGCCCGCGGCCGTCGCCACCGGCAACCTCACGCTCCGGCCGTTCTCGATCGTGACGAAGGTGCTTTACGACAAGGACACGAAGAAGGCGCGCGGCGTCGAGGTGCTCGATGCGGAGACCCGCCAAACCTACGAGTTCGGCGCCAAAGTCGTTTTCCTCTGTGCATCGGCCTTCAATTCCACATGGCTGCTGATGAATTCCGCGACCGACCTCTGGCCCCAGGGCCTCGGCAGCAGCAGCGGTGAACTCGGCCACAACGCGATGGACCACCATTTCCGCGTCGGCGCGAGCGGCATCGTCGAGGGCTTCGAGGACCGCGTCACCTTTGGGCGCCGGCCGACCGGTTTCTACATCCCGCGCTTCCGCAACCTCGCCAACACGCCGGCGCGCGACTACCTCCGCGGCTTCGGCTACCAGGGCGGCGCCAGCCGCCAGGGTTGGAGCCGCGACGTCGCCGAGCTCGGCATCGGCACGCCGCTCAAGGAGGAACTCCTCGAGCCGGGCCAGTGGACCATCGGCATGAGCGCCTTCGGCGAGATCCTGCCCGACCACGCCAACCGCATTTTCCTGGACCGCCAGACCAAGGACAAGTGGGGCCTGCCCGTCCTCGGGATGGACTGCGAACTCAAGGACAACGAGCGCAAGATGCGCATCGACATGGGCAACGACGCCGTGGAATTGCTCGAGAAGGCCGGCGTCAAGCGCGTCCGCCGCAACGACAGCGGCTACACCTTCGGCCGCGGCATCCACGAGATGGGCACCGCCCGCATGGGCCGCGACCCGAAGACCTCCGTGCTCAACGGGTACAACCAGGTGTGGGACGCCAAGAACGTGTTTGTCACGGACGGGGCTTGCATGACGTCCGCCGCCTGCGTGAATCCTTCCCTCACCTACATGGCGATGACCGCGCGCGCCGCGAACTTCGCCGTGGAGGAACTCAAACGCGGCAATCTCTAATCCTTCGGCCATGAACCTTACCCGACGCGAAGCAATCAAGAGCATGGCGATCCTCATGGGCGCCTCGGTGGTGGGCCCCCGCCTGCTCGCCGGCACGTTCGGCCTGCAGACGCCGCTCGATTTTTCCGATGCGGACATCGCGCTGCTCGATGAGATCGGCGAGACAATCATCCCCACGACCAACATCCCGGGCGCCAAGGCCACGAACATCGGCGCCTTCATCGCCATGATGGTGGCCGACTGCTACACGCCTGCCGCCCAGAAGGCGTTCCGCGAGGGCCTCGCGAAACTCCCGGCCGACTACGAGGCCCGCTACGGCGAGAAATTCATCGGCGGGAAGGCGGAGAACCGCACGCAATTCCTGAACGCCCTCGACACGGAGCAACGCAAGTACACGTCCGCCAACAAACGGAAGATCGACGACTTCGCCAACGGCGTGTCGACGGTCGACGTGCCGCCGCACTACTTCCGCGTCATGCGCGAGCTCACCATCCTCGGCTACTTCTCCTCCGAGATCGGCTCGACCAAGGCCGTGAAATACCTCGAGGTCCCCGGCCGCTACGACGGCAACGTCCCCTACAAGAAGGGTGACGAGTGGTTCATTTGATCAGTTCCCGTAGGAGCCTGTTTACAGGCGACCTGTACTTCCGCCGACTTCGCACGTCCTGAATCGCCTGTAAACAGGCTCCTACCTTCCCTACCCCATGAAACTCATCCCTTCGCTCGCCGCTCTCGCCATGCTCAACACCGCCCTGGGCGCCGCCAACTACCACGAACACCTCGGGCTCCAGCTCTACAGCCTCCGTGACACCACGAAGGTCAGCACGACCAAGACGCTGGATCTTGCCGTGGAGTTCGGGTTCACCGAGGTGGAAACGGCCGGCACCGGCAGCCTGAGCGTCGCCGACTTCGCCAAGGAGCTGCACGCCCGCAAACTCACGGCGGTCGCCGCGCACATTGGTTACGAGGCCATGCAGAAGAATGCCGACCAGACGCTCGCCGACGCCAAGGCGCTGGGCGTGAAATACGTGGTCGTCCCGTCGCTGCCGCGCGCGAAGACCGGCTTCACCGTCGATGACGCGCGCCGCGTCGCCGGGGAGTTCAACACCTGGGCCCGCGCCGCGAAGGCGCAGGGGCTGCAGTTTGGCTACCACCCGCATGGCTTTGAATTTGTCGCGACGGCGGATGGCACGACGCCGTTCGATGTGCTCGTGAAGGAGACCGATCCGGAGCTGGTGGTTTTCGAAATGGACGTCTTTTGGGTCGTCCATGCCGGCCAGGATCCCGTGAAGTTCCTCCAAAAATACCCGACCCGCTGGCGCCTGATGCACGTGAAGGACATGCGCAAGGGCGCGGTGACCGGCCTCTCGACCGGCAGCGCGCCGCCCACCGACAAGGTTGCCGTCGGCGACGGCCAGATCGACTGGCACGCCGTGCTCGGCACCGCCGAGAAGGTGGGCGTGAAGCATTACTTCATCGAGGACGAGGGCGTGCAGCCCCTGAAGGAAATCCCCGCCAGCGTGAAGTACGTGAAGGGATTGAAGCTCTGATTATTCCCGTAGGAGCCTGTTTACAGGCGATTCAGCGCGCACGACGTCGGCGCGGGTGTCGAATCGCCTGTGAACAGGCTCCTACAAAGGCTCGCCTTGGGTAAGCGGCTCTAACCTCAAGCCGCCGCTTTGGCGCTCGCGCGCCGCGCGAGCAGGATGCCGATAAAGATCACTGTCAGCACGGCCGGCAGGATCGCGACCTTGCCCAGGGCCTCGAGCCCCGCCGCGGCCTGGATCGCCGCCAGCGCGTCGCCCGTGGGGGCCGCGCCGGCCGGGGTGCGCGCGGCGATGCCGGCGTCATACCACTTGCCGATGATCGGAAGGACGAAACTCACGCTGAGCATGCCGGCCCCGCCGACGATCGCCATGCCGAGGGCGCCGGTCATGGGGAAATTCTCGGCGACATAACCGACCATCGTGGGCCAGAAGAAGCACACGCCGAACGCAAAGACGGTCGCGGCGGCGAAGAGCATGTTGCCGCTGGCGTGGCTCATGGCGTAGAGGCCGAGCGTCGAAAGGATCGCGCTCATGACGAGCATGCCGTTGGGCGAGAGTTTGTGCACGAAGGGACCGGCGAACATGCGGCCGACCGCCATGATGCCGTTGATCCACACGAGGACGAGGATGCCGGAAACACCCGCGTGCGAGAGGATGTTGGGAATCCACTGGCCCGAGCCGAGCTCGGTTGCGGCGGTCATCAACATGCAGACGACCATGAGCAGGAAACCAGGGGCGAGGCAGGCCGCGAACATCGAACCCGTGCTTTCGCCGCGCTGCACGCGCTCGGTGCGGGGCATTTCCTGGCCGAGAAAAAGGAAACCGTAGCCGACCAGCGGCAGCAGCATGGTGGCGAACTGCGCCTTCCAGCCCAACCCCAGTTTGCCAAAGAGGAACGCGAGCAAACCGCCGATCACGATGCCGCCGGGGAACCACACGTGGAAATGGTTGAGCTTCGTGGTCTGGTTTTTCGGATAAATGGTCGCGACCAGCGGATTACAGGCGGCCTCAACGGAGCCGTTGGCGATGCCGAAGAGCAGCGTGCCGGTGAAGAGACTCCAAAAGTCCCACGCAAAAATCGTGAGCAGGATGCCCGCGGCGTGGCCGACGAACGCCACGCCCAGGATCCGGCGGAAGCCAAGCGTGTCGACGAGCGGTCCGCCGAACACCATCGCCAGGGTGAAGCCCCAGAAAGCCGTGCCGTTGACCCAACCCACCTGCTCGTTGGTCAGGTTGAACTGGGTGATCCAGTCGCCCGTGGCCCCGCCCCGCAGGGCGAAACTCATGGCAGTGGTGATCAGGGCGACGCAACTCGCCGTGAAGAGACGGGAGGGATTCATGTCAGGGTCTGGGGTTGGGTTGAACTGGCCGGAATGAACAAGGAGAGCTTCGCGACTCTCCCTTTTTTCCAAAGCGAGGGCTAGCAAAATCAGGGCACTGCAGCGATCGGGCCTCACACGGTGCCGGGCTTGATCGCCGGCACCCGGCGGCTCTTCCCGCTTAAGGCCAGTGTCGCCGCGGCAATCCCGCGCACCGCGCACTAAGCGGGGCGCTTCAAGGTGGAACCCGGCCTCCGGACGGGTTGATTCCGGACGCGAGGCCGCCGGCAGCCGGATTACGAATTCACGAAGAAAGCGACGGCACGCCCGCGAAGCGCTTCGGGCGGCCGCGCCATCGCGGGCCAGCGTATGACCGGCCACCGGACACAGCGTCACGGCACAAGGCGGCGGGTGGCTTCCGAAAACGCCTCCAATCAACCGGCGCTCCGCGGGCCGGTCGCGATAGCTGGCGTGCCCGCGCTCCGCGCGATCACCCGCCGAACCCATGGGACGAGGCATGCCAGCAGCAGTGCCAGCACCACGATGGCGATCGCCTGCCGGCCAAATACCCAGGCCAACCCGGAAGGGTCACTCCGGCCAAACCCAGCCGCAAGCGAACCCGCCAGTTTGCCGCCCAGACCAATCGCCACAAACCACGCACCCATCATCAATCCACCGATCGCAGGCGGCGAGAGCCGGGAAACATTGCTCAAGCCGACCGGACTCAGGCAAAGTTCGCCCATCGTTTGGGCGGCGTACGCGGCCACGAGCCAGAAAGGGCTCACGCGTCCTTCCACGGCAAGGAAACCCGCGCACGCCATCAGCGCCATGCACCCCGCGGCACCGGCTAGCCCTAGGATGGCCTTTGCGGGACTGGACGGCTGGCGATCTCCGAGCCGAAGCCAGAGCCGCGAGAAGACAGGCGCTAGCAGGATGATGAATCCCGGGCCGACTGACTGAAACCATGACGAGGGGAAGGTGAACCCGAAGACTTCGCAGCGCGTGAGGCGGTCGGCGAAAAGATTCATCGATGAGCCTGATTGCTTCAGCACGGCAAAGAACAGGATTGCGCACAGGCAAAAGAAACCGATCGCGAGCAAGCGTTGCCGGAGTTCATCACCGGCCACGACGGCGGACGCCGGACGACTTTCATCCGAAACCGCGGTGAGTCCCCGGGGCGGATCAGCCGGGATAGCCTTCCACGCGCGCAAGAAGAGTCCCAATCCGATCAGCATCCCCACGCCCGCCGCGCCAAAACCCCAATGCCAGCTGCCGCGCGGGTCGAGGCCCGCGTCGGCGAGCACCTGACGGAACCCGACGCTCTGCGCAAGGTAGCCGCAGACAATCGGCGCGATGAACGCGCCCAGATTGACGCCCATGTAGTAAAGCGAAAAGCCGGCGTCGCGTCGGGGATCATCCATCGAATACAGGCGGCCGACGAGTGAACTGACGTTAGGTTTGAGAAAACCCGTCCCGATCGCGATGCCGCCCAAGCCGACGTACAAGCTCGCGACCGAACCCAGCGCGATGGAGAAATGCCCTCCCGCGATCACCACGCCGCCAACCACCACCGCCATCTTTTGACCAACCCAGCGGTCGGCAACGAAACCGCCGACGATGGACAGAACGTAAATCAACAGCGTGTAGTTGCCGTACAACAGTGCTGCGCGATCCGTCGCATAGCCCAAACCCCCATCGACCACTGGCTGGACGAGATACAACACCAGCAGGGCATTCATTCCATAGAAGCTGAACCGCTCCCACATCTCGGTGAAAAACAACACCGGAAGGCAACGGGGGTGGGCGGAGAATCCAATCATCGGGTTGCTGGTGACTGAGAGTACGGCGGCGCGGCGCCAAGCACGCTGGCGCTGGAAAGGATTCTCGTATACAATCACCAGTCAATGATTTTCCCTTGAAAAGGCGACGCCTTCGCCTTCCCTCGTATCGCAGTGTAATCTCCGCCCCGCGGGGCCTCGTATTGTATACTATATTGGAACCTGTTCCTTTCCCATGACGCCTCGTCCCACCCTGTGCCTTCTCGCCTGTCTCGCGGCTGCTTACGCGGTCACCATCGCGACCGCCGCAACCCAGTCCGAATACGACCTGCTTATCCGAAACGCGACCGTGGTCGACGGGACCGGCGCGATTCCGTTTCGAGGTGACGTCGCCGTCATTGGCGATCGCATTGCCGCGATCGGTTTCCTCGACGCCGCGCACGCGCGTCAAGTCATCGACGCAAAGGGCCGTTATCTGACGCCGGGTTTTATCGACGTGCATGCGCATCTCGATGATGCCGGTAACAAGAAAAAGACCCTGCGCTCCCCGGACGCGCGCTACCGCGCCGCCCAGAATTACGTGATGCAAGGGGTGACCACCGCCTTTGTGAATCCGGATGGCGGGCAGCCGGCGTCGCTCGTGGACCAGCGGCGCGAGCTCCAACAACTAGGCATCGGCGTCAACGTCGCACTCGCCAATGGTCACGCCACGCTGCGCCGCCAGGTGATGGGGAAGGACACGGCGCGACCCGCGAATGCCGAGGAGATCGCGCGCATGCAGGCGATCCTTGTGCGCGGCTTGACCGAGGAAGGTTCCTTTGGGCTCTCCCTGGGCCTGGAGTACAACAGTGGTCTTTATTCCGATACGAATGAACTCCGCGAACTCGCCCGCGTGTTGCCCGCCCACAATGGCGTGTTCATCGCGCACCTCCGCAGCCAGGGGTCGGCGCCGATGTGGTACAAACCAAGCGTGCATGGCGCGCGGCCGCCACCGACACTGGAAACTTCACTGACCGAAATCTTCGAGGTGGCGCGGGAAACCGGCGCACTCGTTGTCGCCACCCACCTCAAGGGTTGGGGCCCGGGCTTTCGCGGCGAGGCCGCACGGACGGTGGCGCGGATCAATGAGGCGCGGGCGAAGGGTGCGCGAGTTTTTGCCGACCTCTATCCCTATGACAGCGCCGGCAGCGACGGAAACTTTGTCGCTCTCCCGCCGTGGGCCATGAAGGGAGGCAATGCCAAGACCGGCAATGAGGACGATGAAGACGATCCGAAGGCCGCCGACTTCCAAGCGGGACTGCGGCGCACGCTCGCCAACGCGGAACGACTTCCCGACCTGCGTCGCGACGTGGAACACCAGGTCGACTTGAAAGGCGGCGCCGAGAACATCCGCGTGCTCGAGTACCCGGACGCGTCCTACGTCGGCAAATCACTGGGAGAACTGATGCGAATGCGGAAGCTTGGCCTGACGGAGCTGGTCGTCGCGTTGCAACTCGAAGGTTTCGCGCACCGACCGGGTGGCGTGAAGCTGCGCGCCTTCAGCATGGAGGAGAAGGACGTGGAAATGCTGCTCACGCAGCCATGGTGCATGGGCTCGACCGATGGATGGATCGTGCTCCCGGAAGAGGCGGTGGGTCCGCTGAAATACATTGGCACCAATCGTCGTTGTTTCGGCAGCTACCCACGGCGCCTCGCTCATTTTGTGCGCGACCAGAAAATCGAAACCATCGAGGAGACGGTCCGCAAATGCACGAGTCTGCCGGCGCACATTCTCAATTTGCCCGACCGGGGCACGCTAGCGGTCGGCTACAAGGCGGATCTCGTCCTCATTGATCTGCCAAATGTGAAGGACAACACCACTTTCCTCGAACCCAACGAATATCCGACTGGGATCGATGCGGTCTTCGTCAACGGCGTGGCCGTCGTCGAGAGCGGTCGCCCGACGCTGGCACTGCCGGGCCGCGTCCTCGAACCGGTGCAAGTGCGTCGCTGAAACATTTCCATCTTCAACCATGCCTGACCCGATCCAACTCAGAACCACTCCCCCCGCCCTCCTCCTCGATCGCAGGACGATCGCCGAGCTGCTCACGGTGGAGGAATGCATCGCCGCGGCCGAGGAATGCTTCGGCGCCCATGCGCGCGGGGAAACGCTCGGGCCAGGCCTTCTCCATGGCGATGGGATCGACGGCGAATTCCACATCAAGGCCGGCGGCTTGCGCACACCCAAGCCCGTCTACGCCTGCAAGGTGAACGGCGGGTTCTTCCAGAATCGCGCGCGCAACGGCCTGCCCAATATCCAAGGCCTGATCCTGCTCTACGATGCCAGCACCGGCCAGCCGCTGGCGGTGATGGAGTCTGCTGAAATCACCATCAAGCGCACCGGCGCCACCACCGCCGTGGCCGCGCGCTATCTCGCCAAAACGAATGCGAGCACGTTGACCATCATCGGCGGCGGAATTCAAGGAGCGATCCAGCTCGAGGCCATTACGAAGGTCCGCCCGATCAAGAGCGTCCACGTCTGGGATTTGAATGCCGACAAGGCCGCCGAGTTCGCGGGCATCCAGGCGCGCAAGCTCGGGCTGCCGGTCCGAGCCGCACCCGATCTTCGCGCCGCGACTCGCTCCAGCGACATTGTGGTGACGTGCACTCCCGCCCGCCGCTGGATCATCGGACGCGACATGATTTCGCCGGGCACCTTCGTGGCTGCCGTCGGGGCGGACAGCCCGGACAAGCAGGAGATGGAACCGGAATTTCTCGCCGCGAACTCGGTCGTCACCGACCTCACGGCGCAGTGTGAACATGTCGGCGACCTTCACCACGCAATCGACGCCGGCCTCATGAAGGCGTCCGATGTGCGCGGCGAGCTCGGGCAGGTGATCATCGGCCAAGCGCCGCGCCGCAAGGACGACCAGGAAATCATCATCTACGACGCCACCGGCACCGCCCTGCAAGACGTCGCCGCCGCCGCCTTGGTTTATCAGAAGGCGCTCCAATCGGGACGCGGAGATAAATTCCCCTTCTGGGGCTGAAGCGCCCGCCGTTTGTAGGAGCCTGCTTGCAGGCGACTCGGCCCACACCCGCGCTTGTCGCTGTCGTCATTCTGAGCCGTGCGAAAAACCCAAGCGAACTCGCGAATCCCCTTCGCTCCTTCGCACGGCTCAGGATGACGGTGGCGGAAATGATCCGGATTTTGAGACGAGAACCGGCTTTGGATTCAAAAAAACGGTCTACCGATGGCGCACGTTTCATCGCCTGCAAGCAGGCTCCTACAATGGGCGGCCAACGCGGGCGTCCGCAAGGGACGCCCCTGCCAATCACTTTTGTCCGGCGCGCGGTGCGCCAGCCGGGAGGTACGTCCGCAGCCAACGCGCAATGCTGTTGAACAGATCAATTTTCTGATCGCGGCGGGTGAAGGCGTGCCCGGCACCGGGATAGATCCGCGCCTCCGTGGGCACGCCCATAGCGCGCAGCCCATTGTAGAAATCCATCGATTGGCCGTGGGGCACCGTCGTGTCGTTGTCGCCGTGGAGGATCAACGTTGGGGCCGAGACGCACCCCACATGGGCGATCGGCGAACGGTAGAAGTGCTCCATAGGATGACGCCAGATCAGCTGCGGGTCACCATAGTGATCCTCCGACCAGCCACTCGCGGCGGCTCCACCCGCCAGGCGGTTGGTGATGCCCGCGCCGACAATGCCAACCTTGAATCGCCGTCCCTCGGGCTGCGTGAGCCCCCAAGCCGCCAGAAAGCCACCATAGCTCCAGCCGGCCAAGCCTAGGCGCTCGGGATCGGCATTCCCCAGCGTGAGCACATGGTCCAGGCCCGTCACCACGTCCCGCCAGTCGCCGCCACCGAGGTCGCGGTAATTCGCACGCACAAAATCCGCCCCGCGACCTTCACTGCCGCGCGGATTAGGGAGGAACACCATGTAACCTTGGTGCGCGATCCACTGGCCCCACCAATCATCCAAGAATCCGTTTGCCCACCAGGAGCGACGCGGCCCACCGTGCGTGAGAACCACCAGCGGGTATTTTTTCGCGGGGTCGAACCCCGGCGGTTTGATCACAAAACCATGGATCTCCAATTGGTCGAAGGACCGCCAGGAGACGTCCTCCACCGCGCCCAACGACAGTTCCGAGACGGCCGGATTGAGGTCGGTGCGGCGCGTCAAGTTTCCCCGCCACGGTCCGGCGATCACGTTGGCCGGCTCTCCCGGCCCGGACACCGTGGTCGCGACCCGCGAGCCGTCAGCGCTGAAAGAGAGCGCGAAATACGCGAAGGAACCGACCCCCAATGATCCCGGGGCGAAAGAGGAAGCGGGATGATCCGCGCGCAGGTCGGAACCGTCCGCCGCAACGGAATAAATGCCGGCCCGTAGGTTCTCCAGTGCGCCGAAGGCCAGTCGGCCGTCCGCCCGAAAAGCGATGTGGTGCAGGCTGCCCGGAAAATCTGCCTGCACGGTGCGCGGGCGCGGATCACCGTTGGCCTGTAGCAACACCAATTGTCCGCTTTGCGGAGTCAGTTCCCGCCCGCACCAAGCAATCACCTTGCCGTCAGGCGACCAGGCAAGCGTCAGCGTTTGATCATGCGGATGCCAGAGTTCGCGCGGCGCGGCACCCTCCGCGAAAGGAAACACTGTGATCATGGTCCCCCGCCCATCGTTCACGCTGCGCGCCAGCGCCACGATGGCATCACCTTGCGGGCTCCAGCCAAACTTGGTGACGGAGTGACTGGGCGGGGTCCGGACTTGCTGGACTTTCGTCTCGACATCCAGTGTGAAAAACCGACTCACGCTGCCGCTGGCGGCGCGCGTGGCGTCGAGCACCAGCGGTTCGCTGGCGCTACGCTTGCGGGCCGGCACGATGCTTTCGGTCTGGATGAATCCAATTTGCCGGCCGTCTGACGACCATTCGATCGAAGAGCCTTCGAACCGGTCGACGAGCACCTGCACGGCCTCGGTTCCCAAATCCACCAGCAACAATTGGCGGTGAGGCTCGATCTCCGCAGCCGTCACCACCGCCAGGCGGCCGCTGGCGGACCACCGGGCCTCCGACACGTTTTTCCGTCCAGGCAGCAGGCGCCGCTGACTGGGTTTCCCGTCCACGCTGGCCAGCCACAATTCCTTTGTCTTGCCGGCTTCGCGGGATTCGCCTTCCACCACGTAGGTGACCCATTTGCCGTCGGGTGACAACCGCACCCCACCCACGGTCTTGAGGTCAGCCAGGAATTCCGCGGTCAGATCCGCTCCGAAGCTGGCGCAAACGGATAGGCAGCACGCTGCCAACGCGAGGAGTGGCGCAATGGTTTTCATGGTATTTCAGGGGTTCCGGGAGCGGACGCTGCCCTTGGGCGCCCCATGGACGCCCTACGAAAACGAAATCACTGCTGGGCGGTTTGCGCAATGCGCGGCGCATCAGCCGGCACATAGGTGCGCAGCCACCGGGCGATGCTGTTCAACAAATCGATCCGGTGGTCTCGCTGGCTGAAGTTGTGGCCTTCGCCCGGATAAATCCGAGCCTCCGTGGGCACACCTAGCGCCTTGAGCCCGTTGAAAAAATCCAACGCCTGGTTGTGGGCGACCTTGGAGTCGTTATCGCCGTGCACGATCAGCGTCGGTGCCGTGACCCGGCTGACATGCGCGAGGGGTGAACGATAAAAGAATTCCTGCGTATTCCGCCAAATCGCCTGCGGGTCGCCGTAATGAACATCCGACCAACTGCCCGCCGCGCCGCCCTTGGACAGGCGGTTCGTAATGCCGGCGCCGATCACCGCTGCCTTGAATCTCCTACCCTCCGGTTGCGTAATACCCCACGCCGTCAAATAGCCGCCATAACTCCAGCCCGTGATCGCGAGCCGGTCGGGATCGACGAAGCCTAACGTGAGGACGTGGTCCAGACCCGCCACGATATCTCGCCAGTCGCCGCCGCCCAAGTCCATGCGGTTGGCGCGCACGAAGTCAGCTCCACGCCCTTCGCTGCCGCGCGGATTCGGCATCAGCACGACATAGCCCTGGTTCGCGAGCCAGCCGCTCCAATCTTCCAGCACGCATGTCGCCCACCAGGAACGACGCGGCCCGCCATGTGGCAGGACCACCATTGGATATTTCTTTGCGGAATTGAAGCCCGCGGGCTTCACGAGGAAACCGTACACCTCAAGCCCATCGAATGAGTTCCAAGAAATCTCGTCCACCGTAGCCAGCGGTACGTCCGCGACCTCAGGGTTAAGCGCGGTGCGGCGCGTAAGCGTGCCCCTCCACGGGCCGGCGATGACGTTGGCATATTCCCGCGGTCCGGAAACGGCACTCGCCACCCGCGACCCGTCGGCACTAAACGAAATCGTGAATCCGCCGAGCGATCCGGCCCCGAGCGAGCCGGGAGCGAAGGAGGCGGCAGGATGGTCCTCACGCAAATCCGAACCGTCCGCCGCGACCGAATAAATTCCGATGCGGAGATTCACCTGGGCGCCAAAGGCCAGCCGACCGTCGGCCCGGAACATCATGTGGTGAATCGAACCGGGAAAATTCGCCTGCACCGTGCGCACCGCGGGATCGCCGGCCGCATTCATCACCACCAACTGTCCGCTGCCCGGCGTGAACTCGCGCCCGGTCCACGCAATCGTCTTGCCGTCCGGAGACCACGACAGCGCATTCGTTTGGTCCGAGGGCGTCCATAATTCGCGCGGCCGGTCATTTCCTGACAGCGCGAAAATCGTTACAGCCCGCCGTGACCCGTCCTTCACCGGACGAGCCAATGCCACCACGGCGTCTCCCCGCGGCGACCAGGCGAAATCGGTAAGGCTATGGGTCGAAGGCGTGCGCGCCTGCGTCATGCCCGTGGCCACGTCGAGGGTGTACAAGCGATCCACCGCAGTCTCGGGTTCCTGCTCACGGGTGTAAACCAGCGGTTCACCCGCGCTGCGTTTGCGGGCCGGCGCCGCCGCATCCGATTGGAGAAAGCCCAGCTGGCGGCCATCGGGTGACCATTCGAGGGAAGCGCCCGCAAATTTATCCACGAGCACGCGCGGTTCCCCGCCGGACGCTTCTATCAACAGCAGCTGTCGGCGTCGCGGCGCGGTCTCGCTTTGGGCCACGACCGCGAGCCGGCCGTCCGGCGCCCACCGCGCCACGGATACTTGGTTGCGATCGGGGAGCAGCCGTCGCTGGGACAGGGCACCTTCGGTGCTGGCCACCCACAGTTTCTTGCTCTTGCCACCGCCGTCGCCCTCGCCCTCGACAAGATAGGCCACCCATTTGCCGTCCGCGGACAAACGCACGTCCTGCACCATCTTGAGATCGACGATGAGTTCGGGGGTCAATTCGGCCGCCGAAGCGGACCGCGGCAGCAAGCCCGCCGCACACAAAAAGAGGAACACCAGTTTCTTCATGGAGTGATTCGGTTCGGGTTGCTGAGGGGTCACGGCCAGCCGTGCGCCCTTAAGGCTTGGCCGGCGCCGGGAAATCCGGGGCGACGAATTTCGGCGCCGGCACGGTCACCTCAACCGGCAGGTTGTCGGTCGAGCCATTGCGAACGAAATCCATAATGGCGGCGGTGGCCTCGGGCAGCGTCTCGCGCACGCGCGCGAACGCGCTGTGCTGACCTTGATGCACCAACACGGTGCGGCTGTTGGTGAAATACGGCAGCACGTGCAGCAGATTTTCGCGCGGCGTGTTGAGGTCCCAGTCGCCGTGCACGAAAAGCACCGGCAGGTGGTTGCGTACTTCGAGCCGGAATTCATCACCCACGTCTTCCGTGGGCCAGATTTCCTCGGTGGCCATGTAGTCGTCGAAATTCCATTCGCCAAGCAAGGCGATGGCCGGGTCGGTGCGCAGGAGGTTGCGACGCGCCGGGGTTACCGCCAGGCCGGTGTCGATCAGCGGCCCGATCAACGGATCGATGCGACCCTTGTGGGCCCGGCGACGCGCCAGCACCTCTTTCGCCCATCCCTCGTAGTGGCCATGATAGATCGCGAGGATTTCGGCGGGAGTTTCCGGACGGAAATCTTCGCGACCGAGCACGACCGTCTTCGTTTCACCAGACTTCTCCGTGACCTTGACCTGCACCGGGCCCTTTTCCAAGCGACGCACAATTTCCACCACCGCCCCGGCGATGCCGCCGCGTGGCAAATAGGGTTGGAACGCGGGGTCACGCTCGACGGCCTGCCACATCTTGCGCATCGCGGTGTAGACGTTGGCCGGCATGTCGTAACCGCAATCGAGTGGCTCGACACCGGACAGCACGGCGCGGGCGACGATGCCCGGATGCAGGCGCATGATGGCGAAGCTCCACTGCGAGCCGAAACTTTGCCCGATGAGCGTGATGCGTTCGTATCCGAGCTCGCGACGCAGATCATTCACGTCTTCCGCACAGTCGCGGATGGTGTAGCCCCGCACGTCGATGCCACGCTTGGCCGCGTCGGCAAGTGCGGCCTTGGAAGCCTCGACGAATTCCGCGGTCTCCCGGGCCATGCTGCCGGGCTGATCCAGTGGTTTAGCGGGGATGTCGTACGCGAACACAAGTCTTTCGCCGAGTTCGCTGCAGCCGCGTTGATCAAAGTAGATCACATCGCCCACCTGACGATAGCGCTGGAGGTCCGCAGCCTGACGCTCGTTGAGTTTGCGGGCGGCGGCATCCTTGGCGTCGAGGTGCATGGCGCTCACGTAGGAATTCCCTGGACCGCCGGGAAGATGAATCGTGGGCGGAGCGCCGGTGGCCGTCATCCCGCGAAAACGCGCGAAGCCCACCGAGATGGTCCGGCTAGTGGGGTTCTGCCGGTTCTCCGGGACTTGGAGCGTACCCAATTCATATTCAACCGACGTACCATCGGGCAGCGCGATTGTCCGGGTTTCGCTTTTGATCTGCGCCGCCGGCAGCGACGGAGAGGCGAGGAGGAGGCAGGAACCAACGACGGCCCAGAGGGACCGGTTAAGCCAAGTCTGGCGGAGGAATCGAGTTTCAGAGGTCATAGGGGATCAGGTACGAAAGAGTGATTGAAGCTGTGCGAATGTGGCCGGTTATTTTTGCCAGGGCAGACGGTCCAGATCGACGTTGCCGCCGCTGAGGATGATTCCGGTGGGCCGGCTATCGGCGGGAATTTTGCCCTCAAGGACCGCCGCGAAAGGAACCGCGCCGGAAGGCTCGACGACGATTTTGAGTTCCTCCCAGAGGCGCCGCATGGCGGTGACGATGCTCGCCTCGCTGACGGTGACGATTTCGTCCACCACCTCGCGCATGATCTCGAGATTCGGTTCGCCCACGACGGTCCGAAGCCCGTCGGCGATGGTGTCGGTCGGCCGGCGCACCAATCGGCCGGCTTGGAAGGAATGATAGGCGTCGTCCGCCTGCGCGGGCTCGACGGCGATGACCTTGATGGACGGCCGCACGCCTTTCGCCGCCACGGCCGTGCCGGCGAGCAGGCCGCCGCCGCCAACCGGGCAAAGCAAGCGATCGAGTTCCGGCACATCCTCGAGCAGTTCGAGCGCTGCCGTCCCCTGCCCGGCCATCACGTCGAAATTCTCATAGGGATGGACAAATGCGGCGCCCGTTTCCGCGACGATCCGTGCGCAGGTCTGGGTGCGCGCCTCCGGCGTCGGTTCGCAAAAGGTGATCTGGCCGCCGTAGCGCTCCACGTTCTTGACCTTCGAGCGCGGTGAATTGGACGGCATCACGATGTACGCGGGAATACCGCGCAGCCGGGCCGCCCGTGCGAGCGCAGCCGCGTGGTTGCCCGAAGAATGCGTGGCCACGCCTCGCGCGGCGTCGGCATCACTGAGATTCAGCACCGCATTGGCCGCCCCGCGCGCTTTGAAGACGCCCACGGTCTGGAAATTCTCGCATTTGAAGTACAACCGTCGCCCGATTTCAGCATCGAGGGCCTCATTGGTGAGGACCGGCGTGCGCCGGATGTGCGGGGCGATGCGGAGGCGCGCCGCGCGAATGCTGGCCAAGGTAAGAAGTTGGGCGGGAGCAGACGAGGTGGACATGGGGAAAAATTTCAGGGACGCAGCAGCCGGTCGGCGATGCCCGTGTGCACGGCCACGGCATGCGCCAAGGCGGTTTCATCAAAATCGAAATCCGGTTCGTGGTGACCCGCGGCCAGGGGCGTGCCAACCAGCACGTACGTCGCCGATCCCCCGCGAGCCTGCACGGCGTTGATGAAGAAGGTGGCGTCTTCGCTCCCGCTGGTCTCGAGCCAATCCACCACCCGGCGGGTCGCCGGCACATCGAGGGCGGCCGCGCGGACGATCGGCTGCAGCTTTGCGTCGCAGGCGCCGCCCTGCGCGACGCCGGCCACCGAAACCTCCGCTCGTACGCCGTGCATTTCCGCCGCCGCCGCGATGATGCGTCTGGCCTCCGCGGTCATGAAGTCATTGATCGCGGTGGTCGCGCCGCGCACCTCGAGTTTGAGTTCCGCGCGATCGGCGATGATGTTGCGCCCGGTGCCGGCCTTGAGCACACCGACGTTGACGCGGGATGCGCCGTCCGCATGCCGCGGTAGCGCGTGCAACTGGACCACGATGGTTGCCGCCGCCAGCAATGCGTTGCGCCCTTCCTGCGGAGCGAGGCCCGCATGAGCCGCCTTCCCGTGCAGGACCACGTCGAGCTTGGTCGTCGCCAGCCAGCCGCGCACACTGCAGCTCACCAGGCCGGCCTCCTTGGCCGAAGTACCTAGGTGGCTGGCGACGAAATAATCCGCATCGCGGACAACCCCGGCCGCGATCATCGACGGGCCGCCGCGGCAACCTTCTTCCGCCGGTTGAAAGACAATGCGCAGGCGGCCGCCCCACCCTGCGCTCTTTTCGGCGACCATCGCGGCGAGGCCAAGCGCCACGGCGGTGTTTCCATCGTGCCCACACGCGTGCATCCGACCGATATGTTTTGACGCGAATCCTTCGCAGGCGGGCCGGTGCGTCGCGGCAGTGGATTCCGTGACGGGCAAGGCGTCCAGATCCGCGCGGAAAACCACCGTCGGTCCGGGCCGGGAGAAATCCCACTCCGCCACCACGCCCGTGAGCCCGTCCCCCATCCGCTCGACCCACGCGCGGTCGGCGCCCAACGAAAGCGCTTCGGCGCGCGCCGCCGCGATTTCTGACGCCGGTGGCATTCCCACGCAGGCCGCCGGATCCATGACCTCACGCCCCACCCGCACGGTGCAGCCCGACAGCCCGGTCAGCACGCCACAAACCTTCGCGGCGGTCCGATATTCGCAAAAGCCGAGTTCGGGGTGCGCATGAAAATCCCGCCGCCAGCGGACGAGTTGCTCGGAGAGTGCGGCAGGAAGGGTCATCGCGATCAGAGGGCACGAACAAATCCGAGTACAAATCGAACGTCCGGACTTTCAGTCCCGACGCCGCAGCCCACCAACGCATCAAAGGTCCAGCCGCCTCGCCCTTGGACCGTCAGGCCGGTCGCCACCAGGGTCTGCATGGAAGCCTGCCGCGGAAACGTCGCGAACACTTCACCGACCCAGCCGAGCGTTGAGGTCACGGGGCGACGAAAGCCGGCACTCACGAGCCCAGCGTCATCCCCACCGCCCCACGCACCGGTGAATTCATAGCCTGCATTAAAATCGAGAGCGGCCTCGCCGAATTCTTGCGTGGCCAGCAACCGCACCTCGCCGTGCCGCTCCCAGCCCTCGCGGGGCCCGCGCAGGCGAGCCGGCCAGCCGAGGTTTCCAGCGAGAGCGAGACTGAAGCGACCGTCGGCCGTGCTCCAGCAGCGACTCTTAAGTTGAAGCAATGGATCCAGTCCGTGCGCAGCGGCCTCGTCCACGTCACCGTGCTCCACCAAGTAGTCGCAGCCAAGCTCGACTTGAAGGCGATCGGTAAGCCCGTACGCCAACACCGGCGTATACGCCCACGAATTGGCTCCCGCTGCGCGGGTGAAATCCAGCCCGCCCTCCATTTCCCACTGCCCCTTCGCGACGGTGCCTGTGTCGTCCGTGTCCAGCGGACGGGCGAGCAACCACGGGGCGGCCCAGAGGAGGAGCGACGCTAGCAGGAGCTTGTGCCGAGCGCGCTTCATCGCGAAACCCCTCCCAGCGTCGTGGCCCAGCCGGCAACTCCGGCGCCTGAAAGAATCGAAGCAGGTTTCATACGGGACTCTCGTTTTGAAAGGCAGAGTGTATACGATAGGCAACCCCAAAAGAATACCGACCTCCGTTTTTCGAGCCCGCGCCCTGCCGGCAGGCACCGCGTGCGCGCATTCCGCTTACACGCTCGTGAGAGTGAAAAACACGAACTTTATCGGCCATGTCCTTTCCCGACGTCCTCAAATACAGCAGGCCTAACGCCGCCTGGCTCGCCCGGGTTTTTCGGGCGCTTCTTCGATTTCGTATACAATAAGGCTTGCCGCTGGCATTTCGGCTGCTAGTCACGTCCCGTTCACCGGGCAAACAACCTCTCGCTACTTCCCATGAAGACGATCCATGCGCTCATGATGTCCGCGGTGCTCGCCACCGCTATGTCCGCCGCCGACGAGGCGCCGGAAAAACTCGACGACAAGAAGGTCCTTGAACTGGATAAGTTCAAAGTGACCGACCGGCAGGACTCCGCTTACAAGAGCGCGACCGCGATCACGGGCACCAAGACCGACACGCCACTCATTAATATACCTCAGAACATTCAGGTCATCACCAAGGACCTGATCGAGGACATGGGCGCCACCGACATCACGGACTTGTACCCGCTGATGGGCGCCGTCACGGAATTTAGCTACGGTGGCGTCAGTGCCCGCGGCTTCCGTCAGGAGCAGACGCGCTACAACGGCATTGCCGGCAGCCCCTACAATGAATTCGGCGTGGCCACGCTGGATAACGTGCAGCAGGTGGAACTGCTCAAGGGCCCCGTCGGGTTGCTGTACGGCGACAACGAGCCGGGCGGCCTGATCAACATCGTGACGGCCAAGCCGCGCGCTGAATTCGACGCCTCCATCGGCACGCGTTTCGGCGAGTACGGACTGATCGGCGGCAACGCGAGCGTCACCGGCCCCCTGGACGCGAAGAAACGCTTCCTGTATCTCGCCAGCGCCAACTACTATGAGCGCGATAGCTTCCGCGCCAACTACCACCAGGAGTCGACCAACGCGAACTTCAGCTTCACGTGGGTCGCCGGCAAGTCGACCCGCGCCACCGCCGGGATCGAGTACATCAAGAACGACCAGAACGGTGCCCGTCTCCGCGGCATCCCCTACCTCGCGACCGGCTGGGCCACCGACATCAGCTTCAACGGCGCCGAGGCCACCGACTACCAGAACCTGGCCACGACCGTCTACAGCGTCCAGCTCGACCACAATATCTCGCAGAACGTGCATGTGAATGCCTACGCGCGCTATTTCCAGAGCGACGCCGACCAGGCATATCACGAGACCAACACCTTCAACCCCACCACCGGACTCTGGCCGCGCGAATTCCGCATCCAGCTTCGCGCGATGGAAGAGTACTCGTGGGCAGTGAACGGCGTGGCCGACCTCGAGTTCCTCCGCGCGAAGCACAAGATCCTCACCGGCGCGGAATTCTCCTATGCGAACCGCGTCTTCACCACGAAGACCATTCCCCAAGCCCAGGTCGTGGCCATCAACGTCTACAATCCGGTCTACGGTCTGAGCAGCGGGTCGATGTATAACCTCTCCCTCGACGGCGTGGTGCCGACGGATACCGTGAAGAAACGCCTGGGCTACTACCTGCAGGACCAGATCAACATCAAGGACAAGGTTCACCTGCTCGCCGGCCTGCGCCTCGAAAATTACGACGACAGCCGCTCCCGCCCGACGGTCGACCAATTCGATGACTCGGTGCTCACCTACCGCGGAGGCGCGGTTTATATGATCCGCCCCGATATCGCCGCCTTCATCAGCTACTCCATGGGCCTGGTGCCCCAATCACTGGGCAGCGAGGACCGCAACGGACCCTTTCCCCCGCAGGAAAGCAATTCCTGGGAGGGCGGCTTCAAGTTGGATCTCTTCAACAAGCGCCTGGGCATCACGACCACCGCCTACAAGATCATGAAGACGAACATCCTCGAGCGTGACCCGACGCCCGGCGCCCCGTCCACTTGGCTGGCCCCGATCGGCGACGTCACGAGCAAGGGCTTCGAGTTCGACGTCACCGGCCAGGTCACGAAGGATTTGAGCGTCGTCGCCACGTACGCCTACAACAATGCCATGGTCACGCGCAGCGTCCTCGCCGCCACCCCGCCTGGCAGCCGCTTCCCCAACGCGCCCCATCACAAGGCCGGCTTTTTCGCGCGCTACAACATTCCCGACACCAAGCTCGGCTTCAGCTTGGGGGGCAGCTATGTCGGCGAGCGCCCGAACTTCTCCGGCGCGGGCAATTTCCCGGGACCGGAGTATATCGTCTACAACGCCTCCGCGTACTATCGCTGGAAGAAGCTCCGCCTCACCCTGCGGTGCGAAAACCTCCTCGACAACCACTACGTGAAGAGCGTGTTCACTTCCGACGGCAACTTCCCCGGAAATCCGCGCACCTTCACCGGCACGGCAAACTACCGCTTCTAACTCTCCCTCCGGGCGCCACCCTTTCCGGGGTGGCGCCTGTTCATGAACGCCCGCGTTCCCCCGCCCCAATGACCCTGAAAACCGTCTTTCGCTGGCACGTTTGGCTGGGATTGCTCACCGGCCTCTTCCTGTTCCTTATTGGGTTCACCGGCGCGGTGGCCGTTTTCGCTCCGGAAATTGAATGGATGGTGACGCCCGGCATGCGCGTCGAACCCGCGGCCGACGGCAAACGCGTCGACGCGGAGGCCATCATCGCCAGCCTCCAAGCGCAGTACCCGGGTGCCCGGATCAACCGCCTCGAATTTTCAGTGCGCCCGCACTTCGCGCATGAAGCGGCCCTGTCGGTCCGGCAGCCCAATGGGAAAAGTCGCGGCGTGACGGCGTACGTCGATCCCGCCACCGGGGCGGTCACTGGTGAGCGCGCTCCCGGCGGAGGTTATACCAGCACGATCTACCAATTCATCCGCCAGTCGCACGTTCGCCTGCTGATGGGCGCGTGGGGCCGCATGTTCGTCGGGGTGTTCGGCGTGACGCTGATGCTGTCCTGCGCGACGGGCCTCTGGATCTACCGCGGCTGGATCAAGAAACTCTTCCAATTGCGGCTGAAAGGCAGCTGGGGCACCCGGCCGCCCTGGGCCGAGTTGCACAAGTTCATCGGGGTGTGGTCGCTCGTGTTCAACCTGATGATTGGATTCACCGGCGCGGTCTTCGGCCTGGAGGGCGCGTATGTCCGCATCGAGAAGAAGTGGTTCAGTTCCCCTTCGGCCGCCACGGCGCCGGCCGATTCCGCCGAAGGCGGCGAGATGACCGAGAAACCCGGGCAAGCGGCCAAGCGCCTCGCGACGGGTCCGGTGCTCGGCGCCAACGAATTGCTGGCGCGCGCCCGCGCGGCGTTTCCCGATTTCACCGTGCGCACGATGACCATTCCCGCGAAGGCCGGCACACCCGCGGTCATGACCGGCGACGTGCCCAGCATGCTGGTGGCCCAAAGCCATGTGCGCCGGCGCAATTCCCTGCGGCTCGACCCGGTGACCGGTGACGTGCTCAGCAAGGTCGACGGCCGAGAGGACACCGGTTGGAACCGGATCTACTGGGCTTTCGATCCGATTCATTTCGGTTATTTCGGCGGCCTCTTCACCAAAGTCATTTGGTTCATCCTCGGCATGACGCCGAGTTTCCTCGCGCTGAGTGGCGCCTGGATGTGGTGGCGCCGCCGCGCCCACGCCGCGCAACCGGCGCGGCCCTCCGCGCAACCGGCCGCCTCCGCCTCCCCGGCGGTCCGGTGGATCGGCCCCGTGATCGGCGTAGCCACCCTCACCCTGGCCTACGCCGTGGTGGCCAAGGACGCCAACAACTGGGCCTTTACCCACCGCCTGGCGGAACACTGGCTGGTCAAACCGGTCACGCTGGCGCTCATTGCTTTTCCCGTGACGGCCCCGCTCTGCTGGCTGCTGTGGCGGTGGCGGAACTCCGCCATGCTCCATGCCGGCGTTTGCGTGCTCCTGGGCGGCTGGTATATCTACCTTACCGGGTTGTTCATCCGGTAAGGCCGGCAGTTGCTCCTTATTAATTACTCGACCCCCGGGGCGCTGGCCCGGATAAATCGCCCGGTTCACCCCACCATGAAAACCGCTTCTGCGCCCGAAACGAGCAATGGCAATCGCACAGGTGGGAGCGTACTGCCGGACCGCGTCTACGCTGAGCTCAAGCACAGCATCCTCACCTGCCTCCTCAAACCCGACGACCGCTTGATCGAGGCCGAGCTCTGCGCGCAGCTGGGCGTTTCGCGCACGCCGATCCGCGAGGCGCTCAACCGCCTGGCCAACGAGAACCTGGTGATGGCGAGTCCGTTTCGCGGCTACACCGTCGCCCCGCTGACGGCCCGCAGCTTCCAGGATCTATGCGAGGTGCGCCGGATGATCGAACCCGCCGTCGCGGCCTTGGCGGCGGAACGCGCCACCCCCGAGGACGTCAATCGACTGTCGGAGCTTTCCACGCTCTCGTACACGCTCGGTGACCACAAGAGCTACCGCGCGTACCTGCTTGCGAATAATCGTTTTCACGTGGAGATCGCCCGGTGCGCGCGGAACAGCCAGCTGGAAAGCCTCGTCGCGACCGTCCTCGAGCGACACCAGCGGCCGTGTTTCCTGGGTCTGGACGTCGGCATCGACGCGGAGGAATCGACGCAGGAGCACATCAAGGTGGTTGAGGCAATCCGCAAGCGAGACGCCGCGCAGGCCGAAAAGTTGATGGCCCGGCACATTGGCGGCGGCGAACGCCGCATCCTGGCGGCGCTGAAGGAAGCGGGGTATTGAATTTTGCCTGGAGGCAGGGCGAGGACCCCGCCTCCAATTACCGATCGATCACACCGTGCACAGCTTCACCGCGGCCTTCAGCGAATCGAGGGCGGGCTTTTTCGCGGGGATGAATTCCTGGGCGACGAAGCCCTTGAAACCGGTGGCCTTGATGGCGCGCATGATCGCCGGATAGTTCAATTCCTGGCTGTCGTCGATTTCGTGACGTCCCGGATTGCCGGCGGTGTGGTAGTGGCCAATGTAGGGATGCGCATCTTGAATCGTGCGGATCACGTCCCCTTCCATGATCTGCATGTGGTAGATGTCGTAAAGCAGCTTGAAGCGCTCCGAGCCCACGCGCTTCACGAGCTCGACGCCCCAGGGCGTGCGATCGCACATGTAGTCCTTGTGGTTCACCTTCGAGTTGAGGAGTTCCATGCACACGGTGACGCCGCGCTTCTCGGCTTCGCCGACAATCTGTTTCAGGCCGACCGCGCAGTTTTCCAACCCCTGCTCGTCGGACATGCCTTCGCGATTGCCGGAGAACACGATCACGTTCGGCAGGCCCGCATCGGCGCACAGCTTGATGCGCTCGATCATGGAAGGAACATAAGCGGCGTGGTTTTCGACCCGGTTGAACCCCTTGGGAATTGTCGTCGTGCCCGTCGCCATGGCGCACGTCAGGCCGAGCTTCTGGACGACCGGCCACTCGTCGGGATTGAGCAGCTCGACCGACTCGAGGCCGAACTCCTTCACCGCCGCCGCGAACTCGGCGAGCGGGATGTCCTTGAAGCACCATTTGCACACGGAGTGACGGAACCCCGTGGCCACCGGCGCGGTCGCGTCGGCGCCGAAGGCGGTGCGGGGCAGCGCCGCCAGGGCGGCGCCGGCGAGGAGGGATTGCAGGACATCGCGACGGGTGAATGGAGGGGTCATTTTTAGTGGGTTGAGAGCTTGTTGCAGGGGTGGCGCGCGACGGCGCGTGCGGGCGCCGAAAAACGGCGTCCTGCCTGACACTATGGCAGCACGCGCACCTTGATGTTCCGATAATGCACTTCGCTGCCCGGATCATGCCCCTGCAGGGCGAAGGTGCCGTGCGCGAGCTTCCGGCCCGCGAAATCCGCGGGCGGCGTCCACCCCTCCGGCTCCATGAAATCGATGATGACCTTTCCGTCCACGCTGGTCGTGATGTGCCGGCCGTCCACGCGGATCACCAGCGTGAACCAAACGTCGTCCTTCGCGACCGCCTCGAGGTTGTCCTTGATGCCATATAGCCCCGCGGTCCGCTTGGGGTCCTTGTGACTGTTGTTCACCTGCACCTCGTACCCCTTCGCGGGCCAGCCTTCGGCCTGCCACTCGGTGTGGAGATACACCCCCGAGTTCGCCTTGGGCTTGGTGAGCACGTCGACCGTCAGTTCGAAATTCTTGAAGTCGTGATTCGCCACCGGGCCATCGTAGAACAGGTGTGAGCGCGTGCCCTTGACGACCAATTCGCCGTTCGCGACGGAGAACGTCGCCGGCGATTCGTTCGTCTTCCAGCCGTTGAGCGATTGGCCGTCGAACAGGAGCTGCCAGCCCGCGGTTTTCTCAGCGGGGGTGAGCGTGTTGGTTTCGGCGGCGGTGAGCGCGGCGCAGAGGCCACCGAGCGTGAGGAGCGCGATGAACATGGTTTTCATAAAGGAATCTTTTCCGAGAACACACCCCGTCGCTGCGCGCCACCCCTCTCGAGAGGGGACCCCGGACGGCGCCAACGCAGATCCCCTCTCGAGAGGGGTGCCCGGCAGGGCGGGGTGTGTAGGGATGCCATAAGCGCTCACGCCAAACCCGCCTGCTTCAGCGCTTCCAGCGGCGGGCCGTCGAATGTCGCGAGCGGCACGTTGCCGACGTAGCGCAGGTCCTTCGCCCCGACCGGGGTCGTGTAGAAACCGCCGGCCGTCAGGTTGCGATACAGGGAAAAGAACTGCGTCGCCTGACTGAACTCCGGCTTGGCCGTGGCCGGTGCACAAATGTCGTCGCAGATCGCCGCGTGCTGCGTGGCCGCAAGTTCCGCGAAGCCGCGCCCGAACCGCTTGTGCGCCTCCTCGTCGATCCACGCCAGGCCCGGCAGCACGACCTCGCGGTCGGCGCGTTGTTTCGGGTACGGCGCGCTGATCCATTCGTCGATGAAGTCCACCACGCCGACCGCCGAGGCGGCCGGCGAGAACTCGTCCGCGGGAATGATGACGTCGCAAAGCGCGGCCGCCGTCCGTCGCTGGGCGTCCGTGAGGGTCAGCGGCCACAACTCGCCCGGCTTATAGTGCCGCAGGATGTCAGGATCGCTGCCATAACCCCGGCCCGAGGGCGTGGCGGCCGCGTCGGCGCGCGTGAATTGCGGGTCGATCGCCAGCGTGGCCGAGGCGGCGAGCATCCACTTGATGGCGGTGCGGCGGTCGATGCGGGAAGTAGGTTCCATGGGGCAGGTCCTGAATTTGTTGGGAGGGGTTTTATACCCCGACGGGATGAGTGGTGCGCTCGCGGACACGCGTCCGACACACCCCGCCCTGTCGGGCACCCCTCTCAAAAGGGGATCGCACTGCAGAAGGTCCCCTCTCGAGAGGGGTGGCGCGCAGCGACGGGGTGTGTTGATCGCCGCGCATCACAAATTCTGTTTCTTCAGCTCGGCCACGATGCGGTCGGCGGAGCGCCAGGCCTGGGCCATGATCGTGAGCGTAGGGTTCTTGTCGGCGTTGCTGCAGAACGGCGCGCCGTCGGTGAGGAAGAGATTGGGCACGTCCCAGGTTTGCGACCACTGGTTGGTCACCGATTTCTTCGGGTCGTCGCCCATGATGGCGCCGCCGACCTCGTGGATGATCACACCGCCGTTCGCAATGGCCTTGGCGCCGTCGGTCTGGGGTTTCGCGCGAACGCGTCCGCCCATCGCGGAGATGATCTCGGCGAAGGTTCTATGCATATGCGCCGCCTGGCGGATCTCGTGTTCCGACCACTTCCAGTGGAAGCGCAGCACCGGAATGCCCCACTTGTCCTTCACGACGGGGTCGAGCTCGCAGAACGAATCCTCGTTCGGAATCATTTCGCCCCGGCCGGAGAAGCCGACGAACGACCCATAGTAGCGCCGCGCGTCCTCCTTGAATTTCCGGCCGTAGGTGCCGCCGGTGAGCCACTCCCACCCGCTGATCGTGCCCATGCCCGGCAGGTGACGGCCACCGCCGAACTCGATGTGATAGCCGCGCGCGAAGCCGAGCTTGCCGGCGAGCTGCTCCTGGTACAGCCACCACGGCGCGTACACATGCGACCCGCCGGCGCCGTCCTCGTTGTGCGGCGGCAGGTTCTCCAAGACGGGAATCTGGCCCGAAAAATCGGCGCCGACCGTGTCCATGAGGTACTTGCCGACCAACCCGGACGAGTTCGCCAGGCCCTGCGGAAAACGGGCCGACTTGGAATTGAGCATCAGGCGCACGGTTTCGCCCGAGCTGGCGGCGAGCACGACGACGCGCGCCTTGGCCGTGAATTCGCGACCGGTCGTCTTGTCGATGAAGATGACGCCGGTCGCCTTGCCGTCCGGGCCCGTGGTCACCTCGCGCGCCATGGCGTTGGTCACGAGGTCGAGATTGCCGGTCGCCATCGCCGGCGGCAGGTGCACGGTCGTCGACTGGTACGTGGCGCGGATCGCGCAACCCCGCCCGCAGTTCGTCGCCCAGAAACAGGCCGCGCGCCCTTCCATCGCCTCGCGCAGGACGCGCTGCGCCATGGGGTTTCCCGGGTGCAACTTGGCCGGCAGCCGCGCGGAATCCAGGCGCTGGCTCAGCACGGCGCGGTGCGCGGCGACCACGGGTATGCCGAGCTCGCCCGCGCGCTTCTGGAACAAGCGGTCGCTGACGCGCGCCTTCGGCGGCGGCAACAAGACCCCCGGCGAGGAGTTGGGCGTGTTCTCGAGGCCATCGTTGTTGCCGTAAACGCCGATCAGCATCTCGACCTTGTCGTAGTACGGTGCGAGGTCCTCGTAATCCATCGGCCAGTCAAACCCGAGGCCGTCGCGGCGGCGCGGCTTGAAATCATACGGACCGTTGCGGAAGGAAAGCCGGCCCCAGTGGTTGGTGCGGCCGCCGAGCATGCGGGCGCGCCACCATTCGAACTTCCGACCGGGAGCGTCGATCGCGCTCGTGTACGGCTCGCCCGGCACTTGCCATCCGCCATCGATCGTCGCGTCGTGAAAACCAAAGGGCTTGTCGGGCGTCGACGTCCCGCGCAACGGCGCCTGATCGGCCGTTTCGAACATCGGCGTTTCGGTCTCGGGCACGTAGTTTCGCCCGGCCTCGAGCATCAGCACCTTCACGCCCTCCATCGTGAGAGTGTACGCGGCCTGGCCGCCGCCCGCGCCAGAACCAACGACAATCACATCGTAACCGGACTTCAACTGCGCGGGGGTGATGAGGGGCATGGGGCGGTACGGATAGGAGCCTGTTTACAGGCGATACGCCGCGCGCTTACGAGCGGGCCCCGTTCGGGGACAGAGGCAATCGTTGATTTTCGTCGGGGGTTGGGGCCAGCCGGCCGCCGCTTAAATCGTTGAAATGTTCAAATGATCCACCGGTTCACTCGGGAAACTTCACCCACTTCGCGCCGAGCTTGGCGCTGCGGACGGCGGTCTCGATGAACTGCATGCCCTCGACGCCGTCGGCGATCGTCGGGAAATCCAGGTCCCGCGGCAGCGGCTTTCCCGCGACTTCGGCGGCAATGGCGCGGAAGGCCTCGCGGTAAACATTGCCGAACGCCTCGAGGTAGCCTTCCGGGTGGCCCGGCGGGATGCGCGTGGCCCTGGCGGCCGCCGGACCGACATAGCCGTTGCCACGCCGCCAGGTCTCCGCCGGCCGGTCGGGGTACTTCACGATCAGCTCGTTCGGGTGCTCCTGTTTCCATTCAAGGCCGCCCTTCTCGCCATAGACCCGGATGTTCAGGTTGTTCTCCTCGCCGACGGAAATCTGCGAGGCGTGCAACACGCCCTTCGCGCCGCCGCGGTACCGCACCAGAATGTTGCCGTCGTCATCAAGTTTTCTGCCCGCGACAAAAGTGGTCAGGTCCGCGCACAATTCGGCGATCCGCAGCCCGGTGATGTAACGCGCCAGGTTCTCCGCATGTGTCCCGATGTCACCCATCGCACCCGCGGCGCCGCTGCGCTTCGGGTCCGTCCGCCACCCGGCCTGTTTCTGGCCGGTGGTCTCCAACCGCGTGGCGAGCCAGCCCTGCGGATACTCCACGACGATCTTGCGAATCTTCCCAAGCTTTCCTTCGGCCACCAGCGCGCGCGCCTGCTTCACCATGGCGTTGCCGGTGTAGTTGTGGGTCAGGACGAAGACCTTCTTGGTCTTGCGGACGATGGCCTCGAGTTTTTTCGCCTCCGCGAGGTTGAACGTCACCGGCTTGTCGCACACGACATTGAAGCCGGACTCGAGGAACAGTTTCGCCGGCGGGAAATGCTGGTGGTTCGGCGTGACGATCACCACGAAGTCGAGGCGCTCGGACGCCGGGCGTTTCGCCTCGGCGCGCGCCATTTCCTGGTAGGACCCATACACGCGGGCCGGGTCGAGGTGGAGGTCGGCCCCGGACGCCTTCGAGCGCGCCGCGTCGCTGGAGAACGCGCCCGCGACCAGTTCCGCCTGCCCGTCCATGCGGGCGGCAATGCGATGCACCGCGCCAATAAAGGCCCCGCGGCCACCGCCAATCATCCCAAAGCGAAGTTTTCGGTTCATTGAAGTGGGGAATATTCTACAGGAGGCCGCAGAGACCGCGGAGAATCAATCCAAGCTCTGCGTGCTCTGCGACCTCCTGTAAGAAAATCATTGGTTCTTCTTATCAAACGCCGCGTCGAAGGCCACCGTGCTGCGGGCGAAGTCGAGTTTGCGGAGAAACGCGCAGGACTCCGTGGCGCCGTGTTCGCGGTCCATGCGGATGTCCTCCCACTCCACCGACAGCGGGCCGGCGTAACCGACGTCGTTCAACGCGACAATAATGTCTTCAAACTTGACGTCCCCGCGCCCAACCGAGCGGAAGTCCCAGGCGCGGCGGGCGTCGCCGAAGCTGGTGTGGCCGCCGAACACGCCGACGGTGCCGTCGCCGTGGCCCCACCAGACGTCCTTCATGTGCGCATGGAAAATGCGCGGCCCAAAGGTGCGGATGAACTTCACGTAGTCCACGCCCTGATAACCCAGGTGCGACGGGTCGTAATTGAACCCAAAGCGCTTGTGACCCTTCACCGCGGCGATCGCCCGCTCGGCGCTGGCGATGTCGAAGGCGATCTCGGTCGGATGCACCTCGAGGGCGAAGTTCACGTTGTGTTTGTCGAACTCCGCAAGGATCGGGCCGAACCGCTTCGCAAAATCCGCGAAACCCGCGTCCCAGTAAGCCTGCGACGTCGGCGGAAACGCGTAGATCGAGTGCCAGATTGACGAGCCCGTGAAGCCATTCACGACCGCCGCGGCTTTTTTGTCGCCGCCCGGCTGGGCATCGCGGAAACGACGCGCAGCCTTCGCGGCGAGCGCGAGCTTCTTGGCCGCGCGGCGCCGCACGCCCTCGGGGTCGCCGTCGCCCCAGACATCGGCCGGCAGGATCGACTTGTGCCGCTCGTCGATGAGGTCGCACACCGCCTGGCCGACCAGGTGGCTCGAGATCGCGAAGCAGGTCAGGCCGTGATCCTGCAACAGCGCCCATTTGTCCTTCAGGTATTTGTCGGACGTGGCGGCGGCATCGACGTCGAAGTGGTCGCCCCAGCAGGCGAGCTCGACGCCGTCGTAGCCCATTTTCTTGATCAGCGGGGCCAGTTTCTCGAGCGGCAGGTCGGCCCATTGGCCGGTGAAGAGGGTGATTGGACGGGGCATGGGAGGGAGGGGTTAAAGCGAATGAGCGCGAAGCGCGGTGAACACTATTTTGTCGTCATCCTGAGCGAAGCGAAGGATCCAAGTGGGCGCGAATCGTTATCATGGCGAGCGCTCCCTTGGATTCTTTGCTTCGCTCAGAATGACGGCGTTTGCATTTAAGATTTGGGAAAAGCAGGTACGCGAACTCAGCTCGACCCGAGGATCGACTCGATCTTCGCCAGTTCGGCGGCGGCGAGCGGGGGTTGTTTCAAGCCGGCGTGGATGTCGTCGATTTGCGAGACCTTGCTCGCGCCGATCAGCACGCTGGTGACTTCCGGACGGCGCAGCAGCCAGTTGGTGGCGAGCTGGGCCAGCGTCGCGCCGCGCGCCTGGGCGACCTCGTTCAGCGCCTGGATCTTGGCGAGCACCTCAGGCGTAATTTGCGTCGGCTTGAGGAAAACGCCCGACTTCACCGCGCGCGAATCGGCCGGGATGCCGCCGAGGTAGCGGTTGGTCAGCAGACCCTGCGCAAGCGGCGAGAACGGGATGCAGCCCGCGCCCACCTCGGCGAGCGTCGGCAGCAGCTCCGGCTCCACCCAGCGGTTGAACATATTGTACTTCGGCTGGTGGATGAGCAGCGGCACGCCGAGGCTCTTCAGGATCGCCGCGGCCTGGCGGGTTTCTGCGGCCTTGTAATTGGAAATGCCTGCATAGAGCGCGCGGCCGGAACGCACGGCGTCCGCCAGCGCGGTCATCGATTCCTCGAGCGGGGTGTCGGGATCGGGCCGGTGGTGGTAGAAGATATCCACGTACGGCAGGCCCATGCGCTTCAGGCTCTGGTCGAGCGAGGCGAGGAGGTTTTTCCGCGAGCCCCATTCACCGTAAGGTCCCGGCCACATGTAATAGCCGGCCTTGGAAGAAATGATGAGTTCATCCCGGTGCGCGGCGAAATCCATCCGCAGGATGCGGCCGAAGTTCTCCTCCGCCGTGCCCGGCGGCGGACCGTAGTTGTTGGCCAGGTCGAAATGGGTGATGCCGAGATCGAAGGAACGCCGCAGCAGCGCGCGCTGGTTCTCGACCGGGTCGACGCCGCCGAAGTTGTGCCAGAGGCCGAGGGACAATCTCGGGAGGCGGAGGCCGCTGCGACCGCAACGGGCGTATTGGATCGCTTCGTAGCGCTTGGGGTCAGGGAGGTAAACGCTCACGGGAACAGGCTTGTCGAACCGGGAATTTTGGGAAGCGAAAAGGCGGCTTAAGACAGCGTACAGTCAACCGGCGGGGATGGTCTGGCGAATCCTCTTTTGAGGGACGTGAACCAGAAACCGAACACACCCCGCCCTGCCGGCAGCATCCTTCGCCAAGCCTACGGCTGCCGGGCCCCTCTCTAGAGGGGATCTATGGCGTTGAGTTCCCCTCTTGAGAGGGGTGGCGCAAAGCCCTGGTCGCCTATCGCGCCGCCGCAGGCGGGTAAACGCCGGGGTGTGTCGGTCTGGATCAACGATCCCGACCCACCACCGGACACGTCGCCCCGTCATGCCACGTGCCTTCCACGTACGTCGTCGTGGGGATTTCCGGGACCCCGTATTTATTATGCTGCAGCTGGCCCGCGAGAATTTCCACCGCGAGCGCGCCGACGGTCGTGTGATTCTGCCGGACGCCCGCGGTGTGGCCGTCGGGCTGGTCGAGGAACACATCGACGAAGGCGACGTCCTGCGGCACCCGCACGCCCATGGCCTTCAGCGTCGGCAGCACGAAGGACGCCTTGCTGATGATGACTTCCGGCTGGTACTTCCGAAACCAGGCGGCGAACGACGCGGGTTCGACGACCACGTCCGATTTACTTTCGTTCAACCAGCGCTCGACCGGCTCCGGCTCGGGAAACAGATGGGCGGGGATGCGCTCCTTCGAAGCCAAGGTCTGCTGCTCGCACAGGTATCCGGCGGTCCACAGGTGGTCCACCGCGTGGTCCCAGCCGCGATGCATGACGAAGCCGATGCGCCGGTAGCCGGCGGCGATCACCTTCTGCATGGCGAGGCGCGCGATGTCGCACTGGTTGTTGGTGACGTTGTGCAGCGCGGGTTGGTGCGGGAAGTAGTCGATCTTGACCGCGCTGAAATTCGCCCAGTCGAACTCGAGCGCGTCACCCATCTCGCGGCCGTGCGAGGCGATGATCAGGCCGTTGATGCCGCGCGAGTACAAAATCTGCCCGAGGCGCTCCTGGCTCATCCCCTCCTCGCGCATCCAGAAGTGGTCGAGTTTGTACCCGAGCTCATTGGCCTTCGCGAGCGCGCCGGCGTAGAAGTCCGGGTGCGCGGTGACTTTTTTCCAACCCCAGCGGGTGGTCCAGTTCGTCACGTACGCCAGCGTCGGCGTGTTGCGGCGCTCGATCACGCCGCCGCGGTAGGCCACCAGCGCGCGCAGGACCGGGTCGGGCGTGTAGCCCATTTTCTTCGCGAGCGCCTGGATGCGGCGGCGCGTGGTTTCCGGCAAACGCGGGTGGTTGCGCAGCGCCAGCGACACAGTCGTCACGTGCACCTCCGCCTTCACGGCAATGTCCGCCAGGGTAACGCGTTTCTCGCTCATTCGGGGGTGCCGGCATTCCGGCGGCGCGGCGGACGCCCTTCAAGTCTATAGTTAGCACGGCCGACCCGTTGTCTCACTCCGACTATGACGGCGAAATGCCGACCTCTGGTCTTGAGCGGCTACCCCGACCCTGCTCCGCTCATCCCCGATGAAATCCTCCCGCTCCCATTTTCCCCGCATCAAGCGCATCGCTTTCGAGGGCCCCGGCTCGGCCAACCCGCTGGCGTTCCGGCACTACAACCCGGATGAGGTGATCGACGGCCGGACGATGTCCGCCCACCTCCGCTTCTCGATCGCCTACTGGCACGCGTTTCGCGGCGTCGGTTCCGACCCGTTCGGTCCGGGCACCATCCAGCGTCCGTGGGAAAAGGGTTCCGACCCGGTTTCGATCGCCAAGGTGCGCCTCGATGCGGCCTTTGAGTTCTTCCAAAAGATCCGCGCGCCTTTCTGGTGCTTCCATGACCGCGACATCGCGCCGGAAGGCCGCACGCTCGCGGAATCCAATCGCAACCTCGACAAGATCGTCGCCCACGCGAAGGACCTGCAGAAGGCCACCGGCGTGAAGCTGCTCTGGGGCACGGCCAACCTCTTCTCCAACCCGCGCTACATGTGCGGCGCGGCCACGAACCCCGATGCCCATGTCGTCGCCTACGCCGCGGCGCAGGTGAAGAAGGCGATGGACGTCACCAAGCTGCTCGGCGGCGAGAACTACGTTTTCTGGGGCGGTCGCGAGGGCTACGAGACGCTCCTCAACACGAACCTCAAGCGCGAGCAGGACCACCTGGCGGCCTTCCTGCACATGGCGGTCGACTACGCCAAGAGCATCGGCTTCAAGGGCCAGTTCCTGATCGAGCCGAAGCCGAAGGAACCGACCAAGCACCAGTACGACTTCGACGTCGCGAGCGGCATCGCCTTCCTGCGCACCTACGGCCTGGAAAAGTACTTCAAGTTCAACATCGAGACCAACCACGCGACCCTCGCGGGCCACACCTTCGAACACGAGATCGAGGTCGCGGCTGCCCAGGGCATGCTCGGCTCGATCGACGCCAATGCCGGCGACACGCTGCTCGGTTGGGACACCGACCAGTTCAACACCAACGTCAAGGAGCTCACGCTCGCGATGGTCTCCATCCTGCGCGCGGGCGGCCTCGGCACCGGTGGCTTCAACTTCGACGCCAAACTGCGCCGCCCGTCCATCGACCCCGAGGACCTCTTCCACGCCCACATCGGCGGCATGGATGCCTACGCCCTCGCCTTCAAGCTCGCCCGCCGGATCCTGGCCGAGGGCAAGTTCGAGGCGTTCGTCGCGCAGCGCTACGCGTCCTTCGACTCCGGCTACGGTCGCGCGATCGCGAAGGGCCGCACCGATTTCCGTGAGCTGAACAAGCTCGTCCTGACCAAGCTCGGCGAACCCAAGCCGCGCTCCGGCAAACAGGAATACCTCGAAAACCTCCTCAATACGTACCTCCACGGCTGATCCCCGGCCGTCGGAGCGCAGATCCTTCATGCCCCCTCGCGCCACCCCGGCGGCCCTGCCGTTTCTCGATCCCGATCTCCCGTTGACCCAGCGCGTGGATGACCTCCTCGCGCGGCTGACCCTCCCGGAGAAAATCAACCAGCTGCTCCACGAGAACAACGCCGTGGAGCGCCTGGGGGTGCCGGCGTACAACTGGTGGAATGAAGCCTGCCACGGCGTCGGCCGCAACGGCCGCGCGACCGTGTTCCCGCAGGTCATCGGCCTCGGCGCCACCTGGGATCGCCCGCTCGTGCAGCGCGTCGCCAACGTGATCGCCGACGAGGCCCGCGCAAAGCACCACGCGGCCGTCGCCGCCGGGAATCGCGGGCAGTACCAGGGCCTCACGTTCTGGACGCCCAACATCAATATCTTCCGCGACCCGCGCTGGGGCCGCGGACAGGAAACGTTCGGCGAGGACCCGCAGCTCACCGGCGAACTCGGCTCCGCCATGGTCCGCGGCCTGCAGGGCGACCACGCCAAGTATCTCAAAACCGCAGCCTGCGCGAAACACTTTGCCGTGCACAGCGGGCCCGAGCAGAGCCGGCATGATTTCGACGCCAAGCCGACCCCGAAGGATCTAAACGAAACCTACCTGCCCGCCTTTGAAAAACTCGTGCGCAACGGCGTCGAGGCGGTCATGGGCGCCTACAACCGCGTGCTCGGGGAGCCGGCGTGCGGCAGCAAGCTGCTGCTGCACGACATCCTGCGCCAACAGTGGGGATTCAAAGGCCACGTTGTCAGCGACTGCGGCGCGATCGATGATTTCCACCAGCACCACAAGGTGACGAAAGACGCGGCGGCCTCCGCGGCGCTCGCGGTGAAGAACGGCTGCGATCTCAACTGCGGCTGCACTTATAACGATCTCGTTGTCGCAGTGAAGCAGGGCCTGATCACCGAGGCCGAAATCGACACCTCCGTGCGCCGTCTGCTCACGACCAAGTTCAAGCTCGGCCTGCTCGACCCCGCGGATCGCGTGCCCTGGTCCGAAACGCCGGCGACGATCATCGACAGCGCGCCGCATCGCCAACTCGCGCGCCAGGCGGCGGCCGCATCGATTGTGCTGCTCAAGAACAACGGCCTCCTGCCGCTGCGCCGCGACCATCGCAGCCTGCTCGTGTGCGGCCCGACCGCCGCCAGCACGACGGCGCTGCTCGGCAACTATTTCGGCATCTCGCCGCGTCTCGTCACGATTCTGGAGGGCATCACCGGCCGGGTCGCCGAGGGCTGTCGCGTCGTTTACCGCACCGGTTGTCCGCTCTCCGGCCCGATGTCCCCGGGCGTGAACTACACCTACCCCACGGCCTCCGAAAACGAGATCACCATCGCGGTGCTCGGCCTCGATCCGTCGCTCGAGGGCGAGGAGGGCGACGCCGTCGCCTCGCCAACGGGCGGCGACCGGGATGCGATCGAACTGCCGGCCGTGCAACGCGAGTTCCTCATCGAGTTGCGCAAGCACGCCAAGAAACTCGTCGTCGTTCTCACGGGTGGCAGCGCGCTGGCCGTGCCCGAGGTACAGGAACTCGCCGATGCCGTGCTGCAGGTCTGGTACCCCGGTTGCGAAGGCGGCGAGGCGGTCGCGGACGTGCTCTTTGGGGACGTCAACCCGTCCGGCAAACTGCCGGTCACCGTGCCGAAGCGCACCGCCGACCTGCCGCCGTTTGCCGACTACGCGATGCGCGGCCGCACTTACCGGTACGCGACCGTCGAACCGCTCTACCCCTTTGGCTTCGGCCTCAGCTACAGTCAGCTCTCCTATGGCGACCTGAAACTGGGAACGGCCCGTCTGGCGGCGACCGATGTGCTCACCGCGACGGTGCGGCTCACCAATGGCAGCACGCGCGCCGTGGAGGAAGCCGTCCAGTGCTACGTACAACCCCCGCGGGAAATTGCCGACGCGCCGTTGGCGACGCTGGTCGACTTTCAGAAAGTCGCGGTGCCGGCGCGCGGTTCCGTGTACGTGACCTTCAAGCTGCCGCCCGAGGCTTTCGCGCAGGTTGACGTCAAGGGCTATCGCGTCCGCGTGCCCGGCAAGTACCGCGTCGTGATCGGCTCAGCTTCCCCCGGACCGCGCGCCGAGGCGCTGGGTGCGCCGAAGCCGGCGGGCGCGGACCTCGTGCTGGTTTAATCAATTCCCCTCGTTCTCGTTCTCTTAATCGTTCTCGTTCTCTCCGTCAGGAACTGCGACGCCCCGAGAGAAAGAGAAAGATTAAGAGAACGAGAACGATTAGCATCCCACCCCCATGACTGACTCCCCGCAGAAACTCTCCTTCCTCGAGAAGGCGGGCTACAGCGCCGGCGACGCGGCGGCGAACTTCGTCTTCATGACGATGGTTCTCTTCCAGCTGAATTTCTACACGGACGTCTTCGGCCTCTCGGCCAACGCCGCGGCGGCGATCCTGCTCTGGCCGCGCCTGTGGGACGCCGTGTTCGACCCGATCATGGGCGTGCTCGCGGACCGCACCAAGTCGCGCTGGGGCCGCTTCCGCCCGTGGATCCTGTGGACGTCCGTTCCCTGGGCCATCGTCATGGTCCTCGCCTACACCACGCCGCAGGGCTGGAGCATGGGCATGATGATCGCCTACGCCGGCATCACGAACACCGTCCTGATGACGCTGTACTCGATGAACAACATGCCGTACTCGGCGCTGGGCGGCGTCATGACGGGCGACCTCAACGAGCGGACCAAGCTCAATTCCTACCGCTTCGTCTCCGTCAACATCGCGCAGTTCATCGTCGGCGGCTTCACCCTGCCGCTGGTCGCCAAGTTCGCCGAGGGCTCGAACCGGCAGCACGGCTGGCAGGTCACGATGACGATCTGGGCCGTGCTCTGCCTTGTGCTGTTCCTCGTCACGTTTTTCACCACCAAGGAACGCATCCAGCCCGTGGCGGAAACCCAGACGTCGCCCAAGCAGGATTTCACCGACCTGTTGAAGAACGGCCCGTGGATCGCGCTCGTGGCCTACACGGTCTGCAACTTCGCGATGCTCTCGTTCCGCGGCGGCGCGCATTACAACTACTACCACCACTACGCCGACAAGGCCGCGATGTTCGACTTCGTGGAAAAGCTCGGGCTGACGACCGGCGGCGCGGCCAAGACCGGCGGGCTGCTCGACTGGCTCGGGTACATCGTGCACGGCACGCGTGATACGGCGGCCAACTCCAACGTCGCGGACGTGTTCAACAGCATTATCAACATGCTCGGCACGGCCGTGACGATTGTCGTCATCATCGCCTCCGCCTCCTTCTCCGCGCGCTTCGGCAAGAAGGCCGTGATCGGCGTCGGTTTCACGCTCGGCGCCTTGAACTCGTTCGCGATGTACCTGCTCAGCCCCACCAACACCATCGGCATGGTGGCGATCGCGGTGCTTGGTGCGATGGTGTACGCCCCGACGATCGCCGTGGCGTGGGCGATGTACGCCGATGCCGCCGACTATTCGGAATGGCAGACCGGGCGTCGCTTCACCGGCATGGTTTTCGCCACGATCGGCTTTTCGCTGAAGGCCGGCCTCGCGTTTGGGTCGGCGATGTTCCTGTGGCTGATGGCCGGCCTCTTCGACTACGAAACGCATCTGCCCACCGCCGCGAACGCCATCGCCGGCTACCGCGCGACGAGCACGATCATCGTCGGCCTGCTGTTCGCCGGCGGCGCGCTGGCCATCGCGCTTTGCAAGCTGAACAAGGCGACCACGCTGCAAATGGCCGCCGAACTGGCCGAGCGTCGGCGCAAGGCAGGAATCTGAACAACATGCCTACAATGAATTCCAGGTGGAGCGCGTTGTCCCCAACGCGCTTTCCGGTGGAGGGTCGGGCTCCCGCCCGACCGCGGCCGCGCCGAAGCCCGGCCCTCCAAACAATCTTGGTCATTTTGGTCTGCGCGTTTCTTTCCGTCCCACTCTCCGCCGAGGACGGCTACCGGCTCTGGCTCCGCCACGACCGCGTGGAGAATGCGCGTCCCGTCGCGTCCATCGTCCTCGCCACACCGGGCGGCCACGAGTCGGCGACGCTCGCCGCGGCCCGGCGCGAATTAGTGGACGGCTTGTCCGGACTGACCGGTGCGGCTCCCCGGATCGAACTGACGGCGACTTCGGCCGAAGTACCCGACGCAGGAAAGGAGGGCTACGCGCTGCGCGGAACTGCCGACGGTCAGGTTCGCATCTCCGCCAACAGCGACCTCGGCGCACTCTACGGAGCCTATGCCCTGCTCCGTCACTTGCAGCTGGGACAAGGGACCCGCGATTTGAATGTGACCAGCCAGCCGAAGATCTCGCGCCGGTTGCTGAACCACTGGGACAACCTCAACCGCACCGTGGAGCGGGGCTATGCCGGTTTCTCGCTCTGGGAATGGTTCGTGTTGCCCGATCACCTTTCGCCGCGCTACCGGGACTACGCCCGCGCGTGCGCCTCGCTCGGCCTCAACGGCGCGGTCCTGACGAACGTCAACGCCGACGCGCTGATCCTTACGCCGCGCTATCTCGCCAAGGTGGCGGCGCTGGCCGGCGAATTTCGTCCGTACGGCGTCCGCGTCTACCTCACGGCCCGCTTCAGCGCGCCGATTGAGATCGGCGGCCTGCCGACCGCGGACCCGCTCGACCCCGCGGTGATCGCCTGGTGGCAGGCAAAGGTGGCGGAGATCTACCGACTGATTCCGGATTTCGGCGGTTTCCTCGTGAAGGCCAATTCCGAGGGCCAGCCCGGCCCGCAAAACTACGGCCGCACCCACGCCGACGGCGCCAATCTCCTCGCGGACGCGCTCGCGCCGCACGACGGCATCGTGATGTGGCGCGCCTTCGTTTACGCGGCGGAGATCAAGGAGGACCGCGTCAAGCAGGCCTACAACGAGTTCAAGCCGCTCGATGGCAAGTTCCGCCCGAACGTCGTCATCCAAATCAAGAACGGCCCCCTCGATTTCCAGCCGCGCGAGCCGTTCCACCCGCTCTTTGGCACCATGCCGCGCACGCCGCTCGCGCTCGAGCTGCAGATCACCCAGGAGTACCTCGGCCAGGGCACGAACCTGGCGTTTCTCGCGCCCATGTGGAAGGAGGTCCTCGATGCCGACACCTTGACCGCCGGCCCTGGTTCGACCGTGGCGAGCATAGTCGAAGGTGGCGCCGAGCACCGGGCGCTGAGCGTAATCGCCGGCGTCGCCAACACCGGCACCGATCGCAACTGGACCGGCCACCCGCTTGCGCAGGCGAACTGGTATGCCTTTGGCCGGCTCGCGTGGGATCCGGCGTTGACGTCGGCGGCGATCGCCGACGAATGGACGCGCCTGACTTTCGGTTCCGACCCACGCGTCGTGGCGCCGTTAACGAAGATGCTGCTCGAGTCGCGCGACGCGGTCGTCGACTACATGAATCCGCTCGGATTCTCCGGCAGCTTTGCGGAGGGTCACCACTACGGGCCCGAGCCGTGGCATGACAAAGGCCGGCCGGACTGGACCTCGGTGTACTACCACCGCGCTGACACCGTCGGCCTTGGCGTGGACCGCACGACCACCGGCACAAACGCCGTGAGCCAGTATGCCCCCGAGGTCGCGAAACGCTTCAACGACCTCGACGCGTGTCCGGAGGAATTCCTGCTGTGGTTTCACCACGTGCCCTGGGATCACCGGCTGAAGTCCGGCCGGATCCTGTGGGACGAGTTCGCGCTGCGCTTCCAGCGCGGCGTGACCACCGTGCAGGGCTGGCAGAAGACTTGGTCTTCGCTCGCGCCCCTGGTCGACGCCGAACGGCACCGTCACGTCAGCGATCTGCTGGTGATCCAGGAACGCGATGCCCGCTGGTGGCGCGACGCCTGCCTGTTGTATTTCCAAACCTTTTCCCACCGACCGCTCCCGGAGGGCGTGCCGCCACCCGAAAAAACCCTCGAGGAGTACAAGCAGATCAAGCTGCGCTGGATGCCCGGCAACCCCGGCGAAAAATAAGCCCGCCGCTCCCCGCTGCCACCGAGCCGGCTTGTAATACAATGGATTACAAGCGGCCCGGGGTGATCGTGATCGAGGAACGCGACGCCCGCCGGTGGCGCGACGCCGGCCTCCTATATTTCCAAACCTCCTCCCGCCGGCCGCTCCCCGAGAGCGTGCCGCCGCCCGAGAAGACCCTCGCGGAATACATGCAGATCAAGCTGCGCTGGATGCCCGGCAACCCCGGCGAAAAGTAAGCCCGCCGGTTCCCCCTCAACCCGGACCGAGCCGGCTTGTAAAATAATGGATTACAAGCAGCCCGGGGTGGAACGGGTGCTCCGCGCGCGTTCCAGGCTGCGCGGAGCGCGGGGTCCCTCTCAATGTCACGTATTACGTGACATTGATGACTGCCTCAGAAACCCATGCTGACGCCGCCGTCGACCGGGAGCATGACGCCGGTCACGAACTTGGCGGCGGGCGAGGTCAGGTAAACGGCGGCCCAGCCGATATCCTCGGTGTCGCCGAACTTCGCCATCGGCGTGCGGCTGACGATTTTGTTTTTCCGCGCCGGGTCTCCTTCCATTGCCTTGCGTGACATGGCGGTGTCGATCCAGCCGGGGGCGATCGCATTGACGCGCACGCCGTGCGGCGAAAGCTCGACAGCATAGCCGCGCACGAGGCCCACCATCGCGGACTTGGCGGCGGTGTAGGCGATGACGTACGGGATGCCGAAGATCGACGCCATCGACGCGGTGAAAAGGATGCTGCCCCGTTTGCGCTCGACCATGCCCGGCGCCACGGCGCGGACCAGGGCATGAGCACCAAAGATGTGCGTACGCATGATGGCCTCGAATTCCTCCGATGTTGTGTCGACCGCAGGCTTCTTGAGATTCTGGCCGGCATTGTTCACGAGACAGGTGATCGGGCCATGCGCCTTCTCAACCTCGGCCACGACTGCAGGGGCGGCTTCCAGTTTGTTGACGTCGTGCACCACGTACGCCGCGCCATCGCCAAGTTCCTTGACCGCGGCGGCGAGCTCCGCCTCGCGACGTCCCGTCACGATGACCTTCGCGCCCGCGGCGCGCATCGAACGGGCCATCGCCAGGCCGATGCCGGTGCCGCCGCCGGTGATGAGCGCGGTTTCATGCTGAAGCGAAAAAGCGTCGGGAAAAATCATGAGCGTTTTTTAACCACGGATTGCACGGATTAACACGGATAAAATCCCTGCGCCGTCATTCTGAACGCAGTGAAGAATCCAAGGAATGGTGCGCCCACGTTCATGCGGCGCACATCGCGCTGGATCCTTCGCTGCGCTCAGGATGACGGGCCCGGGGTTTATCTTTCCAATCATTGGCGGTCCAATGATTGCATGCCGGCCTTGATGTAGCCCATCGCGAAGGCCATGCCCGCGTGCCAGGGGGCGGCACAGCTCATCTGCGGCGCGTGGTCGGGAATGATCACGCCATCGAATTTGTTTTTCTTCAGGATCGCGAGCACGCTGAGCACGTCGACTTCGCCGTCGTCGATGAAGGTCTCCTTGTAGTGCGGGACCTTGTCGCGGACGTTGCGCAGGTGGACGTAGCCCAGGCGATTCTGCCGCGAGTACTGGTCGACGACGTCGTAGATGTTGCCCTCCGTCATTTCGGCGAGCGAGCCGACGCAAAACTCGAGTTGGTTCGACGGGCTGGGATTCAGGTCGATGACCTTCTGGTACATCGACGGCTGATAAACCAATCGCGGCTGGCCGCGGATGGTCGGCATGGGCGGATCGTCCGGGTGCAGCGCCAGTCGCACGCCGGCCTGTTCGGCGACCGGCAGGACTTCGTCGAGGAATCGCTGCAGCCGCGACCAGAGCCGCGCGTGCGTGGCCGGCGGAATTGTGCCGGTGTCGCGAGACGGCGCCGTCGGATCGACCACCATGTTCCAAACCAAGCCATTGGGCATCGGCAAGTCGTACGGCCCCTCCATGCCGACGGAGGGCGCGTGACCGCGGGCATAGTTGCCCTTGGTGCGACCCGCCACGCCTGCGATCGAGAAGTTGTAGCCCATGATCGGGATCCCTGCCTCGCCGAGCCGGCGAATGATGGTCTTCACGTTCTCGATGTGCTGAGCCCGCTTCGGCCCGTCCAACAGGATGTCACCCCAATGCGCCGGGTCGAAATTCTCAATCGCCTCGAGCTTCAGGCCGGCGGCCTCGGTGTTTCGCCTGATGGCCTGCAACTCCTCCAGCGTCCAAAGCTTGTCCGGGTCACCCGCCAGGCCCCACCCCCAGTCGGTTCCAAGGGGTTGATCGTCCGTGGCCGAATGTCCCGCGCCGCCGCGGAAGTAGTCGACAAGGTGCGCGACGATGTGGGTGGCGCCCGCCTGCTTCGCAAACGCGAAGTTCTCCGGCGTGAGCATGTGGCGGTAAAGGCCGAGTCCGAGTTTCATGGCAGGCTGAGCTAAGGTGACCTTGGGCGCGGCGGCAACGGCGGGTCGCGTCAGGGCAGCGTGACGGTGACAACCGTCTTCGCTTCGTCCGCCCGCAGGCTGAAGGTCTGCTCCGCGCGGCGGCCGTCGAGTTCGACCGTGACGCGGTAATCGCCGTGGAAACCCCGGCCCGCGACCTTGCCGGCGGCGCCGACTTTGCCCTGGAGGTTGGTGCGCCACTGCCGCAGCACGAGGTCCTCGTAAGCCAACGCGGCCGGCTTCGGCGACCAGTCGCCCCGGTAGAGCGCGCCGCGCGGACGCCAATGGGCATTTGCCCAGAAGCCCCAGTGCTGCAGGCCGACGACGGAGGGATGGCTGTAAGCAAGGATCAGGAAGTCGCGCGTGTAGTCCGCCTGCAGCTGCTCATCGTCGGTATCGATGTCGAATTCCGTGAAGCGAATCGGCACCTTGAACTCGGCGTACACTTCAAGTGCCGCGAGCACGCGCTCCGGCGGGTTGGGCTGCGCGCCGATGTGGCCCTGCAATCCGAGTCCACCCAGCGGGGCGCCCTTCGTCTGAAGAAACTTCGCGACCCGGTAGAAATCGGCGCAGTGCGCCTTGTCGGAGACGAGGTCGTGGTTGCTGTAGTCATTGAGGTACAGCGGCGCACCCGGGGCCGCACCCTCCCGCGCGGCCTTGAACCAATCCACCATGATGTCCGAGCCGAACAGCGCCATCAGGTCATGGTTGTCAAACGGCTCATTGAGCACGTCCCATTCCTGGACGTACTCCCGCGTCGCCGCAGTGATGTCCGCGATATGCTGCAGCACCAAACTCGGAATCTTCGCTTGATTCGCCTTGGAATCCTTTAGCGCGCCGATGCTCTTCGGCAGGTTCTTCCAGCCCGGCCACACCAACACATGGCCGCGCACATGCAGCCCGTTTTCCCGCAACCAGCGCAAGGCCTGCAACGACTGCTCACGGTTGTAGGGTCCCTGCCATTCGCCCTCCCAAACCGGCCATTTCAAGTCGTTCTCCGGACTCGTGGCATTGAACAGCTGGAGGACCTTCTCCCGATAGATGCGATTGTCCGGGGAATCCTTCACCAGCCGCGCAAACTGGAGCGCGCTGCCAAATTGGAACGCGCTGCGTTGCTGCTCGACGCGAATCGTCGCGCCCGCCGCGGGCTGGCCGGCGGCGTTCTTCACCTGGATGAGGAAATCGGATTTGCGGATCTGCTCGATGCGGGCGAGCGCCTGCTGACGCCACGCCGCATCGGGTTCGCGGCCCGCGTAGGAAAAGCGCGTCCGCGGCAGCTGCTGGACGTCCACGCTGCGGCCGTAATTGAGCACCTCGACGCCCCCGATCTGGAGCGTCTCGCGCTTGAAACCGAAGCCGAAGGCGAGCTCGACCTCACCCGCGGTGTAGTCCTGGGCGAAAGTGAACGGGAGCAGGTACTCCTGCCAGTCACGGCCCACCGTCAGGGTGATCTGCAGACTCTTGTCGTAGTTGGGTTCGGTCTTCTGCACGACCACCCGCACCTGGCCGGCGCCCGTCTCATCGGCCGACGCCAACGTGCGCGCGTGAAACCGCACCAATGCGACGTCGCCCTTTTTTACGCCCTGCTGGAAGCGCGCGCGGCTCTCTACCGCCCACGCGGGCGACAAGTCGCGAGTTGTTTCCATCTGCCACGCCCGCGGGAACGACTGGCCCGGCACGTCGAGAACGGTGAATCGATATGCTCCGTCTGTACCCGTCGCGCGAAACGCCAACGGGTCGGCCGGGAGCAAAGCCGTGCCGCCAGGCGGAGGACTCGCTGGAGGCGCGGCTTGAGCGAGCGCCGCGGCCAAGCCGCTGAACGTGTAGAATTCCGCCCCCTGTCGGCGCAATTCGGCCAGGATCGCCGGCAGCTGCTCACGGGTCTCGGTCCGCCATTCGTGGAAGAGGATGACCGAGCCATCGCGCACGTCGGTCGTGGTCAGCCGGTAGATTTCCGCCGCCGGGACGGAACGGTCGTAATCCTTCGAAACGACGAGGTGGTGCGGCGTGTAGGGCGTGATCCCGGCCCGGCCCACCGCCGCGCGGACACGGTCGTCGATTTCGAGGAACGGCGGCCAATACCAGCGCGGCGCGCGCCCCACGGTCGCCGCAATCAACTGCTGGGCGTCGGCCACCTCACGATCCAACGCCGCATCGCTGAGATCCTTGGGATGCGCATGCGCCTGGGAGTGATTGGCGATCTCGTGGCCAGCCGCCGCAATGGCGCGGGCCGTCTCGGGGTTTTCCTTCACGCGGTCGCCGACCAGCGAGAACGTCACCGTGACCTTCTCCTGTGCCAGCAAGGTCAGCAGCGGACCGGCATCGGCGGGCTTCGGGCCGTCGTCAAAGACGAGGGCGACGCGCTTCACGGGAACAGACGCGGCGCCGCAGAGCGCGAGGCCGCCCAGGCTAAGGACGAAGAAGAGCAGGCGAGCAAAGCGAGCCATGGCGTAAATGATCAGCGGTAACGGTAGAGTTTGACGCGTTGAATGGTGAAACGGCCCGGCTCGAGGCGCACATGTCGGCCTTGGTGCGTCTGGTCGCCGTTGAGCCAACGCAGGTGCCGCCACTCACCGTTCACGTAGCCGCCCTCGGCGACGCTCAGAATGCCGGCCTGCTGGCCAGGCGCCTCGGAGGCAAAGGTGATCGTCAGGCCGATGCCCGCGAAGAGAAACTCGTCGGGCCCGAGCTGAATCATGAGGCCGCCTGCGGGCGCGGCCCCGCCGCGACCGCCAGCCGCCAGCGCGGAGTTCTCCGTGCCCACCACGACCGCGAGGCCGTCCGCCAGCGCCGGCGGCGCCGAGCGTTCGAAGCTCGCGTGGAAAATCCATCCGCCCATGCGGACCTGCTGCGGCTGCTTGCTTTCGACGCTCTCCTGCAGGAATCCCGCGGTCAGGCCGCGGCCCTGTTTCTCGACGAGCAAGGGCGTGAGCTGGCGAACCAGGTCGAAACTCGCCGCAAGGTATCCCGCCGCCGGTTCGGTGTTCGTTTCGATCGCGAAGGGACAGAAGCCAATGGCATTGAGGGCCCCGAACGCATACAGCCCGTTCACCGACGCCTCCGGGCTGCGCATCGCCTCGGGAATGAACAAGGGGTTGCCGCTGCGCGTGTACTGCTGGGCCCAATAGGAGAAGTTCGAGAAGTAGATGTCCGGCGCGATGAAATCGAGAGCCGGCGCGGCGGCGCGCCACACGTCGATCAGGTGCGGCAGCGGCCCGGCGCTCGGGTACTGGCCCGGCTGGTAGCCGGGACGGATGAGCGCGGCATTCGCAAACATCGGCAGCGCCAGCTCGGCCTTGCCGGCGGCCGTGACCGCCTGCGTGTAGGCCGCGAAGTACCACGCCATGAAGACCTCCTGGCCGGCCGGCGACGGACCAAACACCTCGGCCCACGTGCCCGTGGTTTTTCCACCGGCGCCCTGCCAGAGAGCCGTCAGCTCGGGTGCGAGCGTTGCCCGGTTCTTCACCAGGTAATCCATCAACGCCGCGGGCACCGGACCCGCATAAACTTTCTCCGCCTCGGGACTGCGGTCACGCGGTTCGGGAATCATGCCGATTTCGTTCTCCACCTGGACCATCACCACCGTGTGTTGCGGGTCGGTCGCCTTGAGGTGCCGCATGAGCGCCGCGAAGGCGCGCGCATCCGCATCGCGGTTCGCGGGCACGAAGGGCGTAAGAATCTCCAGGCCCCGGCCCAAGGAGTCCAGCGCGCGGGGAAAGCGGGCCTGGTCGCGTTTCACCCAGGCGGGTGTGTAGCACGACATGCTGTTTTTCCACGTGCCAAACCAGAGCAGGACGAGTCGCATCTCATTCGCCCGTGCGTCGCGGAGCAGTCCGTCCACCGTGGCGAAGTCGAACTTCCCCTCTTCCGCTTCGACCACGTCCCAGTAAACCGGCGCGAGGACGGTGTTCAGGTTCATCGCCTTCAGCCGCGGCCAGGACGCGCGCAGAAAATCGGGCTCACCGCTCGAGTTGCCAAGTTCGCCGCCCCGGGCGAGGAACGGCTGGCCATCCACGATCAGCTGGGTGGCGGTCCCATGCCGGCGGAGTTGCGGGAGTTCCGCCGCGGCCAGGGAGCTGGCGACGGCCAATACAAACAGGGAAAGAAGGGACTTCATGGGAGGGTAATCTGCACCTTCACGCTCGTGGGCTTCATGTGGACGGCGTAGTCGAAGGCCGCGACCGAGTCGGCGAAAGCGTAAGTGTCGGTGATGAGCGGCCGCACGTCGATCTTGCGACTGCCCATGAGGGCGAGGGCGCGGGGATAGACGTGCGCGTAACGGAAAATGGTCTCGATGCGGACCTCCTTGACCTGGGCGGCGACCACATCGAACGGCACCGGCGCGCCCGGCATGCCGATCAGGACCACGCAGCCACCCGGCGCAAGCACGTCGAGCGCCTGCGTGGCGGACGTCGGCAGGCCGACGGCATCGAAAACAACATCAGCACCCCAACCGTCCGTGGCGGCACGCACCACGGCGGCGAGATTCTGCTCGCGCACGTTGACGGGCGTAATTGCGCCGAGGCGGGCGGCGAGCTCGAGCTTCGGCGCCTGCACGTCGGTGATGATCACCCGCGAGCAACCCCCGGCGAGCGCCGCCAGCGCCGTGACCATGCCGATCGGGCCGGCGCCGAGGACGACGGCGAGGTCACCCGGCCGGAGCCGAGCTTTGTTGGCGGCGTGCATACCCACCGCCAGCGGCTCAACCATCGCGCCCTCGGCGAAGGAAACGTTGTCCGGCAACTTGAAAGTGAAAGCCGCGGGATGCACGACGCTCGGTCGCAGGCACCCATGCACGGGCGGCGTGGCCCAGAAACGCACCGCCGGATCCAGATTGTAGAGACCGAGGCGCGTCGCGCGGCTGTTGGGATCGGGAATGCCTGGCTCCATGCAAACGCGATCGCCGACTTGGAGATGGGTGACGGCGGACCCGACTTCCGTGACGACGCCGGCGGCTTCGTGGCCGAGGATCATCGGTTCACGGACGAAAAACGGGCCGATGACGCCATGTTGGTAGTAATGGACGTCGCTCCCGCAGATGCCGACCGTCCGAATGCCAATGCGGACATCGTGCGGTCCGAGCGTCTCGACCAGCGGGAAATCGCGCAGCGCGAGGACCTTGGTTTTTTCGAGGACGAGCGCTTGCATGGCTGGATCAGCGCACCGGATCGCGGAACAGGTTGAGATCGACGAAACGCGCCATTTCCGCGTAGCCCGCGTGGGAAGGGTGCAGGTGATCACCACTGTCGAAAGCGGGTTGCAGTCGGGATGGGTCCGCCGGGTCGCGCAAAGCGGCGTCGAAATCGATGACCACATCAAACCGCCCGCTCTCGCGAATCCATCGGTTCACCGTCTGGCGATCGGCTTCGCCATCCTCGCTCCAATAGAAGCCGGCGCCGCCATAAGGCGTGATGGTCGCCCCGTAGACCTTGAGGCCGGCGCTGCGCGCGCGGGTCGCGACCTGGTCGAGGGCGCCGATGATCTCCGGGACGCTGGCGTACGGCTCACCTTTCTTTTTCGCGTCAAGGCGGGTGCCAATGTCGTTGATCCCCGCAAAAACCACCAGCCAGCGCGCACCCGTCTGCGCCAGCACATCGCGCTCGAAGCGGGCCAGGATGTTCGGCCCGTTGCCGTCACGCAGCAGGCGGTTGCCACCGATGCCCTGGTTAAGGACGCCGATGTCCGCGAGCGCCGGGTCGGCGCGCAGGCGGCGCGACAGGCCGTCGGTCCAGCGTGAATGTTGCCCGGGTTTCACGCCGTAGCCATCGGTGATCGAATCGCCGAGCAACACCACGGCGCGCGGCGCGGCGTTTGTCTCGACGTCGAGCCCGGTGATGAAATACCAGCGGTCAACGCGCGCGGCTTGTGCCCAGTTGTCCGGCGTGACGTCGGCCGTCTTGCGCCACCACGCCGTGGCCCGCGCGCCCGGGTGGCCGGTGATGATTTCCGGAACGCGGGCAAAGCGCAGCGTGATGACCAGGTCGGCCAGGGCCGGCAATTCCAGGTCGAGCGGGTCCGAGACCATGACGGCACCCGCCGGGATGACGACTTCGGGCCGACCGTTGAAGGTCAGCGGTCTTGACGTCGTGGCCCCGAGGGCGGTGCCGTCCTCCGACCGGGCGAGTTCAACGCCGGTCAATTCCAGCGCGGTGCGACCGAAGGCATTGGAGAGACGCAGGCGCACGCGCGCGCCGCCGACGGAAATCCGCACGGTCTGGCGCAGCGTTGCGTCGGCGAAGGCCGGCGTGTTGGCGTCCACATTCTCCGTGATGGGCGAAGTGGCCCAGGTGCCGACCCAACGATCGGCGGCGGCCGCGGTGAGCCCACAGGCCAACAGCAGGGCGAGGCAGGCGCGGCCAAGAGCGGCTTTCATCACGGGGTGGTTGGGGTTGCAGGTGGATAAGAAAACGGCCCGCAGCACTGGTGCTAGCGGGCCGTTGCGCAGAGAAAAGAGCGGATTTGCGGTCCGGGGGGCCGGAAGCCAGGCAAACCGGCCCCGGTTGGATTAGAAGCTGAAGGTATTCGTCACGAACCACTCGCGGTTCGGCGCGATGCGGACCGAGGCCCACGTCTTGCCGTCCGGTTGGACCGAGATCGGAATCAGCTCTTCCTTGCCGAAGAGGTTGCGGATGTTCAGCTGGATCTTCCAGTTGATCTTCTTCGTCAGGCGGTGCTCGTAGCTGCCCCAGACGTCGACGGAGGACTCCGACGGGCCGTAGTAGGGCTTGCTCAGGTCGAAGCTCGCGAGGCCGCCCGTGCCGGCAATGACCGGATAACCGATGACCACCTTGTCCTGCCAACGGTAGCTGCCGCCCACGCCGGCGCCCTTGAGCTTGCCCTCGCGGAACGAGTAGTTGGTGACGAAATTATAGCGCCACTTGCGGAGTTCGGAGGCAGCCGCACCTTCCTGGAGTTTGAGGAGGGTGTATTGACCGCGCCAGTTGGCCCAGTTTTGGCGAACTTCGTTCGAGGCAACGTAGTTGCCGTTGAACTGGCGCATGTCGCCGGCAACACCCGCGATTTGCGTGTCCATGTAACTCACCAGTTCGTCGAGAACCGGGCCGCCGACATTGGTGCGGATGGCCGCCGTCTGCGACGCGTTCAGGCTGACGCGCCAGTTGCGGGTCGGGTTGGCGGTGAGTTCGAACTCGTAGCCCTTGGACTGCGTGTCGGCGGTGACGGAGAGGCCCGGGGGCGCGATCGAGACATACGGGAAGACGGTCGCGATGTCGGGCTGGTACTGGGAGGACGGGATCAGCTTGCCGTCGGGAGAACCCGCGAGCGTGAGGGTTGCCTCGTAGGTCGCGCGGTCGGTGAGGGCCGCGAGGGTGGTCGGGCTGTAGCCCCACGCACCGAAGTAACCGCGGGCCGCGAGGGTCTTTTGGATCGCGTTCCAGGCGCGGATTGAGGCGTCGCGGTGCGCGTCCGCCTGCGCCTGCGTTTCAAGCACCGCACCCGACGGCGGCGTCGGCGTGCCATTCAGGTCGGCGACCGGGCGGCCGTTGGCATCGAGGTAAGCTGGCGTCCAGAAATAGCGCTGGCCCGGCGAAAGGTTGGTCTGCTCGCGGGTGTCCCAGGTGTAAGCCGACAGGCGGTAAAGGAACACGTTGCGGAAGCGGAGGCCCTGTTGGATCGTATTGGCGAGGCCGCCGAGGTCCAGCTGGGTGCTGGCGTTGGCCACGGAGGTCTCGTACTTGGTGGCGCGGAAGGAGTACTTGCCGTCCTTCGTTGAAAGCAGGAGGCCGAAGTCCTTGGTGCGGCCGGTCGGGTTGCCGATCGGATTGCCATAGACGTCGCGTCGCGTATCGGTGACCTGGAAGTTGTCGGACTTGTTGTACGAGAGGCTGACGTTCAGCGGCAGCGGGTCGTGCTTGGGGAACAGTTTGTTCAAGTGCAGCACCGCGCCGCCGCTCGTCGAGTGATCCTTGAAGATCTGGTTCGTCGGGTAGGTGTCGGGCAGCTTGTAAACGGTGTCCGCGAGGTTGAGGATGCTGCGATTGAGCGGCTGGGGCGCCGCGCTGACGGCCTTGCCCTTCACTTCATCGTAGCGCCAGCCCAACGTGGCCACGAGGGCGTCGTTCCAGAGATAGGCCTGCCACGAGCCCGCGTAGGAGGTCGTCACGCGCTTGGTCTTTTGGGCCTTGGTGAGGAGCCGCGGGTCCTTGCCGTCATCGTACCGCCAGAGATTGTCCGTGAAGCCACTGTTCCAGCCGATGTAGTTGGCCGGGTTCGAAGCCTGGGTGGTGGCGGTCGCGGGGTCGAAGATCGGCAGCAGGGCGGCCGGGACGGTGTACGGGTCGCTGAAGTTCACGCCCGGCGGATTGGTCCAGGTCGAGGCGAAGTGGTAGACGGCGCCGTTCTGCAGCGCGACGGGCGCGAGCACGCGCGAGAGGTTCGCGCCGGTCGCGGAACTGGCGTTTGCCAGCGACGATCCGAGGTAGATCACGCTGACCGGCGGGCGGTCCTGGAAGCTCGAGCTCGCGCCGTTGGTCTGGTTCCAATAGCCCGCCCATTCCTGGCTGTGGGCATACATGCGCCACTCGCGCACCTCGGTGTTGTAGTCTTCGCCGCTGTAGACGCCGTTGAGGCGGTGCTTGCCCAGGAGTTTCGCCAGGAAGCTGTCGGCGCTGAAAAAGTCGGTCGCACGGATTTCGCCGAACACGGAACCGCGCAGGTATTCACGCTCGCTGCGGTAGGAGTTGCCGCTGCCCGGGCCGCCCACGATGTACGGCCGGCCGTAGTTCGGATTCGCGGTGAGGTCCTGGAAATTGCGGAGCACGTCGATGTTCAGGGTCGGGTTGCCGAGCAGCGCCTGGCCGTCGCGCTTGTAGGCTTGGCGATCGAAATTCAGCTGGATGCCGAAGCGGTCGCCCCAGCCGGTCTGGCTCAGGTCGAGATTGAAGGCGTTCCAGCCCTCCGTTTCCTTCTTGGTGTCACCATCGATCAGGTTGTCGTAGAAGTTGAACACCGACGAATCGCGCAGGGACGCCTGGCGATACTGGCCGTACTGGAAACCCGGCAGGCGCGCGTTGTTGGCGAACGTCGAGAGGCTGGTGACGCCGAAGAATTCGTTGGCGAAGCGCTGGCCGATCAAGCTGCCGGCGGCGCCACGGTTTGAGCCGTCGTTGTTGCGGGCGCCGGTGTTCACGTAACCGCCATAGATGCGGTACAGCTGGTCCGTGGTGCCGTCGATGAACCAGATCGGCTGCTGCTGGTCGGCCGGGCCGCCGCTGAGCCACGGGTTGGTGCCCGCCGGATTGGCGCCGATTTCATAGCCATTGTTGACCGAGAGTTTGCCCATGCCGCCATCGAGGCTGGTGTTGTTCACCGGGCGGAACCAGGGCGTCAGGCTGTCGGCCGGCGGCACGATGCGCGCGCGGTTGGCGTCGACGCTGCCATGCTCGTACTTGGCCTTGATCGACGTGTGGAAGTCCTGCCGCTTGAACAACTGCGGCTCAAAGCGCACGGCGCCGTAATATCGGCGGTCGTCCTGATGGGCCGGCTTCTGCTGGAACTTCTCGTCGTTCCACAGGCCGTCGACGCGGATCGCGAGCAGCTTGGGAATGATCACCTGGTTCAAATCGACGCTCGTGCGGAAGCTGCCGAAGGAACCGAAGCGGGCCTCGACGCTGCCGAGGTTGCGGAATTCCGCGCTGCGCGTCGTCGCATTCACGATGCCCGCGGGGCTGCCGAGGCCAAAGAGGATGGAGTTGGGGCCGCGCTGGATGTCGATGCGGTCGACGTTGTAGGAGTCCCACGGGATGTCCGTGACAAAGAAGTCGCGGGTGTTGTCCGCCGCGGCGAGGCCACGGACGCGCTGGGCGCCGCCCGGGGCGCGCAGGTTGCTCGTCTCGTCCACGCTCGTGCCGTTGCCCAAGCCGGCGTAGGTACCGCGGGTGCCCGCGACCTCCGCGTTGGTGGTGTATTGCAGGAGGCTGGCGTTGTCGGTCGCGCCGATGTCCTTGAGGAATTCCTTGGTGTAGACGGAGAGCGCGCCGCCGACGTCCTTCAGGTCGGTGCGGATGCGCGTGCCCGCCAGCGTCTCGGTCGCCTGGTAGCCCGTGTCCTTGGTCGAGCGCACCTCGAACGGGGTGAGCTGGACCGCCTCGTCATCTTCCAGCCGGTTGACCACCGGGACGTCCGTCCGGGCGGCGGGCTGGGTGGGGGTTGTCGACGCGGTTTGCGCGGACAGCGGCCACGCGCCAGCCAGCAGGGCAAGCGCGGTCAGGGAGTTTCTTACGTTTTTCATGATCGGGGTTAGGGTAGTCCGTGAGCAGACTCGAGCAGAGCCGCAGGGCGCGCAGGGGTCGGCACTAGAAAACAGGGGTGTGGGGTGAAATGGCCAAGGGGGTAGCCAGCGCGGCGAAACAACAGAAGCGCCGCGGGGAAATCAAAAGGCCGATTAGTCTAACATTAGTGCATCGGTCGCGTCGGCGCGCCCCGGACGGGTGGTCATGGATGACAGGGTCGAGCGGGCCAGGCCGCGTTTCATGGCTTTCCATAGGCCCGCCACCCACCCTACTCTACCCCAATCTTACCATGGCTCTCTTCATCGGCATCGACAGTGGCACCCAGAGCACCAAGGCGGTCGCGCTCGACCTCGACACCGGCCGCATCGTGGCCGAGGCCCGCGCGCCCCACTCGCTTATCGCGGGGCTCCCGCCCGGACACATGGAACAGCATCCGGCGGAATGGACCGCCGCGCTCGACGCCACCATCGCCGCCGTCGCCGCCAAGATCGACCGCTCGCGCGTCCGCGGCATCGGCGTTTCCGGCCAGCAACATGGCTTCGTGCCCCTCGCCGCCGATGGCTCGGTGATTCGCCCCGCGAAATTGTGGTGCGACACGAGCACGACGGCGGAATGCGCGCTGCTCACGAAGAAGCTCGGCGGCACCGCGGCCGTGATTCGCACCGCCGGCCTGCCGTTCCTGCCGGGCTACACGGCGCCAAAGATTCTCTGGTTGAAACGGCACGAGCCGGAAAATTTCCGGAAACTGCGCCACGTGCTGCTGCCGCACGATTACCTCAACTACCATCTGACCGGGAATTATTTCATGGAGCCGGGCGATGCCTCGGGCACGGCGCTGATGGACGTCCGGAAGCGCACGTGGTCCGCCAAGGTCCTGCGCGCAATCGACAAGAACCTCGAGGACTGGCTGCCGCCGCTCTCGGCGTCGCAGGATGCCGCGGGCACCTTGCGGCCGGAATTGGCGGCGAAGTACGGTTTCCCGGCCGACGTCGTGGTGAGCGCCGGCGGCGGCGACAACATGATGGGCGCAATTGGCACCGGAAACGTCACGCCGGGCGTCGTTAGCGCGAGCTTTGGCACGAGTGGCACGATCTACGCGCACAGCAACCAACCTGTGATTGACCCGCGCGGCGAGATCGCGGCGTTCTGCTCGTCGACCGGCGGCTGGATGCCGCTGCTGTGCACCATGAACGTGACGCTCGTCACGGAACAGGTCCGCCAGCTTTTCGGCTGGGACCACGCGGCGCTCGAGAATGCCGTGCTCACGACCCCCGCCGGCGCCGGCGGGCTCTCCTTGCTCCCCTACTTCGACGGCGAACGGACGCCGAACCTGCCGCGGGCCACCGGCGTGCTCGCCGGTTTGAACCGTCACTCGCTCACGGCGGGCGGACTCGCCCGGGCCGCGATGGAAGGCGTCACCCTCAATATGAACTACGGCCTGCGCCGCCTGGCCGCGCTCGGCATCAAGCCGCGCGAGATTCGCGTGACGGGCGGCGGCGCGCGTTCCGCCGCCTGGCGTCAGTTGATGGCCGACATTTTCGGCGTGTCAGTCGTCGCGATGGTTGAGGACGAAGGCGCCGCGCTTGGCGGCGCGCTGCAGGCCGCGTGGTGCGTCGCGCTGCGCGAGAACCGCAAAGCCAAGCTGAGCGATTTCACCCGCCGCATTGTCGCCCTCGACGAGCGCACCCGCTGCACGCCGGACAAAAAGAACCGCGCGCTCTACGTCGACCTGCAGTCGAAACACGACGAACTCAGCCGAACGCTGCGTCCGTGGTTTGCATGAATCATTCTCGTTCTCGTAATCGTTCTCTCGTTACCTTTAGGAGAGAACGATTACGATTAAGAGAACGAGAACGATAGACTAAAACGCCGACCCGTCCGCCTTCGTGCCGCAGAAGGAAACCTCGATGCCGAGGTCCGCGGCGAGCGCGGCCTTGGTGTAGGCGGCGAGGTCCGCGGCGGCGGCGCTGTTGGCGTAGGCGACCTGGATGTGGTTGGCCTGGTGGCGCGCCATCATCAGGTCGCGATCCACGCCATACGTGACCGCATGCATGATCGGCCACTGCGGCGTCGTTTCCTTCCAGCGACGCTCGGTCTCGGCGGCGGGCAGCGTGATCACCTTGGCGCGACCGATGTCCATCTTTAGTTTGCCGCCCTGCACGAACACGCGGCTCCAGACGATTTCGCCGGGCTTGGCGACGCCGCGCAGGGTGCCGCCACCCAGACGGAAATACATCGGCGGTTGCCGCAGCGAGTCGGAGCCCGCCCAGCCGCCCACGTGGTGATCCGCGGGGGCGCTGCCGGAAATCAGGAAGACCCACACATACTCGTCGGTCGTGCCGGACTTGTCCCAATCACCCCAGCGCAAATCGTGCAGCGTGTTCGCGAGCGGCTGGCCGAGCGCGGCGTGCACGCGATTCGTGAACAGGCCGTCGAGGCCGGCGCATTCGTCGACTTCGTTGAAATGCACGATGGGCTGCCCCGGACGAATCACCTTGCCGGCGGCATTCTTCACCGGCGGACGGTCCGTGGAATTGAGCGTGCCCTCGACGAGATCGGACGCCGGCAACAGGTCCTTCAAGCCCTGCTGGTACTGGATGCCGATCGATTCGCAGCCGAACTCATCCGCGATGCGGCAGGCGGCAACGTAGGTTTTGCACTGCCAAAGCACCTGCTCCTTGGTGAGTTCGGTTTCCGGGTTTTTCCCGAAGTGGAATTTGAAGCCCTTCTTGAGGTACCAGCTGTAGACTGCCTTGGCCTCCGCGTCGGTTACCTGCGTGGCGCCATAATAAAGCGCGGATTGCGAAAGGCGCTCCTTGCAGACGCCGACCTGGTACAGGAGGTCATCCGGGATGATGGCATTGTACATGCCCATGCAGCCCTCGTCGAAGATGCCCATGATCGACTTCTTCAACCGCAGGTCCTGCGCGATGCGCGCCGCCACCGTGCGGGCCTTGGCCGGCACGCGGGACTTCGCAAACGGACGCACATGCGGCGTGCGGTGGGTCGTGACGCCCGTCTTGAGCCAGCGCGTCAACCCCCCGAGGAATTTCTCGTCGTCAAAATTATCACTCCACAGCGTCGAGTACTTCACGCCCGCTTTTGTGAGCGAGCCGTTGAGGTTCAACATGCCCACGAGGCCCGGCCACTGGCCGCTCCAATTGGCGACCGTGAGGATCGGCCCGCGATGGCTCATCAAGCCGGCCAGCAGGTGATGCGAGTATTGCCAGACCGCCTCGGCGACGATCAACGGCGCCTCCGGATCGAGCTGGGCGAAAACTGCGAGCCCCTCCTGCTGCGACGCAATGAAGCCGTGCTTCACGGCCGGCTTGTAAGGGTGCGCCCGTACTAGCTTGTAGCCCGCGCCTGCCACGGCGGCGGCGAGCTTCTTTTCCATGGCGGCCTGGGCGGGCCAGCACACTTGGTTGGCGGATTGACGGAGGTCGCCGTTGGCGACGAGCAGGACGGTCTTGGCGGAGCGGGACATGATTTCCGGGGGTGGAACCCAACACGATCCCCCGATGGCGCCGGTTTGCGAGGGGATTGAGATGCCCGTGCTTTCAAAAGCATGGATATAATTTCCGGTTCTGATAGGCGTCGGGGATGCGCGGCGCCCGTCCGGCCGATCCCCCCGCCGACCTGCTTTCCGCGCAGGTCAGCGAAACCGCGTACTTTTTCCTGAACCTGAAGCCCGCGCCGGCGGTGCGCTGCGAGATCAGTGCCGGCGGACGCGAACACTGCAATCCCGACTACGTCGTCCGCCGCCGCAAGTATGGCTACACGGTGCTCGAGTGCGTGGTGGAAGGCGTCGGGCACGTCGTCCTGAATGGCCGCAAGTTTTCATTGGGCCCGGGGTCCGTGTTCGCTTACCGACCCGACACCGCCTGCGAGATCCACACCGACCCGGTGCGGCGCCTGGTCAAATACTTCATCTGCCTGTCGGGTCGCGACGCACCGGCGGAACTCGCCCGCGCCGGCGTGACTCCCGGGCAGGCGGTGCCACTCGCCTCGCACGTCGAGGTACAATCGCTGTTCGCCCAGCTGATCCGCGAAGGGCAGGCGCGCACCAAGTTGTCCGGACGCGCCTGCGATCTCCTGCTGCGGCTGATTCTCCTCAAGATCCAGGAAACCCTCGCGCGCCGGCCGAGCCGACCGCAACCGGGCTACGGGAAATTTGCGCAGTTGAAACAGCTGATCGACGCCGAGGCCGCCAACCTGGGCACGCTCGCGGACGTCGCGCGCCGGACCGGCGTCTCGCCGGTGCTGGCGTGCAAGCTGTTCCAGCAGCACCTTGGCCTCAGCCCGTTTCGCTACTTGATGCGACGAAAAATGGAAATCGCGGCCGAGCTGCTCGTGCAGGAAGGCGTGTTGGTGAAGGAAGCAGCCGCGCAGGTGGGCTTCCGCGATCCCTATCACTTTTCCCGACGCTTCAAGCTCGCCTATGGCGTCGCCCCCACCGGACTTCGCGCGGCCCCACGGAACCCGTAAGTTGGATCAGGCGGGCGCCGTCTCGCCCGCTTTCGTTGGGCGAATGCACAGCACGATGAACACCGACAGCAGCGCCACGCCGGCAAACGCGCCGAAGATCAGGTCGAGCGGCACGTGGCGGTCGCGCAATACGCCGAAGCCCCAGTCGCCGAAGCCGCCGCAGCTGATGCTGACGAGGTTCATGAAGCCATAACCAGTCGCGCGCCATTCGGGCCGGACGATTTGCGAGAGGATCGGCATGTTGTTGCAATCAAAGAGGCCCCAACCGAAGCCGAAGATGATCAACCCCACGATCGCCATGGTCAGGGTCGAGGCGTGGCCCACGCTGAACAGCGCGGGCAGGAAAAACGCCATGCCGATCGCGCTTGTGAAGATGCGCCCTCGCATGGACCGCCGCATCCACGCGTCCGCCAGGAACCCGCCCACCAGGACGCCGACGATCGAGGCCAGTTGCACATAAAGGATGGCGCTGACGCCCGCCTTGCCCTGGCCGAGGCGGAATTTCTCGCGGAGAATTTCCGGCATCCAGTCGCGCACGACCCACCCCGCAATGGCGGGCAAGGTGAAGTACAAGACGAGCAGGAGGAAGTTGCGGTTCGTCAACAGGCCCCGCAACACCCCGGCGGTGGGCGCCGCGGTTGTCGTCGACGCGTCCGGGGTCACGGCGGCGCGCCGGGGGTCCCGCAGCGCGGCCAGGAGCGGCAACGCGTAGATCACGCCGATCATGCCGCATGTGCTGAAAGCCCAGCGCCAGCCATGCTCGGGGGAATCCGCCACATAGCCCGCGAATCCGCCGAGGATTTGTCCGACGTAGATGCCGACCTGGTGCGTGCCGACCGCGCGCGATTTGGTCGGGCCCACGTGGTATTCGGAAATGAGCGCGAGCGCCGCCGGAATATAGAACGCCTCGCTGATGCCCATCATCGCGCGCGCGGCGACCAGCTGATCAAAGGTGTTCACGTGGCCGGTCAGCCACGTCACCAACGACCACATGAACAGGCTGCCGCCAATCACCCAGCGTTTGCTGAAACGATCCGCCACATACCCGCCCAGCGGACTCAGCACGGCGTAGGTCCACTTAAAGCAGCCCAGGACCAGGCCCCAGTCGGCCTTGTTGGCGATGGTGGGAATGTCCGCCACCATCGAGGCTTTCATCGTCGCCAGCATCTGCCGGTCGAGGTAGTTCAACAGCGCCACCGGCACGAGCAGGGCGACGACGAACCAGGCGTACCGAAGCGGGCCGGGGGTGGGCGAAGGGGGCATGGACCCGGGCTTTTTGCTCGGGAAACCCCGCGCTGGCGATGTCGAAATCCCAAGGTGGCGCGCGTTGTCCCCAACGCGTTGGTCGGCCGGGCCTGTCCGCCGTAGGCTTGGCGAAGGAGGAAGGCCGACCCTCCGAAGCAGCGTGCGTGAAATGATGGCGCTGGCCCGGAAACTGCAGGGTGGCCACCCGACCGACTCCCTGCCTAAATCTCCCTGCGCATGAAAATTCCCGAACGCATCCTCCTTGGCCCCGGCCCCAGCCCGGTGCCTGCCCGCGTCCTCGCCGCCATGGCCGCCCCGACGACCGGCCACCTCGATCCCGCCTACCTGGCGATCATGGACGACACGTGCGAAAAGCTGCGGACGGTTTTCTGCACGCGCAATCCCCTCACGTTTCCCGTCAGCGGCACCGGCATGGCCGGCATGGAGTGCGTGGCCGTCAACCTCATCGAGCCGGGCGACGAAGTCCTCGTCTGCATCAACGGCGTGTTCGGCGGGCGCATGAAGGACGTCATGGAACGCTGCGGCGCCACCGTGCACACGCTGGAGGTTCCTTTCGGCCAGATCTTCCCCCACGACCAGATCGCGGCCGCGTTGGCCGCGCACCCACAGGTGAAACTCGTCGGCATCGTGCACGCCGAGACCAGCACGGGCGCACTGCAGCCCCTCGAAGGTTTAGGGCGCTTGGTGCACGCCCGCGGCGCGCTGCTGGTGGTCGATGCCGTGACGAGTCTCGGCGGCCATGAACTGAAGGTGGACGAGTGGGAAATCGACGCGATCTACAGCGGCACGCAGAAGTGCCTGAACTGTCCGCCGGGACTTTCGCCGGTGAGTTTTGGCGAACGCGCCCTCGCGCGCTTCGACGCCCGTAAGCGGAAGCCGCAGTCGTGGTACCTGGATATTTCGATGCTACGGAAATACTACACGGGCGGCGGCGGCGGTCGCGTGTACCACCACACGGCGCCGATCAACATGACCTATGCGTTGAACGAATCGCTGACCATCGTGCTCGAGGATGGCCTCGAAGCCCGCTACGCGCGGCACCGCGCGATGCACCTGCGTTTGCGACAGGGCCTCGAGGCGCTGGGCCTCGCGTACGTCCCGCAGCACAGCCTGTACTCGCTCAATTGCATCGCGACGCCCGCCGGCGTGGAGGAAGCGCCGATCCGCGCCCAACTACTCAACGAGTATGGCATCGAGATTGGCGGCGGCCTCGGACCCCTGGCCGGCAAAGCCTGGCGCATCGGCCTCATGGGCCACGGCGCCACCGTGCGCAACGTCGACCTCGTGCTCGCCGCGCTCGGCAAACTGCTGGCGAAGCGCTGACCTCCTGAAAAGGGTCGCGGCGGTTTACTCCGCGATCCGGATATTCCGGTACTCGCACTTCATGACGACGCCGGGGTGAATCTGAAACCCGAGCGGCGCCGGGCCGGAAAATCTGGCGTCCGTGTACTCGGACGCCTTGGTGCCATTGATCCAGCAGGTGAAGGTATTGCCCTTCGCCTGGATGCGGAACGTGTTCCACTCGCCCTCGGGGCGCATCAGTTTCTTCGCGTCCTTGGCCTGGCCGGCCTCGGGATAAGCCGGCTTGCCGCCGGTGTAGAACGAACCGGACATGTCGACCCGGAGGCTCCCTGAAATTCCCAGCTGCAGTTGGAGGTGCGGGTTGCGCATCTCGATCCCGGTGTCGACGCCCCGCGGCGCGGTGGCTTGCCAGCGCACGTCGAACTCGAGCACGAAGTCCCCATAGCTCTTTTCCGTCCAGAGCATGTGGCCCTTCTGCGCCGCGTCGTTTTCACCCACCAACACCCCGTTCTCCACCCGCCAGAACGCCGCCGCACCCTCGGCCTTGAACTGGTTCAGGTCCCGCCCGTTGAAGAGCGGCGCAAACGCGGGCTCGGCAGCCGCGAGGACGCAGGCGGAAGCCCAACCAAGCAAAATCAGCAATCGAGCGGCTCGTTTCATCGTGATCATGGCACCGATGGTTCCAACTCTACTCGGCCGCGTCACGACGCGCCCGGCCGCCGTCCTTGATCGTCTTCACGAAGTGATAGTCGATGTCCCACGGAAAATAGATCCACTTGTTCTGCTTAAACTCCTTCACGCAGGTGTCGACGATCGGGCGGCCCTCGGGCTTGGCGTAGAGCGTCGCGAAATGAGCTTTCGGCAGAAGCTTGCGGACGAAGGCCGCGGTGCGGCCGGTGTCGACCAGATCGTCCACGAGGAGAAACCCTTCCCCATCGCCCGGGCACGTCTTGATGATTTCCAGCTGACCCTGGTTCTGGGCGGCCCCTTCGCTGCTGTTGCCCGTGTAGCTGGCGACGCAAATCGTGTCGATCAGCCGGATTTCAAGTTCCCGGGCCAGCAAGGCAGCCGGCACCAATCCCCCGCGGGTGATCGCGATGATGCCGCGCCATTGGCCAATCCCGTGCAGCATTTCGGCGAGGTAGCGGGCATCGCGATGCAGTTCAGGCCAGGAAATCACCACCTCGTCAGCGTAGCGGGAATGGTTGGACATAATGATTGGGCGGGACGCCGCTTCGGGAAAACTGTTTCCTGAAGGGAACCCCCGTTTCCGCCACGCTAGGTTCCCGGCGAACCGCCGCCAATTGAAAAGCAGCTGGATACCGGCACTTGCACTCTGGGGCCCGAGCGCTCCCGGGAGTCACTGGTATGAATGCGAAGTTTACAGAGAAGCAAAGCCAACGGACATTTCCATTCAACGGGTCATGCTCGTTTCCGTATAGCATGAGCTTGTTCGCGCAAACCTTGGCGACTGCATTTCTCCACGGCGATTTCTGGCCATCGGAGATGACTCGTCCTCCAATGATCTAAGGGCTCATGGAATCAGCGCAGGCTGTCATATAGGTCGACTCGGTCGGCGCCAGTGAGTGAACTTTAGACTGTCATGGGGTTAAAAGTTGGCGTCCAGTCCCGTTAATTCAGGAGATGGAATGTCGACATAAAGAGCGCGATGTCGGGCGATCGAAGACCCTGCGCGGCGATCTGCATGGCCCCCGGAACTTGCCCTCTCGCCGCCCATAAACCCTGATGCGGGCGGCGAGAGGACGTCCAGCGGGCCACGCCCCCCGGCGTGGCCAAGTCTTTGCGGGAACGACGCGATCAGAACTTCAACGTGTTCGTCCACACGTACGACCGGGGCTGCTGGTACCACGTCGCGTTGATGTTGTTCAGCGTGTTGAAGCCCGTGGTCGCGTTGGGAATCACCTTGATCGTGTAACGGTCGAACACATTCGTGACGTTCAACTGCGTGCTCCACTCGATGCGGCCAAACTTGCGAGAGTAACTGACGACCAAGTTGAGCTGACGGGTATCCGGCGTGAAGAACAGCGTGCGCTTCTGCGTGAGGGCATTGGCGCTGCTGAGCGGAGTCGCGAAGTAATAATAGCCCCGGTTGTGCCAAGCCAGCACGCCGGTGCCGCCGATGCTGAGGCCCTTGAGCCGGCTCTCATTGGGAAATGAATAGTTCGCCGTCAGGTTCGTGCTCCACTCGGGATAACCCGTCGTCTTGTCGCCGATGCGCGTGGCGACGATCGTGCCGGGCGTGACAATGCCCGCAAGGGTCTTGTTCAACTGCAACTGGTCGATCGGCAGATTCACTTTGCCCGTGAGGATCGGACCGCGGGCGTTGATGTTCGCCGTGTCATTCAGCCCGGAAAGGATGTTCGCGACGATCGTGCCCGTGCGAATCGCGCCGGACGTCAGATCCGGGTTAGCAAAGTACAGGTTCGTCGCGCCCGGCGTGCTCATCAGGTTGATCGTCAGCGGTACGGCCCCGGTGGCCGAACTGGCGACGACCGTAGCCTGCGCGGCCGACGTCGCGTTGCCGTTGACGAAAACCGGTGTGCCGTCGCGATACGTGACCTGCCCCTGCGCGTTGGCGTAGAACTGGTCGTTGTAGTACTGCTCGTAGGCGCGCGAGGTGTTGATTTTGCCGTCGTTCGCCGCGAGGCCGAAACGCAGGCGCCAGGAACGGCTCGGCGCCGCGGTCAGGCGCAGCTCCGCGCCGCGCGTCACGCGATCGATGCTCACGTACGTGCCGCCACCGCCGCCGTTGAGGCCGGTCGGGTTAATCGCCTCGGCGATGGAACTGTCGATGGAGTACAGGTCGCCGCGGGCCTTGGTCTGGAAAAACGCGAGCGAGCCGGAGATGCTGCCGCTGTCATTGTTGATTTTCAGGCCGATTTCGCCGCCGACGCCGCGCGCGCTCTGCGGGGCATTGTTGTGCGGGTCGCCGCGATTGGCCGTGTACGGCGGCTGCACGGAATCCGAGTAGTTGATGTAGGGGTGGAGCCAGCGGTTGACGTTGTAGTCGACGCCGAGATTGAAGTTGAGCTTCGAGGTCTTCGCATCCCAGCGTGTCGCCTTCCCGTCGGGGTGGTTGAGCCGCAGGGAAATGTAGTCGCCTTGGCGCAGGCCCGCGAGGGTGTTGAACTTGCCCCCGAACCACTGCGAGTAGTTCACCACGTAGAAGCCGCGATTCACAATCGAGGTCTTGATGTAATTGCCGCTCGAGAAGGGCACGCCGAGGGGATTGGCCGGCGTGACGAGGCTTGCCTGCGGCTGATTCACGAGCGCCCGGACATACTTCACGCCACCAATGACGGCACGATCGAGCGCGGGGTTGAACCCGGGAAACGGATCAAGCACCGGGCCGCCGTTGATCGACCAGATGAGCTGGCCGAGCGGCGTGCGCCCGGAGTTGGCGGAGGTGATGGTCGTTCCCGGCGCGACGATGGCGTTCCAATCATCGTCGGCACGATACCAGCGATAGGCGTCCTGCGAGAAAAAGGTGCTGACGTAGTCCGCGCCGATCAGGGTCTGGGTCTTGGCTTTGCCGCCGAAGAAGTCCTTCGTGATGAGGAACGCGAAACGGCCGGCCTTGGTGCGCGCGGGTTGCTGCGAATCCTGCGGCGTGAGGCCGACGGCCCAATCGTCCGTGGCGTTGGCGCTGGCCCGCGGCGCGTAGAACGTGAAGCCAGGATTGATGCGCCGCGCGGTGTAAACGTCGTAACCCGCGGCCACCTGCGTGCTCAGCCAATCCGCCCATTTCGTGTCGATGGTGATGCTCGAGTATTCGTTCGTGACCGGTTCCTGGTACATGGTGCCGGCGGCGAAGGAGTCCACGTTGTCCCAATTCAACTGGCCGTTGACGATCGCGCCTTTCGTGTAAGCGGCGCCGGACACCGGATCCGTAGCGCCCTGCTGGTTGGTCGCGAGAATGTAATGCAGTTGTAGGCCGTTGCGGGTGTCGCCCGGCGCATTCAAGGTCGCGGCACGCGGGAGCAGCCGCTTGTTCTTGGTGGCGGAACCCGAGATCCGAACCGTGGTGGGAAAAGTGTCCTGCATCAGGCGGAACGCCAGCTGGGCGTATTGACCGTTGGTGATGCCGCCGATGTTCACGCGCCGCGTTTGCAGGTCTTCGTGGAGAAAAGCCACCCGCGCGGCCATCCAGCGGTTGCCGAGGCCGAAGTCGAGTTCGCCACGCCGGGTGCCGAAGTCGTCGATGCGGAACACGGCCGCACCGCGCGCGTTGCCGAGGAATTTGCCGCCGCTGCCGAAACGGGCCTGCTTCGACGTGACATTGATCACGCCGCCGGCGCCGCCACCGCCATACAGCAGGGCCTGCGGGCCATTGATCACTTCGACACGTTCAAGGTCGAAACTATCCGTGCGGCCCACCGCGGTCGAACCGGGGTTACCGAATGCGCCCACGGGCATGAAGCTGTCGCGCTGCATCACCGGCGTATGCATGCCGCGGATCTGGATGTACGCATTGCCGTTGCGATCACCCGGCTGGTTGTTGGCCGCGGTCGTCGAGCCATTGTCCGATCCGTCAGCATACCCGGCACCGGCGGAATAACCCTGCACCAGCTCCTCCACCGAGGTGGTCGCGACGTCCTTGATGAACGCGTCCGTGAAAATGTCGGCTGAGACCGGCAGGTCCTTCATCGGGACACTAAACCGGGTGATCGAGGCCGAGTTGAGCGCGCCGTAACTGTTGTCCTTTTCCGCGCGAACTTCGAACGCGCTCAGCTCGAGCACCGGCTCGGAGCGCTTCGTGGCGCCGCCCGGTTTATTGGCCGGGTCCACGGAAGTTTGGGCCGACAAGACGGTCGCAAACGCGGCGCCAAGCAGCAGAGAACGGAAAAACGGCGCGCAACGGGCAACGCCGGGGGAGGTGTGCATACGGTTCATGGGGATGACGAGGGGTGAGCAAAGCGCCCCCGGGCCCTGTGCCCGACGGCGGGAAAGCGAATACGCCGGCGCTTAGAGGCGGACGTTCACGCCAAGGCTGTAGCGCGCACCGTTGTCCTCATCACGAGTGAGGTACTGGTCCATGCCTTCGCCTTGGTAGAATTTTTCATGGGTGTTCGTGGCGTTAAAGACATCGAAAAACAGGCTCACTTTGCGGTTCAGCTGGTAGGACGTGTTGATGTCCAGGCGACCGGCCGCGCCGATGTACACGCGGTTGATCGACAGCGGCGCGTCGGTCATGAGGTAGCGATCCTTCCAATTGTAGCGGACCCGCGCCTGGAATCCGCGGTAGCGCCACGAGAGTCCGACATTGATCAACTCGGGGACGTAGTTGGTGAGGCTGCCCGTTTCGGCCGTGCCACCCTTCTGGCTCTCGGTCTCGATGTAGGTGTAATTCGCGTAACCGCCAAGACCCTTGAGCGGCCCGGGTAGAAACGTGAACTGCTGCTGGTACGCGAGCTCGATGCCGCGGACTTTGCCCAAGCCGGAGTTCGTCTTCGAACGAATCTTCCACGGGCTGACCGGATCGTAATAATCGGACCCGTAACCGAAGATGTCCGACTCGGGCGTCAGGTCGAAATTGAAGTCCGAAATGAAGTTCTTGATGCGCTTCTCGAAGTAATTCGCGCTGAGCATGCCGACCGGCTCGAAGTAGTATTCGAGCGTGTAGTCGAAGTTCTGCGAGGTCATCGGCTCGAGGTCCGTGTTCGCGCGCGTGATGGTCTTCGTGCCGAAGTCGATGTTCTCGTCCGTGATCAGGTTCGAGTAATTGGGCCGGCCGATCGTCTGGGAATAACTGAAGCGCGCGATCAGGTTGGGGGTGATCGCATACTTCAGGTGGGCGCTGGGGAAATAGTTGTCGTTGTCCTCGGTCCGCTTGGTGCGGTCCGGCTGGTAGACGCCACTGATGCGCTGGTGATAGCGCTTCATGATGCTGGTGCGTTCATAGCGCACGCCCGTCAGCAGGCTGAACTTGCCCAATTTCACCGAACCTTGCGTGTAGCCCGCCAGCACACCCTCCGTGATCGTGTTGTCGTTTTGGAGGAGGGTGTTGTAGTAAGTCGTGCGATTGTAGGACCAGAGGGCCGGGGAAGTCCGCATGCTTTCGTGCGCCAGACCGGTGTCCATCCACTGGGTCGCGTATGGCTGCCCATCCACGAGCGTCTCGCCACCGTACAACGGATAGGGATTGGCGTCGTTGACCACGAACGATGCCAGGCCCCCCGTACCAGCGTAGCTGTAGCTTTTTTCGTCGTGCGTCTTGCTGACCTTCGATTCGACATAGCTCGTGCCGGTTTTCCACTCGAGGTTGTAGCGGCTGAACAGCGCGAGCGTTTTGGTGAAGTTCAGGTACGCGTTGAGCGAATCATTCTCGAACTGGATGTTGCGCACGCGAAAGCCGTTGGCGTTGAGCACCCAGTTGGCCGGGTTGCGGAAATCAAGACCGGCCGTCTGGCGCACGCTGGTAAACATCAGCCCAGTCGTCTCTGGCAGGTCGAGGACCCACGCCGGACGCGGGTTCGTCGCCGTGGTCAGGCTGTACAGCAGGCGCCCGCCATTGTGATCGTCGCGGTCCTGGTCCGCGTTGCGCGAGCGGCTCCAACCCGTCTGCAGGCCGAAGTCGAGCCGGGCGGCCTCGAACTTGTGCTCACCGAGAATCGCAATGTTGTTCGAACGACGTTTTTTCCAATACTGCCAATGCTGGGCCGTGACGCTGGCGGTCCGCCAGGCCACGTAATTCTCGTAGGACTTCTGGTTGAAGAAATCGGCGGCGGCGCGGACCTTTAGCAAGGTCGCCGGACTGAGCCGGTAATCGACATTGAAGGTGGTCCCGGCGCGCCGGCGCGTGATGCGCGCCTCGAACACGCGGAATTCGTTCAACGCGGTGATGGAGTTCGTCGCGCTGTTCGTGGTCCAGCTCTGCTGGACACGATTGTTCGGGATGTAGTTGTCGTTGGAGCTGGCGGTGAAGCTGACTGCCAGGTTCGGATCGTCGCTACCCAACCGGAAAAGGTCCTGGTACGAAACCCGGCCGTTGTAGGCGGGGTGATTGCGATAGCTGCGCATGATCACCCCGGCCGACCCACCCAACTGCGGACCCGTGTATTTGCGGTCGAGCGCCGACCGGCTGATGAGGTTGATGGCGCCACCCATGGAGTCGGCCGGTTGGGAAGGCGTTGGCGACTTGGTTACCTCGACCGTGGATATTCCCTCGATGGGCGTGACGCCGACGTCGAATGCCCGCGAGGCATCGGCATCCAGCGTGGCGCCGGCGGTCTTGAAACCGTCGACCGTCAGGCTGTTCATCGCCGGATCCAGGCCCCGCACCCGGATCGCCCACGTTTCGCCATTCTTTCCTTCCGCATTGAGGCCGGGCAAAAGCTTCACCAAATCACCCACGTTACCATCCGCGACGGTGCCAAACGCTTCGGCGTCGACGATGTTGCGGATGTTGTCGGAGTTTTTCTGCAACGTGATCGCCTTCGCGGCGCCTTCGCGCTCGCTCGAAACGGTGATCGGGGCGAGCTGGTAGATCGCGGCGGTCAACGTGATGTCGGTCAGGACGGTTTCGCCGGTGCCCACCGTCACGGGCCGGTCGACCGGATCCATGCCCGTGTAAACCACGCGGACCGTGTAGTCCGCCGGGGCGAGTCCGGTAAACGCGAACCGGCCGCCGGCGTCGGTGAGCACGGCGCCTTCCCGGCCCGTCAGGGTCACCGTCGCGCCCTCCAGGTATTCACCGGTCGCCTGGTTGGCGACCCGGCCGGTCAAACGGCCCGTCGAAGAAGGCTGGGCGGACAAACCCGAATAAATCGCAACGAACAGCAGCGGAAGCAGCCGACTGCGAATGGCGCCGAGGCGCGTCCAATGGGGTAGGTTCATGGGCGTGGAGGTCAAATACAGCACTATCGATCTATAAATCGGTGTGCATATCGGTAAGGCAAGTCTGTTTTTTAGGAGCCACCCTCTCCACGGACCGCCGCGGCCGCCCCGCAAGGGCAATTTCAGAGCTCGCCGCCGACCGCATGCCCTTCGGCACCCAAGGCGAAACCCACCTTGGGCGGAAGCGATAAATCGGATTGACTGTATATCGCTTCCTATATCGGTTTAAGCATTCTCCCCATGCAAGCCTTGGTCTTAACCGCCCCCAGCCAGTTCCAGCTTCAAACCATCCCCGACCCGAGTCCCGGAGCGGGCGAAGTGCTCGTAGCCGTCAAAGCGTGCGGCATTTGCGGCAGCGACGCCCACGGTATGGACGGCTCCACCGGACGGCGGCGTCCGCCGATTATCATGGGACACGAGGCCGCCGGGATCATTGCCAACGTCGGTCCGCAGGTAACGGCTTGGAAAACCGGGGACCGCGTGACGTTTGATTCGACCATCTACTGCGGCGAATGCGAACACTGCCGGCGGGGCGAAGTGAACCTCTGCCACCATCGGCGCGTGCTGGGAGTTTCGTGCGAGGACTACCGTCAGGCCGGCGCTTTTGCCGACTACGTCGTCGTGCCGGCACGGATCCTCTATCGGCTGCCGGACGGCCTTTCGTTCGAGGAAGCTGCGCTGATCGAGCCCTTCACCATCGCGTTTCACGCCGTCCGCCGCCACGCGGTGACCGTGAACGACAGTGCGTTGATCATCGGTTGCGGCATGATCGGTCTTGCGCTGCTGCAAACGGCCCGCCTCGCGGGGTACGGCCGGATTGTCGCGGTCGACACGGCGGCCGACCGGCTCGAGCAGGCGCGCGCCCTCGGCGCGGACGAGGTCATCAACTCGGCGTCGGGCGATGCGCTCGGCGAAGTGCTGGCTCGCACCCAAGGACGCGGCTTTGATCAGGTGTTTGAAGCCGTTGGTGCGGCCGTGACGGTGGACCTGGCGGTCCACGCCGCGCGCAAGGGCGGCCACGTCACCCTCGTGGGCAATGTCTCTCCGACGGTGACTTTGCCGCTTCAGTTGGTGGTCACTCGTGAGCTTACCCTGCATGGCTCCTGCGCCTCCGCCGGCGAATATCCCGCCTGCCTGGACATGATGGCCCGCGGTGCAATCTCCGCGAAACCGCTGCTCAGTGCGGTCGCCCCGCTGGCCGAAGGGGCCCGCTGGTTTGAACGCCTTCACTCCCGCGAGGCCGGCCTTCTGAAAGTCATCCTCCAACCCGGCTCCTTCCCTTCCCCATGAATCCGCCGCTTCTTGATCTCACCGGCAAGGTCGCCATCGTCACCGGGGCCAGCCGCGGCCTCGGCCAATATTTTGCCCGCGCCCTCGCCCGCGCCGGCGCCGACCTCGTGATTACCGGTCGCAAGGTCGAGTCGCTGCGACCCTTCGTCGAGGAACTCGCACCTTTCGGTCGCCGCGTCCTGCCCCTCGCGCTCGACGTGCGCGATCCGTCGAGCATCACCGCGATGGCCGATGCCGCCATGGCGCACTTCGGTCACCTCGACATTCTCGTGAACAACGCCGGCTGCAATGTGCGCAAGCCGGCGATGGACGTCTCGTGGGACGACTGGAATCTGATCCTCGACACTAACCTGCGAGGTACGTTCTTCGTTTCCCAAGCCGTGGCCAAACACATGATGCCCCGCCGCGCGGGCCGCATCATCAACATCGGCTCGGTGACGTGCGTGTTCGGGTACGCGGGCCTTGCCCCTTATGGCGCGAGCCGCGGCGGCGTGAAGCAGCTCACGATGAGTCTCGCCGACGACTGGGGTCCCCATGGCATCACGGTGAACTGCCTCGCGCCCGGCTGGTTCAAGACCGCGCAGAACGCCGTAATGTACGAAAACCAAGAGTGGGTGGACTACCTCTGCGATCGCATCCCGTTGAAGCGCCCCGGCCGGCCCACCGACCTCGATGGCGCGATCGTGTTTCTGGCCTCCGACGCCAGCGCCTACATCACGGCCCAAACTCTGCTGGTGGACGGCGGCATTTCGGGTGGCGCGACGCGCGCCCTCCCGAAAAAAGCCTGATCCGTTCAACGACGTTCGTTTCCCATGCGCTTCCGCTTTCGCCACCTGCCCTTCCTCACCGCCACCTGCCTCGCTCTCACCGGCTCGCGGTTGGCCGCCCAGACTCCCAAGGCGACGCCGACAGACGATCAGACCATCCACGCGGCAATTCCACCGAAGAATCCCGAAAGCCTTCCCGCTGATGCCGCGATCACCGGCCACGTATCTGCGCCATCGGGCGACATGAGCTGGTGGTACCGTTTGCCTGCCACGAAGTTTTGGGAAGGACTGCCGATCGCCACGGGCCGGTTCGGCGCGATGGTGTACGGCCGGGTGCGGGACGAAATCATTCCTTTCAACGACGAGACGTTGTGGACGGGCTCACCGTACGACGCCGTCAACCCAAAGGCCCTGCCTTCGCTCCCGGAGATCCGGCGTCTGCTGTCGGAGGAAAAATTTGGCGAAGCGGCGGAGCTGGCGGCCAACCTGCTCAGTCACCCGCTCCCCTTTGTGCAAACCTATCAGGCCATGGGGCGCCTGCACCTCCGCTTCGAGGGACATACCGCGGTCCAAGACTATCGGCGCGAGCTCGACATGGACCAAGCCATCGCGCGGATCTCGTATCGGATCGGCGACGCGCATTATACGCGGGAAACGTTTGCGAGCTACCCGGACCAGGTTGTCGTCGTCCGCTTGACCTGCGACCAACCCGGTCAGCTGACGTTTCAAACCGGCCTGAGCAGCCTGCACACGTCCGCGGCGCGCAAAGTCGTCAGCGACGATACGATTCTGATCGAGGGCGGCGTGTCGGAGCCGAATCCCGAGGTGCCGAGCAAGATGCGCTGGCAGGCGCGCGTGCGCGTGATCGCCGAGGGCGGCTCGCAACGAATCGTCGACGACCAAGGCGGCCCGGCAATCCGCGTCGAAAAAGCCAACGCCGTGACGCTCGTCCTCGCCGGCGCGACCAATTACGTCAACTGGCACGACATCAGCGCCGATCCCGCCGACCGGTGCGCGGACTATCTCAGTGCCGCCGCGCGCTTCGACTTCACGGCCCTCAAGCAGCGGCACGTCGCCGACTACCAACCGCTGTTTCGCGCCTGTCAGCTCGATCTGGGCCGGACGGAAGCCGCCAACGAAGACACGACCGCACGCATGGACCGGCTGCGCGCCGGCGGGCAGGACCCGCACTACACCGCGCAGTATTTTCAGTTCGGACGGTACCTGCTGATCGCCGGCTCGCGCGCGGGCACGATGGCCTTCAACAATCACAATCTCTGGCTCGACGATCTTAAAGGCCGGTGGCGCGGCCGGTGGACGCTCAATATCAACATCCAGGAATGCTATTGGCCGGCGGAGTCGACCAGCTTGCCGGAAACGACGGAAGCTTTGCTGTCCTTTATTCAGGACCTCGCAGCCAGCGGCGCCCGCACGGCTCGCGGCAACTACGGGGCGCGCGGCTGGACCGCGCATCACGGCACGGACGTGTGGATGAACACCGCGATGACCGACCGCGTTTTCCATGGCATGGCGCCGACCATGGGCATCTGGCTGACCCAGCACCTATGGGAACATTACCTGTACAATCCGGACGAGGCCTACCTCCGGCGAATCTACCCCCTGCTCAAAGGGGCGACGGAATTCGGTCTCGATATGCTGGTGGAGGAGCCCACGCACAAATGGCTGGTCACGTCGCCCTCCGGGTCGCCCGAAAATGGTTTTGTCCTGATTAATGGCCGCGCGCCGCTCCACGACAGCCAGCCGGCGCCAGCCGACGCCGTGCGCAATTCCATCACAATTGGATCCGCCATCGACACCCAGCTGCTGCGCGACGTTTTCACGCAGACACTGGCTGCCGCCAACCAGCTGGGCGTGGACGAAAAACTCCGAGCGGAGATCGCCGCGGCGCTCCCGAGGCTGGCGCCGCACCAAGTGCGCGCTGACGGCACCTTGATGGAATGGCTCAAGCCGTGGAAGGAATTCGATCCGAAGCATCGACATGTTTCCCACCTCTATGCGCTTTATCCGAGCAACCAGATCACCCGCCGGGGAACGCCGGAGCTCGCCGAGGCGGCGCGCCGGACACTGCTGATTCGCGACGACCCGGCCGGCTGGACGGGCGCCTGGAAAATCAACCTGCATGCGCGACTGGGCGAGGCCGAGACCTGCTATCGCCTGATTCAGCGGTTGCAGACTGACATCAGCAAACACCCTGCTCCCGAGGACAGCGACCGTGTTCCCTCCATGGAAGGCAACCAAGGAATCCAAGGCTTCACGGCCGGCATCGCCGAGATGTTGCTGCAATCCCATGCAGGTGAAATCGAGCTGTTGCCCGCGTTACCGAAAGCGTGGGCCCAGGGATCGGTTCGCGGCCTGCGCGCTCGCGGCGGCTATCGCGTCGACCTGACCTGGGCGAACGCGCGACTCGCCCATGCCACGTTGACGGCGTCGCAATCCCGTCGCTGCCGTCTGCGGACCGGCGGCACCGTGGTGATAACGCTGAACGGTCAGCCGGTCGCAACCCGGGCGCTTCCCGACGGCATCGTCGAATTTCCGGCTCAAGCCGGCGCGAGCTATCAAATCGCGCCCACCCTTTAACCCACCCCGTTGCGCATGCCTATGAAATCGTCCTACCCCAAGCTATGCCTGGTCGCCGCGTTTTTTGCGTTCGTCGGCGCCGTTTCCGTTCGTTCCGTCGACGTCGAGCGCGAAAAAACCCTGCGGCTCCCGGAAAGCGTGCGCAAGGGCAACGCCGCGTTCGTCGAGGAGAATCCCGATGCGGATTATTCCCATGCCTCCGCCGCGGCGTACCAGGCCTTTCGCGGGATGAAGTACGGTGTGCGCATCCATTGGGGCCTGTACTCGTTGCTCCCGCACGCGCGGGAGTCGTGGACGTTTCTCGAAATGCCCGACGAGGAACGCCAAAAGTATCTCGAGTCCTACAAGCAATGGAATCCCCAGCAGTTCAACGCCGATCGCTGGATGGAATTCTTCAACCGGTCCGGGTTCCAATGCTTCGCCATCACGACGAAACACCACGAAGGGTTTTCGCTCTGGGACACCAAGACGCGTGTCAAACACCGTCCGAACTTCAGCGTGCCCGGCAAACCCACCATCGAGGAATGCGACCTCGCGTACAGTGTGATGGATACGCCGTTCAAACGGGACATCATCCGCGAACTCACGGACTCGGCCCGCCGGCACGCCATCAAGATCAACCTCTACTTCTCCCATTCCGACTGGTACGACGTGAACTTCCGGCCGTACGGGCGCCATCCGATCCAGAATATCAGCTCCACGGGAATCAAATCCCTCGAGGAACGGCAGAAGCGACCGGCTGTGCTCTTCCCCGATCCGACCCCGGCGGAAGTTGACGCGATGGTCCAACGTCACCGCCAGCAGCTCAGGGAGCTGATGACGAATTATGGCAAAATCGACATGCTGTGTCTCGACATCGTGCTCGGCGCCGAGAACTGGCCCCAAGTGAAGGAGACCGTGAAGATGGTCCGGCAGCTCCAGCCTGACGTCATGATTCGGAATCGCGGCATCGGCAATTACGGCGACTATTACACGCCGGAGCGGGTGGTCCCCAGCGATAAAGCCGCGACCGGGCTGCCGTGGATGGTCATTTATCCGCTGGGCCGGAATTTTTCCTGGGAAGGCGATGGTGCGCAGTACAAGGGCGCCAAGTGGGTCGTCGACAACCTCGTCGATTCCGTGGCCAAAGGCGGCAACTTCATGGTTGGCATCGGCCCGAACGGCGACGGCGTGTTCCATCCCGAGGCGATCAAGCAACTCGAGGAGGTCGGCGCATGGTTGAAGGTGAATGGCGAGGCCATTTGGAACACACACGCCCGCGCCGGCGACAATTGGAAGGAAGGCGACAACGTGCGCTTCACGGCGAGCGACGATGGCAAAAATATCTACGCGTTTTTCCTGAAAAAACCAACCGGGCCCGTAACGCTCGCGTCCGTGAAAGCGAAGCCGGGCTCCACGGTTCGGCTCCTTGGCCAAACCAAACCCGTTGCATGGCAGCAGACCCCGGCAGGCCTGACGTTTGAACTGCCGCCCACGGATCCCGCGTTGGCATTCGTCGTGAAGATCGAGGCGATCGAGTAAGGTTCCGCAAAGAGTTTACGCGAGCTGCTTGGAGCCAGGCGGAACCACCAAGGCGCGGAATTCACGGAGCAGTGCCTTCGTATGGCTCCGCGTTCTCTCTGTTTCGGCGGAGAACAAGCACACGCCCCGCCCTGCGGTTCCCCCCTCTCGAGGGGGACCACATGCCCCGGCTGACTGAGCCCCCTCTCGAGCGGTTTAATTAAAGCCGTGGCCGCTTGCTTGTAAGGTCGGACCAAGGTCCGACCTCGCCCACATCCACCGGGCGGCCGCACTTCACGTCAAACCGCACTCGAGAGTGCGGCGCGCCTTGTCAGCCCGCCGAGGCCGGCGCAAAAAAAAGCCGGTCCCGGGGACGCTTTGCGTCCGGGACCGGCGAAGCTCGGATCCGATTAGAAATCCCAGGTGATGCTCAAGTCGTATTGCGGCGGCATCACATAGGAATAGCGGTACGCGACGTCACCGTTAGCCAGCGTGCCGAAGCTGGTCTTCCGGTAGTCCCCGTTTTCCAGGTCGGTGAGATTCTTGACGCCGAGGCGCACGCGCACTTTCTGCCCGAAGATCTTTTGGTCTCGCATCACGTACGCATTCACGAGGTGCGTCTGGCCGCCCTCGATGTCGCGACCGCTGGCGGTGCGGCCGAGCAGGTAATTGTCGCGCCAGGATCCGTTGATGCCAACGCGAACCCCGCGCAACGGCTTGGCGCCGGCACGGTCAAAGGCATAATCCACCACCCAGGACGCGGACCATTTCGCCGCGCGGGCGCCGGTTGGCCGGTTGGGCAGGTCGATCATGTCGAGCAATTGCTTGGTGTCCGCGAGCAGGATCGGGCTTTCGTCCCCGCGCGCCACGGCCGCATCATAATAACCCCGCAGGGTGCCGAGGTCCGGCACGCCCTTCACGTCTGCCATCGCGAGCGTCAAACGCACCTGCAGCCCATCGAGCGGACGCGCCATGAGCGTGACATCGAAGCCCTTGGAGCCCTCGGTCGACAGGTAGTTGCGCGAAGCGCTGTTGCGATCCCGCATCGCGCTCTTGTATTTCGGATCGGTCGGCGAAATGTTATTGGGGTTCATCAGGTCCTCCAACTCGTCGGCATTTAGGTCGGGACCGACGCCATCGAAGCTCTTGATAGAGTTCAGACGGTCGATCTGGAAGATGCCGAGGGTCACCGCGAGACGGTCCTGCCAGAGATTGCCCTTGAGGCCGATTTCCTTGGTTTCACCCTGCGCCGGCCCGATGCGGACCTTGTCGAAGGTGAAGGCATCCTGGAAGAGGAAGGACTCTGAGTAGGTCGCGTACACGTTGACGTTTTCGGTCAGCCGATAGGTCAGGCCGGTCGACATGCTGGTGGTCGCTGTGCGCAGATTCATGTTCTGCACGTAGTCGCCCGGCTGCGCCTTGCTCTTGATCACGGTGGCGACGTCCTCCAGGTAGGGGCCTTCGCGGCGGGCGGATTTCCAATCCCACACGCGGTTGAAGTCACGGCGCAGGCCGAGCAGCGACTGCAACCTGCCGCCAAAGTAACTGCCCGACAGGGAAGCGGACGCGGCAGACGCCTGGCGCCAGCGGGTACCGTCGCCGGAACGCGCGTCCGCGGAAATGAAATCCTGTCGGCGGATCGGCTTGATGGTCACCAATCCGGGCAGGTTCGGCAGGGTCGACGACTTCAGGCGATCGAACAAGGCGCGCGAATAAAACTGGGGATCGTCCAGGTACAGGCGGATGCGCGCGCGATCTAGGCTGCTGAGATCCGTCGCCAGGCCCTGGTCGACAAATGCCGTGTTTGCGAAAACCCAACGATTGTTCAGGACGTTGTCCTCGAGGTATTCGCCCGAGATCACCAGCAGCTGCTGGAAGTTTTTCCACCGGTCGAACTTGTAGACCGCGGTCCCGCGGAACGCGTGGGTGAGGGTTTCGAAGGTCTTGTTGTCGAGCGTCGACTCGATGAACGGGCGGCCGTTGACTTCGACGCCGATGGTGTTGGAGAAGACGTTGTCCGTGCGCTCCTGCTTTTGGGCCTGGCGGTTGTAGGCGAATTCGAGGCCCACCTCGCCGATCTTCTGCTCGATCGTGGTGGTGAAGGCCGTGAATGGGCGCCCCTGCCGGTCGAACGCGCCGCGGATGTTATATTCCTTCGGCAGGCCGTTGAAGCGCTTGGTGCCGACATTCTGGCCCGCGGCATTGAGCATGGTCACGTCGATGTAACTGCCTTCAATCAGCGACAGCGTGGCTCCCGACGGACGGTTGCCCGATGCCAAGTCCGGATTGGCCGAGCGCAGGCGATAAACGTTCACACCGTTCACCGCCGGATGCGTGAAGTCCGTATTCGGCACGAGGGGCCGGCTGGAGGCGGCCGAATAGATATACTCGTTGTCGGAGGTATAGGTCACGCCAGTCTGAAACGAGCGGGATCGGCCGGAGATTTCGCGAATGTTGACGCCCGCATAACCGCGCGTGCTCTCGAAGTCGCCTTTCTCGAACTCCACGCGCACCTGGGTGTTCTTGAACGGCTCCCACGTGACCGTCGCGGTGGCGCCGCGCAGGCCGAAGTCGGACGCGTCCTGGAAGGTGCGTTCGATGCGTTCGACCGCGTTCAAGCGGATCGCGAGGTTGGGGCGCAGCTTGCGGTTCACATCGAGCTGCACGCGATAGGCGCCCTCGCTGTTGATCTGCGTGAGCAGCTTGCCGAAGTTGCGGAACTGTGCGCGCTTCGTGAAGACGGTGCCCTGCCCGCCCGGCTCGCCTTCGCCGAAGATCAACGAATTCGAGCCTTTGCCGAAATCGATGCGCTCGACGTTGTAAGTGTCGGACGGAGCGTACCAGCGGAAGTAGTTTCGGCTGAGATTGCCGCGTTGGGCGAGGCCGCGAAAGGCGAGATTGTCCTGCTGGTTGTCGTTTTCGAGCAGGCCCGGCACGAAGACGCCGGCAATGAAGCCAATGACTTCGTCCGCGCGGCCGATGCTCAAGTCTTCCATGAAGTCGGCGGTGATCGCATCGATGTTCACGGGCACGTCTTTGAGCGCCTGCTTGGTGCGCGTCGCCGAGAGGGTTTCATTGGCGGACCAGCCGGATTTAGCGACGACCTGGAAAGGCGAGAGCTCGAGGATGTCGTCGGCGGACGTGGACTGGGGGGACGAGGCAGCCGTCTGGGCGGAGGTCAGGCCGGCCAGCAGCGCAAAGCCGGCGCAGGCGAGCGCGACGCGATACTTGGTTTGGGTGGTTGGGTACATACAGTGTTCGAAGGAGTTTGGGCCGGGTGCCTAAGGTTTCTCGCGCGCGGGGGTGGAGTCCGGCGCGGGTTTCGCCGCGTAAACGCGCAGGCGCCGGATTTCGTGCGGGCTCACGCCGGTGGCGATCCACAGCGAGGTCTTGGGCAGGCCGAATGTCTCATATTCGCCCGCGATGCTCGTGGCGTCCACCGACGCCAGAGCGCGCCGGCCCACCAACTCGAGGCGCAGCGTGTGCCAGATTCCGGGAGCGATGTCCGCGGCTTCGCGTGCGACCTGCGTCACGTGGGCCGACCATTGATCCTGCTCGAGGATCAGACCGGTGGCGCGGGCGACGTGGTCGACGTTGGCCCAGACGAACGCGGCATAAGCGCGGGGCAAGCGCTCATGATTGGCGGCGGAGATGCGGCACGCCGCCCACTTGCCCGGCTCGGCTTGATACCGGAATTCGAGCTCCACGATCACATCGCCGAACGACCCTTCCACCACGAGCACCGGCTGGTGTCCCGGCGTCGCCTCGCTCTGCACGCCGTCGGCGGTACGCCGCCAGTTGCCATGCGCGACGCGCATCTGCCAGCCCGGCGGTAGGGAAACGCGTTCCTTGGCATAGGACTCGTAGCGGCTGAAATCCGCATCCAGCAACAAGTCTCCTTTTACACTGAGTTGCGCGTGCGAGGCCGCGCCGCTTCCAAACCAGATTAACGCGGCGGCCACCCATCCGGGATGACCAAGAGCACGCCCGAATTTTTTCCACGTTTTGGCTGAAATCATGGCGCGGCCGGGGTTGGGGATTCGGGCACCGCCGCGTAAATCCGCAGGTTGCGCAATTCGTGGGGACTTTGGCCGGTGCCCAGCCAGACCGACGTTTTGGGCAGGCCAAATTTCTCGTGGGTGCCGGTGATGCGCACGCCATTGCACTCGGCCACGGCTTGGTTGCCCACCAGCTGAAGCCGCAAGGTGTACCAGGTATCCGGCTGATACTCGGCCCGCCCGTAAGCCACCCGCGTGATGGGGCCACTCCAGACATCGTTCTCGATCAGCAGACCCCGCGCGCGGGAATTGAAGCTGCCATTGGCCCACACCGACACCGCGTAGGCGCGCGGGAAAAGCTGCGCATTCGTCGCGGATAATCGGCACGCGGCCCATTTGCCCGGTTCGGCCCGATAGCGGAAATCGACCTCAATGATCACATCGCCGACTGAACCTTCGTACACCAACACCGGGTTGTGCCCGCTTTCCCAATGGCTTTCGACGCCATACGGACTGCGACGCCACGAACCGTGCGCGACGCGGACCTGCCAGCCGGCCTTTACCGCCTGCGGCTCCTTGGTGTAAACCGCGACCGTCCGGAAATTCTCCTCCAGCAGCAATTCACCCTTGGCCGGCGCGGCGGCGCGGAGGTTCCCAATGCAGACGAAACTCAGGACCACCAATGCGACCCGGTACGGCCAACAGGGGAAAGGGATGGAAGGTATGAAGCAGGCAGAAGTGGACACGGGGCGAGGTCACAAACGGCCGACGGAAGTGGGGAGCGGCCCAAGTGGGGGGTAATATCTATATCGGTTGATATATCGCCTTAGCGAACCCTAAGGTGCAAGCTTTTTTCTTTGCCGATCTGCCGCGCGTGGATGGCCGCGCGTACCGGGACGCTACTTGCCCGCAGGACCGGTCGTGCCGCGCACGACCAGGCGCGGCGCTAGTTTGCGCTGAGCGCTGCTGCTCCGCCGGCCTTCGATCTCGTCCAACAACAAGCGCACGGCCTCCGCGCCGATTTCGGCGAGCGGTTGGTTCACCGTGGTGAGGTTGAAAAGCTCCGCAGCCTCGATGTCATCATACCCCACGATCGAGATGCCGCGGGGAAACGACGAATCAGCGAGTTGGTTCAAGCCCAGCAAGTGTAGCGCCACGCGGTCATTGACACAGACGAGGCCCGTGAGGCCGCTGACCTTTTTCAGAAAGGCTTTCGAAAGCGCCGGGGTCCTCGCCTCGCCCTGCGCCAGCCAGTCGGCCTGGATGCGCGATCCGACCGGAACGCCCGCGTCGTTGTGCGCCTTCATGAAACCCATCCAGCGCTCCTCCTCGAAGGAATCGGCGCCCTCGCTTTTCGCCGAGCGGCCCACAAAACCGAGCCGGCGGTGCCCCAGATCGAGCAGGTGCTTGGTGGCGAGGTAGCCGCCCTCAAAGTCGTCGTCGACGACGTAATTCACGTCCTGCCGGTAGCGCGAGTCGACGCGCATCACCACGACAAAGGGGACGCCGCGCTCCTTCAGGATCTCCACGGCCTGCGAACTTTCGTCGCGGGTGGGCCACACCAGCACGCCGTCGCACTTGCCGCGATTCAGCAGGTCCTCGATCGCCTGCCGCTCGAGCTGCGGATCGCCCAAGTGCGGCCGCACAATGACGTCATGGCCGAACTTCGCGGCTTCCTGCTGGATCCCCTCCACCAGCTTGGTTGGCTGGCCGCCGAAGCCGTAGCTCAATCCGCCGAGAATCGCCGCAATATTGTTCGTGCGGGCGCGCTTCAACCGCGTGATGAACGTGCCGCGCCCCGTTTGCTTCGCGAGCAGGCCCTCCTTTACCAAGGTCGCCACCGCCTTGCGGGCGGTGAGGAAATTGACCCCGAACTCCTCCGCCAGCACGCGCTGGCCTGGAATTTGGTCGGTATAGGCGCCGGAAAGGATTTTCTCCCGCAGTCGATCAGAGATCAGGTGGTGCTTCTTGGCCGTCTTCTTCCTCGCCGGTGCCTTCATTGGGTGGTATCTATACCGGTACGCGGCAAGCACACTCAAGCTGCAAACTTTTGCCTACCAAGCACCGACGTTTGCGGGTCACGACCGGATTACGCTTGACCAACGGCTACGTTATATATCGGTCTGTATATCACATGCTCAAGACCGCCCTTCTTCACCCCGAGATTCTCCGCGCCCTAGCGGCGGCGGGCCATGGCTCCCGGGTGCTCATCGCCGACGGCAACTATCCCCTCAGCACCGGCAGCGCCGTGGGCGCCCAGCGCGTGTACCTCAACTTGCGTCCGGGTTGCGTGACCGTGCCGGAGGTCCTCTCCACGCTCACGCAGGTCCTGCCGATCGAATCCGCCCTCGGTATGCAGACGCGTGACGGGCAGCCGGCAGCCATCCACGGGGAAATCACGCGGATCCTTGGCGCAGAGGTGCCCTTCACGTTGCGGCCCCGCCACGATTTTTATGCGGAAGCGCGGTCCGTGGACACGACCCTCGCCATCGCCACGGGCGAACAACGCAGGTTTGCGAATGTGCTGCTGACGATTGGCGTCATTTGTTCCAACCTCGACGCCTAACCTGATGCAGGCGACGCCCATTAACCTCCCGCGGCGACCCGCGGGTCAAAGCGGTTTGACGCTTCCCGCCATGGGGCTCGGCACCTGGTCATTCGGCGGCGGCTCCTACTGGGGCCCGCAAGATCAAGGCGACGTGAATGAAGTCGTGGCGCAGGCGCTCGAGAGCGGTGTCACCTATTTCGACACGGCCGAAATGTACAACGACGGCGCGAGCGAGGTCTCGCTTGGCGCCGCCCTGCGGGGCCGCCGTGATCGCGCGATCATTGGCAGCAAGGTCGCCCCAAGCCACACCCGCCCGGCCGTGCTGCGCGCGCGCTGTGAAGCGAGCCTGCGCCGGCTCGAGACCGATTACCTGGACCTCTACATGGTCCACTGGCCGATCAACGCGAATTCCCTGCGCCATTTCACCAGTGACGCATCCGCCTTGGCCAACCCGCCGAGCGTCGCCGACGCCTTCCTGACCCTGGCCGACCTCCAACGGGAGGGAAAAATCCGCCATATCGGCGTGAGCAACTTTGGCGTGAAGCAGATGACCGAGGTCCTCGATCTCGGCGTGCGCATCGCCATCAACGAGCTCCCTTACAACCTGCTGATGCGCGGCATCGAGTCGGAGATTGCGCCATTCTGCCGGGCGCGGGGCATCGGCATCATCGGTTACATGACCCTCATGCAGGGCGTGCTGACCGCCGATTACGAAAACTTCGACGCGCTGCCCGCGATGCGGACGCGCACCCGGCACTTCTCGGCCAAGCGCGAGGGATCCCGCCACGGCGAAGCGGGCTTCGAGGCGGAAACCTGGCGGGCGGTGCAGGCCATCCGGCGAATTGCCGCGGAGGAAAACCTTTCGCTCCCGGATCTTGCCATCGCCTGGGCGCTGCACAATCCGGACATCGCCTGCGTGCTCGCCGGCTGCCGCACGCTTGCGCAACTGGAGGAAAATTCGCGGGCAGCCCTCGGTCGCCTTTCGTCTGCAACCGTGGCGCGGTTGAACGACGTCACCACCGAGGTTCTCCGGCTGCTCGGTCCCAATCCCGACTATTACCAAGGAGTGCGCGATACCCGTAGCTGGTAGCCACCCCACGTTTCCCGGCCATTCCACGCGTGCCGAACCCCGACCAATCCGAACCGTCCCGCCTGCGCTGGCTGATGCTCAGCTTCGCGTTCTGGGCGACCGTGCTCAACTACCTCGACCGGCAAATCCTGTCGTTCGTCAAAGCGTCGCCCGAATTCCAACAGATGGTGCCGGTGTCGGATGAACTTTTTGGCATTCTCAACGCCTGCTTCATGGGAGCCTACGCGCTCGCGAACGGCCTCTCAGGTCCCTTCATTGACCGCGTCGGCACGAGGGTCGGCTACGCGGCGTGCATGGCCTGGTGGTCCCTGGCGGGAATCCTCCACGTGTTCGCCCGCGGCCCCTGGTCGCTCGGCGCGTGCCGCGTGCTGCTGGGCTTGGGTGAGGCGGGCAATTGGCCGGCCGCAGCCAAACTGGTCGGCGAGTGGTTTCCCACGAAGGAACGCGCCCTCGCCTCCGGCATTTTCAACAGTGGCGCTTCGATCGGCGCGATTCTCTCGCCATTGCTGATCGTCTGGATGGTTTCAATGTGGGGCTGGCAAAGCGCCTTTATCGTGATGGGCGGCTTGGGCTTCGTCTGGACGGCCCTGTGGTGGATGGTTTACCGCACCAACGCCCCCGCGACCGCCGCCGTCACCGCGCGCGTGCCGGCCGGCCAGCTGATCAGGACGCGTTTCGTGGCGGTGTTCACGCTCTCCAAATTCTTCATGGACCCGGTGTGGTACTTCATCGCGTTCTGGTTCCCGTCGTTCCTCAGCAAGGTCCACGGCGTTTCGTTCACGCTGCAGGACATGGGTTGGAAATCCATGATTCCCTTCATCGCGGCCGCGCTCGGGAATGTGGCCGGCGGCGCGCTCACGGGCAGCCTCATTCGTCGTGGCATGCCGGTCCCCCGGGCCCGCAAGACGGGCGTCATCATCTTCGCCCTGCTCATGGTCGGATTGATCCCGGCCATCTTTTGCCGCCACACGGGCCTCGCCATCGCCCTCGTTTCGCTCGCCGCCTTTGGTTACGCGGGCTACACGGCCAACACGCTCGCTTTTCCCGCGGAGGTTTTTCCGCAGGGTGCCGTTGCCTCGGTCTGGGGCCTCGCGAGTGTCGGCTCGGGGTTGGGCGGCATGCTTTTCAGTTATCTGTCCGGCTACCTCGTCGAGCGTGTCGGCTACACCCCGGTCTTCATCGGCTACGGCCTGATGCCGCTCATCGCCTTGGGCTTGGTGCTGTTTGGCATCGGTCCCCTGGTCCCGCATCCGCGCTTTCCCAAGGCCGGCACCTCTTCCTGACCCATGCGTTCCCTGCTTCGGCGAGCCTGTCTCGCCCTGCCCTGCATTTTTGCGTCCCCGCTGGTGGCCCAACAATGGCGCACCGGCAAAGTCGCGGAGATCTTTGTGCTCAACTGCGCGAATTGTCACGGCCCCAACCTTCAGGGTGGCTCCGCGCCGTCGTTGTTGGATGACGTCTGGGCGCATGGGAGCGACGACGACAGCCTCACCCGCAGCATTCTCAAGGGTTACCCTGAAAACGGCATGCCGGCGTGGTCCACCGTATTTTCGGAAACCCAGGCGCGCACGCTCGTCGCGTACATCCGGGAAGTGCGCACGAAATTCCAGTACGACCAAAAACCTTTCCCCGCACCGGCGGAATCCATGGTCGTGCAAAGCCGGCTGCACGACTACCAACTCAACACGTGGATCGGCGATCTCGAGGAACCCTGGTCGCTCGCCTTTCTGCCGGGTCCGGGCGAACGTGCGATTGTGACGGAGAAGCGTGGCCAGGCTTACCTGATCGAGCATGGCAAGCGCGCCCCTCAGCCGATCGCGGGCTTGCCAACCAACATCGAAACCAAGGGGCAAGGCGGCTTGTACGATGTGGTCGCCCACCCGCACTATGCGAAGAACGGCTGGCTGTATTTCGCCTATGCCGATCTTCAGCCGCAAGGAAGCATCACGCGGGTGATTCGGGGACGACTTCGCGATGGCGCCCTCGTCGATCAGCAGGAAATTTTTCAAGTGCGACCCGAACATTACATGAACAACGGCCGCGCGCATTATGGCGGCCGTCTGGCGTTTGATCGGGCGGGCTATCTGTACCTGACGCTTGGTGAACGTAATCAGCGCGAGCTGGCGCAGGATCTCAGCCGGCCCAACGGCAAGGTCCACCGCCTGCACGACGACGGTCGCATCCCCGATGACAATCCGTTCGCGAACAATCCTCACGCGCTGCCGAGCATCTGGACGCTCGGTCACCGCAACCCCCAAGGGCTCGCGCTGGATCCCGTTTCCGGCGACTTGTACGAACTTGAACACGGTCCCCGGGGCGGCGACGAACTCAACCGGTTGGCCGCCGGACACAATTACGGCTGGCCCATCATCACCTATGGCATCGAGTATTCCGGCGAACCGATCTCAGAATCGACGCACCGTGACGGCATGGACCAGCCGCTCGCGTATTGGACGCCGTCACTGGGGGTGTGCGGCTTGAACTTTTATTCGGGCGACCTGTTTCCGCGCTGGAAAAACCACTTGTTCTTCGCGTCACTTTCCGGCGAGGAACTTCGGCGCCTCGAGGTCAAAGGCGACCAAGTCATCGAGCAGGAAGTCCTGTTCAAGGGCATCGGTCGCATCCGCCACGTGATTGGCGGGCCGGACGGCGCGCTTTACGTACTGCTCCCCAACCGCATCGCGCGGCTTTCTCCGGCGAAGGCCGGCATCAAGGACTGATCGACGCCCTCACCTCACCAGGCGGCGTCAGGGCCGGCGTTTCCGGCAGACGCTGGCCGTTGATTTCCACGTCGGCGAAACGGAGATCCGTGGCGTGCCGCAGCCACAGCGGTGACATTGCCTCATGAATCCGCACGCGTTCGAATGTTACATTGCGCACCGGCGCGCCTTCGGCGCCATCGATGAAGATGCCATACACCGCCGCGCGCGCACAGGTGATGTCCGCCAAATGGAAGTGCTCGAACTGCGGCGGAAAATTGCCACCCCGGTAACCATGGTAGGTGGTGCCGAAACGCACCACTGCTTCCCGCGCCGTCTGGATCTTCACGCGGCGGGCCCAGACGTCGCGAATCCAGCCCCCGCGGTCTAGGTTGCCTTTGAAATAGAAGGCCGAACTGACTGACTCGATGCGACAGTCCTCGATGAAAACATTGCGCACGCCGCCCGACATCTCGCTGCCGATGCATAGCCCGCTGTGACGCGAGGCCATGAGCACATTGCGGATCACGATGTTCTCGGACGGACGGCCGACTTTCCAGCCGTCCTGATCGCGACCCGATTTGATGGCAATCGAGTCGTCGCCCGTGCGGAAAACGCAATCCTCGATGAGCATATCCGCGCTGGAATCCGGATCGCAGCCATCGTTGTTGCCGTTGTGGCTGTCGACGGTGACCCGCCGCACGATCACGTTCCGGCAGAACACGGGATGAATCACCCAAAACGGCGAGTCCACCACCCGCACATCCTCGAGGAGCACGTTGGTACATTCCAAAAACTGGATCATGCTCGGCCGCATCCATTTGTTCGCACCAAATTGGCGCTGCGCCACCGGCAGGCCGTCGGCGCCCATTTTGCGCAACTCCCCGGAACTGCCGCGGGCAGTCGAATCCTTCGTCACGGCCAGGGTGTCGCGGCCGTTTCCATCGATCGTGCCTTTGCCGGTGATGGCAACGTTCGTGGCGCCACGCGCATAAATGCGCGGCGAGTGACCATAAAGCATGGTCCCTTCGAAGCGGGTGAGCACCGCGGGCAAATAGGATTCCACCAATACGCCGAAGACCACGGTCGCGCCTTCCGCCACGTGCAAATTCACGTTACTCTGCAAATGGATCGGCCCATCCACATAATAAACGCCCCCCGCCGGAACCACGACCCGCCCACCACCGGCCGCCGCGCAGACGGCAATCGCCTTGGCAAAGGCCTCGCGGCAATCCTGGCGCGCATTGCCGACGGCGCCATAATCGGTGACCAAGAAATCTCGCGCCGGAAAATCCGGGGCGACGATGCGCTTCAGAATTTCATCCCGACGCGCCCAGGCAGCGGCCTCGGCCGCATCGTTCGCAACCGCCGCCGTGACCGCAGACGTGGCGACGAGGACACAGGCGGCCAGCAGACCCCGGGGCGTCATTTCGTTGGCTTGAAGGGTTCCAAGGGTGCGGGCATGGCGTCCGCGGCGGGAGGGCGGCCATCACGAAAACACCGCACGGCACGCCACTTCGCCAGCGCGCTCGGGCCCTTCAGCGTGCCGTACACCCCGTACTTGTGGTAGTTCTTCCCGTCGTGATTGGTCACCTTCTCGTTGTCGGGAAATTCGAGTTTTTTCACGCCGTCGATGTACACGATGAATTTGTTGCCGACGTCCTCCTGCAGGTGGATGACATTTACGCGGACCTCGCGGCCGTAAACACCTTGCGCCACGGTCGGCATGCCCTTCACCGGACGATTCGCGACCCGCAGTTCGCCGCCGTTCGCGGCGAAGCCGCGCAACATCAACTGGGTCGCGCCTTCGTCGCTGCCCCAGATTTGAAACAAGGACTGGTCATCGGTCGGCGGGTAAAACGTCACATAGCCTTCGAACTGCCGTGATCCGCTGCCGTACTCGTTCTCGAGGCGGATTTCCGCGCGGTTGGCCCGCGCATCGTGAAGCGCGAAGGTCTCGGTGTTGATCTTGGCGTCGTACGCGTAGCTCGAGGCGGGCGTTGGCGAGCCGACTTGCGCCTGCGCCTGCCAGGCAAAGGAACTCATGCCCTTGTTCAGCGATTTGTGTTGAAAATCGACGAGGTGAATTTTCTTCGTGGGCTGGTACTCGGTCCAGCCTTCGCCGATTTGCGCGTGGGCGGCACTGACAAGAAAGGTAAACAGGGCGAGGAGGCGGGTGGTCTTCATGGTGAAAATATCTGGGATGACTAATGAGATCACGACGGGAGCGGCGCGGTGGCCAGGCGACGGAAAGTGGCCACGTCCCGGCGCATCGCGGCGAGGAAAGCCGCGCGTTTTTCCGTGGCCGGGAGAGCCGGGCCGCGCTCGAAGGGAGCGTATTCAAAATGCAGCGACCGGGGACCGCGTATGCCGAGGGCATGCACTCGCTCGAAGTAGCGCGGAAAATCCACGATCCCCTCGCCGAGCGGCACGTGCTCCACGGCTTGCTTGCCGGGCGACTGCACCCAGCGGAGATCCTTGATGTCGAGCGATCGGATCCATGGCGCCAACAACTGCATGGTCACGGGCCAGCTTTGACCGCTGACCGCCGTGGCGTGGTTGATATCGTATTGGCAGCCGAGAAATCGCGGGTCGAGATCCCGTACCAATTCATAAATGTCCCAACCGCTTCCGCCCACCCGTGCCGTCCCCGTGTGGTTTTGAATCGCGCCGTGCAACCCCAATCGTGCATTGAGGTCCGCGAGCTCGCGCAGAGCCGGCTTGATCCGATCCAACGATGCCTGCACGCCCGCCTTGAAGTCATAGTCATAGTTTCCCAGCCGGTAAACGCGGATGCCCAGGTCCGCGGCGCAAGCGAGCACCTCCGGGGCATGCGGCGTTCCCAGGGAGACAATGCCGGTGGTAATCATCTCGACCTTCAGGCCGGCGGCTCGCGCCGCCGCCACTGCTCGCGGCAAATCCGCTTTCACCCGTGCCGGGTCGACGTGACCGCCGGGGCGCACGGAATAATCGATCCCGGCGAGGCCCGCCTCCGCCGCCAGTGCCGCGGTTTGGTCATAGTCCAGCCATTGCAGCGGTTTCGAAAAAACGTGCAGTACGCCGTTGTCGCCGCCCGCGGAGGAGGTCGGAACGGGGGATTGCGGCATCCCGTCCGCCCGGGCCCCGGCGGCCACGCCCGCGGCTGCCGCGAAACCGGCGCAGCTGGTCAGGAAATCGCGACGGGTCCAGGGGGTGGTTTTCATGCGCATGACGGGGTTCGGGCTTGCCGGTCGGGGGCAGGCACCGCTTATAAGATATATCTACCGGTATATGTCGACTCAAACCATTCTTTGCTACGGTGTGCTCGCAGTGGCCGCCCATGCCGTCACGCCCGTGACATCCGACATTGAAGACCGGGCGGCCCGGGAAGCGCTGCCGCTTTATCAGGTGGTTCCGGCCGCGTCGCCGACCGCGCTCACGGCGGCGAACGGCCTGCCCGAGGCCGCGAGCATGACCACGTGGACGGTTTCCCACGGTGATGCCGGTGCCACGCGTTATTCCGCTTTGACGCAGATTAACCGCCAAAATGTGGCGCAACTCGCGGTGGCATGGACCTATCGTTCCCGCGACGGCGCGAGAAATATCCAAGCCAACCCGATCGTCGTCGATGGCGTGCTCTACGGCCCGACGGCCGGTCGCGCCATCGTCGCGCTTGATGCCGCCACCGGCGTGGAGCGTTGGCGTTTTCAAGTGGAGACGCCCGAACGACCGGGTTTGGAAGACGCGCCCGCCCGTCGGGGACTGGTTTATTGGCCCGGTTCAGAATGGGCGGGCCCGCGGGTGGTCTTTGCGAGCGGCAACTGGCTCTATGCGCTGGATCCCAAATCCGGCGCACCAATCAATACGTTCGGCAACGCCGGCCGCGCTCCGCTGCCCACGGGTGGCACCGCCGTGGGCGCAATTTGGAATGGCCATTATATCGTCCCGGGACTCTGGGGGGATGTATATTCTTTTGATTTGAGCGACGGCCGGCTCGCGTGGCGTTTCCACACCATCCCGCAGGCGGGCGAATACGGTGCCGACACTTGGCAAGGCACCGCTCGCGACGGCGCTCACCCCTGGGGCGGATTGGCGGTCGACGTGGCGCGGGGCATCGCCTTCGTGGCGGTGGGCGCCGCACGCCCTGACTTCATCGGCGTCGATCGCCACGGTGACAACTTGTTCTCCAATTGCCTCGTCGCACTCGACGCCCGCACCGGACAGCGGCTGTGGCATTTTCAGAACGTGCGGCACGATTTGTGGGATCTCGACAATCCCGCGCCCCCCAACCTCGTCACCATTGAACGCAACGGTCGCCGCATTGATGCCGTTGCCTGCGTGACCAAAGCCGGCGGCACGCTGCTGCTCGACCGCGTGAGCGGACAACCCATTTTTCCGTTCCGCCTGCGCCGGGCCCCCACCTCGACGCTGCCCGGGGAAACCACCGCGCCGTACCAGCCCGATCCCGAATTACCGGAGCCGTTGTCGAACCCGGCCTTCACGTTGGACGATCTCACGAATCGTACAGCCGAAGCCCGCGAATTCGTTCGCAGCCAGGTTGTGCGGGCCACGTTTGGTTGGTTCGAACCGCCTTCGCTGGGTGTGCCGATGCTCTACCGCAGCTCCCGCGGGGGCGCCGAATGGACCGGCGCGAGCGTCGATGTCCCGACCGCCCGACTCTACGTCAGCACCAATCATCTGTTGTCCGTGGCGACCGTCCACGCCCTCGACGAGCGGGAACGTGACCCGCAGTTCCCCCCGAGTCGCGGCGAGCAGGTTTTCAACCAACTCTGTACGTCGTGTCACGGACCGAAGCGCGAAGGCCTCGGCATGGTGCCGTCGCTGATCGGCCTGCGACATCGGCTGAATGACGAAGACGTGCGCGCGTTGCTGGTGAAGGGCCGCAATGGTATGCCGCCCATGCCCCCCACCGCAGAACCCGACGTTCAGGCGCTGTTGGACTTCCTCATGCGACGCAATCAACCGCCCACTGCGCCGGAAACTCGCACGCCCGCCCGCTATTTCGCCGTCGGCTACAAGTTTATCACCGACCAGGAGGGATATCCGGGCAGCCGCGCGCCGTGGGGTCTGCTGAATTGCCTCGATCTCAACACCGGCCGCATCCTTTGGCGCCGGCCGTTGGGCGAATACCCGGAACTGCGGGCAGCGGGTTTCCCCGCGACCGGCACGCAGAATTTCGGCGGGCCGACCGTCACCGCGGGTGGACTCGTCTTTTGCGCCGGCACGCGTGACGAAAAAATCCGCGCTTTCGACGCCGACACCGGCGAAGAGCTTTGGTCAGCCCAGCTGCCGTTTGGCGGCTACGCCCCGCCGACCGTTTACTCAATCAATGGCCGTGAATTCGTCGTGATCGCAGCCACCGGCGGCGGCAAAATGGGTACGACAGAAGGCGATGCTTATGTCGCTTTTTCACTACCGCTCAATGTCGTGAACAACAGCCGCTAGGCTGACCACAATCCAGCCAGTGCTCGCTGTGGTTACTTTGTTGTTATTCTAGCGTAGTTCGGGTCCGCGAAAAAGCCGCGTCCCCGAGGGAAAACGCGGCTTTGACAAAGGATGGTGGACGCTACTGGACTCGAACCAGTGATTTTCGCGGGCCGGGGCTAGCGGAGTGCGCCACTCGGGGGCGCACATCCGCGCACATCGGAAACACGCACGCGCGTTGTTACTTTCGTTGTTACTTTTCGGGCCGTATTTCCGAATTGTTTTATATCTTGGAAGCTATCGGTTTGGCTTGACATTTCATATCCTTTTTGCCATGCTGAAGGCATCATAAACAACGCATTAAAATAAGGTTACAAGGTATGGCATCACTCAGAAGACACCCCCGAAGCCGCTACTGGATTGCGTGCTTCCGCGACAGCGATGGACGACTCACGACCCGCTCAACGAAACACACGGACCACCGCAAGGCGCTCAACCTCGCCGACGAATGGGAGGCCACGGTGCGCGGCCAACGTTCAGTCGCGCAGGCGCAACGAGTCGTGTCGGAACTGTTCCGCCAAACCTCCAAGGTCGAGTTCCCCGTCCTCTCCGTGCGGCAGCACATGGCCAACTGGCTTGACGCGAAGCAACCCGAAGTCGCCGACAGCACCGACGAAAAATACCGCTACGAAGTTGGACAGTTCCTCGCCTTTCTGGGCGAGCGTGCCGACGCGCCACTCATGCACCTTCAGGAGTGCGACCTGAAGTCGTTCCGCGACCACTGCGCCCGCATCGGGACGCCGAAGACCGCCAACAACAAGTTGGTCACGGTCGCCGCCGCGCTGAAGGACGCATGGTTGGACGGCGTCATCCCCGAAAACATCGCGAAGCGCGTGAAAAAACTGAAGCTGCCGACGGGCGGGAAAGCGTTTCAGCGCCTCCCGTTCACTCAGGAGCAGGTTGACAACATCCTCGCCGCTGCGACGGGAGAGTGGAAAGGCATCTGCCTTTTCGGAGCTTACACCGGCCAGCGACTCGGCGACATCGTCTCACTGTGTTGGCGCAACATCGAGTCCGGCCCCGACGGCGACGTTGTGAGCCTGCAATCGAAGAAGGCCGGGCGCATTGTCCGCGTCCCTCTCGACCCTGCCGTGTCGGCTTGGCTCAGCTCGCAGAAAAAGGGTGCGCCGAACACGCCGCTCTTCCCCGACTCCCTCGCCACATATCTCCGCAACAAGTGCACTTCCCCGCTATCCAAGCAGTTTCGGGTGCTCCTTGCCTCGCTCGGCCTCGCCACGAAGCGGGAGTGGAAAGTTCAGGGCAAGGGACGGCGAGCGCCGCGTGCGTGCGGGGAGATATCCTTTCACAGCTTCCGGCACTACCTAACGTCGCAGTTGCATCGCGCCGGTGTTCCCGGAGCCGTGGTGCAGGACATCATCGGCCACGATTCCGAAGTCGTGCATCGCGTTTACACGAACATCGACGACCAGACCAAGCGTGTGGGCTTTGCGCGGTTCTCGGCCGCACGAGAGGCCGCGAAAGTTGCAGTCTCCACCGCTCCTGCTGGCGAGGAGGTGCGTCATGGCTAATCCAGAGTTCATCCGTCTCCCAAAGACCGGAGAGCGATGCCCTCATACGGGACTCAGCCGGACCGAACTGAACTGCCTGATTCTGCCGAACGCGAAAAACGGGCACCGCCCGCCAGTAGCTTCTGTCTGCCTTCGCAAACGCGGGGCACTGCGCGGCACTAGGCTCATCATCTTCGACTCGCTCATCAGCTACTTGCACTCCTTGAGCGTGAAGCCGCAAAGCAGAAAGGAGGCAGACGTCCTCTGTCGGTGGCGAAAGTTATCCTATCCCGCCAACAACTCTGCTGCGTGAGGAACGCGCTGTATCGGCTTAGGAGCGGTTTCCGCTGCATTACATCGCACTTCTCGCGCTGCGAGGGCCGCGCCAGCCCTCGGAAATTCGGACGATTGTAGGAGCGATTCTGCCGTCTGACTTTTTGTAGTGAGGTCCGCCGCACGTTTTCGCCGCGAGCCTCATATTTATCCACTGAAGACGTCTTCGGTGGCACGAACGGTTTTCAGTTAGTTCTGAAAGACCCCAGCTGCCACCGCTGGGGTTTTTCGTTCTCGGCACCGATTGGCCGAGAGCGTCACCAGCCTCCCACCTTGGGGGTTCAACCAATCATTCAAAAAACGAACTATCATGGAAAATATCCCCACCACCGCCACCAGCCTCCCCTGCCTGCCAGAGCGTGAGGCGATTCGCGCATATCCCAAAGAAAGCTGGCTCGTCATCGGCCATCTCACGCACGCCAACCAAACCTCGGCAACGACCCAGCTTCAGCACTTCCGCGAGATGATTCACGCGCTGGGATATCCCAACAGGGTGTTTGGCCGACGCCTTCATTGGCTCGTGCGTGTGGGTGGCCATCCCGAGCATATCCACCTTCACTTCCTGCTGGGACGCCATCAGCTCCTCGACGGCCACAAGCACCACTACACTGCCGCTGAGGTTCTAAAATTTCTTCAGGGTGCTTGGAGGCCGCACGGCATGGCGCGCATCGAGCTGTTCGACTCGTCGAGACCGGGAATCGAATACGTGCTCCGTCGAGAGCCCGACGGTCACAGCAACGAGGTCGAGATGAGTGAGGGGCTGATATCGCAGATTAAAAAAATCAAGAATGGCACCGACCGAGACCCGCTAGTAGCCGACTTGGTAGCTTCACTCAGAGCCGCAGGCGTTCGTGCAGGGTTCGGAGACGAAATAGAAAAAGTCAGAGGAGGTGCAGCATGACCCGCGACGAACTAATCGACCTAATCAGCGACGTGACAACCTTGCTCGGCACTGCGCTAGCTCGTGAGGTTGAGCTTAAAGAAAGTCTGGCAAGCGATGCGGCTGATTCTCAGCGCGCCAAACTCGACGCACTCAAGGCGAAGCTGGCAGGCGAACGTTTGAAGCTTCAAAAACTCAACGCGGCATCAAAGCGCCGCCGAGAGCTTGAGAAGAAGCATCAGGAGAATGAGCGGCAGACCTGGCGGTCTGCCGCGAACGAAAGCAAAACACCTTCGCGTCGCATTCAACTGCTCAACGGTCAGGGTCGACTCATCGGATGGCTCCACTCCGAACCGAGCGGAAAGGTGACAGTCTTTGATGCAAAAGGCCGACTTGTTGCGCGTGAGATGAACGGCATCACGCTGGACCGCACAGGTCGGTTAGCAGGGCGGGGAAAGCAGGGATTGATTGCACTGGGACGGCTGGTTGGTAGGTAAACGACGCGGGCCATCACATCTAAATCAAGTCAGCCAACAAAGTTAAACCTATGGGATTCGCAATTACGTGGTATGCATTCAAAGCTAGCGACACTGAGGTGATGATGCGGGAGTTGAATCTCGCCCCAACGGGAGAGATAGATGAGGGACCGGACTCGCTTATCGCAACCGCGAGACTCAAGAACGGATGGCAGGTGCTGTGGTATAACAAATACGACTGTCCTTTTCTTGATGAATCAGCCCTTCAACGCCTGTCTACACGCACTGAAATTATCAGATGCCTCGTTGAAGAGCATGTAATGGCGAGTTCTTCCGAGCTATGGTCTGGTGGGAACCGCAAGTGGCATATCTCACACGAAGGAGTGAATGGCCCCAAAGGATTGTCTTGTGACGGCGAAACTCCTGAATGCCTCGCTGATATTCGGCGGGATATGGAAACCAAGCAAGCAGCTGAAGGTGGAGAGCAAGCGGATGTTGACTATATTTTTGAGATACCGCTGCTAGTTGCAAAGACACTGGTAGGTTTCAAACATGATGAGGTGTGTGCTCTCTTTGCAGAGCCAGCCTTTTCAGTATTGAAACGAAGCGAATCAGAGCGAACTGGCTTCTTCAGCCGTTTGTTTGGCCGGAAATAAAACCTACAAAGCAGTATCTGCCGAGTTTGCGCCAAAAACTACGGCCAGAGCCGCAATTCGGTTCAAAAAATGAGTTTAAGTCGTAACGCACCGAACGGTGCGTTAAAAACAGGCTTGTAAAACCGGCTAGGGATATCATAGAAGATATCCATGAAAGCTTACGGTTATTGCCGCGTCTCGACATCTTCCCAACAGGAAGAAGGTGTCAGCCTCTCTCATCAGCAGGACCGCATCAGGGCTTGGGCCACAGCCAATGGCCATGAATTGGCGGGCCTGTTCGTGGAGACGGGCTCGGGAAGCTCTGCCGACAACCGTCCCGAGCTTCAGAAGGCCATGCAGGCCGTCTGCAAGGCCAAGGGGGTGCTCGTGGTCTACTCCCTATCCCGATTCAGCCGCAGCGTGAAAGACACCCTCAACTTGACCGAGCAGCTTGACAAGGCCGACGCGCACCTTGCGAGCCTGAGCGAGTCCATCGACACGTCTTCGGCGGTGGGTCGCATGGTCTTCAAGATGCTTTCTACCCTGAACGAGTTCGAGAGGGACGTGCTTGCCGAGCGGACACGCAGCGCTCTTGGCCATCTTCGTCGTCAAAATCGGCGCATTTCATCGACGGTGCCCTTTGGTTACGCGCTCGCCAGCGACGGCAGCACCCTGCTCCCTGTTCCCGTCGAACAGGCCGCTATTCGACGCATGATTGCCCGCCGCGACAAGGGGATGAGTCTCGCAGCCATCGCCAGCAGCATGAAAGCCGAAGGCATAAAGACCAAGAGTAACGGCAAGTGGTATCCCGCCAGCGTTGCCAATATCCTGAAGCGTCAGCAACTTCTCGCGGCATGAAGCGCAAGACACCGAAGAAGCTCCCATCGGTCAGCAAGGCCGACGCAGACAGCCTGCCCAAGACTGAAGCCGTGTTGCTGCGGCTCACGAAGAACGACAAGGCAACGATTGTGGACGCTGCCAGCGCCTTGAAGCTGACCGTAACGGAATACCTCACGAAGTCGGCGCTGCTCGTCGCAGAGAAGGTTGGGAAGTAAGTCGAGGCCGTGTCTTCTGACCCGCTCAGACTTTTTCTAACGCAGAGGTGGGGTGCGTCGCCTGACACACACGAAGCCGGGAGTGTCACGGTGCGGTATATACCAGACTCGGACCGTCAGCGCAGTGATTGCCACAGGCCGCACAAGGTCGGCCGCAGGACGGGCGCTTTGGCGACAAGTTCAGGGCTCAAGGCAAAAGGTGCCTTCAACGGGCACCACGTCCGCACACGTCGGCGCACGTGTTGTTACTTTGTATGTTACTCGGCGTGCCGCCCCGCCTTTTTCGCCTCCCGCCAGAGGGATGGTGGACGCTACTGGACTCGAACCAGTGACCCCGTGCGTGTGAAGCACGTGCTCTAACCAACTGAGCTAAGCGTCCGAAATGAGGGGCAGACGGTTAACGGGCCCGGAGTCCGAATCAATCCTTCTTTTCCTAGACTGACATTGGGGCAAATTCCTTGCGGAGGGCGCCGAGCAACTCGGCCTCGGTGTATGGCTTGCGCAACACCGTGTGCACCCCGATCTCGGACAAATCGAGCTCCCCAAGGCCGCGGAGCGTCGCTTCTTCCAGGAGCCCCGAAGACAGGAAGATCGGCATTTCGGGCGCGAGGCGCCGGACTTCCTGCGCGAAGCGCCGTCCGTTCATCCGGGGCATCATCAGGTCGGTGATCACGACGGCAAATCGCGTGGGATCGCGCCGGAAGATCTCCAACCCCTCCAGCCCGTCGGCCGCCACCTCGACCACGAAGCCGAGCCGTTGCAGGACCGAACTGGTGATCAACCGGATCGTTTCCTCATCGTCCACCACGAGGACCCGCCGCCCGCCGCCCGTGAAGGTCTCCGCGAGCGGGGAACGCGAGTCGCTTGACTCCGTCGCCGCGCCGTCCGCCCGGAGCAGGATCGTGAACGTCGTCCCGGCACCCAGCTTGGTCGCGACCTCGATCGCTCCCCCGTGGCTGCGCACAATGCCATAGACCGTGGACAAGCCGAGACCCGTTCCCTTCCCGAGCGGCTTCGTGGTGAAAAAGGGCTCGAACATGTGCTCCAAAACCTCCGGCGGAATGCCCGGTCCGGTGTCCTTCACCGTCAGCGCCACGCAGGGCCCGGCCTTGAAATGCGGCTGACGCGCGGCGCGCGCCTCGTCGACGAGTTCAAACTTGGCGCCGATCGTCAACTCGCCGCCTTCGGGCATCGCGTCCCGGGCGTTGATCGCGAGGTTCAGCAGGACCTGGTGGAGCTGCGTCGCGTCGGCGCTCAGCGTCGGCAAACCCGCGCCCACCCGCACGATGACGCGGATGTTGCGCGGCAGCGTCTCCGTCAGGATGTCGGCCGCCTCCTTCACCAGGTATTTCGCCTGCACCGTCACGCGCTGGCCATCGATGCCGCGCGCGAACGTCAGCATCTGCCGCACAATTCCCGCCCCGCGTTTGCCCGAGCCCTCGATCATTTCCAGGGTCTTGCGGGCATCCTCCGACGGATACTTGATCTTCAGCAGTTCCAACGAGAGCAGGATGGGCGTGAAGATGTTGTTCAGGTCGTGCGCGATTCCGCTGGCCAGCATGCCGATGCTCTCCAACCGCTGCGCCCGCGCCAGCTGCTTCTCGAGGTTCTTGCGCTCGGTGATGTCCTGTTTCAACGCCACGAAATGCCGAATCTCGCCGGACTCGTCGCGGATCGGGGCGATGGTCATGTGCTCCTGGTAGAGCCTCCCGTCCTTGCGGGCGTTGAACATCTCCCCGGTCCAGACCTCACCCCGTTTGATGGTGTTCCACATGCCGGCATAGAACTCGGAGTCATGCTGACCGGACTTCAGGACGCGCGGATTCCGTCCCACCACCTCCTCTGCCGTGAAGCCGGTCATTTGGGTGAACGCGGGGTTCACCCACTCAATCGTTCCGGCGGCGTTCGTGACCACCCAACCCAGGGGCGCGGCATTGATCGCGGCGTGCATGAGCTGGAGCCGGCTGAAGGTCTCCCGCTTTTGCGTTTCGTCGGCCATCACGATCAGCAGGTGCTTTTCGTCGCTGTAGTCGAACGGCACCAGGCGCACGTCCATCCACAAGGATTTCCCGAAAGTCGTCACCAACGACCCGGTGACGGCCTGGGGCTGACCGGTGGCGAGCGCGCGTTCCGCCGCCGCCAGCAGGCCAAATCGGCGCCAGGATTCCAGTTGGCGGAAGTTCTGCGTCAGGAGCGTCGCTTTGTTCGCGCCGACGATTCGCTCCGCCGACTCATTGGCCAGCACGGCCGGACCCTCCGCCTTGTACACCACGAGGCCAAGCGGTGAGGAACGCAGCACCGTCTGGGTGAAAACCAACGAATCCGCCATGCGCCGCTCCACACTCTTGCGTGTGGTGATATCCGTGTGGGTACCGATCACGCGCTGGGGTTTCCCATCGGGACCGCGGCTGACGACCTGGCCCCGATCAAGGATCCAGCGATAGGTGCCATCCTTCGCCCGCAAGCGGTGCTCGCTCATGTACATTGGTGTTTCGCCACGCAGGTGGCTTTCAACGTCTGCTTTCGCCTGCGCGAGATCGTCCGGATGCACGCGGCTTTCCCACTCCATGAAGGAATCGCCGATCTCGTCCTCGGCATAACCGAGCATCGCTTTCCATTGCTTCGAATAAAACACCCGGTTGTGCGTGGCGTCCCAGTCCCACAAGCCGTCACCCGATCCCTCGATCGCAAACTGCCAGCGCTGCTGGCTCTCCCGCAGCGCCGCCTCCACGGCCTCGTAGCGTTGGGTCAAGTGCTTCACCAAAACAAAAAGCAGCGCCGTGGTCGCAAAGATAAACAGAAGCCCCTTTGCCGCGCTCCAGATCCACCCGTCCGAGGTCTCATGGAGCCACCAGGCGACCAACCGATCACTGCCCAAGATCCACAGCATCCCATAAACGAGGTAAATCAACGCCAGCCTCGCCGGGTAGTCTGGCCGGGGAACTTTGATGCGGGGTATCGGCATGCGCAATCGACTGTAGCGGTATACCCGAAAGCCCTCTCCGCGAATCTTGCGGAAACGCCAGGACTGTTTGCCGCCATTCGGCCCTAGTCAGCTATCGGCGGGTCACAATGGCACGCTTTCGCACCGGAAAGAGCTCGCGGCAAATCCCGCAAACCGTGCCATCGCACCCTCTGGCGGTGCAGTGTTCGCGTCCGTAGAAAATAAACCGCAGGTGCAAAGGGTTCCATTCGGACTCAGGGAACAGCCGCTTCAAGTCGCGTTCCGTTTGCTCGACGCTCCTGCCGGACGTCAGCTTCCAGCGCTGCGCGAGGCGATGAATGTGCGTGTCCACGGGAAACGCCGGCACACCGAAGGCCTGGCTCATGACCACGGAGGCCGTCTTGTGACCAACGCCGGGCAACGCCTCCAACTCTTCAAAAGTGCGTGGCACCTGGCCGCCGTGGCGCTCAAGGAGCAACCGCGAAAGCTCCTTGAGCGCCTTCGCTTTCTGCGGGGACAGACCAACCGGACGGATGATGTTCCGAATCGACTCCACCGGTGCCGCCGCCAGACCCGCCGGAGTGTCGCCGAAAGCGGTCCAGAGTTTGGGCGTCACTTTGTTGACGCCTACATCCGTCGACTGCGCGGACAAAACCACCGCAACCAACAGCGTGAACGCGTCACGGTGCACGAGCGGGATGGGCGCCTCGGGATAGAGTTCCGCCAATCGCTGGCTAATGCGGGCCGCTCGGGCGGACTTGGTCATGCCGCGAAAGGGCTCACGGCCCCGCCAGGCGCGCCTTCGTTTCCGCCGGCAGGTTCGCCTTGGCCAGCCACGCGCGCGCTTCCACCGGGGAATTCTTCAACCACCGCGCATACGCGGCGATGGTCGTGGCCTCCCGGGCCTCGGCGGTCGGGAGCGTCTGCGCCCACGCCATCGTGCCCACGGGATCGCGCTGCGCGAGACCCGGCGCGAGATTCGCCGCGGCGCTGACCTGGGTTTCCCCGGTGAGTCCAAAGATGTAGTTGCGCGCGGCGGCGCTGTCATGGAGCAACCAATACGACAAGGCGCCATTGAGCGCCCCGAGGCGCACGGGCGCCGGCTCGATCGAGCCGGCCCACTGGGCCGCCGCGGCGGGATCGCGCTGCGCCCACGCGGAAGCGAGATTCACCATCGCGGCCGAACGGGCCGTGCTGCTGCCAAGCGATTGGGCCCACGCGATGGCCTGGGAGGGATTGGCGGCCAGCAAGCCCGCCAAATGCGCGGCCGCGCTGTCCTGCTCCGGACCCGCGGTCATCTGCAATATATACTGACCCGCCGCCGTGGGATTCTTCGCGGCCCAGAGATCGAGCACGTTGTTGAGCAACTGGCCCTGCAACTCGCCAGCGGGAAGCGTGCGGACCCACGCCAGCGCACCGGCGGGCGTCTCGGCCGCGAGCGCGCGCGCCACCGCGTACGAAGCCTGGGTCTGCACTTCGCCGGGAGCCAGCTTGCTGATGAAATTCGCCGCGGCTTTCGGGTCGGTGCGGGTCAGGGTTTGCAACGCAGCCAAGAGCGTGCGGTCAAACGCCGCACCGGTGAGCGAATCCTGCGCCAGCTCGATGGCACGCATGGGGTCGGTCGAGACCAGGGCCGCGAGGACGGCCTCCATCGCGGGCGCGCGTTCCGTGGACGGCAGTTTCTGGGCCCACGCGAGCGCCGCCGGCAGGTCACTGTGCGCCCACCCATCCGCGAGCGCACGCAACGCGTAGTCGCGGCTTTCTCCGGCGGGGACCGACGCCAGACGCGAAACCGCGGATGCCGGATCCGCCTCCGCGAGCTGGGCGAACAGCGAGCTGTAGAGTGCACGTTGCTCGCGGGTCTTCACCAACTCGGCGGCCAGCGCGAGCGCGCGGTCGGGATCCGTGCGGCCAATCTCTGAAAGAACCATCAACAAGCCTTGCGTGTAGTCCGAACCCGGCGGCAATTCGCGAATGTAAGCCAGGGCCGCGTTGGGATCGCGCGCGATCCACGCCTGCAGGCTGCGGCCGAACTCGAGCGCGCGCTGGGTCGGGTTGCGCAAGGCCCGCGCCGCGTCCACCTGCGACCGCAGCTCGCGCATCGCCGCGGCGGCGGCATCCACCGACGCCGGGGCGGGAGCCACCGGAGCAGGTTTTGCAGGCTGAGCCTGTGCCACCGGCGAAACGGGCGCCGGCCCGGGCGAGGCGGGCGCACGGCGGACCAGGAGGAACCACGCCAGCCCGACGGCCAGGGCCAGGGCGCCGAGAGCGATCAGGAAGCGACGTTGGGCGGGAGAGGACATGAACGTGGGGGAAAAATGAATTAGCGCCCCGCGGGGTGCGAGGCGCTAATCTTCAAAATCAAGGGGGCGTCGTCAGCGCGCCCCCGTCGCTATTGCCATCAGGGCGCATTCTCCGTCAGCAGGCCGGAGCCATTGATCGTCAGGCGATCAGCGACGACGCGGCCCGTCAGCATGGCGTTGCCATTGATGACGACCGTGCCGTTTGGCGCGACGACCGTGCCGTCGAACGACACCTCGCCGTTGAGCGTCAGGCCGCCGTTGGCGATGTTGACGGTCAACCAGTCGGCGCGGCCGGGCGCGCCCATGTCGCCATTGAGCGAGCCGCCCTCGGCCAGGTTGATGACCACCGGGCCAACGATCACAATCTCCCCGTTCCCGTTCACGACGAGGCTTTGGAGGTTGTAGACGGCCGGCGTCGTGGCTCCCGCCACGCCCAGGATCAGCTTGTTGGAGCTGTTGACCGTGATCTTGCCGTACGTGCCGGCGGGGACCGCGAGGCCGGCCGGATAGGCGTTTCCGTTCAGGGTGAGATCCCGAATGGTGGCAAAGTCACCCGGGGACTGACCGGCGTTGTTCAGCGACACGTTGCGCGTGCCCGTCGGCGGCGGCGGCGCGTTGACCACGGGCATCGTGATTGCGTTGGTGCGGGTAACCACGTGGCGGAGGACGGCCCGGCCGTTGAGGGTCACGGTGTAATTGGTCGGGACCGGGCTGCCGGTGCCGGCGATCGTCCCGCCGTAGGCCGGCGAGCCGTTGAGTCGAACCGTTGGCGTGCCCGGGACCAGGAGGTAGCCGGTCACAATGGCCGAACCGTTGAGCGTCGTCGCTTCCGGCAGCAACATCTGGACGGAACCGTCGAGCCCGCCATTGATCGACGGCGCGTGGCGCACCAGCGCCGTCGTGGTGATCACCAGCGTGCCGCTGGCGGAACCGGTCCGGTTGGGATCCGTCGAGGTCGCGACGACGGCGTAGGCGCCCGGCGCAGTCGGCACCGTCAGCGCACCGTCGTAGGTAACATTCACCGACAGGTTGGCGGGCGTGGTGGTCACGGTGACCGGCTTGGGCGTGCCATCATACACCTGCGTGAGGTTGCTCAGCGTGATGGTCGCCTGGCCCTGGCTGATGACCAGGGTGCCGGAGGCGCTACCCGCGTAGTTGGGATCCACCACGGTGGCGTACACCGAGTAACTGCCCGTGTTGGTCGGTGCCACGGCGACGCCGTTGTAGGTGGTGAGCGCGACCAGGCCGGTCGGCGACGTGGTGACGGTCACCAATTTCGGCGTGCCGTCATAGACTTGGGCAAGCTGGTCGAGCGTCACACCCGCCGTGGCTTTCGCAATCGTCAGGGTGCCGCTGGCCGTGCCGGTGTAGTTCGCGGTGTTGACCGTCGCGACCACGTTGTAGCTGCCCGCGTTGGTCGGGGCGGTGGCGCTGCCGTCGTAGGTCAGCGTCACGGCTTCCGTCGAGGGATTCACGGAGGCGCTCGCGGCCTTCGGCGAGCCGTCGTAGGTTTGGTCCAGGTTGCCCAGCGTCACGGTCGCGACCGCGCGGGCGATGTTCATCGTTCCGTTGGCGCTGCCCGTGTAGTTCACGTCGTCCACCGTCCCGACGACCGCGTAGCTGCCGGCGTTGGTCGGCGCGGTGGCGCCGCCGTCGTAGGTGAAGTTAACGGTCAGGCCGGCCGGCGTCGTGGTGGCGGTCGCCGCCTTCGGCGTGCCGTCATACGTCGGGCTCAAGCCGCCGAGGGTGACCGTCGCCGAGGCCTTGCCGACGACGAGCGTGCCCGTCGCGGTACCGGTGTAGTTTTGGTCAACGACCGTGCCGTTGACGGCGTAGCTGCCGGCATTCACCGGGGCCGCCGCGTTGCCGTCGTAGGTCAGCGCGACCGTGAGACCGGCGGGAGCGGTCGACGCGGAGACCGTCCGCGGCGCGCCGGTGTAAGTCTGGGCGAGGCCATCGAGCGCCACGGCCGCCACCGCCTTGGCGACCACGAGGGTGCCGCTGGCGGCGCCGGTGTAGTTCGGGTCGACGATGGTGCCGGTGACGTTGTACGAGCCTGCGTTGACCGGCGCGGCGGAATCGCCGTCGTAGGAGAATGCGACCGCGAGGCCAAGCGGGAGCGTCGTGCCGCCGATCGTGCGCGCGGTCCCGTTGTAGGTCTGCTCGAGGTCGGTCAGGGTCACGCTGGCCGGCGCCTTGGCGATCGTGAGGACGCCCGCCGCGGTGCCGGTGTAGTTGTCGTCCTCAATCGTCGCGACGACCGCGTAGCTGCCGGCATTGACCGGGGCATCGAGGTTGCCGTCGTAGGTGATGACCACATTCAGGTTCGCGGGATTCGTCGTGGCGGTGGTCGCGTGCGCGGCCCCGTCATACACGAAGTCAAGGGCGCCGAGCGTCACGGTTGCCACGGCCTTGTTGACCGTCAGCGTTGCCGGGTTGCTCGTCGCGAAGCCGGCCACGTTCGTGACGCGGCACGAATAATCGCCCGCGTCATCGGACATGATGACCGGCAGGATCAGCGTGTTCGTCGCGGCCGACGTGTTGCCGACAATCGGCGATCCGTTGAAGAGCCACTCGTAGGTGAAGGGCGCCGTGCCGGTGGCGGTCACGGTGAACTGCACGGTGTCGCCCACCGTCGCCGTCACCCCGGCCGGCGTGGAGACCGATGGCGGCACCGGCGGAAGCGCCAGGAGCCCGGCCGTGAGCCTTACGTCGTCGATGCGCCAGTTGGCCGTGTTCGCACTCGGGCTGCCGGTGCCGGCGAAGCCGTAGATGCGGAAGGTGACCGGGGTGCCGGCCGTGCCCACGACGCCGGCAAACGGCGTGGTGATGGCTCGCCAGGTGCTGTCATTGAGAAGCGTTCCGGACGCCACGGGAGTCGTGTAGCCGTCGAGGCTGGTGAAGACCGAGTAGGCTTGCGGACCGGTGCCCGTGCTGCGCGCACCAAACGTCAGCGCCGTGGCGGCAAACTGGCGTCCGGCATCCGGCGTGAACGTGAACTCGAAGTAGGCGGACCCCGTGGTCGCCGTGCCGGTCTTGACCAGCGCCCCGATGCGCGCGGCGACCCCGGCGTTGTTGCCACCGGAAGCACCCGTGTTGCTCGAGGCGGAGGTGGTGGTCAGCATGGTCGTGACACCGTTGTTGTTGCCTTGGGTGACCGTGCCGCCCGTGACGCCGACCGGAATGCCGCTGGTCGGCGCAGCGGTGCCGAAGTCCCAATAAATGACGCTCGGCGCCGCCGAGGTGACGACCACCGCGGCTGTGCTGCTGGTCGCGGAGTTCGCACTGTTGGTCACGATGACATCATAGCTGCCGGTCTCGGCATGGGTGACGCCGGTTAGCGTGAGCGTGACGCTGTGCGTGCCGGAGAACGGTCCGCCGTCATTGAGGGCCGCGCCGTTCTTCCGCCATTGGTAGGTAAACGGCGCCGTGCCGCTGGCGGCCACGGTCAGGGTGGTGTTGCCACCCACCGCCACCATCTGGCCGACCGGCTGCGTGGTGATCGTGGGCGGAACCACGTTGACCGTCAGGGAGGCCGCCGCGCTCACGTCGCTGCCGGCGACATTGGAAACCACGCAGTCGTAGCTGCCAATGTCAGCCAGGGTGGCCGCCGCGATCGAAAGCGTCGCCGTCGACGCCGAGGCGTTGCCGGAGATCGGCGTGTTGTTCTTGCGCCACTGGTAGAAGAGCGGAGCGGTACCGGTGGCCGCGACGGTGAAGCTCGCGGGTGAACCCACATTGACAGTCTGCGCAGTCGGGGACGTCGTCACGTGCGGCGGCGTCGGCGGCACAAAGACCGCGGTGGTGAACGAGAAGGTGGTGTTGCCGGTGCCCGGGATTGTGCCGCTCGCCTGGTCGACGACCTGGTTCCCAAACACGGTGACCGTGATGGTGTCGTTGTACGGAAGCGGCGAGGGGGTCGTCAGGCTGAAGGTCGTCGGGCCGCCCGTGACCGTGGCGGCCAGCGGGCCGGAGGACGAGCTGTTGATCGAGAACCAGGTTCCCGTGAATGCGACGGCCTCGTTGAAAGTGATGGAGATCGGGTCGGTGACGGTGACATTTGTCGCCCCGTTCCCCGGGTTCGTCGCCGTGACGGCCGGCGCGACCGGCGGCGGGAAGATCGCAGTCACGGTGAGTTTGACGTCGTCGATGCGCCAGTTGGCCGTGCCGGCCGCCGGCGAGCCGGTGCCGCTGTGGCCGTAGATGCGGAAGGTGATCGGCGCACCCGTGGCCCCGGTCACCGTCGCAAAAGAAGCCGGCGTGTACATGACCCAATTGTTGCCCGCCACGGTGAGCGTGCCGCTGGCGACGGGCGCGGTGTAATTGTCGAGGCTTGTGAGGACCGTGTAAGCCGCCGGGCCCGTGCCGGTGCTGCGCGCGCCGAAACTCAGGCCCGTGGCAAGGAGGCGCTTGCCGGCCGAAGGCGCCAGGGTGAATTCAAAATAGGCCGAGCCGTTGGCCGCCGTGTTGAGGGCGCCCACGCGGGCGGCCACGCCCGCATTGCCGCCGCCCGAGAAGGTGCTCGTCGGCGTGGACGCGGAGGTGGTGCTGAGCAACGGCGGGTTGGCGCCGCTGACGTTGTTGTTGCCCGCGGTAACGGTTCCGCCGGTGATGTCGGCGGTCAGGCCGCTCGTGGGATCGGCGGTGAGCGCGGCCGAGGTGCCGAAATTCCATGTCACCGTGCTCGGCGGCGGCGGATTGACGAGGAGCGTGGCTGCGCTGCTGGTGGCGAAGCCGAGGGCATTGGTGACAATGACGTCGTAGCTGCCGCCGTTCGCCGCCGTGACGCCGGTCAACAGGAGCGTGGGGCTCGTCGTGCCCGACACGGCGCCGCCATCGCTGATCGGGTTGCCGTCCTTGCGCCATTGATAGGTCATTGGCGTCGTGCCGATGGCCGCGACCGTGAAGCTGGCATTGCCGGCGGTGACCACCGCGCGCGAGACCGGCTGGCCGGTGATGAACGGAGCGCTCGGGTTCACCACGAGCTGGGCGGCGGCGCTGGTCGCGGAACTGGTGCTGTTGGTCACGACGACATCATAACTGCCGGCGTCGCCCGACTGGGCGTTTGCAATCGTGAGGGTCGAGCCCGTCGCGCCGCTGAGCGGCGAGGTGTTCTTGCGCCACTGGTAGGTGAGCGTGGGCGAACCGGTGACGGAAACGGCAAAGGTAACGCTCGAGCCGGCGCTCACCGTCTGGCCGACCGGCGGCGCGGTGATGACCGGGGGCAGGCCCATGACCACCAGCGAAGCCGCGTTGCTGGTGGTGGTGCCGACGTTGTTCGTGACCACGACATAGTAGGTACCGACGTTCGCGGCCTGGACGTTGGTGAGGGTGAGCGTGGGGCTGGTGGCGCCCGGGATCTCCACATCCTCGAACAACCACTGGTAGCTAAGCGGGGCATTGCCATCGGCGGTCACCGAGAACGTGGCGCTGCCGCCGACCACCGTGGTCTGGGCGGTCGGCTGGTTGGTGATGGTCGGGGAACCCGCCGCGGAGGACCCATCCACCACATTGCGCAAGGCACTGGCAATCGGCGCGGGCAGGGCCGTGAAGAACGTCAGGCCGGTGTCGGCCTGGATTTGCGCGGCGGACGTCACAAAGTTTTCCCACGGCGTGCTGCGGACGCCAGCGATGTTCGGGATCTTGATCGCAATCACGCGAATCGCGGAGGCGCCCGCCGCCACAATGCGGTCAACCGCGGTGCCAGGCCCGAGGGGCACCACCACCGCAATCTTCCAGGTATAACCGGGAATCGCCACGCCGCTGGCGATGGTCGATCCGCCGAAACCGCTGACGCCACTCGTGATCAGGAGTTCATTGCCGGCCGAGGCCAGCGTGCGGCAGTACGTCTCGAAACTCGCCCAGACGCCCTGGTTGTTGTCCGGCGTCTGCGGGATCATGTTCGACATCGTGAAGACCACCTGGTTGTCGGCCGTCGTGACCGTGCGGTCCGCGGACGGACACATGTGGCCGCGATCGTAGCCGGAACCGCTGTAGTCGGTCGTCTGGACCTGGTAGAAGCCCGGCGGGAGCTCGGTATCGACGATGAAGTTGGAGCGGCCGCTGCTGCCGACGTCACCCGAGGTCAGGTCCCAGCTGACCCAGTTCGGTTCGCGCGTGGTGTCATTGTAATCCATCGCGTACTGGGCGCGCTGGATCAGGTAATTGGTGTGGTTGTTGGCATCCGCGGTCGCATTGCTCGGGTTGCCGAGCTGCATCTGCAGGGGAATGCCGATCGCGGCGTGCGACAGCAGCACGGCGGAAAAGGCCAGGAGGGCGGACAGGAGCAACCGGGATGTTTTCATGCAAAGAAAGGAGGCGGACGCGAAACAGGACAGGGCCGTTCAGGAAGTTGCCGCGCAATCAGCTTGTCCGTCCAGGAGGCGGCGGCACGAAGCGTGGAATGGGCGGCCCGTAAACAATCCCTGGGCCGCCAGCGGCAAACGGTGACACATTGGCGTTGGGTGACCCGCGAAGTAGAGGTAGTGTCATAAGCCTTGGCAATGCTGTTATCGTGAACTCCACGTGACGGACCCGGCGCGCCCGCGACGATGCCGGTCTGACGGCCGCGTTTGGGCCAAAAGAATCAAAAAGTAACGGTGCAAGGCCGCCCCGCCGGGCCGCAATTTCCCCTCCAGCGTGAACCCCGGCTTCTGGAATCGGCAGCGCCGCTTAATAGCGCGGCCGCGCCCAAATCTCAGTTGCACGCTCCCCTCGCCCGCCTACCGTCCGCGCATGGCTTCCCCGCGCGACCTGCTCGCCCCGCTCGACACCTTTGAACGCCGCCACACCGGCTCGCCCGACGCCGACATCGCCGCAATGTTGCAGACGGTCGGCTACGAGTCGGTCGACGCCCTCACGGACGCCGCCGTGCCGGCCAACATCCGCCTGAAGCGCCCGCTCAAGCTGCCCGCCGCCGCCGGGGAAAGCGCCGCGCTCGCCGAGCTCCGCGCCATCGCCGCGAAAAACAAGGTGTTCCGCAGCCACATCGGCATGGGCTACTACGCCACCGTCACGCCCGGCGTCATTCAGCGCAACATCCTCGAAAACCCGGGCTGGTACACCGCGTACACGCCCTACCAGGCGGAAATTTCCCAGGGCCGCCTCGAGGCGCTGCTGAATTTCCAGACACTGGTCACCGACCTCACCGGCCTGCAGATCGCGAATGCCTCGATGCTCGACGAGGGCACCGCCGCCGCGGAAGCCATGATGCTCGCGCACCGCGTGAAGCTTGGTGAAAGCCTCGATGTCTCGGTCTTCTTTGTTTCCGACAAGTGCCACCCGCAGACGATCGACATCGTCAGGACCCGCGCGAAGCCGCTGAACGTCACGGTCGTCGTGGGCGATCACCGCACCTACGAATTCGCCGGCAAGGTCTTCGGCGTGCTCGTGCAATACCCGGACACGACGGGCAGCATCCATGACTTTGCCGCCTTCTTCGAGAAGGCCCACGCGGCCGGCGCGCTGTGCGTCGTCGCGACCGACCTGCTCGCCCTCACGCTGCTGCGCGCGCCGGGCGAGTTCGGCGCCGATGTGGCCGTCGGTTCGGCCCAGCGCTTCGGCGTCCCGATGGGCTTCGGCGGCCCGCATGCCGGCTTCCTGGCCACCAAGGATGAATTCAAGCGCCAGATGCCCGGCCGCCTCGTCGGCGTTTCCAAGGACGCCCAGGGCAACCCGGCCATGCGCCTTGCCCTTGGCACGCGCGAGCAGCACATCCGCCGCGACAAAGCCACGTCCAACATCTGCACCGCCCAGGTGCTGCTGGCCGTGATGGCCTCGATGTACGCGGTCTATCACGGCCCCGCCGGCCTCAAGCGCATTGCGCAACGCACGCGCCTGCTCACCCAGCTGCTCGGCGACGGCCTCAAGGCCCACGGTCTGACGATCAACGCCGAGCCGGTGTTCGACACGCTCACGGTGTCCGGCGTCGATGCGGAAAAAATCCACGCCGCCGCCGCGGCCGCCAAGATCAACCTGCGCCGGGTCGACGCGGGCACGGTCGGCATTTCCCTCGACGAGACCACGACGACGGGCGACGTGCAGACGCTGCTCTGGCTCTTTGGGGCGCCCGCCTCGCCGCTCGAGGCCGAGTTGGTCGGCCTGCCCGGCGCGCACGCGCGCAGCTCGACCTACCTGACGGCCACGGTGTTCAACAAATACCACACCGAGCACGAGATGCTCCGCTACATCAAGCGGCTCGAGGCGAAGGACCTTTCGCTGTGCCACTCGATGATCTCGCTCGGCTCGTGCACGATGAAGCTCAACGCCACGAGCGAGATGTTCCCGGTCACGTGGCCCGAGTTCGGCAAGCTCCATCCGTTCGCGCCCGAGGACCAGACCAAGGGTTATGCGAAGATGTTTGCGCAGCTCGAGAAGTGGCTTGGCGAAATCACCGGCTTCGCGGGCGTTTCCCTCCAGCCCAACGCCGGCTCCCAAGGTGAGTACGCCGGCCTGCTCGTGATCCGCGCGTACCACGAGTCGCGGGGCGAAGGGCACCGCAACATCTGCCTTATCCCGACGTCCGCCCACGGCACGAATCCCGCCAGCGCGGCGATGTGCAATTTCAAGGTCGTGCCCGTCGCCTGCGACGCGAACGGCAACATCGACCTCAACGACCTGAAGGCCAAGACGACCGAGCACGCCGCCAACCTTGCGGCGTTGATGATCACCTACCCGTCGACCCACGGCGTGTTCGAGGCGCCGATCAAGACGATCTGCCGGATGATTCACGACGCGGGCGGCCAGGTTTACATGGATGGCGCAAACATGAACGCGCAGGTCGGCCTGACGTCGCCGGGCCACATCGGCGCGGACGTCTGCCACCTGAATCTCCACAAGACCTTCTGCATCCCGCATGGCGGCGGCGGCCCGGGCATGGGCCCGATCGGCGTGGCCAAGCATCTCGTCCAGTTCCTGCCCGGCCACCCGGTGGTGTCGCCCCAATCTCAGGTTTCAGGTTTCAGGTCTCAGGTTTCCGCTATTGGCGCCGTCAGCGCGGCGCCCTGGGGCAGCGCGAGCATCCTGGTGATCTCGTGGATGTACATCCGCATGATGGGGCCCGATGGCCTCACGCGGGCGACGAAGTACGCGATCCTCAACGCCAACTACATCGCCAAGCGGCTCGATGCGATGTTCCCGGTGCTCTACAAGGGCGCCAACGGCCTGGTGGCCCACGAGTGCATCCTCGAGTTCCGTCCGTGGAAAAAGCATGGCCTGGAAGTCGAGGACGTCGCCAAGCGCCTGATGGATTACGGCTACCACGCCCCGACGATGTCCTTCCCGGTGCCCGGCACGCTCATGATCGAGCCGACCGAGAGCGAGACGAAGACCGAGCTCGACCGCTTCTGCGACGCACTCGCGTCGATCCACGGGGAAATGGCGGCCGTGGCGAGCGGCGAGAGCGACAAGCTCAACAACCCGCTGAAGAATTCGCCGCACACCGCGGCGGTCGTTTGTGCCACGGAATGGAACAAGCCATACACCCGGGAGCGCGCCGCGTTTCCGGACAAGTGGACGCGCGCGTCGAAGTTCTGGCCGGCCGTCGGCCGCGTCGACAACGTCTACGGCGACCGCAACCTCGTCTGCAGCTGCGTCGGCATGGAAGCGTACGCCGCGCCGAGCGCGGCGAGTTGAAACCGAGCAGATGTAAGTTGAAAGTTGAATGAACGGGCGGCCGACTCGTCGGGCGCTTGGGTGCTTTCCTCTTTCAACGTTCAACTTTCAACCGTCCGGCCCTTCGTCCGTATCTGGCGGCTTGATCGCCGCAAGCAATCGGTCGAGTTCCGCCTGCGTGGGATTGCGGATGGAAAGGACGGTGAGGATCGCCGGACCCGCGGGGAGATTCACTTGGGCGGGCTTGCCCTCGGCGAGGCCGAGCAGGACCGTCGCGAGCGGTGAGTTGTGCGGCAGGCATTCGATGCCGCTGTCGGGATCGGTCGCGGTCTCGCCATAGGTGGCAACGAGGAACGTGAAGCGGTCCTTCCGCTTGCCGCCCACGTCGGCTTTCTCGATGCGAATGACGTGGCCCAACTGCACGAAGTCCGTGGGCTTCGTAAGCCACGTCACCGGATCCACCTCGATGAACGTGTTGCGCCGGGAGAAACGGTCGAGCTCGTCCATCTTCCGGTCGACGGCGCGAATCGCGTCCTTGGCGGCCTTGAAGCCAAAATTCTCGCGCAGGTCCCCCTGGCTGTGCGCCTCGACCTTGTCCTCCACGAGCGCCGCGCGTTTCACCTTCAACGCCGCGTACTCCTCCGCCAGCACGCGCCCGAAGCCGCGCCGCACGTAGATGGTCATCGGCGGCGGCGGGGCGATGCGAAAGATGTTTTTGCGGCGCGGCGGGGCCATGGGTTGTCCGGTGCTTTCCTAGCCGGCGGCAAACGTGAGCTTCAACTCCATGGCGGCTGTCGCCAAGGCCCTGTCCGTCGTCCAAAGCTGCAATCTATCGATGCGCGCGGCTGCCAATAACTGCACGTCCGCCCAGGAGAGCCCGCGGCCGGAGAGGTCATGTTCCTCCAGGAGGTGCAGGCCCTCTGCCAAGTCGATGTCATCCGCCCGCGGCAACTTCTGCATGTGGCGCAAGATTTCGGTCCGCTGCTTCAACCGACCGGCGGCCAACTCGCCAATGATCACGGTGTGTGTCCAAACCCACCCCGCTTGCAGGCAGGCTTGCAGCCGTGGATCAACCCGGTGGAAGTGATCGATCCAGACTGAAGTGTCAACGAGCACCCTCACGGCTTGCCGACTTTTCTCCGCGGGGCGGCCGTTGCCTTGGGATCCTTCCCCCCGAGTGCCGCCAGCCGCGCCGCGGCCTCGCGCTGGATCAACGCCCGGAGCCCTTCATGTAACAAAGCAGTCTTTTCCTTCAACCCGGCATATTCGCCGGCCTCTTCCATCAAAGCGTCGTCGAGGTTGAGCGTCGTTCTCATGCAGATAAAGCTGCACGTTTGATCTGCATCGTCAAGACCAGTGCCCATCCTTCGGTGAAGTCAGCACCAGCCCAAGCCCCCAAGGCCCTTCACCCATTGATATGAACCCGAAACCCCGGAATCAACGCGCCGTCGAGCCGACGGGTCCCCGTGCGAACGAGAGCCTCAATCGCCATGCGCAGCTGCTCCGCGGAATATCCGACGGGGAAATGTCGCGCGTCGAAACGCACCACTGCATCGTGGCCCGGGTGCAGCCAATTCAAACCGACCACGAATGCCACGACCCGCCATTCGTCTTCTGCGCCAAAGAGACCGAGGACGCCAACGCCAGGACCAAAGCGGATCATCTCCGCGGGAAGCTCATCCGGCTGCCAGGTGATTTTCATGAGGATCGGAGCTGGCCCACTCCACTTGGCACTACCTATTGAACGGTGTAAAGCTTACACTACCGTTGTTGGGGTGTAAGGGCGGAGTGAGTCCGGCTAAGCTCCGTCGTGGCAGCAAACGACACAGCGAAGCGTCTCCTCGCGCGGGTGAAGCAACTCCGGCAATCGCTGGACCTCAGCCAGGAAGCCTTTGCGGAGAAGGCCGGACTCAAATACAAGCACTACCAGGCGATCGAAGCCGGTCGAAAGAGCGACATCCGTTTCTCCACGCTGGAAAAGCTGGCCAAGGCCTGCGGGTTGGAAGCGTGGGAGCTATTGAATTTCGAAAGCGATCTCCCGGCGCTGGCGGAGGACCCTGTCGACGCGGTTCACCCGAAGACGCCGCAAAAACCAGCGCGGAGACTCCGCAAGGGACGAGACTAAGTGTTTGCGGCCGCCGGTTGCGTCCAACTCCGCAACCGCTAGTGCAGAACCGGGTCGAACCGCGCGGACGTTGCTATTACCTGTCGGTTCCAAGCATAATGCCGTCCAGCAAGGTTTTCACTTCCAATGGACCCTTGCAAAGAGCATAGCGCCATTTGCCGAATCGCTGATCGGCATTCACAGCATCGCACCAGCGGCGAGCTGCATCGCCCTTCACCTCCTGCAAAGGATCGTAGCCCTTCGTTTCGATGATTAGGTTTAGCGTTTCGGGTTTGCTGAGTCGCACGATGAAGTCCGGCACATAGTCGTGCGGTTGACCGTTATGAAAATACGGCACGGCAAATCCGAGTCCTGCGTTCTTCACAAAGGCCTCCACCGCCGGATGGGTATCGATGAAATACACCGCGCTTTGCTCCCATTTGCCGGTGTCGAGCACGGCGAAATTAAGGTGGCACCTCTGTGCTTCGCGAACATCGCGGGAGGTAAAAAAACTCACATCCGCGGTCGAACCGGGACCACGGCTCGTTTCATAGCGGGGGATCTCCGGTTCCTCACCGGCCGAGGTATCTGGCCGGATTGCCTGCGTGAGCCGTTCGACCAGCCACCCGTAATAAGGAGCGAGAAACAGGTCTTTCACGTCGGCAGGCGCCTGCGCAGTCACCTTCGTATCCACGTACCGCTGAACAATTGAACAGCATTGCGGAAAGAGAATGTGCGCAGGCACGGTGCAACCCGGCTGACTTAGGTAGCTCTTGGTCAATTCGCGGGCCAATTCGAACACCAATGCCTGCAGGCGGTGCTTGGTTCGAAATTCCTTCAGCGACACCTCGTCGACTCGGCCAGGACCTTCCAGTGTCTGACGACCCCGGTTGCTGAAATGGACACCTTTTACCTGCACTTCCGGCGGGATTTTCGTCGGGTCCACTGTGATTGTGGGCACATTCTTCCAATCGACCACCACCTTGTTGCGAATCGCCTGCGTGTAACCCTCAACTCGAGGGAACGTGAGCGCGAATCGCTCCTTCTCCGCAACCGTGCGCACGTGAATCCGTTTCGAAGGCGGCAGCGGCGCGCCACCTTTGTTGGCCTTGAAGGGAACCACTTCGAACGGCACCCCGAACACCTTCGCCACCTCCTCAGGCAGCCTCCCATCCGGACCCGGTTCATAGCTTGCCCGCCGGAGACCGCGTCCGACCACCTGCTCGCACAAGAGCTGGCTCATAAACGGCCGTAAACCGATGATATGCGTGACCGTGTTGCAATCCCAGCCTTCCGTCAGCATACCGACGCTCACGATACAGCGGACGTCGCGGCCCGGCGGATGCAGCGGCTTTTCCAATTTAGCCGCCAGCTCTTCAAATCCGTCCGGCATGACTTCCCGGCCCTGTCGATCACGCGGCCAAGTTGTCTTGCCAACCGTATCAAGGGTGAATCGCATCCACCGGGTCTCGTCGCCCTTGGCACCCGCCGTGTCGGTTTCGTGTACCACCTTCGAATCGACGCGTATGGTGTAATTGTTTCCATCGCGATTGCGAAACGCTTCCACCCGTAATGGAGGAATGCCGGTCGGACAAATCTCGTGCGCGATCCATTCGTAAAACACTTTGGCGAGAGCCGTGTTCTTGCAGATCAGGATGAATACCGGCGGCCGCACTTCCGCGCCGCCCGCGCCCCACTCTTTCGCAGTCTCCTCCCACAGGCCGCCCAGCATGGCGATGGGCGTGTGCGCATACTTCAGGATAGCTTCGGGTTTTGGGTTGGAGCGCTTGCCACCGCGCTCCGCCGGAGTGAGCTGCGGCAGGATCCAATGCCAGATATTAAAATAGCTCGGCACCTTGTCGGTTGCGCCAATCACCGCCCCACCCGTCGAATCTCGAATGGCCAGTTGCGGGATCTTCACCAACCCGCTTTCGATCGCATCGATTAGACCGAAGTCGCTCACGACCCAGGGGAACGGCCTGTTCGCATCCTGCCCCACGCGGCCAAGAAAGTAAGGCGTGGCCGACAGATCCACGCAGAAATTGATGCCGCGTAATTTCTGCACGCGATCAAGCCCATCTACCCAGATCGTGGCTTCCTTGTAGAACTCATCCGCTTCTTCGTCCTCACCGAACTCGTCGCCCTCGTCCTCGTCGGGCTCGTTCCGCTTGATTCGGTAGGCATGGTGCGCCTCGTCGTTTAAGACGAGGATGTTCTGCTTCCCGCCTACTTCCCGACCCAACACCCGCGCCACGACAGCCGTGTCGCTCTCGACATATCGAGTGGAACGCACCTCAATCGAGATCAGGTTGCCAGCATCGTCTCGCTTCTCCGAACCGGCCAGAACTTCGAGCTGGGCCGCCGCGGTCATCATCTCGAGAGTAGAGAGCGTCAGATAGCGTTTGCCGCGCGCCGTCGTGTTTTGTTCGCCGATGTGGATTCGTTCGCGGGTTTCCACTGGCTTGCCCGCCTTCAGGATCCGCCCGCTCTGGCCACCTACGGTCGCCGTCTGCGGCTCGAAGACGTGCCAGTTGGTGATGACCACCCGGCCCTGCCGCAGGTGCTTCATCAGATGCTCCGGCACCAGGTCCCGGGTCCGATACAGACTCGCCTCGCCCAACTCCGGGTCGAGCTCCGCCAACCGCTGCCGGATCGTTACGTTCGGGCAGACCACCAGCACGACGTCGGAGAACCGGGCGTCTGCCCGGTCGTTCACCTTGTTGAGGATACTCCACGCCGCCAGCATGCCCATGACCGTGGTCTTGCCGCTGCCGGTCGCGAGCTTGCACGCATAGCGTAGGAATCCCACATAACCATTGGCTTTTTGCTCCTCGCTCGTTTCATCGCGCGGAATCTCCACGCCTTGCAGAAAGTCACTTCTCGCCTCGCGCAGAAAGATCACGGTTTCGGCCGCCTCAATCTGCGCGAAGAACAACCTCTTTTCCCTGCCCTCGCGGCGCCACCAGGATAGCAGTTCGTAGGTCGTGCGCGTCGCACCCGGGCAACCTTGGTGCCGCCAAGTCGCTACAAGATCGCGGATTTGGTTCACCAGCTTCAGCTCTACCGGTTCGCCGCCTTGCCGGCCTTGGTGCTCAGCCCGGGTCTTCGGGTCGCGATAAAAATACATCGCCGGCCGGCGCCCCTCTCGCTTCTGCGGCGGGCTGCCCTCGGCAATCCACCAGTACGACGCCGGCTCCTCGTAGGGCGAATTGAGGATCGGTTCCGGGACCTCGAAATCGGCCATGGCGGACTATTTGCCGAGCTCCTTCACCACCAACAATTCATTGCCGCGATCATCGATCACCTTCACGGCAATCGTGCGGTGCTCGCCTGGCAAAAAGGGCTCGCTGGTCGTGCCGGAGAGATGTTCCCAAACGGATTCTTCGAATTCCGCCTTCAGTTCTTTCTTCAAGTTGTCCCACGCACTGGTGCGGGGGAAGAACGCCTGTCGAACCTTGAAGACGAGACCATTGTAGTCGGTGTCCAGGAACCAGGCCGGTACGTCGTTCCCCGCTCGGTGCACGGTTTCCATTGTCACTGGATCGAATACGTCGAGACCGAGCAGTTCGACAGCCACCTTGCCGTCCTTTTCCTTGGTGACCTTCACTTCCGGCAGACCGCAGACGGAGAAAATGTGGCTCGAACGCATGCTCTTGAGCAGATCGCCCATCATCAGGTCCGGCGTAGCCTGCACGTAAGTCGCAGGGATGCCGCCCACCGTTTCGCAGGATTCGACGAACTTTCGAGCGTCCGGCTGAATCGCGAAGCCGACCACGTAGAGGTGTGCGTAGCTCTTTTGGTAGGCCTCGCGAGCGGCATTGGACACCAGCTTGCTGGAAACCGCGCCATGCTCCGGTCCGAAAACGAAGGCCACCGGCTTATCGATCCCGCTCGCCTCGCCGGAGCTTCCGAGCGAAGGCGGGTTGGGGATGATCGCTTCAGCACTGAGCGACATGCTTTTGGCTGGCGGGCGGACATTCTTCAGGGTGACCGACTTTCCGCCATCGAGACGGAGCAGCGGCGAACGGCGCAGGACTTCAATCATGCGAGCCACAAAGTCGCCGTAGGCTTCGGTCGTTCCGGCGCCCGAGTCCTCCTTGCCATCGCCGTCATAGTCGACCGGCGTGGGAATCGTTGCCTCGAGGGTGAACGGACCGCAGACGCGCACGATGCCGCGACTTTCTTCCGGTCGATCCACCAACACTTCCTCGGCCGGCGGCTCGTTGTTCGCGATGCTTTTGAGCGTGATGTGCGGCACGATGCCGCCCACTTCCTCCCCCTTCTTGTTTTGCTTCCGCTTATACACGAATCCACCCACCGGGCCACGAGCTTCGTCCTTGAGCTGATACCATGGGAAACTGGCGGTGAGCAGGCGCTGTCGAGCGAGCGCGAGCGGAACACGGGAGACATCCATCGTGATCCAACGCCGCCCCCATTGCTCGGCTACGTAGGCGGTCGTGCCGCTGCCGCAAGTTGGATCGAGCACCAGATCGCCTGGATCGGTGGTCATTAGCATGCAGCGTTGAACGGCAGCGGCAGAGGTCTGCACAACATACAGCTTTTCTTCGGAACGGCTCGAAAACCTGACGTCAGGCCAAAAATTAGAAAGGATCCTAAAGGGATAATCGGCAAAAAATCTGACGTAACTTAGCATCCTCCCACGCCGTTCGACTCTCCGCGCCTTAATCAGCGCCTCCATTCCTTCCTCGCCGGTCTTCCAGTAACCTGTGATAGGACGATACGTTTCGCCGTCGAATACGACTGGAAAGTTACCCGGTGGCCTCTGAGAAACGATGTTATCTTGTCGATATGGCTTGGCTCCAGCCGGCAATAGATCCCAGTTCCCCCTCTCCTCCTGGGTCATCTTTCGGCGGCTTCCATCAGACAGTTCAACTCGGTCATATTCAGACGCACCGGCGTCAGATGCTTTTGACTGATACAGAGCGCGGAATTTGGTGCGCGCCCTATCTTTTGCATACCAAATCAAGTAGTCACAAACGGACGGCAGTTCGTCCGATTCCTGTGCGCTTGTTTTTACTACTGTGATAACACTCAGAAAATTCTCTGCGCCGAACACTTCATCCATCAATTCACGGACGTGGTGCAGGTTCTCGTCCGATATCTGGACGAAGATCGAACCGCTGGGATGGAGAAGATCGCGGGAAAGAAGTAATCTATCACGCAGGTAGGTCAGGTAGGAATGCAGACCCAGTTCCCAAGTATCGCGATAAGCCTGCACCATCTCGGGCTCGCGAGTTAAATCCGCATCGTCGCCGTGAGCGACATCTCGCTTGCGCACGAAGGGTTGGAAGTTGCTGCCGAACCTAACTCCGTACGGCGGATCGATGTAGATCATCTGCACCTGCCCGCCCAGCGACTCGTAGCGCAGCAGCGAGTTCATCGCGACGAGCGCGTCGCCTAGGATCATCCGGTTCACCCACTGGTCTGAGTGAGCGTAGGCCTTGAGCAATTGGTCCGCCTCGGAATGGCGCGGATCGCCAAACAGGTTTTCCACCAGCGAAAGCTGCTCCTCCTCAGACCGCCGATGCCCTTTCAGCGTCTCGAGGATGGCCTTGGTCGAGAGCCGCTCGTGAATGAACAGCGGTAGCGTCGGCACATTGAAAGACAGTCGTTCCGCCTTGCCCGCCCACACGAGCTGCGGCGACAGCGACGGATCGTAGCTATAGGTCGCTGGATCCTCTTTCGCGCGGAAACGGTCCTGAGTCCCCACTTCCGGTCGCAGCGGCGTGGTGGCTTCGGTATGACGGTAGGAACGCGTTTCGGGCCCGTCTTTGGCCTTCGGCGGCCTGGCCGCTGGCGCAGTTGCGCGCTGGAGCGCCGCCAATTCCGGCACAACCGACTCAACCTCACCTGCCGCAAACAGCTCCGCCTTGGCGGCTGGAGTTGGCTTTTTGTCAGCTGGCTTGCGCGGCATGGGGCTGACCCAACCTCGCACTACCTATAGATAGCTGTCCAGTCCCAACGCTACCTATAGTAAGGTGTTTAGGCTGCTTGATTGCCGCTATGGTCGTGTGTGGTCAACGACACGGCAAAGCGCCTGATGGCGCGCGTGAAACAAATCCGGCAGGCCTACGGGCTGACGCAGGAGCAGTTCGCCGAGCGCGCGGGTCTGGACTACAAGTATTACCAGCATGTCGAAGCCGGGCGGAGGCCAAACTTGGGATTGGAGACCTTGCTAAAGCTAGCCAAGGGATGCGGTCTGGAGCTGCGTCAGCTCTTCGACTTCGAGGCGCCGCCCATGGTCGTGGCTGAGCCCAAGGGTAATGATTTCTCCGCGACGCCCCGGACCGCAGCGCGAAAGGCCGTGAAGCGGGCTTCGGGCGGAAAGGCGGGATAAAGGACTAGCCAGCGTGTTGAGGGCAAGCGGCTCCACCGGGAACGTGGCCACAGCGGTTCGGGCGAACACACCCCGCCCTCCGGGCACCCCTCTCAAGAGGGGATTTCGGTAGGCGCACACGCCCCGACGGGGCGAATCGAAATCGCCGGTAAACAGGGTCGTACGAGTGCCGCGATCGGCCCAGTCCGGGCACAACGGGACGGCGAACTGTTTTGGGTGCGAGGAGGCCAGCCACTTGACATGCATGTCTGGCGGCAGCACGGTGCGGACGTGAGCAAAAAACCGTCTAAAGTTGGCGAAGCCAAGGCGGCGTACCCGGCGAAAAAAGCCGCGACCGCAAAGCTCGGCAAAGCTGCCCCTGACGGTCCCGAATTTCAGGCAATCAGCAGCAAGCTGCTCAAAGAGCGCAAGGAACTGCTCCACAAACTGGCACAATGAACGAGCCGCGCTTCGTCGACCGGGCCACGGTTGACGCCCTGCACTGGCTTTCCCTGGAAGAGCACGGTGGACAAGACGGGCTGCGCAATGAGCACGGTCTGGAATCGGCGCTGGCTCAGCCCCACCATGTTTTCGACTACGCCCAAGGCGATCTGGCTGACATGGCATCGGCATACGCCTATCATATCGCGGAAAACCAACCGTTCATTGACGGTAACAAACGCACCGCCGTTCTGGCGGCGCTCTACTTCTTGGAATTGAACGGCGTGAACACCTCGCCACTTACCAACAAAGAGCTCTACGACGCCATTATCGGGATCGCCGAGAAACGCGTCGACAAAGCGGGATTGGCGGCGCTTTTCCGCGCGGTGTTGAAGTAGGTACCAGCTTGGCGGCGATTGCTCCTTGTGAGTCGGCGCGCGGCCGATCGCCTATAAACAGGCTCCTATCTTCCGGCCAATCTCCGCGTCCTTTGCGACCTTGGCGTAAATCCAATTCCGGATTTTCCTACAGGAGATCGCCGAGGGCGCAGAGAATTGAAATCCGTTCCATCCGCGTTCATCCGCGGGAAATTCGGATTCTACAGAAGGGAACGAAGTCAACGAAGGCCCCAGCAATCAATGACGCCGCTCGTTCAGGCGGCATTCGCTACGCTGGGCCTGCGCAAATTGTAGGAGCCCGTTTACGGGCGATTCATCGTGTCCGCTGCCGGCGCACGTCACGAATCGCCTGTAAACAAGCTCCTACCTTTAGGCCAATCTTCGCGTCCTTAGCGACCTCGGTGTAAATCCACTTCCGAATTTTTCTACAGGGGATCGCAAAGAACGCAGAGCGTTTTGAAATCCGTGCCATCCGCGTTCATCCGCGGAAAATTCGGATTCCACAGAAGGGAACGAAGTCAACCAAGGCCCTGAGTTCATTCGTGTGAATTCGTGTCTATTCGTGGTTAAAACCTCCTACCACTGCCAAGGCGCGTTGAGGGCAACTCGCCCTACCAAAAGGCATAAACTCAATTTTTGCAGACTGGTACCGAGGCCCATTGCCTGTAAACAGGTTCCTACCCTCAGGCTTCGTGAATTTTCATTCGCTTCGCCCTTGCGGGCGGACGGGCGGAGCGGCTTAAAAACTCGCGTGCTCGCGCTGCATTACCCCGCTTTCGAACAGCTCGAGGTCGTCGACCTGCCGATCGCGCCACCCAAACCCGACGAGGTTCGCATCCAGGTCGCCGCCTGCGGCATCTGCGGCAGCGAACTCGAATCGTTCAAGAACCGCAGCCCGCGGCGGCCGCCGCCGCTGGTGATGGGCCATGAATTCTGCGGCACCGTCGCCGAGGTCGGCGCCGAGGTTCGCGATTGGCGAGTTGGCGCGCGCATCGTCAGCAACTCCCTCGTTCCCTGCGGCCGCTGCGTGCGCTGCCAGCGCGGCGACACGCACCTCTGCGCGGACCGCCAGATCTTCGGGATGCACCGGCCGGGCGCTTTTGCGGAATTCGTCAACGTCCCTGCCCGCTGCCTGATTCCGTGGCCCGAAAACCTCCCCGCGGAAGCCGCCTCGCTGGCCGAGCCGCTGGCCAACGGCATCCACGTGGTGAATCTCACCCGCCACTTGCCGGCCACCACGACCTTGGTGGTCGGCGCGGGACCGATCGGCCTGTTCTGCCAGCAGGCGCTCCAGGTCCTGCGCGGAGCCAAGGTCTGGGTCGCGGACCTCAGCCCCGAGCGCCTGGCCGTCGCGAAAAAACTCGGCGCCGTCGGCGTCATCAACCCGCGCACGGAGGACGTCGCCGCGATCCTGCGGGAGGCAACCCGCGGCGAGGGCGCGGACCTGACGGTGGACGCCGTGGGCAGCGGCCTGACGAAAAAAACCTCGCTCGACGCGCTGCGTCCGGGCGGCGCCGCCGTGTGGATCGGCCTGCACGAGAACACGGCGACGTTGGACACCTACAACATCACGCTCCCCGAAAAACAGGTTCTCGGCACCTACGCCGCGAAGATCGCCGAGCTGCAACTCGCGCTGGACCTGATGGCCTCGGGCAAGGTCGACGCCCTGTCCTGGGTGAAGCGTTTTCCCATTCGGGAAAGCGCCGTCGCCTTCCAACGCATGCTCGCGGCGAAGGGCGACGACATCAAAGCGGTGGTTTGCCCGTGAGCGAATTCGTTCTCGTTCTCGTAATCTTGCTCGTTCTCTTCCGCCCCGCAGCCGTTCGATCTGATTAGGAGAACGAGAACGATGCCGAACCCGAAACCCATGATCACCGCTCCCGCTCGCCAACCCATCGCCAATCGCTTCGCCGGCAAGGTCGTGCTCGTCACCGGCGGCACCAACGGCATCGGCCACGCCATCGCACTCGAGCTGCTGCGCGAGGGCGCGCAGGTGGCGGTCACGGGCCTGCCCGCCGACCTCGAGGACGGGCGGCGCGCGTTTGCCGCCGCGGGTTTTGCCCCGCTGCTGCTCGCCGGCGACATGGCCAACGAGTCCTTTTGCCGCGAAGCCGTCGCCGCCGTCCTCGCCAAGCATGGGCGAATCGATGGCCTGGTGAACAATGCGTTTTCTTTCGTGGCGAAAGGCCTCGACGCGAAACGGGAGGACTTTGAACGCAGCTTCACGGTCGGCCCGTTCGCCTTCGCGCTGCTCACCCAGCTGGTGGCCGAACCCATGAAGAAGCAAGGCGGCGGCGCCATCGTGAATGTTTCCAGCATCTCCGCCTACATCGCCCAGCCCAACCGCTGGACGTACAACACCGCGAAGGGCGCGGTCACGCAATTAACCCGCTGCGCCGCGCTCGACCTCGCGCCGCACCGGATTCGCGTGAATAGCGTCAGTCCCGGCTGGATCTGGACGCGCGAGGTCGACAAGGCGGCCGGCGGCGATCGCGCAACCTATGACCCAATTTGGGGCCAGTTCCACATGCTCGGCCGCATGGGTCACCCCGTCGAGATCGCCGGCCCCGTCTTGTTCCTGCTGAGCGACGACGCCTCCTTCATCACGGGCACCGACCTGCCGGTCGACGGCGGCTACAATGGGCTCGGTCCCGAGGGCCTGGGGCAGAACACGAAGATCGCAGGAAGCCGGTAGAAAATCCCAAAACCCAAATCATCAAAGGCCAAACCGATACCGAAACCCCAAGGCGTCGTTTCAAAATGTTTGGCCTTTGGCGCTTGGGCGTTTGGGATTGCCCCCGACATGCCCTCCTTCCCCATCGTCGACACCCACCTCCACATTTGGGACCTGAGCCGACTCCGCTATCCCTGGCTCGACACGGTGCCGAAGCTGAACCGCAACCACCTCATCGAGGATTATCGCCGCGCGTGTGGTCCGGTGCAGGTGGCCAAGATGGTATTCCTGCAATGCGAATGCGACGTCTCGCAATTCCAGCAGGAGGCGGACTGGGTGACGGAAGTCTCGCGGACGGATCCGCGCATTCGCGGCATCGTGCCGTGGGCGCCCTTGGAAAAGGGTGACGCCGCCGAGGCCGACCTGGCGCGCCTGGCCGCAAACCCCCTCATCAAGGGCATCCGCCGGATCATCCAATTCGAAGCCGACCAGGAGTTCTGCCTTCGGCCGGACTTTGTCCGGGGCGTGCAGCGGCTGGCGCGGCACAACCTGAGCTTCGACCTGTGCATCAACCATCGCCAGTTCGCCAACACGCTGAAGCTCGTGCGGCAGTGCCCCGACGTCCGCTTCGTGATGGATCACATCGCCAAGCCCGACATCAAGGCCGGGCTGCTCGATCCGTGGCGCGACGAAATGAAGCAGCTCGCGAGCTTGCCCAACGTGTGGTGCAAGCTCTCGGGCCTCGTCACCGAAGCGGACGTCGAGAAATGGCAACCCGCGGACCTGCGGCCCTACATTGACCACGTGATCGCCTGCTTCGGCTTCGACCGCGTCATGTTTGGCGGCGACTGGCCGGTTTCGACGCTCGCCTCCGACTACCCGCGTTGGGTCCAGGTGCTCGACGCCGCAATCGCCGGCGCCTCTCCCGACGAGCAACACAAGCTCTATGTCCGCAACGCGGAAAAGTTCTACCGCGTTTGAGCGATAACTTTCCCACCGAAGGTCGCAGACGCGGCCGAATTTTCTCTCCGCGCGCTCAGCGATCTCCAGTAGAACCCAAAGCTCGTTTCTTACCATGAAACTCATCCGTCATCTTTGCCCTTCCGGTCCGGCCTATGCCGCGTTGCAACCGGACGGCTCCGCGCGCGCGGTCACGGGCGACCTCGCCACCGGCTTTCGCGCGGCCGACCAAACCGTGAAGGCCGGCAAGTTGCTCGCGCCCGTCGCGCCCGCGATGATCGTTTGCATCGGCCTGAACTACGCGAAGCACGCCGCCGAGGGCGGCAAGCCGCCGCCCGAACGCCCGGTGTGGTTCATGAAACTCCCGGGCGCGGTCGTGCCTTCCGGCGACCCGATCCGCCTCCCGGCGAAACAACCCAGTACAAAAGTCGACTACGAAGCCGAGCTGGCGATCGTGCTCGGCAAGGAGTGTCTCAACGCCACGCGGGCCAACGCGCTCGACTTTGTCGCGGGGTACACATGCGCGAACGACGTCAGCGCCCGCGACTGGCAGCGCGACTTCGGCGGCGGCCAGTGGAACCACGCGAAGAGTTTCGATACGTTTTGTCCGCTCGGGCCCGTGCTGGTGACCAAGGACGAGATCCCGAATCCCAACGCGCTCCGCATCCGCTCGCTGCTCAACGGCCAGGTGATGCAGGACTCGACCACCGCCGACATGATCTTCGATGTGCCGGCGATCATCGAATTCCTCAGCGCGGACAAGACCCTGCCCGCCGGCACGCTCATCCTCACGGGCACGCCCGAGGGCGTCGGCTTCGCGCGCAAGCCGCCGGTCTGGCTAAAGGCCGGCGACACCATTGCGGTGGAAATCGAAAAGATCGGGACGCTGAGCAACCCGGTGGTTTGAGCCGGAAAAATTCCGCCGGGGCACGCCGCGCGATGACGCGCGAAATTCCCGCGCGGGAGTTTGGCCGGATCATTGCTCGCACTTATCAAGGTGAAAATGTCCATGACCCGAATGGGTCATGGCTCGGCGCCGGTTTGCTCTTGGGGGACGCAAGACGCTGCGTTTTTCTTCCGGCATGCACTCCGCCTTACGGTTCAGCTTGATGACTGGTCTGCTCGCGACGTCCGTGGTCTTGGTCGCACCCCGAGCGCACGCGCAAACGCTGGTCGGTTACTACAATTTCAACCAGACGGGATCGCCCATCACTGATCAGGCCAGCGTGGCGGCGGACATGGCCGCCGTTGGCTCGCCCAGCTATAACCAATCGGCCATCCCGGGCCAATCCTTTGGGGCCACGGCTTCGTTGAACGGTTCGTCCTACTGGTCGACGTCGGGATCCGGCGCGCTGGAGTACACGACGCTGACCAATGATTTCAGTGTGATGGCGTGGATCAACATTCCCAGCACCGTCGGGGTGGCGAACCACAGCACCGTGATTTTCGGCACCAATGCCGGCAATGGCTGGGCCATCGGTTTCCAAGGCCTTGAACAGGGTGCGACCCAGGGGCAGCCCTACTACGTGAATTACGGCATCGCCGCTTTTGACCTTGGCGCGGCATCGAGTGCGAGTCTGCTGCCCACCAACACCTGGGTTAACCTGGCGATCACCAAGAGCAGTACCGCTGGCCTGACCTTCTATCTCAATGGCCAGGTGGTCGGAATCATTGCGGGGGCGACCGGGGCCGCGACCCAGTCGGCCACCAACAATTGGTACATCGGCAATGGCGGCGACCTCGCCCGACAGTTTGTTGGCAGCATCGATGAGCTGCGCATCTACAATGGCGTGCTGAACCAAGCCCAGATCCAGTCCATCTCGGCGGTGCCCGAGCCGTCCACCTATGCGGCGCTCGCCGGCCTGGCTGCGTTGGGACTGGTGATCGCGCGCCGTCGTACCGCGCGTGCGCGGACCGCTTGATTCAGTACGCGCCGGCTTCACTCAAGCCGCCGGATTGGCGCACGGCCGGCGACGTGATCGCAGTGGAGATCGAAAAGGTCGGTAGGTTAAGCGACCCGGTGGTTTGATCGCACCAGGGAGGCGCAACATCGTCACCCCGCGAGGCTGAGCGGACGGTGATCCCCGCGGATGCTTCAGGTCACTGCCACGCGCCGTGAGCGGCGGAAAACAACCGCCACGGCCGACATCGCGCCAAGCATGACCGCAAAGGTCGATACTTCCGGAACGGCCTGGATAGTGAAGCTCGTGCGCGAAGTGTAGAGGGCAACCGCGGTGCCGTAGGTTTGATCGACGTCAGCGATCGCGTTGAATTCCAGTTCAACATAATAGGAACCGGATACGATCGCCACGTTTGTCATGGTGAGAAAATTCGCATGCCCGGTGCCCGAGCCAAAGTACGGGTCCGCTGCGTCCGAAAAGCCCTCGACGCCCGTATCACTGCCGCCATGGCTCACGAACAGGCCCATGTGGTTGAACAACGCGGACGTGCCACTGTTCCAGTTGGCAAACGTGCTGGACGTCAAATCGAGAACCGTGCCGGCAGAAACCTGCAAAGTACTTCCGCTCCAGCCAATGACCGAACCCGATGTGACGTTGATCGTCGCCATGTAGGGCATAGCCGGAGCCAAGCTACCCGTTAGCGTCACGGAATTCACATGATTCGTCGAGGGAGGTTCATTCTGGGTGATCGTGAACGTCGTGCCATCGGGGAAATCCGTGAGCAACGCGCCGGAGTTGGAATAGAAATTCGAGAGCCGCCAATCGGTCCCATTGGGTCCCAATGAGAAGGGCCCGCCGTTGTACAATCCGGCGGTCGCGCTGACCGTCGGGGCCGGATTCGCGCTCAGGTTCCCGCTGTTGCTCTCAACCGAAACGACAAAAACGTGGGGACCGGAAACACCCGCACTGTAGATTTCTGCGGATGTCGTGTTGCCGAACCCCGTTTGGACGGAGCGCTGCTGCCAATCGATGCTAAAAAAATCTGGTGCGACATACTGGGCGTCCAGAACAGCGGCCGCGAAAACAGCGCCCGCGAAGAAAACCAGCCCGCGCATTGTTTTCATACGAGCCGCAAGAAAACGAAATCGTGAACCGGTAGCGACCCCAAACGCGGAAACCCTGCCTCGCGGGGCCGCAGAAGATTGTAATTGGGCCAATTGGCCCTAGCGCGCTCCGCGGCTGCCGCAGCCCTTCCGCGGCGAATGCCGACGCACGCTCCATAAAGAATGCGGCTCCATTGGCCTGAGGAGTTCGGCCAACATTGGGCGGCGCGGCCAACGGGCCCGACCAACGCGCAAGGCGTTGAGGCGCTCCGCCTTTGGCGCAAGCGCCGACGCGGCCCACGCGCCGCCGAAAAGCACGAGGTGCTCCCTGGTTTCGTCGCCCGTTTCCAAGACCGCGAAAAAACAATCAGCACCAGGCTGAGCTCGCGCGGCTGAGCCGGTTCCCGGTTACCTCGCCCGCGAATCCGGAGGCAGCGGTTGGCGATCCGCCCGTGCGCGACCCTGGCAGTCGGGCGGCACGGAACCGTTCGGTGGTACCGGGGACTCGAGCGCGCGGAACCTGCGCGCCGGCTTCTCGCTGGAAAAAAGTCCGCTCAAACGGCCGCCGTCTTCCGCGCGGAGCGGTAGAGCCAGACGATGATGCCGGTGAACGCAAGGAGGCCGATGAGGATGCCGGGTTTCTCGAAGCTGTCGCCGACGACGGCGAGCGGCGTGTCCTTGCCGGACCAGGCAACCACGCCGGCGAAGGCGACGCCGAACAAACTTTCGCCGACGATGAAGCCCGTGGCGCCCAGCACGCCCATGCGCTTCACAAACTCGGGGTTGTTCTGCCGGTCCGCCCACTTCTCGTAGTAGTGGCCCAGCACCGCGCCGACCGGGATCAACAGCGTGAGCGCCATCGGGAGGTAGATGCCCATGCCGACGCAGAGCGGCGGCAGGCGCATCTTGCCACCCTTGCGCAGCGCTTCGTCGAGGCCGATCGTCACGACGCCCAACACCGCGCCCCACCCGATCAAACTCCAATTGATATCGCCGCCGAGCACGCCTTTCGCGAGCGCCGAGATCAACGCGGCCTGCGGCGCCGCCAACGCGTTCTCGCCGGCCCCGGGTGCACCGGCAAAACCGAAGGCCTTGTTGAGGAGGCCCAGCACCGGGGGAATCACCAGCGAGCCGAAGATCACGCCGTAAATCAGCGCCAGCTGCTGCCGCCAGGGCGTCGCGCCGACGAGCTGGCCGGTCTTCAGGTCCTGCAGGTTGTCATTCGAGATCGTGGCGATGGAAAACACGATGGCCGTCGTGAACAGCGCGTACGCCACCAGCGCCTTGGTCTGTTCCGGGCTGCCGCCATGGCCATAAACCATCACCAGCAGCACGGACGCGCCGATGACCGCGAGGATGCCGACGCCCGACACCGGGCTGTTCGAGGCGCCAATGAGGCCGGCCATGTAACCGCACACGCACGCGATGACCGCACCGATCAGCACCACGTAAATGAGCGAACCGACAATCGTCGGCCCGATGCCGGACGCGATTGCCGTGCCGGATGCGAAATACCAGAGCAAGCCCGCGATCGGCACGAGCATCGCGAGGATTGTTCCGCCCACGATGCCGATCGGCAGGTCACGCTCCGTCAGCGGCAACTCGGACCCCGCCTCGCGCGCCTTCGACGCGGCCATGGCGGAACGGATGCCCTTGATGATCGGGCCGATGATGCGCAGGAGGCTCCACAACGCGGCGACGCCGATCGTGCCGGCGCCGATGAAACGGACCTCGCTGCGGAAAGTCGTGTTGACCACACCGGCGACGTTGTCGCCGACGCCGTGCATCGCCGTCAGGAACGGCACCAAGCCGCCCCAGGCGATCAACATGCCGACGAGCATCGCGATGCCGACCGACAAGCCGACCAGGTGGCCCACGCCGATCAGCGCCAGCGAAAGGCTCGTCGACACCGCGGTTGCGCCTGATCCGAGACGAAACGCGTGGGCCACATCCGCCGCGGCAAGCCGCATCGCCGCGAGCAGCGCGTACGCCGCCGACGTGACCGAACCCACCACAATCATGCGCAGGCCTTTCGCGTTCTCCTCCTTCCCCTCGGCCGAGCCGAACCCGACCTTGAGCACTTCACCCGCCGCCACGCCTTCCGGGTAAGGCAGGTCGGAACCCGTCACGAGCGCGCGGCGCAATGGCACGGAAAACATGACGCCCAGGATGCCGCCCATGGCGCAGACCGCCGCGGTGGTCCAGTACGGGAAACCCTGCCACCAACCCACCATGATCAGGCCCGGCAAAACGAAGATGATCGCCGACAGCGTGCCGGCGGCGGAAGCGATCGTCTGGACGATGTTGTTCTCGAGGATGTTCGAGTTGCCGACGAGCCGCAGCAACGCCATCGAAATGACGGCCGCCGGGATCGACGTCGCAAACGTCAGGCCAACCTTGAGGCCGAGGTAAACATTCGCGGCGGTGAACAGCAGCGTGATGACGCCGCCCAGCACAACGCTCCGGATCGTGAGCTCGCGGAGCCCTTGGGGATTTTGCATCACCCAAGTTGCGAAACGCCGCGCCCCGCGGCAAGCCTCCGGTGGGCGCAAGGCTGCCCACCCGACCCAAAACCCAACTCTCAACGTTCAACGCTCAACTCCCAACGTCCAATCCAGGGCGGCGACTCCGTCGCCGCCAGCTCGTGATCCCCTCTCGAGAGGGGTGGCCGCAGGCAGGGGTGTGTCGGGATGCGCACAACCGGCGCGGCATCGCAGGCCACAAACTCCCAACGCCCAACGGCCAACTTCCAACGCTCAACGCTCAACTCTCAACTCTCAACGCTCAGCTAACAACACCCCCATCAATCAAGTCCTCACTTCTTCCCCTTCTTGTCACGCGCTGCCAGCAGGCGCTTGATGAGCCAATAAAGCATTTCGAGGCGCGGGACCGGGACACCGACCGACTTCGCGCGGCGGACCGGCTCGCCCCAGATTTCCTCGAGCTCGATCGGCTTGCCTTCGCGGAAATCCGTCAGGCTCGACGGCTCATACTTGCCGAGCTTGGACGTGCGGTCGAACTGCAGGTCCATGAACGAGCGCGGGATCGTGTGCCCAAACTTTGCGGCGGCCTCAAGCACCTCCTCCATCAGGCGCCGCGCCAGCGTGCGCAGGCCCTCGTCGGCCATCAGGACATCGGTCGTGACGCCACCCGCGGCGATGGCGAGACCGTTGAATGGGACATTCCATACGAGCTTCTTCCAACGCAGCTCCTCCAAATTGTCCTGCGCCTCGCACTTCACGCCCGCGGTTTCGAACAGGCGGGCGACTTCGCGGGTGCGCGCCTGGGCCGGACGCCCGAACTCGCCGAGCATCACCAAACCCGGGAAGGAGCATTCCAAAACGCCCGGTTGGGTGCGCGTGACGCCCACAAAACAAATCGCGCCCAGCACGCGGTCAGCGCCCACGACCTCGGCGACGGGTTCCTCCACCCCCAAGCCGTTTTGAAGCGTCAACACGAGCGTGTTCGGCCCGACCAACGGCGGCAGCAGTTTGGCGAGCGCGGAGTTCGCGGTCGCCTTCACGGTGACGATCACCAAATCGCACGGTCCGATGTCCTCGGCCGTTGCGTGCGTCTGGATCTTCCGAACCTGGAAGCGTTCGGTCGGGGTCTTGACGCGCAAGCCGCGCGCCATGAGCGCCGCCCGATGGCTGCGGACCAGGAAATGGACGTCGTTGCCGGCACGAACGAGGCGCGCGCCATAGTAGCCGCCCAAGGCGCCGGTCCCGACGATTGCGATGCGTGGTTTTTCAGGAAGGAAGGCACTCACAACACCTCTGTCGTCACAAAGATGCGTCCAGAGTTCAACCCCACAGTCCGCAATCGTCACGTCCAGCGCGCCTCGCCCGGGCCTTTTTCATTCACACTCGCAAAACCGCCCTTTGGGTGATGCCGCGGGTCGAGTGACGAGTTGGCACGCGGAGGGGTTCTCCCCTGGAGATGTCCACGGCCAGAGGGAGGCGCCGGCATCCCAGCGCTCTCTCGAGGAGCCGCGAAGACCGTCGAAATCGGTCACTACCTCCTGCACGGGAGCGGCTTCCAATGCCTCGACGGGTGTGCCAAGGACGAAAAGTTATTCACAGCGGCCTCGGGCAGCGTTCCGGTTTTCCGCCCGCCGTCCGATGAATCCAAGCACGTCAACTCGTTCACAGCGGTCCGCGGGAAATCCTCTCCGAGGGAGAAGCCCGGGAGACTGACAAGTTATTCACAGCCCTTTTGGGGATATCAATCGCCCGAGTTTTGTAGCCACAGGCCTCCGTGCCGGTGGTTTCCGCGACCCGCAGGCAGGGACGCCTGCTACTACCGTGCCGCCCGCTCTCAGAGCGGCATGTTGTCCGTCAACCGGACCTCATCGACCCAGTACGAAATCGCCATCAGGCACTGGCCGGACGTCACTTCGCGCAGTTGGTCCATCGATTGCCGATCGACCACGGAAATGTAGATGACGCGCAGGCGGCGCTTGGCGGCGATGAGGTGGGTGACTTCGGCCACGAGGCGATCCGCGCTTTTTACGCCGGAATCGACCATCTCCTTGGCGCGGCGCAGCGCCGCAAAAACCGCCAGGGCCTCCTCGCGCTGGGTGGGCGACAGGTAGGAGTTGCGGGCGCTCAGCACCAGGCCATCGGGATCGCGCACGGCTGGGCCGGTGACGATCTCGAACGGCAACAAAAGATCGTTGGCGGCTTTGCGGACCACCGCGACCTGCTGGGGATCCTTTTCGCCCATGACCACCACGTCGGGCCGCACAATGTTCACCAGCTTCACCCAGCAGGTGAGCATGCCGCGAAAGAGCGCGGGGCGGGCAATGCCGCAGAGGTGCTTGCTGATGATTTCCTCGTGGACGTGCGTCGAAAACCCCCGGGGAAACATCTCGTCGACCGCCGGCGTGAACAAGACATCGACGTTTTCCTTCTCGCACAGCGCGGCGTCCGGTCCGGGAGTGCGCGGGTACTTGGCCAAATCCTCGCTCGGGCCAAATTGCAACGGGTTCACAAATGCTGCCACGACGACCGCCGCGCCCGACTCACGGGCGATGCGGATCAGGCTCGCGTGACCCGCGTGCAACGCGCCGGACGTCGGGATGAGGGCCACCCGGCGGCCGGCCTGGCGCAGGGCGTTCGCGGCCGCCCGCATGTCGTTGATTTTGTCGAGCTTTTGCATGACCCGGAACGGGCTTGAACAAACCGGAAGCGAGCAGCTTTATCAAGTCTCGCATTTGCCGGGCCGTTGCGAGCATTGAGCAGTGAGTAGTAAGCATCGCGCTTCCACCGATGCATATCGACTCGCTACCCGCTACTCGCTGCTCGCTACTCAATTTTCCTCATGATCCGCATCAACGAACACTACTCTAAGCTCAAGGCGTCCTATCTGTTCGCCGACATCGCCAAGCGCGTGAACGCGTACGTCGCCGCCAACCCCGGCAAGCCGGTGATCCGGCTCGGCATTGGCGACGTGACGGAACCCCTGCCCCAGGTGTGTATCGCGGCGCTCCATGCCGGCACCGATGAGATGGCGAACCGGGCGACGTTCAAGGGGTACGGCCCCGAGCAGGGCTACGCGTTTCTCCGCGAGGCGATCGCCCAGCATGATTTCAAGGCGCTCGGCGCGCACGTGGAGCCGGATGAGGTTTTTGTGAGCGACGGTTCGAAGTGCGACGTCGCGAACATCCAGGAAATCTTCGCCGCCGACACCCGCCTCGCGATCCCCGACCCTGTTTACCCGGTGTATGTCGACACGAACGTCATGGCCGGCCGCACCGGTGCCAACGCCGACGGCCGCTACGCGGGCATCACGTACCTTGAATCGACGTCCGCCAACGGCTACGTCCCCGCCCCGCCCAAGGAAGCGACCGACCTGATCTACCTCTGTTTCCCGAACAACCCGACCGGCGCGGTCGCCACCAAGGCGCAGCTCGCGGCGTGGGTGGCCTACGCGAAACAGCACCATGCCGTGATCCTCTTCGACGCGGCCTACGAGGCCTACGTGCGGACGCCGGGCATTCCGCGTTCGATCTATGAAATCGAGGGCGCCCGGGATGTGGCGATCGAGTTCCGCAGCTTCTCGAAGCTCGCCGGTTTCACCGGCCTGCGTTGCGCGTACACCGTCGTGCCGAAGAACCTCAAGGCCCGCGACGCCGCCGGCAACGAGTTGGCGATCCACGCGCTGTGGAATCGCCGGCACACGACGAAGTTCAACGGCGTTTCCTATCCGGTGCAAAAAGCCGCCGCCGCCGTGTACACCCCCGAAGGCCAGGCGCAGACGCGCGCGCTCACGGATTTCTACCTCGGCAACGCCAAGCTGATCCGCGAAGCAGTGACGAAGCTCGGCATGACCTGCATCGGCGGCGACAACGCGCCGTACATCTGGGTCAACACCGGCCGCGACTCTTGGGAATTCTTCGACCTGCTCCTCAACAAGGCCCAGGTCGTCTGCACCCCCGGCGCCGGCTTCGGCAAGTGCGGCGAAGGCCACGTGCGCATCAGCGCCTTCAACTCGCGCGAAAACGTCACGACCGCCCTCGCCCGCATCGCCGCCGCGTTGAAGTGACGCGGATCATCGCCGCCTAAACTCACTCCGTCGGGCGGGCCGGTGTGCAGTGATTTTCCGTAGGAGTCTGTTTACAGGCGACACGAACGCAGGCTCCGCATGGGCGCACCCAATCGCCTGTAAACAGGCTCCTACAAATGGCGGTTTCGTCCATCAAATGTAGCAGCGCTCGTAAGAGCGCTGGTCCGCCATGGCCAGACGCCCCACGGCGACAACTAAGTTCGCCGCACACTAATGAGGAATTCGCTGTAATACCCGGGCTTTTTCGTCTCCGTACACTTGATGTAAATGGGACGGTTTCTTGGGTCGACGGGCGCCAAGGAAACCTCGGCTTCACGCGGCATTGAGTCGGCCGTCATCGGCAACAGGCCAGCTGAGGCCAACTGAGTCTTGGGAATGGCAAGCATGCCACCGCGGCCGGTTACTCCGCCGATCATCGCGAGGAGGCGAATGATGTTCTGCCTACCGAGACCGTCCCGCAGTGATGGCGGCAATACGATTCCCGCGAGCTTCGCTTCCGAAAAAAGCATTCGAACTTCATACTCTACCGCCAGTCCCGCCGGGGCATTGAGGCGACGATAGCGCAGGACGCCGACCTGCTCGTCCACCATTTCTGGAATAATCTCCATCGCCTCGAGGTCTGCGATGGTAAGGAGCGGCTGCTTGAAAACCAGGGTGCCGTGATCGTTGTCCTCCCAGGCAAGGAATTCCTGCGTATCGCGCATCTGGGCGCGGAAGGCGGACAACGTTGACAGATTGCAACCGGCGGCGGCGAAAACCGCCAAGGCAAAGGCAATGCACGGAGCGAAGGTCGTTTTCATGAGGAGGCGGGCGGCTGCTCCGCGCAGCCGCCCGTGTTCCAGCTAGGATTGAACCGTCGTCTTGGAACTGCCGTCCGCGAATTCTTCGCGGGTGCAGCTGAAGCCAGGCAGGACGGTCAGCCCCAACAGGGCGACCAGCAGGGCCGCGAAGACGGCCTTGCGACGGGCGCGCTGGGCGCTCGGATCGGTATTTTGTGTGTTCATGGTGATTGCCCGGCAGAGCGGGCGTTATGGGTTGATTGCGGCCACTCCGTTGGTGGCGTGGCAGCAGGCGGAACCATGTCGGCCGAGTCCTCGCGAGGGAGGACGCCATTTCCTCCAAAAACAGGAAATGAAAACCTTGACGGCGCCTCGCAGCAGAAAGCCCGCCCGGCGCCGGGCTCCACGAAACCGTGAGCGATCGCCCAGTAGATCAGGTCGGGCGTCCGGTGCAGGCCAAGCTTCGCCATGATGTGCTGGCGGTGCGATTTTATCGTGAGCGCACTCAGCCCCGTCTGCCTCGCCAGCTCCTCGTCGGTCGCACCGCGGCCAAGCGCGGGCAGCAGCCCGAGCTCGCGATCCGAGAGAATCTTGTAGAACGCGTGGGGATCGGCGCGCAGGCGGCGCATCGCCTGCTGGACGTCCGGCGCAAGGTACCGGTGCCCGCGCTGCACCGCCGCCACACCGGCGGGCAACTGGCTCGCGAGTTCCGCGTTTTTCCACAACAAACCGGCAATGTGCGGATCGCGCATGACGCGCCACAGGGCCACGTCGTCCGTGCGGCCGGACAACACCAGGATGCGCGGACGCCCCACGGCGTTTTGCAAAGCCTGCGGCAGACTGAACCCATCGCCATCCGGCAAACGCAAATCGAGCAGCACGATGTCCGGCGTCCACGCTTGGGCCAGTCGCAAGCCCTCCGCGCGGGTCGCGCCGCGACGATAGTCCACGCCGGCCGCGAGCGATTCGACGACCAGCCGGACCGCGTCGCCCCAGAGGGGATCATCCTCGATGTGCAGGATGGAGAGAAAGGAAGTGCGCACGTTACAGCGGCCCGCACGTCCAGCGCCGATTCAACGTCTCCGGCTTTTCGCTGCAAGCCTCCGCTCGGATTTCCGCCAGTTTTCTTCGGTCGCAAACCTGCCGCCTAAAATGAGGCGGTCCGGCCGGCTTCGCCGGCAAATCACAAATCCCAGTGATCAATTCTCAAATCAGGCCGGCCGGAATCGATTTGGAATTTGGCCTTTGAGTTTTGAGCTTTGCCGCCCGCGGCGGCCCGTGGTGGGAGGGATTTTATATCCCGACAGTTCGGATGCCGACCCCATGCTCGCAACCCGCACTCCCCATTTGGGATTTGCCGTTTGTGATTTGGCCTTTGCCGTTAGCGCGGTCCGCCGCGCTAACGGTTCAACATTGCCGTCACGCGCGAGCGGTTCGCCACGCCGAGTTTGCGGAAAATGCCGGCGAGCTGCGTCTTGATCGTCAGCTTGCTGCGCCGCAGCTCGCGCGCGATTTCCTCGGTCGTCAGGCCGTCGCGCACCCGCAGGGCGACCTCGCGCTCGCGGAAGGTCAGCCGCGACATCAACGCCAGCGCGCCCGGGGAAATCGGGCGGTCGCGGTCGCCGCGCGGACGGCGATAATCGAGCTGCAGGAAACATGCGGGCGGACCGGACCGATTCGGGCGGTGCTGCAACCGGATCACCGCATGCAAACCGCGCTCGGCGTCGTCGAGGATGCGCGGCTCGGGCGTCGCGCTGCCGTCCGCATCGGCGGCGAGCAATTGCTGGCAAGCCTGCCAGAGTTCCGGGGGCACCGCGAAATCCGCGCGCTTGAGCGGCAGCGCATCGCGCCGCAGCGGCGTGCCATTCCAGACGGCGCAGACGACCTCGGCTTCGCGATTGAACCACAGGGGTTTCCCGTGCGCGGAAAGCACGAGCAGCCCGATGGGCAGGTCGTCGAGCACGACCTGCGCGAGTTCGAGCAGGTCACGGAGCTTGGATTCAACGGAAGCCATGGGGGTAACTTGCGGGCAGACGTTTCTCAGGCGGTTCTCGGAAATTTCTCTGTTGGCGGCAGTGCGCGTACGACCGGTCAGGGGCTCGCCCTACTTTTCAACCGCGCTGGCCAGGGCATCGCCGAGCTCACCGACCGCTTCCCGGAGCTGCGCGACGAGCGCGCCGCGGTCCTTGCCGTCCCACGTGCGGGGCGCGGATTGAAACGTCCCGCGCTGGACCGCGCCGGCGGGACCCGTGATCGCGTACGTGGCGGCGAGCTGCACGCTGTTGCCCTCGAACTGCACGAGTTCGCAGCGCTGGACCTGCACCACGATGCTCCGGCCGGCGCCCACCGTGCCGAGCCGGCCGCGCAGGACCAGCGTGATGGCCTCGTCGAGCGGTTCGGCCCAGCTCGAGTTTTCGTCGTAGATCACTTCATTGGGGCCGACCCGGATCGCCATCGGCCGGCCGCGCAAATGGCCGGCCACCTGGACCGGCCGCACCGTTGCCCCGCTGGTCACCGCCGCGACCGGACCGCTGAGCGTGAAATAACGCACGGGATCCGCCTGGGGCTCGGGCAGGACGTTGCAGCCGAAAAGCAGAAAGCTGAGGGCAGAAAGCTGAAGGCTGAAAACCAATCCGCTCCGGAACCGAGGTTGCGTGTTCATGCGTGTTTCGTTCAGGGCCGTTAGGGCTTCGGCGCCGGCTCGGGTTTCTTTTTGCCGACGATCAGCGACGTCGGATTGCGCGAAAGGGTGTCGGACAGCCGCTCCAGTGCCGCAGCGGCGTCGGACAGCTGGTGCAGCGCGGCGGTGACTTCGTCGCCGACATTGCCCTGCTCGGCGACAAACCGCTGCGCGGTCGCGGCGGTGGTCTCGACCGACTTGAGGGCGGTCTGGGCCTCGGCGAGGGTTTTCTTGAGCTCGTCGCTGATCGGGCCGACGTTGCCGTCGATTCGGGCGAGCACGACGCGGAGATCGGTGAGCGCGGCATTGAGATTGATGAACGTCTGCTTGGCCTCGGGGGAATTGACGAAGGTCGTCACCGCGTCCGCCGCCGAACTGACCTTGTCGCCGAGGTTCTTCACGTCGAGCGCGGCGACCTTTTGGTTGGTCGTGTCGAGCAACGTCTTCACCTGTTTCGAAATCCCGGCGAAATCCACCTTCTTGATGTCTGCCACGATCTCCACGATGCTTTGCTGCACCTCGGAAATCGGCGACGGGATCGCGGGCACGACGGGCATCGGCTCGGCCATGAAACGGGGGTTGGCCGGGTACACGCGGGGGTCCTCGAGGCTGAGTTCCACAAAGAGCAGGCCGGTGATGCCGGTGAAGTTGAGCTTCGCGCGGAGGCCGCGGTCGATGAAGCTCTGGAGCTGCGTCGCGTTGGTCAGGTCGATCTGGCCGCCATCGGCATCGGTCAGGACGTTCCGGTTGATTTCGCACTCGGTCCGCACCAGCGCCTTGCGTGCATTCGCGTCGAAGCGGGCGCCCACGGAGGCGACGCGGCCGACGCGGACGCCGTAGAACTTGATCGGCGCACCCGGGTCCAGACCGCTCACGGACTCGTCGAAATACACCAGGAAACGCGTCGGCTTGTGGAAGATGTTGGAACCGCCAAAGGTCAGGAAGCCCACCACGAACAGGAGCAGGGCGCCCAATACGAACATGCCGACCGTGGCCGGGTTGACTTTGGATTTCACGACGGAGTGCCTTCTTTTTGCCGAACACCCCCGCTGCGTCTATTCAAAAACTCCCTCACCCGGTGATCGGGACTTTGGTCACGCAGCTGGTTGGGGTCGCCTTCCGCAATCACGCCCTTCGCGCCGCGGTCGAGCATCACGACCCGGTCAGCAAGGTCGAAGATGCTCGCGAGCTCGTGGGACACGATGACGATCGTCGTGCCCAGCGTGTCGCGAATCTCGCGCACCAGCTCGTCGAGCTTGAGTGACGTGATGGGGTCGAGGCCGGCGGACGGCTCGTCGAAGAACACGATGTTCGGGTCGAGCGCGAGCGCCCGCGCCAGCCCGGCGCGTTTTTTCATGCCGCCGCTGATCTCGGCGGGATAGTGGTCCTCGTAACCCGCCAGGCCGACCTGCGCCAGCTTCAGCGCGACAACCTCCTCACGCTCACGGCGGTCGAGTTCCGTGAGCAGTTCCAGGGGCAGCGAGACGTTTTCCCGGAGCGTCATCGAGCTCCACAACGCCGACCCTTGGTAGAGCACGCCAAACGTGCGCAACAGCTCCTTGCGCTCCGCCGGTGACGCCTTCGTGAAATCCCGGCCCGAGTACCGCACGCTCCCGTGGAGCGGTGCCTGCAACCCGATCATGTGGCGCAGGAGCGTGCTCTTGCCGCAACCGCTGCCGCCGATGATGAAGAAAATCTCCGCCGGCTTCACCGCGAAGGAGATGTTTTCCAGCACCACGACGTCGCCGTAGCCGCAACTCACGTTCGTGAGCTCGATGGCGGGCACCCCGTTGGCTCCTTTCGCTTTCATGCTTTCCGCCTCCCGAAGGTCCCGCCCCCACGCCCCAAATCGAGCCCGCGCGACGGAGCGCGCGTTCCACCCGAGCGGAACCGGCGGTGGCGAACTCTCGTGGTAGTGGGGCGCATGGGTTTCACCAGCCGAGGATGTCGAAGGCCACGGCGAAGATCGAATCCGCCACGATTACGAGCAGGAGGCTCGTGACCACCGCCGACGTTGCCGCGCGGCCGACCCCGGCGGCGCTGCGCTCGGCCTGGAGCCCGCGCCAGCAACCGGCGAGGCCGATCAAGCCGCCGAAGGCCGCGGCCTTCACCAGGCCGGTGTTGATCGTCGAGAGGTCCACGATCGTCTGCATTTCCGCCCAGAAGAGATTGCCCGGGATGTTCAACGGCGGCAGGTACGCGATCATCATGCCGCCGAGGATGCCAAGTCCGTCCGAATACAGGGCGAGGAAAGGCATCATGAGGAACAGCGCGACGATGCGGGGCATCACCAGGAAATCGATCGGCGACACGCCGAGGGTGGACAGAGCGTCAATTTCCTCGTTCGCCTTCATGTTCGCCAGCGTGGCGGCGTAGGCCGCGCCGGTCCGGCCCGCGAGCACGATCGCGGCCATCATGGGACCCATTTCGCGGAGCACCGCGAGGCTCACCATGTCCGCGATCCAGATGTCCCCGCCATACTGGCGCACGACAATCGCGCCGGTGTAGGCCATGGTCACCCCGACAAGAAAGCTGATCAGGCCGACGATGGGCAGCGCCGCGAGGCCGCATTGCTGCATTTCCGAAAAGCAGTCCTGCCAGCGGAAATGGGCCTGCCGTCGGAAAAACCGGCCGGCACTGAATACGCACTCACCCACGAGCGACGACAGGTCCTTGGTCTCCTGCCAGAAATTGATCACTTCGCCGCCCACCCACGTGGGCAGGCCATGCGGCCGGGGCGCGTGCGGCACGGCGGGGGGCTTCCGCGCCAACAGTTCCGCGAGTTGCACTACCGCCGGGGGCAGATTCGCGAGCTCCAAGGCCGCCCCCTCCGCGTCGACCCAGCGCCGGGCCGCGACGATGAACAGGGCCAGGGAACTGTCCCAAGCCCCGAGTTCCTCCGCAACGATCCGTACCCGGCGGGGAGTTTGTTTGGCGAGCGTGGCCGTCCAATCGGGATGCGCCTTCGTCACCCGCCAATCCCCGCCGACCGTGACGGTCAGCGTCTCGCCCTGCAGGGAGGCATCGGCGCGAGCAGCGGGCGTGGCGGCGGACGACATGGACGTCTGGCAGTGTGCGCCGGGAACCCGCCTGCGCCAGACTGATTTTTGGGGGCGGCCGGGTTGAGAGTTGAGCGATGAGCGTTGAGCGACGCTGATCCCCTCTCCCAAACGCGCACCAACCACGCTTCCTCGCCTTTCGCTCTCAGCCCTCAACTCTCAACCAGCACCAACCATTTTTTCCGTGCCAAGGGCCGGTCGGCTGGCGCACAGTGACGGCCTCCATGCGTTTTCGCACCGTCCTCTTCGACCTCGATGGCACGCTGATCGACCATTTTGCGGCCATCCACCGCTGCCATGCCTACGCGATGCGCAAACTCGGCCTGCGCGAGCCCACGCTCGAGGAGGTGCGCGCGGCGGTCGGCGGCGGACTCGACGAAGCCATCGCGAAACTGGCGGGCCGCGACAAGGTCGCCACCATCCTGCCGCTGTTCACGGAACACTGGAACGCGACCAACCTGGACGACGTCACGCTGCTCCCCGGTGCGCGGGAACTGCTGACGCAGTTAAACGCCCAGGGAGTGAAATGCGGCGTGCTGACCAACAAGCGCGGCGGCGCGGCACGCCAGGTGTGCACGCACCTGAATCTCGATTCGCTGCTCGGCGGCGTGTTTGGCGCCAATGACCTCCCGTGGATCAAGCCGGACCCGCGCTTCATGCTGCACGCCCTGACGGCGTTGGGCGGGACGCCCGAAACGTCCGCGCTGGTCGGCGATTCCCCCTTCGACGTCGCGGCCGCACTCAACGCAAAGGTTGCATTCATCGGCGTGACGACCGGCACCCATTCCGCCGAGGAACTGCGCGCCGCGGGTGGAACGGAAATTTTCGCCGACCTTTTTGCGGCAGCGTCCGCCTTGCGGTAGGGCGCGGACTCCGTTCCGCGCCGAGGCGGTGACGGA
>JBGAKQ010000022.1:0-80543 GCA_044224295.1 Lacunisphaera sp. | reverse complement strand
CGCTGCTGCCCACCCACTGGCAACCGGCGTCCGCGTCGTAGCTCTCGTAACTACGAGACCTACGTCAGATTGGTTACCATTACGTCGTAGCTTTCGTAGCTACGATCCTCCGTCAAGAAGGCACCGGGAACGACGCTTACCGATCTTTGCCGACACCACGGAATCGCAAAGTGCGGACCTCTGCATACGCTTAGTTCAGGTTTTTCACCGAGGCCCCCGCGAAAACTTAACGTTAAGGTTCAATGGGAATTGGCGCGGCTTAGGAACACGATTCGTTCGTGGAATGAATGAGTGCTTCTCCGGGGCTAGTTTAAACACGAAGTATCACCCGATATCGGGTCAAGATCGAGCGTGGGGCCGGGGCCCGCATTGTGTTGCCGGTCACTGAGACGGAAACGGGCGTGCCCTAGTTCGGCGGAGTGCGACTGCGCGGTATCGCGGGCTTCCACCGTGTCGAATGGGAGGCGCCGACCGCACCCGCTGCGCCAGATCCGATTCCGAATCCGCCGGGTCGTCCACCACCCGCTTTACCGACCAATGAATGCCGCATGCATAAGTCTCGCGCGGGGCATCCAAGCCACGGAGGCGAGCCCATGCTAGTATTTTCTAAACCCCGCGTCGGGCCAGCGCGGGTGTTTATCCTAACACCACACCATGCCCATCCCCTCCACCGGCAAGGAACCCACGCCCGACTTCTTCATCCCGCATAACAACTCCGGTCACGGCAACGTGCTCAACGTTGGTCGCGGCGTCAGCGTCTACTGGGACCTGCAACCGCCGAACACCTGGCCGGAACACCAACATTCAACTGTGCAGATCGTGCTCGCACTCGATCCCGTTGACGCTGACCTCCAATGGGGGCCGCCCGGTCGCGTCCGTCGCGAGTCCATCGCGGTTCCCCATATCTGGGTTTTGCCCCACGACACACCACATACGAAGGTTTGGCGGGGAACAGCTGCGATGGTGGTCTTCTACGTCCAACGCAGCTACCTCCGCGAGGAGTGCGGCTGCGAACTCACGGAGGGCGTTCTGCTGCCGCTCGCCCCAATCCTCCAGCAAGACTATCTGATCAACCGTCTGTGCCGGCGCTACCATGAACTCTGCCACCGTCACCGCCGGCTGTCCGAACTAATGGTCGTCGCGAGTGCGACGCTCCTGACCTCGTTGCTACTGCAGGTTTACTTCGGCCGGTCCAATTCGCCAATGGTCCGCGGTGGCGGTCTCTCCGACAAATGCCTCAAGGTGGTATCCGCCTATATCGACGAGCACCTGCGCGAGCGCCTGACCCCGGCTCTATTGGCGAAAACCGTCGACCTACCGGTCGGGCATTTCGGCCGCCGATTCCGCATTTCCACCGGCTTGGCACCCATGCGTTTCGTCTGGCGCCGGCGGATCCACCGCGCGCGCCAACTCCTCGAGACCGGGCAGTGGAAGGTCTCGGCGGTGGCGGCCGAAACCGGCTTTTGCGACCAGAGTCACCTGGATCGCCGGTTTCGGCGGGAATTCGACTGCACGCCAGGCGCGGTGATCCCGCCTAGCTCCACGCCATGAGCTCAGTTGCGCTTGTGGGCCTTGCGTTCCGCCGCGGCGAGCACCTCGGAGAGGCTAACCTTCAGCGCAGCCGCCAACCGCAGAAGGGTGTCGAGGGTGGGATTGCGAAGCTCGCGCTCCACATAGCTCACCATCTGTTGGGAGATGCCAGCCCTCTCGGCCACTTGGGTCATCGACAATCCCTGGCGTTCACGCTCCTGCCGTAGCAATGCTGCTACTTCTGCGGCAACGGCCCGGTGCTGTTCTATTTTAACCACATTTCTAGCTTAAGGGGACTTCGCCTTTGACAGCACATCTCACGATAGTTAGGGAACATCCACCGCCGTGACCCACCACCGTTCCGTCTGTAGCCCGGCTCCGCGCCGGGTCATTCTCCCGAATCCTGGCCGCCGGCAGGTCCGTTGGCTCGTGGTGGATGGCCCGTCAGCGTGCGCCGCTGCAAAAATCACGATCTTTCGCCGGCGCCCGGCCTCGACACGGCCTAGCCAACTACAAATCCGCTTCCCTCTGGACATGGTGGCCGGAACAGGACTTGTGGGATCGTTGCATTTTTCGCGTCCTTTCGGTTGGCTACTCGCCCATGAGCCGGCCGGACTCGAACTCGTCCGGCTGTTGCGCCGCGCTGCACCGAAGCTACCCTCGACCCACGCTGCCGCCGCCGTCCTTGTGGGCCTGGTCGTTGAAGCTTGGCAAGCGGCCGCCTCGTCGCGCGGTCCATAAATTCGGATCGTGCCGCACAATCCAGCGCGCGTGTTCTTTGCTAGGCTGGGGCTTCACTCAGCATGCCATGTCCGCATGGTGCGCTCTTACTACAAACCCCTCCGCCCTCGGGCGGAGCACGCCTGCAACGACCATGTCCCATGCACTCCCGCTCCGCCCCCGTCATCCTGACTGTTCCGCTCCCCGCGGCCGACTACCGCGCCTTTCGAAACGCCGCCCGCAGCCTCCGCCGCCTGCTGGGTAAGAAGGCTCCCGGCGTCCCGGACTTAGTGAGCTTCAACTTGCAGGGACAAGATGCACGGGGCATCACCGACTTTTACCTCGACCGCATCGGGCATCCGCCGGGGTTCGGGCGGGCGGTAACGCTGCGTCGCGTTCGCCTTGTCGCGCGGACGACCCGGCGAGCGTCGAGACCGCTCCTTGTCGGCGGCGGGCCGAAGCCGCCGGCCGATTTGAGCCGCAACTGACAGGCAATTTCGCGGCGCATCTGCAGGTGTGTGTTGTGGGTGCACCGCGGGAACCGGGCCACGCGGCTCCGAAAGAAGCCCGCGCCGGGCCGGGGGCGCCGGAATGCCGGCGCACATCCCCGGCCCGGGGTTCTATTTCCCGCCGCCAGGCGGGGTGGCATTCGCGAGGGTGAACGAAGTAAAAGGTAGTTTCCGGAGGAGCGGCCGGCCGATCCGGCCCGGGTGCCGCACCACGGCTTCGCCATCGCGGAGCGCGAGGAAGTCCACCGGCTTGTGCCAGGGTTCGTCGGCGGGCTGCCAGTTCCGCGAGGTCCGCCCCCCGCTGACTCCTCCGCTGTATTTCCGGACCTCCCGCCCGCCCATCTTTTCCGAAAGGATCTTCGCGCCCTTTTCGTCCGCCGTCCGGAAATGCACCTGCGTCCGCAGGTTTGCCATGAAGACGTCGGCCTTGGTAGGGGTTTCGAACGCCGCGTAGAGCGACAGCGGGGTCTGGGTCGCCGAGATCAGACAGACCCCCGCCTCGCGGAGTTCGTCGACAGTAAGATGGTCCGAGAAGCCGTCCTCGGAGACGAGCGTGGTCTTCTGGCCCTCGTCGAGCACGAGGACGATCATGTTGCGCCGCCGCATTTCGGTGGGTTCGAGGTCGAAGCGGCGGAACGCATGCAGGAAGAAGAGCTGCTTGCAGAGCAGGTTGAGGTAGCGCCGTTCCACCTGATAGGTCTGTGGCACCGAAAGGCAGATGAGCCGGCCCGCGTCGACTTCGGCGAGGGTGAAATTCGGGTCGACGGAGCAGACGACCTCGCGGATGTCCGGCGGTGTGTAGGGGCGCAAGAAATTGGCGACGGTGTAAACGGTGCCGCTTTTTTGCTCCGGTGGCTGGTCTGCGAAATCCTTGAAATACTGCCGCTCCACCGCAGCGGCTGGGTGCGGGCTTTCGCCTAGCCGGGCCAGGAGGAGTGCCGTTTCAGTTGAAATGCAGATCGCGTCGTGGACGTTCGCCAGCGTCACCGGCAGCCCCGCCAGTTCGAGCGCCTGCATCGCGTGGGTGATCACATCGCGCGCCGTTTCCTTGAAAAAGGACTGGCCGCCCTTCTGGCCCGCGGCGGTGGCGGTATCGACCACGATCTTCGCGTAGGTGCTCCACGGCACCGCCGGATCCCCCAGGAGGTTCAGCCGCAGCGGCGGCGTCCAGCGTTCGGGCGGAATGTGCGTCGGCCTCACGCGGACCAACCGCAACGTGGATTCCTGGCCGAGGGCCCGGGCCATCGCGGAGAGCGGCTGCCACAAGGCTCCCTTGGAATCGACGGCGAGAATGCCGGTGTCCGGAAGGGTGGAGCGAAGCCCGTGCACGATCGGCACGACGGCGCGGGCGGTTTTGCCGGTGCCAGTCGCCCCTGTGATGAAGAAATGGCAGCAGGCCTGGTCGCGGGTCCACCCGAGCCCCCAAAGCCGGAGGACTATGCCATCGCTTTGGACCAGCGGGTCGGCCAAAGCGCGGAAAACCGCCACCAGGCCGACGACGAACAGGACGACGGTTCCCCAGTGGTGCCACGGCGGAGACAGGAAGAGGCGCACGGCGAGCGCACCTCCGAAGCACGCCAGCGCGGCGACGAAGGGCGGCAGCCTCATGCGAGCAAACCGATTGCTGCGGCGAGCAAACCGAGGGCGACGCCGACAAGGAAGGTGGCGAGCAACTGGCGGCGCTGGGCAGCGGCGAAACGGCCGGCGAGCGGCAGGAGGGATTGCTCGAGCGCTTGGATCCGGCCGAGAGCGCTCTCCAGCGGCTGCGCGAGCATCGCCTCCAACTGGGCGGAGATTTCGCCCGGCCGCTCCTCGAGGGCGGCCTGCACGCCGGCCAGCGCGTCGTTCACACCGGCCAGCGTGTCGGCGGCACCGGTGAGCGATGCAATGCGGGTATCGAGCGCAGCTTTCAGTTCTAGAGTGGCAGCCTTGAGAGTATCCTCCGATTGTTTCACCCGGCGCCAGTGCCATGCGACGAGCAGGTAAACCGGATCGGTCGGGTGAAGCCGGTGGTGCGCGGCGACCCACTTGAGATCGTCCGGGAATTCCACGGGATCGAGGAGGTCCTCGGGCTTCGGTCGTGGTTTCACGGGAGCAGCATCTTCCCCGCCTTCTTGAATTCCTCCGTCATGCGCTCGTGGAAACGGATGCAACGCGAGCGATCGAGGAGATGGAGTTCCTCTGCAGTGCGCCCGCGCCCCACGGTGAGGTTGGCGGTCTGGAGCCGGTTGCGGGTGACCTCGGCCAGGCAGGGCAGGTCGATCTCCGTGGCGTGCAGCTCCTGCAGCCGCCGGCGCGCCCGACTGTGACCATATAGGTCGAGGGCGTCGCCGTCGCGGAGGTTGCGAGCGACGAGCCACTGCACCCGTTCGCCGTGAGAATCGAGGAGATCGGCGATCTGGGAATTCGCGTCCTTGTCGTCCGTCGCGAGCAGGACGAAGACGATCATGCAGTCGAATTCTGTCTGCAGCTCGGGCAGGCGAGTCTCGTCGAGGTAGGCGAGGACTTTGCTCCCGCCCGACGCCCGGTTGTCGACCAGCACGACGTCGGAATCGGGCAGTGCATGCACGATCGCGTCAAGCGCACCGAGCTTGTCGGCGTCCACGTCGGTGTTGATGAACTCGGCGCCCGGCACCAACCGATAGAACGTCGAATTCGCGTGGTCCAGGTCAAAGGCCCGGACTTTCCGTCCGGCTTCCGAGTAGTAGTCATGCAGCAGCGTCGCAAGGAAGCTCTTGCCGATACCTCCCTTGTCCTGGGGAAAGAGTATGAGGCGCTTTGCAGGCATGCTCAGTAGTCGTCCCGGGCGACTTTTGGACCCTTGCGGCCGCCCGGCGGGAACGAAGCTGGCACCGGCTTTCTCAGCGTATCCGGTTGTGCGGGCCCCTCACGACGCGCGCGGTCGATCTCGGCCTTGCTGAAGGCTCGCCGGCAGAACACGCCCACGCCGGCGGGCGAGACCCTGATCCCATGTTTCGTTAGCGTTGCCGCAATCTGTTCGTAGCTCATGAACTTCGCACGCCACAACAGCAGCACATCGCGATAGGGGGCCAGCAGGCCCCGGTGGTGAGCCGCGGGGTCGTAGCTGCGGGCGTCGGCCAGCAGGCGGGCATGTAGTTCGGTCGTTTCGGGCATGAATGGCACGGGTAGCCTGGTAGGGGTTTTAGTAAACCGGAATCTAATGGATGGCGCTGCGCGGATGAGTAGCAGCGAAGTGGTGGCGGAGTAGTGGTGGAGTGGTGGTGAAGCGGCATTTTCCTAACGGACGTTAGGGGTGGCGTGTTCCTGCTTGTATAGGTAGAAATTGCCCAGGATTGGGCATAAGAACTTGCTGTGAATGATTCATAACGGATTCGCGGTTTACCATAGATCGGGTTACATTGTTGCTTGGACGGTGAGTTGTGCGGTGCCGTCCATAAGCCTGAAGTGGCAATGATGGGTCTTTTAAACAGGATGAGGTCATGGTCAGGTTCGACAAACCCTGTGTCTTGGTCGCCGGCGCCGTGGAATACTTCCGCGAGCACATGGTCGTGGGCGATTACCTGACCGAATCCGGCGCGGCGGAAATGACCTGGGCGGGACGGGGCGCGGAACGCCTCGGCCTGCGCGGCACCTGCCGGTTGGACGAGTTCGAGGGCCTGTGCCAGGGATTGCACCCGGCGACCGGCGAGAAGCTGCTCGTGCGCGATAAGGGCGAAGGTCGGAGAGTGGGGTATTTCGGGCAGGTGTCCCCGCCGAAGGACGTTTCGCTCCTCCATCTGGTCGGCGGTGACCAGCGGATCGCGGCATGGTGGGAAGAGTCTGTGCGGGAAACCCTGCGCGAGATCGAGTCGACCACGGCAACCCGGGTCCGTCGCGGCGGAGCAAATTATGATCGGGTGACAGGCAACATGGTCGCCGCAATCGTCACCCACGACGCCAGCCGCGCGCTAGACCCCCAGTTGCACACTCATCTCTGCCTCCTGAATCTGACCTTCGACGAGGCCGAAGGCCGGTGGAAGAGCGTCCAGCCTTCCGCTTTTTACCGGCATCAGGCCTATTTCCGGGAAGTCTGCTACAATGCTCTCGCCCGGCGGCTGATTCGTGCCGGCTATCGCCTCGAATCCGGGCGGACACCCGGTTTCCGGATCACCGGCGTGCCCGACGCCTTGCGCGACCGGTTCAGCAAAAGGCGCGGGGCCATCCTGGCGCAGGCCGCGGAAACCGGGGCCACGACACAGGATGCACTGCAAGCGATTGCGGGTGAGAGCCGGAATGCAAAGGTGAAGGCGGGAAGAAGCGAACTAAGGGCTCGCTGGGAGCGGGAGGCCGGAGTCGAACTTCCATCCCTTAAAGCGGCCGTTGCGAACGTCGCGCATATGGCCGCGACGGCTTCCGGCTACACATCCGGCGAAGCGATGCGCTCCGCCGAGGCCCATGTGTTCGAACGCCGTTCGGTCGTCGACGACAAGATCTTGTTGCGGGAGGCGTTGGTCGCTGGTCGCGGGCAGGTCGAACTGGACGGACTCAAGCGGGCGCTCGCTGCCCGGGAGAAATCTGGCGACCTTCTGCGGGTCGACGACGAAGTGGCCTCGCGCGAGGCGCTGGCGGCGGAACAGGAATTCTGCGGGTGGGCACAGGGGCGGAAAGGGGGGGCGGAACCCTTGGGGCGATATTCAGAAAATGACTCCCTCGATGGCGACCAGCGGGACGCCGTGCGGGGCATGCTGACTTCACGGGCTGGCGTGCTCATCCTCCAAGGCGACGCAGGCACGGGAAAAACGACCTGCCTGCGGGCAATCGCTTCGGGGGTCGGGAAGAGTAGCGGGCAGGTCTTCGGCTGTGCACCTTCCGCCGGGGCCGCGGAGGTTCTTCGCCAGGATCTGGGGATCGAGGCCGAAACTCTGCAACGTCTGTTGGTCGACGTTTCGCTGCAGGAACGAACCAAGGGAAGGGTGTTGCTCGTGGACGAGGCGGGCTTGGTGTCGGTTCGAGAGATGCGCGACCTCTGCCGTCTCGCCGCGCACCATGGCAACCGGCTGCTGCTTGTGGGGGATACCAAGCAGCACCACGGGGTGGAGGCGGGGGACGCGCTCCGTGCCCTCCAGGAATACGCCGGTGTCCCAAAATTCCGGCTGGAGAAGATCCACCGGCAGAAGGACCCGGCCTACCGCCGGGCGGTCGCCCAACTGGCGAGGGGTGACGCTTTCGGGGCCTTCAATCGGTTTCGCGCATTGGGTGCCGTTCACGAAATCCCCGTCGAGCCCGCTCTGTTTGCGGCGGCAGCGGACGACTACGTCCGCACCATACGGGCCGGGAAGTCCTGCCTCGCGATTTCGCCGGTGTGGATGGAGATTCATGCCTTTACGGCTGAAGTGCGCCGCCAGCTTCGCGCCGCCAGTCTCCTCGCCAACCGTGAATTGAAAGTCCGAACTCTCGAGCCACTCAAGTGGACCAGGGAAGAGCGCCGTCGAATTGGGAACTACCGGCCGGGCGATCGGCTCGTCTTTCACCAGCGCTACGGACCCTATAATAGCCACGACACTGCCGAGGTGCGGCGCATCGAGGGGCCGTTGCTTGTCGTAGAGTCACCGGATGGAACCGAACGCAGGCTCGACCCGCGACGCGCGTCGGGCTTTGGGGTCGCCCTTTCCCAGACTACCGACGTGGCGGTCGGTGACCGGCTATTGGTGCGGGCGAACTTGAAGTCCTCCGGGCTACGGAACGGGGACTTGGTTGAGGTCCGTGGATTCGGCAGCGACGAATCGATCGAACTGGCCGACGGAAGGGTCATTCCGACTTGGTTCGGCGAGTTCAGTCATGGCTACGCCACTACTTCGCACGCAGCGCAAGGGAAGACCGTTGACCGCGGCATCCTGTTCATGGCCGGGGCTGGCATCGCCGGCGGCAATCTCAAACAGGCCTACGTGAGCAACAGCCGGTTCCGGGAAAGCCAGGCGATATACACCACAGACCGGCGCGCCGCGCGCGAGGCAATGATGCGGCCCTCTGACCGCAAACTCGCTTCGGAACTCGCCGGACCGGATCTTTCGCCACGCCGTAGCTGGCGCGCGCAATGGGCGGAGCGGCTCGCCCCATTGTTCAAGCAAATCGCAGCATGAGTATTGATCATCACCTCGGGAAAGCACCGCCCGGTGCGCCTCCGGCCCCGACTTGGGGCGAGATCACACCGGAGGGCCAATCGACCATGGTCGTGCGTTTTTGTTTGGAAGAAAAGACCGTCACGATCCCGTTTGGGGAGTTCAAGCGCTGGGAACACGTGCGCGGCGAGGCTGAAACAATCACTCTTATTACGAGCCGAGACCTTGTAGTCATCGAGGGCCGGGAGCTCGTGGCAATCCGCGTCGCCCTTGACTTGATGCGCCTAGCGGAAGTGCGACCCAACTACCGGCGTTTGGTTGAGGGCCGGCCCGGCCCGCGCGTCCAACGAATTTCCATCGAACCTTCATGAGTCGGGCCAGCGAGAAATCGGCCGCACATGGCCTCAATCCATACCGCCACCTTTCCGAGGACGAGCGAATCCGCAAGATTGGCGAACTGCTGGCGACGGCGGCAATAAGATACTTGCGCGATAAAGACCGCGAGTCCCAACGCGACAAAAAACCGGTTCAGGCGCGAGTGGAGGTTTGGGATTTGGTAGACGACGAAATCGAAAAACAGGTGCTGCGTTACCTGGATGTGAACGTCATGGCTTCGACGGGGCATCTTGAGAAGGCGCTCCATATTCCTCATATGACGCTCAGTCGTCGGTTGGTTCGATTGCGAAAAGCCGGTTTCATCGACCTTTCGGGTCGCACCCGTAACGCCATCTACTGCCTAGCCATGAACCACGGGAACAACTGAGCCAGTGCACGTGGTATGAATGGTATGAAAACATTGCCTTGGTTTCGCATCGTGTGGCTCGATTCAGTATCACGATTTGAGATTCAGAGCTCTGCTTCCCGGGGTATTCCTCCTCTGAAACGGGTATGGAATCATTTATTCATACCACTTAATTCGTATGGCAAAAGGAGTAGGGGGCACCAACCTTTGCCAAGGCTACGTTTGGCAGGCCAGTTTCGAACGCGCACCGCAAGGTGCGCGTTTTTGTTTGGTCGGGTGGTTGCGCGTCCGGTCGCCGCCATGCCGGTTGCTGTCGGCGAAAACCATGCGCCTACTTGAGCGGCGTCAGTTTCACGTTTCGGAATTCGATGGGGGCGCCTTCGGATTGGAGGGCGATGGCGCCTTCAGTGGCGCCGACCTGGGTGGCGCGGTTTTGGAGGACGCCGTTCACGCGTAGGGTGATGGTGTCACCGGAACAGATGATCTCGTAGGTGTTCCACTCGCCGACGGGTTTCTCGGAGGTGGCCTCCTTGCGCGCGACTTTGCGGCCGTTTTGGGCGCGCTTCACGGCCTCGGCGTCCGCGCCGGCGGCGGCCACCGCCTTGGCGCGCTCGGCGGCCAGCTCGGCGAAGCCCACGTTGCCGATGTCATAGAGATCACCGGCGTTCGTCTGCATCAGCTGCGCCTCGATGCTTCGCGGCCAGACCGCGTCGGGACCGTTGACGTACACCAGCACGCCGCTGTTGCGGTTGCGGGGACGCCCCTGGCTGTCCGGCGGTAACTCCGGGCCGGTCCAGCGCCATTCGAGCGTCAGCGTGAAGTTCTTATAGACGCCGGTAGTCCGAATGTAGCCGGCGGGCGTGCCGGTGCATTTGATGACTCCATCGGCCACGGTCCACGTGCCCGGGTCGGCCTTCTCGCCGGCTTTCACGACGGGCGTCCAATTGGAAAGATCCTTGCCGTTGAATAGGTCGACGGACGCAGTCGGGGCGGAGGCCGCTCGCGACACGGCTACGGCGAACAAGGCCGCGAACACAAAGGGGGAGCGGGGCATGAGTCGGAGGGGTTTCATGGGTCCAGTGAAAATAGGAGGGGACCGGCGCGCAGCAATCCCCGGCTTTTTAACGCCGTTAACTTTCGGCGTGCTATCGCCGAACGGTCGGCCGGAGCGCGGCGTCCACGCCTGCGCGTTCGTCGAAGACGAAGCATTCGCCGTCGTAGTGGGCGCTGCCGCAGTCCTCGAAGTACTTGAGGATACCACCGTCGAGTTGGAACACGTTTTGAAAACCGGACTGCTCCATGAAGGGACCGGCCTTCTCGCAGCGGATGCCGCCGGTGCAGAACATGACGATGGGCTGGGCCTTGAGCTCCGGCGGGAGCTTTGCGACCGCTTTTGGAAAATCCCGGAAGTGCGCGATGCCCGCGCGCACGGCGCCGCGGAACGTGCCGCGGTCGATCTCGTACTCATTGCGAGTGTCGAGGAGCGTCACCGGACGTCCTTCATCGAGCCACTGGCGCAACTCCGCCGGCGCGATCTTGCGCGAGGGCTTTCGGGCCGGATCGATGCCGGGCACGCCAAAGGCGATGATCTCGCGCTTGATCTTGACGCGCATCCGGCCGAACGGCGGCGCCGCACTTAAACTCTCCTTGGGCTGCAGATCCGCCAGGCCGGGCAGCGTGCGAATGAATGCGACGAGGGTCGCGACCGACTCGCGATCGCCGGCGATGAAAAGATTGATGCCTTCCGGGCTGAGCAGGATCGTGCCGCGCAATCCTGCGGACGTCGCCAACTCGAGCAGGCGCGTCTTCAACGCCGGCAATTCATCGAGCGGCGTGAACTTGTAGGCGGAAATATTGACGATGGCACCCATGGGCAGGTCCATTCATCGCGGGGTCGCGGCGAAGGCCAAGGGATTTTTCCGCTTGGCCGGGCGCGCGCGCCGAAATCATACTGTCAGAATTCAAATTCCGGCCGCGCTGAAACCGGATTTTGACCTGCACGTCTCGCCGTTCATCTTCCTCCGGAAGGATTCCACGCCAACCCCCAAGACTGGATCACCTCATGATGAACCCCACCTCCGGCCGCAGGCTCGCTGTCCTGACGGCTTCGTTCCTGTTGGTAACGTCCGCCGCGTTCGCCCAAATCGGCAAACGCTTCCCCTCCGAAAAGAAAGTGATTCCGGATCCGGTGACGGGTGTGCCGATCACGTTCCTGACCTCGGGCTCGAAGGGTGATTCGAAGATCTACCAGACGCACCATCAGTGGACCGCCGACGGGAAGTGGCTGATCTTCCGCTCCGGTCGCGCCGTGAACGAGGCCATGGCGGTGAACGAGGAGACCGGCGAAATGGTTCAGGTCACCGAGGGCGGCTACTCGGGCATGCTGTGTCTGGCCGACAACTCGATGAATTTGTATTTCCTGCGCATTCCTTATGAGCGTCCGGCCCCGGCCATGCAGGGTGGCGAGCCGTCCGTCCCGCCGCCGCCGCGCCCGGCCGACGCGGTGAAGGAAACACCCGGCGCGCCACCGCGTCCGGGCGGCGGTTTCGGTTGGCGCGGACGCCAGACCGGGCCTGCGCAGATCATCCGCGTGGACCTCGCCAAGGTTTTCGCCGACAGCGCGGCCGGCAAGATGCAGTCGCCGGTTGTTTACCAGAAGGTGTGCGGCTCGATCCCGATGGAGTGGGGTGCCGGTGGCGACATGGCGCTCGATTGCACCGAGAAGTATGCGTACTTCCGCGTCGGCAAGGAAGAGTCCGCCAAGCACCTGCCGCCCGACCAGAAGCCGGCCGCGAATTTCGGCCCGCGCAACATGGGCGCCGGTCCGACGGGCCTCGGGCGCATGAACCTCGAGACGGGTGAAGTGAATTTTGTCGTGGCCGTGCCGTTCCAGATTGGCCACGTGCAGACGAATCCCTGGGTCCCGGGTGAAATCGTTTTCTGCTGGGAAACCGGCGGGAAGGCGCCGCAGCGTACCTGGACGGTCATGGGTGACGGCACGGGTCTGCGTCCGCTGTTCCCCGAGGCGCCGTGGGATTGGGTCACGCATGAAGCGATCGTGAGCAAGGACTACGTCGCCGTCGCGGTGCTCGCGCATCGTCCGATCAAGCTGCCCGGCGCGAAGACCCCGGAAGGCCCGGGCCAGGAAGATGGCTGGGGCAACGCCGGCACCGGCGAATACATGGGTGGCCTCGCGATGGTGAACCTGCGCACACGCGACATCCGGATCGCCGGCCAGAACCCCGTGGGTGATCCCGGCCGTTCCGTTTGGCACGTGCACGGCTCGCCCGACGGACGCTGGGCGGTGGCGGACGACTTCAAGTATCGCCTGTGGCTCTATGATCTCAACGACGGCCAGCGCGTCCTGCTCGCCGACCTCGGCAGCAAGACCACCGCGCGTGACCACATTCACCCGACCTTCAGCGCGGACAGCACGCGCATCCAAGTCCAGACCGCGATGATCGCCGAGGACGGCCGGGCGTTGAACATCGCGGTGGTGCCGGTCCCCGAGTCCTGGCTCAAGAAGACCTACCCGCCGAAGCTGAAGTAAGCGGTCGCAATTTCGATCAGGCAACTCCGAGGCCGGCGTTTCAGCGCCGGCCTCTTTTTTGCAGGATGTAGGAGCCTGTTTACAGGCGATTTGGAACGTGCGCTGGCCTGCCAGCGTGGCGAGTCGCCAGTAAACAGGCTCCTCAGGGACAGTTCAGTAGAACACGTTGCGGTCGAGGCTGCGGTATTGGATGGCTTCGAGGAGGTGCGGCTGGGCGATGCGCTCGGCGGCGGCGAGGTCGGCGATCGTGCGGGCCACTTTCAGGATGCGATCGTAGGCGCGGGCGGAGAGCGAGAGTTGCTCCATGGCGTGTTGGAGGAGGTCGCCGAGGGTGGAATCCAAAGCGCAGTATTTTTTGAGTTGGGACGCGGGCATGCGGGCGTTGGCGGTGATCTTTGCGCTGCGGAAACGGTTCAGTTGGATGCGTCGGGCTTCTTCCACTCGCGCGCGCATGGCGGCGGACGACTCGCCGGCGCGATCGCTGCGCAGTTCCGTGATCGTGAGCGCCGGCGCCTCGACGTGGAGGTCGATGCGATCGAGCAGCGGGCCGCTGATGCGCGCGCGGTAGCGCTGCACCTGCGCCGGCGAGCAGCGGCACTCATGCTTCGCATCGCCGAGATAGCCGCACGGACACGGATTCATCGCGGCCACGAGCATGAAGTGACAGGGCAGGGTGATCTTGCCGGCGCTGCGGGAAATCGTCACGTGGCCGTCCTCGAGCGGTTGCCGCAGCACCTCGAGCGCGGACCGTTTGAATTCCGGAAGTTCGTCCAGGAACAGCACCCCGTGATGGGCGAGGGAGATTTCGCCGGGTCCCGGAATGGTGCCGCCGCCGAGCAGACCGACGTCCGAAATGGTGTGATGCGGCGCGCGGGCCGGACGCTGCAGGAAGGCGATGCCTTCCCCGATGGTCTGGCCCGCCGCGGAATGGATGCGCAGGATGTCGAGGAACTCATCGAGCGTCGGCTGCGGCATGATGCCCGGCACGCGTTTCGCGATCATCGATTTTCCGGAGCCCGGCGGCCCGATCATGATCAGGTTGTGGCCGCCGGCGACGGCGACCTCGACCGCGCGACGTACGGCCAGCTGGCCCTTGATGTCCGCGAAGTCCGGCTCGTGTTCGCTGGGGCGCGGCTTCGCCGCCTGCGGCGGGCGGAGCGGCTTCAGTTGGATTTGCCCGGCGAGGAACCGGTGCGCCTGGTCGAGCGAGGTGATCTCATACACGTCCACGCCCTCGACCAGGGAAGCCTCGCGCGCCGCGATGGGGGGCAACAGCACGGCCTTGCGGCGCGACTCGCGGGCGAGGACCGCCATGGCGAGGCCGCCTTTGATCGGACGCGTGGCTCCGGAAAGGCTCAGTTCCCCCGCGATCAGGAAATCCGCGAGGTGATCGCACGCCAGTTGGGCGGTCGCGACGAGGATGCCAATCGCGATCGGCAGGTCGTAGATCGCGCCTTCCTTGCGGAGGTCGCCCGGCGCGAGGTTGATCGTCGTGCGCGTGCGCGGCATGCGCAGGGCGGAGTTGCTCAGGGCCGAGGAGACGCGGTCTTCGGATTCCTTGACCGCGGAGTCGGGCAGGCCGACGAGGATCAGGTCGGGAATGCCGTGCTCACCGGTGTTGACCTCGATCGACACGGGCACGGCATCAATGCCCAGCAACGCGGCTGAGCCGATGGTGGCTAACATTGAGACAGGGGGCGGGGAACGGAGGTTGGGTTCAGCCCTTTCCCGCCTGCAGGCGCCGGTTTAACTCCGCCAGGTTGGCCTCAACGGCTTGCAGGTAAGGATTGGGTTGGCCCACTGTCGTCAAATAGCGATGCACGCCGCCCGCCTCGAAGTCGAGCATGGGGCGCACATAATTCGTCCAGAACCCGGTGCTCTTCTCGAGCAGCTGTTGGAGCGAGTGATAGGGACGTTTCTCCGCCGGGACTTGCTCGAAGTCGAACGCCTCCTGGAATTCTTTGAACAGCGCCGGCAGCTTGTCGAGGTAGTCGACGGCGCTCATTTGCGCGAGGTAGTCGGCGGTCACGAGGATGAACGCCATTTGCCGCGCCTCATCGCGGTGGAAGGTGATCTGGCTGATCTTGCTCCGCGGACCGGTGCAGATGATTGCCGCGCAGATGTCCTCGATTTCCGACGCGGTGACGCCCATCCGGGGCAGGTATTCGCGGGCGAAGTCGCAGCTGCGGCGTTCGTGGACAAAGGTGTATTTCGCGCCGGTCCCCTCCAAATCGTCGGTCTTTTTCAGATAACCGCTGTCATGCAGGAGGACCGCCATGACCGAGAGTTCCCAATCCCGCGCGAGCAGCACCGGACGGTCAAAGGTGCGGCTGCGGCCCTCGAGCAGGTGGATGAGGCAAACCGTGGCCTGCATCGTGTGCTCGTAGTCGTGGTACTTCATGTCGATGCCCCGGTACCCCGGATAACGACCCTCGAACATGCCCGTCACGTCCTCAAACAGCCGATCAATCAGCGGGAAGCTCGCCTGCGCTCCAATCTTGGCAAAGGCGTCTTTCACAGCCTTGGCCACTACGGCGGGTTGCTTGGTGTCAACTGCGTGGGGCGGAACCATGCGGTACCTAGACAGATAGGGGTTGCCCCCCATGTGCAGCAAGCCCATACCTCGATTTGGCCCGAAATGGTAAACAAGCCCAATTTAATGGTCGGACTGACCGGGGGGATGGGGTGTGGCAAATCGACGGCCGCGGCGCGATTCGCGGAGCTGGGCTTTCGGCGTTTGGATGCCGACCAGGTCGTCCGGAACGTACTCTTGCCGTCCCGCGAGGTGGCGGAAGCCATCCGGGCGAAGCTCGGCGACGCCATGCTGGCCGCCGACGGCAGTGTCCGTCGCGACAAGGTGGCCGAGAAGGTTTTCAAGGACCCGGCGTCGCTCGCCTGGCTGGAGGACCTGCTGCATCCCCGGCTGTTGAACCGCTGGCGCGAGCTGTTGGCGGGAACCACCGGCACCGCGTTCATCGTGGAGGTGCCGCTGTTGTTTGAGAAGGGTTTGGAAAATTGGTTTGATTTCACGGTCTGCGTCACCACAGACTCCGCATCGCAACTGAGGCGGCTGGAACAGCGCGGCATTCCCCGTGACCAAGCCCGACAGCGCATCGCTCAGCAACTGCCATTAGCCCGCAAGTGCGAGTTGGCAGATTACGTTCTCCTGAATGACGGCTCGCCCGAATTTCTGCGTGAACAGGTTGATGCGCTGGCTGCCCGCCTCCTGAAATCCCAATCCGACCGGCCCGCAGGCCGCATTCATGTCAGTCCCTCCTAAATCCGACGAAGAGAGCAGCGCCCCGAGCAAAGATTCGGCCGAAACCAAACGCCCCGCGCGTTCCCGCCTGGTCCGCGGGTCGAAGAAGACGAAGGCCGCGGCCACGAAGGAAATCGATTTTTCCCCTGAACCCGCGGCGGCACCCCCGCCGCCTCCTCCGCCGGCGCCCGAGCCGCCCCGCGCCGAACCCCCGCCGCCGCCTCCGCCTCCCCAGGCGGAAGCCGCGCCGAGCCAGGGCCAGGATTATGACCAAGGACAGGGCGGTGGCGCCCAAGAGGGTGATGGCGGCCAAGGCGACGGTGGCCAGGGCGGCAACAACGGCGGTGGCGGCAATGGCGGCCACTTCCAGCAACACGGCGGCGGCAAATGGGGCCGCCGGCAGCGCGGCAAGTTCCGCGGTGGCAAGTGGGGTGGGGGCGGCAATCCGAATTTCCAAGGCGGCGGCGGCCCGAAGCATCCGCCGCAACCGGCCCCGCCGAAGGAGGTCGTGCACACCGGCGATTTGCCGGACCCCGCGCGTTTCCAGAGCCTCGAGGCGCTGGAGACCTTGGCTGACGAGATTTCCAAGGGTCGCGCCGATCCGGTTTGGCTGAACGAACTCTACGCGCTCAATCTCGCCGAGCTCACCGCGCTCGCGAAGAAGATGGAAGTGAAGTTCGAGGGAGCGCCGAACCGTCGCCAGCTGATCACGCAGGTGTTTGCGACGATCAACGAACAGAAGATCCCGCTCTACGATCGCGGCTACCTCGACCAGACCGACCGCGGTTTGTGGTTCGTCGTCCATGACGATGTCAACTACCGGCTCTACCCGGAGGACGCGTTCCTGCCGGAAATCTTCGTGAAGCACTTCGGCCTCAAGCGCGGCCATGCCGTCGAGGTCCAGTTGCAGGCCCCGCAGGGCAACGACCGTTGCCCGGCCGTGGTGGCGATCAAGAAGGTCATGGGCGGCAAACCGTCCGAGATTTCCAAGGTGCCGCCCTTCGAGGAACTGGTGCCGTACTACCCGCTTAAGCGCATCCTGCTCGAGATGCCCGAGAAGAAGGACGTCTCGATGCGCATGGTGGACATCATCACCCCGATCGGTTTCGGCCAGCGCGGCTTGATTGTCGCGCCGCCGCGCACCGGCAAGACCATCCTCATGCAGAACATGGCGAACTCCATCGCGGAGAACTCGCCCGATGCGAAGCTGATCATTCTCCTCGTCGACGAACGTCCCGAGGAAGTGACCGACTTCAAGCGTCACTGCAAAGGCGAGGTCGTCAGCTCGACCTTCGACGAGGCGCCCGAGAGCCACGTGCATTGCGCGGAGATGGTCATTGAGAAGGCGCGTCGGCTCGTCGAACAGGGCGAGCACGTCGTGATCCTGCTCGACTCGATCACTCGCTTGGCGCGCGCGTATAACGCGCTCGCTTCCAACAGCGGCAAGATCATGTCCGGCGGTCTCGAGGCCAACGCACTGCAGAAGCCGAAGCGCTTCTTCGGTTCCGCGCGCAACATCGAGGGCGGCGGCAGCCTCACGATCATCGGCACGGCGCTCGTCGACACGGGCAGCCGCATGGATGAAATCATCTTCGAGGAGTTCAAGGGCACCGGCAACATGGAGCTCCACCTCGACCGCGACCTCGTGAACAAGCGCATCTTCCCGGCGCTGAACATCGACAAGAGCGGCACCCGCAAGGAAGAGCTCATCTATCACCCCGACGAGCTCGTGAAGATTTACTCCCTGCGTCGCGCCATGCAGGGCGTCCCCGCCGCCGACTCGATGGACATGCTCATCCAGCGGCTCAAGAAGACCAAGACCAACACCGAGTTCCTGCTCAGCCTCAACCGCTGATCCCACCCGCGGGGCCTCGGGAGGGATCGGCACGATTCTCGTGACGCCCCCTGCGACTGCTTCCATTCCGATCCAAACCGCCTCCCGGGCGGGTCCATTGGGTGAACAGACTGCCGCAGAGTGGGGGCTCGGTTCGGTCGACGTCGCGGCCCTGGACGTGCCGCGCGAACTGTTGGCTCGGATCGACGCGCAATTTGCCGCGCGCCACCAAGTGTTGCCCTTTGCGTGGGAGCAGGGCGTGTTGCGCGTTGCGGTAAATGACCCGCTGGCCGTTGGGGTTGTCGACGAACTCTCGTTTCTGCTCGGCGCGGTCGTTCTCCCGGCGCTCGCTCCGGCGGATGCGCTCTCGGCGGCAATCGCGTGGCACTATGGCCTGACGTCCGAGGCCGCTTTGGGCGATGGCTCCGCCGGGATTTCAACCTCGTCTGGATCCGGCGAATCGACCGATGCCGAGCGGGCCGAGGGTGATGAACCGGTGGTCCGTTGGGCGAACCAACTGATTGCGGACGCGTGGCGTCGGCGTGCGTCGGATATCCATGTCGAGCCCTTGGAAACGCGCTTGCGAGTGCGCTATCGCATCGACGGCGCGTTGATCGAAGTCGAGGCGCCGCCGCGCCGTCTCGCGCTCGCCGTGATTTCCCGACTCAAGATCATGGCGAACCTGAGCATCGCCGAGAAACGCCTCCCACAGGACGGGCGCATCCCTTTTGTGATCGAGGGACGGGCAATAGACTTGCGCGTGTCGTCATTGCCGACCGCCCACGGGGAAAGCCTCGTGATGCGGCTGCTGGACAAGACGTCACTGCAGGTCGGCATGCAGGACCTCGGCATGGGGCCTGCGCACCACCGGGCGTTTGAGCGCGTGATTGCGTCGCCGGACGGGATCGTCCTCGTGACCGGGCCAACGGGATCCGGCAAGACAACCACCCTCTACGCGGCGCTGCATCATCTGAATCATCCCGACCGCAAGATCATCACGGTCGAGGAGCCGGTGGAGTATCAGGTTGCCGGCATCAACCAAGTCCCGGTCAACACAACAACCGGCATGACCTTCGCCGCCGCCTTGCGCGCGATGCTCCGTCAGGCGCCGAACGTCGTGATGGTCGGCGAAATTCGCGACCGCGAGACGGCGGACACCGCCTTGCATGCCGCCATGACGGGCCACCTGGTCCTGAGCACCCTGCATACGAACGACGCGGCGGCGGCGGTCACACGGCTCATCGACCTCGGCGCCAAACCGTTCCTCGTAGCGGCGGCTTTGAGGGCCGTGGTGGCGCAACGTCTGGTGCGCCGCGTGTGTCCCGCCTGCCAGCGAACCTACGTTCCGAGCAGCCGGGAGCTGCAGTCGCTCGGTCTGAAACCGGAGCAACTGCCGACCGCCCGTTTTGTGCGGGGCGAGGGATGTGCGCACTGCCATGGCACGGGTTATCAGGGCCAGGTGGGTCTATTCGAGATCCTGCTCGTCACCGAAGCGATGCGGGGGCTCATTTACGACAATGTTACCGCCGCCTGCCTGCGGGCCCGGGCGCGGCAGGACGGCCTCGGGTCGCTGCGGGAGGATGGCGTCCGTAAAGTCCTTGCCGGCCTCACGACAATCGCCGAAGTTGTCGCCGTCACTGTTGCTGACCCGCTTTAACCCTATCCTCGCATGAGCTACGAAATGAATGACCTCCTGGAGCTGGTGGTGGACCAGAAGAGCTCCGATCTTCACTTGCAAGTGGGCGTGCCGCCCTGCCTCCGCCTGCGCGGCAGCATGACGCCGATCGACGGGCCCGAGCTGAAGCCGGAGGACACCGAGCAGCTGATGTTGTCGATCACCCCGGACAACCACATCCAGAACGTTAAGCTCAACGGCGGCACCGACTTCGGTTTCGCGTTCGGCGACAAGGCGCGCTTCCGCGTCTCGGTGCTGAAAGCCAAGGGCAACTACGGCCTGGTGCTGCGCCAGATTCCCAACCAGCTCTTCGACCTCCGCCAGATCGGCATGCCCGACAAGATCAAGGAACTGCTCTACCGCCAGCGCGGCCTGTTCCTCGTCACCGGCCCGACCGGCTCCGGCAAGTCCACCACGCTCGCGTCGATGATGAATTACATCAACGAGAACCGCGACGGGCACATCATCACGATCGAGGACCCGATCGAATATTATCACCCGCACAAGAAGTGCGTCGTGACGCAGCGCGAGGTGGGCTCGGACGTCCCGAGCTTCTCCGAGGCGATTCGTCGCGCGCTGCGTCAGGACCCCGACGTCATCCTCGTCGGTGAGTTGCGCGACCTGGAGACGATCGAAGCCGCCATCTCCGCCGCCGAAACGGGCCACTTGGTGTTCGGCACGCTGCACACGAACAGCGCCGCCAAGACCGTGGACCGCATCGTCGACGCGTTCCCGGCGAACATGAAGGAGATGATCCGCATGCAGCTCTCGACGTCGATCATCTGCGTCATCTCCCAATCGCTCTGCAAAAAGAAGACCGGCGGCCGCATCGCGGCTTACGAGATCATGGTGAACACCTCGTCAATCGCGTCGCTCATCCGCGACAACAAGACGTTCCGTATTCCCTCGGACATCCAAACCGGCGCGAACCTTGGCATGATCACCCTGGATACCCACCTCATGAGCCTCGTGAACCGCGAGCTCATCGAGCCGGACGAGGCGCTTGAGAAGTCCCAGGACCCGGTGGTCATGCGGGAGAAGCTCACAAGCATGGGCTTCAAGCTGCGCGACCTCTAACGGAAACATTTTCCGGCCGCGGGCCCGGCCGGTCTCCTCATGTACGAGGGACACGACCAGGCCATTCACGATCTCCTCCGGGAGCGCGGCTCGCTCGCGACCGCCAACCTGGATGCGGCGCGGGAGATCGCCCAGACATCAGGCAGGTCGTTGGCGGACTGCCTGGTGGCGCAGGGCACCATCACTGCTGCCGGCCTGTTCTCCGAGATAGCCAGCGCGACAGGGCATCGTTTCGAGCCGACCTTGCCCTCCATATTGCCGGGTGAAGCGATCGCGGCGTTGCCCGCGGCGCTGGTGCATCGGTTTGGCGTGGCGCCTTTGGCGGCAGCAACGGGGACAATCCGCGTGGCCGCCGCGGACCCGTTCAATTTCGACCTGGCGGCGGAACTGGGGTTCGTACTCGAGCGCACGGTTGAGGTCTGCGTGGCCGACCCGGTGCGTTTGGAAGTCCTGATCAAGCAGCACTACGGCGAAACCCGTGGGCCGCTGGTTCCCGCGGCGGAGGAAGCGCCGCCGATACTGGGATCCGGGCAGGAGGATCGTCTCAGCGAAACCGACCTGCACGTGCTGGCGGAGACCGCCCCCGTGATTCGGGTGGTGGACGCGGTGCTTTCCCGGGCCGTGGTGGAGGGCGCTTCCGATGTGCATTTCGAACCATTCGAGCACGAGTTTCGGATTCGGTATCGGGTGGACGGGACGCTGCGCGAACTGCCCGCGCCAGCACGCCAGTTTGCGCTGCCGGTAATTTCCCGACTCAAGGTCCTCGCGAATCTCAACATTGCGGAACGGCGGGTGCCGCAGGACGGCCGGATCCACCACCGCGTCGGCGGGCGCGTCGTTGATCTCCGGCTGTCCACGTTGCCGACCCAGTTTGGCGAGAGCGTCGTGCTGCGGGTACTCGACCAATCTGCCGTCCGCCTGTCGCTTGGTGAGCTTGGTTTGCCCGCGGCCGTGCGCGCGGCCCTCGAGACGGCGATCCGCCGGCCCAACGGCATTGTGGTCGTCACGGGTCCCACCGGGGCAGGCAAGACCACGACCTTGTACGCGTGCGTGCAGGCCCTGAACCGACCGGATGCGAAACTGCTGACCATTGAGGATCCCGTGGAATACGAAATCTACGGCATCATGCAGGTGCCCGTGCACGCGGGCAGCGGGCTGACGTTTGCCCGCGCCCTTCGAGCGTTTTTGCGGCAGGATCCGGACATCGTGATGGTGGGTGAGATTCGGGACCTAGAGACCGCGCAGATCGCGATCCAGGCGGCCCTGACCGGCCATCTGGTTCTCACCACCTTGCACACCAATGATGCGGCGTCTGCGGTGACGCGTCTGCTCGACCTTGGCGTGGAGCCGTTTCTCGTCGCCTCGGCGCTTGAAGGGGTGTTAGCGCAGAGGTTGTTGAAACGAATCTGTCCGGCATGTCGTCAGGCAGTTCCGCTCGATACGCGGATGGCTGACGAACTGGGGCTGGCGGACTGCCATTCCCGGCCCGTGTTTGTTGGCCGCGGCTGCGGGGAGTGCGCCCAGACCGGCTATCGCGGCCGGCTCGGCATCTTCGAGTTCCTGCCGGTGTCGGAATCCCTGCGCGAACGCATCGTGGCGGGCGACTCGCTCGACCAGTTGCGGGTGAGGCCGCCGTAGGCGGGCTCACGCCACTGCGCGACGCAGCGATTTCCGCCATGCAGGCGGGGGAAACAACCGCCGAGGAGGTTTTGAAATACACCTGATCATGGCTCGTTTCGAATACAGGGCGATTGATGCTGGCGGCTTGGAAAGGATCGGAGCCTGCGAAGGCGACGACGTTCTTGCGGTTGCTAGCCGCCTGCGCGCGGACGGACTGTTTCCCACCGTCATCAGGGAAGTGTCGGCCGGCAAACCCGGCGTAACGGATGCGATTCGCAGCTGGGCGTCGGGATTGCGGCGGACCGTTGCACCCCGGGAGCGAGCCACTTTCACCCGGCAACTGGCGGTGCTGGTCAAGGCCGGCCTGCCCCTGGTCCGCGCGCTGGAAGTGCTCGCGCGGCAGGAGCGCAATGCGGCGCTGAAGGACTTGATCCAACAACTCGTCACAACCATCAAGGCCGGGGGCACTTTGTCCGAAGCGATGTCGCGACACCCGCGCGTCTTTGACCGGCTGTATATCAACATGGTGACCGCGGGCGAGGTGGCGGGCGCGCTGGACCAGGTGCTGGACCGGTTGGCGCGGTTTCAAGAGAAGAGCCTGCAACTCCGCGGCAAAATCACGGCGGCGATGTTTTATCCGATCATCGTGCTCGGCGTGGCCGTCGCGATCCTGGCGGGCCTGCTTGTGTTTGTCGTGCCGCGCTTCAAGCAGATCTTCGCCGAGTTGCTCAAGGGCGCGCCGCTGCCGCCGCTCACCCAGGCCGTTCTGACCGTCAGCGACGCCGTGAAGAATCATCTGGGACTTGTGGCCGCGGGTGGGGTGCTGTTTGGAATTCTGGTCGCGCTGGCGCGACGTCTGCCCCCGGTGGCCCGAGCGCTCGACGTGGCCGTGCTGGGGACGCCGGTGTTTGGTCCGCTCTTGGTCAAGGGCATCGTCGCGCGCTTCGGTCGGACGCTCGGGACGCTGTTGGCGAGCGGCGTGCCGATCTTGCCGGCCCTGCGGATCACGCAGGACACCTGTGGCAACAGTCGCGTGGCCGGGGCCATTGCGGCCGTGCACGACCAGGTAAAAGCCGGGGCGTCGTTTGCGCGGCCGTTGGATGCGGCCGGGGTTTTCCCGCCGATGGTGGCGAGCATGGTCGAGGTCGGCGAGCAGACCGGGCAGTTGCCAGGCATGCTTGGCAAGGTCGCCGACATCTACGACGAGGAAGTCGACAACGCGGTCGCCGGCTTAAGCTCGCTGATCGAGCCGCTGTTGATCCTGGTGCTGGCCGTGGTCGTCGGCACGATCGTGATCGCGCTGTTCCTGCCGATCGTGCGGATCGTGCAGCTGCTGACCTGAGCGATTGGGGATAACTACTTCGCCGGCTTCCTGAGCAGGAGCTGCGAGTTCAGGCCCATGTGCCGCTCGGAAAATTCGTCGGTGTCGCTGGCCTGGCGGAGGAGCTTTTGCACCATGCCCATTTTCGCATCGAGGTCGTCGACCTTGGCAACGAACACGGCCTCGGGCGTCGCCGCGATCGCGGCCGCGCCCCATTCGAGCTCCCCTTGGTGGCTGAGCACGATGTGTTCAAGGCGCTCGAGGAGGTCCGACGAGAGCTTGGCTTTCAGGCCTGCTTTGCGGACCAATTGGTAGCCGAGCACGACGTGACCCTGCAGGATTCCGCGCCGGCTGCGCGTGGTCACGAGGTCGCCCTGGTATTCGATTACCTTGCCGGTGTCGTGGACCAGCACGCCGGCGAGGGCGAGGTCGGCGTCCACCTCGGGATAGAGCGGCAGGAGTGCGCGGGCCGCGCGGGCCATGTGGCAGGTGTGCTCTAGCAGGCCGTGCCGGTACGCGTGGTGCATGGCCACAGCCGCGGGCGCGATGCGGAACTGCTCGCCGATTTCCTCGAAGACGGCCTCCACCGTGGCGCGCAGCTCGGCATGGCCGATGGCGGCGATGTGCCCCTGGAACTCGGTCCACAACGCGTCGGGGTCCTCCGGGCAGGTTTCAACGAGGTTCGCCATGAGCGGCGAGTTGGCGAGTTGCTCGAGCGTGACCTCCTCCGCGCGCTGCACGCGGGGCGAGAAGCGGTCCTGGAAATAGTCCACCTTGGCCTCGATGCGGACGATGAGGCCGTCGCGGGCGCCCTTGAAGAGTTCGAAATGCGGGGCGTCGTTGAAGACCGTGATGCCAAAGCTGCCGGTCTTGTCGCCCAGTTCGACCGACAGGAACGGGTTGCCGTTTTTCGCGGTTTTCGGGGTCGTGCGGCGCACGAGCAACACGCTCGAGAAGGTGTCACCGCCCTTGGGGTCCAGGGCCTTGGCGTCACGGACCGCGAGTGAGGTGGAGATATCAGCCATGGCCAAGAGCGGAAGGGGAGAAATGCGGGAGCGGAAGCCTAAAACTCACACCCGGCTGGAAAAGCGGCGCTCAGCCATACTTCTTCACCAGCTTGGTGTAGTCCCGGAAATACGGGTGCCCGGCTTCATGCACGAGGGAATAGAAGACGGTTTCGGCGGGCAGCACGCGGCAGCCATCGTGGGCCAGTTGGGCGAGCACGGCGGCGGCATCCGCCGGGCGTCGGGCGCCGACGCAGTCGGCGAGCAACGTGACCTTGTAACCCGCCTTGAGCGCGTCGACGGCGGTCTGGTACACGCAGATCGGCGTTTCCAAACCACAGATTAGCAGTTGTCGGTGCCCCTTGGCTTTCAGGTGGGCGGCGAGTTTCTTTTCGGCGAAGGGCGAAAAGGAGGTCTTTGGGAGTACCTCGGGCTCGCGGCACAGGGCGAGGAGGTCGGCCGCGGTGTGGCCCAGTTTGTCCGGCACCTGCTCGGTAAACACGACGGGCACGCCCAACCCGGTGGCGGCTTCCAACGCGAAGGAGCAGCGCCAATGGAAGCGCTGGCTGTCGCTGATCGCCGCCAGGAACACCGGTTGCACGTCCAGGCAGAGGAGCAGCGGCGCGGCGGGGTAGGCGGTCATCAAGCGGGATTGATGACAAATGCCACGGGACCAGACAACTGCGAAGCGTCAGGGACGATAGTAAGCTTGGCGCGCCTTGACCTGCACGAGTCGCTTTTCCGGCAGCACGTAGGCGGTCAACGCGCCGCCCAGGACGCAGCTGGTGTCGATTCCCAAGGTCCATTTGGTGCGGGCCACCTCGTTCCGCGGCGTGTGACCGTAGACGACGAAGGGCGGGCCGGACCAGAGCTCCGACCAATGGGGGGCGCCGGGGAGTTCCGATCGCTTGTGGGGTTCGCCGTCCGGCCCGACGACTTGAACCCGCGTCACCACGCGGGCGGGTTGGCGTTGCCAGGGTCGATCCGGAAGGAAGCCCGCGTGCACGAATACAACGCCCGTTTCCTCGTCGGCATACGTCAATTTCATGTTTTCCAGATACTCCCAGTCCTTGCCCCGCAACTGCTCAAGGGTCGCGTAATCATACTTCTTCAGGTGGGACGGGTCGTCGGTCCGGCGATAGTTGAGGTGGCGCAACTCATGGTTGCCCAGCAACGAGGCGGTCGCGTGGCGGCGCGCCAGCTCGACCACGCGCCCGCTGTCCGGGCCGCGATTGATCAGGTCACCGAGCAGGACGATCCGGTCGTCGCTCGCCGGTTCAAGTTTCTCCAAGAGGTCCTCGAATTCCTTGTAGCATCCGTGGATGTCACCGATCGCAATCAGCCGGCCGCTCATGTAGGTTGGTTGGTTTGCCGGCGCAGGCGCCGAGCCCGCAGGCACCCTGAAAACGGCGGGCGCTGCCGGGCTTTAATTTGCTAGCGTTCAGGAGATGCCGGGGTAAACAAGAAATCCTCCATGGAGCTCACTCTTCACCCAATTGCCACAAAGTGCTTCGTCAGCGGTCGTGAATTCGCGGAGAACGACCGGGTGGTCAGTTACCTGGTGCGCGAGGCCACCGGGGAGGTTGCCCGGCGCGATTTGCTCGAGTCCGAGGATGGCCGCTTCATGCCGCCGGCGTTTGTCTATTGTCGGTGGGTCGTGGCCTTCAAGCACCGCAAGGCGGAGGAGGATTCGGCACGCAACCTCAAGCTCACGGCGGAGAACCTCTTCCTGACGCTCGCCGCCCCCGAGGCGGACAAGAGCGAGACCAACACGCCGCTGCTGCAATTCCTCGCGCTCATGTTGGAGCGGAAGAAGCTGATCAAACTCGTCGGACGCTCGGAGGACGGCCTGCGGCACATCTACGAGCACCGCGCCAGTCACCTGCAATATGAAGTGCCCGTGGGTGATCTGAACGTGGAGTTTTTCCAAAAGATCCAGGAGCACTTGGGAGTCCTGGTCGGGACACCGAAGCCGAAGGTGGCGCCCGCGCCCGCGCCCGCGGCGGCGGTGGCGTCGGCCGCCGGCTGAGCCGTTGCCGAAATGTAACATTCACAGCGTTGCCGATTAGTGGGGTCGGGGTTGGCTCTGGGCGTCACCCCATCGCCATGCCCGAAAATTCCAAGGCCCTAGATCGAAAAAAGTTGGCTGCCAAGATTGCCGCCGCGCAGCGCGAGGCGGACGCCACGAAGAAAGCCGCGAAGCTCGCAAAAATGTGCTATCGCACCGCGAAGGAAAAGTTCAAGGCCGCCAAGCGCGCAGCCAAGAAGGCCCGCAAGGCACTGAAGGCCTTGAAGGAGGATTTGCACGCGGCGGCTCCAGTCCCGAAGCGGACCCGCGAAAAAACGTCCGCTCGCAAATCACGGCCGGCGAATGAGGCCGCGGCGGCCGCCGCTTCCTCTGTGACGCCCCCGGCGGAGCCGGCGCCGTCGGGTCCGCCCGCGGGTAACTGACTCGCGTCTTCAAGAGACGCGGATGGCGCTCGTTAGTTATTCGTGGCCTCAGAAAACGAGCGGGCGTATTTCCTTGGGTCCTTCGCACGGCTCAGGATGACGGCGTAGGGGAGCGGCGGTCCACGCGACGGCGGGGTGCCGGGAACAGCTAAATTCAGTTCCTAGTAAATCTGCGGAATGACCATCTTCGGATTGGCCGGTTCGCGGCGGTAATCCGGGGAGTGTTCGCGTGGGGGCAGCTTGATCTGCTTGAAGGGCACCTCGGTGTATTTCACCTGCGACAAGAGGTGGTGAATGCAGTTGAGGCGGCCCTTCTTCTTGTCCTTGCCGTGCACGACCCACCAGGGCGCTTCCGGGATGTGGGACCGCTTGAACATGACCTCCTTGGCCTTGGTGTACTGTTCCCAGCGTTTGCGTGACTCCAGGTCCATGGGGCTCAGCTTCCAATGCTTGAGCGGGTCATTGATGCGGCAGCGGAATCGAAACTCCTGTTCCTCGTCGGGAATCGAGAACCAGTACTTGATGATCTGGATGCCGGACCGCACGAGCATCTTTTCGAACTCGGGGACCGACCGGAAGAATTCCTCGTACTCCGCATCCGTGCAGAAACCCATCACGCGTTCCACGCCGGCGCGGTTGTACCAGCTGCGGTCAAACAGCACCATCTCGCCCGCGGCGGGGAGATGCGCGACGTAGCGCTGGAAATACCACTGCGTCTTTTCACGGCTGGAAGGCGCGGGCAGCGCGGCCACGCGGGCCACGCGGGGGTTCAGGCGCTGCGTGATGCGCTTGATGGCGCCCCCCTTGCCGGCGGCGTCGCGGCCCTCGAAGAGGATCACGAGGCGGTGGCCGGTGTGGACGATCCAGTCGTGCATCTTGACCAACTCGCCCTGCAGGCGGAAGAGCTCCTTGAAATAGCGGTTTCGGGCCTCGCGGGAATTGTCCTGGTCCGCGGGACGCGCGGGCGCGCCGGGCTCGAGGCTTTCCCAGTCCTCGCGCTCCATCTCGAGTTCCTCGTCGTAGTCGTCGATGAGTTCCTCGCGGATTCGCTTGGTCAGGTTTACCTCCAGTTTTGGGGTGGAGGCGCTTGGCTTGGCCGACGGCGCGGCGCCAGCAGCTGAGAAGGGGACGGTGGTCGGGTCTTTGGCCATAAGGGAAACGGAACCCCTTCAGGAAAGCCGATCCGGCTGGGCAAGCAAGCCGGCCCGGGCCGGTGGTTGGCCGGAGGGCGTGGATTTAACGCATCCGTGACAATCGGCGCGGGGCAAGTTCCGGCCGACCGCATCGGCCGGCCGATAAAAAAGGCGGGGCCAGGAGCCCCGCCTCGTTGGCGAACTAGCCGCCGGCCACCGTGAGTTCCGGGTCGAAGGCGACCGAGAGGCGGTAGACCTGGCCCGGACGCATGATCAGCGGATGGTCGCGGACGAACATTTGCACGTAGTGCAACTTGCCGTAGTTGGTGCGATAGGCCGGATCGGCGCTCACGACCTCGGTTTCGGCCCAGTTGGCGTGGAAGTCGTCCTTCAGCACCGAGCAGCGGTGGCCGTGGGTGCCGAGCGCCGGCGAACCGGGCATCCGGTACCGCGAGTGCGGGGCGCCGATGACGAGCGCGAGGCGGAACTTGTCGAGCTGCACCTGGTTTTTGACCGTGTAGGCGAACTCGGCGGAGATCTTGCTGCCCGTGAACGTCCACTGGACCTTCACGCTGCCGAGGCCCTTCACGATCTCTTCCTTCGTGTTGATGAGCTCGGGTTGCTCGTAACGGAAGTAGAACGAGTTCTTCAGACCGAGGCCGGTCACGCACTTCTGGCCGTAGAAGGCCGGGAGCGTGACGTTCTCGCCAAAGGTGAGCTCGGGCACCATGACCGGGAGGTAGAGGTTGTTCGGCCAGTCGAAGACGCCCGGGCAGTGCGGGAAGGGGAGGTTGTCGGACGTGCAGTCGACACCCGAGCTGACGAGCGGCAGCTGCACTTGCAGGCCGGACTCGGCATCGCGGTAGAGGAACAAACCCTGCTCCTTGCGATTGCTCTTGTCGAAGATCACGAAACGGCCGCTGGTGCGCACCGGCTCGGTCTTGACGTTGTCCGGCATCTGCACGGTCTTCGCGAGGCGTGACCACTGGCACAGGTAACGGGCGGCGTCGAAGTTCGCCATGCGCGTCGTGTGCGAGGCGTACGCCGTGCGTTCCTCGTCACGAATGTCGAGGAAGCCATGCTCCTGGTCCAGGTAGGTCTGGAAGAAGTAGTAGAACAGGCGGCGCAGGATATCGAAGTACTTGTTCTTCTGGTCGTCGGGGATCCAGCCGTCGCGCAGGCCCTGCAGGATCAGGGTGATGCAGTGCATCTGGCCATAGGCGCCGGCCGCGCGGCCATAGGCCCAGCCCTGGCCGTCCGCGCGGACGAGGTCGGGCATGAGCTTGATGTACTTCTCGGCGTAGGTGCGCAGGGTCGGCAGCTTGCGCTCGCGCAGGGCGGAGTTCGCGTGGAGCTGGAGCGCGGAGCGCGTGAAGACGAGGGTCATCACGCCGTAGAGATTGAAGTGGCCGCCGATGCCCTTCTCGACGTCGTCAAAGAAACCGGCCGAGCTGGTTTGCTCAATGCGTTCCGCCAGGCGTTCGATCAGGCGGGAGGTTTCGTCCTTCTTGGAAAGGCCCAGGCTGTAGCGGCAGACCGCCTTCGCGATGTTGAAGGCCTGCCAGTAATTGTCGTAGTCGCTGCGTGTGAGCAGGAGCTTGTCGAGCTTCTGGCGGGTTTCCTCGACGAGGCGTTCCCAGACGGGGTTGCGTTCCTTGGAGGGGCCGAAGGACAGCAGGCCGAGCGAAGCGTAGGCGACGCCGTTTTCGCCGGCGGGCTCGGTGAACGCCTGGGCGGTGATGGTGCGGGCCGCGAGGTCGATCAGGTCGTAACCCTTGAGGGTGGTTTCGCCGGTCGCGCGGTAGTATTCGCCAAGGGCGAAGGCGACGTGGCCGGGTTCGTCGGAGCGGGGACTTTCGCCGGGAATCGGCGTGATGGTGCCGTCGGCATTAATGGCGTCGAGGTTGTGGGCCAACATCGACCGGGCCATATCGAGACATTGCTCGGAGAAGCTATTCATTCAGGAATCTTTCGCGTCAAAGGTGAAAAGGGAGAAGGTAAGTTGTCAGGTCCGCCGGGGGGCGGCGCAAGAGTGAAGTTCGTCACTTCACGATGAGCTTGATGAACTCGGCGTTGTTCTTGGTTTTGCCGAGGCGGGTGACCATCGTGTCCGTGGCTTCCTCGATCTTCTGCTGCACCAGGGCGCGGCGGAAGAAGTGGATGCCCTCGAGCGTCTTCGGGTCACTGATGAGGAGTTCCTCCTTGCGGGTGCCGGAGGACTGGACGTTGACCGCCGGCCAGATGCGCATCTCGGCCGCCTTGCGGTCCAGCACGAGTTCCATGTTGCCGGTGCCCTTGAATTCCTGGAAAATGACGTCGTCCATGCGGCTGCCGGTCTCGACCAGGATGGAGGCGATGATTGTCAGGGAACCACCGTCCTCGGTGTTGCGCGCGGAGGCGAACAGCTGGCGCGGTTTTTCCAGGGCGCGTACGTCCAAGCCGCCCGTGCCGGTGCGGCCCGAGTTCTTGGCGGTGTTGTGGGCGCGCGCGAGGCGGGTGAGGGAGTCGATCAGCAGGACGACGTCCTTGCCGGCTTCCACGAGGCGCTTGGCGCGCTCGATGCAGAGGTCTGCGACGCGGATGTGATTCTCGACCGGGTCGTCGTTGGACGAGGCCCAGACCTCGGCCGGGACGCTGCGCTTGAAGTCGGTGACTTCCTCGGGGCGCTCGTCAACGAGGAGGATCATGACGTGGCACTCCGGATGGTTCTGCAACACGCCGAGGGCGATGTCGCGAAGGTAAGTGGTCTTGCCGGTGCGTGGCGGGGCGACGATGAGGCCGCGGGTGCCTTTGCCGATCGGGGCGAAGAGGTCCATGACCCGGGTCGTCATGCGACCGTCCTTCAACTCGAGCTTGATCTGCTCGTTCGGCGTGATGGTCGTGAGGTTCGCGAAGTCCACACAGCGGCGGCGCGCCTCGAGGTCGAGCCCGTCGACCTTCTCGATGAAGCGGACCTTCGGGTTGGGGAAGCGTTCGTCGGGCGTGGCCATCGCGGTGACGACGCTGCCCTGGTTCAGGTGAAAGCGGCGGATCAGCTCGCGCGGGACGAAGGGATCCGTCGGCCGGCGCTTGCCGTGCTTCGCGAGATCGAGCAGCGCGCCATTGCGGCTGTTGTCGATGTCGAGGATGCCTTCGACGCGGATGCTGTTGTCCGGCTGGGCCGGAGCAGGGGAGGGAGCCGGCGTGGCCGTGTTCGCGGCGGCCGGCGGATTGTCTTTATCCATACAAAACGAATTTAGGCAGATGCTCGGGCTTGACCGTGCAATCCGTCGGGGGCATTGAGAACCAGCAGCTTCAACCCCAAATAAAGAGAGGAGAAACAGTGACGGACCAAACGATTACCTCGGTGTCTCGCGAAAGCCGGATTTTCAAACCATCGGCTGAATTCAAGAACCAAGCAAACCTTGGCAGCTACGCGACTTACCGTAGGCTCTACACTGAGTCTGTCAACGCTCCAGACCGTTTTTGGGGCAAGCAGGCCAAGGAATTTCTCACCTGGCGGAAGCCTTTTTCGAGCGTGCTCAAATGGAAGGCGCCGCACGCCAAGTGGTTCACTGGCGGACAGTTAAACGTCGCCGAGAATTGCCTCGACCGGCACCTCAAGACGGCGCGCGCCAACAAGGCCGCAATTATTTTCGAGGGTGAGCCGGGCGACGTCAGAACGCTGACCTACGCGCAACTTCACCGTGAGGTTTGCAAGTTTGCCAACGTCCTCGAGGGGCTCGGCCTCAAGAAGGGGGATCGCGCGGCCATCTACATGCCCATGGTCCCGGAAGCGGCGATCGCCATGCTCGGATGCGCGCGCATCGGCGTGATCCACACGGTGATCTTCGGCGGCTTCAGCGCCGAGGCGATCAAGGACCGCGTCAATGATTGCCAGGCGAAACTCGTCATCACCGCCGACGGCGGCTGGCGTCGCGGCAAGGTCGTTGAGCTCAAGACCAACGTCGATCGCGCACTGCCGCACACGCCGACCGTGCAAAACGTGATCGTGCTCAAGCGCACCGCGAACGAGGTCACGATGACCGAGGGTCGCGACAAGTGGTGGCACGACCTGATGGAAAACGCGCCGGCGACCCACAAGGCCAAGGCGCACGACAGCGAGACCCCGCTGTTCATCCTCTATACGTCGGGCTCGACCGGCAAACCCAAGGGCGTGTTGCACACGAGCGCGGGCTACCTGCTCGGCACCACGATGACGTCGCACTACGTATTCGATCTCAAGGAAACGGACGTTTACTGGTGCACGGCCGACATCGGCTGGATCACGGGCCACAGCTACGTGGTGTACGGTCCCCTTAGCAACGGCGCGACCGTGCTGATGTACGAAGGCGCCCCGAACCAGCCCGAACCGGACCGTTTCTGGCGAATCATCGACAAGCACAGCGTCACGATTTTCTACACCGCGCCGACCGCGATCCGCGCGTTCATGCGCTGGGGTGATGACTACGTGAAGAAGCACAGCCTCGCGTCGCTCCGCCTGCTCGGTTCGGTGGGCGAGCCGATCAACCCCGAGGCGTGGATGTGGTATCACACGCTGATCGGGAAGAAGCGCTGTCCGATCGTCGACACCTGGTGGCAGACGGAGACCGGCGGCATCATGGTCACGCCAATCCCCGGCGCGATTCCGACGAAACCCGGCTCCTGCACGCTGCCGTTTTTCGGCGTGGTGCCGAAGGTGCTCGATGAGACCGGCCAGGAAGTTCCCGCAAACTCGGGCGGCAAACTCTTCCTCACGCAACCCTGGCCCTCGATGCTGCGCACGCTCTGGGGTGATGACGAACGCTTCAAGAAGCAGTACTGGAGCGAGATTCCGGGTCTTTATTTTTGCGGCGACGGTGCGCGCAAGGACAAGGACGGCTACCTCTGGGTGGTCGGTCGCATTGACGACGTCCTGAACGTCTCCGGCCACCGCATCGGCACGGCCGAGGTTGAAAGCGCCCTCGTTTCCCACCCGGCCGTGGCCGAAGCCGCGGTCGTCGGTCGCCCCGATGATCTCAAGGGTCAGGCCCTCGTGGTGTTCGTCACCCTCAAGGCGGGCCAGGCGGCTTCGCCCGAACTCAAGGAAACGCTCCGCGCGCACGTGGGCCGGGAAATCGGTTCGCTCGCGAAGCCCGATGACATCCGTTTCGCCGCTGGTTTGCCCAAAACCCGTTCCGGAAAAATCATGCGCCGTCTCCTGAAGGAGCTGGCGACCTCGGGCGACATCAAGGGCGACACGACGACGCTGGAAGACTTTTCGGTTATCACGGCGTTGAAGTCCGATGAGGAATAATCACGGTGGTTGAATGAGATTGGCTCCCGCAGGGGCCAATCCAAACCGAGCCGCTTTCACGCTGCTCGAGGTGCTGGTGGTATTCGCCGTGGTGGCGATCCTCGCGGCCCTCGGGCTCGGGGCAGGCGCTCGCGCGATCGAGGCGGGAAAGAAAACCCGCGCCGTCGCCGAACTCGCGGCGATGGCGGCGGCGCTGGACGCCTACAAACAAGTCCACGGCGACTTCCCGCGGACCGATGATCCCAAGGAAATGGCTCGGCTGCTCTCCGCCCCGCAGGGCGCGGACACGCGGGTCTTCCTCGAGACTTCGCGCCTCACCCTGGAGAACGAGACGCTGATCGATCCGTGGGGCTCGCCTTACGGCTACGCGTACAAGGTTCCCGCGGCGGGATGGGCGAATCCGCGCTTCGTGCTCTTTTCGCCGGGCGCGGACAGGATTGCATTCTCCCGCCTGACTTCAGGCGGTTTTCCAGATCGGACGGTGCCGGAGAATCTCGACAATGTTTACGCGGGCCAAAATTAACCTTGGCCCAAGCCTTCCATTCCGAACCGCCGGCCCGGCCGCGCGGTGAACCCGCGCCGGCGGATTGCCTGACCCGCAAAGACCACGGGTCGCGGATATGCGGTTTCACGCTGTTGGAGCTGCTCTGCGTGATTGCCGTGATTGGCATCCTGGCCGCGCTGGTGTTCCCCGGCGTGCGGGCGGCGCGGGTGTCGGCCAACCGGGCCCGCACGAAGGTTCAGTTCAGCCAATGGGCGGCTGCGATTGAAGGGTTTCGCAGCGAGTACGGTTTTTATCCGGCGTTCGACGTCTCGGGTTTGGTCAACGGCAGCGCAGCAACTCTCCCCGGCGAGGAACATCTATTCCATGACCTCCTCGCGGCCGCACGACGCGATGGCTCCGTGCCGAGCGCGGGGTCGGCCGCGACGGTGCAAAATCGAAAGCGGATTCGTTTCCATGCGTTCACCCAGGCCGACTTCACGCCGGCGAACTCAGTGACGCCATGGCTGTTGCGTGACGCGTTCGATAACACGGCAATTGCCGTGTTGGTCGACCGCGACCTCGACGGGGTGATCAAAGTCGGCACGGACTACGCGGCCTTGCCCTTGGTAAACGGCGCCGCGCCCGGTGTGGATGATTTCCCGGCGAGCGGCATTCGGGCGGGTGTCGTGTTTTATGCGCCGGCACCCGAGTCAACCCCGGGGAACCCGGCGTTCATCCTCAGTTGGAAATGAAGCCGGCGCATCCCAGCGGATTCACGTTGATCGAGGTCCTCGCGGTGGCGGCGTTGATCGCGGTGTTGGCCGCCGTGTTGGTCGGCGGACTCGGCGGGAGCGGCGAATCGGCCGCCATCCAGGGCGCGCAAACTTCGCTGGCGAATTTGTTGACCGTGGCGCGGACCCAGGCAGCGGCCACGGGCCGCAAGACGCGGCTGCTGCTCGCAACCGATCCGATCCAAACCGAGTCGTTCCTGCGGCGGATTGTGCTGCAGCTCGCGCGTGAAAGCGGACCGAGTCCCGCTGAATGGGACACGATCGCAGAGGTTGCTTTGCCAGACGGCGCATTCGTGCTGCCGGCCGCGCTGGGATCGGTGCACGGTCTCGTTGAGTCGCCAGGGATGTGGAAACGGGAATCCGATCGCGCGGCCGACATCTGTTCCGATTTGTTTCAGGGCCAGACGCTCGCCGTGAACCTTCCTGGCGAAATAGCGGTCTTGGCGTGCACGGGCGTGGCCTTCACGCCGAACGGCACGCTGGCTCCCTTGGGCAACGGGACGCCCCCGAAGGGATACCTCGTGGTGGCGGGAGGGAACCGGCGTCCGCCGGGATCGTTTGCGGAGGGTGAATCACCGGTGGTTTTGCGGAATCCTGATCGCGTGAGAGGCATCGTGCTCAGCGCGTACGGCGTGCCGGCACTGGTCGACGACCGCCGGGCTTTCTAATGACGCCGCCGCGCCCATTGCCGGGGTTCTCCCTCATGGAGGTCGTGATCGCGGCCGGACTTTTTGCCGGGACTGTGACTGTGGCCATCGCCTTGCTCGCCGGTTTGCTGCGTCAAGCCGGCGAGCTGGAAGCCAGGCTGACAGCGCGCCGGCTGCCCGACGCCATCAAGGTGGAGTTGGGCCGCCTCGCTACCCAAGGCTTCGACTCCTTGGCGGCCCAAGTGCCGGTCCTGTCCGGCGCGGTCGCAGGCGGGTTCGCACTGGTGGCAGACGCGGACGGCGGAGCGGTGCAGGCGTTGGTGAACCCGGCGTCGGGCGCGGGTCGGTTACCCGTCAACGAACAGTTTTTCCTCGTGGAGTGTTGGCGCTACCCGGACGAACCGCTGCGTTTCGATTCGAGCAAAGCGTGTCTGGCCCTGCACGTAAGGGTGACTTGGCCGTACCGTCTGCCCGCGAGTTCCGTCCCGGTTCCGCTCGGCGAGCGGATTGAGCAGACTTTTGCGGTTTCCATCAACCGATGAAACGGACGCAAGCGTTCACTTTGCTGGAAGTGCTCGTCGCCTCGACGCTGACGCTGCTGATCGCTGCGGTCATGATCTCCGTGGCCGTGGGCGTGTTGGGAACCTGGAGGCGCACGCAGGCCGCGCACACGCAGGCCGCCGCGGCCAGGCAGGTCTTTGACCAAATCGAGCAGGATTTGCAGGCGGCCTGCCTGCGGCGCGACAGCACCAACTGGTTGGCCGTCGAGATCCTCGATTCGGCCGCCGCCGTGGCGAATCACGGCTGGCTGATTGGGCCGGGTGTCATGAAGCCGGCGGGCGGTGGTAGTTTGCGACTGTTGCCCGAGAGCGAGGGTGCTGGAATTTCTCGAATTGCGGCGGCGCGATTCGGACTGTCGGGGTGTTGGCTTCGCTTCGTGACGTCCAATGTCGAAGCCGGTGGCGCGCTTCCGGTCGTCCTGGCCTACCAAGTGGCAAGGCGGCCCATCACGGGCGACCCCGTGTCCGAAAACCGGGCGCCGGTGCGGTATTCGCTCTATCGGTCGGCGGTCGATGCACCCAGCGCGCTGAGCCTTGGTTATGCGGTGACGGCAAACGCCTACACGAGTCCGGACAACCGGCCGTTCAGCGCGCTTTCGTCCGCGTATCGTCAGCCGCGCAACGTGATGAACCCAAGCCACGCGAACCTCCTCGCCGCAAACGTGGTCGACTTCGGCGTTTGGCTCCACATCCGCGGCGCCGACGGCGCCCTGCGCCGGGTGTTCCCGGCAAACGCGACCGATCTCCAGCATCACGCGACCGGCAACCAGTCCGGCACCGACGGCGTTTACCCGCAGGTGGTCGACGTGTTCGTGCGCATCCTGAGCGAGGAAGGCGCCACGCTGGTCGAAGCGATTGAAACCGGCCGCGGTCCGGCACGCCCGCCGGCGTTTGCGTCGGACGACGCGTGGTGGTGGTCCGTCGTCGAAGCGAACTCGCGGGTTTTCGTGCAGCGGATCGAAATCAAGGCGGCACACCCATGAAGCGTTCGGTCGCGGGATTCGCACTCGTCCTGACGCTGGTGTTGCTGGGCCTGCTGGTGCTGGCCTTGCTCGGCCTCGGCGCCAGCACGCGCCTGGGCCACGCCAACGCGGCTGGCGCGGCTTTCCAGGGCAGGGCGCGGCAGCACGCGCTGTTGGGATTGAGCCTCGGGCTAGGGGAATTGCAGCGGCTGGCCGGGCCGGACGATCGCGTCACGGGCATGGCGGGGATCGCCGGCGTGACCGCGGGCGCGGCTGCTTCCACGCGCTACTGGACGGGCGTTTGGACAACGGGTGGGGACTTTCTTGGCTGGTTGACGTCGGGTGCTGCGAGCGCGACGACGATTCAAGGTGAACTAATTGAATTGTATGCGGCGAATTCCGTCGGACTCGCGACGTCGACCTCCGCGAATGTCGAGAAGCAGCATGTGCTCGCGGGCAAGGTCCCGGTTCCCGCGCCACGCCTCGAAAATCCTGGAGCGTTGGGCGGCGCGTACGCCTACGTCGTGCTCGACGAGGGCATCAAGGTCAGCGCCTACGCACCAACCGCTGAGCGCGCGGTCACCGCGATGGCGCCGCAGATCGGAGATTCGATGCTGGTGAACCAACTGAAGCTGCGAACCGCGGTTCAGGCGCAGGCGACCGTGCTTCCAAACGTGTTGGTCTATGAACAACTCGGCCTGCTGTCCGGGGTCACACCCTCCGTGCTGCAGGATTGTTTTCACTACGTGGCATTGACGCCGCGCACGCTGCAGAACGGGCGTCTGGTGGCCGGACAAATCAACGTGAACACCGCATCGGCCCTGGTGTGGCGCTGCTTGTTGGACGCCTACAACACGACTCCCTTGGCGAAACCGATTGCGAACGTGGCGGCGCGGGGGAACCGCATCGCCAACGGGTTTGCCGCCTCCACGGCGGGCAAGGATGCAAATGGACCGTTTGGATCGCTTCCGGGCCTGACTTCCTATCTCGAAACAATTTTTCCCGCTACCGGCTCTCCGACGGCCGCGGAAATCGTCGCGGCGCTGGGTCCAATGCTGGTCACCCGGTCCGACACGTTTCGGATCCGCGCTTACGGCGAGGCAACGAACCCGGGCGATGGGAAAATCGTGGAGGCAGTGGCGTTGTGCGAAGCAATGGTGCAGCGAACGCCGACGGTGCTGCCGGGATTTGGCCGGCGATTCGTCATCACGTCGTTCCGCTGGTTGGGTCCGGACGACCAGTGACGGGTGGACCGGCGGCCACTCGGCTCTTACGCCGGGCCGTCGAGCAGATAGGTCCTGACCTGGCCAACGCCCTTGCAGTCGACCATGCCGCGTTCCGTGAAGCGGAAATCCTTGGCGAGCAACGCGTGGGTGTTGGCGGAGACGTTGACGCGATTCGGAATGCCCGAGGATTGGACGCGATCGGCGAGGTTAACCGTGACGCCCCACAGGTCGTAGGTGAACTTGCGGCTGCCGATGACACCGGCGACCACCGGCCCTGAGTTCAGGCCAATGCGCATCGCGAGATTCAACTTTCTCTCCCAGTTCAAGTCGGCCAGTGCCGCGAGCATGTCCAACGCCATGTCGGCAACGTCCGCGGCGTGTGTCTCGCGCGCTTCGGGCAGGCCGCCGACGACCAGGTAACAGTCGCCGATCGTCTTGATCTTCTCCAAACGGTGCTGCCCCGCGAGCCGGTCGAACCGCGAGAACAGGTCGTTGAGCAACGCGACCAACTCTTGGGGGTCAGTGTCGTTTGACAGCTCGCTGAATTCGACGAGGTCGGCAAAGAGCACGGTGACTCCGGCATGCCGCTCGGCGATGTTGTGCTCGCCGCGCTTCAAGCGTTCGGCAATCGGCTGGGGGAGGATGTTGAGCAACAGGCGCTCGGATTTTTCCTGTTCAGCCTGCAACAGTTCCTTCTCCTGTTGGAGCTCGAGCAAACGGAGGCGCTCGAGGTCGCGCAGGCGCTTGCGCTCGAGCGACGCGCCCACGCGGGCGCCGAGCAGCACGGAGTTCGCCGGCTTCGGCAGGAAATCCTCCGCGCCGAGTTCGATGCAGCGCACGACCGCGTCGAGCCGGTCCAATCCCGAAACAACAATGACCGGCAGGTGGCGGCGGGCGGCATCCTTTTTCAAGGCGGCCAGCACCTCGAAGCCGTTTACGCGCGGCATTTCGATGTCGAGCAGGATCAGGTCGAATTCACGCTGGGCCAGCAGGTCGAGCGCTACCTGGCCGTCCACGGCCTCGGTCACATTGAGGTAGCCAAGGGACGTCAGGATCTGGCTGATGACCGCGCGGAGTGCGGCGTTGTCCTCCACGAGCAGGATGGCCGCCTGTTTGTCCGCCGTACCGTCCTGGGCCGACCGGATCTGCGCCTGCACTTCGGCCGTGAGGCCAGCCGATTTGACCCGGCGGAGCAGGTCAAAAGTACGATTTTCGTCGCCACCGGGTGTGCTCATCGGCGGCGAGACTAGGCGAAACTCAACGCTTGCAAGGGCTGCGGGTGGCCGGATCGGTGGAAAGTGGTGCCAGGGGCGAGGATTGAACTCGCGACCAAAGGCTTATGAGTCCTCTGCTCTACCACTGAGCTACCCTGGCTGAATGGCTGGCGGAATGAGCCAGAATTCCCGCGGAAATCCAATAAAAAAGTTTCACGGGCGCAGGCCCCGGTCCGATGGTGGCCAAGGAGGCCAAGCGTAGGCTGCCGGGCCCGCCGTGTGCTAAATGTCAGCTGTTTGCGGGAGGTCTTGGGAAAACGACGCTTGCCGTCCGCTGCAGCGAACCGGCAGCGTGCTGGGAAATGAAATCGGGCTACGACCTCGTCATTCTCGCTGCGGGCATGGGCAGCCGCTTTGGCGGCCTCAAACAGGTCCAACCGGTCGGCCCGGCGGGCGAACTGATCATCGAGTATTCCGCGTACGACGCCCTGCAGGCCGGTTTCGACCGCCTGGTGCTGGTGATCCGCAAGGACATCGAGGCCGATTTTCGCGCCAGTATTGGCCGGCGTTTGGAATCACGTATGGCGGTGAGTTACGTTTTCCAGGAGACCGGGGTGGGGCGGACGAAACCCTGGGGTACCGGCCACGCCGTGCTGGCCGCCCAGGCGGCGGTCACCCGGCCGTTTGCGGTCATCAATGCTGATGATTTCTACGGCGCCGCGGGCTATCGCGCGCTGGCGGGCCACTTCGCCCAGTCCACCGACTACGCGATGGTTGGCTACCCGCTCAAACAAACCCTGTCGGAGTTCGGCACGGTCAGCCGCGGCTTGTGCGCGACCGACATCGCGGGCCGGCTGAAGAGCATCACCGAAATCACCAAAATCGAAAAGACGGCCGAGGGCGCTCTTTACACCGATGCGGCTGGAATCGCGCGCTCACTGACCGGCCAGGAAATCGTCTCGATGAATTTCTGGGGCTTTACGCCGGCTGTTTTCGGCCAGTTGGGCGGAATGTTTGCCGACTTCCAGTCCCGGCACGCCAGCGACCCGAAGGCGGAGTTCTATTTGCCCACGGCCATCAGCGCGCTCAACGAGCGCGGGGAAGCCAAGGTCGCCTTGCTCAAGAGCGCGGATGCGTGGTTCGGCATAACCTACCGCGAGGACCTGCCCGCTTCACAAACCGCCATCGGGGCACTGATCAAGGCGGGCAAATATCCCGCTCCACTCTGGAAGTGACCGCTCCGGCTGGCGTAACCGGCCAGCGGCAGGTTACAGCTCCGCGAGAATTGCCCGCAGTTCGCGCTCGGGGTCCTCGTGGGATTGCGCGATCGCCAACTGCAGCGCCTGTTCGAGCCACGGCTTGGCGTCAGCCTTGCGGCCGATGCTGAGCAGCGTCTTGCCGAGGAGAATGCGCGGCATCATCCAATCGGCTTTCTTGCCCGCGCAGAATTCCAAGTGTTCCAGCGCTTCGGCCGGCCGGTTTTCCGCGAGCAGCGCCTGCGCCAGGCTGAAGCGGAAAAGCTCGTTGTTGGGTTGTTGCGCGACGAGCGCGGCAAATTGGGCGGAACGGGACACGTGGCGAAGTCGGGGTTATTTGGACGAATCGGTGAGCAAGGCTCTCTCAGCCCTCAACTCTCAACACTCAACCGGACCCAATCAGTCGAAAAACAGGACGACCGCCGTCGAATTGTCCAAACCCCCGCGCTCATTCGCCCGGTCCACGAGCTGGCGGGCGGCGGCCTCGGGATTCTCGGCGCGCGTGAGGATGTCCGCGATTTCCTTCGGTTCGACAAAGCGGGTGATGCCATCGCTGCTCAGCAGGTAACGATCCTTTGGCAGGATGGTATGCTCGGTGCATTCGGACTCGAGCGGCGGCGGCTGACCAATGCAGCGCGTGAGCGCGTTGCGATTCTCCATGAGCAGGCCAATGGGTTCGCCGCGCGCGGCACGCTCCTTCAGTTCGTTCTCGATGGTGTGGTCGCTGGTGAGTTGCTCGAGCGCGTTCGCCCGCAGGCGCAGGGCGCTCGAATCGCCGACGTGGCCGATGTGCAGCTTGACGCCGGTCACGTGGGCGAAGGTCAGGGTGGAACCGATGCCAAACTGCGGGCTGAGGACGCGGCCCAGACGGAAGACCTGTTCGTTCACTTCGGACAGGATCCGGGGGTAGTTCAGCTTATGCCCGGCGGCGTGACCGGTGAAAATCTTCTCGAGCGTCACCACCGCCAGCTGCGATGCCTGGCCACCGGCCGGCAGCCCGCCGATGCCGTCAGCGACGGCGTACAGCTGGTGGTCGTCGTTGCGCAGAAAACTGTCCTCGTTTTCCGGGCGAACGCGGCCGACATCGGTGTGGGCATATGACCGCAACTTCATTCGATTAAGGAGACTAGAGGGCCATTTGCTTCAAGGGAAAGGTCTAAAAACAACCTCCCGGTTGGCCCGATCCATTCGGTCGTAGGCCTCCGTGGGCAGGGAACCGAGGAATTCCCGGCCATAGGTCTTCGCGAGGACCCGGGAATCGAGGATGGTGACGGTGCCCCGGTCGGTCTTGCTCCGGATCAGGCGGCCCACGCCCTGGCGGAACTTAATGAGGGCATCGGGCAGGGTCAGCTCGTTGAAGGGATTGCCGCCGGCATCCCGGATGTGCTCGCACTTGGCCTCGGTGATCGGATGGGTGGGGGGATCGAAGGGCAGGCGGGTGATAATGACCTGCGACAGCGCGTTCCCGGGGACGTCCACGCCGGTCCAGAAGCTGTCTGTCCCAAACAGGATCGCGTTGCCGAGCTTGCGCATCTCGTGGGCAAGTTCCGTGCGCGACATGTCCTCGCCCTGCATGAGGAACGGCCGGCCTTCCGCACGCCAGCCCGGCTCCAGTTCCATGGCGACCGCGCGCATGTCGACGTAGCTCGTGAACAGCACGAGCGTGCCGCCGGACACCTTTGACGTGCAGTAGCGGATGTAGTCGGTCAGCGCCTCGATCGCGAGTTTCGCCTCGTTCGGGCTGGGCAGGGGCATATCCCCGGCCACGAATACCCGCATGTTGCGCTCGAAATCGAAGGGCGACTTCACGGCCACCGCCTCGGCCTCGTCCGCGCCGATGCGCCGCGCAAACGGCTCGATGCTGCCGCCCATGGCCAGGGTGGCGCTGGTGCAGACGACGCTCGTGCCGCGGCCAAACAGGTGCTTGCGCAGTTCCGGCGCCACGTCGATCGGGGCGCTGCGCAGCGTGACGATGGTCTGTTTGCGGCCGCTGCGTTCCGCCCAATAGACGTGGCCCTTGTCGCCGAGCGTCAGCCACTCGGTCAGCCCGGCCTGCACGCCTTTGATCCGCGTTTGCTGTTCGAGCAGTTCGTCCCGCTCGCGTCCGTCCTCCAGCTTGTCGGCGAGTTTGCCCAACAACCGGTGGAGCGCCCCCAGCGGCCCTTCCAGCGTCGGCTCGGCGACGCCGGTCTCGCGCACGCGCACGATGGCCCGCTTGTCGAGCAAACGCGTCGCGATGAAATCGAAGAACTGCTGCGAGGCATCCAGCGCGTCCAGCACGAGCTGCTGGGCCTGGCTGCCGCCGTGTTTCTTGAAGAGACCGCGTTTCGTGCGGGGGTTGAACAGGTACTTCAGCGCGCGGTCGACGCCGTAGCTGCTGAGCGACAGTCCGAAATTGTCCGTTGCCACTTCCGGCACCGTGTGGGCCTCGTCCAATACGAGGAAATCATCCGGAAACAGCACGCCGCGCGTGTCGACGGAAGCCCCGGCCGCCTGCGCGCCGCCGGCATTGATCAGCGCGAACAGCAGCGCGTGGTTGACGATGATCACTTGCGCGGTCCGCAGGCGCGCCCGCGCGCGCTGGTACGGGCAGCGGGAGTCGTCGCAGTGCTTGCGGGAACACGCCGACGAGTCGGCGTTGACCGCGTCCCACACCTCCGGGCGCGGCGGCGGTTTCAACTCATGCCGCAGGCCGGTGGGGGTGGTTTCGGCCCAGGACGCGATGCGCTGCAATTCCTCGTAGTCGGCATCGGCGAACAGGCTCGCCCGATCGGCCAGTGCATGGCTGAGGCGCGTGGTGCAGAGGTAATTCGATTTGCCGACGAGCACCGTGGAACGGAACTCGCCGTACTTGGCGAGGTCGGGGGAGGCCTTGAAGACGCGACGGCATATCGGCAGGTCCTTTTGCTCGATCTGTTCCTGGAGCGAGATGGTGTGCGTCGAGACGATGAGTTGTCGGCCCTGGTCGACGGCGTGAATGAGACCCGGAATCAAATAGGCGAGCGACTTGCCGACGCCGGTGCCGGCTTCGAAGAGCAGGGGCTCGTCGCGGTGCAGGGCCCCCGCCACATAACAGGCCATTTGCTCCTGCTCCGGGCGGTGCTCGAGATTCAGGGCGTCGCACAGGACGCCGGTTTCGCTGAAGAGGCTGCCTGCGAACTCGCGCAGCCGGGACGGCTTGGGGCCGCTCCCGGTCACGTCGCTGGCGTCATCATTCAGGCCAATCATGGCTGTTCACTGAGCTTATGAACAAGCGGCGGTGCAATTGATATTTGCGGCGGCTGGTGGGCGGAACATGATTTCGTCATGGATGAGCCCAAGGATCGCGACGGCAACTGGACGCAGGAGTTGGTGCGCTTCTTGTGCGAGCAGCCCGGCGTGGGCGCGGTCCGCATCGACCCGGGCTCGAAGCAGGTCTCGGTTGCGACCCTCGGGCAGGTGAATCTGGCTGATCTGGAGCAGCGGCTTGCCGCCACGATCAAGGCGGTCGAGGAGCGTTTTGCTGATCAGCCGGCGCGGTTGGCGGCGCTGGGGTTTTCGCTCAAGCGGGACGGTGGCGCCGTGGTCATTGGTCGCAACATGGGCCAGACCGCGGAAAGCATGTGGCTGTGGCGGGAAATGGAGTGGCCGGAGATCAAGGCCGAGCCCACGCCCGAGGAACAGGAGTGGCGGATGCTCGCCACGCTGGCGACGATCTGCGGCACGGCCGGCATCGCGGGATTCCTCGCCGAGCATTTCGTGCCGGGAATGCCCTGGCTGGCCAAGGCGCTCTTCTTCGTGGGCATCGTCACGGGTGGCTGGGACGCCGCCGTTGATTCGTGGGAGAACCTCAAGAAGAAGGAAATCGACATCCACTTCCTGATGCTGGCCGTCGCGATCGGCGCCATGTTCATCGGGGCCTGGGGCGAGGCGGTGTTGCTGCTGTTCCTTTTCTCGGCCTCCGGCGCGATGGAGGAGTACGCCCTTGACCGCACCCAGCGGGAAGTGAGCTCGCTCCTCAAGAGCGCCCCGAAGCGCGCCAACATCATCGAGGCGGACGGCCGCGAGCGCGAGGTGGCGGTCGAGGAACTGCAGGTGGGCCAGTTGGTCCGCGTGCGTCCGGGCGGGGCTTTCCCGGCGGACGGACTGGTGACCGCCGGCAAGAGCGCCTGCGACGAGGCCAACCTCACGGGTGAGGCCACGCCGGTCGAGAAGAAGGCCGGCGATCAGGTCTTCAGCGGCACGATCAACTTGTGGGGCTCGCTCGACTACCAGGTCGTGCGGCTCCCGGGTGAGAGCACGCTCCAGAAGATCATCCGCCTCATCCAGACGGCCCAGAAGCTGAAGGCACCCAGCGAGCGCTTCACCGACAAGTTTGGCACGGGCTACACCTATGCCGTCATCGGGGGATCCTTCGTGATGTTCCTCGTGTGGTGGCAGGGCTTTGGCCTGCCGGCTTTCACCAACACTCCCGAGCTGCGCTCCGCGTTTTACCGGGCGATGACCCTGATGGTGGTCGCGAGCCCCTGTGCGCTGGTGCTTTCGATTCCCTCCGCGATCCTCGCCGCGATCGCCTGGGGTGCCCGGCATGGCGTGCTCTTCCGTGGGGGCGCGGCGATTGAAAAACTGGCCGACATCAAGGTCGTGGCCCTCGACAAGACCGGTACGCTCACGACGGGTGAACTGGCCGTGGTCGGTTATGAGAGTTTTCCCGCCGGGCGGGAGCAGGAGGTCATGGAACTGGCCTATGCCCTCGAGGCCAAATCCGAGCATCCGCTGGCGCGGGCCATCGTACGAGACGCCAAGGCGCGCGGGGTGCGCGAGCTGGCGCTGGGAGACTTCCAAAACATCGTGGGGCAGGGCGTGCGGGGCAGCTACGGTGGCGGCCAGGCGCTGCTCGGCCGGCGCGAACTGCTCGAGGCCGGCCCGCTCGCGGGCTGGGCGGCCAAGCTGCCGCCGGCTTCGGCCGAACTCTCGGAGGTGTGGATCGTCGGCAAGGACGTGATCGGCCGCGTGCTGTTGCGTGACCAGATCCGCCTGGAGTCCAAGGGCGTGCTGGCCGATCTCAAGGCCATGGGCATCCGCACCGTGATGCTGACCGGGGACCGGCGCCAGGCGGCAGAGTCCGTCGCGAAGGAACTCGGGCTCGACGAGGTCCGGGCCCATCTCACGCCGGAACTCAAGGTGGCGGCGATTCAGGAGCTGCGCGCGGCCCAGGGCGGCCAGAAGGTCGCCATGGTGGGTGACGGCGTGAACGACGCCCCAAGTCTCGCCGCGGCCGATGTGAGCGTCGCCATGGGTGCCCGGGGCAGCGATGCCGCCCTCGAGCAGGCGGAGGTCATCCTGATGCACGACCGCATCGAGAACTTCCTCGCCGCGGAGCGTCTCAGCCGTCGCGCCAAGGCCATCATCCGGCAGAACCTCACCATTTCCCTCGGCGTGGTGATCATCATGGTCATCGCCACGGCTTTCGGGGCGGTGCCGCTCGCCGTCGGTGTGGCCGCCCATGAAGGCAGCACGCTGGTGGTGTGCCTCAACTCCCTGCGCCTGCTGTTCGGGAAGAACCGCTAGGTGCCACTCAACGGGTCCCAAAAAAAAGATTTCCAAGTTGTAGGGGCGCCGCTTGACGGCGACCGCGAAGGCCGTTGAGCGTTTCGAAATGGAACCATGGCGCCCACCGGTTCGGAAAACTGACCTTCTACGCAAAGGCCGGGTCTCCCTGTGCGGCGCCCGCTATTTCGTCACCCTTGTAGCCAAGAACCGAAAACCCTGGTTAGGTCCGGACACGGCACTTGGGGTACTCAAACAGTGGCATGCGGAAGGCGACGGCAAGATCTTAGCAGCGGTCGTCATGCCGGACCATATCCACGTGCTTTTCGAATTGGGTAATTGTTTGTCGCTCGGGCAAACCATCGCCAGATGGAAGACGGGCATCCGGAAAAGCTTAGGGTACGCCGACGGTTTCCAGCGGGACTTCTGGGAGCATCAGCTACGCAGTCACGAAGACGCCGAAGACTACGGATTATATGTTTTCCTGAACCCGTACCGTGCAAAGCTTTCAACGGCCGATGAGATCTGGCCGGGCTGGTGGGCCCCGGAGCCGGGTCGGTTTCGGTTTTGGGCTCTGCTGAGCGCGGACGGAGCTCCGCCTATCGAATGGATCAATTGGCCTGATGATCGTTTCTCCAGCCTGTCACATGGGGAGTAGCTCGCGGGCGTCGACAAGCGACGCCCCTACCAGGAAGGCTGGACTCAGTCCTCGATCCACACCAGATCGCCCACCCGGACCTCGTCAAACAACGCAATGATCTCGAGGTTGTTCATCTCGATGCAGCCGCCACTGAAGGGCTGGCCCAGACGCTCCTCGTGGTTCGTGCCGTGGATGTACACGTAGCGCTCGTAAGTGTCGACGACCTGGCCGGCGGCGTTCTTGCCGGCGTTGATGCCGGGCTCGAGGCCGCGCAGCCACAGGATGCGCGACGTGATGAGGTTTCGCGTTTGGGCGGCGGGGTCGAATTCGGAATAGTGACGTCCGGTGCTCACCCGGGTGTTGAACACGATGCCGGGCGGCGAGCCCGCGCCGTGTTTCTCGGCGATCTGGTGCAGGCCGCGCGGCGTGCCGAAGGAATCCTTCACGTTTGAGGGCGGTTGACGGGAGGTCGAGATGACGTGGCTTTTCCGCAAAGCACAGTCTTGGAAAAACATCAGGAGCTGCTGCGCGATACTGACAGCTATGACACGCGGTGTGGGCTTGATTCCCAGCGCCGCGCACTTTTCTTTCATCCGTTCCAAACTTTCATTCACTGTGAGTAATAATTCCTATCGAGTCGGCATCGTCGGGGCCACCGGAGCAGTCGGTCAAGAGCTGATTGCCCTGCTGGCCGCCCACGCATTCCCGCTCGCGGAGCTGCGGCCCCTGGCCTCGGCGCGTTCCGCGGGCAAGCAAATCGATTTCGCGGGGAAAAAAGTCACGGTGCAGGAAGCCACGCCCGATGCGTTCGCCGGCCTGAACGTCTGCTTTTTCGCCGCCGGCGGCTCCGTCACGAAGGCGCTCGCGCCGGAAGCGGTGAAGCGGGGCTGCCTCGTCATCGACAAGAGTTCGGCGTTCCGCATGGACCCGAAGGTCCCGCTGGTCGTGCCGGAGATCAATCCGGACGCGATTCGTTCGCACCAGGGCATCATCGCGAGCCCGAACTGCTCCACCTCGGTTGCGCTCATGGCGCTTTATCCGCTGCACCGCCTCTTCGGCCTGAAGCGCGTGGTGTTCTCCACTTACCAATCGGTGTCGGGCACGGGTGCCGACGCGATTGTCGAACTCGAGCAGCAGACGCAGGCCTACGTCGCCAAGCAATCGCTCCCGCGCGAGGTCTATCCGCACCAGATTTTCCAGAACCTCATCCCGCACATCGATTCGTTCGGCGCGGACGGCTACACCGGTGAGGAGTCCAAGATGCGTGCCGAGAGCCGCAAGATCCTGGGCCTGCCGGACCTGAAGGTGTCGGCGACCTGCATTCGCGTGCCGGTCGTGCGGGCCCACTCCGTTTCCATCAACGCCGAGTTTGAAAAGCCGGTTTCCGTCGAGGCCGCGCGCAAGGCCATTGCGGCGTTTCCGGGCGCGGAGTTGATCGATGAGCCGGCGAAGAACGCCTACCCGACGCCCCTCGCTTACAGTCGGAAGGAGAAGTGCGGCGTCGGTCGCATCCGGCTCGATACCGCGCTCGACAACGGCCTCGCGCTATGGGTCAGCGGCGACAATCTCTGGAAGGGCGCCGCACTCAACGCGCTGCAAACCGCCGAGAAGATGATCGAGCTCGGCCTGCCGCTGAAGGCCTGAGTGGACGGCATCCGGGGCGCTGAAGTGAAAGGAGGAGCCGTCGTGAGACAGCTAGTGCCAGCGGTCGTCAGCGGCTAGCGACGGCGTTGCCGATTGCGGCAATTCTCCCTTGCGGGCGCCGCGTCGTTGGCGTTTCGTGCCGGTTTCCGGACGCTTAGCTCAGTTGGTTAGAGCACCTCGCTTACACCGAGGGTGTCGGGGGTTCGAGTCCCTCAGCGTCCACCAGCCTTCGCTCGCCGCGCAGCAAGAGCGCAGGCTGGTGTCTCGCCGAAGCTTGGCTTGCCAAGCGCAGGCGGACTTGTTCGTTGCTGCTACGGCTAGGCCAGCCGCCCGTTTCGCCTCGTTAAGCTCTTCCATGAAAATCATCCTCGCCACCCGCAAAAGCCCGCTCGCCCTCGTCCAGGCGGAAATGACCGCTGCGCGCTTCACGGCGGAAATTCCCGGCGCCCAGTGCGAGCTGCTGAAGATCGTCACGACCGGCGACCAGCGCACCGAGTGGTCGCTGAGCAAACAGGGCGGCAAGGGGCTCTTCACGGCGGAACTCGAGCAGGCGATGCTGCGCCGCGAGGCGGATGTGGCCGTGCACAGCTGCAAGGATTTGCCGGGCGAAAACACCCCGGGCCTGATGGTCGCCGGCTACCTGCCGAGGGCCGATGTGCGCGACGTGCTGGTGTTGCGCGAAGGCGTGACCGAGCCCGCGCGGATCGCCACGAGCAGCCCGCGCCGGCAGCTCCAGATCCAGCGGCTGTTCCCGAAGGCGACCTTCACCGAGATTCGCGGCAACGTGGACACGCGTCTCAAGAAAATCGCCGCCGGCGAGGCGGACGCGACCATCCTGGCCGCGGCGGGCATGCATCGGCTGGGAATCACGAGCTGGCCGGGCGTGACTTTCCGTCGCCTGGAAATCACGGAGAGCGTTCCGGCCGTGGGGCAGGGCGCCATCGCCATCCAGTGCCGCGCGGGCGATGAAGGGCGCTTTGCCGCCGCGCTCGATGCGGGCACCGCGCGCGCCGTGACGCTGGAGCGCGCCTTCCAGGCCAAGCTTGGGGCGGGTTGCCAGATTGCCTTCGCGGCGCACGCGACCGCGGACCGACTCCATTTCTTCCACGAGAAGACGGGCATCAAGATCCTGCCGCTGGCCGCCGCCGATTTTGCACAGCCCGTGAAGACCGCGGAGCGCTACCTGAAGGAGCTTGGGTTCTAGTCGGCCGGTGGGTCAGCGCCCGGCGGAGCCAATGACGACGAGTTCGCCCAGGGTCACGCTTTCCTTGCGTGCCCGGTCCCCAGTGTAGTTGAAGGTGACGCTGTCCGGGCGCGTCCCGAAGTACTGTCCGGAAATGTTGCAAATGCGATCGAGGGCCTGGGGAAAATTGATGCCGGCCGTGCTGATGCTGCCGCGGAGCGTCCACACCCGCTTCAGTTTCCCGGTGCTCAAAAGCGTCGGCACGTCATAGGCCATCACGATCAGGAAGTACCGTTCCTCGCGGGTCATCTCGAACATTGCCTTGCGGCGCTCGTAGGCGAAGAGCGATTCGTCGTCCTTTCGCAAATCCGCACTGAGTCCAAGCAACGCACCGCTGTCCTCGCCCGGGGCCAGCTGATCGTGCACCAGCGCTTCCTGTTCGAACCGGGCGTCGTTCGCGAGGTTGTCCAATTGGCCGCGCGCCTGGCTGGCCGCGTCGACATCCCCGCTGGCCACGGCTTCCTTCAGGTTCTCCCGGGCGTTTTCCGATTCCCGTCCGATGTTCGCGAGGTTTTCCGCGCCCAGCGAGAGTGCCACTGCATCGCGGTTGCGTCCGAACGTCACGCCCCAGTGCACGACCAGCAGCAGGTTGGCTTCGCGAAGCGAGGGCGCCGGCAGGTAATCCTGCCGCCGGAGGTCCATGGCCAGGTTTTCCGCGATGGTTCGAAAGGACGCATTTTCCAGGCTGCGGTCCCGCGTGGAGCCCGCGAGGTAGCGGCCGGCCATGAACACGTAGGTCTGGCGGCGGCGTTTCCCGTCGACCTGCCGGCTGTCGACATACTCCCGCGTGGCCGTGCTGGACACAACGACCAGGGTCTCCGCGGACAACGGCCGGCTGGCGGCGAGCATCATGCACGCAGCCAGGAAACGGGAAGCTCTGGAGCCGGCTCCCATGGGGCGGGGTGAGGCCCGCAATCGGAAAGCGATCGGCAACGGGCTCAATCGCAAAAATTGACGACAACCACCGAAAGCCGCGGGGAAATGGGCTTGCGTTGCCCCCAACGCCGCCTGCTGCATGGAGCTTCATGAAGTCGAATTCGTCCTCGCTCCCGCTCGCCGGCCGCCGCCTGGCCCTGACCCGTCCCGCCGCCTCGGCCGGTGACTGGCGGGCCCGTCTGGAGGGGCTCGGCGCCGAGGTGATCGAGCTGCCGCTCATCAAGGTGAGCAAGGATGTGAACCTGAATACGCTCGCCGAGGTGTTTCAGGAGCTCACGCAGTACGAATGGCTCGTCTTCACGAGCGTCAACGGCGTGAAGTATTTCTTCGAGGAATTCCACCGGGTGTTCGATGACATCCGTGCGATCGGCATGGTCCGGATTGCCGTCGTTGGCGAGGCCACCGCGGCCGCCGTGCGCGAACAGCACCTGCGGGTCGACCTGCAGCCCAAAAAAGCCACCGCCGAGGAACTCGCGAAGGAGCTCACTGCGCGCGAATCCATCGACAGCGCGAAGGTGCTGGTCGTGACCGGCAATCGCAACCGCGAGGTCCTCGTCGAGCAACTCCACGAGGCCCGAGCGATCGTTGACCAGCTGCCGGTTTACCGGACCGAGGAAACGGACCTCGCCGTCGATCCGGTGGCCGGCGATTTCCGGGCCAAGGGCGCGGATGCCATCCTCTTTGCGAGTCCCTCCGCGGCCCAGTCCTTCTTCGAGCAAGCCGCCGCGCTCAAGCTCGCGGCGAAAGCCCGGAAGCCGCTGGCCGGGAGCATCGGTCCGTCCACCTCCGCGGCCATGAAGCAGCTCGGGCTGCCCGTGGATTTCGAGGCGACCGAAGCGAACCTCGAGTCACTGGTCGCCGCGCTGTTGAAAAAGCTTTCGTAACTCCCGGGGCGATGGGTGGGGAGACCGCCCGACCCAGACGGGATGCGGGGATCCCGCCTTCCCTCGGGACTAGTCTTGTCTAATCCGAGTTCATCCGCGTAATCCGCGGGGAATCCTCCCATGAAAGTCCCGTTCCTCGACCTCAAGCCCCAGCATCAGGCCATTCGCGCGGAAGTGCTCGCGGCGCTCGCCGACACTTACGACAACACGCGTTTCTGCCTCGGCAAGGACGTGGAGGACTTCGAAAAAGCCTTCAGCGCCACCTTCGGCTACACGCGCACGCTCGGCATGAACAGCGGCACCTCCCCGTTGCACGTCGCGTCGATCTGCGGTGGGTTCGGCCCGGACGATGAGGTGATCACCACGCCCTTCACGTTTGCCTCCAGCTGCTGGGGGATCAGCTACGTCGGCGCCAAGCCGGTCTTCGTGGACATCGATCCCGACACCTGGTGCATCAGCCCCGAGGCCATTGCCAAGGCAATCACGCCGAAGACCAAGGGCATCGTGATCGTGCATATCTTCGGGCAACCGGCGCGGATGGACGAGATCATGGCGATCGCGAAGCAGCACAAGCTGTTCGTCGTCGAGGATTGTGCGCAGGCGGTCGGCGCGACCTACAAGGGCGCCCCGGTGGGCGCGATCGGCGACTGCGGCACCTTTAGCTTTTATCCGACCAAGAACCTGGGCGGCTGCGGCGAGGGTGGGGCCTTTGTTTCGAAGCACCCGGCGGTGATGGACAAGGCGCAGCTGCTCCGCGTGCACGGTTCGCCCAAGCGCTACGCGCACACGGAAGTGGGATTCAATTTCCGCATGGATGGCTTCCAGGGCGCGGTGCTCAACATCAAGCTCAAGAAACTCGCCGGCTGGACGGCCCGCCGCCGCGCCATCGCGGCCCGGTATCGCGCCGGCATCAAGCGGTCCGACGTGCAATTGCCGGTCGTGCCGGCGTACGGCGAGAGCGTCTGGCACCAGTTCACGCTGCTGCATCCGCAACGGGACGCGCTGCGCGTGCACCTCGAGCAGCAGGGCGTGGGCACCGAAATCATCTACCCGGGCCCGATGCACCGCCAACCCTGCTACGCTTCGCTCGGTTACGCCGCGGGCAGCCTGCCGATCGCGGAGCAGACCAGCGCCAACTGCGTCAGCCTCCCGATCTTCCCCGAACTCACCGACGAACAGGTCGACTACGTCATCAAGGCGGTCAATTCCTACTGAGACACCCAGGAGCCAAGTAGCGAAGGCCGGTTGCTGCCGGGCGGCTGCTGGTTCCATTCCGAAATGATCAAAGGCGTCAGGCTCAAAGTTTGCGGGATCACCTCGCTCGTCGATGCGGACGCGGCGGATGCCGTGGGCGCCGACTACCTGGGTTTCATCTTCCATGCGAAGTCGCCGCGCCACGTGACGCACGCGCAGTACGCCGCCATGAACGAGCGCCTGCCGTCGCGCCGTCGCGTCGCGGTGTGCGTCGAGCCCACCATTCCAGAACTCGCGGCACTGGATAAACTCGGCTTCGATTTCTTCCAGGTGCATTTCACGGCGGACACGCCGATCGCGACCTTGGCGCAGTGGAGCCAGCTGGCCGGGCGGTTGCGGTTGTGGCTCGCGCCCAAATTGCCGCCGGCGGAGGACGTCCGGCCCGCGTGGTTGCCCCTCGCGGACACTTTCCTGCTCGATACGTTTCACGCCGACAAGTTCGGGGGCACGGGCGAGACCGGTGACTGGCCGAAGTTCAAGCGACACCGCGAGGCCCATCCCAACCAGCGTTGGATTCTTTCGGGCGGCTTGAATCCGGCGAACATCGCCGGGGCGGTGAACGCGACCGGGGCCACGATGGTGGACGTGAACAGTGGCGTGGAACAGTCCCCCGGTATCAAGAGTCCCTCCAAGTTGCAGGCGCTGGCCCAGGCGCTGGCGAACCGCTGAGGCGTCGGGAAATTCCCTAGGGGTGGCCGCTTGCTGTCGCCCGGCGTTCCCGTCACCACCGTTGACCATTTTCCATGACCATCCGTTCTCTGTATAAGTTCTCCCTGTGTCTCGGCCTGGGCTGCCTGTTTTTTGCCCGTTTGGCCGGCGCCGAGGACGCCGAGGAATTGTACCGGCAGGGCAACAAAAAGCTCCAGGCGGGCGAGTTCGCCGCGGCGATCGACGCTTACAACCAGGCGCTGGCGATTCATCCGACCGGGGTGAACGCGTACATCAATCGCGCCATCGCCCGCGTGAACCTCAAGGACCCCAACGCCGCCCTGGCCGATCTGGCCCTGGCCATTCAACTCGCGCCCGAGGCCGGGGACCCGTATCGCGTGAGGGCCTACATCCGCAGCCAGGCCGAAGACTACCCTGAGGCGATCAATGACCTGGACACCGCGCTGGACCACAATCCCAAGGACATCGAAGCGCTGGCGATGCGCGCCGAATACAATGCAAAATCCGGCAATGATGACGGGGCGCTCCGCGACGCGACCCGGGCGCTCGAGCTTCAACCGGACTTGGTGCCGGCCCTCTACATCCGTTCCCAAGTTCGCGGACGCCGCGGGGAATCGGCCGCCGCGCTGGCGGACCTGGACCTGGTGCTGAAAGCCCAACCCAACGCCGCGGAGGCCTTGCGGGACCGCGCACAGCTGAAGTTCGATGCACTCGATTTTCCTGCCGCCCTGGCAGATGCCCGTGCGGCGGCCGCCGTGGCTCCGAAGGACGGGTTCATTGCCCGCCTGATCGGGTATTCGCTGTTTGCCACGGGAACCGACGACGCGGCCGCCGTCGCTGCCCTCGAAAAAGCCGCGGAGATTGACCCGACCAACGCCGTATACCCGCTGTTGTGCCGTCACTTCGCGTTGATCCGCCAGGGCAAGCCTGACCAACGACTCGCCAAGGCCTGGCCGGAATGGAAAGACGAACCCTGGGGCCAGGTGCTCGCGCAGTTTGCCCTTGGTCAGCTCACGGAGGAGCAACTCGAGGCGAAACTGGCCGACCAATCGGAGGAGGATCTCCGCAAAGGTATGGCCTGCGAGGCGCACTTCTACATCGGCCTGGTTCGCCGGCAGGCGGGGGACAAGTCGACGGCGCGGCTCCGTTTCCAGAGCGCCCGGGATACGGGCATGACGACCTACATCGAGTACGTCCTCGCGGGCGCTGAGCTGAAGCGCCGCTGACCAACCCTCGGTTTTCACCATGACTGTTCGCCGACTCTTCTTTTTTCGTCACACGCTGCTCGCTTTGCCCGTCGCGGCTGCGGTCGTGGTGTCGGTTTTGACCGGCTGCAGTTCGCAGTCGGTTCCGGTGCCAATGACTGCGCCTCCTCCGCCACCACCACCTCCGCCGCCCCGGCCTGCGGCCGCTGGGAGCGAGGAAACCGCCGCTACAGCGCCCCGGGCGAACCCCAACGTCGCCACGGGCAGGGAATTCGATCAGGTTCGGGTTTTCTTCGCGACGGACCGCAAGGCGGAGTCCGAGGGCGTGTTTGGGGGTGAGCGCGGCGCGGGCGTGACCTACGGCAGCGTGTTCGTGAGCATTCCGCGCGAGCACCAGGTCGGGGCGACGGAACGGCCGTCGATCTGGCGGCTGGAATTCAGCGAGGACCCGCGCAAGCACATGGTGATCACCCGACGCGTGGTGACTGAACGCGACACGTTCTTTGGCCAGCTCCGGGACACGCTCGCGCGCGGCGAAAGCGAGTCGTCGTTTCTTTTTGTGCACGGTTACAACGTCGCCTTCGACGATGCCGCGCGGCGGACCGCCCAGATCACCTACGACCTGGATTTCCGCGGCGCGCCGGTGTTCTACAGCTGGCCTTCGCAGGCCTCCCTGCAGGGGTACACCATGGACGAGAACAACGTCCAGTGGAGCGAAGCCAACCTGAAGCGTTTCCTGATCGATTACGCGCAGAATTCGGGCGCCAAAAACATCTACTTGATCGCGCACTCCATGGGGAATCGTGCGCTGACCGGGGCGGTAAAGGCCCTGTTCCTCGAGCACCCGGAGTTCAAGGGGCGCTTCAAGGAAATCATCCTGACGGCGCCGGATATCGACGCGGACATCTTCAAGCGCGACATCGCACCCGCGCTCGCGGCGGGTTGCGACAAGATCACGTTGTACGTCTCCGATGGCGACAAGGCGCTCCTCGCCTCAAAAACCGTGCACGGTTACCCTCGGGCCGGTGACTCCGCGGTCGGAATCACCACGGCGCCCGGGATCGAGACCGTCGACGCCTCCGGCCTCGATACGAGTTTCCTGGAGCATTCGTATTTCGCCGAGAGCGGTTCGGTACTGAAGGACATCCGGAAGCTGGTGCTCAACCAACTGCGGGCGGCGGAACGTGGCCTGAAGAAACTCTCGAGCGGCGGCAGCGACTACTGGAAGATTGAAGTGCCGTAGGCGTTGCGTGGGCTGGTGAACCGCCCAGCGCGTGGTGCTAACCGGTCACGTGTAGCGTCTGCTTGATCACCACCACGAAGGTGGGAACGAGGTTGTGCAGCGCGTGGAGGCCGGCCGTCATCCAAAACGCATTCAGGAACGATTTTTTCTCCCACGCGGTGAAGCAGAGCGAGAAAATCACGAAGCTCCAAAAAATCTCCACGCCCCAGAGGGGTTTCGCAAGCGAGTGCGCGCCGGCGCAGAGCAGGGCGGTGACGAGCGGCAGGTACTCCGTGCGCGCCATCAGGCGGCGGAGAATCCAGATGATGACCGCCATCCCGAACGTTTCCACGAGCGGAGAAATGACCCCGACGCCAAGCAGGAGCCGGGGCAGCATGTCGCGCGGCAGATCCGGCGGCGGGGTGCGGGTGAGCCAGGTCAGGGCGAGGCTGACGGCATAGGTGACGGGGAGATCGGCCAGCAGGGCCCGGCCGAGGTAACGGAGGCGCGGCTGGTTGCAGTCCGACAGGCTGCGCCAAAAGGCGAGCAGGCGGCTATGGGGATGCTCAATCGACACGGTCACGATCAGTGTAGAGCCGCCCCGGGCGGCTTCGGCAACAACGGACGTGCGAATTGCGGCGGGCAGCGCCAAGGCAAGCTGGCCACACCCGCGAAACGCCCGGTGCCCGCCGCGTCAGCGTCTACGCTTGCCCCGCGCGGGGCTCCCTTTGAGCAGCCACCAACTGCTGCCGATGACGAGCACCAAGCCGGCGCCGTAGCGCCAGTGGTGGGTGAGGACGCGGGTCCGCCCATCGATGCCGGTCTTGAGGTAGGTCAGCCCGGTTTCCGTTTTCCCCGCGAGCGACACCTCCCGTTCGTACCCCGAGTAGAAAAACCACAGCCCGCCGCCAAACGCAGCGAGTGCGATCAGGAGTTGGAGGAAGCGGGCCAAGCCGGCGCGAGTTGAAGGTTGAATGCTGAAAGTTGAAAGCCGATTTCCGGGCGGAGTCTTTCAACTTTCAATCGGCCGCTTGCAACCGAGCGGCGCCCGCGCGACTCAAAACGGCATCCCGCCCTTGCCGCGCATCTGTTCCATCTGGCGCATCAGCTTCTTCTGGTTTCCGCCCTTCATCATCTTCATCAGCTTCTGCATCTGCTCGAACTGCTTGATGAGTTGGTTCACCTCGACGACCTTCACGCCCGCGCCGGCCGCGATGCGCATGCGCCGGCTGCCGTTCAGGACGCTGGGTTTCTGGCGCTCCTGGATCGTCATCGATTGGATGATCGCCTCGGTCCGCTTCATCTGCCGCTCGGCATCGTCGGGAATCTGCACGCCGCTCATGCCGGGCATCATGCCCATGATCGACTGCATCGAGCCCATCTTCTTTACCTGCTGCATCTGCGCGAGGAAGTCCTCGAGGTTGAAGTCCGCCTTGCGCATCTTCTCGGCCATGCGCTCGGCCTCCTTCTGGTCGATGGTCTCCTGCGCCTTCTCGACGAGCGAGACCACGTCGCCCATGCCCAGGATGCGGGAGGCGAGGCGGTCGGGATAAAACGGTTCGAAGTCCGCGGTCTTTTCGCCGGTGCCGATGAACTTGATGGGCACGCCGGTGACCGACTTGATCGACAGCGCCGCACCGCCGCGCGCGTCGCCATCGAGCTTGGTCAGGATGAGGCCGGTGAGCTTGAGGGCGTCGTGAAAGGCCTTGGCGACGTTGACGGCTTCTTGGCCCAGCGCGCCGTCCGCCACGAGGAGCACTTCGTCGGGCTGGACCTTGGCATGCAGCTTTTTGACCTCCTCAATGAGGTCCGCGTCGATCTGGAGGCGACCGGCGGTATCGAAGAGGATGATGTCGGCGTTTTGCTGGAGCGCGGTGTCGAGCGCCGCGGCGCCGATGGCCGGCACATCCTTGGAATTTCGATCCGCGTAGAAACCGAGTTCCTCCTGCTTGGCGAGGATCTCGAGTTGGTCGATGGCGGCCGGACGGTAGACGTCGCACGCCACGACAAATGGCCGCGCGCCCTTCTTCTTGAGCAACTTCCCGAGCTTCGCAGTGGAGGTCGTTTTGCCGGAGCCGTGCAGACCGACCATCAGCACCTTCAGGGGACGCTTGCCGGAAAGCTCGGTGGTGCCTTCGCCCAGAAGCTTCACCAACTCGTCATGGATGATCTTGACGACCTGCTGGCCCGGGGTGACCGACTTGAGCACCTGCTGGCCGACGCACTCGGCCTGGACGCGATCGATGAACTCGCGGGCGACCTTGAAATGCACGTCCGCGGCCAGAAGGGCGGCGCGGACCTCCTTCAAGGCCTCCGCCATATTGGCTTCGGACAGTTGGCCGACGCCGCGCAGGTTGCGCAGCGCCCCGGTCAGTTTATCGGTCAGGCTTTCGAACATGGAAGGGCGAACAGAAGCGAGGAATGGCCGCGAATAAACAAAAATATTCGCGCGCGGGCGGCCTCACGCCTTTTCGCCCGCGGGCTTTTCCGGCAACCACACGGAGAAGGTCGTGCCCCGGCCATCGCGCCCCGGGCCGCAGGAAACCCGTCCCTGGAGTTCGTCGAGGGTCCGTCGGACGATCCAAAGTCCAAGTCCCGTGGAGGACTCGCCCCCGGTGGGGCGGGCCGAACCGCGGCTGAAGCGCTTGAAAATGGTGTCGCGCTCCGCGGCCGGCACCCCGGGGCCCTGGTCGATGAAGTGCATGACCAGCTCGGCGCCCTCGCGCCGCAACTCGACCCGCACCGGACGGCCGTGCGGCGAGTACTTGATCGCGTTCGAAAGCAGGTTGTCCACGACGTGCTGGAGCGCACCCTTGTCGGAGCGGATGGCGAGCCGCGGCGCCGCCGTATCGAGTTCGAGCGTGATCTCCTTGGCCTTGGCGGAACCCGCACAACTTGCGAAGGCCTCCTGCAGCACGGTGACGAGGTCGACCTCGGTCCACTTGAGCGCGCGGCGGCCGGTCTCGTGGACGTGTGGGTGGACGAGTTCATCCACCTGCGCAATGAGCTTGGCGCAGGCATCGCGCTGGTGCGCGATCATCTCGTGCGCCGCCTGGTTGGAAGGCTCAACGATCGCCTGCAGCAGGCCGCTGCCCAGCGTCAGGCTGGTGAGGGGACTCCGCAGGTCATGGGCAATGCTGCTCATCATCTCGGACTTTTCCTCGCTCACGCGCGCCAGCTGCGAGTAAGCCTGTTCCAACTCGGCCTGGATGCGGCGGCGCTCCTCGAGCTCGCGCTGCAACCGCCGGTAGAAATAAAAGAGAAACGCCGCGATGAGGATGGCCAGTGCGGCGATCACCGCCATCACCCGGAGCCACGGCAGCCAGCGGTTGGGTGGTTGCGCGACAAAGATCCACTGGTCGTCAATGGATTTGCGTTCCGCCGGGCTGATGCTCGCGAGCGACCGGTCGATGAGGCTGACCAGTTCGGGCCAGTCCTTGCGCACGCCCACATGGAGCGGAGTGGTTTCGCTGACGACGCTGCCAAGGCGGAGGTTGGCCAGTTGCAGGTGCTTGATGTAGTAGGCCGCCGTGCCGACGGTGGCAAAGGTGGCTTCGACTTCGCCGGCCGCGAGGCCGATCAGGCTGTCCTGGGTCGTGTTGTATTCGACCAGTTGGGAGTCGGGGGCCGCCGCCTTGATTTGCTGTCCGTGAATCGCGCCGCGCAACACGCCGACGCGCCGGTGCCCGAGTTCGGGCAGGGAGTTGATATACGGACTGTCCGTGCGCGTCACCAAGACCGCAAAGCCCGTGGAGTAGGGGGTGGAAAACAGGGCGAACGCCTCCCGCTCCGCGTTGCGCGCCAGGGCGGGCAGAATGTCGCCGCCACCGGATTTGAAGTCAGCAAGGGCGGAATCCACCGTGCTGTGCTTGCGGTACTCGAACCGCAGCCCGGTGCGGCGCGAGATCACGTCGATCAGGTTGACGGAAAGCCCGGCCAACTGGCCGTTGGGTTGGGTGATCAGGTACGGCGCGTAGTCTTCCAACGTCACGACCCGAATCACCGGATGGGCCTTGATCCACGCGCGTTCCTCCTCCGTCAGGTCGGGAAGGCGGCCAGGATCCTTGCCGCGGGCTAACAGCCCTAGACCAAGGATACCAATCACCCATACACAACGACGCCACAGGGAAACCATCGGATGGCCAAGCTAGGGCCGTCCGGAGGGAACGCAAGGGCGGCGCACGTCACGCAACTATCACTTGCCACCCGGGCACGCAGCCCCGAAGGTCAGGCGAAATGACTCCCGTCCCGCGCATCGTCGCCATCGTCGGCCGCCCCAATGTGGGCAAAAGCCGGTTGTTTAACCGGCTGGCCCAGAAGCGTATCTCCATTGTCCATGACATGCCGGGAGTGACGCGGGACGTGGTATCGGCCGAGATCAAGGAGGGTGCCTACACGCTGCTGGACACCGGTGGCTTGGGCCTGACGGGTAGCGACACCCCCGCCCGGATCACGAAGGCTTCGGAAGAACAGGTCGAATTCGCGATCGCGGCGGCCTCGGTCATTCTCTTCACCGTCGACGCCCGCGAAGGCGTCACGCCGCTCGACGAGCGCATCGCTCAGAAGCTGCGCAAGAGCAAGAAGCACGTCCTGCTCGTCGCGAACAAGGCGGACCGCGGCAAGGAAAAGATCGCGGAGATCGCGGACTTCTACCGCCTCGGTTTCGGCGAGCCGTTCTACATTTCGGCCGAACATGGCAACGGCGAGGCCGAGTTGCGGAACGCCGTCTTGGAAAAACTCGGCCCGATTGCGGAGGAGTCCGCCGCCGATCGCGAGCGCCTGCACATCTGTTTCCTGGGCCGCCCGAACGTCGGCAAGTCGTCGCTGAGCAATCGCCTGCTGAAAAGCGACCGGCTGATCGTGAGCGACGTCCCTGGCACCACGCGCGACACGGTGGAATTGGATTTCATCTACACCAGCAAGGAGGGCAAGCAGTGGCCGTTCCGGTTGATGGACACCGCGGGCATTCGCCCAGCCGCGAAGCTGGGATCCTCGGTGGAGTATTTCTCGCGCCTGCGCTCGTTGGATGCGATCCACGGGGCGGATGTCGTCTTCATGGTCCTCGACGCGATGGATGGCGTCACCCAGCAGGACAAGGCCATCGCCGGCGAAATCGTGAAAGCCGCCAAGCCGATCGTCATCGTCGTGAACAAGTGGGACCTCGTCTACGCGGCGATCCGGCGCGGCGAGTTGAAGCAGTTCAAGAACGAGCGCGACTTCCGCGAGAAGTTCGAGAAGGCGTTGTTCAACCAGCTGTTTTTCACCCCGGGCGCGCCGGTGATGTTTGTATCCGCGCTGACCGGCCACGACATCGAGCGCATGTTGAAATCGGCCCGCGGCCTGGACGAGCGGCTCGACCGCAAGATCCCCACCGCGAAGCTCAACGCGGCGATCATCGATCTCGCCGACCAGACGCCCCCGCCGGCGATTGGCGGCCAGCGCTTCCGCATATACTACGCGACCCAGACCGGCACGCGGCCGTTTCGGATCAAGGTGTTTTGCAACCAGGAGCGCGTGCTCACGGAAGCCTACCGGCGTTACCTCGAGGCAGGTTTGGTCAAGGAGTTCGGCCTCGACGGCTGCCCGATTCATTTCGATCTCGTCGGCAAAAAGAAGCAGAGCATCGCTGAACGTCTGGCCGGCAAGAGCCAGCGCCAGGACGAGGGCGTGCCAGCCGAGGAGGAGTTTGATCCCGGTTTGCTGGACGATTGACGGGCGGTGAAGCTCGGCGGCCACTCGGAGCGCAGCGAGGAAACCAATGCTTAAGATCGTCTTCATGGGATCCGACGCCATCGCGCGGCCCGCGCTGGACTGGCTGGTCGGCGAGGGGAGTCGGGTTGGCCGGGTCGTCGCGGTCTTCACCCAACCCGACCGAGCCGTCGGTCGCGGCCAGAAGGTCCAGCCGAACTCGATCAAGGTGTGGGCCGAGTCGCACGGCATCCCCGTGCACCAACCGGAGAAGTTCGATGGCGCGGCGCAGACGGTGTTGGCCGGGCTGACGCCCGACCTGACGCTCGTCATGGCGTACGGCCACATCCTCCGGTCGGAGACGATCGCAACGTCGCGGCTCGGCACGCTGAACCTGCACACCTCGATCTTGCCGCGTTATCGCGGCGCCTCGCCCATCCAGACCGCGACGGCCTGTGGCGATGCGGAGACTGGCGTGACGCTGATGCGGATCGTGCCGGCCCTCGATGCGGGCCCGGTGGCCGACGTCCAGTGCGTGCCCATCAACCCGCTCGATACCGCGGCGGACGTTGAAATCAAACTCGCCCAAGCCTGCGTGCCCTTGCTCGCGCGGTGCCTGCCGGCCGTCGCGGCGGGCACACAATCGTTCACCGAACAAGACGCCACCCGCGCCACTTTCTGCCGCAAACTCGAGAAAGCCGACGGTGTCCTCGACTTCACCCAACCCGCGGCAGTCCTTGCCGCCCGCATCAACGGCCTGATGCCGTGGCCCGCCTGCGTGGTGGAGATCAACTCTCAGCCCATCAAGCTCGGGCTCGCGGATGTTGGTAGTCAGGTAGACGACAAAGCGGCGCCCGGTACGGTCCTTGGCACGGATGCCGATGGACTGCGGGTGGCGACGGGGCAGGGGATCCTCCGCCTGCGCCGACTCCAGCGCCCCGGCGGCAAGATGCTCCCGACGGGGGAGTTTCTTCGCGGGTGGCCGATCGCGCCAGGCACTGTGCTGCCTTCGCGGGCCATGCCTCCGCTGGTCGCGACCACGCCGTTTCCCCGGGTGAAACCCTGAGGGAAATTCCGGCGGCCCGGCTGCCGGCCAAGGCTTGTTTTTGTCCCGCCGATTTCCCACGCTGCCTGCATGTCCCGCTCCCTCCTGCGATTTGTTGCCCCGCTTGCCGTCCTGATCGTTTGCGCCCATGGGCAGGTGGACAACACCCGGGCGGAGGTCGTCGCGATGCGCCAGGACATGGCGGAACTTCGTCAGCGTGTCGGGGAACTGACGATGTCGGTCGAACAACTCACGCGCGAAAACAACGCCTTGCAGGCGAAGGCCAGCCAGAGCTACGTCACCCTCGAGCAACTCAACAAGGCGGTGGCGGACATGAACCGCACCGTGCAGGCCGCCTCGGCTGACAACAAGCGCGAGATCCTGCAGCAGGTTGCGGGGCAGATCGAAAAACTTGGCAAGCAGACGAACGCCGCGCTCGATGCGTTGGCGAAAAACCAGGCGACGCGGCCCGCGGTGCAGACGACGTTCAGCGAAAACTTCCCCAAGGAAGGCATCAATTACACGGTGCAGTCCGGCGACACCCTCGCGGTGATCGCACGCAAGAATGGCGCAAAGGTGCAGGACATCATCAACGCCAACAAAATTTCCGACCCGACCCGCATCATGGTCGGACAGACACTCTTCATCCCCCAGGGCAAATAACATGGCAACTCCCCCGAAATCTCGCCTTGGCCGCGGCCTTGGCGCCCTGATCACCAGCAGCGCGGCGGCGCCGAAAGCCGCTCCCGCAGCGACTCCCGCTGCGCCCGCCCCCCCGCCCGCGCCGGCCAACGACGGCCTGCCGGGTTATCGCGAGGTCCCGGTGCACCAGGTCGAGCCGAACCCTTACCAACCCCGCAAGGAGTTCGCCGACGAGGCCCTCACCGAACTCGTCGAGAGCATCCGGGCCGAAGGCCTGCTCCAACCGATCGTCGTGCGTGCCGTCGGCGACAAATTTCAACTGATCGCCGGCGAACGTCGCTGGCGCGCGTTCCAGCAGCTCAAGATCAAGACGATCCCGGCGCGCGTCATGACGTCCAGTGATGCCTCGTCCGCGTCCCTCGCCCTGATCGAGAACCTGCAACGCGCGGACCTCAACCCGCTCGAAGAGGCGCATGGGTACGCGAGCTTGATTCGCGACTTCGACCTTACGCAGGACGCGGCCGCGCAACGCGTCGGCAAGGGCCGCGCAACGGTCGCCAACTCCCTGCGTCTGCTCAGTCTCGAACCGGAACTCCAAGGGTATGTTGGCAAGGGCCTGCTCAGCGTCGGCCACGCCAAGGTCCTGCTCGGCGTCGAAAGCGCCCCGGAACGCCTCCTCCTCGCGCGTCGCGCGTTGGAACAAGGCCTCAGCGTGCGGGCCCTCGAGGAACTGCTGCGCGGCAAGAAATCCGCGGGCGGCCCCGGCAAGCAGCGCAAGATGCCCGGCGCGACCGCCGCAGCGCTCACGGATATTGAAAAGCGCCTGACGTCGCACCTCGGCGCGCGCACGACGCTGAAACACTCGCCGAAGCGCGGCCGGATCATTATTGAGTATCAAGGCAACGACGATCTCTCCCGGGTGCTCGAGAAGCTGGGCGTGACGCTGTAAGGGTGTTCAGACGGTTGGCCGTTTGGTCCCGCGCCTAAAACCATGCGGTCATCGCGAGGCCCACAGGGCCGCGGCGATCCACGAATGCGGACATATGTGAGACCACCGGCGGCACCCGATTGCTTCGGCTGCCGCAGGGCGGAAGCCTCGCCATGACATTTTGCACGTAGGAGCCTGTTTACAGGCGACCGGCACGTACGCCAACGAACAGTGCGACATCGCCTGTAAACAGGCTCCTACACAAGTTGCGGTGGGTGTTCGGCTTGGGTGAGGGGGAGGCTCGTGAGCGGGCGCGTCCCGACGGGCACGGATCGCGACGCAAAGTATCAGAACTTTGGTTGACAAAGGGTGACTGAACACGCTTGTTCGTGACCTTTTATGAGTCTCGTTATCGGCATCTTAACTCTCGTTCTGGTCCTCACTTCGATCTTCCTGGTGTTTGTCGTGCTCATGCAGCGCGCGAAGTCGGACAGTGGCATGGGCGCGGCCATGGGCGGCGGAAGCATGGAGTCCACCTTCGGTGCCGAGACCAACAACGTGCTCAGCAACGCGACCATCAAGGCTTCGATCGTCTTCTTCGTCGTCAGCTTCCTGCTTTATCTGTCGCACATCTACCAGACCAAGCACCGCGACGCGGCCGAGAACCGGCTGCCGACCGTGACGCTGCCGGCGGCTCCGGCCCCGGCGGCGACCACCCCGGCCCCCCAACCCGCAAACCCGACGCCGGTTGAGCCCAAGAAGCCCTAACCCCTCAAGCCCGGCCCTCCGCCGGGCTTTCTTCTTGGCGCTGGCGCTCGCCGCCGGCGTGGTCCACGCGGTCACGCGTCCGGAACCGAGCTACGTACCGGGCGGCAAACCCGACCAGGCGGAAGGCACGCGCCTGCTCAGTCAATTTCGCCAGTCCGGCATCGCCGGCACCTACTGGCTTTCCTTCGAGCTGCGCGTGATGCCCCGGAAGGGCGAGGAGCGCACGCTCAATGGCCAGCTCTACGGGACCCACCGGGCCGAGGGTCCGGTGACGCGCCTCGCGCTGGAGCACGATCGCTGGCTCATCCAGGCCGGGCCGCAGTCGGCGGCATGGACGACAACGCCGGGCCAGCCGGCGCGTGCCGTGACGATGGCCGAAACCGTCCAGCCCATCGCCGGTACGGACCTCATGCTGTTCGATCTCCAGATGCCGTTCCTGCACTGGACGGATTTCGTGCACGAGGGCGTGACGAAGGTCCGCGCGCGGCCCGCGCACCAGTTCATCCTCTATCCGCCGGCTGACTTCGCGCAGGCCCGTCCGGAGCTCGCGGCCGTCCGCATCTATCTCGACACGCAGTTCCAAGCGCTGGTGCAGGTCGAGCAGCTCGGGGCCGACGGCAAGCCGATCAAGTCGATGACCTTGATCGACCTGAAAAAAGTCGGCGAGCAGTGGCTCGTGAAATCGATCGACTTGCGCAACGCGGTCACCCGCGACAAGACGCGGCTGACGTTCAAGGCCGCGGCGCTCGACCTGACGTTGCCGGCGGATGCCTTTTCGCCCGAACAGCTCGGCGAGCCGTTGCCGTTGCCGCCGCGCGACAAGCTGCAGGGGCTCTGAGTTCTTGCCATGTCCAGCAAGGCGACGCGGCCGTTTCCGATCCAGATGGAGGTCGAGTTTCTCGACCGGCTCAGCGAGCCCGTGCGTGACGGCAAGGCGAAGTCGGTGAGCGAGATCATCCGCACCGCCCTCGATCGCTATGATTTCTCGGATGTGGTCGTGATGCACCCGGCGCAGTTGTTGGTCTCGGTGCGTCTGCCGACCGAGGTTCGCCGACAGCTGAAGAAAACGGCGCGCAGCAAGCACACGAGCGTCGGTCACCTCGTGCGGGCGGCGGTGGAGGCGTATTTGCCGGAGTTGGAGGCGTTGCCGGCGGCGGAGAAGGAGCCGGCAAAGACCAAGCCCCGCCCGCGGCGCAAGGCGGCGAAAAAGAAGCCGGTAAAGAAGAAGCGTTAGGTCGAGCGCGTTCGCGGCTGAGCGAACTCCCCTCTGGAGAAGCTTGGCCGCAGGCCGGGGCGTGTTCGGGGCGGGTGACGTTGGTGCGACCATTGGCCGTACTCGACACACCCCGTCGCTTCGCGCCACCCCTCTCGAGAGGGGACTAGAAAAAAAGGGGGGGCGCGACCTATGACATCCGCGTCAACACGGCAGCCTTGCGTTCGGAAATCGCCGCCCTTTAGTGCTGAGCCCGAATGAGCTCTCCGCACCCGCTGTCCGTTTGGGCCCGTAATGTCTCGCCGTCGCCGACCTTGGCCATCGATGCCAAGGCCAAGGCCATGCTCGCCGCCGGCGAGGACGTCGCCAGTTTCGCCGCGGGCGAGCCGGATTTCGACACGCCGCAGTTCATCAAGGATGCCGCGATCGCGGCCCTGCAGGGCGGCAAGACCAAGTACGCGCCCACGCCCGGCATCGAGCCGCTGCGCCAGGCCATCGCCGACCGTTACGCCACGGAATACGGTTACAAGATCGCGCCGTCGCAGGTCGTCGTCTCTCCGGGCGGCAAGTACTCTTGCTACCTGGCCATCCTCGCCACCTGCAATCCCGGCGACGAAGTGATCATCCCGGCGCCCTATTGGGTGAGCTACCCGGAGATGGTGAAGCTGTCCGGCGCCACGCCGAAGTTCGTCCTCTGCGATGACAAGGCGGGTTTCAAGCTGACGCCCGCGCTGCTGAAGGGCGCGATCACGCCGAAGACGAAGATGCTCGTGCTCAATTCACCGTCGAACCCGACGGGCGCGGTATATTCGAAGGCGGAACTCGCGGCGCTCGCCGAGATCTGCGTCGCCCACAATCTCTACGTCCTCGCCGACGAAATGTACGAGCACCTGATGTACGACGGGCACCAACCGGTGAACTTCGCGATGCTCGGCGCCGAGGTGGAGAAGCGCACGATCACCGTCGCGGGTTTCTCGAAGACCTACTCGATGACCGGCTGGCGCCTGGGCACGCTCGTCGCGCCCGCGCCGATCGCCAAGGCGTGCGCGGAGCTACAGAGCCAGATGTCTTCGAACGCGACCACCTTTGCGCAATTCGGCGCGCTCGCGGCGCTTAAGGAAAAGGCCAAGGCGGATGCTGCGCTCGCGGAAATGAAGACCGCCTTCGATCGTCGCCGGAAGCACCTGCACGCCGAGCTCAACAAGATCCCGGGCGTCACCTGCCTGCTCGCCGGCGGTGCGTTTTATCTTTTCCCGAACATCTCGAGCTTCGGCCTCAAGGACACGGAATTCTGCGCCCAGCTTTTGGAGAAGGAGAAGGTCGCGGCGGTTCCGGGTTCGGCCTTCGGTGCCGAGGGGTATCTCCGGCTGAGCTACGCCACGTCCGACGAGATCATCCGTAAGGGCATCGAACGCCTCGGCCGCTTCTGCGCGGCGCTGAAGAAGTAAGATCCACCGGCACGGAGGTTCACCCGCCAGCGGCGGCGCCGTAGGCGACCAGGGCCTGTGGCGACACGTAGCGGCAGGCGTCCCTGCCTGCCGTTTTCGCCACTCCCTTCACCCTTGAAACCACCGCGCCGGCCTTGCGTCATCGCGGAAATGCAACGTGTCGCGATATTGATGCTGCTCACCGCGCTGGCCTGGGGCCGGGTAGGGGCGGCGGAACTTCAGAAGATGACCTGGACGGTCGACGGCGTGCTCCGCGAAGCCTTGGTCCGCGTGCCGGCCAAGCGTCCGGCGGACGGCTATCCCGTGGTCTTCGCATTTCACGGGCACGGCGGCTCGATGACCAATGCCTCGCGCAGCTTCCCGATCCACGAGAAGTGGCCGGAGGCGCTGGTGGTTTATCCACAGGGTCTGCCGACCAAGGGCCAGCTCACCGATCCGGCGGGCTCCCAGGCGGGGTGGCAGGGCATGGCCGGGGTCGAGGGCGACCGGGATCTGAAATTCTTCGATGCGATGCTCACCGACCTGAAGAAGCGCTACGCGATCGATGCGCGACGGATCTACGCGACCGGGCATTCAAACGGCGGCGGATTCACTTACCTCTTGTGGGCCGAACGGGGCGATACCTTTGCCGCCATGGCGCCGTCGTCCGCGCTGCTCGCCAAGGGCTTTCGGAAATTCCAACCGAAGCCCGTGCTGCACGTCGGCAGTCCGCAGGACGAACTCGTGAAATTTTCCTGGCAGAAGCGGATGCTCGACTACGTGCTGAAGCTTAATCAGTGCGGCCCGCTCAAGCCGGAAGCCATGGGCTACACGGTCTATCCGTCGCAATCCGGAAACGAGGTGGCCGTGTATCTCCACACCGGGGGACACCGTTACCCGAGCGACGTCGCCCCGGAGTTGATCGTGAAATTCTTCCAAGCCCACCGGGGGCGGTAAGGGGGGAGTCCCGACCTACTTCACAAACGGCATCAGTTGCCGCAGCCGCGGGTCGCGCAGCCAAAGGCCTCCCCAGAGTACGATGCCGAGGATCACGTGCGTGACCGGGGGTTCGCCGACGCGCAGGTGCGTGAGCATCGCGCCGCCGAGGTAACCGGTGAGCAGGATGGCGCCGATCACCGCGGTCCGGGGGATGACGTAAACGACCAGGCACGCCAGCTCGAGGATGCCGAGGTTCAGCGCCCACGTGGTCGGGATCTGCAGGTGATTGAAGCCTTCGTCGAGTTGCGGCGGATGCGCGAGTTTCATGCCGGCGCTGAAGAGGAACAGGAGGGCAGGCAGGATCGACATGATCCAGCCGGTGATGCGGGCAGCTTTGGACGGAGCGTGGGTTTCCATGATGTTTGGGGGTTAAGCGGAGAAGGTGGGCTGGTCCTCGGCGGAGCGTTCCAACATGCGCGCGAGGTAGGCTTGTTCGGGACCGACGTGGGCCAGGGCCAGGGCCCGGCGGAAACTTGCCGCGGCGGCGGCCTCGTCCTTGAGCCGCCATTGCAATTCGCCCGTGACGGCGTGCAGCAGGTAATGGGAATCGAGCCGGTCGCGATCCGCGATGGCCGCAAGCGCCGCCAGTCCGTCCCGCGGGCCATGGAGGTGGGCGACCACCACCGCGCGGTTCAACGCGACGATCGGTGACGGCCTCAAGCGATAAAGTTCATCGTAATGGCGCAGGATCCGCGCCCAATCGGTCGAGGCGTAGTCGTCCGCGGTGCAATGGATCGCCGCGATGCCGGCCTGCAGGTGATACTCGCTGAGGTCATCGCCCTCGGCCGCCGCCGCGAGATGCAGCAGGCCTTGCTCGATCATGTGGCGGTCCCATTTCGAACGGTCCTGGTCATGCAGGCGCAGCAGGGCCCCGTGCTCGTCCAAACGGGAGGGAAAGCGGGCCGCCGTCAGGAGCATGAGCGCGAGCAGGGCGTGCGCGCGCGGCGTGCGCCCCGCGGGGTGCGCGAGCAGGACGCACATCAGGCGGATGGCTTCGTTGCTGAGCTCTTCCCGGAGCAGGCGGTCACCCGAGGAAGCCTTGTAGCCCTCGTTGAACAGGAGGTAGAGGGCGCCCAGGACGCCGTGCAGGCGCGGGGCGAGGTCCTCGCCCTCGGGGATTTCGAAGGCGAGATTGGCCTCGTGGATGCGTTGCTTGGTCCGCGTGAGCTGCTTCTCGATGGCGGACTCGCTGCTCAGGAACGCGCGCGCGATCTCCGCGGTGCTGAAACCGCAGATAATCTTGAGCGCAAGAATCACCTGGGCGTCCGGCGCGACTGACGGGTGGCAGCACACGAACATCAGCCGCAACTGGTCGTCGCGAATCTCCTGCGCGGACTCCCACGCAGCCGCCGGCGTGGGCATCGTCTGCTCGTGGTGGGTGATGATGGCCGGTTCCTTCGAGGCGGACATGCGCTGCCGGCGGAGGTGGTCCTTGGCGAGGTTCATCGCGACCTGCGTGATCCAAGCCGAGGGATTGGGCGGTACGCCGCCCATGGACCAGGTGCGCAAGGCGCGCAGCATCGCTTCCTGGGCGACGTCCTCCGCGAGGGCGAGATTGTGCACGCCCAGGAGACGCAACAGCGCGCCATGCAGCCGCCCGGTCTCGTGGCGGAAAAAGTGCTCGACCAGTTGGGCCGGCTGTTGGGGGGCGGTTGACATTTTGGGACGCTGCTGGCGCTACACACCCCGGCGCCTTGCGCCACCCCTCTCGAGAGGGGACCGGGTAGTCAGGTCCCCTCTGGAGAGGGGTGCCTGCAGGGCGGGGTGTGTTATCTTAATGCACGACGACTGCGCCGTCCTCGGTGGGCTTCGTGTTCACGCCGAGGTGGCAGGTTGGGGTCATTTGGCGGACCTCGATGATCAGGCCGTATTCCAAACCGGGGTGACGTTGGGCAATCGCAGTGGCCTCCTCGAGGTCGCTCACCATGAGCTTCACGTAACCGCCGATGGCCTCCTTCGCTTCGGGGAACGGGCCGTCGATCACGCGCTGGCCGCCGCTGCCGGACACGACGCGGGTCTCGAGTTCCAGGGGCTGACCCTCCGTGGCCTTGCCCTGGGCCACGAGGCCCTCGAACCAGGCGTTCCAGCGGGTCACCAGCTGCTGACGCTGCTCCGGGGAAAGGTGGGCGTGGGTTTCCGGGCCGGAGTTCCGGAAAAACAGCATGTACGGGGCAGGGGGCGTGGAAGGCGTGGACATGGGAAAAGGAGCGGTTGGCGGGTGCCGGCGTTAAATGCCGTCGATATCCAACGAACAAGGGGACGCGAATCGGACAGGGTCGGGCGAAAAGGAGCATAAGTGTTCCGTCCAGAAAACTTCAATCCCGGTGTCCGTCCGGCGGCTGCCGGTTCGTAGAGATAGGAAACACCGCCACCATGCTCTTCGCTGTCGTCATCCTCGCGCTTCTCACGACTCTCGTCGCCACCGAGCCGTCGTCGTCAGCCCCACTTGAGGCCGGCGAATGATCCACGCGGCGATTTCCGCGACTTGTTCGGGTCGCTGCATCCATATAAGCCTGTGTTTTAACCCCTGCTTCCATGCTCAAAAAAATCCTCCTCGCCGTCGTGGCGGTTATTGCCGTCATCCTGATCCTCGCCGCGTTCCAACCCTCGGAATTTCACATCACGCGCAGCGCGACGATCGCGGCCCCGGCCGCGGCGCTCTTTGCGGAGGTGAATGACTTCCATCGCTGGCCCAACTGGTCGCCCTGGGAAAAGCTCGATCCGAACATGAAGCGCACGTTTGAGGGCCCGGCCGCGGGCGTCGGCACTTCCTATGCCTGGGAGGGCAACGGGGATGTTGGCGCCGGCAAAATGACCATCACCGAAAGCAAGCCGGCGGAGTCCATTGTGATCCGACTGGAGTTCTTCAAACCGATGCCCGGACTTTGCCCCACCGAGTTTTCGTTCCGGCCGGACGGAGCCGGCACCAAGGTCACCTGGACGATGTCCGGCACCAACACCTGCCTCTCGAAGATCTTTTGCCTGTTCATGAACATGGACAAGATGGTTGGCGGAGATTTCGAAAAGGGCCTCGCGGGACTCCGGCAGCTGACCGAGGGGAAGAAATCGACGTAATTTACCTCAACCTCAACCCACGTCGCCCATGCCCAAATACACCGATGGTTTTGTCGTTCCGGTCCCGAAGAAAAAGCTGAAGCAGTATCTCCAAATCGCCCGGAAGGCGTCGAAGGTCTGGCGCGACCACGGCGCGCTGCAGTACATGGAATGTGTCGCGGATGACATGAAGTCTGCGGAACAGTTCGCGACGCCATTCCCCCGCGGCGTTCGCCTGAAAGCCGGCGAGGTGCCCATCTTTGCCTTCATCGTCTTCAAATCGCGGGCGCACCGCGACAAGGTCAACGCGGCCGTGATGAAGGACCCGCGGATCGCCGCGATGTGCGACCCGAAGGACATGCCGTTCGATTGCAAACGCATGCTCTACGGCGGCTTCAAGGCAATGGTCGAAAGCTGACGCGATGCCGTTCACCGTCAGCGCCGAGGTTTTGGATCAGCTCGCCGTACTGCGGGGCGAGTTGGTTGAGCAGGCCTACGCCTTGGAGCGCCAAGGCCGCCTCGACGCCGCGGATGTCACGATCGCGCTGTCTTACCGCCTGGCCGAGATCGCCGACGGACGCGGGACGGTGGATGGCGAGAAGTAGGTGGAACGCGTTGCCCTCAACGCGTTGAGCACGGCCGAAAGCGCGTTGAAGGCAACGCGCTCCACCTGATGACGCACCGGCGCGCTCGCTAAAAGTGCGCTCCTGACTATATCCCCCGCATGCAAATTGGCGTGGATAGTTTTGTGGCGACGGCCCAGAGCGGCCCGGTGGGCGATGCCCAACGGGTCAAGGATCTCCTGGAAGAGATCGAACTCGCGGACCAGGTGGGCCTCGACGTGTTTGGCGTCGGCGAGCACCACCGTCCGGACTACGTCGCTTCGACTCCCGCCACCTTGCTGGCGGCCGCCGCGGCGCGCACGAAACACATCCGGCTGGCGAGCGCGGTCACGGTGCTCAGCTCCGATGACCCGGTGCGCGTGTTTCAACAGTTCGCGACCCTCGACCTGATTTCCCAAGGGCGCGCCGAGATCATCGTCGGGCGCGGTTCGTTCATCGAATCGTATCCCTTGTTCGGTTACGATCTGCAGGACTACGACGAACTCGCCGCGGAGAAACTCGACCTGCTGCTGAAGATCCGTTCCGAGATCAACGTCACGTGGTCCGGCCGCCACCGCGCGCCCCTGACCGGGCAGGGCGTGTATCCCCGGCCGGTGCAACAACCGCTGCCGATCTATATCGGCGTGGGCGGCACGCCGGAATCGGTCATCCGCGCGGCCAAGCTCGGCCTGCCACTCGTCATTGCGATCATCGGCGGTTCGCCGAAACAGTTTCGTCCGCTCACCGACCTTTACCGGGAATCGTGGCAGGCGGCCGGGCACCCGGCGGACCGTTTGTTTATCGGTATTCACAACATCGGCTTCCTCGCCGACACGACCGAGCAGGCCATGGAGACCTTCTGGCCGGCGTACCGCGACGCGTTCGGGAAGATCGGCCGCGAGCGTGGCTGGCCGCCGCCGACGCGGCCGCAGTTCGACGCCCAATGCAGTCCCCTCGGCGCCCTGATGGTCGGCGGGCCGCAGGCGGCCATCGACAAGATCCTGGCCGAGAACGAATGGCTCGGCGGAATCCACCGGCTGAACGTCCTGATCGACAACCGCGTCCTGACCCACGCGCAGATCATGAAGGCGATCGAATTGCTCGGCACCAAAGTCGCACCCGCCGTGCGGAAGGCCAAGTCGTAGCGACAGGCCTCCGTGCCTGTCATCTTTCCCAGCAGGGGGTGCGACGCACCTTTGTTCCCGAATCAGCGCGCTCCCCAAAATCGCTTTCCCGCCCGGCGTTGAAATGCGTTGAGTCGCCCGGGTGGGTCGTAACGATGATCCGCGATGAAGAAGAATTTCCCGCTCCAAGCCCCGAACAAGGAGGACGCCCGCGTCCGCGACCAGATCCGGCACGAGGTCAACAAGTACGTCCGCCGCTGCCAGCGGCGCACCCCGCCGGAGGGATTTGCCCAATGGGAATTCCTGTGCCGGGTCGGCGCAACGGCCGAGACCGCCGAGGCGCGCAAGGTTAAGGAAGTGGGCGCTTCGATCGATACCGTGGCCGCGACTGGCGCGAAGTCCGTTTATATCGAAATCGAAGCGGTCCCCGCGCAACGGCGGAGCCAACCGTAGCAAATCGCCGAGTCTCATGAGCAAAACGTCCAGCGACTACATGCTGATTTTCCGGAACGCCGGACCGGAGACCCACAATCATTTGACGCCGGCGCAAAAAATCGCGCTGACGCAGAAATGGAACGACTGGTTCGAGGGCCTCGCGGCCCAAGGCAAGGTGCAGCATGCGCGTCCGCTGGAGCTCGGCGGCCGCGTCGTTTCGGGCTCGGCTGGCGAGCGCGTGACCGACGGCCCTTATGCCGAAGGGAAGGAAGTCATCGGCGGTTATTTCTTCATCACGGTCGCGGACATCGACGAGGCGACCCAGATCGCCAAACAATGTCCGGGTCTGCCCCTGGGACTCACGGTGGAAGTCAGGCCCGTCGCTGCCGTGAGCCCGGTCCTGACCGAGCTCGCCGGCCGGCCGCCCTGCAGTGCGGCGGACCGCTAGCCTGCTGACATAGGGTTGTCAGGCGCATGGGCTAGGGTGGGGACGTGAGCAATCCGGCCAACGACGAGGAACTTTCGACGCCTGTGCGCACGGCCGGCGAGACGGAAGCCCATCGCCTCCTGAAGCGACTCGCCTTGGCCTGGGCCGCGGAGCACCGCTTGATGTTGGCGGCGACCGAGGTGCGCTTGCCGCGTTCCGGGTATCGGGCCGACGTGGTTGCGGCCACGCCGCGCGTCCTGACGGGCAATGCGTGCACGGCGGTGTTCGAGTGCAAGGCCAGCCGGGCGGACTTCCTGCGCGACAGCGCCCGCGAGGCCGGCGCGGCCGAATTGCTCGTGCGGATGAGTGAGCGCCTCATGGCGCTGCGCGCGCTGATCGGTGGTCACCGGCCCGATTTGCGGCGTCGCGAGGAGCTTTTCCCTGAGTGGGACGCCATCGACCTGCGTGGCCTGCGGCATGACACGCACGAGCGCCTCGAGGCGGAGTACGCCGCCGCGCAGCGCAAGCTCCATGAAGGCACGAAATTCGCCAAGCTCGCCCGCTGGCGTTCCGCGAGTTTGCTTTATCTCGTCACGGAACCCGATCTGGTCCGCCCGCACGAACTCCCCGACGGCTGGGGCCTGCTCGAACGCCGCGGCGACCGGCTCGAGTTGGTCACGAAACCCTGCCTCCGTGACACGACCCCCGAAGAACGCGTGGCCTTGGTCGAGCGAATCGCCGCGGTGGCGGCGCGGCGGGAGAGTCGCGGGTAAGGGGGAGTGTTTCAGGTCACATGGGAACTTGAGACCGGCGCATGCTTCGATGTTCGGGCCGATTGAAAACGAGCCGGCACCGGTTGCTCGCGCAGACCGGGGCCGGGGTTAATCAATATTCAGGCGGACGACTTCCGCTCTAGTTACGGCTGGGTCGCCGTTTCGGGTCCGATGATGGTCGACACCTTGCGGACGGCGTTGGCGGGGAAGCCGCCTTGCTTGGCGTGTTCACGCACGAGCTCTTCGTTCGGAGCGAGGTACACGCAGAACATTTTTTCGCCCGTGACGTAGCTGTGGACCCAAGTGACCTGGGGCAGTTTGGCGAGGACGCCGCAGGATTTCTGCGAAGCCGCCTTCAGGTCGGCCGGAGCCAGCTTGCCGAGGCCGGGCATGTCGCGTTCGATGACGTACATGTTCATGCCGGCGGGCAGGCTTTCGGGAGCCGGTTGCTCCTTGGCGAAGGCGGCGCCGCCCGCGAGGACGGCGAGAAGGGACAGGATGACGATCTTGATGGTTTTCATGGAGTGGGAGAAGTGATTGATGGGAGGGGATCGGCTCAGTCGCCGCCGGTGGCGGGATCGATGATCGCCTTGACTTCGGAAATCCGGTTTGCCGGAAAACCGCTGAGGCGGGCGTGCTCGCGCACGGCCTCGGGATTTGCGCCGATGTACACGCAGTACATGCGGTCCTGGGTCACGTAGCTGTGGACCCACTGCACGCGGGGCGCGAGTTTGTGGAGCACGCTGCAGGACTTGCGGGACGCTTCGCCCAACTGGGCGGGCGTGAAGTTTCCGAGCGCGGGGATGTCTCTTTCGATGACGTATTTTGGCATAGGTTGATTGGGTTCGGCGCCGAGCATAGCAGGCCTCGCGGAATGCACATCGGGCCGCTCGCCCCAATCGCGCGTCAGGCGGCCCCTGAGGAGATGGGTCAACCGGCCACCTGTCGGCGGCTTGTCAGCGTCGGGCGGACTGCTTGCCTCCCGCAATGCTCCGACCCCATTGCGACGTGCTCACGCCCTTTTTCCACACCCAGCGGGTGGCCGTCGCGTTGGCCGACGACACGCCCGCGATGCGGGAGGGCCTCGCGCGGCTGATCGAAGACGAGTGCAGTCTCTGCGTCGCAGGCACGGCCGCCACGCCGCAGGAACTGCGGGAATTCGTTGCCCGGCAGTTGCCGCAGGTGCTCGTGATGGACCTCTTCGTGCACGCGGGCGACGGCTTGGCCCTGATCCGCGAGTTCCTCGAGATCGCCCCGGGGCTGCGCATCGTTGTTTTCACGCACCAGGCCGAGGACTTCTATGCGACCCGCTGTCTCCAGGCCGGGGTGCGGGCTTTCGTTTCGAAGCGTGAGCAAGTCATGACGCTGTTTCGTGCGGTGCACCAAGTGGCCGCGGGTGGGGTGGTGGTCCCGTCCAGCATCACGGCCGCCCTGTTTTCCGCGCCCGAGGCGCCCACGCCAGCCGGACTGGCTGCGCGCCTCACGGATCGTGAACTGCAAGTCTTCCGATTGGTCGGGGCGGCTCAGCCCACGCGCGAGGTCGCGGCGCGGCTCGGCGTCAGCGTGAAGACGGTTGAATCCCACCGCGAGAACATCAAAAACAAGCTCGGCCTCGACTCCCACGCCGAATTGGTTGCGCGGGCGGCCCAGTGGTTGCGCGAGGCTGAGGTTCACTAATTTGACGCCTTCCCGGTCCACGCTTTTCGGCAGCACCCTGCTGGTCATGGGGTGCTTTGCCGCGAACAGCCTCATCACGCGCTTCCTCGTGCAGCGCGAATTGCTGGATCCCGCCTCGGTCACCGTGGCGCGGTTCGCGGCGGGAGCCGCGATGCTTGCGATCATTCTGGCAAGCCAAGGCCGGACCCGCGAAGCCCGCCCGCGGCTGGAAGATCTCCCGCTGATCGCGTTCCTCGGCGGCTACGCGCTGGCGATCGCCTACGGGTACCGGCACATCACGGCGGCTGCGGGCACGTTTGTTTTTTATGCGCTGGTGATCCTGACGATGGCCATCGGTGGGGGGCGTCCGTCCACGCGTGCCCTGGTGGGCGCGCTTGTGGCTTTGTGCGGCGTTGGCGTGCTCGCCTTTGGCAAAGTCCAAGGCACGACGCCGCTAGGCGTGGCGTTGCTTGCTTTCACGGGCGCCACCTGGGGCGCGTATTCCCTTTTCCTGCGCAAGCGCGGGACGCCGCTCGTCACGAACGCCCGGGCCTTCGTCGGTTTCGCACTCTGCCTGCCGGTGCTCGCGTGGGTGGAACGCGACGCCCTCGTGATCACCGCACCGGGCCTGGCCCTCGGTTTGGGGATGGGTGCGGTCACGACCGCGTTGTCGTACGCGCTGTGGGCGCGGGTCCTGCCGGCCCTTACGCCCATCCAAGCGGGGACCGTGCAACTTTTCGTACCAGTGTTAACGGCGCTCGCCGGCATCTTGCTGCTTGGCGAAGCGTTCACGCTGCGACTGGCGGTGGCCGGCGCGCTCGTGCTGACCGGCATGTGGTTGACCACGGCGAAGCGGTGATCCCAACCGGTTCCGGAGGAATTCCCGCATTGCGGTCGTGGGTGACGCGTCCATCGTCGCGACATGAATCGTCGTTTTCTTCTCGCGGCCGCCGTGGTCACGGCGGGTTGGGTCACTCAACTGATGGCGGCCGAGGCGGACATTGCCGTCCTGAAGGCGGAGATTGCCAAGAATCATGATCGCGCGATCAGCCGGCTCCAGGCGTGGATCGCCAAGCCGGCCATCGCGGCGGAGAACCGTGGCTTCCCCGAGGGCGCGGACCATCTGATCGGGTTGCTGAAGGAGGTCGGTTTCCAACACGCCGTGCGCATCGACACGGACGGAAAGCCCGGGGTGTTCGCGACGCTGGACGCGGGTGCACCGAAGACCGTGGCGGTGTACTTCATGTACGACGTGAAGCAGTTTGACCCGAAGGAGTGGACGTCGCCCCCGCTCGAGGCCCGGATCATCGATCGCCCCAACGTGGGCAAGGTCATGATCGGTCGTGGCGCGATGAACCAAAAGGGCCCCGAGTCCGCGTTGCTCGCGGCAATCGACGCCTTCCGCACGGCGGGCAAGAAGCTGCCGGTGAACCTGGTGTTGGTGGCCGAGGGCGAGGAGGAGATCGGCTCGCCGCATATCGCGCAGATCGTTCGGCATCCCGACGTCCTGCCCGCGCTGAAGAAGTGCAGCGGCCTTTTCCTGCCACATCTGACCCAGGGACTCGACGGCAGCGTGACCGTCAGCCTTGGCGCCAAGGGCGTCATTGAATTGGAACTGACCTCCAACGCCCAATTGTGGGGCCGCGGCCCGATGCGCGACACGCATTCTTCATTCAAATCCATGGTCGACAGCCCGGTGTGGCGCCTCGTGAAGGCGCTCGACACGCTGGTTTCCGATGACGGCAACACGCCGGCGATCGACGGTTTCATGGCCACCGTGCCGCCGCTGGGTGCGGAGGAGAAGGCGATGGTTGCAGTCGCCGCGAAAAAGCTTACGGAGCAACAGATGAAGGTCGCGTCCGGCGCGGTTCGATGGATCGACGACCTGCCTTTCCTGCCGGCGCTGGAGCGCTACATTTCCCAGCCCACCGTCAACATCGAGGGCATCTACGGCGGTTACACCGGTCCTGGCGGCAAGACCGTGCTGCCGCACAAGGCGGCGGCGAAGCTGGACCTGCGACTCGTGCCGGGGCAGACGGCGGCGACGGCGTTGGCGCAACTCAAGGCGCATCTTGCGAAGCGCGGTTACGGCGACATCGACGTCAACATGACCGGCGGTTACGACCCGACGCGCAGCAAGCTCGACGCGCCGTTGATCCAGGCGCAGATCGCGGTCCTCAAGAATGCCGGTCTCGATCCGGTCGTGTGGCCGTGGCTCGCGGGGTCCTATCCGGGTTACATCTTCACGCAGGAGCCCGTCTCGCTCGCGGCCGGTCACTTCGGCCTCGGCAACGGCGGCGGTCAGCACGCGCCCGATGAGTATCTGCTGATTGAGTCGGCCAATCCCAAGGTGCGCGGTTACGACGGTGCGGCGCTCTCCTACGTGGAGTACCTTTACGAACTCGCGAAGTGAGCGGGTGTCGATGAGTCGGCACGGTCGATCCGTCTGGCGGCCGCGGCCGTGACGAGGTTTGAAGCCTGATCCTGCGCGCCCTCTGCTGAGGAGGGCGTTCCGTGGTGAGACCCTTGCACGCCCCGGGGCAACAACCTCATCGAAAACGCGTGTTTCCCATCACGGGCGTTGGTGCGCAGGCATTCTTCTACCAACGGCTAAGACCAAAGGTGTTTACGCGCCACGGGCCGCGGGTCCACGCTCGGCGAATGATCAATCCAAACCAGGCCCTGTGGGAGAAAGGTGACTTTACGGCGATCGCCGGCACGATGCGGGAATCAGGGGAAGCGCTGGTGCGCTCGCTGCATGTGCAGCCCCCGCTGCGGGTGTTGGATCTCGGCTGCGGTGACGGCACGACCGCGGTGCCGCTGGCGCTGATTGGTGCGGAAGTCACCGGCATAGACATTGCGCGGAATCTGGTGGCCGCCGGCACGCGCCGCGCGGAAGCGCTCGGCTTGAAGAAATTGAAATTCCAACACGGCGATGCCTGTCAGCTACAGGGGGTTTCGGATCGGAGCTTTGACCTGACGCTCACCGTGTTCGGCGCAATGTTCGCGCCGAAACCGACGGAAGTCGCCAAGGAGATGGTGCGCGTCACCAAGAAGGGCGGGCGCATTGTGATGGGCAATTGGATCCCCAACGATCCGACGTCCTTCGTGTCACAGGTACTGAAAATCAGCGCTGCGTTCACGCCGCCGCCGCCGGATGGATTCATCAGCCCGATGCTGTGGGGTGTCGAAAGTCACATCGTGGAGCGCTTCGCGGCCGCCGGGGTCGCCAAGGAGCAGATCAAGTTCGAGCGCGACACCTTCTATTTCCGTTCGCCGATCCTGACGCCGGCGCAGTTCATCGAGATGTTCCGCGAGTTCTATGGCCCGACGATGAACGCGTTCGAGGCCGCGACCAAGAACGGCCAGGCTGCGGAGCTCGAACGCCAGCTGGTCGCCCAGGCCGAGGCCCACAATCAACCCGGCAGCAGCGCCCTGATGATTCCCGCGACATTCATGCGGGTCACCGTGCAACTCTAGGGAGTGTTTTCAAACCTCATGAGTGAGCCAATCCAAGACTGCGGCGAATTGCACGAAGCCGAGGAAGGTGAGGGCGAGCTTGTCGTAGCGAGTGGCCACGCGACGGAAGCGTTTGAGACGAGCGAAGAAGTTTTCG